>NZ_RSEJ01000156.1 GCF_009910675.1 Photobacterium alginatilyticum | reverse complement strand
GTGAATAGGGTTAAGACCCACAAAATCACCACCGCGGGCAGCAACATCGGCAACCAGTTGTTTTAGATCGCCGAAATCACCAATCCCCCAGTTGTGATTAGTGCGAATTGAATACAGCTGAACGCTCGTACCCCAAAGTTTCTTGTCTTCCTGCAGGGCATCCTGCTTGTAACAAGACTGAGGCGTGACGATCAAAGTCATTTCAAACGGAGATTTACGACGCTTGCGGAACACTTCAAGCTTGTGGTAACCCCACTCCAGATCATCTGGTAATGAGAACACCAACGGGCCGCCATCGGCACGCTCGTCACTGATCAGCTGAGACTGTAACCAGCCTTCCATTACTTCGCCCTGCTCTGTTTCCAGACGCCAGCTGAAATCGCTGATCCGTGCACTTTGGCCAAGGTGCATGGCAATGCGCATCGGCTCGCCGCTACGTACTACCTGTACCGGTGCCAGTACATCCGGACGCTGCTTTTTATTGGCTGATTCCAACAAAGCTTCGTCGCTTCGTGTGTCGTAACCAAGCGCTGCGAGCAGGCGACGGATCGTCTCGCTCTCAACGTTTGCTTCATCTCCCCAAGCACTGACATAGCTATCTGCAATACCTACCATGTCAGCAACTTGTTTTAATACTTGATCGTCTTTCATCGTTCTCTCCGATAGCGGCCTTGCGGCCGCTTCGATGTTAGGGTTTTGCTGATATCAATTCAGACTCTAAATCACCAAATGGGGTGAATTAACGGTTTACTGGCTCTAGGTTCCAGATGTTATTGGCGTAGTCTCGAATACTACGGTCTGAGCTAAACTTGCTCATCA
>NZ_RSEJ01000155.1 GCF_009910675.1 Photobacterium alginatilyticum | reverse complement strand
CACGCTGAGAGTTCGACGGCCAGGTAGGGAAGCCACAAGTGGAAATGCCTAACAAAGCAATCAAGGTGACCCGTTACACTCGGTGGTTTTGGTCTGGAGTTCGGTGTGCATTGTTGGTTCAGTGTGGGGCACCTTATCGCAGGCGTTATGCAGTTTTGGATAACTTGAGGAGTTACTGTTGCTTATAGAACTAGAAACAGAAAGGTTGATTCTACGACAATGGAAACAATCAGATTATTCAGCATTTGCTGAGATAACTGCTGACCTAGAAGTTATGAGATTCTTCCCTGCGGTTTTGTCAAAGGAAGAAAGCGATAAATTAGCTCATAAGATTGAAACTCTGATAAATGAGAAAGGCTGGGGCTTTTGGGCTGTAGAACTTAAAAATACTTCTGAGTTTATCGGCTTTGTGGGCTTACATTATCAAGACCAAAACATCCCTAATACTCCCTTCATAGAAATTGGATGGCGATTATCATCAAAACACTGGGGTAAAGGGTATGCGCCAGAGGCGGCGAATGAAGCATTGAAATTTGCTTTTGATAAACTCAATGAAGCTGAAGTTTATGCGTTCACAACACTTCAAAATAAACCATCCAGAAAGGTGATGATGAAGTTAGGGATGGAAGATACTGGCTTGGATTTTGACCATCCTGCTCTAGCAAAAGGCCATCCACTTGAGCGTCATTGCCTGTATAAGATTACTGAAACTATGTGGCGTGAATCAACTGCATAACAAAGCAATCAAGGTGACCCGTTACACTCGGCGGTTTTGGTATGAAGTTCGGTGTGTTTTGCTAGTTTAGCGTGGGGCACCTTATTGCAGGCGTTA
>NZ_RSEJ01000154.1 GCF_009910675.1 Photobacterium alginatilyticum | reverse complement strand
ATGCTGAGAGTTCAGCGGCCAAGTAAAGATTTCACATGTGGAAATGCCTAACAAAGCAATCAAGGTGACCCGTTACACTCGGCGGTTTTGGTATGAAGTTCAGTGTGCTTTGTTAGTTTCGTGCGGGGCACCTTATCGCAGGCGTTATATTTTTGGCGGAGAAACTATAAATTATGTATGAACTAGATAAAGAGTTATATGTAAGAGCTCTTCAATTGTTTGATGGCGAACTTGCTGGAGAGTGTGCCAATGTATCTAATGCAATACTGCAAACATCAAGTGATATTTTAGATAATGATGTCACTATAAACGTAGGTTGGGTTGAGATAGAAGGTGAATCATATTTTGAGCCAAGTGAATCCGATGAAGTTAAAGATGTAAGTGGTAGAAATCGATTCAATTACCATGTTTGGCTTGAGGGTCAATATTATTTTATTGACCTTACCTTGATTCCGACATTAAGAGATATGCATGATTTCGATGACTCTTGGATACCAGATGATATTGTTTGCATTGGTATCGATGAACGAGAAAGTCTAGGGGTTGTCTATCACGTTATTGATAGTGGTGATGATGTGCTTGAAGAGTTCCGTGACAATTAAAAATATAACAAAGCAATCAAGGGTGACCCGTTACACTCGGCGGTTTTGGTATGGAGTTCTGTGCACTTTGCAGGTCTAGTGTGGGGCACCTTATTGCAGGCGTTAGGCATGGAAAAAGCCTGCTTTTGGATCTGGTCGTAACCGCATCGCCCAAGAACGGGAAATCTTAGGCCACTCGTTCATCGTAAGGCTGTCCTTAAAGATCTGGGAAATGCAGGTTGCTACGTTCTTTG
>NZ_RSEJ01000153.1 GCF_009910675.1 Photobacterium alginatilyticum | reverse complement strand
TCTGAGGCAGCAAAGAACGGAGCAACCTGCACTTCCCAGAACTTTAAGGACAGCCCTACGATGAACGAATGGCCTAAGATTTCCCGTTCTTGGGCGATGCGGTTACGACCAGATCCAAAAGCAGTCTTTTCCCATGCCTAACGCCAGCAATAAGGTGCGCCACGATGAACTCACCAAGCCAACTGGACTTCAAACCAAAACCGCCGAGTGTAACGCGTCACCCTTGATTGCCTTGTTAGGGCAAGCCATTGAAATGTATGCACTTAACACGCACAACATCGCTAAGAAACGAGCTATTCCAATACCCAACAGTCTACCCTATCATCATTAATCAAACAGTTGGTAACCGATAACTTCATGAACTATTAGATAAAATCAGTAGCCACTGGACAAAGAATTGCTCTTTATCAACCAGTTATAATCGGAGTCTTCGGAAAAATAGCCAAGAACCAAACATTGATAACCATAGCCCAAATTTGATCATTTCCATTCGATGAAGTTTCGGGCATTGCTAATAGCGATAAACCCGGCTAAATCAAGTGTGCGGCGGACAAAGCCAATCATTCTCACAGTTCGTTATACCGGAAAGCGTTCAGATATATCGCTTACAAAGAACGACTTGCTAGCAGCTAAGCTTGACCCAACAAACGAAAAGCAACCACCACGTTGCCTGTGCAAACCAGTGCCCTAACGCCTGCAATAAGGTGCCCCACACGAAACTAACAAAGCACACTGAACTTTATACCAAAACCGCCGAGTGTAACGGGTCACCTTGATTGCTTTGTTATGCAACTCCATCCATTAGTGCGTTCCCTATTTGGTCGCAAGTCTATCGA
>NZ_RSEJ01000152.1 GCF_009910675.1 Photobacterium alginatilyticum | reverse complement strand
TTTTAGATCGTCGCTTATTGCTTGAATAGATAGAATGACTCAAAATAAAAAAAAACCTTTGTAGTTAGGTCAAAATAAGTCAAAAGAAGCATAAATAKGGGTTTGAAAGAAKAAAAATMTTTCAATTTATAATATAAATTAGAATTCTTTGCAATTTTGTTTGAATCCGGCCACAAGGTCTGAMTATTAAGTATAAATCATAGTTCAAAAATTTYTTAAYCKATTTCAYMTATTCCGTGTTCCAGATACTAGAATAAATATCCGACGAAGTAAAACCATCTCTATCAAGATCAAGATGACAGATCCATTCTCTGTACTATCAATAGGATCAATTATAACAAGTCACACACTCATATTCCGGAAATACAGAAACAAAGAAATTTCGCGGTCAAACTGCCACCAAGATGGGCTAGAAATAGAAATCCGAGCTCGAAAGGATTCCTTTTGTATTGAAAGATAAAACTGGCCAGTTCTTAATAGATCTAATTCATTGAAATTCCATCCAATAAAACAGAMGAATTATAAATCTCCAAAATAATAGAKAGAAATATTGCAAATAAASCCATTGCAACACCCATMAAAGGAGTTGTTCCCCATCCAGGAGCTACTTTACCATATTCSGAATTYRATGGTTTYAATAAACCCCCTAGATTMGTTCGTTTTGGTCTTGGWCCAAGACCRGGKCTAGAAMCGGTCTCAACMGTTTTTGTAGCCATAARTCCTATTRTATTCATTGAGATCTGTTGACTTWGYATACTATTCCGTTGTAAATAAASGATCTTAKCATAGATCCATTTTKGTCTTAAAATTATAWAATAATGGAAACAGCAACCCTAG
>NZ_RSEJ01000151.1 GCF_009910675.1 Photobacterium alginatilyticum | reverse complement strand
GAATACTTAGTAAGAAAGAAATTATTTTTTCTTTGATTTTCATTTTAAGCAAAAGAAAATCCTTTCAACTGGATCATTGTAYATTTCAATTCGAATTAGAGATTGCGCGCACAACTACAGGTGTCCCTTAACGACATATGCATTTGATCATATATGGATTACCATTATTTTTATTTATTACAATAAACTAACGAAGGAGGYTTTTGAATGCGAGATTTCAAAACATAKCTCTCTGTGGCACCGGTACTAAGTACTCTATGGTTCGGKTCTTTAGCAGGTCTATTGATCGAGATTAATCGTTTTTTTCCGGATGCGCTGACATTCCCCTTTTTTTCATTCTAGTTATTTGCACGGGAAGGAATGAAGAAGATTAGAGATAGAATAAAATATCTATGTGACTAAGTCCTCTCCCCTTCTTTTCTCTTTTTTCCCTTTTTTCTATTTTATAATAAAAAATAAAATAAGGGRGGRAAGAGAAAAAATAAAGTGGATTCAACATTTTATTTTATTATTKGAGAAATTCAAGTTCAAGTTTGAATGACATTCATATATATATAATCATAGAAGAATTGAAGAATTCGGGGKAGAGCATAAAATTTGGTTTACAAGAGTATTATACAAAATACTTAAATAAAAAAYTGTATTACGATTCGAAATATGTTATGTTTTGAAMTCATTGTATTACTTATTATTTACTATATACTTGATTGATTCCAAGCAAATCTTTCCTAATTGGATTGCAAATTAGTAACTTATATTGTTTTTCCTTCCTTTCTTCTTCGTTTAGGATCAAAAATAGACGAGTATAACAAATMAAAATCCAAAGGAGGTTCMTGGCCAAGGGGAAAGATGC
>NZ_RSEJ01000020.1 GCF_009910675.1 Photobacterium alginatilyticum | reverse complement strand
ACGCGGGTATGCATTGTAGGACGCATACCAACATATTCTTCGCCAAGCAAGGCGACTCGTGTGATGGTCTTACCATCATGTATCGCCTGGGCAGGAGTCCCTGAAATTGGGATATCCAGACCCTTTTTTATTGTAATCATACGCACTTGCACTACATTAACGGGAAAAAGAATTTTCTATTGCGCAATTAAGACACGACTTTCCTTCGTCCGAAGCCGGTTTTAAACCACACCGACACCGCAACATCCTATTAACTTACTTGTCACATAATTTGTGCCGAGTAATTTTGAGGCCGCGATTCTAGCATTAATCCACGTGTTTTTACTATGCCAAACCACGCTAAACGAGGTGAAAATCCATGAACATTTCAAACGCAATAGGGGTATTCGGTTATAAGTTTGAGCCAACGCACAAATGTGAGAAGTAAGCTGATTTATCAAAACATTCTCACTTGAAATACGTTGTTAACAAAAAATCAATGCCAATGAAACAGTCACAATAATGGGGCAACAAAGCCCCATTTAAGTTGTTTATTTTTTGTCATACTTTGTTAATCAATATTCACATCAGCATTATCTGATACCCGACCATATTGACGGATATCCGTAAGAAACTGGCTATATGACGAATAGATCCGCCCAACGTCCGGATCACTGGCGCTCTTTTCATTCATCAATTGCCGTGTCAACGATTTCAGCTCAGCCAGTACCTCTTCGGGAAACAGCCTGATCTCAACGCCGTGCTCATTGACCAGCACATCCAGCGCCTGCACGTTCTTCACCATATACTCATCAAGCATATCTTGGTTGATGGCGCGCGCAGCCACTACAACAATCTGTTTTAAATCATCCGGTAAGGCTTGATATGCATTTTTATTTACCAAGAACTCCAGTGTCGTACTCGGCTCTTGCCACCCCGGATAATAGTAGTACCTCGCAGCATTATGTAAACCAAATGCTAAGTCATTATAGGGGCCAACCCATTCGGTAGCATCTATCGCACCGGTCTCAAGCGCCGTAAACAACTCGCCGCCGGGCAAGCTTACCGGAATACCACCCGCCCGTTTCAGCACATCCGCGGCAAATCCGGGCAGGCGCATCTTCAATCCTTTAAGATCAGCGAGGGTGTTGATTTCTTTATTAAACCAACCTCCCATCTGAGCTCCGGTATTCCCTCCGGCCATAGGAATAACACCATAGGGCTCATAAAGTTCCTGCCAAAGCTCAAGACCGCCGCCATAGTGCAGCCAGGCATTCATCTCCTGGGCCGTCATACCAAAAGGAGTCGCAGAAAAAAAAGATGCCGCGGGAATTTTTTCCTGCCAGTAGAAGGCGGCTGAATGCCCCATCTGGGCAGTTCCTTTTGACACCGCATTGAACACGTCGAAACTGGGAACCAGTTCACCGGCGCCGTAAACCTTTATGACCAGACGACCATCACTGAGCGCATTGACCTTGTCGGCAAACCGCTCGGGAGCCAACCCCAGGCCAGGGAAACCTTTTGGCCACGAGGTAACCAGTTTCCATTCCACGGTCTTGACCTGTTGGTGTTTCTTGTCGCTGCCCTGCTCGCCACAAGCAACCAACCCCATAGCAAGCACTAACCCGATTACGATCTTACGACTACGTTGTATCATTGAATTCCCTTCTACTATCTGAACGGCCGCTGCAAAAGTCACAGAGGTTCAAGTTCTTAACAGTATAGTCAGCTCACCATCGCTGACAGCTACCTATATCGGCAAGCACCGAGAGGCAGGCTCCGCATGTCCTATGAAGGTAAATGCAATAATACGCGAATATTCAAGATAATGATGCCTGCAGATTCAAAGTTTATGACTAAAAAAACCGCAGCAAAGTGCGGTTTATCAATCAGTTCGGCGCTAATCAGGTCACTCAGTCACCCAGTTTTGACCCGCCTCCGCAAGCCGGTGACGCAGGCGCGCCGTCAACCAGGCTCTGCCATTCACTCTCGGTGTAGGTGTGTATGGCCAGTGCATGGATACTGTTGGCCAATTCTTCGGCAAGCGCCGTATTGATCGCGCGGTGACGACCAAGCAGGCGAACACCGTCAAACTGCTTGCTCACGACAACCACTTTAAAATGGCTTTCCGATCCTGGCGGGACATTGTGCATGTTGCTCTCGTTAACCACTTCAAGATGTAAAGGCTCAAAAGCTTGCTGCAGTTTTTCTTCTATACGTTCCTGGATCATTACTCTCACCTTTATCGCTATGCAATGGCCACAAAACCGCCACGAAACAATTAGCAACTTTTTCTTTAATATCTGCTCAGTAAGACAACTGACCGTAATTAATCAGCCCCAAAAGCCGGGTTTTAGTTTGCAGCGCAGGCATGTTCTGCGAAAATGGACAACTCAATTAATTGTAAACATACCCTAAAGTAACCGGTAATGAAACCAGAGCTAACCCTGCACGAGCGTGCACTGACACTCAAGCGCTACCCTGTACGAAAAAACGAAACCCTGCAAGCATGGGATGCCGCGGATGAATATCTCATCAACCATACCCAGGAGATGGCACTGGATCCTCTGCGACCAATTCTCATCATGAATGACAGTTTCGGGGCGCTAAGCTGCTGGTTCACTCAAAAAGGCCGCGTCACCAGCGTCACCGACTCGTTTATCGCCCGGCAAGGCTGCCTCGCCAACCTCAATGCCAACCAGCTACCGCATGTCAATATCGTCGACTGCCTGGCCGAGCTACCGGATAACCCGCAGCTGGTGTTAATTAAGCTGCCAAAAAACAATCGCCTGCTTACCTGGCAACTACAGCAGCTTTGTAACCTGTTACCAGAAGACTGTACTGTCATCGGTGCTGCAAAGGCCAAAGATATCCATACCTCGACGCTGAAGCTGTTTGAAAAACACCTGGGTGAAACCAAAACATCCCTGGCGGTCAAAAAAGCCCGTCTGATTTTCTGCCAGCCTAACCCGGTGCTGGCGAAGCCGCTTCCGGTCCCACAGCAATGGGAGGTTCCTGAGCATGAGCTGACAATCACCAACCATGCCAATGTCTTCTCTAGCGACAGCCTGGATATCGGTGCCCGCCTGCTGCTGGAACATATCCCGCAGAACGACAACTATCGCGACATTGTCGATTTAGGTTGTGGCAACGGTGTTATCGGCCTAAAAGCCGCTCGGCTAAATCCCCACGCATCCGTCACCTGTGTCGACGAAAGCTATATGGCTGTCGCCTCATGCCAGGCCAACGCCAAACTTAACCTGCCCACGCCGGATCAACTGACAGCCAAAGTGGGCAACTGCCTGGATGGGCTTGAACACGACAGTGCCGATCTCATTCTGTGCAACCCACCGTTCCATCAGCAAACCGCCATCACCGATCATATTGCCTGGCAAATGTTTTGTGACTCAAAGCAAGTTCTCAGAGCTAAAGGCCAGTTAATTGTCATTGGTAACCGCCACCTGGGCTACGATGGGAAACTTAGACGCTTATTTGGTAATGTGTCGGTCGTCGCCCAAAATAATAAGTTTGTGGTTTACCGTTCAGGAAAATAACCCAATGTTTTACTATTGAGCCGTTGTCTGCTCACAACGGCTTTTGTTAAGGATAGAAATAAATATGAAGAAGCTTTTTGTTGCCGCCACTGTCTTGGCACTTACTGCCTGTACGGCACCATCTGAACCACAGCTAACCATTGCGCCGACGCCTGTTGTCAGCACTCAGGCTAATGCTCAGGGTAAGTCCCTAAGCCTGGAAAGCCGCGACCTGAGAACGGCTCAGTTCATAGCCGTTGTCGACAGTGGCCGCCAGAACGTTCAGCCTCTGCACGCGACACAAAACTTACGCATCACGCTAGAACAAGCCCTGTCCCGCCAGTTGAGATCACAAGGTTACGCCATTACGCAAGATAGCCAGGGAACCATGCGTTTGGATATCCTTGAAGCCATGATCAACGTCAAGCACAGCATGATGAGCCACGAGCTTAACAGCAAACTTCAGCTTCAGTTGGTTGTCGAATCCCCGACCGGCAAGTTCGTCAAGCGCTACTCCGGCAAGTCAGAACGTAACGGTGCGATGAGTGCGTCAATGGGAGATATGGAAGAAGCAATGAACAGCCTGATCACCGCCGTATTAAAAGACATCCATTCAGATCCTGAACTGAACAACTACATGCAGGAGAACCTGTAATGCGTCGCTACCTTGTCGCTCTGCTATTGAGCTTTGCGTTGCCTGTCAGTGCCACGCAGGTGCTGATGAAGACGAACCTCGGCGAACTCACCATTCAGCTGGATGAGAAAAATGCCCCGCTATCTAGCCAGAACTTTCTGCGCTACGTCGAAGACGGTAGCTACGTTGGTACCATTTTTCATCGCGTGATCCCGGGCTTCATGGCCCAGGGCGGTGGCTTTGACAAAGATTTGCAGCGCCGGCCTACCTATCCACCGATCAAAAACGAGTCAACCAACGGCCTGAGCAATGCACGTGCAACCATAGCAATGGCACGTACTCAAGATCCTGACTCGGCAACTCGCCAGTTCTATATCAACTACCAGAACAACTCGTTTTTGGACGCTCAGGGCAGCCGCCCTGGTTATGCCGTATTCGGAAAAGTTGTGAAGGGCTTCTCAGTTATTGAAAAAATGGCTGAAATTCCTACTACAACTATCCGATCTATGGGTATGAAAGATGTCCCGCAGCAGCCTATAGTTATTAAAGCTATTACTATTATCAAAGAGTAGGCTAACGTCACCTGGCCGTTAGCTTACGACCAGGTGACTGCTATGCTAACACTGATCTCATCCCGGCCAGATGTATCTTCTGAATTGGTCAATCAGCATATCGCTGACTACGCCCCCGCCCTGGCACTAAGCGCCTTAGGTACACTAAGTGGCGATGTCAGCTACGACTCCATGAGTAAAACCTGTTCTGAACATCTGCGTGATTGGTGGAAGCTCTCGGTCGCATCGGGAACGCCAGCCGACAGTTATGAATCGGCCTATTGGTACCTGCTCCATCTGCTTGAATCACTCGAAGAGCACGAGCTACTCGGCAATAACTTTATTCAGTTTAAAGTCACAACCACAGCCCAGTTTTTGCTCGGGCTAGGCGAACACCAGAAAAAAATGCAAGGGATTAGGCCATAACCTAAAAGTGGAAAACAGGAATCAACGCCGAGTTGAAAACGTCAAAGCGAGAGTCTGGCTCTCGCTTTGTCGTATTTAACGCTTTCATTCAGCACAGCGAATCTTTTTACTGTCATTTTACTGAAGTTCCCAGTAGCTTAGATTTATAATCGAGGAAAAGCGGCAACATTGCGGATGATTTAGGGGAAGTAATGGAACAACTTATCAAGGAAAACAAACTAGGCTGGCGCGTCTATTTCGAAAAGAAAGTACTGATCATGCTGGCACTGGGGTTTTCTTCCGGCCTGCCTCTGTTGCTGGTTTTCGGCACCTTGTCATTCTGGCTCCGGGAAGCAGAAGTTAGTCGAACCGATATCGGCTTTTTTAGCTGGGTCGCTTTGGCCTATGGCTTTAAGTGGATCTGGTCTCCCTTGATTGACCGTTTTCCCGTTCCTGTACTCTCACGGCTATTAGGCCGCCGCCGCGGCTGGATGGTCTTTTCCCAGCTCTTAATCATCGCCTCGCTATGCGGTATGGCCTTTAGTAACCCGCAGGTCGATTTGGTACAGTTGGCTGTATTTGCCGTCATTGTTGCCTTTTCATCGGCTTCGCAGGATATCGTCATTGATGCCTACCGGATTGAGTTAGCAACGGAGCGCCTCCAGGCCGCCCTTGCCGCTGCCTATATGACAGGCTACCGGTTGGCGATGATCATGGCCGGTGCAGGTGCCCTGGCCTTTGCTGCCTGGCTTGGCTCCGACAGCGGCTATGATGCCAACGGCTGGAAGCAAGCCTACTTCATCATGGCATCGCTCATGCTTGTCGGCTTGATCACGGCACTTTGTATCCACGAGCCTAACATCGACAGCTCGGAAATTGACAATGTAGAACGAGAGTTCCGCCATCAGCTCACAGATAACGGTATGATGCCACAACTGGCCAGAATCATCGCCTGGTTCTATACCGCTGCCGTCATGCCGTTCAAGGACTTCTTCTCCCGCTTTGGTCGTGATGCCCTGCTCATTCTGGTACTGATTGGCTGCTACCGGATTTCAGATGTTGTAATGGGGGTGATGGCCAATGCCTTCTATGTCGATATGGGCTTTACCAAAACAGAAGTCGCTTCGGTATCAAAAGTCTATGGCGTGATCATGACCTTGCTCGGAGCAGGACTCGGTGGGATTTTAGTCAGCAAGTTCAAGACATTACGTATTCTTGCACTGGGTGCGGTACTTTCTGCCGGTACCAATATTCTGTTTATGGTATTTACCTATATGGGGAACAGCCTGCCTATGCTGACGCTGGTGATATCGGTTGATAACCTGAGTGCGGGTATCGCTACCGCAGCGTTCATTACCTATATGTCGAGTCTGACCAATGTCGCCTTTTCAGCAACCCAATATGCCCTATTTAGCTCAATTATGCTTTTATTCCCTAAGTTTATTGCTGGTTTTTCAGGCCTTTATGTCGACACATTCGGATATAACATTTTCTTCCTTACAACCGCACTGATCGGTCTGCCGGTTTTGCTGCTGATCTATGCTGTAGACAAGACCTCGAGCACCTCCTCACAAACCAGCTCAGAAGGTGGTTAGGCAACCAATCTCACAGCATCATTAAGAACCAAGCACCAACCGGAAGTATTCTGTTGATGAAGAGTACTTCCGCCCTTCATTTATCTCACTTTTCTATGTCGATAACGCCCTCAAAACTGCGGTTAGATAAGCGCTTTATCATTTAGTTCAGAAAAATTTCACTGAAAGCACTAAAAATAACGATCGAGATCACCATTACCCCACCTTGCAATCGATTACAAAGGATCGCGATCACGTTTAGGAAAGGATTGCGCAATCGTTACATTCACAAGAGTGACATAAAACAATAGAATCACCGCCATAAATACGGACAACGTATAAATAAGTCCGAAAGATAAAACACAATTAGCGAGGCTTCACCATGCGTAAATCACTAGTAGCACTTAGCGTTCTAGCTGCAACAGCTCTACCTGCCGCAGTTAATGCTGCAGATTACTCTGACGACATCCACAAGAACGACTACAGCTGGTCACAATTCAACCTAATGTACGCTTTTGACGAGCTACCAGGTGAATCAAGCCATGACTACCTGGAAATGGAATTCGGCGGCCGCTCTGGCATCTTCGACCTGTACGGCTACGTTGATGTATTCAACCTGACCAGCGACAAAGATAGTGATAAGCAGGGCAAAGAAAAGATCTTCATGAAATTTGCACCACGTATGTCTCTGGATGCAGTAACTGGCAAAGATCTGTCTTTCGGCCCAGTTCAGGAGCTATACGTTGCTACTCTTATGGAGTGGGGCGGTAACTCTGGTGTAAACAACCAGAAAATCGGTCTGGGTTCAGATGTGATGGTTCCTTGGTTGGGCAAAATCGGCCTGAACCTATATGCTTCATACCGCGGCAACGACCATGAGTGGAACGGCTACCACCTAGCCACTAACTGGTTCAAACCATTCCACTTCTTCGACAACGGCAGCTTCCTGTCTTACCAGGGTTACATCGATTACGAATTCGGTCTAGACGATGGTCCAAACACTGGCGGCGCGAGCAGCGGTGGTGCAATGTTCAACGGTCTGTACTGGCACTCTGACCGCTATGCGGTAGGTTACGGCCTGAAAGCATACAAAGACATCTACGGTATCAAAGACTCTGATGGCTTTAAATCTACAGGTGTAGGTCACTACATCTCTGTTACCTACAAGTTCTAAGTTAATTTGTACTTAGCTAGATGAAAGGCGCCTTTGGCGCCTTTTTGTTATTTGCTACGAATATATCTCGAAAGTAAGATTGAAATTACTTACGAGACATCCCCGCTTTCTAGTTCATTTTCTTCCATATTTTCCCCGACTATTTTCCCAACAACTGAGAAATACGACTTAGCAATAAGACAGAAGCACAGCGCTGAGAATATGCGCTAGCCTTTGCTGTATGAGCGCGAAGTATATTTTTACTCCTACAACACGCTCACGAACACTTCTTGTCATGCCTTTCAAGACCGTGGCAATACCTAGAAAAGCAAACTGACGAGAAGAACAACAAGCAATGGCAAATGGTTAGCGGGAAGTCATCATGTATAAAACTCTGGCAGCTCTTAGTATCAGTTCCGCCCTCGCCCTTTCCGGTGCGAGCTTTGCCGTCGACTATTCCGACGACATCAGAAAAAATGACTATAAGTGGTTCACTTTTAACCTGATGCAAAGTATCAACAACCGCATCCCTTTCGGGTTCCAGGATGATACCTACTTCGAGATGGAGTTTGGCGGCCGTTCCGGTTGGCTGGATCTCTATGGGTATCTGGATGTTTTCGATGTGCTTAACTCCAGCAACTCGGACCGAAACAAACCTGAAGGCAGCAATGACTTTGCAGATAACTTCTTCTTCAAGTTTGCACCAAGAGCATCATTAGATGCACTAACTGGCAAAGATCTTTCCTTCGGGCCGGTTCAGGAACTCTATATATCGACAGTAACCAATGTGGGTGATAATGCCCTGTTCGAACACTATATAGGGATAGGGTCAGATGTTGAGGTTCCCTGGTTCGGGAAAGTAGGGCTCAATACCTATGCCCGCTATGTCCGCGAAAACTTCGGGGCAGACAACGAAAGTGAGTGGGATGGTTACATGATTTCCACTAACTGGTTCAAGCCTTGGTATACCCTCAGCAGCGGCGATTTCATCACCTATCAGGGGTACCTGGATTATAAATTCGGTGCCTCGAAGATATCGGATGATGTCAACCGGACAACAACAGCGGTTGAATGGTTCAACGGTATTTACTATCACACCCCGCAGTGGGCTTTTGGCTATGGTGCTAAGTACTACCACAATATGGCACTGTTCAAAGACGGCGGTTTTGCCGGCGATACCACAGGCTGGGGTCACTACTTCTCGATCAACTACAAATTCTGACCCTATGGATCCTATTCTTTTCTGACTTTCAGTGGCGCATCCATAGCAATATGAATGCGCCTTCTTTTGCCTGTTCTCCCTCTCCAGCAGAAAATGCTATCCTGCTTTCTTCGTATAGCTCTCAGTATAAGTAACGTTAAAATACTGGCGCCAATTGAAATCAACACAAAAAGGAAGGTTCAGGTGAAATTAACCGTTGTCGGTGCCGGTGCCGTCGGCCGTTTATGGGGATGCAAACTATCACTGCAGCACGAGGTTCATTTCTGGACCCGAGATAGCGCCCCGAGTTTGACAGTAGAGCTAAACCCGTTAGCACCGAATGAAAAATCAGCGACCTGCAGCTTTCCAGCCAATCAGCCCGCCCGGTTAACCCAGGCTGACAGCATTCTTGTCACCGTTAAAGCCTTCCAGGTTGAACAGGCTCTCGAGGACATTCGCCGTCACCTAAGACCAGAAACCCCGGTCATTATTATGCACAACGGGATGGGAACTCAGGACATAGCCCGTAAACTGTTACCAGAGAACCCGTTGCTCTACGCGACTACGGCACAGGCAGCCTTTCGCCCCGACGAGCAGCAGGTCAGTCATACCGGCATCGGGCAAACCTGGCTAGGCGCCCTGAACACGACAGGCAGAAGACACAAAGCGCTGGCTAATGAGCTGGACTATGCCCTTCCCCCCTGCCAGTGGCATGATGATATCGCCTACCCGCTGTGGCAAAAACTGGCTATCAACTGTGCCATCAACCCACTGACCGCGATTCACCAGTGCCGTAACGGTGAACTGGCCAATCAGAACTACAGCCAGCAGCTCACAGATATCTGCCACGAAGTCGCCCAGGTGATGACCGCTGAGGGTTATCCAATAAACTGCGATGAACTGAAGCACCTGGCCGACAAGGTGATTAAAGCCACCAGCCAGAACTTTTCTTCTATGAATCAAGATATTTGCCAGCATAGACCCACTGAAATCGACTATATTACTGGCTATCTGATTGTCCGGGCTAAAGCACACGGGATCACCGTTCCGGTCAATACCCGGCTATGGCAACAAATTAAACAACTGGAGCAACACGATAATGACCAATGACGCTCAGCAACGTCCAATCAAAGTGGCGGTCTGTATCGCCCCTGGCACCGAAGAAATGGAAGCGATCAACACTATCGATATCCTGATCCGCGCCGGCTTTGAGGTCACCACAGCCAGCGCAGCCTCTGACGGCGCATTAATCGTCGAGGGCTCACGCGGGATCAAGCTGGTGGCTGATGTCGCGCTGGTGTCAATTGCTGACGACCCTTTTGACTGTGTCGTCCTGCCCGGCGGCCTTGGCGGTGCAGAGTGCTTCCGCGACAGTCCGTTACTGGTCGAGTTCGTCAACCAGCATAAATATGACGGCAAACTGGTGGCAGCGATTTGTGCCTCGCCGGCCGTAGTGCTTGAGCACCACCAAATGTATCCGAAGGCTATTATGACGGCGCACCCGGCCTTTATAGAGCAGATCCCGGAAGATCGTCGCCGTACCAAGCGTGTCGTCTTTGATGTCAACGGCAACCTGCTGACCAGCCAGGGGCCGGGCACCTCGCAGGAGTTCGCCCTGGAAATTGTCGTCCGTCTGGCAGGCAAGGAGAAGGCAGCAGAAGTGGCCAAGCCAATGGTGGTATGGCCGAACATGCACTATGAGGTGCTGCCAAGGGCATAGGCTGTTTTACTTAACCCCACCCTAACCCTCCCTTAAAAAGAGGAGGGAACAAAGAATCACCTCCTACTTTTTAAGAGGGAGGACGGGAGGGGGGTTGCAGGCCCCAATAACAAAAAAACGAGAGCCAATTGGCTCTCGTTATTATTGATGTGCGTTTAAGCTCTATCCCTTTTAAGGACGATAGACCTTAACGTTATCAAAGCCGTTTTCTTTCAGGTACAGTGCCTGAAGGCGACTCATCACACCACGGTCACAGTACAGCAAATAGGTGTTGTCTTGCGGCAGATCGCCAAACTGTGTTGCCAGTTTATAGAACGGCAGATGCTTAACCTCGACATTTTCAATTTCCAGCGGGTTTTCATCTTCTTCGTCCGGGCTGCGGATATCGAGGACAATGGCACCGTTGTCGATCTGATCAACTAGTTCAATCTCCGGCGCCTGTTCCTGGCTTTCTTTTGCGATGTCACGAATATCAATCACACGGGCTTCTTGAACCACACGATCAAGCACTGCAAAATCAAATTTCGCCTCTTCAGTTTCCAGCTTTTCTTTTACGGCCTTCACTGTCGGGCTCTTGGAGATGACACCGCAGAATTCCGGCATGGTCTTGGCGAAATCTTCGGTACCAATATCACGCGCGACATTAATAATGTCTTCTTTGTCCCAGTTAATGAGCGGGCGCAGGATCAAGGTATCCGTCACGTTATCGATATGGCGCAAATTGGTCAGCGTCTGGCTTGAAACCTGACCAAGAGCTTCACCAGTGACCAGCGCCTGAAGACCCATGCGTTCGGCAACCTGGCCGGCAGCACGCATAAACATACGCTTAAGTACGACACCCATCTGACCATCGGCCACATTTTCCAGAATTTCGGCAACTACCGGTTCGAAGTCAATCGCAATAAATTTAACTTTGGCTGATGAACCGTATTTGTTCCAAAGGAAATGCGAAACCTGCTTAACGCCGATTTCATGAGCCGGACCGCCAAGATTGAAGAAACAGTAGTGCACCTTGCTACCGCGCTTGATATGCAGATAGCTCGATACACCCGAGTCAAAACCACCGGAAATCAGGCTCAGCACATCTTCCTGAGTCCCCAGAGGAAAACCACCCAGCCCCTTATGGCGCGCCAGGACCTGATTCAGCTTGTCCTGAGCAACTTCGATTTTTACGGTAACGTCCGGATTTTTCAGTTTGACAGAAGCAGATTCAACCGCCTGATTCAGGCCGCCACCTACGTAGCGCTCCAGTTCAATCGAGGTGAAGTCATGTTTGCCTGTTCGCTTGGCGCGTACGCAGAACGTCTTACCTTCAATCTGGTCGCGGACGTGATCTAGTGTCTGCTCGTAGATATCGTGCATGTCAGTGAAGTCACTTTGCTTCACTTCCAGCGAATGGTGAATACCTGGCGTTTGTGTTAATACCGCCAGAACCTGATCACGAATGCTGTCATCTTTTGATGACACTTCGATGTGACTACGGCGATTTTGTACCGCTACGGAATCGGACAAACGCTGAACAATAATGCGGATGTTGCTTTCCAGGATTTTGGTGAAGCGCTTTCGGACAGAATCACTCTTTACAAAAATCTCAGGATGGGGTTTAACGATAAATTTCATAACACGCTTCGCTACACTGGGCCAAACAATACCAAAAGGATTAATCCTTAAAGGGATCAAAGGCGCGGATTATACAGCAAGCAGGCTGTTGCTGAAACAAGGATATACAGGGTGAGCTCCCTTCCCTGTATATCATTCCACTATTAGGTTTAGTGTAGGCTTAATTTTCGCCGCTAGGCACTTCATCCGAATAATAGGGTTCGCCCTGCATGATAGAAATCTCGACCCGGCGGTTTTCTTTGCGTTGCGCCTCGGTCTTGTTGTTGTTCAGCGGTGCTGTATCGGCCAACCCAACCACCCGCAGGCGCTTGTGCTCGAAGCCATCCACTTTTTCCATCTCCTGGGCAACCGACACGGCGCGCTGTGCCGACAAATCCCAGTTGGAACGGTATAGCTCAGAATCCAGTTTCTGGTTATCGGTATGGCCGGAGACACGGATCACGCCGGGCACATCCTTGACCAAATCGGCAACCTGCCTCACCAGCGGCCTGAATTTGGGCTGCAAGAAAGCAGAGCCGGCAGGGAACGATCCCTTCTCCTTGATCCGGATAACCACCTGCTGACCGAAACTTTCCACTTCAACCGCCCCGTCCTGGATCTCACGGTCAAGCGCCTTCTGCAGGATTTCCATCAGCTGCTCCTGTGATTCCGACAGTTCAGAATCACTGTTCTGCTTCTGCTCGGTCGACAAGTCAGCACTCTGCCCGCCCGTCATCTTGCCGGCGTCGCGCTGGGTACCACCAGCCCTGTCGGACTCGCCCTCATGAAAATCCAGCGAACGCTGGGTCATGTCTATCGTCTGCTGCATGATAACTTCAATCGGCGTCGGCTCCGGGCGCCCAGGACGAAACTCCTGGGCAATCACGCTGGTCCCTTTCGGAATATCTTTCACTTCCAGCATATTCTGAACACCGAAAGCAAACTTCATCGAGCCGGCAATTTGCTTAAACTTCAGTACATCCATCTCCGAGAAGGACAGCAGAAGTACAAAGAAACACATCAGCAGTGACATCAAGTCGGCGAAGGTACCCATCCAGGCCGGTAGCCCCGGGGGGGGACATTTGCATTCTTCTTCCATCGTCCCTCCTGTTACTCGTCGCCGTCGATGCTACGTTTCTTCTCGTTCAGATAGTTTTTCAGGTAGCCGTCAATCACCCGCGGGTTCTGGCCGTCCTGAATAGCCAGCACCCCGTCGAGGATAAGGCGACGGTTCAGCTTTTCTTCATCCTTGCGCAGCTCAAGCTTGGCGGCAATCGGCAGCATCACCATGTTCGCCAGAACCGCACCGTAGAGCGTGGTCAAAAGGGCAACGGCCATCGCCGGGCCAATCGACTTGGGATCATCCATGTTGGACAGCATCGCAACCAGACCGATCAGCGTACCGATCATCCCCATCGCCGGCGCCACATCGCCGAGGGCCTTGAAAATACCCGCCCCCAGCTCATGACGCTCGTTGGTCAGGGCAATATCTTTCTGCAAGGTTGCCCGGACCACGTCGGCATCATGACCGTCAACCAGCAAATCGATACCTTTGCGCAAGAAGGAGTTTTCCACTTCCATTTCTTCCAGCGCAAGAAAACCGCCCTTACGGGCCGCATCGGCCATCTCGACCACTTTGGCAATCAAGTCTTCAGGGTTGTCCGTCTTGAACATAAAGGCCTTGGCGGCAATTTTCGCAGCGCCGAAAAACTGCCCGATACTGTATTGCATCAGTGCAACAAACATCGAGCCACAAAATACGATCAAAATCGACTGCGTATCAATGAACATACTGATACTACCGCCCAGTACCATCGCCATGATAACGAAGGCAAATGACCCGATTAAACCTATGAGGGTAGCCAAATCCACCGGTAATTCTCCAACTTGCGACACGTAGCCAAAATGATTTCTGTGGCTATTCTAACCAACTCAGACTATATCGGCACCATTGAATTTTGATTTAGCTTTCTTGACAGCAAAACTCGAAAATAACTGTTGGCGACACAGAATCCTGTGACATAATTTGACGCTGTAAACTCTCTACGTTATTTTTCCTGCACTTAAATCATAGTGAACCCTTTATGGCAGCTAAAAAACCTGAAAATATGGCGTTTGAAGCCGCACTGGACGAACTAGACAGCATCGTAAATGAGCTGGAATCCGGTGACATTGCGCTCGAAGATGCGCTGAAGAAAT
The DNA here is from genome assembly GCF_009910675.1 of Photobacterium alginatilyticum. Lineage (GTDB taxonomy): Bacteria > Pseudomonadota > Gammaproteobacteria > Enterobacterales > Vibrionaceae > Photobacterium > Photobacterium alginatilyticum. The sequence goes on along the minus strand of NZ_RSEJ01000020.1, from coordinate 103,019 downwards.
TTGAGCGTGGCATTGCGCTTGCCCGTAGCAGCCAGCAAAAACTGACTCAGGCCGAGCAGCGAGTAGAGATTCTGCTTCAGGCAGATGATGAAGCCCCCCTGACTGAATTTGATGCCGATAATGAATAAAAACACTTCCCTGTCACAGTCTCTGCAGTATTACCAGCAGCGTAATAACCAGCAACTGGCACAATGGATCTTGTCGCAGCCGTACGCTGAACAGCCTCTCATCGAGGCCATGAAGCACGGTACGTTGCTGGGTGGCAAACGTGCTCGCCCTTTCCTGACCTATGTAACAGGTCAGATGCTTGGTGCTGATTGTGCTAATCTAGATACTCCAGCGGCGGCAGTGGAATGCATTCATGCGTATTCGTTAATTCATGACGATCTGCCGGCGATGGACAACGATGACTTGCGCCGTGGTCAGCCGACCTGCCATATTGCCTTTGACGAGGCGACAGCCATTCTGGCGGGCGACTCGCTGCAGACGCTGGCTTTTGAAATTCTGGCAACCGGTCCCTTGAGCGAAGGCGGAGAAACATACCGCATCCAGATGGTCAGGGAGCTGGCACAGGCATCAGGCGCGGCCGGGATGTGTATGGGACAGGCACTGGATCTGGCGGCAGAGGGACAGGATGTCACGCTGCAGGAGCTGGAAACCATCCACAAGCATAAAACCGGCGCCTTGATCCGCTGTGCGATTCGCCTCGGGGCACTTGCCGCCGGTGACAAAGGTGCCGAGATACTGCCTCAGCTCAACCAATATGCGGATGCTATCGGCCTGGCCTTCCAGGTTCAGGACGATATTCTGGACGTTACCAGCGACACAGAAACCTTGGGCAAACCGCAAGGTTCCGATCTCGAACTGGAAAAAAGTACCTACCCGGCCTTGCTCGGATTGGAAGGTGCGAAGCAAAAAGCTCAGCAACTTTATCAAGAAGCGCTACAAGCATTGGACGCAATACCCTACAATACAGACCAATTAGAAGTTTTTGCCCGATACGTCATCGAGCGCAATAACTAAAAAACAGTAAAAGCGCCGAAATGTTATGACACTGGATATTTCAAAATACCCTCATCTGGCTCTGGCAAACACTCCAGATGAACTTCGCTTGTTGCCAGTCGACAGCCTACCTGCTGTCTGCGACGAGCTACGTACCTACTTACTGAAGTCAGTAAGCCAAAGCAGCGGTCACTTTGCCTCCGGCCTTGGTGCCGTCGAGCTGACGGTTGCCCTGCACTATGTCTACAATACACCGTTCGATCACCTCATCTGGGACGTCGGTCACCAGGCATACCCACATAAAATTCTTACCGGCCGCCGCGAGGCGATGTCGACGATCCGTCAGAAAGACGGGATCCACCCCTTCCCATGGCGTGAAGAGAGCGAATATGACGTTCTTTCCGTCGGCCACTCCTCGACTTCGATCAGTGCCGGATTGGGGATGGCGATTGCCGCGGAAAAAGAAGGCCTCGGCCGAAAAGTGGTCAGCGTGATCGGCGACGGTGCAATCACCGCCGGGATGGCATTTGAAGCGATGAACCATGCCGGTGATGTTCACTCGGACATGCTAGTGATCCTGAACGACAACGAGATGTCGATTTCGGAAAACGTCGGTGCCATGAATAACCACCTTGCCCGCCTGTTATCCGGTAGCCTCTATACCACCATTCGTGAAGGCGGCAAGAAAGTGCTGTCTGGTGCGCCGCCGATCAAGGAACTGGTCAAACGCGCCGAGGAACACATTAAAGGCATGGTTGTTCCCGGTACTATGTTCGAGGAACTGGGTTTTAATTATATCGGCCCTGTCGATGGCCATGACGTTGACGAGCTGGTCAATACCCTGAAGAACATGCGCAACCTCAAAGGACCGCAGTTCCTTCATATAATGACCAAGAAAGGTAAGGGCTATGCCCCGGCCGAAGCGGATCCGATTAACTATCACGCCGTACCTAAATTTGATCTGACCCAGAACCCGATTCCGAAAACCAAAAGCCAGCCAACGTTCTCCAATATCTTTGGCGACTGGCTGTGCGATATGGCCGAGCAGGACAGCAAGCTAATGGCCATTACCCCGGCCATGCGTGAAGGCTCTGGCATGGTTCGGTTCTCGAAAACGTTCCCCGAGCAGTACTTTGATGTTGCCATTGCCGAGCAACATGCCGTTACTCTGGCAACAGGCATGGCTATCGGTGGCTACCACCCGGTTGTTGCCATCTATTCGACCTTCTTGCAGCGCGGCTATGATCAGCTGATCCACGATATCGCGATCATGGATTTACCGGTGATGTTTGCCATTGACCGTGGCGGTCTGGTCGGTGCCGACGGGCAGACGCACCAAGGCTCGTTTGATCTGAGCTTCATGCGCTGTATCCCCAATATGGTGATCATGGCGCCAAGTGACGAAAACGAATGTCGCCAGATGCTCTATACCGGCCACCAGCACCAGGGGCCGAGTGCGGTACGCTACCCGCGCGGCAGCGGTACCGGCATCGTGCCGAATCGTAAAATGAACGCTCTGGAGATAGGGAAAGGGATTGTTCGCCGTCAGGGTGAGAAGATCGCTATCCTCAATTTCGGAACCACCCTGAGCTATGCGCTCGAAGCAGCTGAAAACCTTAACGCGACCGTGGCCGATATGCGTTTCGTCAAGCCTCTTGACGAAGCATTGATCCTGGAGCTGGCGGCGACCCACGACACCTTGATCACCGTCGAGGAAAATGCCATTGCCGGTGGTGCCGGTAGCGGTGTGAACGAGTTTCTGATGAAGCAAAAAGTGCTCAAGCCGGTACTGAATATCGGCCTGCCGGATCGCTTTATCGAGCAAGGCACTCAGGCGGAACTCCATGCCCTACTTGAAATTGATGGCCCAGGCATTGAGAAGCAAATCAAAGCCTACCTTGATTAGTAACGAGAAACTAGCAATCTAAGCCCTGCAAGCAAAAAACCGGACCCGGCGCCTTTTCCTGGCACCCGGGTCCATATTCTAGAAGCTATCCCCAGCCACCGTCACATTGGGCCAGGGAACCTTTTTCAGTACCGCCCCCTCGTAACCTCCCAGCTCGATATAGCGCAGAGGCTCCCCCAGCGAACCGTCATAATTTATCCGCTGATATTCTCCCGGCAGGGATATCCGCATGGGTTTGGCCAGCAAAAAGCCTTTCTGGTTTCTTTCCTTAACAGCCCGGTAAACAACCAAGCCTTCGCTGTAACGGCGTGCAATCACGCCTTCCCGGGGAAAATCGCCAAACCAGCCCGAGCGGTAAAGCCAGAACCAGTTTGCCGGTTTCAGCGCAATATCCGATATCATCGATGCCGATGTTTTTGCCTTGTCGCCCTTGTTTTCCCAGATCACCGCCTTGTGCCCTTTAGGGATATTAACTGGCCGGCCGATATCAATTTCCAACATCCCCGTCGGCTGGTAAACCCAGTTTTTGGGTACCCCCTGGCGGTACCAGTTACGCAACGTCGTATTGCCGCTGCCATAAAAATAAGTTTGGTTCCAGCTATGGAAGAAGGTATAGCCGGGCAGGTTAAAAAAGTAGTATTGGGCCAGCCCGGTTTCTATATCCCGCTGCCAGGCAAGATCAGAAGAGGGGGCCAGCTCGCTGCGTCCCCCTTTCACCGACGCCATGATGACACTCTTATCACCAGCCTTGGCCAACGCAAAAGTCTCCCAGGCACGCTGCATCCTCTGCAAGCCCATCGCCGGGGTGAGGTAGTGCTCCCGCAACCAGAGATCAATGACATCCCGCAACTGCACCGGCCATACCGAATAATGCCAGAGGTTGATCTCCGAGATATTCGCAGCCAGCCAGGTGGTTTGCGTTTTCTTTTTCACCTGAAGCAAGAAATCAGCCAGTTGCTTGGCATACTCTGTTGCCGCGTCTGTCGTTCCTGCCTTAAGCGGCAGTTCACTGAGCAGCCCGCCCTCGAGGACACTGAACTGATTGCTGTCGAGCAGCTTGGCCATATCATCATTGTATGCCCCGCTTAGCCCCTGCCGCTGCCAGTCATGACGGTACCAGTTGGCATGCACGTCATTAAAAGCATCGTTGACAAAACTTACTCGGTACCAGCAGGTACCCGGCCACATATTGCTGGCCGGTATCAGGCGAGCCTGATGCCTGAACCGGGCACTGGCCTTGGTATTGGGACGTTCACTAAACTCGGTAGCACTCACATACCCGTCACCGTCCTGATCATTGGCACTATCCCAGCCGGGGATCCGCAACTGCTTGGCATCGAGCTGCAGCCAAGGTTTTATACGTAGTGCACTGAGCCGAGCCTCTTCCGGCCAGGCGAGCTTAACCATCCATGTCTTTAGGCCGTTATCCAAGCCAATATTTCCGCTGTTGAGTTTACGTTGCTGGTAATACGGCCATGCACTGTGCCAGAGGTCTTTATGCTCAAGATAGCCAGTCAGTATTTTTTTCCCTTGAGAGCTTCCTCCTTGGGAGCCAGACAACGGCCCGGAAACGATATCTGGATCGGACTGGGACCAGTCAACCTTAGTCTTTTTCCAGACTGCCACATTTCCCTTCTCATCGGTCAGATTGCGTTTTAACAAAGGCGAGCCGTCAGCAACAAGCTCAAGGGCATCAAACGGGTAGGAAGAGAAGAGGATCACCTCGTCGCCCGGCTGAAGAGTCAGCGGCAAACGCGCAGTAGAGAACTGATTATTACGAACCAGCAGCAAGTGATAGGGCTGGCCTTTGAGCAGATAATCCAAGCCGGAGCTCGGCTTATCTGCCGCTAGCAGGGTATCTTCGGCAAAATGCATGAAACCGTCTTCCATGTCAATCCCGGCCAGTGCAGCCTGTTTACTTAACCATGCCGACTGTTTTCCCGGCCGACAGTCCAGCTTCTGGCTATAGATATACCCCATCGCAACGGTCTGGCGGTTAACACCAACATCCTGCATACCGCCAAAAATAATATCCGCATGGCTTGCCTCCCAGTCCTTCACGTCCTGCGCCGTGTTGAAGAACGATGTAGCCAATGGCTCATCCCAGCTTCCCGGCAACACCCAGGCCACCCCTGTCGAGGGATAAACCTGCGCATTAGCCTGATAGGCCAACAATAACCCTGCAACTAACCCCAACCCGCGCCACGGCATAGCTCACCACTTAATTGTTCTGAAAACCTTAATAAAGCCTAGACGAACAATTTTTAGCGGGTTGATTTAAAGCCGGTTTATATACAAAAAAGCCGCGCTATTGCGCGGCTCATCATTTCCGTTTATCAGGCTACAGGCTTGCTCTACCAGCCCATCCAGTAACCCACTCCCCACAGGGCGATCATTGCCATAAAGCCTGCCAGGATATCATCTACCATGATCCCCAAACCGCCATGGACATGTTTATCCAACCAGCTGATCGGCCACGGTTTGACCATATCAAAGAAACGGAACAGGACAAAACCTGTCAGTACCCATTCCCAGCTCGCTACCGGGGCTACCGCCATGGTGATCCAAAAACCGACAAACTCATCCCAGACGATGCTGCCGTGGTCGTGAACCCCCATATCATCCGAGGTTTTCTGACAAATAATAATGCCGACCAGCGCCGCGACAACCGTGATAACCAGATAAGCCGCAAAAGGGAGCTTAACCATCAATAGATAAAAAGGGATGGCCGCCACAGTGCCCATGGTTCCCGGTATGATTGGTGACAAGCCACTACCGAACCCCGTTGCCAGCAAATGCCAAGGGTTTGTCAGGTTGATATTCTCTTTAGGATTTCCCACTTACTACTCCGCAAAATGATCATAGCCATGCAACTGCCAGTCAAGCGGCTGATCAGCCCTGATCAGCGTGATCCCCCGGCCCGGGCGCAACTGACCGATACAGCTCGCCTTGACGCCACAGTGTGCCAGAGTCGTATCGATTGCTCCACGGTTCTGCTCGGGAACCGTAAAGCAGAGCTCGTATTCTTCGCCACTGCCCAGCGCCAGCTGCAGGGCCTTGTCCCTGTCAGGCTCAAACAAACACAGCTCCGGCGACAGCGGCAGTTTATCAACATCGATGCTGGCTGCCAGCCCGGAACGCTTCAGTATGTGGCCGAGATCAGAAATCAATCCGTCAGAAATATCCAAGGCTGCCGAAGCTATCCCGCGCAGTGCCTGTCCGGCCAAAATCCGGGGTTGCGCCTTGTAATGACGCTCAAGCAAGGTCTTTTGTAGCTGCGGATCACTCACCGTCTTCTCGCCAAGCAGCAAGGCAAGCCCGGCGGCGCTATCCCCCAAATTACCGGTGACATAGACCCAGTCACCTGAGCTTGCCCCACTGCGGGTGAGGGCTTTCCCCTTGGGAACAAAGCCATGCACGGTAATCGTAATGCTCAGCGGCCCTTTGGTGGTATCGCCACCCACCAGCTGAACATTGTAATAGTCAGCCAGTGCAAAAAAGCCCTGGCAAAACTGACGTAGCCAACTTTCATCCGGAGAAGGCAAGGTCATTGCCAGTGACACCCAGGCCGGCATTGCCCCCATGGCTGCCAGATCACTCAGGTTCGAGGCCAAAGCCTTATGGGCCACCAGCGCCGGGTCAGCATCAGCCAAAAAGTGAGTACCTGCTACCAGCGAGTCTGTGCTGACGGCAAGCTGGCTGCCGTCCGGCACCTCCAGCAGGGCACAATCATCACCGATGGACAAGGCGACATCACGGCGGTTTACATTCTGGTGCTCAAAATACCGAGCAATAAGGTCAAATTCGTTACTAGCCATACTGTTTTTCAAATTAAAGACAGAAAAAAGGCCAGCTAAGCTGGCCCTCTAGAATCGTATTCGATTACTTCTTGCGAAGTGTCGGTGCCGCTTTATCCAGCACACCGTTTACAAACTTGTGGCTGTCTTCCGCACCGAAGGCCTTGGCCAGTTCGATAGCTTCGTTGATCACCACTTTGTATGGTACATCATCACGCTTGGTCATTTCGTACATAGCAAGACGAAGTAACGCAAGTTCCATCTGATCCAGGTCCTGTAGCGGACGAGACAGGTACGGACGCATTTTGCTGTCCAGTTCCTGATGGTTCAGAACCACACCTGTTAACAGGTCACGGAAGTAAGCAACGTCAGTATGCGGTGCTGCCAGCTCAGGCGCTTCAGCCTGGTGCTCTTCTTCTTCAAATTTATCGCCAGAAAGGAAGTGTTGCTCAATATCGGCAACATTGCCCTTAGTGATCTGCCAAGAATAAATAGCTTGGATAGCAAAGTGACGTGCATTTCGACGTGCGGCTGGTTTCACAGTAACCCCCATTAGGATTCGATTTGGGACAGGACATTAACCATTTCAAGCGCGCTTAGTGCAGCCTCTGCCCCTTTATTACCAGCCTTGGTACCGGCACGCTCAATGGCTTGTTCGATTGAATCTACAGTCAGAACACCGAACGCTACCGGAGTATTAAACTCAAGAGCGATCTGCGCCAGACCTTTATTACACTCACCGGCAACATAATCAAAGTGTGGCGTACCGCCACGGATCACAGAGCCTAGCGCCACGATTGCATCGTAACGATCGCTCTTGGCAACCTGCTGGGCAACCAGTGGAAGCTCGTATGCACCAGGGCAACGAACAACAGTGATATTTTCATCGCTTACCTGACCTTGACGTTTCAGTGCGTCCAACGCACCTGAAAGCAGGCTTTCGTTGATAAAGCTGTTGAAGCGTGCGATTACGATAGCAACTTTTGCATTTGGTGCCGCGATGGCGCCTTCAATTACCTTCATGGGCCTTCCTGTGACTATGTCTTTCCGGTTTGAGAAACCGCGGGAGTCTATCACACTTTAAAAGTTATACCAATTGACATCTCACCGGCTCAGGGTGAATAAATAATCGGTCATAGCAGGTGATAAGCGCGTATTTCTCACCGGTATTATCAAAATAACCTCCTGGGCCGCAGCTAAGCAGCAACAGGAGAAAGAAAAAACAGGCCAGTCGATACCGGCCCGCCTACTGATTTACTCGCAGATATACTCAACGACTTCCAGGCCAAAGCCTGACAGCGAATGGTAACGCTGGGTAGAAGACGACAGCAGTCGCATTTTCGACACCCCCAGATCAGATAGGATCTGAGAGCCCACCCCCACCTGACGAGACTGATCTTTCGGATTCAGCTTCACCACCGGTTTGCCCTCTTCCTGTGCGGCCAGCTGTTTCAGCTTGGTGATCACCGCTTCTTGTGGCTCGTGCTTGCTCAGTACTACCAGCACACCACCTTCGTCAGCAATACGCTTCATGGCTGCAGGCAAAGTCCACTGCGACGCGCCCGAGTGAAGAATATCTTTGAACGTATCTTGCAGGTGAACACGAACCAATGTCGATGACTCGGGGGCCACATCCCCCTTACGCAGTGCATAATGAACTTCATTGTCGATCGTATCACGGTAGGTGATCATGTCGAACTCGCCAAACTCTGTCGGCAGTCGGCATTCCGCCACACGTTCAATCGTCGTTTCGTTGTTGTTACGGTATTCGATAAGATCAGCAATGGTACCCAGTTTCAGGCCATGTTTTTCGGCAAACACTTCCAAGTCAGGGCGACGAGCCATCGTGCCGTCTTCATTGAGGATCTCGACAATCACGCTGGATGGCTCCAGACCCGCCAGGCGGGCAACATCACAACCGGCTTCAGTATGGCCGGCGCGTGCAAGCACACCGCCTTCCTGAGCCATTAACGGAAAGATGTGTCCCGGCATAACAATATCGGCCGCAGTGGCATCCTCTGCCACCGCCGCCTGAACGGTACGGGCACGGTCTGCCGCGGAGATCCCGGTGGTCACTCCCTCGGCCGCCTCAATCGATACCGTAAAATTGGTACTGAACTGCTCGGTATTATCCTGCACCATCAGCGGCAGGTTAAGCTGCTTGCAGCGCGTCTGGGTCAAGGTCAGGCAAATCAGGCCCCGGCCGTTGGTCGCCATAAAGTTCACCGCTTCGGGCGTGATTTTCTCCGATGCCATGATCAGATCACCTTCATTTTCGCGATCTTCATCATCCATGAGGATAACCATCTTACCCAGGCGGATATCTTCGATTATTTCTTTTGCACTGCTTAACGCCATAACAATACCCTTATCCTAATGCTCTATCCTAAGAACCCAGTTTTTGCCAGTAGGTCCATGGTAACTTCCGACTTTTTATCTGCGGCTTTCTCACCTAGCATCAAACGCTCTAGGTAGCGGGCAATCACATCAACCTCCAGGTTGACTTTGCGCCCCGCTTTAAAAGATTCCATTGTCGTTTCCGCCGCGGTATGCGGCACAATTGTCAGCTTGAACTCATTGCCACGGATCGCGTTGACGGTCAGGCTGATACCATCGACAGATACCGAGCCTTTCTCCGAAATATATTTAGCCAGATGCTCAGGGGCACTGACCCAAAACTCTATCGCTCGTCCGGTATGGGTACGCTCGATAATTTCAGCGACATCGTCAACATGTCCGGAAACCATATGGCCGCCGAAACGGGTCGTCGGCAACATCGCTTTTTCCAGGTTGGCCCTCTGTCCCGCCTTGTAGTTGGCAAAAGCAGTACGCTGGAGAGTTTCCAAAGAGAGATCGGCAACATAACCGCTACCGGTCAGCTCAACGACGGTCAGGCATACCCCGTTGGTTGCAATACTGTCACCCAATTTAACATCGGATAGATCGAGCTTGCCGGCATCGACCGTGACAGAAATATCCGCACCTTTCGGTGTCAGGGCCGTAATCGTACCTACAGCTTCGATAATGCCAGTAAACATGAATTAAAATTCCTTGAATTGCTCGTTAAACGTGTTTGACTCGGGCAGTGATCCGGATATCCGGCCCGACCATCCGAACATCACTGATAGCCAGCTCAGGGACCTGAGACATTGCCGTCAGCCCCTGCAAATCAACCAGCCCGCGGCTGTCACTTCCCATCAGTTTAGGTGCCTGGTAAATAATCAGCTCGTCAACCAGCTCCGCCGACAGCAATGCGCCGGCAAGCCCGGCACCGGCCTCAACCCAGATGTGATTGATATCCTGCTCAGACAGTGCCTTCATCAGCGCTGGCAAATCGAGCGGACCTCCGGCTTCGGTTGCCGGTACCAGTAACTGCTCAACAGCCTGTGGCCACGCCTCATTGCCTTGTTCACAACGCGCCAAAATCGTTTTGCCCGGCAGGTGAACCAGTTTATGGGCCGGCGATACCCGGTTCTGGCTGTCAATCACCACCCTGCAAGGCTGGCGTACAGCCGCCTGCGGATAGTCACGCTGTACCTCTTTACCCAGCTCGTCCCAGCGAATATTTAGCGAAGGGTCATCGGCCAGTACGGTCGCACTGGTTGAAAGAATTGCACCGGCCCTGGCACGAAAGCGCTGTACGTCCGCACGGGCAGCCGCCCCCGTGATCCACTTGCTCTGGCCATTCGATAATGCCGTGCGGCCATCAAGGCTCGATGCCAACTTCAGTTGCACATACGGCATCCCGGTTTTCATTCGCTTGATAAAACCGGGGTTCAGTGCCTGGGCATCAGCTTCAAGCAGACCGGTCTGGACTTCGATTCCGGCCACCTGCAACATCTCGATACCGCGCCCTGCTACTTGCGGGTTAGGATCAACCATCGCGCACACAACCCGTGATACCTTGGCCTTAACCAGCGCTTCGGCACAAGGCGGTGTGCGTCCATAGTGAGAACAAGGCTCAAGCGTGACATAGGCAGTGGCTCCCCGGGCCTTATCGCCCGCAGCACGCAGCGCAAACACTTCGGCATGCGGCTGACCAGCCTGGTAATGGTAACCTTCCCCGACAATACTATCGCCGTGGGCTATCACACAACCAACACTTGGGTTCGGAGCTGTTGTAAAACGGCCACGTTTTGCCAACTCAATGGCACGCAGCATCATGGCATGATCTATGGGTGAGAACATCTGGCTTTGCATTCATTTGAAGGCGTTAGCTGGCAGGTAACTGCCGCTAACGCCGCTTACTTCTCTAACTTGGCGATTTCTTCGCCAAATTCACGAATATCTTCAAAACTACGGTACACAGAGGCAAACCGGATATAGGCAACCTTATCCAGCTCTTTAAGCGCTTCCATCACCAAGTTTCCTATCATCTCTGACGGTACTTCACGCTCGCCCGTCGCACGAAGACGAGACTTGATCGTATTGATGGCACGTTCGATGTCATCAGCACTCACCGGTCGTTTTTCCAGCGCGCGCTGGATCCCGCCACGAAGCTTGTCTTCGTTGAACGGGTCACGGTTACCGTTGGTCTTAATCACCCGAGGCATGACTAACTCAGCGGTTTCAAACGTCGTGTAGCGCTCATTACAAGCCAGACACTGACGGCGACGACGGACTTGATGGCCGTCTGCAACCAGACGGGAATCGATTACTTTGGTGTCATTTGCACCACAAAAAGGACAATGCATCTTGCCTCCTAAAATTCGTCGACTCAGTGTAACTCATTTCAATCGGTTATTGAGAATATAAGAATGGTTTTTCTTATTATTCTGGCTTACCAAAGCAAAACGGCACCTTAAGCAGGTGCCGTTTTATCAGATTCAAAGTACTAGCTTCAAACTACATTTCGTATCTGCCACTTAATCATATAGTACCTCAGCTCGACGCTATTTCGTTCAAGAGCAAAAAGGAAGCGCGCAGTTTATAAGTATAAATGAGCACTTCCGATGCTGGTATTGGACTAAATAGCAAAGAGGTGAGGCGCTATTAAGCGTAAACAGGTAGACGCTTACAAATCTCCAGTACCTTCGCCTTGGTCGCTTCAATCACTTCTGGCTTGTCAATGTTGTCCAGAACATCACAGATCCAGCCAGCAAGCTGTTTAGCTTCATCTGCCGAGAAACCACGACGGGTAATAGCAGGTGTACCCAGACGGATACCCGAAGTTACAAACGGGCTACGAGGATCGTTAGGTACACTGTTCTTGTTTACTGTGATGTTAGCTTCACCCAGTGCCGCATCGGCCTCTTTACCTGTGATGCCCTTGTCAATCAGATCAACCAGGAACAGGTGGTTTTCGGTACCGCCTGAAACGATCTTGTAGCCACGCTCGGTAAACTCGGCAACCATCGCTTTGGCATTTTCAACCACACGTGCCTGATAGGCTTTGAACTCAGGTTCCATTGCTTCTTTGAAGGCAACCGCTTTAGCGGCAATCACGTGCATCAGAGGACCACCCTGGCCACCAGGGAATACCGCTGAGTTCAGCTTCTTGTAAAGCTCTTCGCCTTCGCTTGACAGGATCAGGCCACCGCGAGGGCCAGCCAGTGTCTTGTGCGTTGTAGTAGTGACGACGTGAGCATGAGGAACAGGGTTCGGGTAAACACCAGCAGCAATCAGGCCGGCAACGTGCGCCATATCAACAAAGAAGTACGCGCCAACTTTGTCGGCAATTTCACGCATGCGTTTCCAGTCAACAATCTGAGAGTAGGCAGAGAAGCCACCGATGATCATCTTCGGCTTGTGCTCCAGGGCTAAGGCTTCCATCTCTTCGTAGTCAATCTGACCACTTTCATCAATGCCGTAAGGAATGATGTTGTATAGCTTGCCCGAGAAGTTTACCGGAGAGCCGTGAGTCAGGTGACCACCGTGTGCCAGGCTCATACCCAATACCGTATCACCAGCATTCAGCAGTGCCATGTAAACCGCGTTGTTGGCCTGTGAGCCAGAGTGCGGCTGAACGTTCGCATATTCTGCGCCGAATAGCTGACAGGCGCGCTCGATGGCGAGCTGCTCAGCTTTGTCGACATACTCACAACCGCCATAATAACGCTTGCCTGGATAACCTTCGGCGTATTTATTCGTCAGCTGAGAACCTTGCGCTTCCATTACACGTGGGCTGGTGTAGTTTTCAGAGGCAATTAACTCGATGTGCTCTTCCTGACGCGCAGTTTCTTCCTGAATGGCTGCAAAAAGTTCTGCGTCATAATCGGCAATATTCATGTCGCGTTTTAGCATCTGTATCTCCTGACTCAGATTGTTCTCATACAAATTGACAGAAGTACCTGAAAAATTCAGATCCTTGTGTGAATCGGTGGTAATCATAAATCTTCGGTGCAATTCGAAAAACACAAACCTAGGCCCCGCCTAGACGCAAACGTTTTCGTCGCACCTGTATATAATTCGCCATCTTACAGAATTTGATCTAAATCAGATAGTCCTCGAGGCACTTTTTCTTAGTCGTTCTGCATGTTTATTTTCGATGGCTGCATGAATTTTTTTCATCTTGATGAATCAATCACCATTACAATTCATGCTAATTGCATCATATTACAAGTAAACATGAAAATTAATATTTTACGATCGCGTAAAACATTTCTTACAGCCATGTTCTGACTGTTTGCGGCAACAATTTCGTTTTCCCCGGGTTCCCCCTTATTATTGCGCGCTTCTGATATAAGGAGTGTACATTTGAGCGGTTATCATCATTCACTGAAAGAAAACATTATTGCTATTCTGACCGGTACGTTCATCGTTTCCCAGGGTGTTTTCTTTCTCCAGCAGGCTGACTTACTAACAGGCGGCACAACGGGACTGGCACTCCTCCTTAGCCAGTTTGTCGACCTTTCTTTCGGCCAGCTGTATTTCCTGTTAAATACACCATTCTATCTCATGGCCTGGTTTAGAATGGGCAAGAGCTTTGCCATCACCAGTATCATTTCTGGCGGCTTAGTCTCGGTGATCACTGATAACCTTCACCATGTCCTTGAGATCAGTCGACTTGAACCACTCTACTGCGCAGCAATCGGCGGCCTGCTTATGGGACTGGGCATGCTGATCCTGTTTCGTCACCAGACCAGTCTTGGCGGCTTTAATGTACTGGTGCTGTTTTTACAGGAAAAATTTGGTCTGTCAGCAGGCAAATTGCAAATGGGGATTGATACCTGCATCCTGGTCGCTTCTTTTTTCCTGGTCAGTCCAATGGTCTTGGTCCTGTCCGTACTCGGTGCTGTCCTGCTGAACCTGGTGCTGGCCATGAACCACAAGCCGGGGCGCTACAGTGGTCAGGCGCTCACCAGCTGTAACTAACACAATCGACTATTCATGAAAAAGGCTTGCCATCCGGCAAGCCTTTTTTGTTCTCTACATAACGCCCTGATGCAGTTATCGAGCATTACGCTACTGGTAAAATCTCTTTAGCAAAGCTGTTTCATTCTGTAGCAAAGAGGAAGTACTCAGGATAGTAATTTGCATTAGTGCGAAGGAATTTCGCTCAAGAACAAAAAAGGGGCGCGGAGTTTATACGCATAAATGAGCACCCCTGATGCAGTTATTGAGCGAAATAACGAAGCAATAATACAAATTTAGATGGCGTCTTCGTCTTCCTCGCCTGTGCGGATACGCACCACGCGCTCAACATCGAACATGAAGATTTTACCGTCACCGATCTTACCTGTCTGCGCGGTCTCGATGATGGTATCAATGCATTGCTCGGCAACGTCGTCTGCGACTACGATTTCCAGCTTCACTTTCGGCAGGAAATCGACCATGTATTCTGCTCCGCGGTATAGCTCGGTGTGACCCTTCTGGCGGCCGAAGCCTTTCACTTCCGATACTGTCATCCCTGTGATGCCCACTTCTGCCAGGGCTTCACGAACATCATCAAGCTTAAACGGCTTAATAACGGCTTCAATTTTTTTCATCTTTCATCGTCCTTTGCTGAGCAGAGGTCGCTGGTGCTTGCACCAACTGCCTGATTAGTCTTGGAGGTATTATCACAGATCTGAGTCAGTAAGCTCAATGTGTAGTTGTGCGATTCAATGCTTTTCAGTGGGCAATATGACATTGGAGTCCATCATTCTGAGCAGCAGGAAAACGGCATAGACAAGCACACTGCTATTTATAGCAATGACCATCAAACTACGGTATTCGGGTTCTATCAGCAAGGGGAGATAGGGGATCAGGCTGAAACCGAAGAACATCGTGGCTGCCGGAATAAAGAAATACAGCGGGATAAAGCCCCATTTATAGCCACGCAGCAAGCCTGCTATGGCAAACAGACCGGAGAGCAGCACCAGCATGGCGATGATACTTGGTACTATGCCTACTTGCTTAATACTGAAGATTACCGCAAAGGTATCAAAGTAACGGAGCAAACAGATAATCACGAGCACTGCCAGCCCCTGGGCGGCACTTACTTTTCCATTCGTTTTAGGGTCTTCCATTCCCTTCTCTCTTCCATGATGTTGTAGTACCAGGAGCCATCTGTTCATAATAGCCGCATAGTTTATGTGGTATTGATGTTTAGCTCAACCCGAACAATAGCTCTCCAGGCACTTGAATTTTATTTTGACTACTGTTTTTTTAGACATTCCGTGCCTGAAAAGTTCAGTAGCTGTCAACTTTGTCAGTGTTGTATGTTAACCAAGTCCACAAATCCGGCCATAGAACGCACCACGCGGGTATGGACCTTTTCCCTCAGTCCGCGGCGATTGAGCCAGACTGTTTTCATCCCCACCTCCTGAGCCGCCTGTGCATCATTCAACGGGTGGTTGCCGATATACCAGCATTCATCGGCACTCTTGTCGGCAAACTTAAGCGCCGCCTGAAAGATGCGCGGATCGGGCTTGGCTGCACCGGCCTGTTCGGAGGTCATCATAAAACTAAAATAGTCAGCGATATGGGTCTCGACAAGTTTGGTTTGCTGCTGCCTGCTCAGGCCATTTGAGATCACGGCCAGGGGAGATACCTCGCGCAGCTGCTCCAGTGCCGGTTTGACGTCAGGAAACAGCCGCCAATGCTGGCGATAAATTGCGTAAAACTCGGCAAACAGCTGATCCGCTTCCGCCACCGTTAACGGCCGTTCAAACAACTCGCTAATCCGGGCCCGTCGCTGTCCTTCAAAGGTAAGCTCTCCGGCACGCCAGCGTGCCCGATGCCGATCGGTGATCTCACGCCAAATATCCTCCGGTTTGCCCTCAAAGGGGACGACGTCAGCACGATAACGGGCAACAAAGCTTCGGATTGCATCCTGTTCGGCACCGTCGTGATCAAGCAAGGTATTATCAAGATCAAAAAAAATCATACACCCTCCTGTGAACACCCTACCCTCAGCTTAATCACACTTTATCCACAAAGGCGAGTAAATTCAGCGAAAAAGGTTAGCCAATACAAACTTTACTACTGACATGTCTAATGTTTAGGCAACCTCGGAACGAAAACCTGAAAATAAAAAACCGCTCCGAAGAGCGGTTTTCAGTTCTCACAGAGTTTAGACTGCGATTAGCCGATATTGACACGGGCATTACGGAACATGCGCATCCACGGACTGTTCTCGTTCCAGTCATCCGGGTGCCAGGAGTTTGCTACGGTACGGAATACACGCTCAGGGTGCGGCATCATGATCGTAACGCGACCATCCTGAGTCGTCAGGCCCGTGATCCCGTTCGGGGAACCATTCGGGTTAGCCGGATAGTTCTGGGTCACGTTGCCATAATTGTCCAGATAACGCAGCGCCACAGTGCCCGATTGCTCAAGTGCGTTCAGGTGCTCGCCATTTCGCACTTCGACCCGTCCTTCACCGTGCGATACCGCAATCGGCATCCGAGAGCCAGCCATGCCATTGAAGAACAGAGAATCACTCTGCTGGACTTCTACCAGGCTAAAGCGTGCTTCGAAGCGTTCTGACTCATTGCGGACAAAACGAGGCCACAAGTCGGCGCCCGGGATCAAGTCACGCAAATTCGACATCATCTGACAACCGTTACAGACACCAAGAGCAAACGTATCATTACGATGGAAGAAACTCTCGAACTGCTCACGTGCCATGTTGTTGAACAGCACAGACTTCGCCCAGCCCTCACCCGCTCCCAGTACGTCACCGTAGGAGAAGCCGCCACAGGCAACCAGGCCATTAAAGCCATCTAGCTTGACATTGCCCGACAGGATATCGCTCATGTGAACATCCTTGGCATCAAAACCAGCCCGGTCGAATGCCGCCGCCATTTCAACATGGGAGTTAACCCCCTGCTCACGCAGGATAGCCATCTGTGGCTTGGCACCTGTCGAGATAAACGGCGCTGCAACATCTTCATTGATATCGAAGCTCAGCTTGGTCGTCAGGCCAGGATCCTGGCAGTCCTTCTTGGCGTCGAACTCCTGCAGGGCACCAGCCGGGTTATCACGCATCGCCTGCATCTGGTAGGTTGTTTCTGCCCAGATAGTACGCAGTTCAGTACGGCTTTGCTCCAGGACGCGATCGTTACCGTTCCAGATACGGACAACATCTTCGTCAACCACAGTACCAATCACATGACTGCAGGCCTCAAGGCCATTCGCCGCCAGTACAGACTGCACGGCATCAAGATCATCGGTACGGATCTGAAGCACAGCACCGAGCTCTTCGTTAAACAGCGCAGCAAGCACATCGTCGCACTCGTCGGCATCGGTTGTATTAATATCGACTTCAACACCGGTATGACCGGCAAATGCCATCTCGGCCAATGTGACATACAAACCACCATCACCACGGTCATGATAGGCCAGCACTTTTTCATCACGGACCAAAGCCTGTACGGCAATAAAGAAGCCTTTCAGCAGCTCAGGGCTATCGACATCAGCCGGTTTGTCACCCAGTTGCTTGTAAACCTGCGCCAGCGCCGTCGCGCCCAGGCGATTCTTGCCGCAACCCAAATCAACCAGCAAGAGTGTCGACTCGCCTTTATCGGTACGCAGCTGAGGCGTTACAGTCTTACGGACATCTTCAACCCGGCCGAAGGCGGTAATGATCAGAGACAGCGGCGAAGTCACTTCTTTCTGCTCGCCGTTCTCTTCCCACTTGGTCTTCATCGACATCGAATCTTTGCCGACAGGAATGGTCAGGCCAAGGGCCGGACACAGCTCTTCACCCACAGCTTTAACGGCTTCGTATAGACCCGCATCTTCGCCCGGGTGACCGGCAGGCGACATCCAGTTGGCTGACAGGTTAATCCGCTTCATGTCACCGATATCGGCACTGGCAATATTGGTGATCGCCTCACCGACAGCCAGTCGAGCCGACGCACCGAAGTCAAGAAGCGCGACAGGGGTACGCTCACCCATCGACATCGCCTCGCCATGGTAAGTGTCATAGCTGGCAGCCGTAACGGCACAGTTTGCTACCGGCACCTGCCAAGGACCCACCATCTGATCGCGAGCCACCAGGCCGGTTACCGTGCGGTCACCGATGGTGATCAGGAACGTTTTCTCGGCAACCACCGGCAGACGCAGAACACGGTGAGTCGCGTCTTCTAACTCGATCCCTGCACGGTCAATGGCTTGGCCTTGCGCTTTCTGGGTTTTCACATCACGATGCATTTTCGGCGGCTTACCGAGCAAAATATCCATCGGCATATCAATCGGCGTATTGTCGAAATGACTATCTTCGAGTGTCAGATGACGCTCTTCGGTCGCTTCGCCCACCACGGCATAAGGTGCACGCTCGCGCTGACAAATGGCGTCAAACACAGCCATATTCTCAGGCGCAACGGCCATAACATAACGCTCTTGTGACTCGTTACACCAGATCTCCAGCGGGCTCATGCCCGGTTCATCATTTGGTACATCACGCAGCTGGAATTTGCCGCCGCGCTCGCCATCATCCACCAGCTCCGGCAGGGCATTAGAGATACCGCCGGCACCCACATCGTGGATAAAGGCAATCGGGTTGGCTTCGCCCATCTGCCAGCAGCGATCGATCACTTCCTGACAACGGCGCTCCATTTCCGGGTTCTCACGCTGCACCGAGGCAAAATCCAGATCTTCTGCCGACTGACCTGATGCCATCGATGATGCCGCCCCGCCACCCAGGCCGATATTCATCGCCGGGCCGCCCAGCACAATGAGCTTGGCCCCTACCGGGATTTCTTTCTTCTGCACATGTTCGTCACGGATATTACCCATACCACCGGCAATCATGATCGGCTTATGGTAACCACGGATCTCCTCGCCATTGTGCGAGTCCACCTTCTCTTCATAGGTACGGAAGTAGCCCAGCAGGTTCGGACGACCGAACTCATTGTTGAATGCCGCGCCGCCCAACGGGCCTTCCAGCATGATATCCAGGGCATTGACGATTCGGCCCGGCTTGCCAAAATCCGTTTCCCATGGCTGCTCGAAACCTGGAACACGAAGGTTAGAAACGGTAAAGCCGACCAGGCCTGCTTTTGGCTTGCCACCAATACCGGTTGCGCCTTCGTCACGGATTTCACCGCCGGACCCGGTTGAAGCGCCCGGCCAAGGCGAAATCGCCGTTGGGTGGTTGTGGGTTTCCACTTTCATCAGGATATGTGCCGCTTCCTGATGGTAGTTATATTGACGCGAGTCCGGGTTCGGGAAGAAACGGCCGACATGGGAGCCTTCCATCACCGCAGCATTGTCTTTATAGGCAGACAGCACATAGTCGTGGTTCTGCTCGTAGGTGTTCTTGATCATCTTGAACAGTGACTTTTCCTGATCAACACCGTCGATCGTCCAGTCAGCATTAAAGATTTTATGGCGACAGTGCTCCGAGTTGGCCTGGGCAAACATCATTAGCTCGATGTCATTCGGGTTGCGGCCCAGCTTGGTGAAGTTCTCAACCAGATAATCAATCTCATCCTCGGCCAGTGCCAGACCAAGGCTAACATTGGCCTCTTCGAGTGCCTTGCGGCCACCGGCCAGGATATCGACACTTTGTACCGGCGCAGGCTCCGCCTGCTTGAATAGCGCACTGGCCGCTTCCATCTCGGTGAAAACCACTTCCATCATACGGTCGTGGATCAGGCTCTTCAGCTCCGCAAGCTGAGCCTCGGTCAGAGCCGTGGTTGTTTCAACATAATAAGCCGTACCACGTTCCAGACGTTTAATCGTCTCCAGTGCACAGTTGTGGGCAATATCCGTTGATTTTGAAGACCATGGAGAGATAGTTCCAGGACGAGGGGTAACCAGTAGCAAGGTGCCTGTCGGCTCGTGCTCTGCAATCGTTGGACCGTAGGTTAGCAGGCTTTCCAGCTTGCTTTGCTCATCAGCATTCAGGGGAGCAGATACATCAGCGAAATGCATAAACTCGGCGTAAATGCCTGACACAGGCAGATCTAACTCGCGGCAACGCTCTAATAGCTTGTTAACGCGAAACTCAGACAGTGCGGGTGAACCACGCAAAATTTCCATGTGCGTACGTCTCTCGATTAGCAGTTGAATGAAGGTGATATTGGCCTAACACCCAGCTCAATCACTGGGCTAATTACGTCAATGCCACCTTTTTCACCGAATTGACCCGAGGCGAGTAACTCACGATGGAGCGTAGTATAAGGGAATTTTTTTTGTGACGTAACACCTGACGCAACCGTTTGCGTGTTTTTTTTTCATTCAGGTGTAAATCAAGGGGAAGAAAGCCAACTTTTGCTCAAGGAAGTCGCCGGGAGGGCGATACT
Source organism: Photobacterium alginatilyticum (assembly GCF_009910675.1). GTDB lineage: Bacteria > Pseudomonadota > Gammaproteobacteria > Enterobacterales > Vibrionaceae > Photobacterium > Photobacterium alginatilyticum. The sequence continues at coordinate 82,638 of NZ_RSEJ01000020.1, read as the reverse complement.
TTCCAAGATAGCAACGCAAAACCAGCCTCGAGCAGATACACTTAGTTGTATTTCAAAACGGAAAATTCCTCACAGTGGGCTACTGAGCGACTTTGCTGATATGACGAGCTTTGGTATAAAGAACACCTAATTATAATGATGAGCACATGTTGTTGAACAATATTCGATTAATCCCTTCCCCCCGATACGCGATTGCTATCATGCTGAGCCTGCTGTTGCTTAGCGGATGCAAATGGCTAGAACCTCCAGCGCGCAGTGATCTGGAGAAGGTCCGCGAGAGCGGCGTATTGCGTGTCGGTACCCTGAACAACCAGCTAGCTTATTTTATCGGTGCCGACGGCCCGACAGGGCTGGATTACGAGCTTGCCCAGCGATTTGCCGACAAATTGGGGGTAAAGCTGGAAATGCAGCCAATGTTTACCCTGGCCGGCCTCTTTCCCTCCCTTGAGCGGGGTGACGTGGATATCATCGCAGCCGGGCTGACCATGACCGATGATCGGCTGGAAAGTTTCCGGGCCGCCCCGGCCTATTACTACGCCAGCCAGATTGTGGTCTACAAAAAAGGCCAGTGGCGCCCTCGTGATACCGAAGATCTTTCGCAGAACAAAGGCTCGCTGACTGTCGTTAAAGGCTCCAGCCATGAGAAAAGCCTCAATACACTGAAAGTACTCTATCCGGATCTGAAGTGGCAAGCCGTTGAGGAAACCGACAGCGACGATCTGCTGCGGATGGTTGCCAAAGGCGAGCTGGACTACACCATTGCCGATTCGGTCGATGTCGCCCTCAGCCAGCGCATTCATCCAGACATCGCCACTGCCCTGGAACTGACCGAAGATGAGCCTATCGCCTGGTTTGTCAACAAAACCACAGATGACAGCCTGTATGCGCTGCTCATCGAATTCTTCGGCGACATGCAGCAAAACGGTGAACTGGCCAAGCTAGAAGAAAAGTATTTCGGCCATGTTGCCACCTTCGACTATGTCGACACCCGTGCCTTCCTGCGCGCCATCGAGAAAAAGCTGCCGCGCTGGGAATCGCTTTTCAAGAAATACGCCGAAGAATTTGACTGGCGCCTGATTGCAGCCCTGTCCTACCAGGAGTCGCACTGGAACCCCAAGGCCGTTTCTCCAACCGGTGTCCGCGGTATGATGATGCTTACCCTGCCGACCGCGAAGTCTGTCGGGGTGAACAACCGCCTGGATCCCGAGCAGAGTATCCGCGGGGGGACCGAATACCTGCGGAAGATGATCAACCGGATCCCGGACAGCATTGCCGAGCATGAAAAAGTCTGGTTTGCCCTGGCCTCCTACAATGTTGGTTTCGGCCACCTGATGGATGCCCGGCGCCTGACCAAAACACAAGGCGGCAACCCGGATGCCTGGAGCGATGTCAAACAACGCCTGCCGTTGCTACGCCAGCGTAAATACTACACCCAAACGCGCTACGGCTATGCCCGCGGTGATGAAGCGCTGAACTATGTCGAGAATATTCGTCGTTACTATCAAAGTATTATCGGCTACGAACAGGCGCACAATCAGCCGCCACAGCAGCAGGACATTGCGGTGATCGATGATCTCCACACCATCACCCCGCCAAAAACACCTGAGGTCGCCCCTCAGGAGGCAGGAAGCAACGCGGAAGCCGACATTGTCGATAAAGCCAAACCGACCAAAACGGCCAACAACTAAACATCCCGAGCTTCCCCAACAGCCCTACTTCGGTAGGGCTTTGTTTATCGGATAATGAGTCACACGTACAGCGTCTCTTGATGCAAAAGTAAGTGCAAATCTGCGACTTTGATCATTCATAATCCGCGCTATTTAGGTAACAATCGAACCATGAATCAGGCTCGCCTAAAAAGCCTATCCCCTTCTATATCCGGCAGCTAATGCCATTGCTTTATGGGAAGAACCGATGCGATTTTCCAGACAAAAAAAGGCCGTAAAAAGCCTGAAACAGCGAATGACCTCGATCGCAACCCGGCGTAAACGCTTGAATGCCAATATTCGCAAAAAGATCCTCTGGCGCCAGCGCAGCTATGTGGTTGCAGCCAGCATTGTCAGCTAATTCTTGCCTCGACTTTCAGGCGCTCACGAAACAGCGAAAGCAATGCAACAAAAACAACAGAGCAATACAACAAAGCCCGGCATCGTGCCGGGCTTTGTTTTTATAGCGGTTTGCTTCTCGTATTGCTATGCCTTGGCAGGATGTTCGTTAAGTGCTGCCTGGCGGGCCTTTTTCTCTGCTTTTTTCTCTGTCCGGCGGCGCTTGAAGAAGGCCTGTAACTGGGCCCGGCACTCGTCAGCCAGTAAACCTGATTCGCAAGCGACATGATGGTTCACCTGATCATAGCTCAGCAGATTCATCACGCTGCCGGCCGCTCCGGTTTTTAAATCGCAGGCCCCGTAGATCACCTTGCCCACCCGGCTGTGCACCATCGCACCGGCACACATCGGACAGGGTTCCAGCGTCACATACAAGGTAGCATCTAGCAGACGGTAATTCTGGATCACTTTGCCGGCCTGGCGAAGGGCCATAATTTCAGCGTGGGCCGTTGCATCATGCTGGCCGATTGAGCGGTTCCAGCCCTCGCCGATCACCTGGCCGTCATACACGACGACCGCCCCGACAGGCACCTCACCCTCTTCCTCGGCTTTGGCCGCCAGTTCAATGGCGCGGCGCATAAACAGTTCGTCTTGGCTCTGATCGGTCACGGGATCTCTCAAATCATACTTTCAGTCTCTGGAGGCGCATTATAATGCCAAGCACAGCTGGCTCCAACCACCTGCGTCCGATGAGTTAACGCCATCAGAAATATCAACATCTTGTCCGCCCCTTCCAAATAACCATTATTACCAGATAGTAAAAGTGATTTGATGAACCAGGTGATTATCATTCATTCTGAAACAAATATAATACTCGCCATCACAACGAGCGACGTTAGATGGCTATCACTATCGTCGATAGCGAATTTCTTTTCTACAGTGTATTGATACCGCCCGCGATATTTTGGTTCGTTCAACCGGACAAAGCGCGATAAGACGGAGCTCTGTAGATACCTAAATCCTTAGAGAAGAGAGTGCAGAATGTCTGATCAATTTATCAAATCCAAAGCTGCTGTTGCCTGGGGCCCTAATCAGCCACTGTCAATCGAAGAAGTCGATGTCATGCTACCAAGAGCGGGAGAAGTGCTTGTCCGCATCGTCGCAACCGGTGTTTGCCATACCGATGCCTTCACACTTTCTGGCGAAGATCCTGAAGGCATCTTCCCGTCTATTCTCGGCCACGAAGGCGGCGGTATTGTCGAGCAGGTCGGCGAAGGCGTAACCAGTGTCCAGGTCGGCGATCATGTCATTCCGCTCTACACCGCTGAGTGCGGCGAGTGTAAATTCTGTAAGTCTGGCAAAACCAACCTATGCCAAGCCGTACGCGAAACACAGGGCAAAGGCCTGATGCCTGACGGCACTACCCGCTTCTATAAAGACGGTAAGCCGATCTTCCATTACATGGGCTGCTCAACATTCTCTGAGTACACAGTACTGCCGGAGATTTCGCTAGCCAAAGTCAACAAAGACGCACCGCTAGAAGAAGTTTGTCTGCTAGGCTGTGGGGTCACAACCGGTATGGGTGCCGTGCTTAACACAGCCAAAGTTGAGAAAGGTGATACGGTTGCTATCTTCGGTCTTGGCGGTATCGGCCTGTCAGCCATCATTGGCGCGACCATGGCTGGCGCAAGCCGCATCATTGGTGTCGATATCAATGAAAGCAAATATGAGCTGGCCAAAAAGCTGGGCGCAACTGACTGCATTAACCCGAATGACTACGACAAGCCGATTCAGGAAGTGATTGTCGATATGACCGATGGCGGCGTCGATTACTCTTTCGAATGTATCGGTAACGTCAACGTCATGCGCTCTGCTCTTGAGTGCTGCCATAAGGGCTGGGGCGAGTCCGTGATCATCGGTGTGGCCGGCGCAGGTCAGGAAATCTCTACCCGTCCGTTCCAGCTGGTTACCGGCCGTGTATGGCGCGGTTCTGCCTTCGGTGGTGTGAAAGGCCGCTCTGAACTGCCTGAGATTGTTGAACGTTACATGGCAGGCGAGTTCGCACTGGATGACTTCATCACCCATACCATGGGGCTGGAAGATCTTAACCACGCGTTTGACCTTATGCACGAAGGCAAGAGTATTCGCAGCGTTATCCACTTCGACAAATAGTCCAATCGCCTGTAGAGCCTATCGGCGTAAAGATAAATCAGCGCTGCTCCGGCAGCGCTTTTTGACATATCAGAGACAAGCCATCTTATGACTTTAGAAAATATCAGTGCCAACAAAAGTTTCGGCGGCTGGCATAAACAATACAGCCACCACTCAGCCACCCTGAACTGCAATATGCGCTTTGCGATTTATCTGCCGCCCCAGGCAGCCAAAGGCGTTAAGGTGCCGGTCCTCTACTGGTTATCCGGCCTCACCTGCAGCGACGAAAACTTCATGCAGAAAGCCGGGGCCCAGCGCATGGCAGCCGAGCTCGGTATCGCCATTGTCGCCCCTGACACCAGCCCGCGTGGTGAAGGCGTCAGCGATGATCCGCAAGGCAGCTACGACTTCGGTTTAGGCGCCGGCTTCTATATCAATGCTACCCAAGCGCCGTGGAACCGCCACTATCGTATGTATGACTATGTGGTCAAAGAGCTGCCAGAACTTGTCGAGAATAACTTCCAGGTCAGCCAGCAACGGGCGATAAGCGGCCACTCAATGGGCGGACATGGCGCCCTGATGATTGCCCTGCGCAACCCGGAGCGTTTTACTTCGGTCTCGGCTTTCAGTCCGATCACCAACCCGGTTAACTGCCCATGGGGCAAAAAAGCCTTTACCGGCTACCTGGGAAATAACCAGGATGACTGGAAGCAATATGACAGCAGCGAGCTGTTGAAACAGGCAACCAAACAGGTTCCGGCCCTGGTTGATCAGGGCAGCAAAGATGACTTCCTGACCGAACAGCTAAAACCCGAAATGTTGCAGGCTGCCGCCAAGCACAGCGGCTACCCGCTCGAGTTACGGATGCAGGAAGGCTATGACCATAGCTACTATTTCATTGCCAGCTTTATCGAAGAGCATCTTCGCTTTCATGCCAGACACTTCGAAGCGTAACCCGCGAAACAGGCAGAACGAACAAGCCCGGCAGTTGCCGGGCTTGATGTGTATTTAGAGCTTCAATAGTAAGATCAGAAACCTAGCGGAATGTTGAACGCAAAGAAGCCAACCAGAACCGCCGTCCACACGCTCAGGAACGTCAGTGAGTACGGCACCATCATCGCAATCACATCACCAAAACTCAGCTCAGGCTTGTACTTACGCATAAATGCCAGAATAACACCTGCATAGGTCATCATCGGGGTGATGATATTGGTTGATGAGTCCGCGATACGGTAGGCAGCAGTCACCAGATCCGGCGTCATGTTCGGGTTAACCTGATATAACATAGGAACAAAGATCGGTCCCAGCAGCATCCATTTAGACGTCAGGCCACCGACAAACAGGTTGATCACCGCTGTTGTCATGATAAAGCCGATGATCAGCAAAATGGGATAATCCTGCAATCCCAGCGAGCCGAGGAAAGAGGCACCAAGGTAGGTGACATACGTACCCAGCCCAGAAAAGCCTAATAGCGCCAGAAAGTTATAACAGAAGAATGTCAGCACCAGAATGTAGCCCATGGTGTTCATCTGCTTCACCATCGCCTTGACCACGTCCTGCAAAGACTTAAACTTCCCGGTTGCGACACCGAAGAAAATCCCCACAACGGCAAATACCATCGCAATCAACAAGATAACGTTATCAAGGAATGGCGTTACTTCACGGCCAGCCTCATTGGTGTACGTAGCAAGCGGCCCCATTGCCAAGCCAGCAACTGCCAACAGAGCCAGCACCAGGCCGATACCAGCAGCGCGCAGACCTTTATTGTCGGCATCCGATACCTGAAAATCGTTCAGGTTCAGATCTTCCGGCAGCTCATAGGACATCTTCTCAAGGCGCGGTGCCACGAAACGGGTGGTCACCCAGGCACCCAGTCCTGCCAGAATGAAGGTTGAGATAAAGATAAAGAAGTAATGCATGGTTGCCGGGTTAATGGCCTCACCGCTTGCCGTTTCAAACGGGATACCCTGAGATTCGGCAAAAATACGGGCGTTCGCCCCCAAAATGACGTCAACCGGTGTGGCCGGGATCAGGTTGGCAGAGAAGCCGGCAGAAACCCCGGCAAATGCCGCAGCCATACCAATCAGCGGGTTTTTACCTAAACCAGCATACAGCAGGCCAGCCAACGGAATAAGAATAAGGTAGCCGGCATCCGTGGCAATTGAGCTCATGATGCCCAGAAAAACCACCATCAACGGCAGCCAGCGATCATTGATACGTAAGCCGACTTTCTTGATCACCGCCGACAGCAGACCAGAGTTTTCAGCAATACCGACCCCCAGCATCACAATCAGGATCACCCCCAGCACACCACCGCCAAATGACAGCCAGTTGGTCAACAGCGCATTGTCGAACATCCAGCGCACACTTTCAGTCGCCATCATGTTTTTGATGGTATGGGTAACAGCGCCACCATCAGCCCCGGTGGTCTCAAACTGCAAACCGCCAATTAGCCCGGTCAGCAACAGCGAAAAGGTAAACAGGAACATGAAAATTATAACGGGATCAGGAATTTTCTTTCCTGCACGCTCGATAAACGCGATCACTCCCTTTTGGGCGGGAGGCGGTGTAATGGTCTCACTCATAATCGTACTTCCTTACTACTTCGATTGAGTTATATGTTGTGTTTGGAGGGTGAAAGTAACAAATCACTCGCAACACGTAAAACTCACAAAAAGGCAACAAGCAAGATTAATAAACCACCAAAAACTTAAATTTTAGAGAATAAGGAAAGAGTAACAGCATCAAATTGGCATTAATGACCAGCACATAACAAACGACCAAAATAATAATTTTTAGAATAAAAAATTACAAAAATACAATTAATTAGAATTTTATACGTTTTGGGTATTTATTATCATTCCCACCAATAAAAAGCCCCGCAGTGCGGGGCTTGATAACAAACAGTAACAGTATTGGTTACATGCTGTATGTGTACGGCGCCTGAATACCCAGCGGGATACCAATCGCCCAGTAGGCCAACAGGAAGATTGTCCAGCCAATCAGCATGGCAATCGAGTACGGCATCATCAATGAGGCCAGCGTACCGATACCCGAACTCTTCACATAACGCTGGGTATAGACCACCACCAGCGGGAAGAACACCATCAGTGGTGAAATGATATTGGACACAGAATCACCCACACGGTACGCCGCCTGAGTCAGTTCAGGAGAAATACCAACCGCCATCAGCATTGGCACCAGGATTGGGCCAATCAAGGCCCACTTTGCCGATGCCGAGCCCACTAGCAGGTTAACGAAAGCAGTCAGCAGGATCATACCAACGATGGTGATCTGACCCGGCAGGTTCATAGCTTTCAGCAGATCGGCTCCCGATAGTGCCAGCAATGTACCAAGGTTAGACTGGCTGAATGCAGCCAGGAACTGGGCACAGAAGAAGGCCATGACAATATAGCCGCCCATGGTTCCCATGGTCGCCGACATCGCCTTAATAATATCGTCACTTGATTTAAACGTACCTGATACGCGGCCATAAACCACACCCGGGATAATGAACAGGATGAAGATCAGCGGCACAATAGACTGCATCAAAGGTGCGGTAAAGGCCGTTATTTCCCCTTCCGGCGATCGCAGTGGTGAGGTTTCAGGGAAAACGGCCGCCACCAATGCCACGATACCGATAACCATTGCCCAACCAGCGCGGTTGAAAGCCTTTGATTCAATATCGGTAAATGAGCCCAGATCCGGCGCTTCTTCGGCATCGTCATCAATTGGTGTCTTGCTCAGGCGTGGCTCGATAATTTTCTCAGTGACATACCAGCCGATCGCAACAACGATAATTGAAGACAGGCCAGTAAACAGCAAGTTAGACAGCGGGTTAACGACATACTCAGGGTCAAGAATTTGCGCAGCAGACTGAGTAAAGCCGGCCAATAACGGGTCAATTCCAGAAGGAATGAAGTTAGCCGAGAAGCCGCCCGATACACCAGCAAATGCCGCTGCGATACCCGCTAACGGATGACGACCCGCAGCATGGAAAATAATACCGCCAAGAGGAATAACCAGGACGTAACCGGCATCTGCAGCAGTGTGGGAAACGATCGCCACCAGGATAAGCATTGGTGTTAGCAGCTTGGCAGGCGTGAAGTTCAGCATTTTTTTCAGGCCGGTGTTAATAAAACCGGACGCTTCTGCAACACCGACACCCAGCATCGCTACCAATACAATTCCCAGGGGTGCAAACCCAGTGAAGGTTTTAACCATACCAGACAGGAACCCAGCCAGGGACTGACCTGTCAGAAGGTTGTTGATCTCGATGGCTTGTCCTGTAACAGGGTGGATCAGTCCAAATTCGAACTGAGAAAGTAGTGCTGACAAGGCCCAGACGATGACGAGTCCCCAGAAAAAAAGTAGGGCAGGATCGGGGATCTTATTTCCTGCGCGTTCTATGAAGTTTAAGAACTTATCCATCGCACTCGATGGGGCATCGGGTGCTTTCTGTACTGCTTCATTACTCATGGGAACTCCATGGCTGTTGATGATGTGTATAGTTGCGGCGCTGCATTTATATTTTTGTCGCCAAATGAATACCCCTCTCGGGTTATCAGTTGATTGTAATGAAAGCTGATAAATAAAACGCACACTAACCCAACAAACAACCAAAACCCGTAAGGATATTTTGTAAAAAAGTATTAATGCAGAACACACCACCAACAAGCAAGCAACAGAATGGAATCATTCTCCCAACAACAATACGTACAAGCAAACCGATACTTCGTTTTTATTGCCCATTAGCATCTACCTTCTAGCTCACTAGGCTCAATACGAAAAAAGGCACCCGAAGGTGCCTTTTTCATCAGCTTCGCCCAGTCAATGACAGAAGCGAAGCATCAAAGCTTCTGTCAACGCAGTAAACTTATTCCCACTCGATAGTTGCTGGCGGTTTACCGGATACATCGTAAACCACGCGGGAGATCCCATCGACTTCGTTGATAATACGGTTCGATACCTTGCCAAGGAAATCATATGGCAGGTGAGCCCAATGCGCAGTCATAAAGTCGATTGTCTCCACGGCACGTAGCGATACAACCCAGTCATACTTACGGCCATCGCCCATTACGCCAACCGAACGTACCGGCAGGAATACGGTGAATGCCTGAGAAACCTTATTGTACAGATCCGCATTGTGCAGCTCTTCAATGAAGATTGCATCAGCACGGCGCAGCAAATCACAGTACTCTTTCTTCACTTCACCCAGTACGCGGACACCAAGACCAGGTCCCGGGAACGGATGGCGGTAAAGCATGTTGTATGGCAGACCCAGCTCCAGGCCAATCTTGCGAACTTCATCTTTAAACAGCTCTTTGAGCGGTTCAACCAAGCCCATTTCCATATCATCTGGCAAACCACCCACGTTGTGGTGAGATTTGATAACGTGTGCTTTACCGGTTTTAGACGCCGCCGATTCAATCACATCCGGGTAGATTGTGCCTTGAGCCAACCATTTCGCATTCTCAAGCTTCTTCGACTCCTCGTCGAAAACATCAACAAACACATGGCCGATAATCTTACGCTTGGCTTCAGGCTCCGCCTCGCCAGCCAGCGCATCAAGGAAGCGGTCTTCCGCATTCACATGGACAATGTTGAGACCGAAGTGATCGCCAAACATCTCCATCACCTGCTCACCTTCGTTCAGGCGAAGCAGACCGTTATCAACAAATACACAAGTGAGCTTGTCACCGATGGCACGGTGGATAAGCATTGCTACCACCGATGAGTCAACACCGCCGGACAGGCCAAGGATCACCTCGTCGTCACCGACCTGCTCTTTGATGCGGGCAACCGCATCTTCAATAATATTGGCTGATGTCCAAAGCTTTTCACAGCCACAGATGTTCAGCACGAAGTTTTCGATAATACGCATTCCCTGACGAGTGTGCGTGACTTCAGGGTGGAACTGAACGCCGTAAAAGTGCTTCTCTTCATTGGCCATTGCAGCGTACGGACAAGTGTCGGTTTCAGCCACTTTCACAAAATCAGACGGGATCTCAACCACTTTGTCACCGTGGCTCATCCATACGTCAAGTAGCGCCGTGCCGTCTTCAGCGATGGCATCTTCGATATTTTTAAAGAAATCTGTCGGCTCAACCACTTTAACCTGTGCGTAGCCAAACTCACGCAGTGTTGAACCGGCTACCTTGCCGCCCAGCTGCTCAGCCATGGTCTGCATGCCGTAGCACACACCAAAAACAGGTACACCCGCTTCGAATACATATTGCGGTGCACGCGGAGAACCTTCCTCGGTAACACTCTCCGGACCACCAGAAAGAATGATACCGTTAGGGTTGAAGTCGCGGATATCGGCTTCATCAACATCCCAGCTCCAAAGCTCACAATACACACCGATTTCACGGATTCGACGGGCGATTAGCTGAGTATACTGAGAACCAAAATCCAGGATCAGGATGCGTTGGTCATGAATGTTTGTGGTAGTGGTCATTATCGAGCAGTCTCAAAAAAAGTGAAATTTGGGGGCCTAGAAACGCCCCCGATCTTATACAAGTTTCCCGTTTAGGCAAACGTTTTCCTCAAGCAACAGTGCGCTTGGTGAAAATTACCCCATACGGTAGTTTGGTGCTTCCTTGGTAATGGTCACATCATGAACATGCGACTCTTTCATACCCGCACCGGAGATACGCACAAACTCAGCTTTTGTGCGCAGTGCCTCAATCGTTGCCGAACCGGTCAGGCCCATGCTCGAGCGCAAGCCGCCCATCTGCTGGTGAACGATTTCCTTGATATGGCCTTTGTAGGCAACGCGGCCCTCGATACCTTCCGGTACCAGTTTGTCAGCCGCATTGTCAGACTGGAAGTAGCGGTCAGAAGAGCCCTGGGACATTGCACCCAGCGAGCCCATACCACGGTATGACTTGTAGGCACGGCCCTGATAAAGCTCAACTTCACCCGGTGCTTCTTCGGTACCGGCAAACATAGAACCCACCATTACACATGATGCACCGGCAACGATTGCCTTACACATATCACCCGAGAAGCGGATACCGCCATCGGCAATAACAGGAACGCCGAACTCGGCTGCCGCGTCTGCCGCATCAGAAATAGCGGTAATCTGCGGAACACCTACACCGGTAACGATACGGGTAGTACAGATAGAACCAGGGCCGATACCGACTTTCACCGCATCAACGCCGGCTTCAATCAGTGCACGGGCACCGGCACCTGTGGCCACGTTACCACCGATGATTTGTAGATCAGGGAAGGCTTCACGCGTCTCGCGGATACGCTGCAGAACCCCTTCAGAATGGCCATGCGACGAGTCAATCAGCAGCACGTCAACACCCGCTTCAACCAGAGCCTTAACACGCTCTTCGTTACCGGCACCGGCACCAACCGCAGCACCTACACGCAGACGGCCTAGCTCATCTTTACATGCATTTGGCTTACGCTCGGCTTTCTGGAAATCTTTTGCAGTGATCATGCCTTTAAGCTGGAACTCATCGTTTACCAGCAGCACCTTCTCAACACGGTGCTCTTGCATGATGGCCTCAACCTCTTCACGGGAAGCGCCTTCTTTGGCCGCAGCCAGCTTGCCTTTCGGCGTCATCACCTCTTCAACCTTCATCGAAAGGTCGGTAACAAAACGAACATCACGGCCGGTAATAATACCCACCAGCTCGTTGTTGTCGGATACTACTGGGTAACCAGCAAAACCGTTCTCAATCGTTAGTTGTTTAACATCAGCAATGGTTGCTGTTGGTTTTACTGTCACAGGTTCGGATACCACGCCAGCCTCGAACTTCTTAACCATGCGAACTTCATTCGCTTGTTGTTCGATAGACATATTCTTGTGGATAAAACCGATACCACCTTCCTGAGCTAACGCAATCGCGAAACGGCCTTCGGTTACTGTGTCCATTGCAGCAGAAACCATTGGAATGTTGAGCGTAATTTTCTTCGTTAGCTGGGTGCGCAGATCGGCAGTGTTAGGTAAAACAGTTGAATGGGCAGGGACGAGTAGAACGTCGTCAAAAGTCAGAGCTTCTTTAGCGATTCGTAACATTGCAATATCTCACACCAAGTTGTGGTTTAAAGGAGGATAAAATATTGCGAACGAATTATACGGAGAGAGCAAACGTTTAGCCACAAAAAAATTAATTTTTTTTGTTGACACTTTTTGCTTGATGCGTAATATATTTCGGTTAAGTTTCCGGTGCTGCGGTCATAAGATAACGACCAAGATCTGTCCAGCGATCTGTCTACTGATTTATCAACACGTTATCGCGCACTACTTAGCCTCTCGAAAACAGGTGTCTTGCCTTGTGACCATGTTCGCTCAACAGACCCAATCCAACGATCGTATCTATACCGTTTCCAGCCTCAATGCACAGGTTCGTCTTATTCTCGAAAATGAAATGGGCGTAGTCTGGCTGGTCGGGGAACTGTCAAACCTGTCCATGCCGGTCTCCGGTCATTGGTATTTCACGCTAAAGGACTCACGGGCGCAGGTTAAGTGCGCTATGTTCCGCGGCAGCAATCGCCGGGTGACCTTCAAACCGGCCAACGGCACTCAGGTACTGGTGAAAGCCAGGCTTTCTCTGTATGAACCGCGTGGTGACTACCAACTGATCATCGAGAGCATGCAGCCGGAAGGTGACGGTCGCCTGCAGCAGCAATTTGAGCAGCTCAAAATGTCGCTGGCCGCTGAAGGCCTGTTTGCCCAGTCGCTGAAAAAACCACTGCCCGAGCAACCCAAGCGGGTCGGCATCGTGACCTCGAAAACCGGCGCAGCCCTGCATGATATTCTCAATGTCTTGCAACGACGCGATCCCGGCTTGCCCGTGGTCATTTACCCAACCATGGTACAGGGCGAAGGGGCGGCCATCTCCATAGCCCAGGCTATCGGCCGTGCCAATGCCCGCCAGGAGTGTGATGTTCTGATTGTTGGTCGCGGCGGCGGCTCGCTGGAAGACTTGTGGGCCTTTAACGAAGAAATCGTCGCCCGTACTATCGTTGCCAGCCAGATCCCAGTGGTCAGTGCCGTCGGCCATGAGGTCGATGTGACAATTACCGATTTTGTTGCTGATGTCAGGGCGCCGACGCCGTCGGCAGCAGCCGAGCTGATCAGTCGTGATATGACCCATCAGACTCAGAAAATCAGCCAGAAAACCCAGCAGCTCCACCATGCAATGCGCTACTACCTGGCAGGTCGTCAGGCGACAGTGATCAAGCTTCAGCACAGGCTGGACCGCCAGCACCCGCAGGTGCGCCTGAACCAACAGCAGCAACACCTTGACGAGCTGTCGAGCCGGATGGAGCGGGCTATGCGCCAATTGCTTAACCGCCACCAGCAGCATATTCATCGTGCCGAGTATAAGCTGGCCCTGCACTCGCCGGCCCAGACGCTTAAACAGCAGAGCAACCGGCTGGAAAAAGCACAGCACCGCCTGCTCGATGCCATGGATCGCCGCCTGCTCAATGCCAGCCACAAACTGGCCATGGCCGCAGAGAAACTGGAAACGGTCAGCCCGCTGGCCACACTGGGACGCGGTTACTCCATTACCCGCAATGACAAGGGCAAGGTGATCCGCCGAGCCGATCAGGTCAGCGCCGGAGATATCCTGAATACCAAAGTGGCTGACGGAGAAATTCGCTCCGTCGTCAGCGACTAGATAACCGCGCCAGAATCAAAAAACGTCGCTATTGCGGCGTTTTTTAATTTTTACCTTTAATATACAGACTAAATTCGGCGATCAGGCCACATCATCAACCAGCATACAGGCGTCAATCAGGCGCTGGGTATAGGCCTGTTGCGGCGCCTCAAACACTTGCTGGGCCGTCCCCCGCTCTACCACTTCGCCGCGCTGCATCACGATCACTTCATCGGATATCGCCCGTATCACCGACAGATCATGGCTGATGAACAGGTAGCCGATATTGTGTCGCTGCTGAATATCCTTCAGCAGCTCCAGCACCGTCAGCTGTACCGACCGGTCAAGCGCCGATGTCGGCTCGTCAAGCAGGATAAACTGCGGCTCCATAATCAAGGCCCGGGCAATCGCGATTCGCTGCCGCTGTCCGCCCGAAAACTCATGGGGATAACGGTTGATACAGCTCGGCTCAAGGCGCACTTCTTCCAACGCCTTACGTGCTCGCTGCATACGCTCTTGCTTGCTCAATTCGGAGAAAACGGTAAGTGGTTCGGTTATAATTTCGCCAACCGTCATCCTGGGTGACAGTGACCCATAAGGATCCTGGAACACCATCTGCATATTCCGCTTCAGCTCGTAGCGCTGCCGGTCGGTCATCGAACGAATGCTCTGGCCTTCAAACAGGATATTGCCGGTCGACGGAAGCAACTGCATCAACGCTCTGCCCAAGGTCGACTTACCAGAGCCTGACTCGCCAACGATCCCGACCGTCTGACCCGGACGTACCGCCAGACTGATCCCTTTAACAGCCTCAAGGTATTCTGTCTCGACACCGAGCCAGTTGGTTTTGAGAACATACTTGACCCTGACATCTTCGGCTTCCAGTACATATGACGAGTGCGTCTCCTCGCAAGGTCCATGGGCCTTAGGTTCGGCATCCAGCAACATCTTGGTATAGCTGTGGCGAGGATGTTCAAATATCTGACGGACATTCCCCGTTTCGACCACTTCCCCTTTGCACATCACCACCACATCGTCGGCGAAATGTTTTACCACCCCCAAGTCATGGGTAATGAATAAGATGGCCATCCCCATCTCGGCCTGGATATCTTTCAGTAACCTGAGCACTTCAGCCTGTACCGTCACGTCCAGTGCCGTGGTCGGCTCGTCGGCCACCAAAATATCGGGCTTATTGGATAACGCCATCGCAATCATGATCCGCTGCAGCTGACCGCCCGAGAACTCATGAGGGTAATGATTGAGCCGCTTTTCCGGCTCGGGCAGTTGCACCTTATGAAACAGCGCTAGCGTTTGGGCGACCGCTTCCTTGCGCGACACCTTACGGTGGCACACTATCGCTTCAGCAACTTGCTCCCCTACTGCCATGTAGGGGTTTAGTGATGTCATCGGCTCCTGAAATATCATGGCAATCCGGTCGCCACGGACGCTTCGCAATGCCTTTTCGGACATCGACAGGATTTCCTGTTGCTGAAAGCGTACTGAACTGTCCGGAGAAATCACCGCATTAGGTGGCAGCAGACCCATGATGCTGCTGGAGGAAACAGACTTGCCCGAGCCGGACTCACCGACCAGCGCCAGCGTCTGCCCCTTTTCGAGCTGAAAAGAAATATTCTTCACCGCCTCGACGGTTTCATCTTCCATGCGGAACGAAACAGAAAGGTTGCTGACCTGCAAAAGTGGAGAAGCTGATGTCATACCAATAATCCCTATCAGTGAATATAAATATCGTAATGATAATTATTATCAAGTAAGGTTACCGTGATTAAACAAGATTTACCACTGTTAAGTATTAACTCAGGCTTTCTCAAAGACCACTCTAACCCGCGACTTGGACTTCAGCTCATTACAGCTATTACAGAAATAGCTGGCCGAACCGCATGCCTGTAGCTTTTCCAGCTCGCTATCACAGTCGGGACAAAACGCCCGCTTCCTGACCGGATGCTGGCAGGCATCACAATAGTACTGACCGTCCTTCCAGCTCAGCTCGTCCTGACAGTCGGGACATCGATTCTCGCTCATAACTGTTGTTCCTTTATCACTTTCAATGACCAAATCATCTGCGATCCATCAGTCTGGCGCAATAAAAAAACACACGCTTGAAAATATCCTTTGATCCACCTCAGTTTATTGATCCTTTCGATCCAGATCACGTTACCCACCAAAAGTGAAACCGGTTACTGTAACCGGTTTCATCTTTCCATTACAGTGACTGGGTCCTGTTCACCAAACACTAAGGTAATCCAGCTATGACGAGCGAAAAGAAAGCATCCGCCTTTCCTGAGAGCTTCTTGTGGGGCGCAGCATCCGCGGCCTATCAAGTCGAGGGAGCACATGACGCCGACGGCAAAGGACCGTCAATCTGGGATATTTTCTCTCACCAGCCCGGAACCACCCATGAAGGTACCAACGGCGATATTGCGGCCGATCATTACCACCGTTTCAAAGAAGATGTTGCCCTGATGGCTGAAGCTGGCCTGCAAAGCTACCGTTTCTCGATCAGCTGGCCACGCCTGCTTCCCGAAGGCCACGGCGAAGCCAACCCGGCCGGTATTCAGTTTTACAGTGAGCTGATTGATGAACTGCTCAAGCATGGCATCAAACCCATGATCACCCTCTATCACTGGGATCTGCCGCAGGCTCTGCAAGATATCGGCGGCTGGGAAAATCGCGAGACCATTGAGGCTTTCGAGCACTATGCCCGTCTATGCTATGAGGCGTTTGGTGACCGCGTCGAGCTGTGGTCAACCTTCAACGAGACCCTGATCTTTATCGGTATGGGCTATTTTACCGGTGCGCACCCTCCGGGCCTGGCCGATCCCAAGCGCGGTATCCAGGCCTGCCATCACGTGTTTATTGCCCATGCCAAGGCCGTCAAGTTATTCCGCCACTATCAGGCACTGGGCCACGTGCCGACCAGCGGCCAAATTGGCTTTGTTAACGTCATGCAACCCCATGACCCGATCACCGATAGCCCGGAAGACGTCGCTGCCTGCAACATGGCCGATGATCTGCTGACCCACTGGCTCTATGATCCTGTGCTCAAGGGAGAGTATCCGCCGCACATCCTGAACATGGCACAACTGACCTGGGGCGTTCCCGAGTTTGCCCCCGAAGATGAAGCCCTGCTCAAGGACAATATCTGCGACTTTATCGGGGTCAATTACTACAAACGCGAATGGGTGGCAGCCAACCCAGATACCGACAACACCAAGATCAATACCACTGGCCAAAAAGGCTCGGGACAGGCGTTCGGCTTCAAAGGACTGTTCAAATTTGTCCGTAATCCCGAGTCAACCTATAC
This sequence comes from Photobacterium alginatilyticum, assembly GCF_009910675.1. GTDB lineage: Bacteria > Pseudomonadota > Gammaproteobacteria > Enterobacterales > Vibrionaceae > Photobacterium > Photobacterium alginatilyticum. Next base: position 65,494 of record NZ_RSEJ01000020.1, on the reverse strand, counting down.
CGACTGGGATTGGGAAATTTATCCGCAAGGACTGTGTATCGGAATGATGCGACTAAAAGAGCGCTATGGCGATATCCCGTTCTATATCACCGAAAACGGCCTGGGTGCCAAAGACCCTATCATTGACGGCGAGGTCGTCGATGATCCGCGTATCGATTACCTTTCAGGCCATATTGCCGCCGCTGAAGACGCCATCAAACAGGGCATCGATGTTCGCGGTTACTATCCGTGGTCCTTTATTGACCTGCTCAGCTGGCTGAACGGTTACCAGAAACAGTATGGCTTCGTCTATGTCGACCGCGAGAATGGCCTGGCCCGTCAACGCAAGAAGTCCTTCTTCTGGTATCAGGGGGTGATTGAGTCAAACGGTGCCATGCGCTAACGGCATACAGTGACAATAAATCCTAGTTGATCCAAAGAGGGATCATGCCCGACAATACGCCTCTCGCGCATTGCTCGGGCTTTTACCTTTTCAGTTTGGCATTATTTTCAGGAATCAATTCTCCCATGGCAACGATTAACGATGTATGTAAGCTTGCCGGTGTCTCCAAGGCCACGGTTTCCCGTGTGCTTAACAACACCGGACAAGTGAAAAAATCCACCGCGGACGCCGTATATCACGCTATGGACACCCTTGGCTACAAACCCAACAGCCTTGCCCGGGCATTGGCAACCAACTGCACCAATACATTGGGACTGGTAGTTTCTGCGTTCGAGGGAGCCTATTTCAGTTGCCTGATGCGCACAGCATCGGAAACCAGCGCCGGTGCCGGGAAACAGCTTCTGATCATGGACGGCGGCCACAGCGCCGAGTCCGAAGAGCTTGCGATCAACAGCCTGGTGGAACGTAAGGTCGATGCGATTATTCTCTACACCCGGAAAATGCCAGCCGCCACACTGAAACCGCTGATGGAGAAGCTACCGGTCCCCCTGATTGTCATCAACCAGATGGTGGATGGCTTCGAAGAGCGCTGTATTTGTTTTGACCAGTACAAGGCCGCCTGCCAGGCAACAGAGTTCCTGATCGCCAAAGCCCACCGCAATATTGCCTGTATCAGCGGCCCCGAAGACTCGGTTAACTCCAGCCTGCGATTGCAGGGCTTCAAGGATTCACTGGCAACACATCAGTTAGACCATTGCGGAATTTACCACGGCGACTATTACACCGAGAGCGGCTATCGTGCCTGTCAGGCACTACTTAATAGCGGTCAATCGTTCAGCGCGCTATTTACTGCCAACGACAATATGGCCATGGGCGCTATCCGTGCACTGCACGAAGCTGGCATTAAGGTGCCGGAAGAGGTTTCGGTGATGGGTTTTGACAACGATCCAGCCGGCCCGTTCTTAATCCCTAGCCTCTCCAGCGTCATGCTTCCGGTAGAGGCCATGGCGCAAGCAGCGGTCGAACAGACGCTGTTACTGTTAAAAGGTGAAAAGATCAGCGCTATCGCGTTATTTTCAGGCAGCTTGATCGTGCGTGAATCTGTTGATCAACCTCAAAAGCCATCGTGATCAGCGATCTGGTACCAAAAGAATATTTATCAATACACATCCCGAAAGCATAAGTTACATGTTCTGTTTTTGGATTTTATACGATATATATATCTTATCGTTTCGCAATATACGGGAAGATCAAGCAAGAAATAAAATCACTTGCTATCGTTCGGCTGACAATTAACGGTATCAGGCAACGGGACATCAACAATGTGCTGCCTGATACACGCCCTGCGGTCATTTAAGCTGCTGTTCGCGTTATCATTACCAACTCTTGGTCGCTAACAAGCTGAAATTCAACAGCAATTTTACTGTAATCGGCCAGCGAGCCAATGTGTGTTCCGCCACAGGGAATTTCAATCAGTACACCGTTTTCAAGCTCACACTGCCAGTATCGTGAATCGGTCAGCGCTTTTCCTTCACAACGCATTACCACGGCAGCCCCGGCCATACGCCAAGCTTCCAGTTGCTGATTGATCCTGGCCTCGACTTCATCGAGGCGTTGCAGCAGATCTGCACTGTTCAATCCACGTTTACGCAGCGTTTTGCCCAACCGGTAGGTATCTGTACTGCAGTCTTCTGACACCCGACTCTCGGTCTGCGCATAGCTATGAAAGTCGTAATGGCCCATTTCATCCTTGCGCGAGGCATCTTTGCGCCAGAAGTCATGATGCAACACCTTGTTGAGTGCCAGTGACGACAGGTGGCCACCACTGTGGCCCCGGCTCAGGGCCTGCTGATGCGTTTTATCGACATCCAGCTCTATAAGTGTACCGGCTGCCAGCTCCAGAGCATGTTCGGTATGATGCACCACAACAAAGACCCAGCCGTCGGTATCACGCTTTACAGGAATATCCCTACCGACAAACAGCTTGCCGCTTGCCAGCTCGACGGCGCCGGTATAACAACCGGCAACAGCATAGCGACGGCCGTCAATTATGACTTCACCCTGATCAGCGGGATGATCCGGCCAAATATGGCTGACCGGATGAAAAGGCGTCTGATCCGTTACCAGCCAACTTCCTCCGCATTCGGCCGGGAGACATAACTGGACTTCAGCCTTGGCTTGCCACTGTGGCTGGGCAAACAGCACCTGGGTCGGGGTAACAACTGACATCTTCTTTCCTTTGCAACGACATTGATGCTGGCATTGTATACCAATATGCAAACACATAAAAAAACCCAGCCTCAGGCTGGGTTTGTCAATCTTATCAGCAAAAACGATCGCTTCTTGGCAACGGGCCGGAATTACTTGTCCCGGTTCTTGATGGCGCTGGTCAGTCGCTTGCGCTGACGCTCCTGAGACACGGTCAGCTTCTGCTTCTTGCCTTCGAACGGGTTTTCGCTGCTCTGGAACTGAATGCGGATCGGCGTCCCCATCATCTCCAGTGACTTGCGGTAGTAGTTCATCAGGTAGCGCTTGTAAGAGCCCGGCAGCTCATTCACCAGGTTACCGTGGATCACAATGATCGGCGGGTTGTAACCACCGGCGTGAGCATATTTCAGCTTAACGCGACGACCGCGAACCATAGGTGGCTGGTGGTCATCCTGTGCCATCTGCATAATACGGGTCAGCATCGAGGTACTGATACGCTTGGTCGCCGACTGATAGGCTTCCTGTACAGACTCGTAAAGGTGGCCAACGCCTGTACCGTGCAGGGCTGAAATAAAGTGGATACGCGCAAAGTCAACAAAACCAAGACGGCGGTCCAGCTCGGACTTAACACGCTCTTTCACTTCATTGTCCAGACCGTCCCACTTGTTGACAGCAATCACCAGCGAGCGACCGGCATTGAGGGCAAAGCCCAACAGACTCAAATCCTGATCCGAAATATTTTCGCGGGCATCAATGACCAGCAGTACCACGTTGGCATCTTCAACCGCTTTCAGGGTCTGGATCACCGAGAATTTTTCGACCGCCTGGTGCATGTTCTTGCGACGACGAATCCCGGCAGTATCAATCAGGACATACTCCTGACCGTCACGCTCCATCGGGATATAGATAGAGTCACGCGTTGTTCCCGGCATATCGTAGACCACAACACGCTCTTCACCCAGGATCCGGTTGGTCAGGGTCGATTTGCCGACATTGGGACGACCGATAATTGCCAGCTTGATTGGCTGCTCCTGCAGACGCTTGTAGGCAGCTTCTGCATCAGCTTCTGACAGGTTGGCTTTCTCGATATCTTCAACCGAGCTCAGATCGACCAGCTCCCCCTCTTCGCCTTCTTCAGACTCTTTCAGCGTCTCGGCAAACGGAGCCAGCGCTCGCTCCATAAGGGCTGTGACACCACGGTTCTGCGCCGCGGCGATCTGATACATCGCATCCACACCTAACTGCCAGAATTCAGCACAGGCACTGTCGGCATCAATACCGTCAATTTTGTTAACGACAAGGAAGGTCGGTTTTTCACGACTGCGCAGGTGTTTGGCAATGCCTTCATCCGCCGCAGTCAGGCCTGCACGACCATCAACCAGGAACAGAACAACGTCCGCCTCCTCGATGGCTGCCAGTGACTGCTCGGCCATCTTGGTTTCCACACCTTCCTCGGTGCCATCAATACCACCGGTATCGATAACAATAAATTCGTGCTCTTCGAGCTCAGCTTTACCGTACTTACGATCCCTTGTTAGGCCAGGAAAATCTGCAACCAGCGCATCCCTCGTACGGGTAAGACGGTTGAATAACGTCGATTTACCCACGTTCGGGCGCCCGACAAGGGCAACAACAGGAATCATAACTACCTCTTACTTTTCATAGTCTTAATGACATACTTTCCATTCATTCTTGCCTCCAGAAGCCTCCATGGGCGTCCTTCATCCGACAATAATATAGGGAATGGATATAACGATAACGGCTCCTGACTGTATAACACAGCAGGAGCCGACAAATTTAATACGGGCGCATTATACCGACAATTTACGGCATTTGCATTTTGTTAATACGGCCGTCCCGTGTTACTAGCAGATAACCATCATTCAACGGCTGAGGTGGAATCGCTATTCCGCTACCATCCGTTTCCTGCTGGGCCACGAAGTCACCACTAACCGGATCGAGCCAGTGCAGATAACCTTCACTGTCCCCAAGTACGACATAGCCATTAATGACTGACGGCGCACTGAGCAAGCGGTGCTCCAGAGACTGGTTCTGCCACAACTCGGTGCCGCTGCGGATATCAACAGCAACCACATGATCTTTATCTGTTACTAAATATAGCTGACTGCCATCAATAACAAAGTCTGTGGCTGATGAATAACTGCGCTTCCAGGCTGCCTGACCGGTACGCAGTTCGATTGATACCAAGCTGCCATTATAGCCAATTGCATACAGGCGCTCGCCGGCAATAACCGGTGTCGCGTCCACATCCACCAGACGATCAATCTCTGTTCCGCCTTTTGGCGAGCCGACAGGCTGTTGCCATAGCACCTGGCCATTGTTCATCAATGCCCCTGCGAGTCGACCATTGGCCTGCCCCCAGAAAATACCGCCAGAGATCGAAACCGGCGAGCTATCACCGCGTAGTGTCAGGTTCGGCACTTCACTGCTTAGCTGCCATTTGGCTTCACCGCTATCGGCATCCAGCGCTTGCAGGATACCACGGCTGGTATTCACGACAACCAGGCCTTCGTCTACAAGAGGTTTGGCAAGCACTTCGCCTTCGACAGTCGTACGCCAGGCTTCTTCGCCTGTCTCCTCGTCAAGGGCAATAACCTCAGCATTCTCGGAACCGATAAATAGCTTACCGTACGATAGCGCAATTCCACCGGCCAGCTTTGCAGTGACCTCGGTTTCCAAATTCTGTTCCCAGAGCGTCTCGCCTGTTTCCGGATCCAGCGCTTTGACGACACCGTTACGGTCAGCGACAAAAATCTTGCCGTAACCCACGGCCGGGCTCAACTTGGAAAAGTAATGCCCTACGCCATCACCCACAGTTTGAGACCAGCTCTGCTGGGGAGAAAAAGCACTGTCAACCTGTGGCAGCGGGGCCATCTGGATAGTATCTTCTTCTCCGGCACAGCCAGCAAGAATGCCAACGGCCAGTGCCACGGATACGGCTTGCTTCAACACCTTCTGCATACGTATCAACCTTACTGCGCCAGATCGTCAAGTTTGATCTTCAGCGCAGGCGAGGCACCCAGCTGCTGAGCCTGAACATATGCTTCACGGGCAGCGACTGCATCACCTTTTTGCAACAGCATATCACCACGCAGCTCAGCAACCTTGGCCTGCCAGCTTTCGGCAGTGACCTTGTCCAGTTCCGCCATTGCCTGGTCAAACTTTTGCTGCTCGGCATAGATACGTGCCAGACGCGTTTGCGCAATCGGTAGGATTGCCGCGTCCTGGGTATTGCCAATTGCCCAGCTCAGTTGCTCGGCAGCTGCATCCAGCTCACCTTGTGTAACCTGAGCCTTGGCCAGCTGCAATGCCGCCAGTACCGAATACTGGCTGCTTTCATGGGCAGAGATGAAAGCCTGAACATCCGCTACAGCATCAGCGCTGCCGCTTTCCAGACGGTTTATCACCTGAGTATAAGCATCGGATGCCTGCTCTTTGGCTGCCTGTACTTCACCCTGGTAATAACGCCAGCCGTACAGACCACCCAGACCAATCACAGCGCCAAGAACAACGGCTTTACCGTTCTCTTTCCACCAAGCCTTAATCTGTTCAACCTGTTGCTCTTCTGTGATGTTGACGTCCACTTCCTGTCCTCTCTTAAATCAATTCTGCAAGCTTCGCTGCTACGTCGTCCTGTGCCATGGTCGTTTGCTCGCCACCACGCAGGTCTTTCACAACCACCGTGTTCTCGGCAATCTCGTTCTCACCAAGAACAAGCGCAATAGCAGCGCCAACATTGTCGGCACGTTTAAACTGTTTCTTGAAATTGCCACCACCGAAGTGGTTCATTACGCGCAGGCCCGGTACGTCTTCGCGAAGTTTCTCGGCCAGTTTCATCCCGGCCAGCATAGTCCCTTCGCCGGCTGTCACCATGTAGACATCAACCGAGCGGCGTACGTCTGTCAGCTCCAGCGTTTCCATCATCAGAACCAGACGCTCAAGGCCCATTGCAAAACCAACGGCCGGGGTAGCCTTACCACCTAGCTGTTCGACCAGACCATCGTAACGACCACCAGCACATACGGTACCCTGGGCACCCAGGCTTTCGGTGATCCACTCAAAAACAGTGCGGTTATAATAATCCAAACCACGTACAAGACGTTCATTTACTTGATATTCGATACCAGCAGCGTCTAATAGTTCACATAAACCGGCAAAATGTTGCTTAGATTCTTCATCTAAGTACTCAGACAGTTTAGGTGCATCAACCAAAATTTCCTGCACAGCAGGGTTCTTGGTATCAAGAATACGGAGCGGGTTAGTGTGCAAACGGCGCTTGCAATCGTCATCCAACACATCCATATGCTGCTCAAGGAACGCCACCAACGCAGTACGGTAGCTTGCACGCGCTTCCAGAGAGCCAATCGAGTTCAGCTCCAGGCGCACATGCTCAAAAATACCCAGCTCGCGCCAGAAGCGCGCCATCATCATAATTAGCTCGGCATCGACATCCGGACCGTTAAGACCAAAGACTTCGACACCAAACTGATGAAACTGGCGGTAGCGGCCTTTCTGCGGGCGCTCGTGGCGGAACATCGGGCCCGTATACCACAGGCGCTGTTCCTGGTTGTACAGCAGACCATTCTGGATCCCGGCGCGTACGCAACCAGCAGTCCCTTCCGGACGCAGGGTCAGGCTGTCACCGTTACGATCGTCAAAGGTGTACATTTCCTTCTCGACGACATCCGTCACTTCACCGATAGCACGCTTAAACAAATGCGTAGACTCAACGATTGGCATACGGATTTCATTATAGCCGTATGCGCTAACTACTTGCTTAATGGTATTTTCCACTTTGTGCCAAAGCGGTGATTGTGTTGGTAGGCAGTCGTTCATGCCTCGAATTGCTTGAATTTGTTTCGCCACGTTTATTCTCGTTAACCGATGGGGAATTGAATCGAATATATAGGTTCTTGCAGAAATAGTGAACCACGCCCTGAGTTTTCAGGGCGTGGTTCAGACATATTTCGCTACTTTTCTTCTACATCAATGCGATTGTTGACATCTAGCATTGATGCTTTTGCACGGATCTTGGTCTCTAGCTGATCAATCACGTTGTCGTTGTCAAAACGCTCTTTCTGACGAACACCGTCATCATAGAAGGCGCTCTTGCGGTTACCGCCGGCAATACCCAGGTGCGAGACCTCGGCTTCGCCCGGACCGTTAACCACACAGCCAATGACAGAGACATCCATTGGAATCGTAATATCTTCCAGGCGCTGCTCCAGCTCGTTCACGGTGCCGATCACATCAAACTCCTGACGCGAGCAGGTCGGACAGGCAATAAAGTTGATACCGCGAGAACGAATGCGCAAAGACTTGAGGATATCAAAACCGACCTTGATCTCTTCAACCGGATCGGCAGCCAGTGAGACACGCAATGTATCACCGATGCCCTCGGACAACAGCATACCCAGGCCAACCGCAGACTTCACGGCTCCGGCACGCAGGCCACCGGCTTCGGTGATCCCCAGGTGCAGCGGCTGCTTAATTTGTGCCGCCAGCTTACGGTAGGATTCAACGGCCAGGAAAACATCCGAGGCCTTGACGCTGACCTTGAACTGATCAAAATTCATGCGATCAAGAATATCGACATGACGCATCGCCGATTCTACCAGAGCATCCGGCGTCGGCTCACCGTATTTCTGCTGGATGTCTTTTTCCAGCGAACCGCCATTGATCCCGATACGGATCGGAATGTTCTTGTCGCGTGCACAGTCAACCACGGCACGGATACGGTCTTCACGACCGATATTGCCCGGGTTAATACGAAGACAGTCAACACCATATTCCGCCACTTTCAGGGCGATACGGTAGTCAAAATGGATATCGGCGACCAGCGGGATATTAACCTGCTGTTTGATCTGCTTGAATGCTTCGGCCGCATCCATGGTCGGCACCGAGACACGGACGATGTCCGCACCAACGTTTTCCAGGGATTTGATCTGCGCAACAGTGGCTTCAACATCAGTTGTACGCGTGTTGGTCATCGACTGAACAGCTATTGGGGCGCCATCACCAATTGGGACATCCCCGACATAAATCCGGGTTGACTGACGACGTTTAATTGGAGATTCGTTATGCATTACATTTACTCTGTTTACTGCGGCAGCTTCAATCGGGCTACTTTACCAACCGGGTACTTGCTTAGATCCACCGGCTCACCTTTGTAGCTTATTTTAACAGCACCCGGTGCACCTAGCACCAGTTTAAATGGCGCAGGGCCATCTAAATTCAGCACATCACCCGACTTCTTGATGCCGGTATCGAGTCGCTTGCCGTTGGCATCACGGATATCGACCCAGCAATCGGCACTGAATGTCAGGATCAAATCTGACTCAACAACCGCCACTTCAGCATCTTCTGCTGTTGTCTCGGGCGTTTGCAGTGAAGCCAGGCTATCTGCACTGTCGGTTTCTTCAACATCGATCGCCTCAGATTCGTTGCTAAAGCTATCATCAAAACTGGTTATCGGCTCTACGGATTCATTCACGACAACCGTGTCAACTGGCTCTATCGTCTCAATAACCGCCCCTTCTGCCGCAACACTGATATCGGCGGAAGAGAGCTCGGCATTGCTGATTGCCGATGAGTTTGCACTGGCAAGGGATTCATCCAGCGGCTGCCCCTGTTGTTCGGCAAGGTTCAGTGCCTCTGTCTCTTGCTCCATCTGCAAGCTCTGCCACCACCAGATGCCGGTCAGACCGACAAAGATGACCGCCAGCGCCCAGGTCAGGCGCATGATGCGGTTATCATGGGCTTCCCGTTTGGTGCGGCGGGAAAAGCTCTGCATCTCATGGTCTTGGTGCTGAGCATGGCCATGCTGATCAAGCTTGGCTAGCACCTCGGCTTCATCCAGTCCGACAAACTTGGCGTAGGAGCGAACATAACCACGCGTGAACGTGGCAAGCTGTGACTGTTCAAAATTATTGTCTTCGATGTCATTGATCACCGAGAGGCGAAGCCTCAACCGGTTGGCAATATCCTTCTGTGAATAGCCAAGCTGTTCACGAGCTTGACGTAGCATATCCCCCGGACGAATGACTTCTTCTGTTGATAGATCTTCGTTCTGTTCAGTATTCATTGGCTAGATATTTTTGATATTGCTGTGAGTTTGGGTAGTGCTCTTTGAGCAGACTGGCATACTTCTCGACATAAGTTAAGCGTCCGGCCTCACTTTCAAGCTGAAGCAGCAGCAACAGGCTGTCTGCATTGTACCCATACCTCTTATTAAATTTAAAAAGCATGGCGCGCGCATCATTCAAATTGTGGGAGTCTATTTCAAGCTGCGCCAGCTGTAACATTGATTTCGGTTGAAAAGGCTCATAAGCCAGAGCCTTTTCAAAGTACCCTTTGGCTTGCAGTTTATCGCCGCCTTTAAGACTGCAAAAAGCGGCATTTTCATAACTGGCCGAAGTTTGGTAGTAATTAGGTTGTTCGATGGCTTTCTCAAAGACAGCGATAGCGTCATCGTAACGCTGCTGACTACACAAGAATACACCATAGTTATTCAGTACATCGCCATTTTTCGGCGAATCACGCAGTGCCTGCCTATACATTTTCTCAGCGGCAGCCGGTTCATCAACTTGCTGATAATAATAGGCCATTGCATTTTGTGCACGATAATACCGCGGCGCGTAGTCAAGCGCCAGCTCAAGGTTATCACGAGCACGCTGCCATTGCCCAGATTCCAGATAGCTAAGGCCAAGAGAGATCCTGGCCTCAGACACTTCAATTTTATCTATCTCATTTCTATTGCCGGCTTCATCGACTGTGACACAGCCTATTAACAAGCTACACAATAGAGGGGACATCGTCCACCGTACCATATTTTCCCCAAGCTAACGTCCATGTTGCACCGATACGCGAGGCGAGCGAGTAGCCACCGGGTATCGGCCTTTGCAATTAGACTGCTTTTACAGGGATTTGTTCACCATTTTGTTGCTTGGCTTTTGTTCGTTTCGTGCGGTCAATCACATCACCAACCAATTGTCCGCATGCCGCGTCGATATCATCACCGCGGGTTTTACGTACGGTCACGGTAAAGTCATACTCCATCAGGGTTTTCATGAAGCGATCAATGCGCGAGTTGCTTGGTTTCTTGTATGGCGAACCCGGGTACGGGTTGAACGGGATCAGGTTAATTTTCGCCGGGGTGTCTTTCAGTGTTTCGGCCAGCTGACGCGCGTGGTCCATATCGTCATTGACATGATCCAACAGCACATATTCAACGGTGACACGGCCACGGTTTGCATTCGTTGAATCAACATAACGACGCACCGACTCAAGAAACGTCTCGATGTTCCAACGATCATTAACCGGCATGATTTCCGAGCGCAGCTCATCAGTCGGGGCGTGCAGCGAAATGGCCAGTGCCACATCAATGTTACCCGTCATCTGGTCTAGACCAGAAACAACACCGGAGGTCGACACTGTTACGCGACGCTTGGACAAACCAAAGCCCAGGTCATCGAGCATGATTTCCAATGCCGGGATCAGGTTCTTCATATTAAGCAGCGGCTCGCCCATCCCCATCATAACGACGTTGGTAATTGGGCGGCGACCGGTTTCCTTCTCGACCCCGATCTCTTTGGCTGCACGCCAAACCTGGCCAATAATTTCTGACACACGCAGGTTACGGTTAAAGCCTTGCTGCGCCGTTGAACAGAATTTACATTCCAGGGCACAGCCTACCTGAGAAGAAACGCACAGCGTTGCACGGTCTTCGTCCGGGATATAAACCGTTTCGACATCCTGATCACCCACACGCATCGCCCACTTGATCGTACCGTCAGACGAGTGCTGGGCCTCAGAGACATAAGGCGCACGGATTTCGGCGACACGCTTTAGCTTTTCGCGCAGCTTCTTGTTGATGTTTGTCATTTGATCGAAGTCATCACAACCGAAATGGTAGATCCACTTCATGATCTGATCAGCACGGAATGGTTTTTCACCAAGCTCGTCAGCGAAATACTTACGCAGACCCTTGCGATCGAAATCCAGCAGATTAGTTTTGACTGTTGTCATCGGTTGTTGCCTCACTAAAAAATGACTGATTCTGCGCCTTGGCAACCTAAAGTAGGGAGGTTGCATGTAACAGGACAATTCAAGGCGCGAAATTGTACAGCCTTTACTGCTTAGTTTCCACTTGTTACCCATAGGGATATCTTAGCAGTTCCCCTGTCCCGCAGCCTAAAAACACCAACGGGAAGCCTAGGCTTCCCGTTAATAATCTGTTTTGATTAAAATTTAACCGCGCATATTAATCACGAGGGCAAATTTCATCCTCGGCAAAGAAATAAGCAATTTCGCGCGCGGCGGATTCAGGGCTGTCAGAACCATGCACCGAGTTATGGCGCAGGCTAAGAGCAAAGTCAGAACGGATTGTCCCGCATGCAGCCTCTTCAGGGTTGGTCTTACCCATTAACTCACGGTAACGCACAATCGCATCTTCTCCTTCCAGTACCTGTACCAGCACCGGACCCGATGTCATAAATGCGACCAAATCATCAAAGAAAGGCTTGCCTTCATGCTCGGCATAAAAACCCTGGGCTTTTTCTGCATTGAGACGCACCATCTTGGCAGCAACAATTTTCAACCCGGCATTTTCAAAACGCTGATAAATCGCCCCAATCAAGTTACGCTTTACCGCATCAGGCTTAACGATGGAAAACGTTCTTTCAATTGTCATTATTATTCTTCCTTTTGAATCTGTTCATCAATGTGACGTGAATCTTGGGGGGAGACACGAACAACTCCCCCTTCACAATACCGCTATAGCAGCAAGGCTGCAATGTTAGCAACCCCGAGACCCGTTGCTCCGGCCGCCCAGCGACTGTCGGCACTATCCCGGAAACACGCAGCCAAATCAAAATGGATCCAGCGGCTTGAACCGGTATCAACAAAACGTGACAGGAAGGCGGCAGCATTCGATGCCCCTCCCATACCGCCGCCCTTCTGTGCCCGGCTGTTGGCCGTATCGGCATAGTAAGACGGGCAGTTTGCCTGATGCCACTTTTCCAGCGGAAGTGGCCAGGCCGGTTCGCTAACTAGCTCTGACAACTGCTGCGCATGTTGCAACAAGTCCTTATCAAGGCCGAACAATGCATTGTAATCGGTTCCGACTGCCATCATCGCCGCACCGGTGAGTGTTGCGGCATCGATAATCAGCGGCGCCTTGGTCTCGCTGGCTGCTATCAACCCGTCGGCCAATACCAAACGTCCTTCAGCATCGGTATTGACCACTTCTACGGTCAGCCCATTCTTGTACGTTAACACATCCCCCAGCTTATAGGCGTTACCCGCGACCATGTTTTCTGCGCAACACAGGATCAACCTCACACGTTGGCGCAAACCTTGCTCAATCGCGTAACCAAGTGCCGCTGTGACGGTAGCTGCACCGCCCATATCGCACTTCATGGTCACCATGCCGGCACTCGATTTCAGGCTGTAACCGCCTGAGTCGAAAGTGATCCCCTTGCCCACCAGGCACGCTGCAACCGGCGCGTCAGGATCGCTTGTCGGGTTGAAATCCAGCGTCAGCATCACCGGCGGACGGCTGCTGGCACGACCGACGCTGTGCGTGCCAACCCAACCGTGATCCAATAGCTGATCACCGACCAGCAGCTCATGGCTGATTTTGTCTCCGGCAATGGAAGTAAGAAACTCAACCGCATCCGCAGCCAATTTTTCCGGGTACATATCTTCCGGGGTCGCATTAACCACCTGGCGCACCCAGTCGCTACATTGGCGACGAGCATTGAGCAACTCAAGCTCGTCTTCATCAATGGATGCCCACTTCAGCTCTACAGGCTTCATCGTGGCAGCAAAACCGCAATAGAAGGCCCATTGGCGCTCGTAGCTCCAGCCATCACCTTCAAGGCTTGCCTGAATAGCTCCCTGCGATTGCAGCTGGCGAGCGGCCTGCTGAATACGACGCAGCGGGTAGTCGCCGCTAAAGTGGATCACGGCACCGTCTTCTTGATACGACAGCAGCGCTTTCTCGCCCCACGCACCTGCGCTTGGCTCTGCCGAAAGTGAAATCCTTAACATAAACTCTCTTTCCGTTATAAGTAACAAATCACCGCCACGAGCTACGTAGCGGTGATTTGCCAACAAGTTAATGTAACGACGCTATGGCTTATTCTTCGTCGCTGAGGATGTTTGCCAGGGTGCGTACGCCCATACCTGTGGCACCAGCCCCCCACTTGTCATTGGCCGTTTTGCGGTATGTACCGCTGGCATCAATGTGCATCCAGCCGTTTTTGTAATCTTCTACGAAATACGACAAGAATGCGGCCGCGGTGCTTGCTCCCGGCAGAAAATCCCCCATCGACACATTCGACAAATCGGCAAAGTTCGACGGCATCATGGCACGATGATGATCGGCCAGCGGCAGCGGCCATAACCCTTCCAGCTCATCACTGGCTGCCATCAAGGCACGCTGTGCCAAATCGTGGTCAAAGCTGAACAATGCATGATAGTCGTTACCCAACGCATTTTTCGCCGACCCGGTCAGGGTCGCGCAGTCGATGATCACTTCAGGGTTCTGCGAGCTGGCGTAAATCAGACCGTCAGCCAGTACCAGTCGCCCTTCGGCATCGGTATTGAGGATCTCTACCGTTTTACCGTTCTTATAGGTAATGATATCGCCCAGCTTGAAGGCTCGGCCAGATACCATGTTCTCGGCACAGCACAGAATTAGCTTAATACGTTTTTGGGTGCCGCGGGCAATCGCCAGAGCCAAACCGCCGGTTGCCATGGCAGAGCCGCCCATATCGGCCTTCATTGCCGTCATGCCGCCAGATGGTTTCAGGCTGTAGCCGCCAGAGTCAAAAGTAATCCCTTTACCCACCAGGCAAGTGTGTACCGGCGCATCGGCATCACCTGTCGGATTATAGTCGAGGCGCAGCATCGCCGAAGAGCGCTCGGAGCCGCGGCCCACGGTATGGATACCGTTCCACCCCTCGTCGAGCAAATCATTGCCCTTGATGATTTTGTAGGTCACATGCTCCGGTGCCAGCGACTTAATAAATTCACCCGCACGTGCGGCCAGCTGCGAAGGGCGAACGATTTCAGCCGGCTGGTTGATAATTTCACGTACCCAGTTCGTCGCTGTCAGGCGAGCCTGAAGTTCTGCCTCTTCTTCCTCGCCCAGTCCGCTCCATACCACTTCGTTGCCCGACTTGGCATTGCGGTGCCCCTGAATAAATGCCCAGATACTCTCCAGATCCCATTCATCCCCTGCCAACGTAACCTGCTTGATACCCTGTGCATCCAGCTTCCGTCCTGCGCGCTGAATCGCGGCCAACGGGTTCTCAGCCGTCAAATGAACCATTGCCCCTTTGGCTTCAAAGGTCACAAGTGCATTTTTGCCCCACTTCTCATCGGCAACTTCCTGGGATAAAAATACGAACATATTGGCAGACATGAATTACTCCTTGAGTTCTGCTATTCACCGCAATGACCGGGCCACTGCTCAATGAATACCAATTATAGGGTATAGCCGACTCCGAAAACCGACTCAGCCCCAGCTTCTGTATCGTGTTCAGGCAACAAAATGATGACATCGCTGTTACCACACCTAGAGAAGTTATGGGGGCATAGTCTTGTATTGCAAGGGAGTTATCGGCTGTAAAATAACAAAGCAGGCCATTAAGCCCGTCAATTCTCGATATCATGGTTAATCATTTTGTGAAAAACCAAATATTCAGAAATTTTCGTTACTTTGCCTTGGCATATCGAAATAAACAAGGTGTTTACATCAAGAGTAAGAGCGAGATCGTGTTGCAGATGGGACTTGTTGAATAATGGGCCGGGTAAGAAACAATATTAAAAAAGGCGGGAGCTATCGAATGGTCAGTTTGCTTCTTCAATCCAGCACATCTGCACCGCCTCGAGAATACGCTCGTTGCAATGCTCAGGGTCGTCATCAAAGTCTTCCAGTGCCAATATCCACTCCCTGAGATCGGTAAACCGGACGGTCACCGGGTCAATATCCGGGAACTGTTCAGCTAGCTCAATGGCCAGCTCTTGCGAGTCAATCCATTTCAAACCCATCACATTCACCTGCTATCAACCAAGAAGGAATACTATATTGTAGCCTGTCTGCCCACTGATGAAGTATCAATGAACAGACAGGCAGGCCGAGGCCTTAGTGGTTTTCCGACGCCAGATTCAGGGTGTATTTCGGAATTTCCACCACCAAATCTTCATCAGCCACCACCGCCTGGCAACCCAGGCGTGACTCTGGCTCAAGGCCCCATGCCTTGTCCAGCATATCGTCTTCGAGCTCTTCACTCTCTTCCAGAGAGTCAAAACCTTCACGAATAATCACATGGCAAGTAGTGCAGGCACAGGATTTCTCACATGCGTGCTCAATGCCGATACCATTTTTCAGCGCAACATCCAAGACGGTTTGGCCGCTCTCTGCTTCCAGTACTGCGCCCTCCGGGCAAAGTTCTTCGTGGGGTAGTACAACAATTTTAGGCATGCCTAAACCTCATCAATCGAATGACCGGCCAGTGCCTGACGAATAGATTTGTCCATTCGGCGAGAGGCGAATTCCTGGCTAGCTTTATCTGTTTTCTTAATACCTTGCTCAATCGCATACGGATCGGTGCCCTGACGCAATTGAACCAGCTCCATCATGACAGCTTCTAACTCGTCACGTTCTTCTTTTGTCAGCAGGGTATCACCGTCTGCTGCCAGCGCTGTGATCAATCCTTCGAGAACGCGGTCCGCTTCAACCTGCTGCTCGGCAAGCGTGCGGGCATCTTTGTCTTCCTGCGCATGGGTCATCGACTCACGGATCATAGTGGCGATTTCATCATCCGTCAGACCGTATGACGGCTTCACCTGAATGGATGACTGCACTTCGCTGCTCTTTTCCATTGCCGTTACCGATAGCAGGCCATCAGCGTCAACCTGGTAGGTCACACGAATATGCGCCGCACCCGCCGCCATGGCAGGAATACCACGCAGGGTAAAACGAGCCAGCGAGCGGCAGTCGCTCACCATTTCACGTTCACCCTGGACAATGTGCACTGACATTGCGGTCTGACCATCTTTGAAAGTGGTAAACTCTTGCGCCCGGGCAACAGGGATAGTGGTGTTGCGAGGAATAATTTTCTCGACCATTCCCCCCATGGTTTCGATACCCAGTGACAGCGGGATAACATCCAGCAGCAACATATCGGAGTCCGGTTTGTTGCCGGCCAGAATATCCGCCTGGATAGAAGCACCAATTGCAACCACCTGATCCGGGTCAATCGAGGTCAACGGATCTTTGCCGAAGTAGCTGCCGACCATTTCACGGACCAGCGGCACGCGCGTCGACCCGCCGACCATAACCGTTTCAATCACTTCGTCGATTTCAATCGATGCATCCTTGATTGCACGGCGGCAAGCCATCAGGGTTTTCTTCACCAACGGCTGGATGAGCGCATTGAACTGCTCGCGGCTAACCGTTCCCTGCCAGTCCAGTACATCAATCTCGGCTTCATCGGCATCGCTCAGTGCAATCTTGGCCGCCGTTGCCGCATCATGCAGAGCACGTGACTGCTGCGCAGAAAGCTGGCCGTCAAACCCGGCCTGCTCGGCAATCCACTCAGCCAATAGATGGTCGAAATCATCGCCGCCCAGTGCCGAATCACCGCCTGTCGCCATCACTTCGAAAACACCTTTCGACAGGCGAAGGATAGAAATATCAAACGTACCGCCGCCAAGATCGTAGACCGCAATGACACCTTCCTGGCCGGAGTCCAGGCCATAGGCAATCGCAGCCGCTGTCGGCTCGTTAAGCAGGCGCAGAACGTTCAGGTTCGCCAGCTTGGCCGCATCTTTGGTACCGGCACGCTGGGCATCATCAAAATAGGCAGGAACCGTGATCACCACCCCTTCCAGATCACCGCCCAGGGTCTCCTTGGCACGCTCACTGAGCGTCTTCAGGATCTCTGCCGAGACCTGGACTGGGTTCACAACCCCGTTACGGGTAACGAGCTGAGGCAGGCCATTATCGGTAGCCTGATACTGGTAAGGTAGCTGCGGATAGCGCTGCTGAATATCAGCCAGAGAACGGCCCATCATACGTTTTACGGAGAAAATCGTATTTTCAGGGTCCTGCTGAGCCAACGCCCTTGCTTCCTGGCCAATCAGTACTGCATCGTCTTCGCCGTAATGCACCACCGACGGCAAAATAGCCCGGCCCTGCGCATCCTGTAACGTTTCCGGAACGCCGCTGCGAACCGCAGCCACGAGAGAATTTGTGGTACCCAGATCAATACCCACCGCCAGTTTGTGTTGGTGCGGTGCTGCACTTTGACCTGGTTCAGCAATCTGTAACAGTGCCATTATCGTTCCTGTGGAGTTAGTGCTGGAATCGGGAAAGGATCAGTCGAACAACGTTTCTTCAAGGCGCTCAACTTCGTTACGCAGCTTATCAATAAACTTCAGCTTGCGCACGGCATCCGCTGCTTGTTCCCAGCTTTCATTATTTAATAATTGCTCTAGATCCGCCAACTGCGACTTGTACATCGCCGACGCCTGCTGCTCAAAGTCAAACAGCGCCGACTCAGGATCAGTGGCATCAGGGATTTCTTCAAGAGCTTCACGCAGTTCCATCTGCTGCATCAAAAATTCTGGGTCTTGCAATGTCTTGTTCTCGCCGCGAATATCCACATGCTTCTCAGAGAGCATATATTCTGCACGAGCAATAGGACTTTTCAGCGTTTGAAAGGCATCGTTAATTTGCGCAGCTTTCTGGACCGCCATTAAACGGTCTCGCTCAGAGGCGACTGCGAAATTGTCAGGGTGGAAACGACGTTGCAGTTCCCGGAACTGAGTTGAAAGAAGGCTACCATCCAGTTCAAACTGGAAAGGTAGCCCAAATAATTCGAAATGATTCATATAGCGTCTGATATCTATAGAGACCGAACCTGATAACTAAACAGCTAGCTATCAGGCTCAGTTGAAACAGCGATTAGACGTTGAAGCTCTCACCACAACCGCACTCGCTTGAAACGTTCGGGTTGTTGAACTGGAAGCCTTCATTTAGCCCTTCTTTGGCAAAATCCAGCTCGGTTCCGTCGAGATAAACAAGGCTCTTGGCATCAATAATGATTTTAACGCCTTTCTCTTCGAATACCGTATCCTCTTCATTCAGTTCATCAACGAACTCAAGGACATAAGCCATTCCTGAACACCCTGAAGTACGGACACCTAAGCGCAGGCCAATGCCTTTGCCTCGGTTCTCTAGGAAAGTAGCTACGCGACTTGCCGCCGCTTCAGTAATAGTAATGGCCATACAACAACCCTCAGGAGATTAATTTTCTTCGTGTTTCTTCTTGTAATCGCTAACTGCGGCTTTGATTGCATCTTCAGCAAGAATCGAGCAGTGAACTTTTACCGGTGGCAGCTCAAGCTCTTCTGCGATCGCCGAGTTTTTGATTGAAGCCGCCTCGTCCAGGCTCTTTCCTTTCACCCACTCGGTGATCAGAGAGCTTGACGCAATCGCCGAACCACAACCGTATGTTTTAAACTTCGCATCTTCGATAATGCCTTCTTCAGTCACTTTGATCTGAAGTTTCATCACATCGCCACACGCTGGTGCACCCACCATGCCGCTACCGATGCTCTTGTCGTTTTTGTCAAATGAGCCCACGTTACGCGGGTTCTCGTAATGATCGATGACTTTTTCGCTATATGCCATGATATATCTCCTCGAATACGTTATGACCGCAAGATTAGTGGTGTGCCCACTCGACTGTGTTCAGGTCAATGCCTTCTTTATACATATCCCACAACGGAGACATTTCACGCAATTTCTCAACCGCACCGCGGATTTGCGAAACTGCATAGTCTACTTCTTCTTCCGTCGTGAAGCGACCGAAAGAGAAACGAATTGAGCTGTGTGCCAGTTCATCGTCCAGACCCAGCGCACGCAGTACATACGAAGGTTCCAGGCTGGCAGACGTACACGCCGAACCAGAGGACACCGCAAGATCTTTCAGTGCCATCAGCAGGGATTCACCTTCAACGAAAGCAAAGCTGATATTCAGGTTGTTAGGCAGGCGTTGTTCCATATCACCATTGATGGTCATTGCTTCGATGTCTTTGACACCGTCAAGCAGACGGTTACGCAGCGCGATCGCGTGCTGGTAATCTTTGTCCATATCTTCTTTGGCAATACGGAAGGCTTCGCCCATACCCACGATTTGGTGGGTCGCAAGAGTACCTGAGCGGAAGCCACGCTCATGACCGCCACCGTGCATTTGTGCCTCTAGGCGGATACGTGGCTTACGACGCACATACAGTGCACCGATACCCTTAGGGCCGTAAATTTTGTGCGCAGACAGTGAAATCAGGTCGACTTTCATTTCCTGAACGTCGATTGGCAGTTTGCCAGCAGACTGGGCGGCATCCACGTGGAAGATAACTTTCTTCTCACGGCACATCTCGCCGATAGCCGCGATGTCCTGAATAACACCAATTTCGTTATTTACATGCATGATAGATACCAATACCGTGTCTTCACGCATTGCATCACGTAGCTTTGCCAGATCAATCAGGCCGTTTGATTCAGGCTCGAGGTAGGTGACTTCATAGCCTTCACGCTCAAGCTGACGGCATGGATCCAGAACGGCTTTGTGCTCTGTCTTGCAGGTAATAACGTGTTTACCTTTCTTACCATAGAAGTGCGCAGCACCCTTAATAGCCAGGTTGTCAGATTCAGTAGCACCTGAGGTAAAGACGATTTCACGCGGATCTGCATTGAGCAAATCAGCAATATTTTCACGTGCCGTATCGACTGCTTCCTCTGCCTGCCAACCGTAACGGTGAGAACGAGAAGCCGGGTTACCGAAGTTACCATCCATAGTCAGGCATTGCATCATCTTCTCGGCAACACGGGGATCTACTGGGCAAGTAGCGGAATAATCAAAATATATTGGCAGTTTCATCTTCTTCTCCGAAAACACGGACGTCTAGTCTCTAGGAGCGAACATCGACACCTATAGTGGCGCTGTCGTGTGTATTATTATTTACAAATGATGCTTTATGTCGACCATGATCCTGGCGATCAGAGATTTCCTGTACATCATTGTCTTTCATCAACTCGCCAAGAGTGATGTTGTTCAAAAAACCGCTGATCCGGGAGCTCAGGTCGTGCCATAGAGTATGTGTCAAGCAGCGTACACCGCCCTGACAATCCCCTTTTCCGTGGCACTTGGTGGCATCAACCGATTCATCAACAGCTGCAATGACCATACCTACTGCAATGCTGTCCGCATCTTCACCCAAGCGGTAACCGCCACCGGGACCACGAACACTGGCAACCAGGCCAGCCTTGCGCAGGCGAGAGAAAAGCTGTTCCAAATAAGACAGTGAAATTCCCTGACGCTCTGAAATATCAGCCAGAGGAACAGGACCATCTTGAGAATGCAGAGCCACATCTAGCATGGCTGTTACTGCGTATCTTCCTTTTGATGTCAATCTCATAACACACCGCTACCCACTTATATGTATGGGAGGAGTGTCGCATACCTGACTAAAACGGTCAAGTATTTACCTGACTGTTTTAGTCAAGCTTTTAACCATAAGGTTTATACGTCTATTTGCCGCGACTTTCTAGCGATTTTTCGACTGAGGATAAGATACCTCGCAGGATATTCAACTCCTGCTGCTCAGGGCGAGCACGGGTAAATAGTCGGCGCAGCTTCGCCATCACCATTCCCGGATGTTTCTTATTAATAAACTGGGTCTGCGTAGTGACTTTTTCAAGGTGCTCATAGAACATTTCCAGTTCTTTGGCTCGTGGATATTCTTCTACCTTGCTATCACCATCGTATTTTTGCTGCTCGAGGTACGCCATACGGATCTCGTAGCTAACCGTCTGCACGGCCATCGCCAGATTCAGCGAACTGTAGTCCGGGTTAGCCGGAATATAGACATGACAATGACATTTTTGCAGCTCTTCATTGGTCAGCCCCGTCCGTTCACGACCGAACAAAATAGCGACATTGTGGCTGCCGGCCTCGGCAATCGACTTGATCCCACATTCACGCGGGTCGAGCTGCGGCCACTCCAGGGTACGAGAACGTGCGCTCGAACCGACAACCAGGCCGCAATCAGCAATCGCTTCATCCAGGGTCGGGACAATTTTCGCATTTTCGACAATATCAGCTGCACCGGCAGCCAGCGCATACGATTTTTCGTCGATTTCACAAGCAGGATCGACCAACACCAAATTGGTCAGGCCCATCACTTTCATCGCTCGGGCAGCCGAACCGATATTACCCGGATGAGAGGTACCCACTAAAACAACACTGATTTTATCTAACATGAAAAAGCTATATCCGACGAATTCTTAAAGCGGGAGGATTTTAACACACCCTCTCCAAAAATGGAGAAAACATGTAAAAACATTATATCTATGACCGGTATTTTATTCCTTTTAGTGCTAACGCAGAAAGGAAAAACCGTTCCGGGCAAAAAATAACCACTTCCTTTTTGCCCTAGCTCTGATATACTCGCCGCCGCTTTTTAGTTCTTTAACATCCGTTGGGAAGATCCTATGCATCCGATGCTTAATATCGCCATTCGCGCTGCGCGAAAGGCTGGTGACCATGTCATTAAATCTCTAGAAAAACCTCAGTCAATTGAAGTTGCCAATAAAGGTAATGATGTTGTTACCAATATCGATCAAGAAGCAGAAGCTATCATCATCGATACTATCCTTAAGTCTTACCCTGATCACTGCATCATCGGTGCAGAGACTGGTAACAAAGAAGGTAAAGACAAAGAGTGTCAGTGGATCATCGACCCAGTGGATGGCACCAAAAACTTCGTTCGCGGTTTACCTCACTTCGCAATCTCTGTAGCACTACGCATGCGTGGTCGTACAGAAGTTGCTGCTGTTTACGACCCAGCTCGTAACGAACTATTCACCGCAACTCGCGGCTCTGGCGCTCAGCTTAACAGCCAACGCGTTCGTGCTTCCCAGCCACGAGATCTGAGCGGAACAACACTGGCAACAGGCCTTCCTTTTGCAGCCAAGCAACACGCCGAAAGCTACATGAAGATCCAAAACGCATTGTTCATCGAATGTGACGACATGCGCCAGTGTGGTTCAACAGCACTGGATCTTTGCTACCTGGCAGCTGGCCGCGTTGACGGTGTATTCAAGCTAGGCCAGAAACCTTGGGAACTGGCAGCAGGTGAACTAATCGCACGTGAAGCAGGTGCTATCTGTACTGACTTTACCGGTAATACTAACTACCTGACGTCTGGCAACATCGTTGCTGGTAACGCTCGCGTAGTGAAGCCAATGCTTGCTAAGATCCGTGAACATGGCAGCGATGCACTGACTAAGTAATTTTTGGTTACTGACCAAAAACAAGCCCCGCCAGCGACGCTGACGGGGCTTTTTCTTTATCTGGAACTAAGTGCTTTCATTTTATACA
The DNA here is from genome assembly GCF_009910675.1 of Photobacterium alginatilyticum. Taxonomy (GTDB): domain Bacteria; phylum Pseudomonadota; class Gammaproteobacteria; order Enterobacterales; family Vibrionaceae; genus Photobacterium; species Photobacterium alginatilyticum. The sequence goes on along the minus strand of NZ_RSEJ01000020.1, from coordinate 42,424 downwards.
GTTAGATATACAGTATAACGAACTCTTTATGATACTCTGCACCTATTTAGAAAACTGTATTCTATTAGGTGATATTGATGCCCGCACTCAACGCACGCCCCCTGCTAATCAGCAGCCTATTGGCCTGTTCGCTACCCTTGCTGCTAACTGGCTGTGAACAACACTATGACACGCTCGAAGCAATTCCCTTCGCCGACCAAAACTTCCGTGCCTGCGTACTGGAAACTGGCGAGAGCTACCCTGACGATATCACCGAGCTGAATTGTGAAGACCTTAACATCCGCTCGGCTGCCGAGGTGAAGTACTTCGAAAACCTTCGTAAACTGTCACTCGATGACAACCAGATCAATTCTCTGGATCTGTCTGATAATCCCGAGCTACGCTACCTCGACCTCAGCGATAACCAGCTCAACGCCCTGGATCTTTCAGAAAACCATGCCCTGCGTGAAATACGGCTAAGCGATAATGACATTGATAACCTCATACTCCCTCAGTCCGAGCGCCTGGAAAAGCTGTTCCTGAATGACAATGAACTCGACACATTGACTGTTTCCCAGCTTCCCAAGCTACGTGCGCTGCTTGTTGCTGACAACGAGCTGCAAACATTGGACTTATCGAACAATCCTGCGTTGACTGAACTCAATGTCAGAAACAACGCCCTGACCGCCCTGGATCTCTCCCACAATACAAAGCTCAACCAGTTGCTAGAGCAAGGGAATCCAATGAACGGTGGCAAGCAACGTCCGGTCAGCGAGTGGCAGGCCAAATAAGGATTTGCAAAGACTGAGCCGCAGATACAAAAACGGAGCCTTGCGGCTCCGTTTTCCATTCAGTGTGTTTCACACAATACCTTACGGCATCGCGTCAAACTCTTCACCTTCTTTGTCTACCTGCGGTGGCATCAGGTGCTCACGGGTAATACCCAGTTTAAGCGCCAGCGCCGAAGCAACGTAGATAGAGGAATACGTACCGACAGTGATACCGATCAGCAACGCCGCGGCAAAGCCGTGGATCATGCTACCGCCTTTCAGGAACAGGGCAATAACCACGAATAGCGTTGTTGCCGAGGTGATCAGGGTACGGCTCAGCGTCTGGGTAACCGAGCTGTTCATCACCTCGATTGGCCCGCCCTTACGCATCTTACGGAAGTTCTCACGGATACGGTCAAATACAACAATGGTATCGTTGAGCGAGTAACCGACAACCGTCAGCAAGGCCGCAACAATCGTCAGATCGATTTCAATCTGGGTGAAAGAGAAGATACCAATGGTGATGATAACGTCGTGTGCCAGTGCCATTACCGCACCTGCTGCCAGACGCCACTCAAACCGCATCGAGACATACAGCAGAATACAGATCAGCGAAACAAGAATCGCCAGACCACCGGCTTCGGCCAACTCGTCACCGACGTTCGGGCCAACAAACTCAATGCGGCGCATTTCAACGTTTTGGCCAGTGCCGACTTTCAGGGCATCGATAATCTGGTTACCCAGCTTCTCACCCTTTGCATCTTCACGCGGCTGCAGGCGGACCATCACATCACGTGCCGTACCGAAGTTCTGCACAATCGCATCACCAAAACCGGCACTTTCCAGTGAATCTCGGATTTTGACCAGATCAGCAGGCTGTTCAAAACCCACTTCGATCAGTGTACCGCCGGTAAAGTCGAGGCCCCAGTTCAGTTTCTGAGTGGTAACCGTCGCGATTGCCGCAACAATCATAAGAATCGACAGGACAAAAGTGCCTTTCGACCAGCGCATAAAGTCGATCACTTTATCCGCTTTCATTATTTGAAACATGTCAGCGTCTCCTTAGATCGACAGTTTATCGACGCGCTTACCGCCGTAAACAAGGTTGACCATCGCACGGGTTCCGACGATCGCCGTAAACATCGACGTCAGGATACCGATAGACAGGGTCACCGCGAAGCCTTTAATTGCACCTGTGCCCACGGCAAACAGAATGATTGCAGTGATCAGGGTGGTAATGTTGGCATCGGCAATCGTACTCAGTGCATTGGCATAACCTTGTTGAATGGCATGCTGAGGACTGCGGCCCTCACGAAGCTCTTCACGGATACGCTCAAAAATCAGTACGTTGGCATCGACAGCCATACCGACGGTCAGAACAATACCGGCAATACCCGGCAAGGTCATGGTTGCCCCCGGGATCATCGACATGACACCGATAATCATCACCAGGTTCATCAGCAGGGCCATATTGGCAAACAGACCGAAACGACGGTAGTACACCAGCGTAAACAGCATAACGGCAACCATACCCCAGATCATTGCCTGAATACCCATATCGATATTCTGCTGACCCATTGACGGACCGATAGTGCGCTCTTCGACAATCGAAATCGGCGCAATCAAGGCTCCGGCACGCAGTAGCAATGCCAGGTTATGCGCTTCGGACTGAGAGTCAATACCGGTAATACGGAAGTTACGACCCAGTGCCGTCTGAATGGTCGCCTGGTTGATCACTTCTTCGTGTTTCTCAAGAATCACTTTGCCGTTGGCATCGCGATCGCCGCTGTCTTTGTACTCGGTAAACACGGTCGCCATCAGCTTGCCCACATTATTACGCGAGAAAGCTGTCATCTTGCTGCCACCTTCGCTATCGAGCGAGATGTTAACCTGAGGACGGCCATATTCATCAGCACTTGAGCTTGCGTCAGTAATATGAGAACCGGATAGAATCACACGTTTTTTCAGCACAGCCGGACGTTGGTCACGGGTGTATTTCACCTCGCTGCCAGCCGGTACACGGCCAGATACAGCAGCAGCCACATCTGCAGTACTATCCACTTCGCGGAATTCCAGTGTTGCTGTCGCACCCAAAATTTCTTTCGCGCGCGCAGTATCCTGAACACCCGGTAGCTCGACAACGATGCGGTTTGCACCCTGACGCTGTACCAGTGGCTCGGCAACACCCAGCTCGTTCACACGGTTACGTAGAATAGTGATGTTCTGGTCAACGGCGTAGTTGCGAATTTCCTGAAGGCGCGCCTCAGTAAACTGAGCCGAAAGCACAAAACGGCCATTGCTGTCGCTATCGGTGAACAACATATCCGGATGAAGCTTGGACAGCTCGATTTTAGCCTGAGCCAGCTGCTCTGCATTACGCAGGCGAACTTCAACCGAGGTATCGGTCTTACTGATAGCACGGTAACGAATTTTCGCTTCGCGAAGCTCAGTACGGAAGGTTTCTTCCTGCTGACCCAGCAACTTGTCCATTGCTGCATCCATATCGACTTCCATCAGGAAATGCACACCGCCGCGCAAGTCCAGACCCAGTTTCATTGGGGTGGCGCCGATGGATTCAAGCCAGTCAGGAGTCGATGCTGCAAGGTTTAGTGCGACGACGAAGTCATCACCAAGCTGTTCATTGAGAATATCGCGGGCACTGATCTGAGTATCAGTATCGTTAAAGCGGACAAGTACAGTACCGTTTTCGAAAGCGACAGATTTGTAAGAGAGTTGATTTTGATTTAAATCTTCGGTGACTGCATCCAGCGTTGACATATCTGCCGAGGCGCCACGCGCCCCGGAGATTTGAATTGCCGGATCTTCACCGTAAACATTGGGAAGTGCATATAGCAGCCCGATGAGCAGTGTAAACACCACCATCAGGTTCTTCCACAAGGGATAACGGTTTAACACTGCTGTGATCCTTCAGAGCAAAAAATTACAGAGATTTCATTGTGCCTTTTGGCAGAACTGCAGAAACGAAATCTTTTTTGATTGTTACTTCAGTTGTGTCATTCAGCGCAATAACAATGTAGTCGTTCTCGTCGGAGACCTTAGTGATTTTACCCACCAGACCACCATTGGTTAGCACTTCGTCACCTTTGCCCATGGAAGACATCAGGTTCTTATGCTCCTTAACGCGCTTCGCCTGCGGACGGTAAATCATGAAGTAAAAAATAACTGCGAACAGACCCAGCATAATGAATAGCTGCATACCGCCGCCCTGTGGTGCACCTTCAGCCGCGGCATGTGCCTGAGAAATGAAAAGACTCATTTATTAACGTCCTCGTTTATTGTTAAGCGTTTTTCAACGGTGGAACTTCACGGTCTCGACGCGCGTAGAACTCTTCTACAAAGGCATCGAAACGATCTTCTTCAATCGCCTTACGGATACTTGCCATCAAACGCTGGTAGTAACGTAAGTTGTGGATTGTGTTAAGGCGCGCACCCAGAATTTCATTACACTTATCCAGGTGATACAGATACGCCTTCGAATAGTTGCGACAAGTGTAACAGTCACAGTGCGGATCGAGAGGGGTTGTATCTGTTTTATGTTTCGCATTGCGGATCTTGATCACACCACCGGTTACAAATAGGTGACCATTACGGGCATTTCGGGTCGGCATCACGCAATCGAACATATCGATACCGCGACGAACACCCTCGACCAGGTCTTCCGGCTTGCCAACTCCCATCAGATAGCGAGGCTTGTCTTCCGGTAGCTGAGGACACGTATGCTCAAGCACACGGTGCATATCTTCTTTTGGCTCACCAACAGCCAGGCCGCCTACGGCATAACCATCAAAACCGATGTTAGTCAGGCCTTCAACAGAAACATCACGCAAGTCTTCATATACACTACCCTGTACGATACCGAATAGCGCATTTTTGTTACCAAGTTTGTCAAAATGGTTGCGGCTACGCTGTGCCCAGCGCAGAGACATCTCCATCGACTTCTTCGCTTCGTCGTGTGTTGCCGGGTACGGCGTACACTCATCGAAGATCATCACGATGTCGGAGCCCAGATCTTTCTGGATTTCCATCGACTTCTCGGCATCCATGAAAATCTTGTCGCCGTTCACCGGGTTACGGAAGTGAACACCTTCCTCGGTAATTTTACGGATATCGCCAAGGCTGAATACCTGGAAGCCGCCTGAATCAGTCAGGATCGGGCCCTGCCACTGCATGAAGTCATGCAGATCACCATGCATTTTCATTACTTCCTGACCCGGACGCAGCCAAAGGTGGAAAGTATTACCCAGAATAATCTGAGCACCGGTATCCTGAACTTCCTCCGGTGTCATACCTTTTACCGTGCCGTACGTGCCGACAGGCATAAATGCTGGTGTTTCAACAGTACCGCGTTCAAACTGCAGGCGACCGCGACGAGCACGCCCCTGAGTTTTATCTAATTCAAATTTCACAAAGCCTCCAAAAGCCAGAGAAACAATCTGACATCAATTCCCATAGTGGGATTCAAGCACAATGGGCCATTTGCCTAATGCGCCTCTTTTGCATTTCTCGCCACGCCATAAAGCCTAGCGGAAGAAAAAATAGTGTCATGACAAATCACATCCGGATCTGCCGCGACATCTTGTCTGTGCTATAAAGCCGACAAAGGCTGCGATTTTAACAAAAGCAGCCTTAAGAGACACTGACTTAACCAATTAAGTTCAGTTATTTGTTCTTACGAGTGATAAACATCGAGTCACCGTAACTAAAGAAACGGTATTTATTTTCAACAGCCTGCAGGTAGGCATTCATCGTGTGCTCGTAACCGGCAAAGGCACTGACCAGCATGATCAGCGTCGATTCCGGCAGGTGGAAATTGGTAACAAGTACATCCACCAGCTGGAATTCATAACCAGGGAAAATGAAAATATCAGTATCACCGAAAAACGGTTTCAGCTCAGTACCGTTCTTTACTGCATCCTGTGCCGCACTTTCCAGCGAGCGAACAGACGTTGTGCCGATAGCGACGACACGGCCACCGTTAGCCTTGGTTTCGTTGATCGCCGCAACAACCTCTTCGGGTACCTCGACATATTCAGCATGCATGTGGTGGTCATTAATATTATCCACCCGTACCGGTTGGAAGGTGCCCGCACCGACATGCAGGGTAACAAACGCAAAGTTTGCCCCTTTGGCCTTTATGGCCTCAAGAATTTCATCGTCAAAGTGCAGTCCGGCAGTCGGCGCGGCTACCGCGCCAGGTTTGGCATTATAGACCGTCTGGTAGCGCTCTTTGTCTGCATCCTCATCCGGGCGGTCGATATAAGGTGGCAACGGCATGTGGCCAACCTCTTCGAGAATTTCCAGCACCGTCTTGTCACTGTCAAAACGAATTTCAAACAGCGCATCATGGCGTGCCACCATTTCAGCCTGGTAATCATCATTCTCACCCAGCAGCAGCTCGGTACCCGGCTTCGGCGACTTGGATGCACGCACATGAGCCAAAATACGCTTGTCATCCAGCATGCGTTCGACGAGGACTTCCAATTTGCCACCTGATGCCTTACGGCCAAACAGTCGGGCCGGGATCACCCGGGTATTGTTAAATACCAGTAAATCACCAGGCTGAACCAAATCCAGCACATCTTTAAAGCCTTTGTGCTGCACCTCACCGGTATCACCGGTCAGCTGAAGCAAACGGCTGGCAGTACGCTCAGGTTGTGGATAGCGAGCAATTAGCTCGTCAGGAAGGTCAAAGTGGAAATCAGATACTTGCATCATTCAGGCCCTAAATTACAGCAGGCAGCTAGTATAGGCTGCCCGACTGCAATATCAAGCAAAGATGACCACGTTCAAGAACGCAATCGTACGCTTCGCGCCTAAGCCGTGCTGAGCCGTCGTAAATACCCGACAAGCAGCAAGAACCACAATACGGTCCAACCCACACCGCCCCCGCCGCCGCCACTGTCGGCTGGAGCAGGCACCTCAATATCGGACCCAGCCCCTGTAAAGTCACTGGCAAACGGGTTGACCTCAAACACCGGCATCGTCAGGCTGCGTACCGATATTCCGGCCTCACCTTCAATCCAGCTGATATAATCGGCTACCTCGGTATAAACGCCAGGTACCGGACCGGCACAACCATTACCGAAGCTGACAAGCCCGACAAGGCGTAAGCCAAAGTCACTGTCACTGGCTGATTGCGGGTCCTGCCATACCAAAGGCCCGCCCGAATCACCGAAACAGCTGTCTCGAGCCAAATCCGGTGATGTAGAGCCCGCACAAAGAAAGATGGGGTAATCACTGGTGTTCATGTTGGCACCCCATTGAGCGTCGCAGGTTATATCGGGAACACCGGATAACAGCGTCTGCCTAAGCCGTGTCGCACCGGAGTTTGAATCCTGCGGATCAGTTGTTCCCCAACCGGAGACAAGCAAGTTCGCTTCCCGTACATTGTTGGCGACCCAGCCGTTATCAAAAGCCGTATCAGCCCTGTCCTGAGTCGTTCTATCTGCCACCTGAATCGGGATTGCCGTGCTGGGCAGCGGGCTGGCCAGTTTAAGTAGCGCAATATCATTAGTAAAACGGGAAGAGTTATAGGAAGGGTGAATAACGAACCCTGTCACCGAGGTCGCATTCGAGTTGCTCGCGGAAAAAACACTGACAATCCCACCCCATACCTTAATATTTTCAGGGGTAGCGACTGACGAACCATTTCGAAGGCAGTGAGCTGCAGTCAGCACTAAATCAGCACTGATCACCACACCGCCACAAACAAAGGTGCTCTCGCCTCCCTCCCCGTTAGGAAACGTCAGGTTCAAATATGCCTGCCAGGGAATTTCATTATCAGCAGACTCAATTCCGCCGATAATTTTGGCTGTCACCTTATTTTCATTGTCTTCGGCTTCAATGCCGACCGCCTGAAAAGGCAGCATTACAGTCCAACATAACAACAATCTTATCAATAGCATACGCATCAATTAATACCTATGTGGAATGTTGTTTAATGATTATATGACACAATTTGGCGTTTAACCCGAGAAACACATATATGAAACATCGCTATAACTTGTGAAATATTTGACTAGCGTCATAGGTAGTCAGGCAGGGATTAGCTACATTCAAAGAGCAAGCTAAGTGAAACCGGTAAGTTGACGATAAATGGATGAATAACTAGTCGCTACGGAGGCTTATATGTTTACTGTCGCAGATATGATGACACCGCACCCGCATACCCTAACCTCTGCCCATACGTTGGCCGATGCAAAAAAACTCATGGAAGAGAAAGGAATTCATCACGTCCCCGTTACGGACAAAGACAACCACCTGATAGGTCTTGTCAGCCAGCGTGATATTCTTTCTGCTCAGGAATCGAGCCTTGAGCAAATTCATCAATCAAGCTTTATCTCTGCGCTTGATATTCCTCTCGAGCAATGTATGCACAGAGATCTAAGCAATGTTGAACCGCATGCCGGGCTAAAAGAAGCCGCAATCTATATGCAAAAACATAAAATTGGCTGTTTACCGGTTTTGCACCAAAATAAACTGGTCGGGATCATCACGGATTCTGATTTTGTTGCTATTGCAATTAATTTGCTTGAGATACAGGAAGAAGTGGAACCGACAGAACAAGGTGACGCCAATTTCTATTAGGATGGTATGAATTTTCTTGCGCATCTCCACCTTGCCGATCGCTGCTGCAGCCATATGGCGGGCAATTTATTGGCTGATTTTGTCCGCGGCGATCCCTATCACCAGTATCCCCTGGCGGTAGCTGACGGCATCAAGCTCCACCGTTTTGTTGACAGTTATATCGACGCCATGCCTGAAGTGCTGCAATGCCGGCAGCTCTTCACTAAAGATACCAGGCGCGTTAGCGGTATTGCCCTCGATATTGCCTGGGATCACTTTCTGGCCAAACACTGGCCGCTCTATCATCCCCTTGCGCTACCGGATTTCGTCTCACAGGCCCGGCAACAGGTTGAACAGTATCAGGATAACCTGCCCGACAGCTATCGACTGACCATGTCGCGTATGTGGCAGCAACAATGGTTGCTGCAGTACCGGGAGCAAGACACGATCACCACAGCGCTGGAACGAATGGCTCTCCGGCGCCCCAAACTACACCAGTTAGCGAATTGCCCAGTGCTGATAGACAGGCATTACAACAGCCTTGAGCAGCAATTCCATGCCATTTACCCGCAAGTGATCCGGGCGACACACACTTACCGTTCTCAGCAATAGCCCCCAGCAGATAAAAAAAAGGAGCGCCAAAGCGCTCCCGAGGTCATAACATAAGAAGAGGTCTTTCTATTGTTATGTGTCACATCAATCTCTGCAGCAATAGCTACGGATAACCCCAAAATAACAACGAGTTGCTAGGATAAAACGAATTTAAAACTGATCTTCCTCTGTCGAGCCTGTCAGAGCCGTCACGGAAGACTGACCTCCCTGAATGGTATTGGTCATCTTATCGAAATAACCGGTGCCGACCTCCTGCTGGTGAGCAACGAAGGTGTAGCCCTTCTCAGCCGCCTCGAACTCAGGACGCTGTACTTTCTCGACGTAGTGACGCATGCCTTCACCCTGGGCATAGTCGTGAGCCAGCTCGAACATGTTGAACCACATGTTATGGATGCCTGCCAGCGTAATAAACTGGTACTTGTAACCCATATCAGCCAGTTCCTGCTGGAACTTGGCGATAGTTTCAGCGTCCAGGTTTTTCTCCCAGTTAAACGATGGCGAACAGTTGTAGGCAAGCAACTGATCCGGGTATTGCTCATGAATCGCTTCGGCGAACTTGCGCGCCTCTTCGAGACAAGGCGTTGCCGTTTCACACCAGATCAAATCTGCATACGGAGCATAGGCCAGGCCACGGGCAATCGCCTGGTCAATACCGGCGCGAACCCGGTAAAAACCTTCAGCGGTACGCTCGCCTTCAATAAAGTCCTTGTCATACGGGTCGCAGTCAGAGGTCAGCAAGTCAGCCGCATTGGCATCAGTTCGGGCAATGACCAGCGTGGTCGTGCCTGCCACATCCGCCGCCAAGCGGGCTGCCACGAGTTTCTGTACCGCCTCCTGGGTAGGGACCAGTACCTTGCCGCCCATATGACCACATTTCTTCACCGATGCCAGCTGGTCTTCGAAGTGCACCCCTGCGGCACCAGCATCAATCATATTGCGCATCAGCTCGTAGGCATTGAGAACGCCACCAAAACCGGCCTCGGCATCGGCAACAATCGGCAGGAAGTAATCAATACCGTCTTCCGGGCTACCACCGTTCGACCACTGGATCTGGTCAGCACGGCGGAAGGAATTGTTGATGCGTTTCACCACTGCCGGCACCGAGTCAACCGGATACAATGACTGATCAGGGTACATGGTCGAAGCCGTGTTGTTATCGGCAGCAACCTGCCACCCTGACAGATAAATGGCCTCTATACCGGCTTTCGCCTGCTGGACCGCCTGACCACCGGTCAGCGCCCCCAGGCAATTTACATATCCTTTCTTCGCCGAACCATTGACCAGATCCCAAAGCTTGTCAGCGCCGCGCTGAGCGATTGTGTTGGCCGGTGCAAAAGAACCACGCAGGTTAATCACCTCTTCGGCTGTATAGGTACGCTTTACGTTTTTCCAACGTGGATTCTCAGCCCAATCTTTTTCAATAGCTTCAATTTGTTGCTGGCGAGTCAATGTCATAATGATGTCCCTCGTTTCATTTGGCGATAATCCGTTTAACGTTTTCGTTATCGGTAGACTTCTTTTCTCAGGCTTGTTCAGGCACTGCCAACAACACAACAAGCAGTTGCCCGTTTTTTACTGTCATTCTGCTACTTCAGATACTCATAACCGGGCAGGGTCAGGAAGTTCACGAGCTCGTCACTGGTCGTTAACTGCGACATCAACATCGCCGCTTCCTGGTATTGCCCCTGATTGAACATGTCAGTGCCCAACTCCTGTTCGAGCACGACCATTTCTTCGCTTAGCATCTGCTCAAATAAGGACTTGGTAACCACTTCCCCATTGCTCAATGCCTTACCGTGCTTGATCCACTGCCAAATCGACGCCCGGGAGATTTCTGCCGTGGCAGCATCTTCCATCAGACCATAAATTGGCACGCAGCCGTTGCCGGAAATCCAGGCTTCAATGTATTGCACCGCGACTCGAATGTTATGGCGCATGCCCTCATCGGTCCGGTCCCCGTCACACGGTGCCAATAATTCCTCAGCAGTAATCGGCGCGTCGTCTTCGCGACTGACATCCAGCTGGTTTTGCCTTATGCCCAATGTGTCATCGAAAATGGCACGGGCCGTATCTGCCAGGCCAGGATGGGCAACCCAGGTGCCATCATGGCCGTTGTTGGCTTCCAGTGCCTTGTCGGTTTGGATCTTGTTGAGCACCCATTCATTGCGCTCCGGATCTTTCGACGGGATAAAGGCGGCCATTCCTCCCATTGCAAACGCGCCTCGGCGGTGACAGGTACGGACCAGCAACCGGGAATATGCGTTCAGAAACGGTTTCTCCATCGTCACCACCTGGCGGTCCGGCAAAATCCGATCCGGGTGGTTTCGCAGTGTTTTGATGTAGCTAAAGATATAGTCCCAGCGCCCGCAGTTCAGACCGACAATATGATCTTTCAGGCTGTATAGGATCTCATCCATCTCAAATACCGCCGGCAGCGTTTCTATCAGCACCGTGGCTTTTATCGTCCCTCGCGGCAAACCAAACTCATCTTCGGTAAAGCTAAATACATCGCTCCACCACGCTGCCTCCTGGTAGGCCTGCAGCTTGGGAAGATAAAAGTAAGGGCCGCTGCCTTTTGCCAATAACTGCTTGTAGTTATGGTAAAAGTACAAGGCAAAATCAAATAAAGATCCGGGAATTGGCTCGCCCTGCCACAACAGGTGCTTCTCCGGCAGATGAAGGCCCCGGACCCGGCAAATCAAAACAGCCGGATCATCACCGAGCTGATACTCCTTCCCTGTTTCCGAATTGGTATAGGCAATCGTGCCGTTGACGGCATCGCGCAGGTTTCGCTGGCCTTCCAATACTTCATCCCAGGCCGGTGCAAACGAGTCTTCAAAGTCAGCCATGAACACTTTGACGTTGGCATTAAGAGCATTGATCACCATCTTGCGATCAACCGGCCCGGTAATTTCAACCCGGCGATCCTGGAGATCGTCCGGGATATTACGGATGGTCCAATTCCCAGCGCGAATATCAGCGGTATCTTCGAGAAAGTCCGGTAAGCCGCCGGCATCTATAGCCAGCTGACGACGCTCTCGGGCAGCCATCAGCTCCGGGATACGTGACGCAAAGCGCTGCACCAATCGCTCCACGAACTGAAAGGCATCTTCACTTAAAATCTCTTTCTGCTGCTCAGTTAATAGCGTTTGCAGAGATAGCTTTACTTCATGGTTAGGTGGCGTTTGTGTATCCGTCATTTTTCGCTCCCTTGCAGCTGTAACTTAATCACCACTTTTATCAGCAGTCAGTATCAGGGTTATTCTGACACCCGTTGTCTTAACGCTTTATTTACGTTGCCGCAACAAATTGGCAATTGCAAATAACCCCGTTTACGAGGCTAAAGAACATTGACCATCTACCTCTTTAAAATCAACAGCTTAATCAAAATAGAGCAATAACTCAAAACACTGAATTAAAACAATTTTCAGGGAAATACTCGGTTTTTAGCAGGAAAGACAAATTGGCGGCAAAATGTAACCAGTTACGTAATTAAATTACAAAACAAGCCAATTCAAACCTCTGTGTAAAAAGGCGTTTCAAACATGGCAATGAGCTAAACACGGGCTACTATCGATTAAATAACAACCAGTTATTCAACAGTGTGAAACCATTTTTATACATTGGTGGAATAGTTGCGTAATCAATCAATTTCATTTATTCGCAAAACGAAACAGAATAAACCTACAAAACGCCTTGTTTATAAAGGAAAAAATGGGATTTAAATATATCGCTTGAAGTGCAGGATTTAGAATAAAGTGCTGACAGAACGAAAAATCTGCCAGCACATTGTCGGTAAGGCTACAAAAGCCCCTCAACAATCTCGGCAAGTCGATGGAAGGTACGACTGCGGCTCGAGGTAGGACGCCAGACAAGGCCGATTTCTCGGTAAGCCTCCTGGCCAGGCGGTTCAATGATCACCAGGTTCTGATTATCCAAAATCCCATGATCGATGGCCATCTGTGGAATGAAGGTCGTCCCCAATCCATTCGCAACCATTTGAACTAAGGTATGTAGGCTAGTGGCTGTAAACGGATTTATCTTCTCCTTACTGGTCAGCTTACAGGCAGAAACTGCGTGCTCAGTCAGGCAGTGCTCTTTCTCTAGCAAAAAGACCGACTCATCCGGTAAGTCCGCATAGCGTAACGGCACATTGACCTGCTCCGCCTGATTCTTGCTGATAACCATCTTGAAGGCATCACGCCCCACTGTCTGACTGTGCATTCCGTTGATTTCAACCGGCAGTGCCAATATCAGTACGTCCATCTCGCCATTGCGGAGGGCAGCCAGCAGGTTGGTGGTCGTATCTTCACGCAATAACAGGTTAAGGCTTGGGTGCAGGCGGTTCACTTCCTGGACAAGGTCACACAATAAGAAGGGAGCAATGGTGGGAATACAGCCGACCCGCAGCTGACCGTCCATACCGTCACCGGTACAATTTGACAGTTCCATCAAGTCCTGACTGCGGGCAAGCAGTTCCCGGCTTCGGATCACTACGTCTTCACCCATAGAGGTAAACACCAGAGACTTGTTATCACGCTCGATAAGCTGGCAACCAATGAGTTCCTCGAGGTTCTGAACCCCCGAGCTTAATGTCGACTGACTGACAAAGCACTTCTTGGCAGCTTCACCAAAATGACGGGTTTCAAATAAAGTTACTAAATAATGTAGCTGCTTGAGAGAAGGAAATTTATTCATCGCATTTTTCGATTACATCAATCTATTTATTCCGCTTTTTCCAATCTAACAGTTTCGTTATAGTTTGTCTCGTCCAAACACGGAGCCAACCAAGAAGGTCGGCAACAACCGAATATTTCAGGAGCACCATAATGGTACTAGTAGGTCGTCAAGCACCAGATTTTACTGCTGCAGCTGTTCTAGGTAACGGCGAAATCGTTGAGAACTTCAACTTTGCAGAGTTTACTAAAGGTAAAAAAGCGGTAGTTTTCTTCTACCCACTAGACTTCACTTTCGTTTGCCCATCTGAGCTAATCGCTTTCGACAAGCGTTTCGAAGATTTCCAGGCAAAAGGCGTTGAAGTAATCGGTGTTTCTATCGATTCTCAGTTCTCTCACAATGCATGGCGTAACACTGCTGTTGAAGACGGCGGCATCGGTCAGGTTAAGTACCCTCTAATCGCTGACGTTAAGCACGAAATCTGCAAAGCGTACGATGTAGAGCACCCAGAAGCAGGCGTTGCTTTCCGCGGTTCTTTCCTAATCGACGAAGACGGTCTTGTACGTCACCAGGTAGTTAACGACCTACCACTAGGACGTAACATCGATGAAATGCTACGCATGGTTGACGCACTAAACTTCCACCAGAAGAACGGTGAAGTTTGCCCGGCACAGTGGGAAGAAGGCAAAGCTGGTATGGATGCATCACCAAAAGGTGTTGCTGACTACCTATCTGAGCACACTGCAGACCTAGGTAAGTAATTACCCATTAACACCATGCTCACGGTGTTAATTAGGCAACAAACGCAATAGCGTAAAGCCAAAGTCAGCCAATAGGCAAAAATAGAATGAGGCCCGGACACACCGGGCCCTTTTTGTTTCTCTTATCCCTTATCCCTTATCCCTTATCTCTTATCTCTTATCTCTTATCTCTTATCTCTTCATATTGTTGATCTGATTAATCCTCCGGCAAGCAAAGATCCACTACACTGCTTCCATCATCTACAGCCCTGATTAACCGTCATGAAAATTCAACACCTAGAAGTTTGTATCGATAATATCGAATCGCTGCATTACGCCCAGCAAGGCGGCGCAACACGTATCGAGCTCTGCTCGTCTCTTGCACTCGGCGGCCTGACTCCAAGTACCGGTTTCATGAAACAAGCAGCCAGGCACGCCTCGATTCCCGTCTATGCCATGATTCGGCCACGCCAGGGGGATTTTTTATTTTCGAGTGATGATATAGAAATCATGCTGGCAGACACTCATGCCGCCAAACAGGCTGGCTTACAAGGCGTAGTCGTCGGTGTGCTCGATGCCCACAGCCTGGTAGACGAAGACTGTCTGCGCAGTTTGATAAAGGAAGCCGGCGGGCTGGGAGTAACCTTCCACCGTGCTATTGACCAGTGCATTGACCCGATGACCGCCCTTGATAGCATCATGAGCACAGGTTGCGAGCGAGTACTTACCTCTGGTTTGCAGGCCAATGCCCTGGATGGTGCTGAAATGCTAGCAGAGATGGTCAACTACTGTGGCTCCAATCTCAGTATTATGGCTGGTGCCGGTATCACGGCAGACAATGTTACCGAAATTGTTCGAATAAGCGGAGTAAAGGAAATACATCTGTCAGGGAAAAGCACCCGGCCAAGCCAGATGCTTCAGTATGCAAATCAGGCCCATATGGGCAGCAGCAATGTCGATGACTTTACAATCCCTGTCACTTCTGATGAAAAAATCGCTGCGGTTTATCGCTCATTAAAGTAATAACAATAAACTAAACAGCCTGCACTAAGGCAGGCTGAGTAACAACTTTGTTATCCGATTTAATTACCAACCAATAACATCTTTGGCAGGATGCGAAGTGTCAGGAGCAATCATAAATGACTTATTCTGTGAAAGTGCACTTGCATCACATGTCTCTTCAGCAACCTTGGTGTCAGGATCCAGCAGATATGCAGTTGTCTTTTGGTCAACACAGCTAATATTGCTGTAGCTGAAACCATGATCAACATAATTATCAACCATTATCTTTGAGGCCGAAGCACCAAAGCTCGCAGCCATCTCCTCAGTCCAGGTGTATGGTGTTGCCGGATCATATTGGCCACCAATAATAAGAATTTGCTTACCTCCAAGCGCCGAAGCCATATCTGTAACAGCCGGAATAGGATCGCGCTGTGCTGACCACCCCTTACATAATTCTGAAGTACTATGGTAAGTCAACGAACCGTAAAGGGATGATGCACTTTTGTAACGATATTCGGATGCGAGTAATTCACCATCTGTCAATGGAGACCTTTCATCAGTACATACCACAGCCTTAAACAAAGCACTTCCGCGTAATGAATCTTCCGAACTCGAATAGCGAGATCGTGAAGATTTAAAACCATTAGTAGATAACTCATTGAGTAAACTAGAAGCGTTGTCATAATCCAGCAAATTTTCTAGCCCATCATCAATTTTCTGCCAATCACCAAAATGTTCTCGTGCTACGGTCAAATTCATCACAGAAATGCCATCACGAAGGCTAAGCATTGCACCATCATTTGCTACATAAGACATTGTAGAAGAAAACAAGCTATCAACAACATGTTGATAACGAGTTTCCCGATTAGGATAGGTTGCATAGTCTAAACGGAAAGCCGCCACTTTATCATACCCGGCAGTATTACCGACTCTTAGCTCAACATTATTCTCAGCCATCGGCGACATCGGTGAATCAAGTACAATTGCACGCACTCTTTCAGGGAAAGTGTACGCATACAGTGAACCAAGCCGAGTACCGTATGAATAACCCAGGAACGTCAGCTTTTCATCGCCTAGCAGGTTCCGCAGCATATCCATATCTTTCACAACAGTGTTACTACCTAAAAATGGCGCAACTTGAGAATAAGTAGCAGAACAATCGCCCTGTTTATTGCTTTGCGCAACGGCACAGTCAGTTAACTCTTTGGCAAAAGCACTCTGACCGGTACCGCGAGGATCCATGCCAACAATATCAAAACGATCCAGGATTTCCTTTGGCAATTCCTTCTCGACCATGTACCCAGCCCCACCCACCGCCTCAGCACTCGGACCACCAAAGTTAAGAATCAATGAACCAATCCGGTTGGCAGGATCTAGAGCTTTGTGCACACCATAGTAAATATCAACCTGCTCACCATTAGGATTGTTATAGTCTTTAGGCGCTTTCATGAAGTCACAAGTCATATTAGAAGGGCAACTCTGTGTCGGGTAGCTATCCTTGGCAAACTGGTTATCACCTCCGCCACCACCACACCCAGCCAACAAAAGGCTAACTAATAGCCCTAGCGATTTCCTGTACATCTCTATTCCTTTTTTATTTTTTATCAATAAATTGAACATTTATTTTTTAGACTAGCATATGAGCATGATTGTGTATAAATATCAATAAAAGACCACTCAAACATCTCGAGAGCTAACGTATCAATCCTAATATTCTTCCTTTGGTCACATTTCTATAAACAAGACCCAGGCAAGCTAGCAACCGGAAACAAGTTCACTCGTCATCTTTTGAATTCAGCATTATTCTTAAGAAGTAAAACAATACAGTCACCAGCAAACGGAGTGCAGAATGACCTCTGACAGAACCGTAAAAAAGCTCAAGAAGAAAGACTATGAAAATGAACTAAAACGCCTACAGGTTGAACTCGTTAAACTGCAAGAATGGATAAAGCACAGCGGGTTAAAGGTAGTGGTTCTTTTTGAGGGCCGAGATGCAGCTGGGAAAGGCGGCGTGATCAAACGGATCACCGAAAAGCTCAACCCACGGGTTTGTCGCATTGTTGCCTTACCAGCCCCAACCGAGAAAGAGAAAACCCAGTGGTACTTTCAGCGTTATGTTGCTCACCTGCCTTCGGCCGGTGAAATGGTCCTGTTCGACCGCAGCTGGTATAACCGTGCCGGGGTCGAAAAAGTAATGGGCTTTTGCACCGACAATGAATACGAAGAATTTCTCCGTTCATGCCCGGAGTTTGAGCGTATGCTGCAGCGTTCGGGGATCATTTTACTGAAATACTGGTTCTCGGTATCAGACGAAGAACAAGAGGCCCGCTTCCTTGAGCGTATACATACGCCAATAAAACGCTGGAAGTTCAGCCCGATGGATCTTGAATCCCGCAACCGCTGGGCAGAGTATTCAGCCGCCAAAGACCGTATGTTTGCCTATACCGATACCAAACAGTGTCCATGGTGGGTTGTTGATGCCGATGACAAGAAGAAAGCGCGCATCAACTGTATTTCCCATTTGCTGTCCCACATCCCCTTTGAAGAGATCCACTACCCTCACATCGATCTCCCCGAGGTCAACAAAGAAGGGTATGTCAGGGCACCGGCAGACAGTCAGACCTTTGTCCCGAATCTGTTTAGTAAAGACTAAGCCAGGCAGCACTAGGCAACGTTATTTCAGGATGCTCTCGATCTCTTCCTGGCTGGTATGACGGATATCCTTGCCTTTGACGAAATAAATGATGTATTCGCAGATATTCTGGCATCGATCACCGACCCGTTCGATGGAACGGGCTGACCACATCACCTGCAGTACATTCGGGATTGAACGCGGATCTTCCATCATATATGTCATTAACTGACGAATAATGGCTTCGTATTCGCGGTCAATCCGGTCATCCTCCTGATAGACCTCAATGGCCGCCTTAACATCCATTCGGGCGAAGGCATCCAGCACCTCGTGCAGCATCCTGACGGCATGCTGCCCCAGCGCTTCCAGCGAGACCAGCAAGTTATATTGCTTATTGGTGAAGTTCTCCAATGCCACCTTGGCGATGCTTTCTGCGACATCACCGATCCGCTCCAGATCGGTAATGGTCTTGATGATCGCAATCACCAGGCGCAGATCACTGGCTGTCGGCTGACGCTTGGCAATGATCCGGGTGCAGGCTTCATCAATCGCCACTTCCATCGCGTTGACCTTGTGATCATCTTTGATCACCCGCTTGGCCAGCTCGGCATCCTGCTTGTGCATCGCCTTGAGTGCATCGGCCAGTTGCTGCTCGACCAAGCCACCCATTGCCAGCACATGGGTACGGATACTTTCCAGCTCCGCGTTAAACTGGCCGGAAATATGACGGCCAAGACTTAAATTATCCAACATGATTTGGTTCCTTAACCGTATCGACCAGTGATGTAGTCTTCTGTTCGTTTCTCTTTGGGCGTGGTGAAAATATCATTGGTATTGGCATATTCCACCAGCTCGCCCATATGCATAAATGCCGTGTTATCTGACACCCGCGCGGCCTGCTGCATGTTATGGGTAACAATTATCACCGTGTACTTGGTCTTGAGCTCGTTGATCAGCTCTTCGATGGTCAAAGTCGAGATCGGATCCAGTGCCGAGGTCGGTTCATCCAGCAGCAAGACTTCCGGCTCAATCGCTATCGCACGAGCAATAACCAGACGCTGTTGCTGGCCACCCGAGAGCCCAAAGGCATTCTCATGCAGGCGGTCTTTGACCTCATCCCACAATGCCGCACCACGCAGCGAGTTTTCGACAGCATCATCAAGCACACGACGCTCTTTTATCCCCTGAAGGCGCAAGCCATAAATCACATTTTCATAGATGGATTTAGGAAACGGATTCGGCCGCTGGAACACCATGCCGACCCGACGACGCAAAGAGGCCACATCCACCTTGCTGTCATAGATGTTCTGGCCGTGGAGCATGATTTTGCCTTCGACGGTGCAGCCCTCGACCAGCTCGTTCATCCGGTTGATACAACGCAACAAGGTCGACTTGCCGCAACCGGACGGACCGATAAACGAAGTAACCTGCCCCTTGGCTATCCGCATATTGATATTATACAGAGCCTGTTGCTTGCCATAATGCAGATCGAGCCCCTCAATCGACATGGCCGTTTTCTCTTCGGGTAACTTGGTTAAATCTTGAGGCTGAAACAACCCCATGGTCGAGTTAATTGAAAACATGTAAGTTACTGTATCCCCGTTATTGTTCCAAAGAGCGGTATTTTTCCCGTAAGTGATTTCGAATACCAATCGCCGTCAGGTTTAGCCCTACAATCACCGTCACCAGTAAAAACGAGGTGGCATACACCAAGGGCCGGGCAGCTTCGACATTGGGACTTTGAAAGCCGACATCATAGATATGATAGCCAAGGTGCATAAACTTACGATCCAGATGCAAATAGGGAAAAAGGTTATCAACCGGTAACGTCGGTGCCATTTTGACTACCCCGACCAACATCAAAGGGGCCACTTCACCCGCGGCTCTGGCGACCGCCAGAATAAGTCCTGTCATTATAGCCGGGCTTGCCATCGGCAACACGATTCGCCATAGGGTTTCAGCCTGGGTTGCGCCCAGCGCCAGCGAACCGTGACGTACCGAACTCGGGATCCTGGCCAGACCTTCCTCGGTCGATACAATCACAACAGGCAACGTCAGAATAGCCAGCGTTAGGGCCGACCATAAAATACCCGGTGTACCGAAAGTGGGAGCCGGCAGTTGATCAGAGAAAAAGATTTCATCAATCGTTCCGCCGACCATATAAACAAAGAAACCCAGACCAAATACGCCGTAGACAATAGACGGCACACCAGCCAGGTTGATAACGGCAACTCTGATTAGCTTGGTAAACTGGTTTTTCCCTGCGTACTCATGCAAATAGATGGCAGCCATTACCCCTAGCGGGGTGACGATAACACTCATCAGCAGCACCATAAACACAGTGCCGAAAATCGCCGGAAACACCCCGCCCTCGGTATTGGCCTCTCGGGGATCCTCACTGACAAATTTGCCAATCTGACGCCCCCAGTGGGCCACTTTTTCTATTGTCGTTAAATTGTTCGGGTACCAGATATCGAGCACCTGCTCGAGGGGCAGTTTCACCATAGTACCGGCCATATCGCGCACCAGCAGCGCATCTTGTTCCAGCAGCTTGCGCAGTGCCAGCATACGCTGCTCTATACCGGCATAGCGCTGTTCCAGCAAAAGCCGCTGAGCCGTAATAGCCGGCAGCTTACCCTGTCGACGCTCTTGCTGACGCAGCTGATCAAGCTGGTGGTTAATGGCCGCAACATCCGTTTTCAGCAGCGAGTCAATTTCACCACGAACCCGATCGGCATCCAACAGCCCTAGCTCCAACTCTGCAAGCGACTTGCTCTGGCCATCATCGATAAAACTAACCGGATAGCCATAAAACTTGCCGTTTTTGATCCGGTCGATGACGGCAATATCATCGGCCAGCGTCTTGCTGGTGATCTGCGTCTCTAGCAGGGTAATAAAATCGAGTTCAACCCTTTCACGGTTCCCGGTTTTGATCAGGTAGCGAAAGACCCGCTCCCCTTCGATAGCCGACACATCCACACCGGCTTCTGCCAGCTGGCGTACCGAAACTGATTTGGTCTCATAGATTTCGCCGATAATGGCCTGCCGGTTGCCATTGATGTCAACATCGAACTGGTACACAGGTGCCGGCCAGAAGTAGCTCAGCCCCTTCCAGCCTATCAATAGCAACAATCCCAGCACGGCAACCAGACTCAGGCTAACTGCGCCAGCCGTCAGCCATATCCATGGAGAGCCCGATTTAAACCAATTACCCATCACTTTGCATTTTCATTTTATCTATCGGTTAGTTTTATCTGTCAGTTAGTGTGCGCTTACATTACAGCGAGCTGTACTTTTCTCTTAGCCGCTGACGAACCAGTTCTGCAATCGTATTGAAAATAAAGGTAAACACAAACAGCACAAAGGCAGCCAGGAACAATACCCGGTAGTGCGAACTGCCTACCTCGGTCTCCGGCATCTCAATCGCAATGGTTGCCGACAACGTCCGCAAACCTTCCAGTATGTTCCAGTCCATGATCGGCGTATTGCCCGTTGCCATCAGGACAATCATGGTTTCACCGACCGCACGACCAAGGCCCATCATAATGGCAGAGAAAATCCCCGGACTGGCCGTTAGCAACACAACACGGGTCAATGTCTGCCAATGTGTCGCGCCCAGCGCCAAGGAACCACTGGTTAAATGCCCCGGTACCGAAAAAATCGCATCTTCGGCAATCGTAAATATTGTCGGGATCACCGCAAAGCCCATCGCGATCCCCACGACAAGCGTATTGCGCTGGTCATAACCTATACCCCACTCGTTAGTCAGGTACATACGCATATCACCATCAAACAGCCATTGCTCGACATACGGGCTGACTTCCAGGCAGGCATAAACCAGCAGCACAATCACCGGCATCAGCAATATGATATGCAGTCCGTTTGGCAAGCGGTGACGCCACGGCCCCGGAAGCAAGGACCAGCCGATCCCGACCAGCATCATCATCAAAGGAAAAGCCACAATAATCATTGCAATGCCGGGCAGGTACTCTTCAACGATAGGGGCCAGCCAAATGCCGGCCAGAAAGCCCAGAATCACCGTCGGCAATGCCTCCATAATCTCGACCGTGGGCTTGATCACCCGGCGCATTTTGGAAGACATGAAATAAGCGGTATAGATTGCCCCGGCCAAAGCCACCGGAATCGCGAAAAACATCGCATAGACGGCAGCTTTAAGAGTACCGAATACGACAGGTACCAAACTGAGTTTCGGCTCAAACTCATCACTGGCGGATGTCGATTGCCAGACGTATTCAGGCTCGGGATAGCCTTCATACCAAATTTTCTGCCACAGGGATGAAAAACCGATTTCAGGGTGGCGGTTATCCACCTTGTAGAGCTGCCAGCTGTCACCGTTCACGGTCAGCAAACGGTCTGCCCGAGGAGAGATAGCAACCCAGTCGGGTACCTCAGCCAGCAACGGCTCGTTGTAGATATGCCCTTTGATTGTCGTGTAGTAAGCCGAGAGTTCGCCGTTTTGGTGTACCGCAAAAAAACCTTTACGGGCATACTCGGGAACAAGCTGCACCACCGGGCTCTCTGGCAGTGCAAAATGCCGCGCCTTCACCAGTGTTCGCTTGCCCTCGCGAAGCACTTCGAACCACTGCGATACTGCATTGTCACTGGTTGTGATCAACAAGGAATTCGCGCCCGACAGTAACGTCAACTGCTGCGACTCTCCCTGAGCCGAACTCACATCGACAACATCGCGGATCGCCGAGTTGTCCCCGTCCAGCGCCACCACATACAAATTATTACCGCTCAGCGCATACAGCGTGCGGGCATCCGGTGTTACGGCCAGCGCACTGATGGTGTCAGGCAGCCCCTCAATCCCGAACGATACCACCTGCCAATCCGATACCTGACCGGGCAGCGCATCCTGGTGGCTGAAAGTCATCACCCTGACCCGGTGATCAGCCGTTACTCCAGCCACGACGGCCTGCTCGGCGCGCACCGATACCGCCAGTTGGCTAACTGCGTGACCATCAGGGTCCAGTTGCAGCGGACTCGCTCCCAGCGGATAGGCAATATCCGGTGTCGTCTGCTTCAAATCTCCTGTAAACGAGATCCTGAAAGTGGGTTTAAATACCACCACTTCGCCAGAGCGGCCGCCATAGGCAAACACTTCTTCACTCGGCAGGGTACGGGCAAAACTGACAGGACTTGCCATAAGCTGATGCTCACCCATAAGCTCACCGACATTCTTCGGAGCGAGGTTTATGAAGCTCAAATTGCCCTGCTGGGACATCCTATAGGCGATGTTGTTCTGCTCGTTGAGATAAATAGCGGCAGGGTTGTCTGAAAAATCTATGGAGAATGCCTGCTTTGGTGTGACGTTGACCGAGGCAAAGATCGGCATGATCACATACAGCAGGTAGAAGAAAATCAGGACTAGCGTAATAAGAACAGAAATACCACCAGCGGTTACCCCATAGCGTGCGAGCTTGTCTTTAACTCGGCGGCCAGGGCTGTCCCCACTCAAAAATGCGCTGGCGTCTGCCATTATTACCTCATAGGATTTATACGTTTATCAATAATATTTCTTTTAGATGACAATTATATGACAGCCAGTACGAGTGAGGCCAACACTCCTTTCGTTTCCTTGGGCTAATCTATTAGAGTGACATAAAATTGCAATAAAAGGTCATTAGTCTTAATGATTTATGACTATTAACCGATTTCATTGGCCGTTCTCCCGTAGCTTCTGGACAGATATTGCACATGCTCACATAATGAACAAGCCTACTGCGAATAAGGAAGTCGTTATGAAGCATCTCGTTATTACTGTAATTGGTAAAGACCGACCAGGCCTGGTTGAAACCCTCTCAGACACGGTATACCAAAACCACGGTAACTGGCTGGCCAGCAGTCTCAGTAAACTTGCCGGGCAGTTTGCCGGTATCTTGCAGATTGAAGTCGCCGACCAATATATCCCGGTATTGAGCCAAAGCCTGTCGAAACTGGATGGGTTGCAAATCCATATTGTCGAAGATGACAGTAAGGCTATTCCGATCACAACGCTGCACAACCTCACCGTCACCGGTAACGATCGTCTCGGCATCGTCAAAGAAGTCACCGCCAAGCTCAACCAGCTTGGGATCAATATCAACAAGCTCAAAACCGATACCCAAAGCGCACCTAACTGGGGTTACCCAATTTTCTCGGCAAATTTTCAGCTTGAGCTACCGGCTGAGCTTGCCCTGGAGACCGTTCAGGACGAGCTGGAACAACTGTCCGATGATCTCAATATCGATGTCGACGACAACTGACTCGATAACAACTAACAAGAGGCATAACTTTTAGCCCACAGCTTATCTAATAGGAATACAATGAGTACGGAATCTCTCTATATAGAAAAAGAATTAAGCTGGCTATCATTTAACGAACGTGTACTTCAAGAGGCGGCAGACAAATCCGTGCCGCTGATTGAACGCGTCCGTTTTCTTGGAATCTTTTCCAGTAATACCGATGAATTTTATTCAGTCCGCTTTGCCGATGTAAAACGCCAAATCCTGATCAGCCAGGAACAAGGCGGCGATGACAGTGCCAAACAGCTACTCAGCAAAATCCAGAGCCGTGTCCTGAAGCTCAACCAGGATTTCGACAGCCTCTATAACGAGATTTTGCTGGAAATGGCACGGCGCCATATTTTTCTGGTCAATGAACAACAACTCGACGAGCATCAGCAGAACTGGCTTCGCAAATACTTCCGCAATGCGATTCTGCCCCATATCACGCCCATCCTTCTCACACCGGATATCGATCTGCTTGAATTTCTCAAAGACGAATATTCTTACCTGACCGTCGAAATGCAGCAGGGAGAGAAAAAGGGCCATGCCCTGATCGAGATTCCGACTGATCAGCTACCGCGCTTTATCCAGCTGCCCGAGGCAAAAGGTAAGAGGCGCAAAACCCTTATCCTGCTGGATAACATTATTCGTTTTTGTCTCGACGATATCTTCAGCGGCTTCTTCGAATACGACAGCCTGGCCGCCTACTCGATGAAGATGACCCGGGACGCCGAATACGATCTCAGCCTGGAAGTGGAACACAGCTTGCTGGAACAGATGTCTGAAGGCCTGAACCAGCGCCTCACAGCCATGCCGGTTCGCTTCGTCTACCAGCGCGATATGCCTGGCGATATGATTGATGTCCTCTGCGGGCTGCTGAAAGTCTCCAGCTATGACAGCATCATCCCCGGCGGGCGTTACCATAACTTCAAGGACTTTATCGGCTTTCCCAATGTCGGTCGCAACTATCTGGAAAACAAGCCCCTGCCGCCGATCCAAAGCTACCATTTCTCCTCTGCCCGCAATGCCTTTGACGCCATCAAGGCACAGGACATTCTGCTGTACTATCCGTACCATACCTTCAACCACATGACCGAGCTGGTTCGCCAGGCAGCCTACGACCCCAAAGTCCGTGGTATTAAAATCAATATCTACCGGGTGGCCAAAAACTCCCGCATCATTGAGTCGATGATAGATGCCGCCAATAACGGCAAACGGATAACCGTCGTAGTCGAGCTGCAGGCCCGTTTTGACGAAGAAGCCAATATCATCTGGGCCCGCCGCCTGACCGAAGCCGGGGTCCACGTCGTCTTTGGTGTCCCGGGGCTGAAAATTCACTCCAAACTGTGCCTGATCACCCGGCGTGAAGGTGACAAGCTCGTCCGCTATGCCCATATCGGCACCGGTAACTTCCATGAAAATACAGCACGGCTCTATACCGACTTCTCGCTGATGACCTGTGACGACGAAATTACCAATGAGGTACGGCAGGTCTTCGGGTATATCGAAAACCCTTATCGCCCGGTTAAATTCCATCATTTAATCGTCTCGCCGCGTAACTCCCGCTCACGACTGTATGATCTGATAGACCGGGAGATTGCCCATGCCAAGCAAAACTTGCCATCGGGTATTACACTTAAGGTGAACAATCTGGTCGATAAAGGCTTGATTAACATGCTTTATCAGGCCAGTAGTGCCGGTGTGACCATTAAACTGATCATTCGCGGGATGTGTTCCCTGATCCCCGGCATCAAGGGGATCAGTGAAAATATTACGGCCATCAGTATTGTCGACCGTTTCCTCGAACACCCGCGTGTAGTGGTATTTGAGAACAACGGCGATCCGGACGTGATGATTTCATCGGCCGACTGGATGACCCGTAACATCGATAATCGAATAGAAGTCGGCTGTCCGATCCGGGATCCGGCACTGAAAATGAGAATCATCGATATCCTGAATATCCAGCTAACCGATACGGTCAAGGCACGGGTTATCGATAAAGAAATGAGCAACCAATATGTGCCCCGGGGTAACCGTCGCAAGATCCGTTCACAAATTGCGATCTATGATTACCTGAAGCACTCCGAAAAACAGCTCAGAAAAAAAGCTGAGAAAGCGATGGTTAATAATGATTGATAATCCACGTCCACGCGAGATAGCGGCTATCGATATTGGCTCTAACAGCTTCCACATGGTTGTTGCCCGAGTGATCGGGCAAAGCCTGCAAATTATCAGCCGCCATAAGCAGCGGGTTCAGCTAGCCTCCGGACTCGACGAACACCACAACCTCAACCAGGCCGCGATCCAACGCGGCCTCAACTGCCTGGCCATGTTTGCCGAGCGCCTGCAGGGTTTCGAGCCGGAAAATGTCCGTATTGCTGCCACCTATACCTTGCGCCAGGCCCAAAACGTCCATGTGTTCCTCAAGCGCGCCGAAAGCCTCATCCCCTATCCTATCGAGATCATCCCGGGCACCGAGGAGGCCCGCCTGATTTATCTCGGCGTCGCCCATACTCAGCCGGAAAAAGGCCGCAAGCTGGTGATAGATATCGGCGGCGGTAGTACCGAACTGGTGATCGGCGAAGATTTCGATACCCACCTGCTCTATAGCAAACATATGGGATGTGTCAGCTACAACCAGCACTACTTTGCCAAAGGGAAAATCAGTGCCAAGAACATGGCAACAGCGAAGCTGGCTGCCCAGCAGAAAATGGAAAGCATTGCCAACCAGTACCGCAACAAAGGCTGGCAGTACGCCGTCGGTTCATCCGGCACCATCAAGGCGATCCGGGAAGTCCTGATCGGTCAGGGCTACAATGACGGCATTATCACCGGCAAGCGTCTCGGCCAGCTGACAGACAAAATACTCAGCGTCAAAAATGCCGACGAGCTAGATTTACCGGGGCTGAGCGATGATCGCAAACCGGTTTTTGCCGCCGGCGTTGCCATCCTTGATGCGGTTTTCAGTTCATTGAAAATAGACGAGATGCGTTTTTCCGATGGTGCGCTTCGTGAAGGGCTGCTGTATGAGATGGAAGACCGGTTTCGCCACAGCGATATCCGTACCCGTACCGCCGATGCGATGGCAACCCAATATAACGTCGATATGGCTCAGGCCAAGCGGGTCAAGGATACTGCCGAATATCTCTATAACCAGATCGAGCCACAGCCCGGGCTGACCAAATCCGAGCTGTTGACACTGCTGGGCTGGGGCGCCTTGCTCCATGAGGCCGGGCTTAGCATCAGTTATCCGGGGTTCCACCGCCATTCCGCCTACCTGCTGCGCTTTAGTACCATGCCGGGATTTAACCTCGAACAACAGACGGTGCTGGCGACCCTGGTTCGCTTTCAGCGCAAATCACTCAAACTGGAAGAGATGCCGGAACTCAGTATCTACAAACGTAAGCACCTCTATCCGCTGATCCGTACCTTGCGGCTTGCTGTGGCACTTAACGGCCAGCGTAACGAGGAGCCGCTACCGGATATTAAGGTCGAAGCCAATAAAGAAAGCTGGCAGCTTACGCTACCAGAAGACTGGGAAGCCAGTAACAAGCTACTGGCGGCCGATTTACGGCAGGAACAGGAGTATTGGGCCAAAGCCGGCTGGCAGCTGGCCATTAGCTCTTAAGTTCTGGAACGCTTCAGCTTGGGTTAGTCTGGCTGAGCGCTGTCGTTCAACCCAAGCTGCGCCAAATCAGCCGAAACGATGGCAGCAGAAAGCGGGACATAGCCGTCTTTTTCAACCATATCCTGGCCAAAGCGCGAAAGGATGAACTTAATGAACTCGGCCTCCAATTGCGGCATGGGCTTGTTCGGGTGCTTGTTGACATAAATGTACAGGTAACGCGCCAGCGGATAGCTGCCGTTAAGCGAGTTTTCAATCGAGGCTTCAACGTAGTCACCGCCCTCTTCCCTGGCAACAGGAATAGCCCGGATCCCTGTGGTTTTATACCCGATGCCCGAATAGCCAATAGAGTTCAGGGAACTCGATACCGACTGCACGACCGATGCCGAGCCCGGCTGTTCGTTAACATTATTGCGAAAGTCCCCCTGACACAGGGCACGCTGTTTAAAATAACCATAGGTGCCCGATACCGAGTTACGGCCAAATAGCTGAATATCACGATGAGCCCAGCTTCCTGTCAGGCCCAGCAGTCCCCAGCGGGTGATCGGCTCGGTCCCACCGCAGCGCAGTGTCCGCGAATAGATAGCATCAAGCTGGTTGAAGCTGATCCCCGCCAGCGGGTTATCTTCATGAACAAAAACCGCCAGCGCATCAATCGCCACCCTGACAGCCATCGGCTGATAGCCATACTCATGCTCAAACGCCTCGATTTCCTTGGCCTTCATCATCCGGCTCATCGGCCCGAGCTGGGCGGTCGCCTCGGTCAAGGCCGTCGGGGCCGTTGACGAGCCTGCCGCCTGTACCTGCACATTCACATTCGGATACAGCCGCTTGAACTCTTCTGACCAGTAGGTCATCAGGTTGGCAAACGTATCAGAGCCAACCGATGACAAAGTGCCGGAAACACCGCGGACCTTATGGTACTCGGCCAGTTCGTCATCGGCCGCAGCAGCTGCCAGGCTACCGAACAGAGCCAGCAGATATCCAAGTTTACGGTACAGGCTTGTCATAAGTTCAGGTATTCCCTTTCAAGATAGTGACAACGGTAGAAACAGTAACGACAAAAGCGGCCCGAGGGCCGCTATCTTCAATATTTTTGCTCGCAAAGCTAGGCCGCTTCTGCCACCAGCCTCTGCGGAAGCGTAAAGGAGAAGGTACTGCCTTCACCGACAACACTTTCAATTTCCAGCTGCGAGTCATGATGGCTCAGGGCATGTTTGACAATCGCCAGCCCCAGACCGCTACCGCCCGTCTCTCGCGAGCGGGCCTTGTCCACCCGGTAAAAACGCTCAGTCAGACGGTGAATATGCTGCGGCTCAATGCCTTCACCGCTATCTGTCACTTCCAGGCGAGGCCCGGTTGCAGATAAGTACCAGCGCACCGACACTTTGGCATTCTTTGGCGTGTGTTTCACTGCATTATAAACGAGGTTGGAAATCGCGCTGCGCAACTGGTCTTCATCGCCCAAGACCTTCAATGAGCTATCAATATCAAAGCTAAACAGATGCTCGTCACCACCGCTCAGGGAGATGGCTTCTTTTTCAAGAATATCAAGCATAGACGGTACATCAATGGTCTCTTCCAACTCAATATTCGGTGCCGCCTCGATCTTGGACAAGGTCAACAGCTGTTCAACAAGCGAGTTCATCCGAAGCAGCTGCTCCGTCATCACGCCGTGCGCCTTGTCCCACATCGGCCCAACCAGCATTTCCGGATCTTTCGACATTTCGAGGTAACCCTGCAGCACCGTCATCGGTGTTCGCAGCTCATGAGAGACATTGGCAAAGAAGTTGCGGCGCATGCCCTCAAGCTGCTTGACCTGCGAAACATCCCGCACCACCATCAGGTACTCACCCTCGGTGTAATGCATGATCCTCAGCTCCAGCGTGCGGTCATAATTAAGCGGCGAGGTGATTTCCAGCGGGGTATCAAAAGACTGTTTCGCCAGATAGCGTACAAAGTCCGGGCTTCGCAGCAAGTTACTGATAGGCTGTCCGGCATCGTCCGGCCAGCGGAACCCCAACAGGTGCTGGGCCAGCTTGTTACACCAGACGATATTGCCTTCACTGCGAAAGACCACAACCGCATCAGGAAGCGATTCGGCACCGTTACGGAAACGGCGGATCAGCGTAGCCAGCTCTTTACGGCGGCGACGGTTGCGTTGCTGCAAGCGGTAAATACCGTTGAACAAGGGCTCCCAGCTGCCCGAGCCGGAAGGGGGGGTCAGGCTGCGCTCTTTCCACAGCCAGTCGGACATTTTCAGCTGATTATGAAAATGCCAGATCAACTGGATCCAGGTCGCCACCAGCAAAAACCAGGGCATGTATCCAAAAACCAGACCCAATCCTATCCAGGGCAAGTAGAAAAAGGCCAGTTCCCAGACCAGCTTTTTCCACGACAGCCGTTCAACCATCTACCACTCCATCTCAGCGGAAGCTTTCGCTCGCTCCCGTGTATGTTCCAAGCTCAGTACTTATTCGTTAACCACGGCTTACAGACGGGTGGAGAACCGGTATCCCGCGCCACGCACCGTTTGTACCATTTTATCGTGTCCGCCGGTTTCAAGGGCTTTTCGCAGACGACGAATATGAACATCGACCGTACGGTCTTCAACGTACACATTGGTTCCCCACACATTGTTCAGCAACTGCTCGCGGCTGTAGACACGCTCCTGGTGGGTCATAAAGAAATGCAGCATCTTGAACTCGGTCGGCCCCATATCCAGCGGCTCTTCATTAGACGTCACGCGGTGAGAAACCGGATCCAGCTTCAGGCCATGTACATCAATCACATCATCCAGCGAAGTGGGTGAGACGCGGCGCATAACGGCCTTCAGGCGAGCCATCAGCTCTTTGGGCGAAAACGGCTTGGTGATGTAATCATCGGCGCCGACTTCAAGGCCGCGCACCTTGTCTTCTTCTTCACCGCGGGCCGTTAGCATGACCACCGGGATCTGGCGGGTCATTTCATCACGCTTGAGGTGTTTGATCAGGTTGATCCCCGAGCCTCCAGGCAACATCCAGTCCAGCAGCACTAACTCCGGATAAGGTTCACAGATTTTTTCCAGCGCCGTATCATAGTCCTCGGCCTCGATGGCCTCATATCCCTTTTGTTCGAGAACGAAACACAACATCTCGCGGATTGGTGCTTCGTCTTCTACTACAAGAATCCGTCTTACCATAGTGATCTATACCTAGTCGTTGTTGTCTGTCGAGCGTCATTATGTGTTCTTATTATGACACTTTTGTGACCCGACACGATAAAAGCGTCACCCTATGTTTAACATTTATGAATGCAACGACTCTCTTATCGTGTCATATCGACACTTTCTATATCAGTGCCTTATCAAACTTCCGATTAACCCCTGATAGCAATCTTGCTTCTGCCGCCACCCTGTGCCTCAACGGCAACCTGCACCCCGATGCGTTCAACCAGGGTGCCGACATGAGAGATCACCCCGATTTGACGGCCATCCGCCTGAAGGGCATCAAGGCAGGCCAGCGCCATTTCGAGACTGTCCGGATCCAGTGTACCGAAGCCCTCATCAATAAACAGCGATCCCAGTTGGCGGGTATCAGCTGCCAGCGATGCCAGTGCCAGCGCGAGGGCCAGAGATACCAGGAAGCTTTCACCGCCCGATAACGATTCTACGCTCCGGATCTCATCCCCCATATCATGGTCGATCACCTGCAGCGCCAGCGGGCTGCCCGGTACAGGCTGCAGCGCATAACGCGGGGCGAGATCCTGCAAGTGCTCGTTTGCCAGGATCACCAACTGCTGCAGGGTCAGCCCTTGGGCCAGGGTACGGAATTTATTGCCGGTGGCCGAACCGATCAGCTCGCTCATCTGTAGCCAGAGTTCCGTCTGTTTTTGCTGGGCAGCCAGTTTCTCGGTGAGCTCACCGGCTTGCCTCAAGGCATGCTCGGCTGCCGTTAACCGCTGGCGAAGCTGGAATACTTGCTCATCCAATGCCGTTTTATCCTGCTGCCATTGCTGGCGAACTTCGCTAATTGCCATCACCTCAGTATCTGCATCAACCACCTCGGACTCATCACCAGGTGTTACCGGCAGGCCGATGTGATGCGAGCTCAACCACTGACGTGCAATGCCTGCCAACTCGCTATGCTGCTCGACTGATCGCTGACGCTCACTAACAACACTCTGAGCCTGGGTGTTGGCATCATCAATGGCTTTTAGCTCGCTACGTTCTGTTGCCAGCCACGCCTCATCCTTGCTGAGCAATTGCATCAGCTCATGCTCATTCAGTCCCAGCTTTTCCTGCCAGCCGACCCAGTCGTACACCACCTTGCGGTGCGCTGCCGACGTTTCCTGCTCTTGCTGCTGCAAGCCTTTCAGCGCTGCATCCGCGGCGGCAACGGCCTCGCCCGCCTGACGCTGAGCTTGTTCGGCAGCCGTCAGTTGCTGCTGCGCCTGTGAAAGCATTGTCTGAGCCTGTTGCTCCAGCTGTTGCGTTTCCTGCTCGCCAATTAATTCAACCCGCTGCTGCCAGGTGTGCTGCAGTTGGCGTTGGAGCTGCTCGCCTTTTTGCTGCCATTCTTGCAGTTGCTTTTGGCTGGCAGCCAGGCTGGTTTCCAGCTCGGCCAGTTGCGGAGCCAGTGCTACTCGCTCTTGCTCGACCTCCTGCAAGGCTTTCTGGTTTGCCAAATATTGCTCTACCTGCTGCTTGAGCTGCTGGATATATTGTTCTGCGCCCTGCTGGTGAAGCATGTCGCGCCACTGCTCACCACCGTGCTGCTCGTTCAGTGCGGCTGCACGAGATGACAGGATCGCCTGCTGAGTCTGTTGCTGAGTATCAATCGACTGCAAGCGCTCCTTCCATTTCGTCGCTGCCTGCTCAAGTTGATGCTGGTGCTCTTTGATTTCATTTTGTGCCTGTTGCAGTTGTTGCTGCTGATGCTGCAACTGACGCCCCTGCTGTAACTGATGCTGGGCCTGTTCAATCGACTGCTGCAACTGGCGAATGTCGCGATAGGCCTGCTCGGCCTCCTGCTGCCACTGACGTAACTGTTCATTGAGCTGAGAGGCCGATGGCGTCGTCGCCATCTGCTGCTCTATCTCCAGTTGCTTGAACACGGTCAGTAATTGCTCCACCAGCTGATCGCTGTAGGCACGAAAACGTGCCTGTTCGTGTTCAATCACCGTCAGGCGCTGCTGACACTGCGGCAACTGCTGTTGCAGATGACGGCGTTCCCCTTCGCCTGACTGCAACTGTTGCTGCAACTCACGCAGGCGCTGTTGCTGACTGTGCAGCAAGCCTTCTACCACCGGGTGTTGGTCGACATACGGGTGATCCAACGAACCACAAAGCGGGCACGGAGAATCCGGCGCTAGCTGACTGCGGTATTCTGTCAGGTTCACTACCGCCATGCTTTGTTGCAGCTGCTGCTCGGCTTCTTGATAGCGGGTCTGCAACTCGCCCATTTCCGGCAGGATTTCAGTCAGGCGCTGCTCGATTTTCTGGCTGATCTCACTCAGCTCTTTGTGCTCGGCATTAAGCTTGTCCAGCTGCTCCAATAGCCCTGACCACTCTTTGGTGCCCGCCATGGCCTGGCGCAGCGTATCCAGCTCAACCTGCTTTTCGCCATAACGTTTCTGGTTATCGTTGACAGCCTGTTCAACCGCGGCCACATCCATTGCCGTGAGCTGCTGGTTGATATAACCCAGTTGCTCGTTAACTTCCGCCTGTTGCTGATTCAATACCGCGACATTTCGGTCATGGTTTTGCTGCTCAAAGTGGATCTGTTGCTGCTCGCGGGATAAACGCGTCAGGGTATGGTGGGCAGACAGGTACTGATCCAAGTTATCCAGCACCGGCTGATATTGCTCGGCCACCCCCGCCAGTTCACGGTGTTGTTCCAGCATCAACATTAACTGGTGCTGGCGACGTGCCAGCTGCTGCTGTTGCTGCTGCTTTTCAACCAGGGCCTGATGCTGTTGCTGACTTTCCTGCTGAATCGCCTGAAAATCACGCTCGAGGGCTTCAAGCTGACGCTGGCTGGCCGCTACCTGCTCATCCAGGACCACCGCCTGCTTCAGCTTAGGTGCCAATGCTTCCCAATGCTGTTGCTGCTGTTGATGGGCCAGCCTGGCTTTATCCACTTCACCATCGGCATTCAGCAATTGCTGGCTGTCATGGCTGAGCGAAGCCCTCGCTTTCTCCATCGCACTGGTCAGCTTGTTTAGCTGCAGCTGTGTCTGCTGCAGCAAAGTAAAGTCGCCCCGTGCCGGCTGCGCCTTGGCAATTTGCTCCAGTTGCTGATGACGCGGTGCCGCCTCATCCATTGCAAGCTGCGCGGCTTGCTGTGCCTGCTTTGCCTCGGCGAACTGATTATCGAGCTGCGCTTCTAAGTCCAGTGTTTGCTGGTGCCGGGTCAGCGCCGCCAATGCATCTTCTTTAGCGGTCAATGCTTCGCGGGCCTGCTCCAGTTGCTGATTCAGCTCTGCCTGCTGGGCTTCATCCAGGATCTCGATATCCCCCAGTTGGGCCTGCAGTTGTTCAAGGCGCTGCTTTTCCTCGCGGGCACGCTCATAGGCTGCCACCGACAGGCGGCCATAAATCTCGCCTCCCGTCATTCGCTCAAGCAAAGCGGCACGCTCATCGGCACCGGCTTTAAGGAACGCGGCAAACTCCCCCTGTGGCAGCATCACGGCACGGCGAAACTGCTCAAAGGTCAAGCCGACCAGATGTTCAATTTCCGCTTGCAGCTCTTGCTTCTTGCCGGCAAAGCGCTGGCCGGTTTCAAGGTTTTCCAGCCACTGTTCCGATGCCTGGATCCGTCCCTCGGCACGGCCCCGGGCACGGCGAACATGCCAATGGGCACGCCAGTGGCTACCGTCATTGGCGACGAAATCAACCTCGGCAAAGCCTTCCGCCTTGCCGCGGGACAAAATACTGCGAACATCATTGGCCTTAATACGGCTGGCATCGTCATCACGGCCAATCTCGGCATCATTTTTCTTGTTCGATTGCAACCGGGGAATGCGGTCAAAGAGAGCCAGGCATATGGCATCCAGCAAGGTGGACTTGCCGGCTCCCGTCTTGCCGGTGATGGCGAATAGCCCGGCGTCACCGAGACGCCCATGGGCAAAATCTATCTCGAATTTATGTTGTAAGCTGGCAAGGTTCTCGCCGCGTAGCGCTAGAATTTTCATCGTTATTATTATCCCACAACTCTATTCAGTTACCGTCTCGCTGTCTTCCAGCTGGCCAAGCAGGCTCTCGAAAGCTGCAACCATCGCTTCATCCGGCTCACCGTCATACTTTTTCCCCCAGCTCAAGGCAAACACCTGCTGCGGCGAAACATCTGACAGGCGGCGGTGGCGCAGATCATCCTGTCGCTCCTGCTGCTGGTAGTGCGGAGTGATTTTAGCCAGCCTAACCGCTTTTCCATCCAAAGCGGCGAGCACTTTTTCGCGCAACAATGCCCGGGGCTTATCAAGACGGACATGTACCTCGAGAAACGGCT
This sequence comes from Photobacterium alginatilyticum, assembly GCF_009910675.1. Classification (GTDB taxonomy): domain Bacteria; phylum Pseudomonadota; class Gammaproteobacteria; order Enterobacterales; family Vibrionaceae; genus Photobacterium; species Photobacterium alginatilyticum. The sequence goes on along the minus strand of NZ_RSEJ01000020.1, from coordinate 7,023 downwards.
GCTGCTCGCGAGGGAGATCATCGACCTCCAGAGCCTCAAGCTCTTCCAGCACCTGTTCCAGCGGCGCCGGAGAACGCGGTACCTTGAGCATGTCTACAGCACGTGGGATCGTGATCGGCTCAATCCCGGCCACTTGATCACCATCTAGTTCTACGACCACGACCTGATGCTTATAGTCCCGCTCAGACATCGACAAAGGCAATGGCGAGCCGCTATAGCGAACATGCTCTTTCTTCGCGACCCGCTGCGCCAGGTGTAAATGTCCCAGCGCAACATAGCTAATATCGTCGGAAAAAATGGAGGCCGGCAGCGCATGCTGGTTTCCGCCGAGCACACGACGTTCCGACATCTCGGACAACTTACCGGAGGCCATAAAGGCATGCCCCATGCCAATCAGCGCCTGCTGGCTATTTTTCAGCTCCCGGGCAGCCTGCGTCATCTCGGCGTACAGGGTTTCAACCCCCTTGATCAACCGATCATCCTCTTCACCCAGATCGTCTGTTCGCAGGTCTGCACTGCGCAGGAACGGTACCGCCAATACCCAGGCAGTCTGCTCACCCGATCTATTGGTAAGTGGTACCAACATCCGCTGGTGATCCAACTGACCGTCTTCACCACGGTGAATCCCACCCACCATGTGCAAGTCAAACGCTTTCAGCAGCTCATGCGGCGCATCAAGCTTGCTCGGCGAGTCATGGTTACCACCTATCATTACGACATTAAGCTGGGGCATAGTTTTTGCCAGTCGGGCCATAAAGCGATAGAGCATTCGCCAGGCACTTGCCGGCGGATTGGCGGTATCAAAAATATCGCCCGCAACCAACAGCGCATCTATTTGCTGTTGCTCTAGCGTTTCAGCCAGCCAGTCCAGAAAAGCCTGGTGTTCGTAGTCACGGCTATAGCCATGCAGCTGATGGCCAAGGTGCCAGTCGGAGGTGTGAAGGATCTTCATTATTGGTGTATATGCCAGTCAGGAAAACTGAATTGATTGTATCGCAATTTTCACCTTGCCCCACCCAATCGCTGATAGAAAAATTGCGACAAAGACAGTGCAATGCAATAAGATTGTCAGCCAAATGCACAACCGAGGATTTGTAACTACCATGATGTGGTTTAAAAACATACTGACCTACCGTTTTACCCGAGAGATCGACCTCAACCCTGATCAGATTGAAAAACAACTGGAAGAGTTCCGCTTTACCCCTTGTGGTAGCCAAGATGTCCAAAAGTTTGGTTGGGTACACGCGCTGGGTAAGCATGGTGATATGTTTACACACGTAGTAGGCGACAACATCCTTGTCTGCGTACGTAAAGAAGAAAAAATGCTGCCTGCATCGGTCATCAAGGAATCCCTTAATGCCAAGGTTGAAATGCAGGAACAAGAGCAGGGTCGCAAGCTGAAGAAAAGCGAAAAAGACACCATCAAAGATGAAATCGTGATGGACTTACTGCCACGCGCATTCAGCCGTCACTCGCAAACCTATGCGTTGATCATGCCGAAAGAAGGCTTCATCATCGTTGACGCGGGTAGCTACAAAAAAGCCGAAGATCTGCTGGCCCTACTACGTAAATCAATTGGTTCTCTGCCCGTTGTCCCTGTCACGCCAGAAAAGCCTGCTGAACTGACCATGACAGAATGGGTACGTTCAAACACCTCACCAGACGGTTTTACCATGGGTGAAGAAGCTGAACTTAAAGCCATTTTGGAAGACGGTGGCGTGATCCGCTGCAAACAGCAAGACCTAAGCTGTGATGAAATTCTGGCGCATATTGAAGCCGATAAGCTGGTCACTAAACTGGCCCTGAACTGGCAAGATCGTATCGACTTCGTCCTGGAAGCGGATCTTGGTATCAAGCGCCTGAAATTCTCTGATGAACTTAAAGATCAGAATGAAGATATTGACCGCGAAGAAGTCGCAGCACGTATCGATGCCGATTTATCATTGATGTGTGGTGAATTCTCGGCCTTCCTGCCGAATGTTTTCGATGTACTGGGCGGACTGGAAGCAAAAGATTAAAAAACGAGATGGTAAAGGCGAGTTCCGAGGGCCATTCTCTCGAAACTCGCCACTTCCTACTCGCTTCTCGATATTCATTCTCGCCTCTCGACACTTTAAACTTGCCTCATTAAGCCGTTTTCGTTGCCTTTGTGGTAGTGATCACAGTAAAATCCCGCCTCACATCCGTATCCCCTACTGATACGGCCTGATTTGGAATCAGACACTGGAATATAAGAGCTATGTTTAAACCTGAATTGTTATCGCCTGCCGGCAGCCTGAAAAACATGCGTTATGCATTCGCATACGGCGCAGATGCTGTCTACGCTGGCCAGCCTCGTTACAGCCTTCGTGTACGTAACAACGAGTTCAACCACGAAAACCTGAAAATCGGTATCGATGAAGCCCACGCACAAGGCAAAAAGCTTTACGTGGTCTGTAACATTCAGCCGCATAACTCTAAGCTTAAAACCTTCATTCGTGACCTGAAACCTATCGTCGACATGGGCCCTGATGCCCTGATCATGTCAGACCCAGGTCTTATCATGATGGTGCGCGAAAACTTCCCTGAAATGCCAATTCACCTGTCTGTGCAGGCCAATGCCGTTAACTGGGCAACCGTAAAATTCTGGTCAACCCAAGGTGTTGAGCGCGTTATTCTGTCTCGTGAGCTTTCTCTGGAAGAAATCGAAGAAATCCGTGAGCATTGCCCGGAAACTGAGCTTGAAATCTTTGTTCACGGCGCGCTATGCATGGCTTACTCTGGCCGTTGCCTGCTATCTGGTTACATCAACAAGCGTGACCCGAACCAGGGTACTTGTACTAACGCTTGCCGCTGGGAATACAAAACCGAAAAAGCGACCGAGAACGACGCGGGCCAGATCGTTGAAGTTCAAGATGCTACTGCGGTACAGGTTCAGGAAGTTGATGAGCGCCCTGACAATACGCTAGGTCTTGGCAAACCAACTGATGAAGTCGTATTACTGAGCGAAGCTCACCGCCCGGAAGAAAAAATGGCGGCTTTTGAAGACGAGCACGGCACTTACATCATGAACTCAAAAGATCTTCGCGCGGTTCAGCACGTTGAGCGTTTGACTAAGATGGGTGTTCACTCCCTGAAAATCGAAGGCCGTACCAAGTCGTTCTACTACTGCGCCCGTACCGCACAGGTGTACCGCAAAGCGATCGACGATGCCGTTGCAGGCAAAGAGTTTGACGAGAGCCTGTTGGGTACGCTGGAAAGCCTGGCGCACCGTGGTTACACCGAAGGCTTCCTACGTCGCCACACTCATGATACTTACCAAAACTATGACTACGGTTATTCTATCTCTGACTCCCAGCAGTTTGTTGGTGAGTTCACCGGTAAACGTCGCGGCGATCTGGCCGAAGTCGAAGTGAAGAACAAATTCGTTGTCGGTGACAGTCTTGAGGTCATGACACCGAAAGGCAACGTGATCTTCAATCTTGAGATGATGGAAAACCGCAAGTCTGAGTCGATTGATGATGCGAAAGGCAACGGTCACTTCGTCTTTATCCCGGTACCTCAGGATATGGATCTGGATTACGGTCTGCTAATGCGCAACCTCAATACCGGTGAGAATACCCGTAACCCTCACGCACCAAAAGACAGTAAGTAATCGTTATGGCACTACTTATTACCAGTAAGTGCATTAACTGCGACATGTGTGATCCCGAGTGCCCTAACGAGGCGATCACCATGGGCGCAGAGATCTACGAGATCGACCCGGATCGATGCACTGAATGTAAAGGGCACTACGACAAACCGACTTGCCAGTCAGTTTGCCCGATCACCAACTGCATTATTACCGATCCGGAGCATGTCGAGACCGATGACGAACTACTCGAAAAGTTTGTCACCCTCCAGGGACTCGCTTAACAGCTCGGGGAAACGATATAGAAAAAGCGCCATACGGCGCTTTTTTGTTTTTCAGAACCAACAATTATCTCAGAGCAGCTACTTTCGCAGCAGGGCAAGACATTGATCCGGTGGTTTTGGTGGCTGTTTTTTCTTCTTGGCTACCTTCTTCTTTTTTGCCTTGTCTGGCTCAGGCTTGGGTTTCCACGAAGCCAGCTCTGCACCGCAACCATCACCGGCAGGTGGCGCTTTTTGCGGCTTACAGTTCGTGTCACCATTCGGGCAGTGTAATCTGACATGAAAATGGTAGTAATGTCCCCACCAGGGGCGCACTTTTTGCAACCAGCCTCGATCAGTCCATTCGCGTTTGCAGAGTTGCTCCTTGATAACAGGGTGAACGAATATTCGCGCAACCCGTTCATCAACAGCAGCCAGCTGCACCAGCATAGCTTGCTCTTGCCCCCAGTTATCCTGATTAATTTTATAGTCCTTGATATGGACCATCGGCAGCGGCTGAACATCAATGAGCTGCTCTTCAGATAAAGGCCCGTCACTCAGCTTGAGCCAGATATCTGCATCCAGACCCGTTTGATGACTCGCGTGACCAGAGGAAAAACGCCCACCACGTGGCATCGCGATATCACCCACCAGTAACTGGCCGAGCTCAAGCTGCCGTGTTTTTTTCGAAAGATCATGAAGAAACTGAATCATGTCCTGATGGCCATAATAACGCCCGCGATGAGATCGCATGACCTGATAGCCATCTCCCTGCAACGGCAGGTTCTCACCACCTGCCAGGCAACCGTTATTATAGGTACCAATAGATTCCGACTTACCCGTACTAGGGGAGCTGATACTCTCCCAGGGGCTAGCCACAACAGACTGAAGTGGTATCAGCCACAGCAACAATAACCATACAACTCTCAACGCCATACCCTTAAATTAGAAGTGGTGGAAAAAGCTAGCCTCATGCCATTAGAAAAGCATAGCAACCAATTTTCAGCCACGCCTAAACAACAAAGGCTGCAATAATGCAGCCCTTGTCAAAACAACGGATTACCCTGAAATTACTTCATCTGCTGATCAAGGTTCAGAATTGTTAGTGCGTTACTTACACTGGTTGCCAGTACATCCACAACCCCGGAACGCAGTGCACCGAGCAAGGCCAGCGCCTTACTGTTTTCAGCGGCAGTAACGACGACCGTCGGAATATGGCGCAGCTCTTCCATACTCAAGCCAATCACCCGATCACTCATCATGGTATCGGCTTTCTGCCCCTGGCTATCAAAGAAGTCATAACCTGCAATATCACCGACAACCCCACGGCGAATACGGGCCTCAACAATCTCCTGTGGTGTAAACCAGCCCAGCTTAACCATATGGCTGTTCTCGTTCATATCCCCCACCCCGACCAAAGCAACATCCGCCCGGCGGGCACGGTCGAGTGTTTCCTTAACCGTACCGTTTTTCATGAAAGCTTCTTTTACCTTAATGTCTTCAACATACGCTGGCGCATACAAGGTTTCACTGATGCCATCATACTTCTTGGCTAGCTGGCGACAGATATGGTCGGCATTAATGGCATTTCCCGAGCGGTGAGTACCACCAATCCCACACACAAAACGACATTTGCGATGCGGTACAACCCCAACATGGTTAGCAATCGTGGCAATGTTTCTGCCCTGTCCCACCGTCACAACCATGTCATCAGTCAGGGTGGATGCCAAATAGCTAGAGACTAAACTCGCGACTTGCTGGCGCTGGGTTTCATCATCCGGCTGATCCAAAGCAATCAGAGCACGCTTAAGGTTGAATCTTTCTATCAGCTGCTGCTCAAGCTTTTCGCTAAAAACCGGGTGATACTTAACGGTGATCTCAACCACCCCTTCATCGCGAGCCCTTCGCAGTAAACGCCCGACCTTAGCACGAGACATCCCGAACTTTTTCGAGATCTCCTCCTGCGTCGCTCCGTCCTGATAGTAAGCAATGGCAATCTCCGTCAGCAGATCGCTATCAACATGTGTATTGTCATTGGTGGCTACTGTCATCACCTTTCCCTTCATGCTCTGCATGCTTTAACCATACCGGGATCTTACCCTGAAGCTTCTCTTGGTGCGAGCTGCAACCTGCGTTTTGCCGTACAACTTTAAGTAACTTGGCAAGCCAAAAGCTGATCATTTTTTATTATCGACTTCCCAGCCAAAACACAAGCGCTTAAGTTATTGATAAATATTACATAAAATCACGTACAGCTTTTTACCTATTATGTTCCATAAGCTCTATAACCTGTACAGCGTTATAGCAATATCGTCTTGAAGGCTTGCTAGCACTTTTTAACCATCAAACATGACATGCAAACCAAGTGCTATGGCAACAGGTATTGAAAGCATGGTAGGAAACTAGAATGATATCGCAGAGTATTCTTGAGTGTCAGGCGCCTAGGAGCCTTGCACACAAGCGGACTCATTCGACCGCAGGTTGAACAAAACCTTTAAACGTAAAAAAGCCCAAGTACTTCCGACTTGGGCTTAGTATAAGTGGCGGAACGGCCGGGCTTGCGCACAAGCGGGACTCATTCGACCGCAAGGCGAACATATTGGACAGATGGAAAAAAGCCCCGTCTTTCGACGAGGTTTCTTAATAAGTGGCGGAGCGGATGGGACTCAACGCGCACGGCCAGTGCCGCGACCTAGAGGCCGCAGGACTCTTGGGAGCGGTATATAACAAAAAAACCCTGCCGTTACCGACAGGGTTTCTTAATAAGTGGCGGAGCGGACGGGACTCGAACCCGCGAATGCCTTCGGCAGCGTGACAGGCCGCTGCTTTCAAGGTAAATAGGCTAACCAACTGAACTACCGCTCTTGTACTGCACATACAAAAAATCCCCAGCATTCCTGCTAGGGACTTAATGATTGGCGGAGTGGACGGGACTCGAACCCGCGACCCCCGGCGTGACAGGCCGGTATTCTAACCAACTGAACTACCACTCCGCACTAAATTGGAAGCCTGGCGATGTCCTACTCTCACATGGGGAGACCCCACACTACCATCGGCGCTATTACGTTTCACTACTGAGTTCGGCATGGGATCAGGTGGGTCCATAATGCTATGGTCGCCAAGCAAATTCGACGTGAAGGGATTCACTAATAT
>NZ_RSEJ01000150.1 GCF_009910675.1 Photobacterium alginatilyticum | reverse complement strand
CGCACGGTTGGCGCCGGAGTACGCTGAGAGTTCGGCGGCCAAGTAGGAAGGTCGCATGTGGAAATGCCTAACAAGGCAATCAAGGTGACCCGTTACACTCGGCGGTTTTGGTATGAAGTTCGGTGCGCTTTGCTGGTTTGGCGTGGGGTACCTTATCGCAGGCGTTATGGCGCAAGGGCGAACAGGCAACGTGGTGGTCGTTTGCTGTTCAGTGAGTCAAGCTTACCAGCTACAGAGCCGTTCCTTTTATACGATATATCTGAACGCTTTTCGGTATAACGAACTGCGGCATTGATTGGTTTTGTTCGCAGCACGCTTGATTCTACGGCAGCATACGCTGTTGGATACACCAGAAACTTCATCGAAAGGTAACTATAAATTTTGGCTTTAGGTTCTCAAACTTCAATTCTTCGCAATTCTCTCCGTTAACTCTGATTTCTACTTGATAGTAAAGGGCATTTCTTTCTCAAGTTAAGTATAAATTTGTTAAACAAATCATAAAGTAACGATTACTACCCTGCATGGGTGCGGGTTGTTGCGTATGATATTCAGCTATCGAGCAGGAAACCCTGTAGCGGTAGCGTGCATGATGGTTGAGTAGTGTGCTTTAAGCGCGCCATAACAAGGCCATCAAGTGTGACGCATTACACTCGGCAGTTTTGGTTTGAAGTTCGGTTTGCTTGGTGAGTTCAGCGGGGCGCACCTTATGGCTGGCGTTAGGCATGGGAAAAGACTGCTTTTGGATCTGGTCGTAACCGCATCGCCCAAGAACGGGAAATCTTAGGCCATTCGTTCATCGTAGGGCTGTCCTTAAAGTTCTGGGAAGTGCAGGTTGCTCCGTTCTTTGCTGCCTCAGA
>NZ_RSEJ01000146.1 GCF_009910675.1 Photobacterium alginatilyticum | reverse complement strand
TACTATGTTACATTACACATAAAGTAAGGATTAAAAAAGGCTTTCTTTCTATCTTTTTATTATATAGATTAGATGTGTATAACTTTTATCAGTAATTCCAGTTAGATAAAGTAAGAGCTAAAAGGATCCAATTGTTTTCATTTTGATCGAAGGTGTCCTTTTTTTTATCTTTTACTCCCACGCCCGGCTGGCTAGGAAAATACCTAGCCGGGCCCTTTTCCAAGCCCGTTTTTGTTACTTTTGTTACAACGAATGATAGATAAAAACCTTTATCAGMTTTGAAAAARGAAAGGCTTAYTTTTTTTTAGTTATTTAATCTTAATCCCGCGAACACAAAAATTAAGTTAACACTCTMATTTTCATGATTCGTTTAGGATCCTATTTATTTTGATTACGCCAAATRCCTCYGTTCGACAAAAGATCCATTTGTATACAATAATTATATTGKAGCGGGTATAGTTTAGTGGTAAAAGTGTGATTCGTTCTATTAACCCCCTTAATAGTTAAGGGGTCCCTCGGTTTAATTTWTATTCCGATTAAAAACTTTTTTTCTTAAAAGGATTAAATCCTTTACCTCTCAATGACGGATTCGAGGAAAAATAGAAATTATCGTGATTTATATCCAAAGAACAACTCGAAATTGAAAAATTGGATTCTAAAATTGCGAAACATAATTTGTGAATTGGATTMMTACTTMCAATTAAATAATTATGAATTAAAGATCCATGGCKGAAGAKAKAAAAGTKTATTTCTAACCGTAACTAAATCTTCAATTTTRAGTTGATAGARAAGAAATTGAARCAAAATAGCTAKKAAATGATGACTTTGATTTACTARAGACATCGACATATTGTTTTAGCTCGGTGGGAACAAAGTACTTTTCCT
>NZ_RSEJ01000019.1 GCF_009910675.1 Photobacterium alginatilyticum | reverse complement strand
ATATGGTGCCTCGAGGCGGAATCGAACCACCGACACGAGGATTTTCAATCCTCTGCTCTACCGACTGAGCTATCGAGGCAAAAGCAAAAGCGGTTAGGCTTTAACTTTTGCAATGCTGCTTTACGCAACAGTTGCTAATAAATGGTGCCGACTACCGGAGTCGAACTGGTGACCTACTGATTACAAGTCAGTTGCTCTACCTACTGAGCTAAGTCGGCACACTAAATGTGGCTCCCCCTGCGGGACTCGAACCTGCGACATACGGATTAACAGTCCGCCGTTCTACCAACTGAACTAAGGGGGAATTATTCTTTATCTAATACGACAAATTCGCACCGGATGAATAATGGTGCCTCGAGGCGGAATCGAACCACCGACACGAGGATTTTCAATCCTCTGCTCTACCGACTGAGCTATCGAGGCAAAAGCAGGATGGTTAAGTCTCTGCTTTGCAATAAATGGTGCCGACTACCGGAGTCGAACTGGTGACCTACTGATTACAAGTCAGTTGCTCTACCTACTGAGCTAAGTCGGCACACTTATTCTTGTTGTTTTCAAACCTGGGCTCAAAAACTAAATTTGGCTCCCCCTGCGGGACTCGAACCTGCGACATACGGATTAACAGTCCGCCGTTCTACCAACTGAACTAAGGGGGAATAGCTTTCGTTGCTTGCACCATTGTTCAAAAAAGAAGAATGGTGCCTCGAGGCGGAATCGAACCACCGACACGAGGATTTTCAATCCTCTGCTCTACCGACTGAGCTATCGAGGCAACGGAGCGCTATTAAACGGGTTTTCAGCCTGTTCGTCAACAACTTTTTTAATAAAAATGCCTGCTTGCTCGCTTTTTATACATGGGCGGCATTGGCGGCTATTTCATTGTCATCGCATCAGATTTTTCCCTGATTGAATTCCTTCTGGAAAGTCGTCACTTTCTGCAGATAACGCCTTGCCTCGGCTTTGGGGTGCTTATTGGTGAGCGCCCAGTAAACCTGGTTGGGTTTGAGGTTGTTGAGATCGTTCATTGCCCGCTTCCGATCACGGTGGAAGGTTTTTAAGACCCCGCCGGTACCACCGTTATAGGCCGAAATCATGCTGTAGTGCAGCGATAGCGGATCACGGACTTCCTTGAGGTAGCGGTTTCGCAGGATATAAAAATAGGCGGTACCGGTATCAATGTTCTTGGCCGGATCAAACAGGTATTCAGGCGAGGGCTTGCCTGATTTGTTTTTTACCAGCTTGAAAACATCGGCGCCCGCGGTGTTGGGAACGACCTGCATCAGGCCATAGGCATTGGCATGGCTGACGGCATAGGGGTTGAAGCTGCTCTCGGTCTTGATGATGGCATAGATCAGATCCTCGGGAATACCGTAGCGCCTTGAGGCATCACGAACAATACTGGCGTACTTGTAGCTTCGCTTGTTGGCGTGATCGGCAACCATTGGGATCTCGACATAATAAGCCTGCTGGTAACGAACCTTGCGCTTTTTCAGCCCGTTATTAATCAGGTAGTCGGCAAACTGGTTCGCTCGCCATGACCACTCGATAGGCTTGCCATCCTGATCAAGAACCTGGCCGTAGAGGAAAGGCTTGCCGTTGAAATCAATGCCCGAGTCTGAATACAAATCAACGCCGCCCGGGTTATCCGGGGTGAGTAGCGTGGTCGTAATGGCTTCTTTGAGATGGTTCTCCGGCTCTGTGGTGGCAACTGTCTCGACAATCACGACGCCGCGTACGAAATCGACATGAGCACGACTTTTGTAGCCATCGGTATATTTGACGTACTGGCGCTTGCCAGCCACCAGGGAGTCACTGTCCCCCCAGTAGCGCTTTACCTGGCCGCTGAAGTTGTTCATCAGGCGATCAAGGGCCGCTGCATCCTTGGTAAACTGGCCCGGCAGCGGGGCGAGGTTTTTGGCAAAGCGGTTGGTTGTGGTGTAGTCGACGTCGTAAAATTTTTCGACAAATTCGCGACTGCATCCGCTCAGCAGTAGAAGTGACAGTATAAGAGCGCGTTTTTTCATAGTTTCCGGTAAAAAAAAGACATCACTTGTTTGTTGGCAAATGATGTCATTATCTGACACTCCGGGTAAGCTTTTTATCCCGGAGAAGCGATTATTCGTGAAGTCAGGGCGATTACTACTCGCTCGGCGGCGTATAACCGTCGATGATCACATCCTGACCTTCAAACAGGAAGTTGACCATTTCTGTTTCCAGCAGCTTGCGGTGCTCCGGATCCATCATGTTCAGCTTCTTCTCGTTGATCAGCATGGTTTGCTTACCTTGCCACTCCGCCCAGGCTTCTTTCGAAATATTGTCGAAAATACGTTTACCCAGCTCGCCCGGATAAAGTTGGAAATCCAAACCTTCCGCTTCTTTTTTCAGACGGGCACAAAATACAGTACGGCTCATCGAGTGGCTCCTTAATCCTAACCTTCATGAGTACGTTGCTAGTTATACCAGAGTGCAGCTTGCGCTTCTATATTTCACCGAGAAAGGGGCACTTAGCCCTTACCTAGCCAGGGTTATTAGTGCTGTTTCAGCTCGTAATGCAAACTTTCCAGAATTTGCTGAACAGGCGCGGCCAGACCGACTTTGGGCGGCTGGTTGAGGTTGTACCACTGGCCCTTGCCGGACTCGCCAATCATATCTGGAATAGCACTGAGTGTGATTTTAACGGGCACAATATCGAGGTGATAGTGGCTAAAGGTATGGCGGAACGCATTGAGCTGCTCGGTGGCCTCGATGTTTTGGCCAGAAGAGCCAAGGCGCTGCTCGATAATACCGCCAAGATCCTGATGATCATTTTGCGGAAAACACCATAGCCCTCCCCAGATCCCGGCCGGTGGCCGCTGCTCGAGCCAGACTTCCTCGCCGCATTGAAAAATGGCAAACCAGGCCTGTTTTTCGGGCAGTGTTTTTTTCGGTTTCTTGCCGGGAAAGTCCATCTGGCGCTGCTGGACCTTGGCCTGACACATTTCGGCTACCGGGCATAACTCGCATTTTGGCTTGCTGCGGGTGCAGACCATTGCGCCCATATCCATCATTGCCTGGTTATAGCGCTCGACACCTGTTGCCGGGGTGTTTTTCTCGGCAATGTCCCACAGGGCATTTTCAACCGGCTTTTTCCCCGGCCAGCCCTCGATAGCATAACACCGGGCCAGGGTGCGTTTTACATTACCGTCGAGGATAGGGTGGTGTTGGTTGAGTGACAGGGATAGCACGGCACCGGCGGTCGAGCGGCCGATCCCCGGCAGGGCGATAACACTGTCGATATCGGTCGGGAATTCCCCGTTGTGCTCGGTCACAATAACCTGTGCGGCTTTGTGAAGGTTGCGGGCACGGGCGTAATAGCCGAGACCGGTCCATAAATGCAGCACCTCATCCTGCTCTGCAGCAGCGAGATCCTGAACGGTCGGGAAACGGGCAATAAAACGTTCGAAATACGGGATCACCGTGGCGACCTGGGTTTGCTGGAGCATGATCTCCGACAGCCAGACTTTGTAAGGGGTTTTGTTGAGCTGCCAAGGCAACGTTTTGCGGCCGAATTTGTCGTACCACGTCAAAATGGCCTCAGAGAAGGTATTAGTCACAGAAATTCGCTCACTTTACTTGTAGTGTGTTCGCCTGGTGATGCTGACGGCCTGTATCGGTTAAAATTGAGTCAGATCTGGCAATCACTTATACTTCCTGACACCGTGCAGTTCGCACCGCGGCGAAAGTTATTATTGGGTTTTATTGAGCGAGATTGCACCACAATCTGGGTATTGTCGCAATCGATAGACTTGAACTTAGCCTATAACTTTGGATAATGCCGTTCCGTTTCTTTTTTGTTTGGATAGTAAGCATGAGCGAAGTTTCAAAAAAGTCAGGTGAAGTGACCATGACTGAATTTACCGAAGACGGCAAACTGGTACGAAAAATTCGTAGCTTTGTCCGTCGTGAAGGCCGTTTAACCAAGGGCCAGGAGCTGGCGATGGAAAACAACTGGCCGACAATGGGTATTGACTTCGCTCAGGAACTAATCAACTGGAAAGAAGTGTTTAACCGCGAAGCACCGGTCGTACTGGAAATTGGTTTTGGTATGGGGGCCTCTCTGGTTGAAATGGCGAAGAATGCGCCAGAGAAGAACTATGTCGGTATCGAAGTACACAGCCCGGGTGTCGGTGCCTGTTTGATGGCAGCAGAAGAAGCCGGCCTGACAAACCTGCGCGTTATGTGCCACGACGGTGTCGAAGTGTTTGATCATATGATCCCGGATGGCAGCCTGGACATGGTTCAGCTGTTCTTCCCTGACCCTTGGCACAAGGCGCGTCACCACAAGCGCCGTATTGTTCAGCCTGAATTTGCACAAATGCTGCGTAAGAAGCTGAAAATCGGCGGCATTTTCCATATGGCGACAGACTGGGAAAACTATGCAGAGCACATGGTTGAAGTGATGAACGCGGCGCCAGGCTACCGCAATACGGCAACTGACGGTGATTACATTCCGCGTCCGGAAGATCGCCCTCTGACTAAATTTGAAGCTCGCGGCCACCGTTTGGGCCACGGCGTATGGGATATGAAGTTCGAACGAACTGAATAATTTCCCCGTTGACGGTTCGGCATTCGAACCGGGAACAACGAAAATCCAATGCAATTGAAGAAAAAGCCAGCCTCGTGTTGGCTTTTTTATCCTTGGAGAAAAAAATAATGAAGCCAACAGAAACGTTGCTCAGTGAGATTTTAGACGAAGTCAGGCCATTGATTGGCCAGGGTAAGGTCGCTAACTATATCCCGGCATTGGCCAAAGTGCCGGCAGATAAGCTGGGGATTGCAGTCTGCTATAACGATGGTGAAATTATTCAGGCCGGTGACAGCGAGGAAGGCTTCTCGATCCAGTCTATCTCCAAGGTATTGAGCCTGACAATGGCAATGACCCTGTACGAGCCCGATGAGATCTGGCAGCGCGTCGGCAAGGAGCCTTCGGGGCACGCCTTCAATTCCATGATCCAGCTTGAGCTGGAAAACGGCATTCCGCGCAACCCGTTTATCAATGCCGGGGCTTTGGTGGTGTCGGATCTGCTGCATAGTCGACTTTCTGCTCCCCAGTACCGGATGCTGGAACAGGTACGCGAACTGGCCTGCAATCCGCATATTGTCTATGACAAGGAGGTTGCGGGCTCCGAAATGCAGCACAGTGATCGCAATGCCTCTATTGCCTACCTGATGCGCTCATTCGGCAACTTTGAAAATGAAGTGATGCCGGTGCTGACCAATTACTTCAGCTATTGCGCTTTGAAGATGAGTTGCGTTGATTTGGCGAGGACATTTAGCTATCTGGCCAATAAAGGGCTTCCTTTAGGCGCGAAAAAAACGATCATCAGCCAGACTCAGAGTAAGCAAACCAATGCCTTGCTTGCGACCTGCGGGTTATATGACGGTGCCGGTGAGTTTGCCTATCGGGTGGGCATGCCGGGTAAGTCCGGAGTCGGTGGCGGTATTATCGCGATCGTGCCGGGTGAAATGTCGATTGCGGTATGGTCGCCGGAGCTGGATCCTTCCGGGAACTCACTGGCAGGAACTGCGGCACTGGAGTTGCTGGCAGAGAGAATTGGACGTTCTATTTTTTAACGGGTGATGGCGGCTTGCGATGAGCGGTGCATGCCCTGATTAATGGGGGATGCGTATGCGTAAGAGCCATTGTCACACAATAAGCCTGTGGTTTATTTTACTCGGCTTGTTAGCCAGCCCTAGCGTGATATCAGCGCCACTGTGCCAACCACAGTGGCATAATGCGATTACCTTGCAAGATAGCGAGATACGGCTTGAAAGTGGTGCTGATACGTTTCTGGTCAAGCCGAGCGGGCAGCTTTATTACGGTGTTCACAAGGTTAAGCTCAATGACCAGCAGCTTGCTGTGCTGGCCTCCTACCATCGCATGATGACCGACGATCTGCCCTATGTACTATCCCATTCTCAGTTTATTGATCAGGAGCTGTGTGATCGGGTTGCCAGGCGCCAGAAAAAAGAACATGAGATCCAGTCTTTGATCCCGGCGCTGAGGCAATGGCAGAGCGTGACTCTGGAGTAAGTTACTCCTCGTCGACGAAGGCGGCCAGCAGGTCATTGAGGAACAGCTTGCCCTGTTTGGTGATCTGCCACTCGCTGCCGTTATCGGTCAGGTAGTTTTCCCCCAGAGCCCAGTCTATCGAAGACTGAATCGCGTCTAACGGCAGGCCGGTACGCTCGACAAAGTCCTGTTTCGGACAGGACTCCAGCAGGCGAAAACGGTTCATGAAGAATTCAAATGGCCTTTCGCTATCCTCAACCTGAGTTTCCTGATCCAGATACGGCTTCTGCGGGTTCAGGTAGCCACGCGGGTGCTTGACCTTGACGGTTCGGGTTATTGTCCCGTCAGCAAAACTGATCTTGCCATGGGCGCCGCAGCCAATCCCGAGATAATCCCCGAAGCGCCAGTAGTTGAGGTTGTGACGGCATTGCAGGCCGGGCTTGCTATAGCCGGAAATCTCGTACTGGACATAGCTCGCTTCGGTCAGTAGCTGGTGGCCCTGTTCAAAGATATCCCACAGGTCGTCATCATCAGGCAGAGTCGGCGGCTTGGAGTAGAACAGGGTATTGGGCTCGATAGTGAGTTGGTACCAGGACAAGTGCGGTGGATTGAGGGCGATAGCCTGCTTGAGATCCGACAGAGCATCGTCAATCGACTGATCTGGCAGCCCGTGCATCAGGTCAATGTTAAAGCTGTTCAACCCGGCGTCAGTCGCCAGATTGGCTGCCCTGGTTGCTTCGTCGCTGCCATGGATACGGCCTAGACGCTTTAGCTTCTCGTCCTGGAAGCTCTGGATCCCGATTGAGATCCGGTTGACGCCGACCTCGCGGTAGGCAGTAAAACGCCCGGCTTCGATGGTACCCGGGTTGGCTTCCATGGTGATTTCAATATTCTCGCTGAACGGAATACGGACCTCGATTGCCTTTAGCAGACGGCCGATCTCCTCGGGGGAGATCAGGCTCGGTGTACCACCGCCGATAAAAATTGAATGCAGCGAACGGCTGTCTTCTGTCAGCCGATAGGCGGCCAGATCGGTGTCCAGATCCTCGATAAGGGCATCGATATAATCGAGCTCGGGGATCTCCGCTTTCAGGGCGTGCGAGTTAAAGTCACAGTAGGGACATTTCTGTACACACCATGGAATGTGGACATATAGGCTGAGTGGCGGTGGAACTAGCATTAGGCGTCCTTCAGGGCGGCAAAGAGTTTCTGCAGGGCTTTGCCGCGGTGTGAAAGCTGCTTCTTGCGGGCAGGCTCCAGCTCGGCGGAGGCGCACTGATCTTCCGGCACCCAGAAGACGGGATCATAGCCGAAGCCATTCTCGCCGTGGGCCTCGCTTAGGATGCTGCCTTCCCAGCTGCCGTGGCAAACCAGAGGTGTCGGATCATTTTCGTGACGCATCATAACCAGTACGCAGTGGAAGCGGGCTGTACGCTGCTCGGCAGGAACACCTTCCATCTCCTTCAGTAGTTTTTCCAGATTCTGCTGATCACTGGCATCTTCGCCGGCAAAGCGGGCTGAGTAGATACCCGGCGCGCCCTTGAGGTAATCCACTTCCAGGCCGGAGTCATCGGCAATGGCCGGCAGGCCTGTCTCCTTCGCGGCATGACGAGCTTTTATAATGGCATTTTCGATAAAGGTTGTGCCGGTTTCGGCAACCGAAGAAACGTTGTAGTCGCTCTGGGCGACGACATCAAACCCAAAGTCTGCAAGCAGGCTTGCCATTTCTTTTACTTTGCCCTGGTTGCCAGTGGCCAGTACTAGTTTGCTCATCATTGTTCCTCGGTGAATTCGTGCGGACTGATAATAACGGGGCGCTATGATAATACCAATCTGGCTCAGCCACCACTCAATTGAGCGCGGACTGTTTTCTGATAGCTTTGTTGTTTAGCTTCCTGATAATAAAAAAGGAGCCACTGGCTCCTTCCGGGTATGCGTGGCGGCGGCCTAGTCGACATAAAATGTCTGTTTGAATGCTATCTGGCCGCTGTTTCCGCCCTGGGAGACATCGATGGTAAAGCTGAAGCTCTCCTCGTTGGCATGGCTTAGCTCGGCAATATAGTAGATGGCAGAGCCTTCGCGAACCTCGCGGAAGGAGAGTTTCTTGATAGAGCCAAGCAGGTTCTTGGCCTGTCCGGACAAGACGGCAGTAACTGCTGGTTTGCCTTCCTGGGTTTTGTCCAGCACGGTGACATTGACAACGGCCGAGTAACGGCTGCGCTGAATGCGGTAGGTGTTGGCGACCTCGGGAGTCAGAAAGGTGGAAGGAAAGCTGGAGTAGTGGACTTCAAGGTTACCGATATTGGTTAGCTGTTCAGCATTAACGGGAAGGGCGGTAAAGAGTAGTGCTGATAATAAACATAAAATTCGAGTCATGATTTTATCCTTTTGGATACTCACCGGTTATTGATACGACCCCTATAGCCTGGTGGGTATTTCATTCTTTTTAGTATAGTCAGCTGATGATTGTTGTAGCAGCCCAGCCAGGCGGCTGAGCTGTAGGTTTGTTGAGTGCTTGAGTCTGCGAATGTTTACAGCAGATCAGAAACGATTGCGGGCGTTTCCCGCGGGGTCTCGATACGTACCTGTTTGTGGCGGCCGAGCTCGCCTTTTTCAATCACCACTTGCCCCTTGGCAACCCGGAACTGCTTGGCCAGGTATTTGGTAAGATGAGCATTGGCCTTGCCGTCGACCGGCGGGGCGGTAATGGCAACTTTGAGCTCGTCGCCATGAAGGCCGACGATTTGGTCCCGGCTGGCTTTGGGTTGAATATACAGCCGGATCACCAAATCGTCTCCGCTGCGAGTTATCGCATTCAGACTCATAGCTGGTGCCAGATCGGACCGATGATATCGCCCATCAGGAAGTTGGCAAACTGCAGGCCGATAAACAGAACCAGAACACTCAGATCCAGGCCGCCCATTGCCGGAATAATACGGCGGATAGGGGCTGTCATCGGCTCGGTCAGCTGGTGCATGACGTATTCAACCGGGCTGCGGCCCTGGCTGACCCAGCTCAGAATTGCGCGTAGCAGCAGTACCCAGAATAGCAGACCACCGGCAGCTTTTAGCAGCGCCAGGGCGCCAACCCACAAGAAGTCAGGACTGAATGCCATGCCGCCGCCAGTCAGTACTAGCTGGAGAATGACAAACTTGGCGATGCTAAGGACATAGGCAAACAGCAGCGTGGCAAGATCCAGCGAGCCAATCGACGGGATAATACGACGCAGCGGCGCGACAACCGGCTGGGTTGCCTTGACGATAAACTGGGAGAACGGGTTATAGAAATCTGCCCGAGCCCACTGGAGCCAGATCCGTAGCAATACAACCATGATGTAGAGGTCAAATAGGGTACTGACCAGAAAACCAATTGAATTCATAACTAAACCTTAAAATAATTTTTCCATTTCTTCAGCGCGGGAAATCGCAGCACGCATTGCTTTGGCTACGGTATCACTAAGTTGGTGTTCGTTAAACGTCCGCAGTGCTTCTGCCGTGGTTCCACCTTTGGATGTTACCTGCTCGCGCAAGGTTGCCAGCTCGGTATCCGGGTTGGCAACCACCATTTCTGCAGCTCCTGCTGCAGACTGCTGGACCAGCAGACGGGCTGTCTGCGGATCGAAGCCCTGTCTGATGGCTTCGGCCTGCATCGCTTCCATAAACAGGAAGAAGTAGGCAGGGGCACTGCCTGCTGCCGCTATAATACCGTTAATTCCCGATTCCTGCTCTACCCAGCACACTTCGCCGACAGCTCGCATTAAGTTTTCGGCAAAGGCCTTGTCTGCTGTTGATACTGTGGTTGTGGCAAACATACCGCTCATGCCTTTGCCAATAAGCGATGGCGTATTGGGCATTACCCTGACGAGATCGAGCTCGGTCGCTAGCATTTCGTTAAGGCGCCGGGCGGAGATGCCCGCTGCGATTGAGATCACCAGCTTACCGGTCAGGTCGATGCCCTGTAGCGGGCGGCAGACCTCTTCCATCAGCTGTGGCTTGACGGCCAGCACGATCACCTCGGTCTGTTCGGCTGCCAGCAGGTTGTCGTCACCGGTGTGGATACCGTAGTCGCGGGCAAGCGGTTCACGGCGAGCCGGTCCCGGCGCGGTGGCGGTGATCTTGTCGGCAGGGTAGCCGCTGCATACCAGCCCGGCAATGATAGAGCGGGCCATATTGCCGGCACCGATAAAAGCGATTGAACGTTGTTCCATGTAGAGTCCTTGTCAAATAGTCCTGAGAGCCATTTACTGTTTAGTGCCGTAGTCACGTGCGCCGAAGATCGCGGTGCCGATACGGACAATGCTACTGCCTGCAGCGATGGCGGCTTCCATATCGCCGCTCATGCCCATTGACAGGGTATCGAGCTGCGGATGTTTGCCTTGTAATGCCTTCTGGGCCTCGGCCAATGCATGAAATGCTGCATATTGGCTATCATAGTCATCCGCCTTTTGCGGAATGGACATCAGTCCGCGCAGCACGATGTTGGGCATGGCGGCAATTTCGTCGGCCAGTGTGGCTAACTCGTCAAAGGCAACGCCGGATTTGCTGGCCTCGGCGCTGGTATTGACCTGCAATAGTATATTTAATGGTGGCATATTTTCCGGGCGTTGCTCACTGAGACGACGGGCGATTTTTGCCCGGTCGACTGAGTGCACCCAGTCAAAATGCTCGGCAATCTGCCGGGTTTTGTTTGACTGGATAGGACCGATAAAATGCCAGCTAAGTTTGTCAGCCTGCGGGCTGGTGGCAAAGTGCTGTACCTTTTCGACACCTTCCTGGACATAGTTTTCGCCAAACGCAAATTGTCCCGCATCGATGGCTTCTTCGATGGCGACAATAGGTTTGGTCTTGCTTACCGCCAGTAACTGCACGGAATCGGCTGTCCGGCCGCATTTTTCTGTTGCCGAGGTTATCTGGGAGATGACCTGCTCAATGTTTTGTTTGATACTACTCATAATCGATTCTGTGGGGAAAATTTATGGATATCACCGAACTACTGGACTTTAGTGTAAAGCATAATGCCTCTGATCTGCACCTTTCTGCGGGTGTTCCGCCAATGATCAGGGTTGACGGTGAAGTCAGAAAACTAAGCTTACCAGCATTGGAGCATGGAGAGGTACACCGGTTGGTGTTCGATATCATGACTGATGCCCAGCGCAGGGAGTATGAAGAGAAGCTGGAAGTGGACTTTTCGTTCGAACTGCCGAAAGTTGGCCGTTTCCGTGTTAATGCGTTTCAGCAGTCCCGGGGAAGCGCGGCGGTATTTCGAACTATCCCAATTCATATTCCTTCGCTGGACTCGCTTAATGTGCCCGAGGTGTTTTACAAAATTGCCCAGTGCCAGCGGGGCCTGGTGCTGGTGACCGGAGCCACAGGCTCGGGTAAGTCTACAACTATCGCGGCCTTGGTCGACTATATCAACGCCAACTACAACCGGCATATTCTGACGATTGAAGATCCGGTGGAGTTTGTCCATAGCGGCAAGCGCTGCCTGATCAACCAGCGCGAGGTTCACCGCGATACGCACAGTTTCCACAATGCGCTGCGGTCTTCATTGCGTGAAGATCCTGATGTTATTGTGGTCGGGGAGCTGAGGGACAGGGAAACGATCAGCCTGGCGCTGACAGCCGCCGAAACCGGGCATTTGGTACTTGGGACCTTGCATACTAGCTCGGCAGCCAAGACGGTGGACCGGATCATTGATGTTTTCCCCGGCAATGACAAGGCGATGGTTCGCTCGATGCTGTCGGAGTCACTGCGGGCGGTGGTATCGCAGAACCTGCTTAAGTGCGTCAGTGGCGGCCGGGTGGCAGCCCACGAGGTGATGATGGCGACGCCGGCGATTCGCAACCTGATCCGGGAAGACAAGGTTGCCCAGATGTACTCGATGATCCAGACCGGCTCTGCGATGGGGATGCAGACGATGGAGCAGAGTGTCAAAATGCTGGTCGCGCAGGGAATTGTAGAGTCTGAAGAAGGACGCCGTGTTGTCGACAGTAGTCTCGCCTAGCGCGTCCGTATTAGCGAAATAAAAGGAAAGGTAATGAACTTACAGCAGATCCTTGAGGAAGTGGTACGTTGCAAGGCCTCTGATCTCTACATTACGGTAGACTCCCCGTGCTTGCTGCGGGTGGACGGAAAACTTCAACCACTGGGAGAAAGCCTGGATCGCGACGCTGTTGATCGATTGTTTGATGAGGCGATGGATCCGGAACAGCGACAGGACTTCACCACGAGCCGGGAGGCAAATTTTGCCCTGGTACGCGGTGAGTGGCGCTTTCGTGTCAGTGCTTTTTGGCAGCGTGAGCTACCGGGTATGGTTGTGCGGCGGATTGAGACAGATATCCCCGATTTATTCTCGCTGAACCTGCCGATGGATATGCAGAAAATGGCGCTGGCCAAGCGTGGCCTGGTCTTGGTTGTCGGTGCAACCGGATCGGGCAAGTCGACCTCGATGGCGGCGATGACCGGTTATCGTAATAAAAATCGCAGCGGGCATATCTTGACTGTCGAGGATCCGATTGAGTTTGTCCACAAGCATGAACGCTGCATTGTGACCCAGCGTGAAGTGGGGCTCGATACCGAAAGTTATGATGTCGCCTTGAAGAACTCTTTGCGCCAGGCGCCGGATATGATCCTGATCGGTGAAATCAGGACTCCCGAGACCATGGAGTATGCAATGAACTTTGCCGAAACCGGGCACCTGTGCATGGCAACCTTGCATGCCAACAACGCCAACCAGGCTCTGGAGCGGATTCTGCATTTGGTGCCCAAGGAGCGTCGGGAGCAGTTTTTGTTTGATCTGTCCCTGAACCTCAAGTGTATTCTTGCCCAGCAGTTGATCCCGGATGCCAAGGGTATCGGCCGCCATGGTGCTTTTGAGCTCTTGATCAATACTCCTCGGATTGCTGACTTGATCCGCCGGGGTGAATTGCATGAGATCAAAGAGGCGATGTCCAAGTCCAGTGAGTCGGGCATGATGACATTCGATCAGTCGCTGTACGAGTTGTTTAGAGAGGGCAAGATCACCGAGCAGGATGCGCTTCACCATGCCGACTCGGCCAACGATCTGCGTCTGATGATCAAGGTCGGCTGCAAGAACCAGCAGGGCAGTAATACCCTTGATGGGGTGACTGTCGATATGGGGTAACGCCCGGCAGAAAAAAGAACACTATGTAGAAAAAGCGTTGGGGCTCCTATGATCCTAACGCTTTTTTATTGCACAAGATCTCTACTTATTTGATCTTAAAAACTTTTATGGTTAATCGGCTGTGTTGGTATGCAGCTTGTTGAGCTTTTGGGTTCCAAGTGTCAAAAAGCTGTACAGGCTGATCAGGCCTTATCCTGTACGGGATAAGATCTTGGCGGATCTCTCTTGCTAAGAAGGTGACAGCTATTGGGTGGAAAAAGCTAAAAAAGGTGTACGATAGGTTCTAGGACCTAGGAAAACAAGATCCGAGAAAGAGCAAGAATATGCCAGTTTCCTGCTCGTTTTGAATCCTGCGTGCTGGAGCCCTGGCCCCTTTTAACCATACTGGCGTTCAAACCAGCTTTCGAGGATCACGACGGCTGACTGAGAGTCGATATTGCCTTTGCTGAGCGAGCGGTAACCACCGCGATCAAACAGCTCTGACCGGGCTTCAACGGTGCTCAGGCGCTCATCATGAAGTTCAACCTGGCAGCCGAAGCGACCATGAAGGCGGTTGGCGAACTTTTTCGCCCGTGGGGTGATGGCCTCAAGTTCGCCGCCTTCCAAATCTAGCGGCAGGCCGACGACAACCAGATCCGGTTGCCATTCGTTGAGGATCTTCTCGATAGCATCCCAGCTCGGGATACCGTCTTTGGCTTTTAGTGCGGCAAGGGGAGTGGCTGTGCCTGTCAGCTCCTGGCCAATCGCGACACCAATACTTTTGGTGCCATAGTCAAATGCTAATACGCTGCGTGAGTTACTCATGCATGTCCTGTATCAATAGAAAGGTGGGCCGAGTTTATGCCGAGCTGGGCAACAGCTTTGTCCCAGCGCTCGTTGACCGGGGTGTTGAAAACAACGTCCGGATCGGCTTCAGTGGTTAACCAGGTATTTTCAGCCAGCTCCTGCTCAAGCTGTCCGGCCGTCCATCCGGCATAGCCGAGTGCGACCAGAAACTTCTCCGGTGCCTCGCTGGTACCGAGTAGCGGCAAGATGTCCTTGGAGGTGGTGACCGATACCTGTTCGGTAATGTTGATACTTGAGTCGAATCGACCTTCTTGCAGGTGCAAGTGAAGAACGAAACCGCGATCGCCGGATACCGGGCCACCATTGAATACGGGTTGCTCAAGGCTTGCCGGATTGTTTACCGGTAGCTCACGCTCAACATCAATTTGCTCCAGCATATTGCCTACAGAAATATCGATAGGCAGGTTAATGACAATACCCATGGCACCATCGTCATTATGCTCGCAGACATAGATAACACTGCCCTTGAAATTCGGATCCTGCATGCTGGGCATGGCAACCAGAAAATGATTAGTCAGATTCATTCGTGTGCACCTACAACATATCCTGTTACTTACAGTATGCCGATAATTTGTTAGAAATGGTATTTACGTCTTGTACGTAATATGTCGGGATACGTAAAAAAACGCAGCCCAGTTTATAGGCTGCGTTTATATTATCGAGGCTAATTATGCGTTTACACGGCGCTCAATGGCATCTATCAGCTTGCCGGTAATCGAGATATCATAAGCGGCTTCGATTTCACGAATACACGTTGGGCTGGTGACGTTGATCTCGGTAAGCTTGTCACCGATAACATCAAGGCCGACAAAGATCAGGCCTTTTTCTTTTAGCACCGGAGCAACGGTTTCAGCGATTTTACGATCGGTCTCGCTGATCGGACGGGCTTCGCCCCGGCCGCCTGCTGCCAGGTTACCTCGGGTCTCGCCTTTGGCCGGGATCCGGGCCAGGCAATATGGCATTGGCTCGCCGTCGACCACCAGAATACGTTTGTCACCGTTGCTGATATCCGGCACAAAGGTTTGTGCCATACAGTAGTTCTGGCCGTGGCTGGTCAGCGTCTCGATGATCACCGAGACATTCGGATCGTTTTTCATTACCCGGAAGACGGATGAGCCGCCCATACCGTCAAGGGGCTTCAGGATCACATCGCCGTGCTCCTGGTGGAACGCCTTGATCTTGTCGGCACTGCGGGTGACGACGGTGGTCGGCGTCAGATCCGGGAACCAGGCCGTAAACAGCTTTTCATTGCAGTCACGCAGGCTGCGGGGCTCGTTGACGATCAGGGCGCCTTCGCTTTCGGCACGCTCAAGAATATAGGTTGCATAAATATACTCGGTATCAAAAGGCGGATCTTTGCGCATCAGTACGGCATCCAACTCAGACAGGGAGATTTCCTGCTCGTTGTGAAATTCGTACCAGCCATTTGGATCTTCTTTCAGGCTAACCACACGGGTACGGGCAACGGCCTTGCCTTGTTCCAGTGAGAGGTCGTTCATTTCCATATAATGGATTTCCCAGCCACGACGCTGCGCTTCCATCATCATGGCAAAGCTGGAATCTTTTTTAATGTTGATGGATTCAATCGGATCCATCACGATACCCAGTTTGATCATTTCTTTCTCCTAGTCTGTCGTTGGCCTGGTTAGCCTAAGTCGCCAAAGCGGACTTGTAAGGCGGTGATTGCTGTCATCGCCGTGGTTTCGGTACGCAGAACTCGCGGGCCGAGTAATATTTCATCGAATTGGTACTGCTCTGTCATACCGATTTCTTCGGCCGACAGGCCACCTTCCGGCCCGATCAGCAATCGCACCTTGGTAACGGGTTCCGGCAAAGTGTTTATTGAGTAACTGGCACGAGGGTGCAGGTTCAGCTTGAGTCCGTCATAGTCTTCTGCACACCAGTCTTCCAGCTTCATGACCGGACGGATTTCCGGCACGGTATTACGGCCGCACTGCTCACAGGCACTGACAGCGATTTTCTGCCACTGGGCCAGTTTTTTCTCAAAACGCTCGGCATTCAGCTTGACCCCGCAGCGCTCGGAAATCAGCGGAGTAATCGTCATTACACCCAGCTCGACCGATTTTTGGATGGTGAACTCCATTTTCTCACCCCGCGAGATGACCTGGCCAAGGTGGATATTCAGCGGCGATTCGACACTGTTCTCGCGACGGCTTTGGATGTCGACTTCAACGCTTTTTTTGCTGGCGTTGGTGATCACCGCGGGAAACTCGGCATCACTGCCGTCAAACAGCAGCACTTCCTGGCCTGCCTGCATACGCATGACACGGCCGACGTGGTTGGCGGCATCATCGCTGAGCAAAACCTTTCCCTGTTCAGGAAGTCGCTCAGGGTGGTAAATACGTGGGATTCTCATGGCTATCTCAATAACCTGTTAGTTATTATCTCGCTGCATTATATCAACTCTGGTTGTGAATGCAGGTGAGAGTTCAGTGTCATTAAATAGTACATGGATGCCGGAAGGTGAAATTACAAGGTTGGGAAAGGATTTCTTGCCGGTAAAACAGTATTACCAGACGAGGGGTAATACTGTTTTTATCGATAAAGGAATAAGCGACTATAGCCCTTGATCCTGACAGGCACGAAGCACATAAGGGTTGTTGTTATACTGAATATCGGCAATCCTTCTGTCGCGCTCGCATTCCCAGGCCGTGACGGGATATTGCCTGTTCCAGGCTTCCATGAGTTGGCGTTGCTGGCTCGACAGGCGGAAGGGGTATTCGTCGCTCATATACAGGTAGATCCGCGCAATAGCCCCGCGTGTTGAGGCCGGAGGATCGGCTCGGCGGGCTTTAAAATCAACTTTCATTTCGCACTGGCCGTAATGAGCGCCCTGTTGCCCGTTCCAGGGACGGAAGTTGTAGTTCGAGCGGTCGCCGTTGACCTCTCCGACGGTCGGCGTCAGGTTATGAAGGTCGGCTTCCATTACGCGGAATTTAGGATCTTTGCCGCAATTTCTGCGACCGCCATCTTGCCAGCATTGTAGCTGGTGCCCGAACTGCCAGGCCGGAACAACGTGTTCCCATTCGATACGGCTGGCTCGTTTTTGCTGTTTGCGTACCTGGTAGCCGCAACTCTCTAAGTCCGGAATGCCTTTTTTGCCGTGCCATTCGATGTCGCAGCCGCAGTAGAAGCTGACAGGGTGATCCTGGTAAATACCGACCGCGATTTTCTTTGCTTTGCTAAACGAAGAGGGGGGAGCTGCCAGAACGATGGCCGGAAACAGGAACCCGAGGCCGAGCCACTTAAAATTACACTGCATATGACGTCTTATTGTTAGAACTCTATCTGACAAGACTATCACTGAATGTGAGTTTTAGAAGCAGTTCACTCTTATTAAAAAAGAAAATTACATTACTGTATTGCAGCCGGTGTCGTCGTCAAACAGCCAGTAACGGCTGTTGGCAGCGCCGGCAGTGATAGGTTGCCTGCTTTCGCTGCACTTTGTTGTGGCGGCGAACCGTGAGCTGGTGTTCGCTGCAGCCGCACCGATACAGGTAGGTGGTGCCTTGCACCGAAGAGACATCAAAGCTGTGGGTTGTCCGGGCCGGGATCTTAAAGACCTCGGTCATGATGATTTGCCATTCGCGACCGTGCGGGCGCACTTTGCCAAACAATTTGAAGGTCACAAGATGGGCGACCTCGTGAGGGACGACCTCGTCGAGAAATGCCTGCGGGTTCTCTTTCAGTAACACGGGATTAAAGCGCACTTCCCAACCCTGCAGGCGGGCACTTCCGGCAATTTTACCCCGTTGCCTGAAACTGACTGCCGGCATTGGCAGGCGCTTGTTAAGTCGCTGGTTGGCATGGGTGATACATTGCTCGACTCTGGCGATAACTTGGGACTGGAGTGTTGACATGAGTCGCTGTGCGTGGCTGATGGAGTGGGGGGAGTATAAAGAGTTTGGGAGAGGGCGACAATAAGTGCAGAACCCCCTGTTCTACAGACAACAAAAAAGGAAGCCGAAGCTTCCTTTTTAAACCAGTGCGTTGTCGCTTACTTAATGTTGGCGAAGTCGCGTAGCATTTCTGCTTTGTCGGTTGCTTCCCAAGGGAATTCTTCACGACCAAAGTGGCCGTATGCTGCTGTCTTCTGGTAGATAGGCTGAAGCAGGTCAAGCATTTCGATCAGGCCGTATGGACGTAGGTCGAAGTGCTGGCGTACCGCTTCAACGATAACGTCGTGAGATACTTTTTCGGTACCGAACGTCTCAACCATGATTGATGTTGGATCAGCAACACCGATAGCGTATGAAAGCTGAATTTCACAACGCTCAGCCAGACCAGCAGCAACGATGTTCTTGGCAACATAACGTGCTGCGTATGCTGCAGAACGGTCAACTTTCGATGGATCTTTACCAGAGAAAGCACCGCCACCGTGACGCGCTGCACCACCGTAGGTATCAACAATAATCTTACGGCCAGTCAGGCCGCAGTCACCCATTGGGCCACCGATAACAAAACGACCGGTTGGGTTGATAAAGAATTTGGTGTCTTTGTTCAGCCACTCAGAAGGCAGTACCGGCTTGATGATTTCTTCCATTACGGCTTCTTGCAGAACTGGTAGCTCGATGCTCTCGCAGTGCTGGGTAGAAAGAACAACGGCATCAATACCGACAATCTTACCCTGATCGTAGGCGAAAGTTACCTGGCTTTTTGCATCCGGACGTAGCCACGGCAGGGTGCCGTTCTTACGGATTTTAGCCTGACGCTCTACAAGGCGGTGAGCATAAGTTACCGGAGCAGGCATTAGTACGTCAGTTTCGTTGGTCGCGTAGCCGAACATGATACCCTGGTCGCCAGCACCCAGCTCGCGTGGATCTTCGCGGTCAACACCCTGGTTGATGTCCGGAGACTGCTTGCCGATAGCGCTTAGTACGGCACAAGAGTTGGCATCAAAACCCATATCTGAGTGGACATAGCCGATTTCACGAACGGTTTCACGGGTAATTTCTTCGATATCAACCCAGGCAGAGGTGGTAATTTCACCACCTACCATTACCATGCCGGTTTTCACGTAAGTCTCACACGCAACACGTGCTTTTGGGTCTTGTTCCAGGATCGCATCCAGGACTGCATCAGAAATCTGATCGGCAATTTTATCCGGATGACCTTCTGATACGGACTCAGAAGTAAACAGGTGCTTTGACATGCGTACACTCACTCTTATTTGGCTGTAGATTGATAACAAGGTGCTCTGAAATAAAAGGCTTTCATAAGAAAAACGCATATGGATATACGTTTGAATGTATAGAGCTACCTCCGTCTAGACGGCCATAATACCTATATCAGGCTTAAAATCAACACTGTGAATTGTAAGGTGATAGATGAATCGCAAAGGCAAACGTTTACCTTTCAGGGTCTTAACGTCAAAATTGCAAATGTGGGGGATGGCAGCTTATTGAAATAGTGCTCATTTTCTTCAGGAAAACGATTGCAGTCCAGGGGCAGACTTTGCGACAATACCCGCCCGCCGAATCTAGGTTACTTTACCGCAGTTACAGATTGGTAAATAACTACAATACAACAGTCTACGAATTTCTGGAGCAGACATGTCTTCTCGTAAAGATCTTGCTAATGCAATCCGCGCCCTGAGCATGGATGGTGTTCAACAAGCCAACTCTGGCCACCCTGGTGCACCTATGGGGATGGCAGATATCGCTGAAGTCCTGTGGCGTGGCCACATGAACCACAACCCACAGAACCCACAGTGGGCTGATCGCGACCGTTTTGTTCTGTCAAACGGCCACGGTTCAATGCTGATTTACTCTCTGCTTCATCTGACAGGTTATGATCTGTCTATCGACGATCTGAAAAACTTCCGTCAGCTGCATTCAAAAACACCTGGCCACCCTGAATATGGCTATGCGCCGGGTGTTGAAACGACAACGGGTCCGCTGGGTCAGGGGATTACCAATGCCGTAGGTATGGCGCTGGCTGAGAAGTCGCTGGCGGCACAGTTCAACCGTGAAGGCCACGACATTGTCGACCACCACACTTATGTGTTCATGGGTGACGGCTGTCTGATGGAAGGTATCTCTCACGAAGCCTGCTCGCTTGCTGGTACTCTTGGCCTTGGCAAACTGATCGCATTCTGGGATGACAACGGCATCTCAATTGACGGTGAAGTGGAAGGCTGGTTCTCTGACGATACGCCTAAGCGTTTCGAGTCTTACGGCTGGCACGTAATCCCGGCTGTTGACGGTCACGATCCGGAAGCTATCAATGCTGCAATCGAAGCGGCGAAAGCAGACACTGGTCGTCCGACACTGATTTGTACCAAGACCATTATTGGTTTCGGTTCACCAAACAAGGCGGGTTCGCACGACTGTCACGGTGCGCCTCTTGGCCATGACGAAATCGCAGCGGCACGCGAGTTCCTGGGCTGGAACCACGGCCCGTTTGAAATCCCGGCTGACATTGCGACACAGTGGGATGCCAAAGAAGCCGGTGCAGCCAAAGAAGCGGCATGGAACACAAAGTTTGACGCATACGCGGCAGCTCATCCAGAGCTAGCGGCTGAGTACAAGCGTCGCGTGAATGGCGATCTACCTGCTCAGTGGGAAGAAAAAGCCAGCCAAATCATCGCCGATCTTCAGGCAAATCCTGCGAACATTGCATCACGCAAAGCATCACAGAACGCTCTGGAAGCGTTCGGTCAGATGCTTCCTGAGTTCATGGGCGGTTCTGCTGACCTTGCTCCATCAAACCTGACTATGTGGTCTGGTTCTAAGTCTCTGACAGCTGAAGACGCATCGGGCAACTACATCCACTACGGTGTACGTGAGTTCGGTATGACAGCCATCATGAACGGTATTGCGCTGCACGGCGGCTTCGTACCATACGGCGCAACCTTCCTGATGTTCATGGAGTACGCACGTAACGCAATGCGTATGGCAGCACTGATGAAAGTGCAGAATATCCAGGTTTACACGCACGACTCAATCGGTCTGGGTGAAGACGGTCCGACTCACCAGCCTGTTGAGCAAATTGCTTCTCTGCGTTTGACGCCGAACATGAGCACATGGCGTCCATGTGATCAGGTTGAATCTGCCGTGGCCTGGAAACTGGCTATCGAGCGTAAAGACGGCCCGTCATCACTGATCTTCTCGCGCCAGAACCTGGCTCAGCAAGAGCGTACTGCAGCACAGGTAGCTGACATCGCCAAGGGTGGCTACATCCTGAAAGACTGTGCAGGCAAGCCTGAGCTGATCCTGATTGCAACCGGTTCTGAAGTTGAGCTGGTAGTAGAAGCTGCAGCACAGCTAACAGCTGAAGGTAAGCAAGTACGTGTTGTCTCTATGCCGTCAACAGATGCATTCGACAAGCAAGATGCAGCTTACCGTGAAGCCGTTCTGCCATCAGATGTAACAGCACGCATCGCGGTTGAAGCGGGTATTGCTGATTTTTGGTACAAGTATGTTGGTTTCGACGGCCGTATTATCGGTATGACGACCTTCGGCGAGTCTGCTCCTGCTGGTGAGCTGTTCAAGATGTTTGGCTTTACGGTCGACAATGTTGTAGAGACAGCGAAAGAGCTTTTGGCATAACCAAGAGCGACGAGCACTATTTTTCGAGCTGTGGTTTTACGCACAAGAATCACACCACATAGTGATTAATTTCGAAGAATGAAAAAAAGGCCTCCTCTGGAGGCCTTTTTTGTGTTTAAAACAGGTAAGAAATGCTATTTTATGGCAGAAAGCAGTACTTTTTGGGGCTGTGCTTTTTAATTATCTATATGATCTTAATCTGCTTTTTGCCTGTGTGGTGATAGCTGTCACAATTAGGGTGATTCTGAGCGAAGCTTGGTATACACTAACGCGGCTTAGTAATTATGTAGCACGGATATGACACTTAAAGTCGCAATTAATGGATTTGGCCGTATCGGGCGCAGTGTGCTTCGCGCATTGTACGAGAGCGGCAAACATCATCAAATTAAAGTCGTGGCAGTCAATGAGTTGGCTGAGCCAGAAGCAATGGCTCATCTGCTACAATATGACACCAGCCATGGACGCTTTCAAAAGCCTGTCAGCCATGACCAGGAGCACCTGTTTATTGCCCATGAAAATGGCGAACAGGACAGCATCCGCATTCTGCACCAGACCGAGATACACCTGTTACCGTGGCAGGATCTCGATGTTGATATCGTCCTCGACTGTACCGGTACCTTTGGCTCTCGCGCTGATGGCGAGGCGCATATTAAGGCGGGTGCCGGCAAAGTGTTATTTTCCCATCCGGCTGATAATGACATCGACAATACTATTATCTATGGTGTGAACCAGGACTCGCTCAAGCCTGAGCACCGCATTGTCTCTAACGGTTCCTGTACCACCAACTGTATTGTCCCGGTAATCAAGGTGCTGGATGAAACTTTCGGCATAGAGTCCGGCACGATTACTACCATCCACTCCGCAATGAATGACCAGCAGGTCATTGATGCCTACCACTCCGATTTACGTCGTACCCGCGCAGCAAGTCAGTCAATTATTCCAGTCGATACTAAACTTCATCTTGGAATTGGTCGTATTTTTCCGAAATTTTCTGACAAATTTGAAGCGATCTCTGTGCGCGTACCGACAATTAACGTCACGGCGATGGATTTAAGTGTCACAGTTAAAACAAATGTGAAAGTTAATGACGTAAATCAATCACTGGCAGAGGCATCTCGTTGTACATTAGCTAATATTGTGGATTACACCGAAGCACCACTTGTCTCAATAGACTTCAATCACGATCCCCATAGCGCGATTGTTGATGGCACCCAGACCCGTGTCAGTAACCAGCATTTACTCAAGTTGCTGGTATGGTGTGATAACGAATGGGGATTTGCCAACCGGATGCTAGATACCGCGTTGGCCATGTACGCAACCGAACATCGCGTTGCAACAGCAGAACAGCTGTAGAAATTATTGGGCTTGGCAGTGACGCCGGGCCGACAGAGCTTTGACTTTAAATTAATCAATGTTGAGAGGACAAACCATGTCTGTAATCAAGATGACTGACCTGGAACTAGCAGGTAAACGCGTATTTATCCGTGCTGACCTGAACGTACCAGTAAAAGACGGTAAAGTAACTTCTGATGCACGTATTCTTGCATCTCTGCCAACTATCAAGCGTTGCCTGGAAGCTGGCGCTAAAGTAATGGTTACTTCTCACCTGGGTCGTCCGACTGAAGGCGAATATGCAGAAGAGTTCTCTCTAGCTCCTGTAGTTAACTACCTAAACGACGCACTGGACTGTGACGTAAAACTAGCGAAAGACTACCTGGAAGGCCTTGAACTAAACGCTGGTGAGCTGGTTGTTCTTGAAAACGTTCGCTTCAACAAAGGCGAGAAGAAGAACGAAGAAGAGCTATCTAAGAAGTACGCTGCACTTTGTGACATCTTTGTAATGGATGCATTCGGTACTGCTCACCGTGCTCAGGCATCTACTCACGGTGTAGGTACTTACGCTCCTGTAGCATGTGCAGGTCCTCTACTTGCTGCTGAACTTGAAGCACTAGGTAAAGCAATGGACAACCCAGAGCGTCCGCTAGTTGCTATCGTTGGTGGTTCTAAAGTATCAACTAAACTGACTGTTCTAGAGTCTCTATCTAAAGTTGCTGACCAACTGGTTGTTGGTGGCGGCATCGCGAACACTTTCATTGCAGCTGACGGCCACAACGTTGGTAAGTCACTGTACGAAGCAGACCTAGTTGAAACTGCTCAAAAACTAATGAAAGAGTGTTCTATCCCAGTTGCAACTGACGTTGCATGTGCGAAAGCATTTGACGAAAACGCAGAAGCTGAAATCAAGCACGTTTCTGAAGTTGCTGACGACGACATGATCTTCGACCTAGGTCCAGATTCAACTGCAGCGCTTGCTGAAATTATCGGTAACGCGAAGACTATTCTTTGGAACGGCCCAGTTGGCGTATTCGAGTTCAAGAACTTCGAAGCAGGTACAGCGGGTATTTCTAAAGCAATCGCAGAATCTGAAGGCTTCTCTGTAGCTGGTGGTGGTGACACGCTAGCCGCAATCGACAAGTTCGGTATCAAGGCTGACGTTTCTTACATCTCTACAGGTGGCGGTGCATTCCTTGAGTTTGTTGAAGGTAAAGTACTACCAGCAGTTGCTATGCTAGAAGAGCGTGCAAAAGCTTAATTAATTTAGGCCGGGAGCGTGACTTCCGGCCGATAAACGATTGTGAATTAGATCAAGTTTTTATAGAATACTTGCCCAGTAGCAAACGTTTGCAAAGATTTATATTTAATACAGACAACAAGGTAAATAGGACTATTGTTATGTCTAAGATCTTCGATTTCGTAAAACCTGGTGTTATTTCTGGCGACGACGTACAGAAAGTATTTGAAGTAGCGAAAGAAAACAAATTCGCTCTTCCTGCAGTAAACGTTGTAGGTACTGACTCTGTAAACGCAGTACTAGAAGCAGCAGCTAAAGTTAAATCTCCGGTTGTTGTTCAGTTCTCAAACGGCGGTGCAGCTTTCTTCGCTGGTAAAGGCGTTAAACTTGAAGGTCAAGGTGCTCAAATCCTTGGTGCTGTAGCAGGTGCTAAATACGTTCACGCTGTAGCTGAAGCTTACGGTGTGCCAGTTATCCTGCACACTGACCACGCTGCTAAGAAACTTCTTCCATGGATCGACGGTCTGCTAGACGCGGGTGAAGAGTTCTTCGCTCAAACTGGTAAGCCTCTATTCTCTTCTCACATGCTAGACCTTTCTGAAGAGTCTCTGGAAGAGAACATCGAAACATGTGCTAAGTACCTAGAGCGCATGGCTAAGATGAACATGACAATCGAGATCGAACTTGGTTGTACTGGTGGTGAAGAAGACGGCGTTGATAACTCTGACATGGACGCATCTGAGCTATACACTTCTCCAGAAGACGTTGCTTACGCATACGAGAAACTGAACGCTGTTAGCCACCGTTTCACTATCGCAGCATCTTTCGGTAACGTACACGGTGTATACAAGCCAGGTAACGTTGTACTGACTCCAACTATCCTACGTGACTCTCAGGCATACTGTGCAGAGAAGTTCGGTATCGCACCTAACGCTCTTAACTTCGTATTCCACGGTGGTTCTGGCTCAACTGAAGCTGAAATCCAAGAGTCTATCGGCTACGGTGTTATCAAAATGAACATCGATACTGATACTCAGTGGGCTACTTGGGATGGTATCCGCGCGTACGAAGCTGAAAACCGTGATTACCTACAAGGCCAGATCGGTAACCCAACTGGTGAAGATGCACCAAACAAGAAGTATTACGATCCTCGCGTATGGCTACGTGCTGGTCAGGCTTCTATGGTTGCTCGCCTTGAGAAAGCATTCGCTGACCTTAACGCAATCGACGTACTGTAATGTAACGTCTGACGTTAAGTCACAATGATTGAAAAGCCCGCATTAGCGGGCTTTTTTCGTTATGGGCCTTTGTTTATCAGATCTATTTTCTGTTGGTGCCGGGTATCGTTAGGAGTATTATCCTGCCCGCAGATGATTGCCTCACACTAAAAAATGCAGTTATAGTGGTGATTGCAAAGGGATTGGGTGTGTTGGGCGCTAAGTACATATTGTATCCGTAACCCATTGTGGAATAAGAAACAGCATTAGCAGGAAGAGATAAGTATGAGTGAAAGTGTGGCTGAAACCGTAACGGATACCGTAGTCGAAACAATTAAGGATAATGAGTTAACCAACGGCGTCTTGAATGCGGGCACCTGGGTGGCCGATAATCAGGAGTTGTTGATCCAGTATGGGGTGAACATTCTTTCCGCCTTACTGATTTTGTTCATTGGTAACATGATCACTAAGGGGATTGCCAATGGCGTAGCCAAGGTGCTACGCAAGAAAGACATGGATGAAGCGGTTGTCGAGTTTCTGCACTCGTTAGTACGTTATCTATTGTTTGTGATTGTGTTGATCGCCGCTCTTGGGCGAATTGGAGTGCAGACTGCTTCTGTTGTTGCTGTGATCGGTGCCGCCGGTCTTGCTGTCGGCCTGGCTCTGCAGGGGTCGCTGTCAAACTTTGCTGCCGGCGTGTTGATTGTCGCTTTCCGTCCGTTCAAGTCCGGTGATTTTGTCGAAATTGGCGGTGTTTCCGGATCGGTAGAGTCTATTCAGGTGTTCTCAACCATTTTGAATACACCGGACAACAAGATGGTTGTTGTTCCGAACTCGTCTGTCATTGGTGGTGCCATTACTAACTACTCACGACATGCAACTCGCCGTATCGACTTTGTGATTGGCGTGTCTTATGACGCGGATCTGAAACATACCAAAGCCGTACTGACCCGGGTGATTGAAGCCGAAGACCGTATTTTGAAAGATCCGGCACCAACAATTGGTGTACTGACGTTGGCTGATTCTTCGGTAAACTTTGCTGTGCGCCCTTGGGTGAAGACAGAAGATTACTGGGGAGTGTATTTTGATTTGCTGCAAGCAATCAAAGAAGAGCTGGATAAAGAAAACATCGGTATTCCGTATCCACAGATGGATGTTCATCTGAATAAGCTGGAAAGCTAACATCACCAATCAAACGAAAAATAGAAATGGAGCCAATAGGCTCCATTTCTTTATCCAAGTCTTTATTCGCATTTTAATCCGGAAAATGACTAGTTATGCCTGCTCGGTTTCTCGTTCCGACAGCATGATCACTGTGTTTGGCAAAGCTTCCAGTAGCCTCATCAGGGATGAGGAATCAAAAGCAAAAGTGAAATCTGGTTTGCCAGGGGTGAACATCAGCTCCGGATAGCTGAATACAACCGGATCAACCAGGATCTTAACCTCTTCTGGCAGGGCGAACGGACATACCGCACCGGGTTCGCAGCCGATAGCTTCGATCATTTCTTCATTGTTGCAGACAGAAACCCGCTTGCCCAGTAACTGCTTGACCAGTTTGCTGTCGAGCCGACTGTCACGATGTGTCAGCAGCAGGCAGAAGCCGCCCCCTTTGATTTTCATGAACAGGCTTTTGGTTGGTGCCGCAGTCCAGCCCAGTTCTGCGGCGATACGGGCGTCAGTTTCGAAGTCGAGAATAGGGGCATGTTGCCATGACTGATAGTCCACGCCGGTTTGGCTGAATAGAGTTAAGTTTTGTTGATAAATTGCTTCCAGGGAAGCGGCGGATGCGTTAGCCAAGGTAAGTCTCCCATAAACCGTGAGCCAGGTGGGCTGCAATAAAAAACATCATAGCGGCAACCAGACAGTCAATCGTCCGTTTTACCCGGGGCTTTGACAGTGTCGGCCCAAGCTTGGCGGCGCCAATCGATAGGCTGTAGAACCAGACGAAGGACGCCATGATAGTGCCGGCGGCAAACGCGATACGCTCATGCCCCTCGAACTGGCCGCCGATAGACCCCAGTATAACCACAGTATCTAAGTACAAATGTGGGTTAAGTACCGTTACGGCAAGGGCACCAAGAATGACTCCTCGCCGGCCCCGGGCCATAACTTCAGCTTGCTTTTCCTGATGATCGGCTGATGCAAGGGCACTTTTCAGTGACATGGTGCCGTACAGCGTGAGAAAGGCGATACCTCCTAAGGTGACACACAGTAACAAGGTTTCATTACTTGATAAAAGAGCTCCACCGCCAAAGATCCCCAAACTGATGAAGATGACATCGCAGATACTACAGACAGTTGCCGTTGTTAGGTGGTGGTTGCGTTTGATGCCTTGGTTTAACACATACGCGTTTTGTGCCCCGATTGGGATGATCATGCTCGCGCCCAAGCCAAATCCTTGTAATAACACCCACATACTCATTTGTTTTCATTCCTAAAAAGATTAATCAATGGCGGTTTCTGATGGCGCAAGCTTACTCTTGGCAGTAGGATTAAGTACAACTAATAAAATTTATCTATTATTAGACTTTCTAATGAAGGACGAGGAGTGGCAATGCGTGGGTTGGATTACCGTTGGATCGAAGCCTTGGATGCAGTGATCTCACAGCGGGGTTTTGAGCGGGCGGCAGAGCACTTGTGTATTACCCAGTCGGCGGTATCTCAACGGATCAAGCAGTTAGAAAAGTTGATGGCCCAGCCTATGTTGGTGCGCGAGCAGCCGCCGAGACCGACACCGGCAGGGCAGAAAATGCTCGGCCTTTATCGCCGGGTACGGTTGCTGGAACAGGAGCTGTTGCCGGAGATCACTCCGGATGACAGCAGCCAGCCGTTGTCAGTCTCGCTGGCCACCAATGCTGATAGTCTGGCGACCTGGTTGTTACCTGCATTGAGTCCGCTGTTGAAATCGCGCCGGATAGCACTCAACTTGCTGGTAGAGGATGAGGCCAGAACTTTGGGCAAACTTCGCAGCGGCGAGGTGGTCGGTGCGATCAGTATGGAGGCCAGTTCGCTGCCGGGCTGTATGGCCGATTACCTCGGTCGGGTCGACTTTCTGTGTGTGGCTAGCCCGGACTTTGCCAATAAATATTTTGCTGGCGGGGTAACCCGGGACAGGTTGCTGGCCGCGCCGGGAGTCGCCTTTGATCAGCACGATGATATGCATGAACGCTTTATCCATCAACATTTTAATTTGCCGCTTGGCAGCGTGATGACGCACACAGTGAGATCGTCCGAGGCGTTTGTCAGAATGGCGGTGGAAGGAATTGCCTACTGCCTGATCCCAAGGATCCAGATCCAACAAGAGCTGGATAGTGGCTTGTTGGTCAATGTGACGCCGGAGATTTTCCTGACCCGCCGTATGTACTGGCATCATTGGGCTCTGGAAAGCGGTGTATTGACCGAGCTGTCGCAGCGGCTAACTGCGTATGCCCGTAATGTACTACCGCAGTAGCTAGTTAGGAACTGGTCAGGGATGCTGATAAATATAAAAATAAAACAACGTGCAAAATTTTTGAGCTTTGGGGATATTTTTCCTCACCTTGTTGTCGAAACAGAACAACGGTCAGATTAGACGGTATAACTAACTAGGGTAGCCTTATGAAAAAGCAACTATTAGCGGTGGTACTAGGATGTAGTGCATTGGGTTTTGCTGGTACGGTGGCAGCCAATGTAACCGTGCCACACCTCGAAACAATAGGTAGTGGTGAGGTAACGGCACAACCTGATATGGCTGAATTTTCGGTTGCGGTTGAAGAGGTACGTGGCACGGCCAAAGAAGCCAAGCAAGCTGTTGATAAAGCCGTTACGGCATTTGTCGAGCGTTTGCAGGCCAAGGGCGTCGAGCGAAGCGATATTCAGAGCGCCAACATCAGTTTGCAGCCGCAATATCACTATCCGAAAGATAAAAAGCCTGAGCTTACCGGTTATCGTGCCAGCCGCCATATTACCGTTACGGTACGTGATCTTGAGCAGTTGAATACCTATCTTGATAACGCGCTGGGTGACGGTATCAACCGAATCAACAATATCCAGCTCAGAGTCAGCAACGAAGCTGAATATGTCGAGCAGGCGCGACAGGCGGCAATAAAAGATGCGATGGAGAAGGCGGAATCGTTGGCGAAAGGGTTTGGTGAAAAGATTGACGGGGTGTGGCGAATTACCTACCAGGTCAGCCACCCAAGGCCGGTAATGATGCGCATGGCGATGGATGCTGCGCCCGAAACCGCTGCGACCTATCAGGATGCCCAGATCACCATCCGAGACCGAGTCGAAGTCGTCTTTAAGCTGGAGGAATAATCACTCTCTTTGTTTCTGAATAACAAAAAGGAGAGCACATGCTCTCCTTTTTTCGTTATCGAATCTCGGCCCTAGTTCCTCGATCCTGTCGCTTTACGATTAATGCAGAAGACGTGCGCGGATCGTACCGTCGATGACCTTGAGCTTTGTCAGTGCTTCTTCGGCACGCTCTGTTTCTACATCGATAACCACGTAGCCGATTTCAGGACCTGTCTGCAGGTACTGGGCGGCAATATTGATACCTTCGGAGGCAAAAATCGTGGTGATTTGATTTAGAATGCCTGGGCGGTTTTCGTGGATGTGCAGCAGGCGGGAACAGTCGCGATGCTCCGGCAGGGACACTTCCGGGAAGCCGACAGCTGATAGAGTTGAGCCGTTGTCAGAATATTTCGCCAGCTTGCCGGCCACTTCAACCCCGATGTTTTCCTGGGCTTCCTGGGTCGAACCACCGATGTGCGGTGTCAGCAGTACATTATCGAACTTCGCCAACGGTGACTCAAACGGGTCGCTATTGGTTTTCGGCTCGGTCGGGAACACATCGATTGCAGCACCGGCAATGTGCTTGCTTTCCAGCGCGCTGCAGAGCGAGTCAATTTCAACCACGGTACCACGGGCAGCATTGATGAAGATAGCGCCGGGTTTCATGCGGGCAAATTCTTCGGCCCCCATCATGTCCTGGGTTTCCGGTGTTTCCGGTACATGCAGGCTGATCACGTCACACTTGTTCAGTAGCTCGGTCATTGAGCGAACCTGAGTGGCGTTGCCCAGCGAAAGCTTGTTCTCGATATCATAGAAATAGACTTTCATACCGAGGTTTTCTGCCAGGATACCCAGCTGGGTACCGATGTGACCATAGCCGATAATACCCAGGCGCTTGCCGCGGGCCTCGAAGGAATGGTCTGCTGATTTCTGCCACTCGCCGCGGTGTGCCTTGGCGTTCTTTTCCGGGATTCCACGAAGAAGCAGCAGGATTTCGCCCAGAACGAGCTCGGCAACACTACGGGTGTTCGAGAACGGGGCGTTGAAAACTGGGATCCCTCGCTTGGTTGCGGCTTTCAGGTCAACCTGGTTGGTTCCGATACAGAAACAACCCACGGCAATCAGTTTCTTTGCAGCACTAAAAACGTCTTCTGTCAGCTGGGTACGGGAGCGAATGCCAACAAAGTGGGCATCTTTGATTGCTTCCAGCAGTTCTTCTCCCGCCAGAGAGCCTTTATGGTATTCGATATTGGTATAGCCAGCGTGCTGTAAAACTTCAATTGAAGAAGGGTGAACACCTTCTAACAAGAGAATTTTAATCTTTTCTTTATCCAGTGAAACTTTAGCCATTGGGTTCTCATCCTTAGAAACATGAGTCTAGGCATACAGGCGGGAAACCAGCTTTCTGGCAGGAAAGATGAAGTGAGGCTATTTTCCTGCATGCTGATAAGGCCTGGCGTTAACTCAAACGATTGCTACATGCTGATATTAAAGTATCAAAAAATAACCAGTAAGGGTAAGAATATTACAATATAGATAATAAAAAACGGCATAAATTATGCCGTTTTGTAATCAAATAACATAAATCAGCGAAGCAATTACGCTAACAGGTTTATTTTTCGAACTTTTTCACGCCGTCAGGAGAACCGACCAGCAGTGCGTCTGCACCACGGTGTGCGAACAAGCCAACAGTGACGACGCCCGGAAGAGCATTGATCTGGTCTTCCAGCTCTTTGGGGTTGGTGATTTGCATGTTGTGTACATCCAGGATGATGTTGCCGTTATCGGTCACCACGCCTTCGCGATATACCGGATCACCACCCAGTTTCACCAGCTCGCGGCCAATGTATGAGCGGGCCATCGGGATCACTTCGACAGGTAGCGGGAACTGACCCAGCACGTCGACTTGCTTGGTATCATCAACAATACAGATAAACTTCTTGGCAATGGCGGCAACGATCTTTTCGCGAGTCAGGGCTGCACCGCCGCCTTTGATCATGTCGTACTCGCCGTTGATTTCGTCAGC
This sequence comes from Photobacterium alginatilyticum, assembly GCF_009910675.1. GTDB lineage: Bacteria > Pseudomonadota > Gammaproteobacteria > Enterobacterales > Vibrionaceae > Photobacterium > Photobacterium alginatilyticum. The sequence goes on along the minus strand of NZ_RSEJ01000019.1, from coordinate 88,562 downwards.
ACCATCGACATACACGTCTAGGCTGGAGACTTCGTTTGCATCCAGTACCGGAATGCCAATTTGCTCAAGGCGCTCAGTCGAAGCGACAGAGCTTGAAACTGCACCTTTGATTTCTTCTTTACGGGTTTCCAGAGCATCGATGAAGTGATTAACGGTTGAGCCTGTGCCTACACCTACAATGCTGCCTTTCTTTACGTAGTCCAGAGCAGCCCAGCCAGCAGCTTTTTTCATTTCATCTTGTGTCATGCCTTTCTCCTAGTGATGACAAACGTTTCGCGAAGCGCTGATTATAGCTAACTGGGCTTGCGGCGTCAGGCCAATTCTTTGACGAAGTTCGCTGTTCGTAACATCATAAAACATAAAGCTATTAATAACATAAGGTTAGCATTGATAGCTGTGGCACGTAAAAAGCCAAACGTTTGCGTGAGCAGGCGGCAGTTGCTGAAAAAGGCAGCAGCCTGTTAATTTTTCTGAAGGTATCGTCTACCAGGTAAAGTGGTAAGACGGGGTGAGAATTTCCGGCAGGGGGACATCCCAGGCTTCAAAGGGCAGATTGTTGACTTGCTGGCAATCATGGGCCAAGCCTAGCGGGCGCGGTCCCTGCTTTTCATAGTGCCAGCGGCTTAGCGTGCGATCATAATAGCCGCCACCCATGCCCAGCCGTTGGCCTGTGTTGTCGAAAGCAACCAGCGGGGTACAGATCAGATCCAGTTCGTTGGCGGGTTTGACCAGGCGGATATCCAGCACGGGCTCTTGGATTTTATATTTGTTCAGTGCCATACGGGTGGCCGGGGTGTAATGGAGAAACAGCAGGTGTCCTTTGCTGAAAGGGTGCAGGACGGGCAGGTAAACCTGCTTGCCGTGTTCCCACAGCCAGTTAATCAGGGGCTGGGTATCTATTTCGCCGTCATTGGATAAATACAGGGCGATATGGTGCGCATCAATAACTGTTTGGAGCTGCTGGAAGCGGACGAACAGTTCATGGGCATCATGCTGTTGCTGTTCAGGGCTTAGGGCACGGCGAAGCAAACGGACGTGTTGACGAATGTGCTGACGTGGAGATGATGGCTGAACAGGTAGTCTCATAGGTCATCCAATGACTGAGGGTGTTCTGAGTATAGAAGAAGCGAGTTGGTGACAGACGAGTTGCAGCTAACTCGATTCTTGAAGAAGGTATGCCCCAAGGTGCCGTTGCGAATTGTGGCCCTTGAACCAGACGTTCAAGGTGGATCAGCAACATTAACCGTAGGCTTCTCAGTACGGGCTGAGCATGCTCAATAGCTAATAAAAAGCTGATCCTGGGTATTTGCTTATCGGCTCGGGGACGTTAATTCACTGACGTACACCCCAGGGTCAATTTATTATCAACGCTTTGGTTGATTTTGCAATGCTTTATCCAAACTTTCTGCTAGTTCACTGATTCGATTGGATAAATTTGAATCAGTGCCTTGTTGTTCTTTACGTTCGCTGTGCAGCTCGTTACAGATATTCAGTCCGGTAAACATCAACAGCTGCTCGATGTTACTAATATTGGTTCGTTCGGAGAGATCCTTCAGGCGCTGGTCAAAATCTTTTGCCGCCTCGCGAAGCGCATCCTCCTGACCGGTCGGGCAGTTTACCCGTAGGATACGGCCCATTACTTGAATTTCAACTGCCTGAGTACTCATAAACTTCTAATCTGCTCCGTGCCAGATAGCTAATATGGCATTCCGCTTGCGATACGCGATAGGTGGCTAAATATAGAAAAAGCCTATTCAACATGCAAGCTTGCTCATCACGCTTTGCCGCAAATGGTTACTGACTAGCCAGATCATCACCAAGTGCACGTATAACGGGAAGCGATCTGGAACTGATATCGCGAAATGTCCGGTCCAAAACGCCAACCCGCGTTATCGTATCCAGTCGTCGGCATAGGCGATCTATTGAATTGTTATCAGGTTATTAGCCTGTTCGTAGGCTAAGTGTTAGCATAACACAATTGAGATTGGCACCAATGAAATTAAGGTGAAAGGCCCATGAGCGATGTTAAATTACCTGCATATAATGTTGTTGAAGCAGCACTGAAAGATCACGGTCTGGCAGTGACGCCATCAGAGCTTCACGGTTTGCTGAGCGGGATGGTCTGCGGCGGTATGGCGGTGGATGATGAAAGCTGGGTGGGACCGGTCTGTGACTACGCCAACGAGGGCGCACCTTTAACCGATGGTGCAAAAACGGCCGTTCGCGCCGTGTTTGATGCCGTGTCTGCCGAAATGGGGCAGTTGGCTAAAACCTTATTTACTTCAACGGCTGCGGAGCTGGCTGATGCCGAGTTTTCGGTCTCGCTGCTGCTTCCTGCTGGGGACGCTGATCTGATGGTGCGTGCCGAGGCATTGAGCGAGTGGACAACCAATTTTATCTCGGGACTGGGGCTGATGGGGCTGGAGAAAGCCAAACTGTCACCTGAGGTTACCGAGGCGGTATCGGTACTGGAGGAGATCTCCCAGCTGGGTATCGACGAAGACGACGATATGTCGGAGCAGGCGCAGCTGTTTGATAACGTAGTTGCCTATGTGCCGGAGTGTGTACTGACCTGCCTGGTTGAGCTTAGCCAGCGACCAGGTGCCGTTGAAGAGCCGGCTATCCCGGGGATCGGCCAGGGTGATAAGCCTACATTGCATTAATTTGATACGCGAAGGGGCTGGATGTGAAGCAGTATGATGTGGTCATTGCAGGTGGGGCAATGGCTGGCGCAACACTGGCAATTGCACTTAATGCACTGAGCAAGGGCCAGCTGAAAATAGCAGTCGTCGAAGCGGTTGCACCAAAACTGGATCAACACCCGGGCTACGATGCCCGGAGCATCGCGATATCGTTAGGGTCGGCCAATATTCTGCAGGATATTGGTGTCTGGCCGCCGATGGCAGAAGTCGCAACACCGATTTCGCATATTCATGTTTCTGATCAGGGGCATGCCGGTATAGTTCATGTCGATGCCGACGAAGAAGCTGTGGATGCACTTGGTTATGTGATAGAGCTGGCAGATGCCGGTGCGCTGCTGCACAAGCAGCTGGGTGAGCTGGAGCAGGTTGAGCTGCTCTGCCCGGCGGTTATCACGGACATCGAACGCAGCCAGGAGACGGTTTCGCTGACGTTGGATCAGGCCGATAAGATCACGGGCAAGCTGTTGGTCACGGCAGACGGTGCCCTGTCGGCATGCTGTGACATGTTGGGGATCGGGCGTAGCGAATATGATTTTGAGCAGGTTGCGGTTATTGCCAATATCACCACGGCGGAAGCCCACCAGGGGCGCGCGTTTGAGCGCTTTACACCCTATGGGCCTGTTGCGTTGCTGCCGATGTCGGAAGGTCGCAGTTCGCTGGTGTGGTGTATCCGCCCAGAAGATCAGCGCAAGGTCATGGACTGGAGCGATGAGCAGTTTTTGACCGAGTTGCAGAAGGCCTTTGGCTGGCGACTCGGACAGCTGGTCAAAACCGGTGCCCGCTGTGCCTATCCGCTACTGCTGCGTCAGGCCCGTCAGCTCACCTCCCATCGCGTCGCCGTGGTAGGAAATGCCGCGCAAACACTCCATCCGATTGCCGGGCAGGGTTTTAATCTCGGGCTACGAGATGTGATGACACTGGCCGAAGAGATCGCCAATGGCCTTGAGGCCGGGGAAGAGCCCGGCAGTGTGAAGGTGTTGAGCCGATATCGCCAGCGCCGCACTCCAGACCGGGAAGCGACCGTTACTATGACGGCGGGCCTGGTCAGTCTTTTTGCCAACAGTAGTTTGCCTCTGGTTGTTGGGAGAAATAGCGGCCTGATGGCAATGAGCCTATGCAATACATTAAAAGCTCCGCTGGTACGGCGGGCTATGGGACAGGTAGAAAGATAAAATACCAAATCCATTAATTATCTGATTAATTCAGCGAGAGTTAAAATGCTTTTAGACAAGGAGATAAATTGAAAATCTAGTGGCTCTAAATTGAAATTTATTAACGCAGTATAAAAGTATTTTAAACTCGCCCAAAGGGAACACCACAGGAAGCCAATTTCTGTGTCTAGCGATTTCAAAAGAGAACTACTCTTCTATCAATCGCTATCCTTGAACTAGGTTCCCTGTGGTGTTCTGAATGGTTAGATAATTTATGGAATTGGTATAATGATGCAAAGTGTAGATGTTGCCATTATTGGCGGTGGAATGGTTGGCTTGACGCTGGCCGCTGCGCTCGCTGACACAGAGTTGCGAGTGGCGGTCATTGAAGGCCGATTGCCGGAGCAGACGCTTGAACCATTACCGGATTTGCGTGTTTCAGCTCTCAGCCGGGCCAGTGAGCGTATTTTGCAACGCGTCGGGGCTTGGCCGGGGATTGAAGCACGTCGCCTGAGCCCGTACAGCAAGATGCAGGTGTGGGAGCAGGATAGCTTTGCCAGCATCGACTTCGATGCCGAGCGTCTGGCCCAGCCGAACCTGGGGCATATCGTCGAGAACCGGGTGATTCAGCTGGCTTTGCTAGAACGAGTACAGCAATTGCCGAATGTGACGGTACTGGCTCCCGAGCGCTGTCAGAATATTGCCTTTGGCGAAAGTGAAGCCTGGCTGAGTCTCGAGTCGGGCCAGAGCCTGACGGCCAAGCTGGTAGTCGGTGCCGACGGTGCCAACTCCTGGCTGCGCCAGCAACTGGATATTCCGCTTACTCACTGGGATTACGGCCACAGTGCGATTGTTGCCAATATCCGATGTTCGGAACCCCATGAGCAAACGGCTCGCCAGATCTTCCGCCCACAGGGACCATTAGCCTTTCTGCCTTTGCCGGACAGTGACTTGTGCTCAATTGTCTGGTCAGTGTCCCCACAGGATGCCGAGCAGCTTTGTGCCTTGTCTGACGCTGAGTTTAACAAGACCCTGACCGCCGCCTTTGACCGCCGGTTAGGCTTGTGCAAGGTGGAGGGTGATCGTCAGGCCTTTCCGCTGAAAATGCGCTATGCCCGCGACTTTGTCCGTGAACGGGTGGCGCTGGTTGGTGATGCGGCCCATACCATTCATCCGCTGGCTGGCCAGGGAGTCAACCTGGGCTTGCTTGATGCGGCCAGTCTGGCGCAGGAGTTGAAAGCGCTGTGGCTGCAAGAGCAGGATATCGGCAAGAAAGCGAACCTGCGGCAGTACGAGCGTTGGCGCAAGGCCGAGGCGGCTAAAATGATCACCGCGATGCAGGCGTTCCGCGATCTGTTTGATGGCAGCCACCCTGCCAAGAAACTGGTGCGTGACATCGGTATGCTTATCGCCGATAAAGCGCCGGGTGTGAAAGATGAATTTATGCGCCGGGCGCTGGGGCTATCCGGGGAGTTACCGGATTTAGCCAGGCACTAACTAATTCCAAGCCGGTATTGCTAGCAGAATAAACCGTCTCGTTTGAGGCGGTTTTTTGTTTGTCGCTAATTCGTAGGGATTTTTTTGATCACATTTTGATTTTTTCTCCTACAGTAAATAACAGGAATTTGAATACAAATTCGAGACTGACGGCAGCCATGTTAGTTGAAGTGCTGTACCTGGGTTTTAACTTATCTGCTTTGTCGCATTGAGTTAAAGGCGATAGGCAGGCTTTCAAAAGGAAGTATCACCATGAGCTATATTCCCTCTGAGTTGAAGTTTACCAATACCCATGAGTGGGTACGTCCGGAAGGTGAGGGTGTCTATACCGTAGGTCTTACTGATCATGCCCAGTCGATGCTGGGTGATATGGTTTTTGTTGATTTGCCAGAACTCGATGCCGCCACAGAGGCCGGGGAAGACTGTGCCGTTGCAGAGTCAGTCAAGGCGGCGTCAGACATCTATGCCCCTTTGACTGGGTTTGTCGTTGCCATTAACGAAGAGCTGGAAAGCTCGCCGGAGCTGGTCAATAGTGATCCCTACGGCGATGGCTGGCTATTTCAGATAAAAGTCGAAGATGAGAGCGAGTTTGCGGATCTGCTGGATGCGGATAACTACCTGGACTTGATTGATGAATCGGAATAGCGAGTCACCAAGTCAATAAAGCCCACGTGAGGGTGGGCTTTGGGCTATTCGGGCAATTACTGTCAGCGGCTTGCTATAACGAGCATTCTTTTAGGCGTTTTATTTCCTGATTTACCTCGTTGACGGTCTGAAAATGCCGTTGCTGGGCTTTTATGGGCACAAGCAACATTCCATTGTTGAATTCATAGCCTCCTCGGCCATCAATATAGATCCTTCCACTAAATAAACGACTTACGTGTTTTGCTATTAATTTGGGCACGTAGCGTTTGAACATGCGCATATAAAGCCAACCTTCTATGGGTTCCTAACGGCGGGAATTATAGAATAGAGGCTATGAAAGTTTTGTGATGTTTACAGCATAATAATAATGTTAAATTTAACTGAGCGATGTATTTTTTTGTGCTACTACTATTTTTTTAGATGATTATTCTGTTTGTTTGTGCCAATAAATAAGTGAATTGAATTGTAAAATTTTATGAACTCAGCGATTGCTGCTAATTATTGTTTGTATATTATGGTGTTACAGATCTTCCTTATATGCACCAATATGCTTTGTTGATTGTTTCGTGTCATTTTTTATCTGTGCTTCTAGGCGGAGATCCGTTCCTCCTGCCGCTGATTTAGTGTTTTGTGCTAAATCCTCTTGCTGGTCTGAGTTGTTTGCTGTTTTCTTCCGTTTTCTGCTCAGGATCAAGGTTTGATTTTTAGCATATGCCAATAATATGGCCATTGTTGGCATATGCCAGAAATGAGGACGTCATGCCCAGACCAAAAATACACCGCCGGATCGGTTGTCGCCCGGCCTACAGTTGTTTTAAACCTAACGGTGTGCCGATGTCGCAGCTGGAAAGTATTGCGCTAGCCCCGGATGAGCTTGAAGCCATCAGACTCGTGGATCTCGACGGCCTGCAACAGCAGGCTGCTGCCGAGAAGCTCGGCGTTTCACGGCAAACGTTAGGCAATATTGTTGCCCGGGCACGGCATAAAGTCGCACAGGCCCTGGTAAAAGGGAAAGCGCTGGAGCTTCAGCCTGACTCATCCCCATCTAACATTTCACTGCCGGTTGATAATAAGCGGCAGGACAAAGAAAAGGAGCGTTAATATGTCGCGAGCAATTGCGGTTACGCCACGTAATGAAGTGGCGGGGCATTTTGGTAAAGCTGCTGCTTTTCTGGTCTTTGATGAGCAAGGGCAACTGGTTACGACACTGGAAAATACCGGGAGCCGCGAGATCGGCTGCAAACACAAAAAACGCCTTCAGCGTCAGCTTAGCGATCTGGGCGTGAGCGAAATAACGCTGGGAAATATTGGCAAGCGCTCACTGGCCAGATTGCTGCAGGCTGGTTTCTCGGTAACCCGTGTGCCTGTCCGCAGTCAGGTCTCAGCGGTGCTGGGCGGTGGTATTGTCGGAGAGCAACTGACATCGCCTGAGCAGGGGCGGCCGTGTAAGCGGGAGAAAGGAGATTGTGGCTGCGGTTGTGGCAGCAAGAAAAAACCGGCACCAGCTAAAATTGGTACAGCAATGAATACTAAGCTGTCATTGTCGGGTCTGACTAAGGTAGGAGGGCTAAAGATATGACTTTTTTGCTGACAGTAATGATTTTTCTGCTGGTTATTGTCGCCATGGCGATAGGCTGGATCGTGAAGAAGAAAACCATTAAGGGCAGTTGTGGCGGCCTGGCCGGAGTCGGGGTCGAAAAGGAATGTAACTGCGACGAGACGTGTGATAGCCACAGGCTGTATCAGATCAGCGAGCCTGAGAAAAAGTGATCCCGGCCGGGATCACTTAACTGTGCTGTCGCAGCACGGCAACGCGTTTGGTGATGGTCTCGCTGACTATCTGCCGCAGCCATTCGACTCTCGGGTGGCTGCCATTTCGGCGCAGCCACAACATGTTGATATCAAAATCAGGGATCTTCACCGGTGGCGGACACTGGGTGAGGTTATCATGAAAAATATCGACACGAGCCATCAGGGTCGATACGACACATAGCAGGTTCCGCCCTGTTAGTAAGTGACGAATTGTCATGAAGTTACTCGAGCCGACAGCAATATGGCGGCTAACTCCCTGCTGTTGCAGCTGACTATCAACAGCACTGGCGAGCTTGCCGTCGGGAGTCACAAGCGCCTGCGGCGTTGTGATGTAATGGGCCAGATCGACAGGCACTGATAACCCGGTGGCCTGACTGTCGAACAGGCAGACATGATCTTCGGTATAGAGATACTGGCTGTCGAACTCCCTCGGTAGCTCCTTCATGGAGCCAATAACCAGGTTGATTTTCTGCTCCTCAATGGCGGACTGGTAATTGTTGCGGTCCACATTGCAGAAGCTGAGATGGCACTGGGGAGCCTGTGCGGTAATTGCATCGAACAGGGCCGGGGCAAACAAAAGCTCGGCGTAGTCGGTAAGGCCGATACGGAAGCTGCCTTGATAGTCCTGGGGGATAAAATCGCTTGGCTGAAGGATCTCGGTGGTGACAAGGTGAAGAACATTATCGATCACAGGGGCCAGCTCGACAGCTTTGTCGGTCGCGATCATCTGGTGTCCCTGACGCTCGAACAGCGGATCATTGATCAGTGCCCTCAGCCGAGACAGGTTATGGCTCATGGCAGACTGCCCGATGGATAATCTGGCAGCAGCCTTGGTGACGCTCCGGGTTTCCATCAGGGCGGAAAATGCAATTAAGAGGTTAAGGTCGACCCCCCGCCAGTTGATATTCTTCACGCTTGTTCCTACTCTCTTGATCAGCGACAGATATCGGCAAACATGGGATCGCACAGCAATAGCAGATCCTCGGTTTCTAGCTCGACGCCGGCCATACGATCACCGCTGCTGATATTGACTTTGTGGTGCTTTTTGATGCTGTGGTCAAAAATGACCGGCAGCGGACGTTTCAGTCCGACCGGTGCCACGGTACCGATCACCAGGCCCGTGACTTTTTCGACATCACTGGCATCGGCGCAGGTCATACGGCGACAGCCAAACATGGCACGGACTTTTTTCGGATCAACTTGCGCGGGACCCGGCACGCAGGCCAGCACGTGGAATCCGCCCATGTCTCTGAGCAGGATCGACTTGACCATCTGCTCGGGGTTCACCCCACGTTCCAAGGCTGCTTCATCAATGGTCTTGGCTGGCTTGGTGTGGGGCAGGAGCCGGTATTCGACGCCTTCTTGCTCCAGGTAGAAGGTTACAGGTGTTTGCATTGCTTATTGATCATCTTCCAGCGAGTAAGGCAGTGGCTGCTTGTGCCAAGTTGATGTCTGCCCGGCAAGGCGGAACTGACTATCGTCATCCAGATCATTGGGCAGACCGACAAGCGCTATTGCCTGGTTGTCAGTAAACTTGTATGCCGCTATTAGGGTACCGCCTTTGCGCCAGTTTTCGCCGACACTGCGCTCGAGGGCATCACCCGGCTGCGGGCACTGCTCAGCTTCACCGTGAACGATATACATGGCCCGCTTGTTAATTCCGCGATACTTGGCCCGTGCCACGGTTTCCTGTCCGGTATAGCAGCCTTTTTTGAAGCTAATGCCGTCAAGAGCCTGCAAGTTCATTGCCTGGGGGATGAACTCCAGTTCGGTAGCCGCATCGACACGTGGGATCGCATGCCGGATATCATAGAGATCCCACAGTGTACTGTCGGACAGCTCTGCCTCTGTTGCCAGCTTCTCGGCGATGGTTTCAGCCTGATCTGCCGCAACGGCAATTAGCCAGCGCTGCTGATCAACCTGTACCGCGGTTCCGCCAGGAATGGCGCGGACATTACCTTCACCGCCAAACTCACGTTCAACCACCTCGCCAGCCTTGCTACCGGTCAGGCCTAGCAGTACATCGTTGCTTTGTTCGATGTCGACTTTGGAAAAGATGGCATATTTTTTCAGTTCAGGCAGTTGGGTGGCCATAACGCTCTGGCGCTGAAAGAAACCGTAGCCATCACGGTGGTGGAATAAGCGAAATACGGTGCGCATCTTGCCCTTGGCATCGCAATGGGCTCCCAGGGTAGACTGCTCGGCAGTGAGGCCGACGACATCGCAGGTTACCTGGCCGTGTAGGTAGGATTTCTTGTCTTCGCCAACCAGGGTGATCAGGCCCCAGTCAGCGAGATCGACCAGTGCCAGCTCCGGCAGGTTGTCTTGCGAAGATAATGCAATAGGTTTGAAACTCAGAACGTTTGACCAGGTGCTCATAGGATTTCCATGATGTGCTGGTAACTTGCCGGAGGCTTTGTTCTTCTCGGCCAGAGAATCGGCAGAGCAATGGCGGCGAGTTACTTTGGTTGGGTGAATATCTCTGTTCCTGCTATGTTAAATCGCCGGCAGCGATTTGTCAGCCCAAATACCTGATAAGTTTGACTGGTTATTATTGATCATAGGTCTCATCTTAGTGCATTGCTTGTTCCTGCGCATAGTCGGCCCGGACCTTGGCTGCTAGTATTGGGCAAATTGTAAAACGACCATATTGAACGTTGAGGTTGTATATGTTGAGTGCAGATGAAAAAGCACGGGTAAAGTGGGCATGCCGCCGCGGTATGCTGGAGTTGGATGTGATCATCATGCCGTTTTTCGAAGAATGCTTTGATGATCTGCCCGAGCAGGAGCAGCGGGACTTTATTTCTTTGCTGACTTGCGATGATCCGGATCTGTTTACATGGGTTATGCAGCACGGTCGGAGTGACAACCCCGCCCATGCGGCGATGGTGGACAGAATTGTCGCCCACAACAACAGCAAGCTTCGCTGATCTTGATATAACCCCGTCTCGATTAATGGCTGCCGCACTGACACTCCTCTACGTTGGTGCGGCAAGCCTGTTATTGCTTTCCTGGTTTCGTCACACTCTTCCTTTTCCGCTGGTCATTGTCTGCCTGGAGTTCTTATGGTTCGAATGGCTGCAGCGTCTTATTGACTGCCGTCTGATGCAGGGAAGGCTGGTGGTTAAATCGTCCGGTGAACTGCAGTGGCAGCAGCAACCGTGGGTGATTGAGCAGGTTAAAATTCGTTCTCGTTTTGTGATGCTCTGGCGCTTGCGGCATCAGAGCCAGCGACGCTGGTTATTAATTTGTCATGATGCATGTGAAGAGTCGGAATATCGCTCGCTGTCTTTGATATGCCATTACTTGGTTATTGATTCGGCTAGTAAATAATAACCACAAAATTTATTTTTACGGTGGATTTGATCGAAATCTAATTACCTTTCAGTATTTTATTCCTTATTTTGCACTCTGTGGCCATTCGCAATAACCTTCACGCCCTAAAGGTATCGCTCGCTGAGCCGATATCTTTTTTCGTAATAGCACTGCCGAAGTACGGTTATCTGCCCATACCTGGCGCAGGTGATTCAGGCAAGGACGATGTAGAAATGAAAATTAAATATAAATTATTAGGACTTACCGCTCTGGCGGTTGTCGCTCTATTGGCTGTATTGGGGATGACCTGGAAGGCAAATGAGCGGGTGATGAAGATCAATGACTCTAGTGCGGCAGTTAGCCAGCTAGAGGTGATTTTGCTTAACTTGCGCCGTAACGAAAAAGATTTCCTGATGCGGATGGATATGAAGTATCAGGGTAAGTTCCAGAAAAACTATGATGCCTTTCAGTCCCAGCTGACCGTGCTTGAAAGCGATTTAAACTCGCTGTCTATTGCTATTCCGAGCCTCCAGTCTCTGCCGGCTGCGATGCAGAGCTACCAGGAAGGGATGATGGCCCTGATTAAGGGTTACCAGCAACTTGGACTGACGTCTTCTGATGGCTTGTACCGTGAGTTCTTTGAATCTTCAGAGCAACTGGTTAATGCCGCCGGCGATCAGGAGCGAGATATATTGGAAGCCTACAGTCTTGAGGAGGCAGCCAAGCTATTGCTTGTGACGGGTAAAAAGGAGTATCTCGAGGACTATCAGGCGGCTTCTGCCCGCTATAGCCAAAAGCTAGCCGATGATTTTGGGCCAGTCTATACCCGCTTTGCCGATACGACCGACAAAATCATTACCCAACAACAGACTATTGGCTTGAACCATAATCTCGGGCTGCGAGGAGAAATTCGTAAGCAATCCCATATGGTTGAGGAAGTCTTTTCAGAGGTTGTCCAGCAGCTTGAAGAAAAGGTTGCTGCCGAGCGGAGCTTGATCAGCCAGCTAACCATCGCGGCTGTGCTGGTGGTGATCATCGCACTGGTCAGCCTGTCATGGTTTATCAGTCAGTCGATCCAGCGTCGGGTGCAGACACTGAGTCAGTTGATGGCGAATATTGCGGCGAGCAACGATCTTACCCAAATCGCCGATGAGAGCGGCAAGGATGAGCTTGGTGAAATGGCGACGAACTTCAATGGCCTGTTGGCAAGTCTGCGTAATCTGGTCGGTAATGTGCAGGGAGCCGTGACCGAGCTGGGCGCTGCATCAGAACAGCTTCAGAGTCGTAGCCAGGAGTCGGAAAAGGCGATGGAGCAGCAGCAGTCGGAAACGGACTCAGTGGCAACCGCGATCACCGAAATGGGGGTAACGATCCGCGAAATAGCCTCGAATACCGAGAATGCGGCAGCCAATGCCGATCAAAGTTATAACGGTGCCCAGGAAGGCCTGAATGAAGTGATTGCAACCAAAGAGCGTATTCGTACTCTGTCTGACGATCTTTCGCAAACCAGCGATGAGGTAGCCAGCCTGTCAACGCTGTCGGAGAATATTGGCTCTGTATTGGATGTGATCAAGGCCATTGCCGAGCAGACTAACCTGCTGGCATTGAATGCGGCGATTGAAGCGGCACGGGCAGGCGAGCAGGGACGGGGCTTTGCGGTTGTTGCCGATGAGGTGCGCTCACTGGCGCTGCGTACTCGTCAGTCGACGGAGGAAATCACGACGATCATTGCTTCGTTGCAGGAGCAGACTGATCAGGTGGTGGTCCATATCGGCCGTTGCCGGGAGCAGGGGGATTTGAGTGTAACTCAGGCTGACAGCGCTGAAGTCAGAATCAACCAGATCATGAGTGATATGCAGCTGATCATGGATACCAGTACCCAGATTGCAGCCGCAGTCGAGCAGCAAAGTCTGGTCTCGGATGAAATTGGCCAGAATGTTACCTCGATCCGTGATATTACCAATCTCAACTCCTCGGTAGCCCATGAAAATGCCTTGGCTGCCAATGCGGTAGCGAATCAGGCTTCTTCGCTTGATGAGGCTATTGCGGAATTCAAGGTTTAATAGCAGGTACGAGATCCTGGAACCTAGATCCTAGGTAGAACGGGAAAAGCAGGCCCTAGGAAGAGTAAGAGTTTGACACTTCTTTTAGGCTTTTGGACCCAGGACCACAAAAAAGCGAGAGGTTTTCACCTCTCGCTTTTTTTATCTCGGATTGGGTATCGCCCCTAGGAACTAGCCCCTCAGCACGGTTGATCCGGGGTGAGGACGGTTGGCTGCGAGCTTTCCTGCTGTTCCGGGAAATCGAGATTATAATGCAGGCCGAGGCTCTCTTTTCGCTCCAGCGCGCAACGCACCATCAGCTCGGCAACCTGCAGCAGGTTACGTAGCTCTAGCAGGTTATTGGAGACCCTGAAGTTGCTGTAGTACTCGTTCACTTCTTCGTTGAGCAACTGGATACGGCGCATGGCACGTTCGAGACGCTTGGTGGTTCGTACGATACCGACATAATCCCACATGAACAGGCGAAGCTCATGCCAGTTGTGCTGGATCACGACTTCTTCGTCTGAGCAGTTAACCTGGCTCTCGTCCCAGCTAGGCAGGCTTGAAGGCAGGCTGACATGGTCTAGTTTGTGCGTAATGCTCTCGGCAGCTGCCCAGGCATAGACTACGCACTCCAGCAGCGAGTTCGATGCCATACGGTTGGCACCGTGCAGGCCGGTGTAGCTGACTTCGCCGATAGCATAGAGACCGTCGAGATCCGTGCGTCCTTCCTTGTCGACGATAACGCCGCCACAGGTATAGTGGGCAGCCGGGACAATCGGGATCGGCTCTTTGGTGATATCGATACCGAATCCCAGCAGCTTCTCATAGATCGTCGGGAAGTGCTTCTGGACAAAGTCAGCCGGCTTGTGGCTGATATCCAGGTACATGCAGTCTGCACCCAGGCGCTTCATCTCAAAATCGATGGCACGGGCTACGACATCACGGGGAGCCAGCTCGGCGCGCTCGTCGAAATCCTTCATAAAGCGGCTGCCGTCAGGACGGCGCAGATAGGCGCCTTCGCCTCGCAGGGCCTCGGTCAGCAGAAAGTTGCGCGCTTCCGGGTGGAACAGGCACGTCGGGTGGAACTGGTTGAATTCGAGGTTGGCAACCCGGCAACCTGCACGCCAGGCCATGGCAATACCGTCACCGGAGGACACATCGGGGTTCGAGGTGTACTGGTAGACCTTCGAGGCACCGCCTGTTGCCAGTACGACAAATTTGGCCCGGACGGTTTCGACCACTTCCTGGTTACGGTTCCAGATGTAGGCGCCCAATACCCGGTTTGGCTCGTCGCAACGGCCTAACTTCTGGTTGGTGATCAAGTCCAGCGCATTGTGACGCTCCAGCACCTCGATATTCGGGTGGTTGTGAACATTGTCTTGGAGTGAGTTTTGTACCGCCATACCGGTGGCATCTGCAGCATGCAGGATCCGGCGGTGGCTGTGGCCGCCCTCGCGGGTCAGGTGATAGCGAGGTGCATCGTCACTGTCGCTTTCCTCGCGGTCAAAAGGCACCCCGCCGTCGATCAGCCATTGGACACAGTGCTTGGCATTTTCGGCAATGAAGCGAACGACCTCTTCATCGCACAGGTGTGCTCCGGCTACCTGAGTGTCCTCGACATGAGATTCAACACTGTCCGATTCGTCAAAGACGGCTGCAATTCCGCCCTGTGCATAATAGGTGGCGCCTTCGCTGCGTGGTCCTTTGCTCAGGACCATGACTTTCCCTAGTGGCGCTAAGCGCAATGCCAGCGATAGTCCGGCAGCGCCACTACCAATGACTAGTACATCGCATTGATGTTCACGGTTTTCGTTCATATCGATATCATATCCCTGTGGTAATCACTCTATGTTACCAAATTCCATCTCAATTGGTCATTTTTGACTGTTAGTTAACCACTTATCGTATTGACGCGGTATAATGTTGAGTTAATAGCAATTGTTATATACCCAAGCTACCTCAAGATGCAGGGTTCAGAGTGAGACCAGCGAGCTCAGTTCAAGGAAAATGACGGTAGGAATGGTATTCCCTTTCAACGTTATTTGACACAGAAATGAGTTCGCTGGCTCACTCCCAAAGGGCGAGTTTACTTGGCTTCTATGCGGTGTTACCGATTATTAATTTAGAGCCACTAGATTTTCTAATCGGTGCCTAGCCTACAAGCCAAGTAATTCTCGCTGAAACGAGCATCTTGAGGTAGCTTGGGTATACTGCTTCATTGCGGATAAAAAATCGCGCACTATTAATGAGAAATTATTTCTTTCGCACGGGGAACTTTGCTTTTATCGCTGAGTCTTAGATAGTGCTCATGCTCATATTTTTCATACGACCCTGTTTTGACTGAGCTTTATACTGTTGTAACAAAGCGCGTCCAGGCTTAGACCTTATTGGGACGTTGGACCCGGCAGTTGGCAGGCGAGTTAGAAATCACGAGTGAAAGACGGATATAGGAGTACACGCTCGAATGAGCGAGCAGCAAACTGATCAGGTATTAATTGAGCGGGTACAGCGTGGTGACAAGCAGGCATTTAACCTGTTGGTGGTTAAATACCAGAATAAGGTATGTAGCCTGGTTGCCCGATATGTCAGCAACTCCGGTGATGTGCCGGATGTCGCTCAGGAAGCGTTCATAAAAGCGTATCGTGCTTTGCCGACATTTCGTGGGGAAAGTGCGTTTTACACATGGCTGTACCGAATTGCCGTTAATACGGCGAAAAACTATTTGGTTGCCCAGGGACGCCGTCCGCCGGCGTCAGATGTCGATGCTGAAGAGGCTGAATACTACGAAAGTGGAAATGCCTTGAAAGAAATATCGAACCCTGAGAACCAAATGTTGTCAGATGAATTGAAGCGGGTAGTCTTTAGTACCATTGAAGCATTACCGGATGATCTCAAAACAGCAATCACATTGCGCGAGCTGGAAGGTTTGAGCTATGAAGAAATTGCAGAAGTCATGGGATGTCCGGTTGGTACGGTAAGATCACGTATTTTCCGTGCACGAGAGGCGGTCGAAAAACGAATTCGTCCTCTAATGCAGCGATAAATGTTAAGCCAATACGGTGAAAAAAATGGCTGATAAACAAAAGATTTCGGCACTATTAGATGGTGAAGAACTGGATCAGAGCATTATTAATGCCTTGGCCGTTGATGATGACAGCCAGCAAACTTGGCAGCACTTTAATCTGATCGGTGATGTAATGCGGGGGGAAGCGCCGCAAAACAAGGATTGGGATATTGCTGCGAGCGTGGCAATGGCGTTGGAAAATGAGCCGGCCCATACTGGCGTATCAGAGCCTGCGCAAGTGGTTCAGCTTGCAACGGTACGTGAAACGGCCGAGCCGCAACCGACACCGCAACAGGCAAAACGCACCCTGCCAGCCTGGTTGACGCAGTTTGGCCAGGTGGCTGTCGCGGCCTGTGTCTCTTTGGCTGTGATTGTTGGTGTTCAGCAGTACAACGGTGGTGACGATGGCGTCGTCAGCAACCCTGCTGATTCACAGATCCCGGTACTACAGACCATTCCTTTTGCCGGTACGGCCGAACCTGTTAGTCTGACCCGAGATTCTGTGCGCAGTAATAGCCATGCCGCGCCGAGTGAAGCCCAAGTGATGGAGCAGCGACGCCGTATTAATGCGATGCTTCAGGATTATGAACTCCAGCTGCGTTTGAATGCCGAAGATGGCAGTATTGATAAAACTTTGTTAGAAACAAACTGATCTGGCGGATAAATGAGAAAGATTCTGGTCGGTGTAGTGACACTGGTCAGCCTTATGATGCCATTGCAAGCCTCTGCGGAAGACTCAGTTTCTTCTGCAGAGGCTTTGTTGCATCAAATGGATGAGGCTAGCCGTGGGCTCAGCTATGAGCTGTCGTACATACTTATCAAGAAAAACAGTATTGAGCCGTTACGTTATCGCCATACCTTTGAAGACGGCGAGACGTACGCGCACCTGGTTTACCTGAGCGGTCCGCCGCGAGAGGTTATCCAGCGGGGCAGCGAGGTGAGCTATTTTGAACCGGGTCTCGATCCGTTCACCATCAACAGCAACAAGATGGTTGCGCCTCTGCCGCCGATCATGAAGTCAGATATCGAGGAGCTGGCGCAGTTCTATGACTTCATTTCAATGGGGCGGGCCCGGGAAGCGGGGGTTGCCTGTGATGTCGTTCGTATCGCACCGAAAGACGGGGCGCGCTATTCCTACCTGATATGGGTTGATACCCGGAGCAAGCTGGTAATGCGGGCCGACCTGCTGGATCGCGATGGCGAGCCGCTTGAGCAGTATCGTGCCGTCTCCTATGTCGTGAACCCGAAAGTCGGGGATGTATTGAGAAGCCTGAAAACCGTCGAGCTGCCAGCGGTGGTCAAATTGCCTCCGCAGCCTCAGGCGGAGCTGAGCTGGCATGCCAACTGGCTGCCACAGGGGTTTGAGTCGGTATCCCGTAACCGTCATCGCCTGATGATGACCGAGCGTCCGGTCGAAAGCAAAATGTACAGTGATGGCCTGTTTAGCTTCTCTATCTATGTCTCGTCTGCCGACAGCTTTACCGTCAGGGAGCAGCTGGTACGCCAGGGGCGCAGAACCCTGCATAGCTACCTGCTCAAGGATAAAGAAGTGACGGTGGTTGGCGATATTCCACCGGCAACAGCCCGTCGTGTAGCCGAGTCTGTCGCGTTTCTGACCGGCAAGGCCAATGCTGCAGGAGAAACGACGCCATGATGCGCTCATTGGCGACGGTAGTAGCCGTCGACCCCGGTGTCATTACGGTGACCTGTCAGCAGCAGACCAGTTGTGGTCACTGTGCGTCACGTGATAGCTGCGGTACCGGTATCGTCAGCAAGGCGGTCCCGGGGCGTAGTCATCGGGTACAAATAGCGACCCGGACTCGGGTATCGGTTGGCGAAGTCGTCGAAATCGGTTTGCCCGAACAAAGTATGTTGCATTCGGCAGTACTGGTTTATGTGCTGCCTTTGCTATCCTTAGTGCTGGGAGCAGTATTCGGGCAGTGGTGGTTTGTTGAATTAGCCGGTGGTGGTGAGCTGGGAGTGATCCTGACAGCAGTGTTGAGTGCGGCCGCGGGCTTGTTGCTGGCACGTCGTCTGGCCAAGCGTCTGGAAGGCAATTCGGCCTATAAACCGAACCTGATTCGGGTGTTGGGCAACCCCATATCTGCCGGCAGTACAATAAATGCCGCATCGAAAGATAGCGACTAGCCGTTAAATTCGGTAGAATCTGTCAACTTGATCTGTAGATCCCATTCATTTTTAATCACGAGTTAGTCACGCCAATTCATGAAGCACATTCGTAATTTTTCGATTATTGCACATATCGACCATGGTAAGTCGACCCTATCTGACCGTCTAATCCAAGTCTGCGGCGGCCTTTCCGATCGTGAAATGGAAGCGCAGGTTCTGGACTCCATGGACCTTGAACGCGAACGCGGTATCACCATCAAAGCCCAGAGCGTGACGCTCGACTATAAGGCGAAAGATGGTGAGACGTATCAGCTTAACTTTATCGACACCCCGGGACACGTCGACTTCTCTTACGAAGTTTCACGTTCTCTGGCAGCCTGTGAAGGTGCGCTGCTGGTGGTCGATGCCGGTCAGGGGGTAGAAGCCCAGACGCTGGCCAACTGCTATACAGCAATGGAAATGGATTTGGAGGTAGTGCCGATTTTGAATAAAATCGACCTGCCGGCCGCCGATCCTGAGCGTGTATCAGAAGAAATTGAAGAAATCGTCGGTATCGACGCACTGGAAGCGACCCGTTGTTCGGCGAAAACGGGTCTGGGTGTCGAAGATGTTCTTGAAAACATCGTTACTGCGATTCCTGCACCGGAAGGTGATCCTGACGCGCCGTTACAGGCACTGATTATTGACTCATGGTTTGATAATTACCTGGGTGTTGTTTCTTTGGTTCGAGTGAAAAACGGCTCACTGAAGAAAAATGCCAAGATAAAAATGATGAGCACTGGTCAGGTCTGGGGCATTGACCGTCTTGGTATCTTCACACCAAAACAAATTGATACACCAGAGCTTAATACCGGCGAAGTGGGTTGGGTTGTTTGTGGTATCAAAGACATCCTCGGTGCACCTGTGGGTGATACCATCACGCTATCGAAAGGCGGTTGTGAAGAGCCTCTACCGGGCTTCCAAAAAGTGAAGCCTCAGGTTTATGCGGGTTTGTTCCCTGTCTCTTCAGATGACTACGAGAACTTCCGTGATGCACTGGGCAAACTAAGCCTGAACGATGCCTCTCTATTCTACGAGCCAGAAAGCTCTGCGGCACTGGGTTTTGGTTTTCGTTGTGGCTTCCTGGGTATGCTCCATATGGAGATCATCCAGGAACGTTTGGAGCGTGAATATAACCTCGCGCTAATTACCACGGCACCAACCGTAGTATACGAAGTCGAGAAAACTGACGGCGAAACGATTTACGTTGATAGCCCGTCCAAGCTACCAGCAGTGAACGATATCGAAACCATCGGTGAGCCAATTGCTCGCTGTAATATCCTTGTACCGTCTGAGTACCTTGGTAACGTTATTACCCTGTGTATCGAAAAGCGTGGTGTACAGGTGGATATGGTTTACCACGGTAACCAAGTGGCATTGACTTACGATATTCCGATGTCCGAAGTGGTACTGGATTTCTTCGACCGTCTGAAGTCTACCTCGCGTGGTTATGCATCTCTGGATTACAACTTCCAGCGCTACGAAGCGTCGAACATGGTACGTGTTGACGTCATGATCAATGGCGAGCGTGTTGATGCGCTAGCTATCATTACGCACAAAGACAACGCTCATGGCCGTGGTCGTGATTTAGTCGACAAGATGAAAGAATTTATTCCTCGTCAAATGTTCGACATTGCGATTCAGGCAGCCATTGGCGGTATGATCATTGCCCGTGCAACGGTTAAGCAGTTACGTAAAAACGTAATCGCGAAATGTTACGGTGGTGATATCAGTCGTAAGAAGAAACTGCTACAGAAGCAGAAAGAAGGTAAGAAGCGTATGAAGCAGATCGGTAACGTCGAGCTGCCTCAGGAAGCGTTCCTGGCGATTCTGCATGTAGGTAAAGACAAGTAAGTAACTACTTTACTCATTGTCATTGCCTCAGAAAGCATACCAATGGCCGGAGGCAACTCCGGAGTTCTGAAGCAAGTGTCAATGAGCAGTGCAGCAAGAGTTTCTTGCTGCACTGTTACATTTATTAGGGATTAAAATGGCTAATACTTTTTCGCTAATTCTGGTACTGGCGACGCTGGTAACCGGGATCATTTGGGCATTGGATAAATTTATCTGGGCGCCGAAGCGCCAATTGAAAATTGAAGCTGCCGCCGCAAATGCCGGCGATCAAGTTGATGCTAAAACCCTGCAAGCCGTAGCACCGCAACCGAGCTGGGTGGAATCAGCCAGCTCGATGTTTCCGGTGATTGCGCTAATTATGGTATTTCGCTCTTTTATTTATGAGCCGTTCCAGATCCCATCCGGTTCGATGATGCCGACATTGCTTGTTGGTGACTTCATCCTGGTTGAGAAATATGCCTACGGTCTCCGTGATCCTGTTTTCCGTCACAAGCTGGTTGAAACGGGCGAGCCGGAGCGTGGTGATATTGTGGTCTTTAAGTTTCCGCCTCAACCTCAAATTGACTACATCAAGCGCGTAGTCGGTATGCCGGGCGACACGGTGCGTTATAGTGCCCACAAACAGATTTGTGTTGCACCCAAAGGGGCTACCGAGTGTAAGCCGGTGCCGCTGGAAAATATGACGGACAGCGAGTTTAGCCAGGGCATGACGCGTTTGGTTCAATTTAACGAAAAGCTGGGTGAACATGAACATCAGATCCTGGTGCATCCACTGAAGCGTGACCGTACGCTGGCATACCAGCCGCGTCCGGGTGTCAGCGAGTGGGTTGTACCTGAAGGACAGTACTTCGTTATGGGTGATAACCGCGACAACAGTGCAGATAGCCGTTATTGGGGCTTTGTGCCTGAAGCCAACCTGGTTGGCAAGGCGGTCGGGATCTGGATCAGCTTTGAGTTTGAACGAGGTGCTGATAGTGCACTTCCATCTTGGATTCCTACCGGTGTGCGCTTTAGTCGCATCGGTGGCATAAACTGATCGGGATAAAATGACATCTCCTGCAAATAGACTTCAGCGTAAGCTGGGTTACCAATTTAAGAATATTGATTTAATGACCCTGGCACTGACACACCGCAGTGCCAACGGGACGCATAACGAACGCCTGGAGTTTCTGGGCGACTCAATCCTGAGTTTCGTTATCGCAGATGATCTCTACCACCGTTTCCCGAATGTGGATGAAGGTGACATGAGCCGCATGCGTGCGACCCTGGTCCGTGGCAAGACCCTGGCTGAGCTTGGTCGTGAGTTTGATCTGGGTGATCACTTGCTGCTTGGTCCGGGCGAGCTCAAGAGTGGTGGTTTCCGTCGTGATTCCATTCTGGCTGACTGCGTGGAAGCGATTATCGGTGCCATCTACCTCGACAGCGATATCGAGGTGGTTCGCAAGATCGTGCTGGACTGGTACCAGTCGCGTTTGGATACCATCAAACCGGGTATCAACCAGAAAGATCCGAAGACACGTCTGCAAGAGTGTCTGCAGGGGCGTCGCTTGCCGCTTCCAGCATATACTGTAACTAAGGTACACGGTGAGGCTCACAACCAAGAGTTCACGGTACAGTGTGAAGTGACGGGCCTGGATAAGCCTGTTATCGGTAAGGGCGGCAGTCGGCGCAAGGCAGAGCAGGCAGCGGCAGAGATTGCGCTTAAGCAGTTGGAATCATGACAGATAAACAGCATTGCGGCTTTATTGCCATCGTCGGCCGACCTAACGTCGGCAAATCGACCCTATTAAACCGTCTGGTTGGCCAGAAGCTGTCAATCACCTCGCGCAAGCCACAGACTACGCGCCACCGCATTATGGGGGTTGATACCCGTGACGGTTACCAGGCTGTGTACGTGGATACGCCGGGACTTCATATCGAAGAGAAACGTACGATCAACCGCCTGATGAACCGTGCGGCCAGCAGCTCGCTGACGGATGTCGAGCTGGTTCTGTTTCTGGTTGATGGCACGATGTGGACTGACGATGATGAAATGGTACTGAATAAGCTGATTAAAAGTGAGCTGCCGACAGTACTGTTGCTCAACAAGGTCGATAACGTCAAGGACAAGCACGAGCTGTTCCCTCACCTTGAAGAATTGTCTCGCAAGATGGAGTTCGTGGATGTCGTGCCGGTATCGGCCAAGCACGGGACTAACGTCGACGCGGTAGAGAAGATTGTTCGTGAGCACCTGCCGGAAGGGGAGTATTACTTCCCGGAAGAATATGTGACGGATCGTTCCCAGCGCTTTATGGCGTCGGAAATTATCCGTGAGAAGCTGATGCGCTTCCTGGGTGACGAGCTGCCGTATTCTGTGACGGTTGAAATCGAGCGTTTTGATTATAACCCGCGTACCAATGGCTTTGATATCAACGGTTTGATTCTGGTTGAACGTAAGGGCCAGAAGAAAATGGTGATCGGTAAAAATGGCGAGAAGATGAAAGTCATCGGCCGTGAAGCCCGTATTGATATGGAAGAGCTGTTCGAGCGCAAGGTATACCTGGAACTGTGGGTCAAAGTGAAGTCGGGCTGGGCAGATGACGAACGTGCACTGCGAAGCCTGGGTTATATTGACGACCTGTAAGGGACACCATGGAGGGACTACAGCGCTGTTTTGTCCTTCATACTCGTCCTTATAGTGAGACGAGCCTGATCCTTGATGTATTCAGTGAAGAATCAGGCCGTGTCACTGTCCTATCGAAGGGAGCGCGCCGCAAGCGCTCCAATCTCAAAGGCACATTGCAGCCTTTCACTCCGCTGTTTATGAAATGGTCAGGCCGGGGCTCGATGCCTGTGCTGACCCATGCCGAGCCGATCAGTATCGGGTTGCCGATGCGCAGCTATATTCTGTATTCTGCGATGTACGTCAACGAAGTATTGGCCCGGGTACTGGAAAATGATACGCCTTATCCAGTGTTGTTTCTGGATTATCTGAATGTGCTGCGGGAGCTGGCACAGGCTGATAATCCAGAGCCGGCATTGCGGCGTTTTGAACTCGCCTTACTGCACCATCTTGGTTACGGCATTGATTTTCTTCACTGTGCCGGTAGCGGCCTGCCTGTCGAAGACACCATGACTTATAACTACCGTGAGCAGCGCGGCTTTATTGCCTCGATGGTGAAAGGCCAGCTGTCGTTTACCGGTAGCCAGCTAAAAGCCATTGCGGCGAGGCATTTTGAAACCCCGGACCAGCTCCGGGCTGCAAAACGCTTTACACGTATAGCATTAAAGCCGTATCTTGGCGGAAAACCATTAAAAAGCAGGGAATTGTTTATCCCTAGAGGAAGGAGTACCGGAAAATGAACAACATCTTACTCGGCGTGAATATCGATCATATTGCAACACTGCGAAACGCCCGAGGTACTCGATACCCTGATCCGGTGCATGCCGCAGAGGTGGCCGAGCGCGCGGGTGCCGACGGCATCACTATTCACCTGCGTGAAGACCGCCGCCATATCAATGATCGGGATGTTCGAATTTTGCGCGAAACCATCCAGACCCGTATGAACCTGGAAATGGCCGTGACTGACGAGATGGTCAAGATTGCGCTGGAAACCAAGCCGGAGTTTGTCTGTCTGGTACCGGAAAAGCGTGAAGAGCTGACAACGGAAGGCGGTCTGGACGTTGCCGGGCAGCTGGAGAAAATCAAGGCTGCGACTGCCAAGCTGACTGAGGCTGGCATTAAGGTGTCCCTGTTTATTGATGCCGACCGCGAGCAGATTGATGCGGCGGTTGCCTGTGGTGCGCCGTATATCGAGCTGCATACCGGCCATTATGCCGATGCCGAAACGGAAGAAGATCAACAGGACGAGCTGAAGAAAATTGCCGCGGCGGCCAGCTATGCTGACGATCAGGGCATCAAGGTCAATGCCGGCCATGGCCTGACTTACCACAACGTGAAGCCAATTGCTGCACTGCCGGAGCTTTACGAACTGAACATCGGCCACTCGATCATTGGTCGTGCCGCGTTCGACGGTCTGCAAAAAGCCGTTGCCGATATGAAAGCCGAAATGCTGGATGCCCGTCGTTAATGGCAATTTTGGGTCTTGGCACCGATATTGCCGATATTGAGCGGGTCGAAAAGGTCTTTGCCCGCTCTGGTGATGCGTTTGCCGAGCGGGTGCTGTCGCCCTCTGAGCTGGCAATATTCCATAGTCTGAAGTTGAAGGGGCGCTATCTGGCCAAGCGGTTTGCCGTCAAGGAGGCTGCATCCAAGGCGCTCGGGACCGGGATTGCCTGCGGGGTAACCTTCCATGACTTTACCGTCAGTAACGACGAGCGGGGCAAACCGATTCTGACGCTGTCGGGTAAGGCCGCTGAACTGGCCGGCGCAATGGGGGCGAACCATGTTCACCTTACGATTGCCGACGAGAAAAAGTATGCGGTTGCGACGGTGATTTTAGAATCGTAGAACCTAGGAAAAGTAGGCTCTAGGAAGATCAGAAGCTTGACCCAGCTTAAGGTTCGGATAACTTGTCAGCAGGATCTAGGACCCAAAATCAAAAAGGAGAGCCAACGCTCTCCTTTTTAGTGCTTCCTCTAGGAACCCATAGCTAGGTTCACGTCTCTAATAGTCAATGCCGATACGTTTTTGACGCTTTCACCACGTTATTCATTTCATCGATCAGCTCGAACAGCTCCGGCTCGATATCCTCTGTCTTCGCATCGGCTTTCAGGGCCGTTTCAATGGTATAGCAGAGGTTTTTCAGCCTTGGCACCCCACTATAGGCACAGCTGCCGTGAAGTTTGTGGATTGGCGGCCAGAGCTCGATATCCTTACCGTCCAGCGCTTCGTTGACCAGCATTTCGACTTCTGGCATATAGTCGAGCAGCATTTGTAGCATGTCTTTAGCCAGCTCTTCCTTGCCGGCAGCCTGTTTCAGCGCCAAATCCCAATCCCAGCTGACATTGTGGTTGACCGGCGGTGTAGGGTCCGGCTCGGTAATTAATTCGGCACTGGCTTGTGGGTTGGTGTCGGCATCATGCGGACGGGTCCACTTGGCCAGGATCTGCTGCAGGATATGCTCCTCGATTGGCTTGGTCAGGTAGTCATCCATTCCGGCATTGATCAGGCGCTCGCGCTCACCAGCCATGGCATGGGCCGTGACGGCAATAACCGGGGTATTGTGGTTCAGTTCAGTCTTGTGGATCTCCTGACAGGCCATGACGCCGTCCATTTCCGGCATCTGGATATCCATGAAGATCAGGTCAAAGCCCTTCTGGTGGGCATATTCCACCGCCTTGCGTCCGCCGGTGGCGGTGATCACGGTCTCGACCCGCTCGCTGAGCAGGGCGGAAATCAGCTTAAGGTTGGCCGGGTTGTCATCGACGGCCATCACTGTCAGTGGCTGGATGCTCTCGCTTGGCTCCGGCAACAGCTGCGGTGCCGGCTCGGAAAGCATGTCAGGCTCGCTGACCAGCGTCTCCAGTAGCTTGCGGTGTGCCAGCGGTTTAGGCAGACAGGCGGATACCCCGGCATTGACCAGTCGCTCGGACAGGGCCAGTTCGGTGGTCGGCAGGCAGACCATCACCTTGTCGGTTAGCTGTTCGGCCTTGAATACCATATCCAGCAGGCTCGCGATCGGTGGCTGCTCGCCCGGTGTCAGGTTGAGCAGGGCAAAGTGGTGATGTTCGGCATCTTCCGGCATCGTCGAGCGGTAGGTCACATGGATCCCGGCCTTGATCAGACGCTGCTGGATCACCGAGGCGGCCTGCATGTTAGGCTCGATAAGCAGCAGTTTCTTGCCGCTTAGTGACGAGGTATCAATCGGCTGGGAGACCGGCAGATCGGTTTTGGTCAGACGCAGGCTGAACCAGAACGTCGACCCCTGGTGAAGGCGACTGGTCAGGCTGATTTCGCCGCCCATCTGGGTAACCAGTTTCTGGGTGATCACCAGCCCCAGCCCGGTACCGCCGTAGCGGCGGGAAATGCTGGCATCGGCCTGGCTGAAGGCCTGGAACAACTGCGCCTGCTGGCGCTCGGAAATCCCGATCCCGGTATCACGCACCATAAACTGCAGCTCGATGTTCTCGTCGCGATCGGTTTTGAGCTCGACCGACACATCGATATTGCCGCGCTCGGTAAATTTCACCGCGTTGCCAATCAAGTTGGTCAGTACTTGCTGGATCCGCAGTGGATCGCCGATCAGCCCTGTCGGGATCCGGTTGTCGACTTTCAGTGTCAGCTCAAGCCCCTTCTCGTGGGCGCTCGGTGCCAGCAGTTTCATCACTTCATCCAGTGATTCGGTGAAGTCGAACGGGATGTTCTCCAGCAACAGCTTGCCGGCTTCGAGCTTCGAGAAATCGAGAATGTCATTGATGATGGTCAGCAGGTTGTTGGCTGATTTCTCGATGGTCTGCAGGTAATCCTGCTGGCTGGTACTGAGGCGTGTTTTCAGCATCTGGCGGGTAAAGCCAATGACCCCGTTAAGCGGGGTTCGCAGCTCGTGCGACATATTGGCCAGGAACTCTGACTTCACGCGTGCCGCTTCCTGGGCCCGTTTTTTGGCAATATCCAGCTCGACGTTCTGGATCTCCAGTTGCTCCAGGGTCTCGCGCAGATCCGAGGTGGCCTGGTCGATACTTTGCTGCATTTCGATATGGTATTCAGACAGCGAGATCGCCATCGCATTGATACCGTTCTTCAGGGTATCGAGCTCTCCCAGCAGCTCACCCTCGATTCGGATATCGAGGTGGCCGCGGCGGATCCTGTCCACCACGCTGACCATATGGGAAATTGGCCGGGTGACATCCTTCATCAGGCGGTAGGCAAACAGGGACGACAGTGTCAGCCCGAGCAGCAGTACCATCAGGGCGGTAAAGACTTCCTGGTATTGCTGCAGGCGCAGGGCGCTCAGATCTAACTCTAATGCAATATAGCCCAGTGCCTCCGCCTGGTAGCCCGGTGCGGATATCGAGGAAAACTGGCCTTCGCTCAATATCGGAGCGCGGAGGATCAGTGAGTTCTCGTTGAGCCGGGTATCGAGCAGCATGGGGATCGGCTGATCGTCCGGATACATCAGGGTTTCAAAATTGCGGTGGAAGTTCGAGGTGACAAACAGCTGGTTGTCGGCATCGAAAACGGCAATGCTGCGGACTATCTGCGAGTGCTTGCGGTGGGCATAGCTGATCAGACGGCGAACGGCTTCGCGGTTCTTATCTGTCATTCCGTATTCGGTTGAAATCGCAAGGGGTTCGATGATACTGGCACCGGTCGAAATCAGCTGATGCTCGAGATCCCGATAACGGCTCATGGTAAAAAATGCGCTTAATAGCAGGCCAATAATCAGTGTCGGTGCTAATGTCAGGGTGAAGACCCTGGCACGAAGTCCATATTTGGTCATGGTTCTCTTAATTACAAGAAAGCGATTCTGTGGGAGAATTGTCGTCCATCTGTGGCCGTTAGCTTAATGAAACAATGGCTATTCGACAATCAACTAATACCAAACTGCCGACAATATCACTCAGTTTGGTTTATCTGCTCCGTGAGTCAAAACACTATGGCACGCTTTTTTAAGCCTCAAAAACGAAAAGTAACTGATACCAAGCATAAAGAAATTGAAATTAGCCGCCTGGATCACCTTGGCGCCGGTATCGGTCATATCAACAGAAAACCGGTCTTTGTTGATGGCCTGTTGCCGGGTGAAAAGGCGTTGGTTCAGTTTACCGAAGACAAGAAGCAGTTCGCGCGTGCCAAGGTCATAAAACGTCTGGCTGACAGTCAGGCACGTATTAAACCGCATTGTCCTATCTATGACCAGTGTGGCGGGTGCAACTTGCAACATTTGTCCCATTCAGGACAGGTTGAGGCCAAGCAGCAGGCATTGAGCGAGCTGATGAGTAAGTTTGCGACCACGGACAGGGAGCAGGCGTTCAACCAGGCGGCACCGATTGTCGGCAATGACAAGCACTATCGCCGCTGTTCTCGCTTTAGCCTGAGGCTGGGAGGCGGGAAGCTGCAGTTCGGTTTTCGCAAAAAGCAGAGCAAGGATATTGTCGATGTCGAGCAGTGTCCGGTGCTGGCACAATCATTAAATGAACTATTACCACCGTTACGCAGTCTGTTAACTCGGCTGAAGGGGCAAAAGCACCTTGGTCATGTCGAGTTGGTGGAAGCAGATAATGGCAGGGTCGTGCTGATCCGTCACCTGCAGCCATTTAATGACAAAGATATGACCTTGCTGCGTCAGTTTGCCGAGCAATACGATGTTATTCTGTATTTAGCCCCAACATCTGATTCAATCGATAGAATTTCGGGTCAGGCTCCGTATTATGAGCTAGATGGCCAGAAGTTGTATTTTTCCCCGAAAGACTTTATTCAGGTTAACCGGAATGTGAATAGCCAGATGGTCGATCAGGCTCTTGACTGGCTGGATGTCGGGCCGACAGATCGGGTGTTGGATTTGTTCTGTGGTTTGGGTAACTTTAGTCTGCCACTGGCAAAACGGGCAAAGGCGCTGGTCGGTGTTGAAGGTGTTGATGAGATGGTGCATCGTGCTAGTGATAATGCACTGACAAATCAGTTAAACAATGCCTCGTTCTATCAGGCCAACCTGGAGGAGGATGTTACCTCTATGGTTTGGGCGCAAGAACATTTTAATAAAATTCTGCTTGATCCGGCACGCGCCGGAGCCGCCGGGGTCATGCAGCATGTTGTCAATTTGAGCCCGGAAAGGGTCGTGTATGTTTCATGCAACCCTGCCACGCTGGCACGAGACAGCCAGGTGTTGCTGAAGCAAGGTTATCAGTTGGAACGTTTGGGTATGCTGGATATGTTCCCGCATACCGGGCATCTAGAGTCTATGGCCCTGTTTATAAAAAATAGTCTGGGCAGCAAAAAGTAGTGTTTATTCAACATTAACAAGAGAACTTACAGGATAGAGAAATGGTCGCAGTTCGCGGTGCGCATTTAAAGGAAAATGATACATTTGAGCTTTCATCTTGGGTCGAGAGTTTGCAACAAGACGCCAAAGTGGCGAAACGCATTACGCAAACTTACCAGCGATGTATCGAATTAACGTCAGAGGAAGAGTCCGCGTCGTTATTGCTATGGCGCGGCCGCGAAATGGTGGAGATCCTTGTTACCCTGAGCATGGACAAGGATACTCTGGTCGCTGCCTTGTTGTTCCCGTTGGTCGAGGCAGGCGTCTACGATCCGGAACAGCTGAAGGAAGACTATAACAATACGATTTTGCAGATGGTGACCGGGGTGGGCCAGATGGCTGCCATCGGTCAGTTAAATGCAACCACTGAAGGAGCGGCACAGTCGGCTCAGGTCGATAATATCCGTCGTATGCTGCTGTCGATGGTGGATGACTTCCGCTGCGTGGTGATCAAGCTGGCCGAGCGTATCTGTAACTTACGTGAGGTGAAAGACGAGCCGGATGAGGTTCGCCGTGCGGCGGCGAAAGAGTGTGCCAACATCTACTCACCGCTGGCCAACCGCTTGGGTATCGGTCAGCTGAAGTGGGAGATTGAAGACTACGCATTTCGCTATAACCACCCGCATACCTACAAGCAAATTGCCAAACAGCTTTCCGAGCGCCGGATAGACCGCGAGCAATACATAGATCACTTTGTCTCCGATCTAGACGAGTCAATGAAAGCATCGAATATCAAGGCGGAGGTGCACGGTCGTCCCAAGCACATCTACAGCATCTGGCGCAAGATGCAGAAGAAGAACCTGGCCTTTGACGAACTGTTCGACGTCCGGGCGGTGCGCATCATTGCGGATCAGCTACAAGATTGCTATGCGGCCCTGGGGGTTGTGCATACCAAGTACCGTCATCTGCCGAAAGAATTCGATGACTATGTCGCCAACCCCAAGCCAAACGGTTACCAGTCGATTCATACGGTCGTGCTGGGGCCGGAAGGCAAGACCATTGAGATCCAGATCCGCACCAAGCAAATGCACGAAGAGTCCGAGCTTGGGGTTGCGGCGCACTGGAAGTACAAGGAAGGCTCATCGGGAGGTGCCAAGTCGGCCTACGACGAGAAAATAAACTGGCTTCGTAAGCTACTCGCGTGGCAGGAGGAGATGTCAGATTCCGGCGAAATGCTCGACGAGCTGCGTAGCCAGGTGTTTGATGACCGGGTGTACGCCTTTACCCCGAAAGGGGATGTGGTGGATTTGCCGCTGAACGCAACGCCGCTGGATTTTGCCTACCACATTCATTCCGAGGTGGGCCACCGTTGTATTGGTGCCAAGGTAGAAGGGCGCATTGTACCGTTTACCTATCGCTTGCAGATGGGGGAGCAGGTAGAAATTATTACCCAGAAAGAGCCAAACCCCTCACGTGATTGGCTGAATCCTAACCTTGGATTTGTCACTTCCAGTCGTGCACGAGCCAAGGTACATGCCTGGTACCGTAAGCAGGATCGCGACAAGAACATTGCAGCCGGACGTGAGATCCTTGAAGCAGAGCTGACTAAGGTTGGTGCAACGCTGAAGGATGCCGAGGCCTACGCGCTAAAACGCTTTAACGTCAACTCTGCTGTGGAACTGTATGCCGGAATCGGGAGCGGTGATCTGCGTATTAATCAGGTGATCAACCATATTAATGCTCTGGTTAACAAGCCGACGGCGGAAGAGGAAGACCAACAGCTGTTGGAGAAATTGGCCGAGGCCAGTACCAAGGTTGAAACCAGCAAGAAGCCTCAGCGTGATGCCGTCGTCGTTGAAGGGGTCGATAACCTGATGACGCATCTTGCACGCTGTTGCCAGCCAATTCCTGGTGATGAAATTATTGGTTTCGTAACGCAAGGGCGGGGTATTTCTGTACACCGTAGCGATTGTGAACAGCTTGAAGAGTTACGCCATGTTGCGCCTGAGCGGATCATCGATACGGTGTGGGGCGGCGGCTTTGTCGGCAACTACAATATCACGGTCAGAGTGACGGCGTCGGAGCGTAATGGCCTGATCAAGGAGCTGACGAACACCTTTGCCAACGAGAAAGTCAAGGTCTCGGGCATGAAGAGCCGGATTGATTTCAAGAAGCAGATGTCAATCATGGACTTTGACCTGGAACTGACGGATCTCGAAGTTCTTAGCCGGGTACTCAAGCGTATTGAGCAGGTGAAGGACGTCGCTGAAGCCAAGCGCCTGTACTAACGTTATGCTAAATATCAAAAGCGGGTGGCCTGATGCCGCCCGTTTTTTTAATGGACATTAAAGAACAGAAGAACAGTGACTATGAGTGATAAACAGCGCACCCCGATCGAGCAGCTGGTTGAAATAATGGCAACATTGCGAGACCCGAACAAAGGCTGTCCGTGGGATCTCAAACAGAACTTTGCCTCTATCGTGCCCCATACCATCGAAGAGGCCTATGAGGTTGCCGATGCCATCGAGCAGCAGGACTGGAATGACGTGCGTGAAGAGCTCGGAGACTTACTGTTTCAGGTGATTTTCTATAGCCAGCTGGGCAAAGAGCAGGGACTGTTTGATTTTGATGAGGTTGTTGCCGGTATCAACGACAAGCTGATCCGTCGTCATCCCCATGTTTTTGGCGAGGCCGAGTTTGCCGATGACGAAGCCATCAATGCCAACTGGGAGGCTGAGAAGGCCAAGGAACGGACGGCGAAAGGGGAAGATACCAGCCTTCTGGCCAATATTCCCCAGGCCCTTCCGGCGCTGACACGGGCTGACAAAATCCAGAAGCGCTGTGCCAAGCATGGCTTTGACTGGAATACGGTCGGCCCGGTCGTCGAAAAAGTGAAAGAAGAAATTGATGAGGTGATGGAGGAAGTCATCCAAGTGTCACCAGATCAGGGTAAGATCGAAGAAGAAGTCGGGGATTTACTGTTTGCTGTCGTTAACTTGAGTCGTCACCTCAAGGTCAAGCCGGAGTCTGCCCTGCAGCGGGCAAACAAAAAGTTTGAGCGTCGGTTTCGCGAAGTTGAAAAAAGTGTGCTAGAACAAGGGAAGCAATTTGACGATTGTTCGCTGGAAATGCTCGATAGCGAGTGGGAGAAAGTGAAAAAGCGGGAAGGCTAGCTTACTCGTCTAATTGGCAATGGTGTCCATGTAACTATGCACAGGGCTGTTGTGGTAAGTGAGTCATGCTATTGGGTATATTTGATTTGAGACAAAAAAAAACAGCCAATGCTGTGATAGATTTCACGTTGTGGCGATAAACTGTGTCTGGTATACTAATTTCCCGTCCAGATACATTTTAATCCTCTACACCAATCTTCCAGGTTAAACATGACAACGAATTATATTTTTGTTACGGGCGGGGTCGTATCCTCACTAGGTAAAGGTATTGCTGCAGCATCTCTGGCAGCTATTCTAGAAGCACGTGGTCTTAACGTGACTATGATGAAGCTAGACCCTTACATCAACGTTGACCCAGGCACAATGAGCCCAATTCAACACGGCGAAGTATTCGTTACGGAAGACGGTGCAGAGACCGACCTTGACTTAGGTCACTACGAGCGTTTCATTCGTACCAAGATGACGAAACGCAACAACTTTACGGCTGGCCGTGTCTATGCGGACGTATTGCGTAAAGAGCGTCGTGGTGATTACCTAGGTGCAACGATTCAGGTTATCCCACACATCACTAACGCTATCAAAGAGCGTGTGATTGCTGGTGCTGAAGGACATGATGTAGCTATCGTGGAAGTGGGCGGTACAGTCGGTGATATTGAATCACTACCGTTCATGGAAGCTATCCGTCAGTTGGCTGTAGAGCTAGGCCGCGAGCGTGCGATGTTTATGCACCTGACGCTGGTTCCTTACCTGGCAGCTGCTGGTGAAGTAAAAACCAAGCCTACACAGCACTCAGTAAAAGAACTGCTTTCTATCGGTATTCAGCCTGACATTCTGGTATGTCGTTCTGACCGTATGATCCCTGCTAACGAGCGTGCGAAGATTGCGCTATTCTGTAACGTGCAGGAAAAAGCCGTTATCTCAATGAAAGATGTAGATTCAATCTACAAAATCCCACAGCTTATCAAGGCCCAGGGTCTGGATGATCTTGTTTGTCAGCGTTTTGGTATTACAGCACCAGAAGCGGATCTGACTGAGTGGGAACAGGTTATCTACGAAGAAGCCAATCCGACAGCTGAAGTGGTTATCGGTATGGTGGGTAAGTACATCGAACTACCGGATGCTTACAAGTCAGTCAACGAAGCACTAAAGCATGCAGGCCTGAAAAACCGCCTGTCTGTGAAGATCAAGTACGTTGACTCTCAGGACGTTGAGTCTAAAGGCGCAGAAGCGCTTCAGGGGCTTGATGCTATTCTGGTTCCTGGTGGTTTCGGCGGTCGTGGTGTAGAAGGCAAAATCCTGACTGCACAATACGCCCGTGAAAACAAAATACCATACCTGGGTATCTGTCTGGGTATGCAAGTGGCACTGATTGAGTTTGCACGTAACGTTGCGGGTCTTAAAGGCGCGCACTCAACAGAGTTCGATGCAGAAACGAAGAACCCGGTTGTTGGCCTAATCACGGAGTGGGTTGACGGTGAAGGTAAAGTTGAAGAGCGTACTGAAAACTCGGATCTAGGCGGAACCATGCGCCTTGGTTCTCAGCTATGTCACCTGGCGGACGGTTCAAAAGCACGTGAACTATACGGTGATGCAACCGTTCACGAACGTCACCGTCACCGCTATGAAGTAAACAACAACCTGCTGCCGAAACTTGAGAAGGCAGGTCTGAAGATTTCTGGTCTATCTGCAGACAAGAAGCTGGTGGAAATTATCGAGATCCCTAACCACCCATGGTTTGTGGCTGCTCAGTTCCACCCTGAGTTCACCTCAACGCCTCGCGATGGTCACCCGCTGTTCGAAGGCTTTGTGAAAGCGGCTGGTGCAAACCAGCGTGGTGAACTGAATAAGTAAGGATTACGGATAGCTGTAGCGGTTATGGCTGCAGCTATTTTTTTAGCTTTTAAATTGAAGATAAAGCAAGAGGAAACATAATGTCTAAGATCGTTAAAGTTCTAGGTCGTGAAATTATCGATTCACGTGGTAACCCAACTGTTGAAGCTGAAGTTCACCTAGAAGGCGGTTTCGTAGGTATGGCTGCTGCTCCATCTGGCGCATCAACTGGTTCTCGTGAAGCTCTTGAGCTACGTGACGGCGACAAGTCTCGTTTCCTAGGTAAAGGCGTTCTTAAAGCTGTTGAAGCTGTGAACGGTGCTATCGCTGAAGCTCTTGTTGGTAAAGATGCGAAAGACCAAGCTGCAATCGATCAGGTGATGATCGACCTAGACGGTACTGAAAACAAGTCTAACTTTGGTGCTAACGCTATCCTAGCTGTTTCTCTAGCGAATGCTAAAGCTGCTGCAGCGGCTAAAGGCATGCCTCTTTACGAGCACATCGCTGAGCTAAACGGTACTGCTGGTCAGTTCTCTATGCCTCTACCAATGATGAACATCATCAACGGTGGTGAGCACGCTGACAACAACGTTGACATCCAGGAGTTCATGATTCAGCCAGTTGGCGCGAAGACTCTGAAAGAAGGTCTACGTATCGGTGCTGAAGTATTCCACAACCTAGCTAAAGTTCTTAAGGCTAAAGGCCTAAGCACTGCTGTTGGTGACGAAGGTGGTTTCGCTCCTAACCTAGAATCAAACGCTGCTGCACTTGCTGCAATCAAAGAAGCGGTTGAAGCTGCAGGTTACGTACTAGGTACTGACGTTACTCTAGCAATGGACTGTGCTGCATCTGAGTTCTACGACAAAGAAGCTGGCAACTACAACATGAAAGGCGAAGGCAAAATCTTCTCTTCTGAAGAGTTTAACTTCTACCTACAAGACCTTGCTAACCAGTACCCAATCGTTTCTATCGAAGACGGTCTGGACGAGTCTGACTGGGCTGGCTTCAAGCACCAGACTGAACTTCTAGGTGACAAGCTTCAGCTAGTTGGTGACGACCTGTTCGTTACAAACACTAAGATCCTAGCTGAAGGTATCGAGAAAGGCGTTGCTAACTCTATCCTTATCAAGTTCAACCAGATCGGTTCTCTAACTGAAACTCTGGCTGCTATCAAGATGGCTAAAGACGCAGGCTACACAGCTGTTATCTCTCACCGTTCTGGTGAAACTGAAGATGCAACTATCGCTGACCTAGCGGTAGGTACTGCTGCTGGCCAGATCAAGACTGGTTCTATGAGCCGTTCTGACCGTGTTGCTAAGTACAACCAGCTAATTCGTATCGAAGAAGCGCTAGGTGAAAAAGCACCTTTCAACGGTCTTAAAGAAGTTAAGGGCCAAGCTTAATCATTAGCTTGCCTTTGGAGTGAAGCTATCACTCTGAGTTATCGAACCGCCTCCTCGTGAGGCGGTTTTTTTATGTCCGAATACATGATGAGTTTGGCATTCGGCGCTAGTCACATCTTGCGCTTTATGGGATTATTACTCCATTGCAATTTTATTAACTAATTGCGCTATTCTATCTGGCGTAAATAAGTACTATTAGTTAGGAAAATTGCCGTCACTGAACTAATTGCATGAAATAACGGGGAGCGGCATGCGCTTGTTAACTGTCTTGCTGCTGGCGGTACTGTGCTGGCTTCAGTATGATTTTTGGCTTGGTAAAAATGGCATGATGGATTATTTGGCTGCAAGAGATAATGTTGCCATCCAGCAGCAGGCCAATGCCGAGCTAAAGCAGCGGAATCAGCAAATGTATGCTGAAATTCATGATCTCCATCGCGGTCAGGAAGCTGTCGAAGAGCGGGCGCGCAATGAGCTTGGCATGATAAAGCCGGGAGAGACCTTCTTTCGAATTGTGGGTGAATAGCCCCGCCTTGCTCAATACGCCTGAACGCAGGCATTGGCATTGATAATGTAACTGATATTACTTTAACTCTGAGCGTAAATACCTTACTCATGACCGAAAAGATCACCGCAGTTGTACCTGCTGCTGGAGTTGGCAGCCGAATGGCAGCAGACCGTCCGAAGCAATACCTGCAGATAGCAGGAAAGACAATTTTAGAACACACCATTGATCGTTTGTTTTGCCATCCGGCAATAGAGCGCGTGATCATTGTGATCAGCAATAGTGATCCCTACTTCGAGGCGCTGCCGCTGGCACATGACCCGCGGATCACTCGTGTCGACGGCGGGGCGGAACGGGCTGATTCGGTGTTTGCCGGGCTGGCAGCGATTGACGATGAAGACAGCTGGGTGCTGGTTCATGATGCCGCCCGGCCTTGCCTGCAGCTCGCCGATCTGGATCGTTTGATTAATGCCGCGCTGCAGAGCGAGAGCGGTGCCATTCTGGCGGCACCGGTACGGGATACGATGAAGCGTGGTGTGGTGCTTGCCGGTGATAACCAGCAGGGGATACGCGAAACCGTGGATCGCGAGAACCTCTGGCATGCCCTGACGCCGCAGATGTTCAAGGTCAGACAACTCCGCGACTCGCTCCGGTATGCGCTGGAGAAGGGGGCAGTGATCACCGATGAGGCATCGGCCCTTGAGTTTTGCGGATATGTGCCGCAATTAGTAAAAGGGCGGGCTGATAACCTGAAAGTGACCCAGCCCGAGGATCTGGCTCTGGCCGGTTTTTATTTACAGCAAATAACGAAGGATTAGCCATGATGCGAATTGGACACGGTTTTGATGTACACAAGTTTGGTGGTGAAGGGCCGGTGATCATTGGCGGTGTGGCAATCCCCTATGAGCAGGGGCTGATCGCGCATTCTGACGGGGATGTGGCCTTGCATGCGGTTTGTGACGCCTTGCTTGGGGCGATCGGCGCCGGTGATATTGGCCGTCATTTTCCCGATACCGATGCCGAGTGGGAAGGGGCCGATAGCCGTTTTCTGCTGCGGGATGTCTATAGTAAAGTGAAGGCGAAGGGCTATCGCCTGGGTAACCTGGACGTCACGATTATTGCCCAGGCACCGAAGATGGCGCCTTACATTGAGGCGATGTGTCAGACCATAGCCGATGATCTGGAAACAGAGATTGATAATATTAATGTAAAGGCAACGACTTCAGAGCGTCTGGGTTTTACCGGGCGTAAAGAAGGGATTGCTTGTGAGGCGGTTGTCCTCCTTAACAAACAATAAGACTATTTCCCTGCTGCTCGTTTTGTCTGCAAGTTAGCAGCAGGTTTCGCGGCAAGTGTTTTGCCGCTAACAAACGGTGTATTTATGTCTAACGTAATGGACAATTTTAACTGGTTATACGGTAAGCCTGGTTGCCAGGGGCGAATCAAAGTCCTGCCTGAACATTTTGTGGTTAAAGAAAATTTAGGCTTTGATTTTGCCGGAAGCGGTGAACATTTTATGGTGAAAGTCCGCAAAACGGGTGAGAACACCAAATATGTTGTCAATGAACTGGCCAAGGCCTGCGGAGTTAAGTCCCGGGATGTCAGCTGGGCTGGTTTGAAAGATCGCCATGCCGTGACCGAGCAGTGGCTAAGTGTCCATCTGCCGGGCAAGCCGGATCCTGACTTGACGCAGTTTGTTGCCGAACACCCTGGCGTCGAGGTGCTGGAAACAGCCCGCCATGATAAAAAATTACGACCGGGTGATCTTGTCGGCAACTGGTTTCAACTGCGCCTGACTGACTTGGACATGCCGCAGGATGTCATCACCCGTCTGGAGCAGGTTAACCTGCATGGGGTGCCTAACTATTTTGGCGAGCAACGGTTTGGCCACAACGGTAATAATGTGGTTAAGGCGCGCAGCTGGGGCAATGACGAATTCCGCGTTCGTGACAAGAGCAAGCGCAGCTTCTATTTGTCTGCAGCACGCTCCTGGTTGTTTAATATGGTGCTCTCAGCCCGTATCGAACAAGGCAAGGTACATACCTTGCTGGCGGGCGATAGCCTGCAGCAGGACGGTGACGAGCGTGGTCAGATTGTTGAGTCGGTCTCTGCCGAGCTGCAGCAGCAGGTAGATGACGGCAGTATGGCCATCACTGCTCCGATGATGGGGGATAATGCCCTGCCAACTACCGCTGATGCCGAGGCGTTTGAGATGGCCGTTGTTGAGCAGGAGCCGCTGTTGCTTAAGCTGATCCGTGATAACCGGATGCGTCATGAGCGTCGCACCTTGTTGTTAAAACCCCTGCAGATGGAGTGGCAGCAGGATGGTAATGATCTGACTGTGTCGTTTTCGTTGCCGGCTGGCTGTTTCGCGACTGCCGTGGTGCGTGAACTAATGATTGAGCGTGAGCTAGAGGATGGCGACCATGCGAATTTTGATCAGTAATGATGATGGCATCTTTGCCGACGGAATAAATACGCTGGCAGCAGCGCTGGAAGAGATCGGCGAGGTGACCGTTGTGGCACCGGATCGGAACCGTTCAGGTGCCTCGAACTCCCTCACGTTAGATAACCCGCTGCGTATTCGCGAGGAAGGCGAGCGCCGGGTCTCGGTTGAAGGCACACCGACAGACTGTGTTCACTTTGCGCTGAACGAATGGCTGGAGTACCGCCCGGATATTGTTGTTGCCGGTATTAACCATGGTGCAAATCTCGGTGATGATGTGCTTTACTCCGGTACGGTTGCCGCGGCGACAGAAGGTCACTTTCTGGGTGTCCCGGCGATTGCTGTCTCTTTGGTTGGCTCGCGACACTTTGATACAGCGGCCTTGGTTATCAAAGACATTGTAGGTAAGTTGACGGAACAGCCGTTGCCGACCAACAAGATACTGAACATCAATGTTCCTGATGTCCCCTTTTCCGAGCTGGGTGACTGGCAGGTGACACGCCTGGGTGCCCGCCATCGCGCCGAGAAAATGGAAAAGGCCATGGATCCGCGCGGTAAGGCGATATACTGGCTGGGCCCGCCGGGGGCATGTCAGGACGCCGGCCCGGGGACGGATTTTTATGCTATAGAGCACAACCATGTATCGATCACGCCGCTACAGGTTGATCTTACTGCACATGATGCGATTAACGGCATTGAACAATGGCTAACACAAGTGGAGACAAATTAAGGATGCGCTATGCGGAAGAACGACATAGTCTGCTGACATTTTTGCATCAGCTGGGTATCCGTAACGATAACGTGTTGCAGGCGATGGCTGCAGTTCCCAGAGAGCTGTTCATCGACGAGGCTTTATCCCACAAAGCCTATGAGAATAACGCCTTGCCTATTGGTTGCGGACAGACGATCTCGCAGCCATATATTGTGGCGAAAATGACGGAGCTGCTGGACCTGAAGCCGAGCTCCCGGATCCTGGAAATCGGGACGGGCTCGGGTTATCAGACCGCGGTATTGGCACATATTGTTGAACATGTGTTTTCTGTTGAGCGGATCAAAGCCTTGCAATGGCAGGCAAAGCGCCGCTTCAAGCAGCTCGATCTTCACAATATTTCGACCAAGCACGGTGACGGCTGGCTCGGCTGGCCGAGCAAAGGGCCATTCGATGCGATTATCGTAACGGCTGCTGCCGATGATATCCCGGTAGAGTTGCTGGCTCAGCTGGCTGATGGCGGTCGCCTGATCATTCCGGTCGGTGACGAGTATCAGGTACTGAAGCAGATTGTACGTAACGGTGAGCAATACCTTTCCCAGGACATTGAGGCAGTTCGTTTTGTTCCTCTGGTCGCAGGAGAGCTGGCGTAAATTCCGATGGGTGTGATGGTGAATAGATCGAACTGGCGAGTAACGACT
This sequence comes from Photobacterium alginatilyticum, assembly GCF_009910675.1. Taxonomy (GTDB): domain Bacteria; phylum Pseudomonadota; class Gammaproteobacteria; order Enterobacterales; family Vibrionaceae; genus Photobacterium; species Photobacterium alginatilyticum. Next base: position 48,683 of record NZ_RSEJ01000019.1, on the reverse strand, counting down.
ATGGCAGTCGCATGTCTACTGCTGTCAGCCTGTAGCACCCATATACCAGCGCCTGTAACCAGTCTGGAAAAAGATTACAACAGCCTGAAGCGAGGAAGCTTTCGTGGCAGTTATTATCAGGTAGAGAAAGGGGATACTCTGTATTTCATTTCTTATATAACCGGTCGTGAAGTAAAAGATATTATTGCCAGTAATAAGCTTTCTCCTCCTTATACTATTTACCCGGGGCAGACTCTCCAGCTCTGGAAACCGAAGTATGTTGCTCCTGCATACGGAAAGGCCGGCACCGTCGCTGTTGTCAAACCCCCAGTAAAAACAGTGACTAATGCAGCCAAGCCTAAACCACCCCCAACGCCGGTGGTCAAACCGGTGCCAAAACCGAAGCCGAACGAACAAAAAACAGCCAATAAAAATGTTGATCACGCTCGCACAAAAGAGTACTCTCAAAATTCAAATAGTAACAAAGTTGTTACAAGTAAGGCGAATAATAGCAACAAGGTGGCCAGCTGGTCATGGCCGACAAAAGGTCGCGTTATTGCTAAGTTCTCCAGCGCAGAAAACGGTAACAAAGGCATAGATATTGCCGGGAAAAGAGGCCAGGCCGTCAAGGCATCAGCTGGAGGAACGGTTGTATATGCAGGTAACGCCCTGCGCGGTTATGGCAACCTAGTGATTATTAAGCATAGTGATGATTATCTCAGTGCTTATGCCCACAATGAGAAAGTGCTGGTCAAAGAGCAACAGAAGGTAAAAGCGGGGCAGAAGATTGCTTCAATGGGAAGCTCCGGTAGCAACAGTGTTCGCCTACATTTCGAGATCCGTTACAAAGGTAAGTCGGTTAATCCGCTTCGGTACTTGCCGAAATAGACAACATGGCATAGTGAAGTTGTAATGTCTTGCTAACTCGCCATCTGGGAGGCGCTATGAGTAGAAGCAATACTGCTACAAATATCGAGAACTTTGACTTTGATGATGTGGAAATAGACTCGGCAGAGGTTGAGGCAAAAGCTGCATCGACGGAAACAACGAGTGATGAAGTCGATATTTCGCAATATGGGGCCACGCAGAAAGCCCTTGATGCGACACAGCTTTACCTGGGGGAGATCGGTTTTTCTCCGCTTCTGACTGCGGAAGAAGAAGTTCTGTATGCCCGTCGGGCATTGCGTGGCGACGAAGTAGCCCGCAAGCGAATGATTGAAAGTAACCTGCGACTGGTGGTGAAGATTTCCCGTCGCTATAGCAACCGTGGCCTTGCTTTGCTGGATTTGGTAGAGGAAGGTAACCTTGGCTTGATCCGCGCCGTCGAGAAATTTGATCCGGAACGCGGCTTCCGTTTTTCTACCTACGCAACATGGTGGATCCGTCAAACCATTGAACGGGCTATCATGAACCAAACCCGAACTATCCGTTTACCTATCCACGTCGTCAAAGAGCTGAATGTTTACCTCCGTACTGCCCGTGAGTTGGCCCAGAAGCTGGATCACGAACCGACGGCGGAAGATATCGCCCTGAAACTGGATAAGTCTGTCGATGATGTTAATCGCATGCTGCGTTTGAACGAACGTGTCGGTTCGGTTGATAACCCAATTGGCGGTGATTCGGAAAAAGCCCTGCTCGATATCATTCCGGATGAGAAAGGAGGCGGCCCGGAGACATCGACTCAGGATGACGATATCAAAACCTCGATTGTGACCTGGTTGCAGGAGCTGAACCCGAAACAGCGTGAAGTGCTGGCTCGCCGCTTTGGTTTGCTGGGTTATGAGGCATCAACCCTTGAAGATGTTGGTCGCGAAATCGGTCTGACCCGTGAGCGTGTGCGTCAGATCCAGGTTGAAGGCCTGCGACGTCTGCGTGATATGCTGACGCATCAGGGGCTGAATATCGAGTCGCTGTTTAATCAGGACATGTAGACAAGATACGTAAGCCGATATCTGCTGAGAAACACACCAGTCTCCGGCTTCAGAACAAAAAAGGACGCATGATGCGTCCTTTTCTCTTTCCGGTTTCTGTCACTGCTACAGAAGCGCTTTCAGGCGATAGAGCTCTTCCAGTGCCTGACGCGGGGTCATATCGTCAGGATTGACGTTCGCCAGCGCCTCTTCCACCTCACTCGGTTCGGGGATCAGGCTCAGTTGCTGTTCGGCTTTGGGCGCGATGTTGGCTGGAGCGCTCGCCTGCTGGTGACCGCTGGCCTCTAGTTGCTGAAGCTTGATCTTCGCACGCTTGATCACGGACTTCGGTACACCGGCCAGGCTGGCAACTGCCAGACCGTAAGACTTGCTGGCAGCGCCTTCCTGTACGGCATGCATAAAGGCGATCTCGTCGCCGTGCTCGACAGCATCCAGGTGGACATTAGCCAGTCCTTCCATCATCGACGGCAGCTCGGTCAGTTCGAAGTAGTGGGTTGCAAACAGGGCCATGGCCGCAATTTTCTCGGCCAGCCACTCGGCACTGGCCCAGGCTAGCGACAGGCCGTCGTAGGTACTGGTACCGCGACCGATTTCATCCATCAATACCAGACTATGCTGGGTTGCATTGTGGAGGATGTTTGCGGTTTCGGTCATTTCCACCATGAAGGTTGAGCGGCCGGAGGCAAGATCATCCGAAGCGCCGATACGAGTGAAAATACGATCCAGCGGTCCGATCTTGACTGACTCGGCCGGTACAAACGATCCGACATGTGCCATCAGGGCGATCAGTGCTGTCTGGCGCATATAGGTCGACTTACCGCCCATGTTCGGCCCGGTAATGATCAGCATCCGGCGATCATGATGCAGGGAAATCGGGTTGGCGATAAATGGTTCGCTCAGGACTTGCTCGACCACAGGATGACGGCCGGCATTGATCTCAATCCCGGTCTCGGCTGTGAGCTCCGGACGGCAGTAGTTGAGGGTATCGGCCCGCTCGGCCAGGTTGGCCAGCACGTCGAGCTCAGACAGGGCATTGGCTGCATTTTGCAGCTGTTCCAGGTGAGGCAGCAGCAAGTCAAACAGCTCTTCCCACAGCTTTTTCTCTAGTCCTAACGCCTTGGACTTGGAGTTTAGTACCTTGTCCTCGTGCTCCTTGAGCTCGGGAATGATATAGCGTTCGGCATTTTTCAGTGTCTGGCGGCGGACATAATGGCTCGGTACCAGATGGCTCTGGCCGCGGCTGACCTGAATAAAGAAGCCGTGGACCTGGTTGAAGCCAACTTTCAGGCTGTCAATATCATGGTGTTCACGTTCGTGGGCCTCAAGCTCATCAAGGTATTTTGATGCGCCGTCAGCCAGATCGCGCCATTCATCCAGTTCGGCATTGTAGCCCGGAGCTAAAACGCCACCGTCACGAATGACCACCGGCGGATTGTCGATAATTGCCCGTTCCAGCAGCTCGCAAAGCTCATCCATCGGTGCGGCAAACTGGGCCAGCTCGCCGATCCGCGGCTGGTTGATTTCTGCCAGCAGCTCAGCCAGCTCAGGAAGATGCTGCAAGGCGGTGCGCATGCGGGCCAGATCTCGTGGTCGGGCTGAGCGCAGGGCCAGGCGCGCCAGAATACGTTCCAGATCGCCCATGTGGCGCAGGACACCGGCTAGATCGGTAAAGAAACCGGTATCCTTAAAGGCGGCGATGGCATCAAAGCGGTTATTGAGCTGCTGCGGATCGCGGATCGGTTGATGCAGCCAGCGCTTGAGCAATCGGCTTCCCATTGGGGTCGCGGTCTGATCCAATACCGAGGCCAGCGTGTTGTCAAACCCGCCAGCCAGGTTCTGGGTCAGTTCCAGGTTGCGGCGGGTAGCTGCATCTAAGATCACTGCATGATCTTTGGTGTCCTGGGTGATCGCGCGGATATGCGGTAGCGCGGTACGCTGGGTATCTTTGACATACTGCAGCAGACAGCCGGCAGCGCACAGACCGCGCTCGGCTGTTTCGACCCCGAAGCCGACCAGATCGCGGGTACCGAACTGCATGGTCAGTTGTTGGCGCGCGGTGTCCAAATCGAATTCCCAGACCGGACGGCGGCGGGTGCCTTTCTGCGACTGCAGCAGGCCCGGCAGGGCAAAATCCTCAGGGTAGAGCAGCTCGGCAGGGCTGGTACGTTGCAGCTCGGCTTGCATGGCTTCTTCGGTTTCAGGTTCGGTCAGCATAAAGCGGCCGGAGGTAATATCCAGCGTAGCATAGCCGAACCCGTCGTTATTCTGGTAAATCGCCGCAATCAGGTTGTCGTGGCGCTCGTTGAGCAGTGCCTCGTCACTGACCGTACCCGGTGTCACGATACGCACTACCTGGCGCTCGACCGGTCCTTTACTGGTGGCTGGATCGCCGATTTGCTCGCAGATCGCCACCGATACGCCCTGCTGGACCAGCTTGGCGAGATAGCCTTCGACCGCATGGTAGGGAACACCGGCCATCGGGATCGGCTGGCCGTTGGAGGAGCCGCGTTTAGTCAGGGAAATATCCAGCAGTTGAGAGGCCTGTTTGGCGTCATCAAAAAATAGTTCGTAGAAGTCGCCCATACGATAGAACAGTAGAACATCAGGGTTTTCTGCCTTGATCCTCAAAAATTGCTGCATCATGGGGGTGTGCTTTTCTAAACCTTTCACTGTCACGATATTGCCTGCTTATTGATGCCGGAATTGAAAACGTACCGGGTAAATTTCTGGAGGCTTAGGATACGTGAATCGGTTCAGGGAGCAAAGTCGCAATTGGCTCTCTTGCGCACAATTTCCTTGCCTCTGAAGGCTGGGTAGAGTTGCTGCCGAAGGCGTGGCAGAGTATGGTTGGGCAGGAATTATCGACGGGAGGAAGGGATGACGGATATCCAGCAATTGTCTCGGGAACTTGGTACGGCTCTGAGCCGGCACGGGGGCGTCGCAACCACGGCAGAGTCCTGCACCGGTGGCGGTGTGTCTGCAGCTATTACTGATATTGCCGGTAGCTCAGCTTGGTTTGATCGTGCGTTTATTACCTACAGCAATGACGCGAAGCAGCAGATGCTCGGTGTGGGAAGTGACGTGCTCGAAGCGAATGGCGCAGTGAGCGAGCCTGTCGCCGAGCAGATGGCACTGGGCGCATTGAGAAATTCTGCTGCGACGATCAGTGTGGCGATTAGCGGCATTGCCGGTCCGGGAGGAGGGACGCCAGATAAGCCGGTCGGAACAGTGTGTTTTGCCTGGGCTGATACCTCCGGCTGGATACAGTGCGAAACCTGTTTATTTGATGGTGATCGCAATGCGGTAAGACAGCAAGCTTGCCAAAAAGCCCTGTCAGGTATGTTGCAACGCCTGCAACTGCTGGGCTGAGCGGAAAATGATGTCATCGCGAGAGTGGCATCGGGCAAAAAAATTTTCATACAGTGCTAGACACTGTATGAATAGACAGTATACTAATCATCATTATCAGTACTTAATTTAAGCATCCGTTGGAGAGTCGAATGGACGACAACAAACAGAAGGCTCTTGCCGCAGCGTTAGGCCAGATTGAAAAGCAGTTCGGTAAAGGTTCCATCATGAAGTTGGGCGATAACCGTACTATGGATATTGAAACGGTTTCGACTGGCTCCCTGTCGCTTGATATCGCGCTGGGCGCAGGCGGCTTACCAATGGGACGTATCGTTGAAATCTATGGTCCAGAATCATCCGGTAAGACGACGCTGACGCTTGAAGTGATTGCCGCGGCCCAGAAGCAGGGCAAAACATGTGCATTTATCGATGCCGAGCATGCCCTTGACCCTATCTATGCCCAGAAGCTGGGTGTGGACATCGATAATCTGCTGGTGTCTCAGCCAGATACCGGTGAGCAGGCACTGGAAATTGCAGATGCGCTGGCACGTTCAGGCGCGGTTGATATTCTGGTCGTCGACTCCGTTGCCGCCCTGACACCAAAAGCCGAAATTGAAGGTGAGATGGGTGACAGCCACATGGGCTTGCAGGCTCGTATGTTGTCGCAGGCGATGCGTAAGATCACCGGTAACCTGAAAGCATCAAACTGTATGTGTATCTTCATCAACCAGATCCGTATGAAGATTGGTGTGATGTTCGGTAACCCGGAAACGACTACAGGTGGTAATGCCCTGAAGTTCTACGCTTCTGTTCGTCTTGATATCCGCCGTACCGGTGCCATCAAAGACGGTGACGAAGTTGTGGGTAACGAAACGCGTATCAAGGTTGTTAAGAACAAAATTGCTGCCCCGTTCAAGCAGGCTGAAACCCAAATCCTTTATGGTCAGGGCTTTAACCGCCTGGGCGAGCTGGTTGACCTTGGCGTGAAGAACAAGATGGTTGAAAAGGCGGGTGCCTGGTACAGCTATCAGGGTGACAAGATTGGCCAGGGTAAGGCAAATGCCTGTAAATTCCTGGCTGAGCACCCAGAGATTGCCGAAGAGCTTGATAAGAAACTGCGTGAACTACTGCTAACGACACCAGTCGAGCAGGAAGATGCGGCAGAAGAGAAAGATGCTGAGAAAGATCAGGCATTCTAAACACTCTGATCATCTAGAATCTTGACAGCAACGGGCCCGGTACGCGAGTACTCGGCCCGTTTTGTCTATGTAAGGCCTGAGAGCAATGAAAAAGCAAGCACCAAAGCAAAGCGCCAAAGAGGCGGCTATCGGTTACCTGTCACGCCGGGACCATGCCGAGAAAGAGCTGCGACAGAAATTAAAGACGCGTGGCTATTGCGAGTCAGATATTACCGAGGCGATTGATTTTTGTCAGGATTACAACTGGCTTGATGATGCTCGCTACGCGGGCATGATGATGCGCAACGGCATTGCCAAGGGATGGGGGGAGCTGCGGATCAAGCAGGAAATGAAGATGAAGGGGGTGCACGGTACCATTGTCAGCCAGATCTTCGAAGAAAATGATACGGACTGGTATGAGCAAGCCCGTGAAGTCGCCCGGCGCAAGTTTGGTAATAGCGAGATGGACACCCCCAAGGAAAAAGCCCGCCGTTTTCGCTTTATGCAGTACCGTGGCTTTGATTTCGAGCAGATCAAATACGCATTGGATACCGATGACGACGAATAACCTCACCAGTCTCAACTAGCCTCTTGCTGCCAACAGGTCTGGCTTGGCAGCACTACCCTATATAAATTGCGTTAATTCTTAACATAACATTTCCCGTAGCGCCTGCCGTTGTTTTACAATAGCCGCCAAAGAATTTATCTTAGTTCGATTAAAGCCTGCTGACATAAGCGTCGAGCCGTGTGGCCCGGATGCATATTCAAAGCAGTTACATCATCGCTTAAGTGCGATTTTTCGGTTTATAAAAGCATTTATTCAGGATTTGCCAATGTACATGAGCACTGATGAGATTCGCCGTGCGTTTCTTGCGTTTTTTGAGAGCAAAGGTCACCAGATCGTAGAAAGCTCTTCTCTTGTACCTGCTAACGACCCAACACTGTTGTTTACCAACGCAGGTATGAACCAATTTAAAGATACATTTTTAGGTCTGGAAAAGCGCAGCTACACTCGAGCGACAACAGCTCAGCGCTGTGTACGTGCCGGTGGTAAGCACAATGACCTAGAAAATGTCGGCTTTACCGCCCGTCACCATACTTTTTTCGAAATGCTGGGTAACTTCAGCTTCGGTGACTACTTCAAACAAGACGCGATCAAGTACGCGTGGGAGTTTCTGACCGACGTGCTTAAGCTTCCTCAGGACCGCCTGCTGGTGACTGTCTACGAGACCGATGACGAGGCATTCGCCATCTGGAACAAAGAGATGGGGATCCCGGCAGATCGCATCGTGCGTATCGGCGACAAGAAAGGCGGCAAGCCTTATGAGTCAGACAACTTCTGGCAGATGGGTGATACCGGCCCTTGTGGCCCGTGTACCGAAATCTTCTACGATCACGGCGAGCATATCTGGGGCGGCCGTCCGGGCACTCCGGAAGAAGACGGTGACCGTTTCATTGAGATCTGGAACAACGTTTTCATGCAGTTCAACCGTCAGGCTGACGGTACCATGGAGCCGCTACCTAAGCCGTCGGTAGATACCGGTATGGGGATCGAGCGTATTGCCGCGATCATGCAGGGCGTACACTCGAACTACGAGATTGATATTTTCCAGACCCTTATTAAAAAAGCCGCCGACGTGATTGGCTATGAAGACCTGTCGAACCAGTCGCTACGAGTAGTTGCCGATCATATTCGTTCATGTGCCTACCTGATTGTCGATGGCGTAATGCCGTCAAATGAAGGTCGTGGTTACGTACTGCGCCGCATTATCCGTCGTGCTGTTCGTCATGGTAACAAGCTGGGTGCCCAGGGCGCCTTCTTCTATAAGCTTGTTGGCCCGCTGGCAGAGATCATGGGTACAGCCGGTGAAGAACTGAAGAAACAGCAGGCGATGGTTGAAAAAGTACTGAAGATCGAGGAAGACAACTTCGGCCGTACTCTTGACCGTGGTATGACAATTTTGAACGACGCGCTCGATAGCCTAGACGGCAAAGTACTGGACGGCGAGACGGTATTCAAGCTGTATGACACCTATGGTTTCCCGGCTGATTTGACCAATGACGTTGCTCGTGAGCGTGGCTTCTCTATCGATGAAGAAGGCTTCAATAATGCAATGGAAGCCCAGCGCCAGCGTGCCCGTGAAGCGGGTCAGTTCGGGGTTGACTATAACGAAGCGATTAAGGTAGACGCCAGCACCGAGTTCTGTGGTTACACAGGTACCGACGGTGAAGGCGAGGTGGTTGCCCTGTATCGCGGCGGTGAAGCCGTGGACAGCATCAGTGCCGGTGAAGAAGCGCTGGTGGTGATGAACAATACGCCTTTCTATGCCGAATCAGGTGGTCAGTGCGGTGATACCGGCGTCATGACAGCGGCTGGTATCCAGTTTGACGTAGCTGATACCCAGAAGTTCGGTGATGCTATCGGTCACAAAGGTACGCTGGCGGAAGGCGCGCTGAAAGTGGGCGATAAGCTGACAGCGACAGTCGATGCGGCGCGTCGCGCGGCAATCAGCCTGAACCACTCGGCAACGCACCTGTTGCATGCGGCACTTCGCAATCTTCTGGGCGAGCATGTTGCGCAGAAGGGCTCGCTGGTTAAGCCTGAGTCCTTGCGTTTTGACTTCTCGAACCTGGAAGCCGTGAAGCCTGAGCAGCTACGTGAAATCGAGCGTGTTGTGAACGAGCAGATCCGCCTGAACCATTCTATCGATACCAACATTATGGATATCGAGGCGGCAAAAGAAAAAGGGGCGATGGCACTGTTTGGCGAGAAGTACGACGATGAAGTTCGCGTGCTGAGCATGGGCGAGTTTTCGACTGAGCTGTGTGGCGGTATTCACGCCAACAATACCGGTGATATCGGCCTGTTCAAAATTGTCTCTGAAGGTGGTATCGCTGCCGGTATCCGCCGTATTGAAGCGGTAACGGGTGAAGCGGCTATCGAGGCACTGCATAAGCAAGAAGCGCTGCTGTCTGAAACCGCGGCGCTGGTGAAGTCTGATGCGGCATCAGTAGCAACCAAAGTAAGTGTACTGGTTGCACATAGCAAGCAGTTAGAGAAAGAAATTCAGCAACTGAAAGATAAGCTGGCAGCGCAGGAAAGTGCCGGTCTTATCAATCAGGCGCAAGACATCAACGGTGTCAAAGTCTTGATTTCCAAGCTAGACGGCGCTGACAACAAAGCCCTGCGCGGTATGGTTGATGAGCTGAAAAACCAGATGGGCAGCGGTATCGTTGTATTGGGTAACGTCAATGGCGACAAAGTTGGTTTGATTGCAGGTGTTACCAAGGATCTTGTCGGTAAAGTGAAGGCCGGAGAGCTTGTTAACATGGTCGCCCTGCAAGTTGGTGGTAAAGGTGGCGGTCGCCCGGATATGGCACAAGCTGGCGGTACGGATGCAAGTGCATTGCCAGCTGCGCTAGAGTCGGCACAAGCATGGATCGCTGAGCGCCTGTAAGGCGCTCTTTATCAAAAAGTTAGGTAACGGGGTATTAGCCCCAGGAAGGTGAAGTAAAGTGACGCAGATTGCGCGTAATTCGCTAATAGTGCAAAAGTTTGGTGGTACGTCTGTAGGTTCGATAGAGCGTATCCAGGCTGTCGCCGAACGAGTCATTAAAGCTAAAGAAGAGGGCAAGCAACTGGTTGTGGTTGTTTCTGCCATGTCTGGTGAGACAAATCGTCTACTAGGCCTTGCACAGCAAGTTGATGCTGTGCCTGCAGAGCGAGAACTTGACGTTCTCTTGTCAGCGGGCGAACAAGTCTCTATGGCTTTGCTCGCAATGATGTTGAACAGGCTGGGGCATAAAGCGATATCGCTAACGGGTTGGCAGGCAGGGATTAAAACCAGCAGTCAGCACAATGATGCGAAGATCACTGACATTGACCCTAGCTACATTCAGCAATTGCTCGAACAAGACCAAATAGTGATAGTTGCTGGTTTTCAAGGCATTAATGATGAAAGGGATATAACCACCCTTGGCCGTGGGGGCTCAGATACCACGGCAGTTGCACTGGCAGGTGCCTTACGCGCAGACGAATGTCAGATTTTCACCGATGTGGACGGCGTCTATACGTGCGATCCGCGACTCGTACCGCAAGCTCGACGCCTGGATGTCGTTCATTTTGATGATATGACATCCATGGCGCGAAACGGTGCGAAAGTGCTACAATTACAGTCAGTTGAATATGCTCGACAGCATAGAGTCCCACTGAGGGTCCTGTCTTCGTTCGAAGAGGGGAAGGGGACGCTGGTTAGTTTTGATTCCTCTGCCGCAGCGAATGTTGTGGGGGTAGCGCTAAAGAATCAGCAGACACTGCTTGATGTCGATATGCCTCTGCCTGAGTTGCAGGAGCAGCTAAACCTGTTCGGCATGCAGTGCTGGTGTAAGGCCGTTGCTGCTGATTCAACACAAATTGTTACAGCAAATGAAGATTTGGCACGATTAAAGCTCGTGCTGGGTAATAAAATGCACCCGATCGCGACGGTGTCGACCCTATCCGTAATAGGGGAGGATGTCTCTGATCTGGCAGATAATATCTGTGCCGTGCTGGCGGAAGCTGGCATCCGCGTGCGCCAAAATAAACGGTCGGCTCATTGTCTTTCTTTGTTGATAAATGAGGATGATCATCAATTAGCTGTAGATATCGTCCACAAAAGGTTTGTGGTTGAGCCAGAAAGTCTGGATAATCGACCACTTCTCGCTGTTTCTTGAGCAGTGACCATTTATGCCTTCGTGACCGGAGGCATAAATATTGTTGGATAATAAACTTTAACTCTTAATAGACTGAGATTACTCAAGGAGCACACGAATGCTAATTTTGACACGTCGCGTAGGTGAGACGCTAATGATCGGTGACGAAGTGACTGTTACTGTACTTGGCGTTAAAGGGAACCAGGTTCGCATTGGTGTTAACGCGCCAAAGGAAGTATCTGTTCACCGTGAAGAAATCTACATGCGAATTCAAGCGGAAAAAGAAACCGGCTCTCAGGGTTCTGGTAACTTCTAAATCGAAAAAGGTCAGTCTATCGCTGGCCTTTTTTGTCTCTGGAATATGCCCGGATTTATTCGGCTCATTGCGCCATTTATTTGAAAAAAGACAAGATACTATTGCGTTTACGCAGGTTTAATTGTCTTGTTGGCTATTAAGTGTGCACCTGCGCCGTGAATGTCGTTTTTTGACGATAAAGTGTTTGACTTATTTTCGGCTAGCAGTAATATGAGCCCCCGCAAGACGGTGAGGTGGCCGAGAGGCTGAAGGCGCTCCCCTGCTAAGGGAGTATACGGTTTATCCCGTATCGAGGGTTCGAATCCCTCCTTCACCGCCATTTCTTGCAATGATTATCTGCGCGTCCGTAGCTCAGCTGGATAGAGTACCTGGCTACGAACCAGGCGGTCGGAGGTTCGAATCCTCCCGGACGCGCCAGTTATTCACAATATGGCCCAAGTTGGCGGTATTGATAAAAAGATATTAGTGTGCGCTCGTAGCTCAGCTGGATAGAGTACCTGGCTACGAACCAGGCGGTCGGAGGTTCGAATCCTCCCGAGCGCGCCATTAATCTGTGTGGTGAGGTGGCCGAGAGGCTGAAGGCGCTCCCCTGCTAAGGGAGTATACGGTTTATCCCGTATCGAGGGTTCGAATCCCTCCTTCACCGCCATTCTTTCTCGTTCCTGAAATTTATCAGGAGTGCGCAAAGAAAGCCTGCGCGTCCGTAGCTCAGCTGGATAGAGTACCTGGCTACGAACCAGGCGGTCGGAGGTTCGAATCCTCCCGGACGCGCCATTATTGAAACGCATGGTATCGACATAGATACGGTGTAGTAAAACCGAATTAAGTGTGCGCTCGTAGCTCAGCTGGATAGAGTACCTGGCTACGAACCAGGCGGTCGGAGGTTCGAATCCTCCCGAGCGCGCCATTAATTTGTGTGGTGAGGTGGCCGAGAGGCTGAAGGCGCTCCCCTGCTAAGGGAGTATACGGTTTATCCCGTATCGAGGGTTCGAATCCCTCCTTCACCGCCATTCTTTCTCTTCTTTGAAGTAAGTTAGTCTTAGTTCTTTGAATATGAAAACCTGTGCGTCCGTAGCTCAGCTGGATAGAGTACCTGGCTACGAACCAGGCGGTCGGAGGTTCGAATCCTCCCGGACGCGCCATCTCTTTTTGAGATGATTAAGGTATGGTTTTTAAGGTATTGTTTTTAAATACCAATGGACTGTTACTGACAATAACTGGAGCCTTTATTTGGTTTCGGTTTACAAAGATTTCTGCGCGCTCGTAGCTCAGCTGGATAGAGTACCTGGCTACGAACCAGGCGGTCGGAGGTTCGAATCCTCCCGAGCGCGCCATTCTTCTCGATATCGGTTGGAACCGTTTCGGTTTTAACGGGTATCATTCTTTCCTGTCCTGATATTGTTCAGAGGCAGAGCAAAGAAAGCCTGCGCGTCCGTAGCTCAGCTGGATAGAGTACCTGGCTACGAACCAGGCGGTCGGAGGTTCGAATCCTCCCGGACGCGCCATATTTTCTAAGTATCATGGAATGTTACTTATTGATAACCGAATCGGATTGACGATTCGGTATAAAGCAATTCCTGCGCGCTCGTAGCTCAGCTGGATAGAGTACCTGGCTACGAACCAGGCGGTCGGAGGTTCGAATCCTCCCGAGCGCGCCATTATTTAAGGTATCAGTTGGAACCGTGTTGGTTTTAACGGGTATCATTCTTTCCTGTTCTTGGTATGTATCAGAAACAGAGCAAAGAAAGCCTGCGCGTCCGTAGCTCAGCTGGATAGAGTACCTGGCTACGAACCAGGCGGTCGGAGGTTCGAATCCTCCCGGRCGCGCCATATTTTGACTACAGCAGCCATTATGTTGTTGTAGAGCGACAAAGAGATTCTGCGCGCTCGTAGCTCAGCTGGATAGAGTACCTGGCTACGAACCAGGCGGTCGGAGGTTCGAATCCTCCCGAGCGCGCCATTATTTTCAGATGTCCGTTGGAGCCTTTTGGGTTTTAATCGACATCATTCTTTCCTGCTCCTGATGTTTATCAGAAACAGAGTAAAGAAAGCCTGCGCGTCCGTAGCTCAGCTGGATAGAGTACCTGGCTACGAACCAGGCGGTCGGAGGTTCGAATCCTCCCGGACGCGCCATTATTTAAAGCTCAGCTTCGGCTGGGCTTTTTTCGTTTTTACCTTTCCCTTCTAGCTGGTTACAATCGCCTATTACTACGCAATTCTCTGAACAACGACTTATCCAGATTGGTATGAAGATATACCCCTGGCGAGGTGTAAATGTTTCTGATACAGCGCTTCTATGCTGTTTGAGCCAATACTGAATTTACGAATGGAATTCATGTATGCCTCGTGTTCTGTCGCGGTATAGTCATGTAGTAACAAAGGGCTGACCTTCTGGCCTCATTATGGTGAATGCTGCTGTCAACCGCGTCTATTTATAAGAAATAACCACAAAATTATCGAATAGCTCGTGAATAAATTCTCACCTCTTATAACTAACTGATATGTCATTACTTTAACCCAAAAGACGTCATTACAGATTATTTTGCTTACGTTTACGTAAGCGTCATATCAGTGTCCGGAAAACTTGATAACTCAGTGTTTTTATTAGTTTGCTGCGAGCAGGGTAATGATTTTAGCTGGTTATTTTTCAGTCAGTTGTGATAAATTACTGCGTTAGTTAACATTTTTGGGTTAAATTGGAAAAAGAAAAGACAAAGTGACCGTAATTTAGTCTCGCTTGTTAATCAATTTGACATATTTTGGCTTGTCATGATAATTCTTAGTTTGCCAATCACAATATGAATGAAAGGAAGCAATAATGGCAGATTTAGGTAGTTTGCTATGGGAAGCTGCAACAATCATGACCACCGGTATGGTCGTGGTTTTTGTTTTTCTCAGCACCCTGATCTATTTAGTCCAACTGTTAGCAAAACTGGCGCCGAAGGAAGAATTACCTGCGATAAAGCCACAACCTGCATCAACAGTTGCTTCAAATCACAATGGTGTTCAGTCCGATGTCGTGGCTGCCATTACCGCTGCGATACATCAGTATCGTAACCGTAATGCATAATTTGTGATTTCCAGGACGATTTTTATTACAAGGAGTTTGTGAGCATGTCCAAGTCTTTAGCGATCACTGACGTTGTGTTACGTGATGCCCATCAGTCTCTTTTTGCGACCCGTTTGCGTATTGAAGATATGCTGCCCATTGCCGAACAGTTGGATAACGTCGGTTACTGGTCTCTCGAAACATGGGGTGGTGCTACGTTTGATTCCTGTATTCGCTATCTGGGCGAAGACCCTTGGGAGCGTCTGCGTGCCCTGAAGCAGGCGATGCCGAAAACACCGATGCAGATGCTGCTGCGTGGTCAGAACCTACTAGGCTACCGTCATTATGCCGACGATGTCGTGGAGAAGTTTGTCGAGCGTGCACATGCCAACGGTATGGATGTGTTCCGTATCTTCGATGCGATGAACGATGTCCGCAACTTTGAAAAAGCCGTAAAGGCAACCGTTGATGTCGGTGCCCATGCCCAGGGAACAATTTCCTATACCACCAGTCCGGTTCATAACCTGGATACCTGGACCGATCTGGCCAAGCGCCTCGAAGATCTGGGCTGTCACTCTATCTGTATCAAAGATATGTCCGGTTTGCTTAAGCCTTATGAGGCAGAGGAACTGGTCAAGCGTATTAAGGCGTCCTGTGATGTGCCGTTGGCGCTGCACTGTCACGCTACGACTGGTCTGTCTACGGCGACAGCGGTGAAAGCGGTCGAGGCCGGTCTGGATATTCTGGATACCGCAATTTCGTCGATGAGCCAGACCTACGGTCACACTCCGACAGAAACTGTGATCGCTATGCTGGAAGGTACAGAGCGTGATACGAATCTGGATCTGCAGCAACTGGAACCGATTGCCAGCTACTTCCGCGATGTGCGTAAAAAGTACGCCAAGTTCGAGGGAAGCCTGAAGGGCGTTGATGCCCGTATTCTTCTGGCTCAGGTACCGGGCGGTATGCTGACCAATATGGAAAGCCAGCTCAGAGAGCAGGGTGCATCGGATCGCTTTGACGAGGTGCTGGAAGAAATCCCTCGCGTTCGCAAGGATCTCGGTTTTATTCCGCTGGTAACACCGACGTCGCAGATTGTCGGTACGCAGGCGGTACTGAACGTATTGACCGGCGAGCGCTATAAGAGCATCAGCAAGGAAACGGCGGGTGTCCTGAAAGGCGAGTATGGTGCAGCACCTGCGCCGGTGGATGCCGAACTGCAGGCAAAAGTACTCGACGGTGCCGAGCCGGTAACGTGTCGACCGGCTGATTTGATCGAGGATGAGTTGGCGAGCCTGACTGATGACTTGGTGGCCAAGGCCAAAGCGGACGGGATCACGCTAGCGACCGATCAGGTTGATGACGTCTTGACGTATGCCCTGTTCCCTCAGGTTGGCCTTAACTTCCTGAAGAACAGAAATAACCCAGAGGCTTTCGAGCCGGTTCCGGGTACCGAGGAAGCACCGGCTCCTGCAGCGGCGGCTGCGCCGGTAGCCGCAACTGGCGTCAGCGAGTCATACAGCGTGCGCGTAAACGGTCAGGTTTATGATGTCGAGGTTGGCCCGGCGGGCGAGGTATCGGCAATCGCACCTGTAGCCGCGTCAGCTCCGGCAGCCGCGCCTGTTGCTGCATCAAGTACTGCCGAGCCAGTCTCGGCACCGCTGGCCGGTAACATTTTCAAAATCAATGTTCAGCCGGGCAATACGGTTGCTGAAGGTGATGTGCTGGTTGTGCTGGAAGCGATGAAAATGGAGACTGAGGTCAGGGCTGCCCGCAGTGGTGTGGTGCAGGATCTGCACGTCAAGGAAGGCGACTCGGTAGCGGTGGGATCACCGATCCTGAGCCTGGCGTAAGAGGGTACCATGGACGGTTTATTAAAACTCTGGTCAGAGACCGGGATTGCGAACTTCGAGTTCGGACAGCTTGTAATGATCCTGGTCGGTGCCGGCCTGCTTTTCTTGGCGATCCGCAAGGGCTTCGAACCCTTGCTGCTGTTGCCGATGGGCTTTGGTGCAATACTGGCAAACATTCCGAATGCCGGCTTTACCGAGCCGGGCGGTCTGCTCTATTACATCTACTATGTCGGGATTGAAACCGGGGTCTTCCCGCTGTTGATCTTCATGGGCGTCGGAGCAATGACGGACTTCGGGGCGTTGATTGCGAACCCGAAAACCCTGCTGCTCGGTGCTGCGGCCCAGTTTGGTATTTTCTTCACCCTGTTCGGGGCAATCTTGCTCAACATGGTGCCCGGGATGGAATTTACCCTGGCAGATGCGTCATCTATCGCGATCATCGGTGGTGCCGACGGCCCGACGGCCATCTTCCTGGCAAGTCGTCTGTCACCGGATCTGCTCGGTGCGATTGCGGTAGCTGCCTATAGTTATATGGCACTGGTGCCGATCATTCAGCCGCCAATTATGAAGGCGCTGACTACACCGGAAGAGCGTGTGATCCAGATGGAGCAGCTTCGCCATGTCGGCAAGGCCGAGAAGGTGCTGTTCCCGCTGGCAGTACTGTTGATGACTATCTTGTTCCTGCCTTCGGCGACGCCGCTGGTCGGTATGTTCTGTCTGGGTAACCTGATGCGTGAGTCCGGGGTCGTCGATCGCCTGTCCAACACGGTTCAGAACGAGCTGATCAATATTGTGACTATCATGCTTGGACTGGGTGTCGGCTCAAAGCTGGAAGCAGACAAGTTCCTGCAGTTCGAAACCCTGGGGATCCTGGTGCTGGGTGCGGTGGCATTCAGTGTCGGTACCGGCGGTGGTGTCCTGATGGCCAAATTGCTTAACCGCTACAGCAAGGAAGATATCAACCCACTTATTGGTGCGGCGGGCGTATCAGCGGTACCGATGGCGGCACGGGTTGTTAACAAGGTCGGCCTCGAGGCTAACCCGCACAACTTCCTGCTGATGCATGCCATGGGCCCTAACGTGGCCGGGGTACTGGGTTCGGCGGTTGCGGCCGGTATTTTGCTGGCTCTGGTTGGCTAACAGCATATCGACTAGGCAATACACCGGTGAGAAGCCGCTTGGATGCCAGATAAGCCTTGTTGGTTTGAAACACATTGAAACGGGTAGCAATATGCTACCCGTTTTTTTATGGTGGCAATTAGGTATATGCTCTCTTACATCAATGATCACATACCGGTATAAATCAGATAAAAAGGAAAAGGGAATGAACGCTTGTCAGCAACTCGCAATAACCCAGTTTGGTCAGCCTTCGGTATTGGCGATGCAAACTACCGAAATACCTGTACCGTCTGATAGCCAGGTGCTGGTCAGGGTCGCCTATGCCGGCGTGAACCCGATAGATGCCAAAACCCGTGCCGGGCTGGGGTGGGCTGCGCAGCAGAACAAAGATAACCTGCCCTGGGTGCCGGGCTATGACATTGCCGGCAAGGTGGTGAAAGTTGGTGCGAACGTACAGGACTTCGCTGTTGGAGAGAGTGTGGCGGGGTTTGTCGGTTTTCCCCTTAAAGGTGGTGGCTACAGTGAATATGTGGCTGTCGAGGCCGATGCGCTGAGCCGAGTTGCGAAAGGCATCCATCTGGCCAGTGCAGCAGCACTGCCGCTGGCCGGGCAAACGGCATGGCAGGCGCTCGATAAGGGACAGGCAGGCGAGAATGATCGGGTGCTGATCCTGGCCGGTGCCGGTGGCGTCGGTCATATTGCGATCCAGTTGGCGGTTGCCCGGGGAGCCAATGTGATGGCCAGTTGCTCGGCGGCCAATATGGCGTTTGTTAACGACCTGGGGGCAACGGCGGTGGATTATCACCGGGCGCCATTGGCTGAGCAGATCGAACCTGTCGATGTACTGATTGACCTCATGGGCGGTGATGTTGGTATCGCGGCATTGGATTGTGTAAAACCGGGGGGGCGGGTGGTGACCATTCCGACGATTACCGCCGATGCCGTCTGCGAGCAGGCCCGGCAGCGGGAGTTACAGGCAGAGGGGATGCTGGTGTCGCCGTCTGTCGAGCAGAACAATGCTATGATGGCCATGCTGGAGAGCGGACAGCTAAAACTGCATATCGCTTCACAATATCCGCTGTCTGACGGGGCGCAGGCGCACAGCGACATTGAGGCAGGCCATACCCGAGGCAAGATCGTACTGGCTGTAGATAGCGGCGAGTAAAGCCTGCACGGTGACTTTCTCAAAAGGTAGAATACAATCTGCCTGATTATCAATAAGTTGTTTCAATGCTAGAGTTAATGAATGGTGAATCGGCACTTTGGGTGTTGTTCACCACTGGTTTTTTGAGTGCCACCTTGCTCCCCGGAGGCTCGGAAGCGAGTCTCATTGCTACCCTCAAGCTCGGCGATAATGCGGTATGGCTCGTCGTGGCTGTGGCGACGTTGGGCAATACCCTGGGGGGAATGACGAACTACTGGCTGGGAAGATTACTGCCAGATAAAACTTCTGATGAAAAACATGGTCATAAAGCCCTGCAATGGCTGAAAAAATATGGCTACTGGTCATTGTTTTTCAGCTGGTTACCCGTTATCGGGGATCCTTTGTGTTTGGCGGCAGGCTGGTTGCGTATGCGCCATTGGCTGAGTTTTCTGATCGTCATGATCGGAAAGGCCATACGTTATGCTGTACTGGCTCTGATCGTACAAGGTTTATAATAAGGAATGCTTACGTGCAAAAGTGGATTCTAGGCGTTGCGCTATTTTCTCTTGCTGGGTGTGGAGCCCAGTTGGCGCAGAGAGACGCGGCTCCCGAGTTACCTGAAGGGGTAACGTTTATTGAACAGGTGACAGGCGGACAGCCTGACGAGCCTGTTATTCCCTATACCAAATATACCCTCGACAATGGGCTGACTGTGCTGCTGCACGAAGACAAGTCTGATCCGCTGGTTCATGTCGACATGACCTACCATGTGGGATCGGCCCGTGAAGAGCTGGGCAAGTCAGGTTTTGCCCATTTTTTTGAACATATGATGTTCCAGGGTTCCGAGCATGTCGGCGATCAGGAACACTTCCGCCTGATCACCGAGGCAGGTGGAACCCTCAATGGTACCACCAACCGCGACCGGACCAATTACTTCCAGACTGTTCCTTCCAACCAGTTGGAGAAAATGCTTTGGCTGGAGTCGGACCGAATGGGCTTCCTGTTAGGGGCTGTCTCGCAGCGCAAGTTTGAAATTCAGCGTTCGACGGTGAAAAACGAACGCGCCCAGCGTTACGAAAACCGGCCATATGGCTTGGTTTACGAACGTATGGGGGAAGCACTGTTTCCCCGTACCCACCCTTATTCCTGGCAGACAATCGGTTATATCGAGGATTTGGATCGGGTAGATGTCAACGATCTAAAGGCATTTTTCCTGCGTTGGTACGGACCGAACAATGCCACGCTGACCATTGGCGGTGATATTGATGTCGAGCAGACGCTGGCCTGGGTGAGCAAGTATTTCGGCTCGATCCCGCGTGGTCCTGAAGTTGAAAAGTCGGCGAAGAAACCAGTGACGATCGACGCCGATCGCTATCTGACCCTGGAAGACAAAATTCAGCAACCTATGCTGCTGATGGCGTGGCCGACTTCCTATAACGGTGCCGAGGATGAAGCCTCGCTGGATATGCTGGCGCGGGTTATCGGCGGTGGCAAGAACAGCCTGTTGTACCAGAACCTGGTCAAGACGGGCGAAGTGGTCGACGCCGGTGCCTTTCATGACTGTGCCGAGCTGGCCTGTACCATGTATGTCTACGCCATGGGGCAGAGCGGCAATAAAGGAAACCTGAAAGATCTGCGCCAGAAAGTCACGACGGTACTGGACGGACTTGAGCAGCGCGGTATCAACAGCAAAGAGCTTAACGAGCTCAAGGGCATGGTTGAAGCCAACGCGATCTTTGGTCTGCAGAGTGTCAGTGGCAAAGTTTCTCAGCTGGCGGCCTACCAGACTTTCTTTGATAACCCGAATTACCTGAGTGTCGAGCTGGGCAATCTCCGGGCGGTGACAACCACCAGTATGGAGCAGGCCTACATGCGTTACATCAACGGTAATCCTAGCGTCACCCTGAGTGTTGTTCCCAAGGGGAATACGGCGATTCAGGCCGCCAAGCCTAACTATGCACCGCCTTCCCGGATCATCGGCGAGCACCAGAAAGTGGCAGATAACGAGTTGCTGCTCAGGGAGCCGGCTGATGACTTCGACCGTTCGGTGATGCCACAACCGTCTTCGCCGGTTGAGTCTGTGATGCCCGAACTGTATCAGTTTGAGCTGGCGAACGGGATCAAGGTACTGGGAACCAAATACCGTGAAACGCCGACAGTCGAACTGCAAATGGTGATCCCAGCCGGCCGACGTTTCGAGCCTGCCGGGAAAACCGGGCTGGCGCAGCTCACTGCCTCGATGATGGGCGAGGCCAGTACAAAGTCTTCTGCCGAGGAGCTGTCATCACGGCTAGATAGCCTGGGCAGTACGGTGAGCTTCAGTGCCGGTTTGTATGGCACGGTTGTGTCTGTCACGTCACTGGAGAAGAACCTGCCTCAGACGTTGGCCATCATGGAGGAGCGCCTGTTCAACCCGGCCTTTGATCCGGTTGATTTTGAGCGCGTCAAACAGCAGGCCCTTGAAGGCGTTGTTTATGAGCACCAGCGCCCGTCGTGGCTTGCTGGCCAGGCAACCCGTGAAGTCTTGTTCCGCGGAACCAGCTTTAGCTTGCCGCCGGAAGGCACCAAGGACTCGTTGGAAGCGATTTCGCTTGATGATGTCAAAGCCTTCTATCGTCGATACTACACCCCGAACGGGGCCGATATTGTGGTGGTTGGCGATATCAACTCGAAGCAGCTGACCTCTCAGCTCGACTTCCTGGCTAACTGGCAGGGCATGCCCGAGCCGACATATGCGCCGCAGGGACTGCCGAACCTTCCCCAGCAGACGCTGTGGATGGTCGACAAACCGGGCGCACCACAAACCGTGATCCGCCTGGTGCGCCAGGGGCTGCCGTTTGATGCGACCGGGGAACTGTTTGAAACCCAGCTGGCGAACTTCAATCTGGCCGGTAACTTCAATAGCCGTATCAACTTAAATCTGCGTGAGGACAAAGGCTACACTTATGGTGCCGGCGGTTACCAGAGTGGCGGCAAGGAAGTCGGGTTGTCTGTCTACTATGCCCAGGTTCGCGCCGATGCCAGCCTGGCCTCGCTCAAGGAGTTTCTTGCCGAGCTGGAGAAAATGAGCTCGGAGGGCGTCACTGACGAGGAAGTGGCCTTTATGCGCCTGGCGGTCGGACAGAAAGATGCCCTGAACTATGAAACGCCGGGTAAGAAGGCCCAGCTACTGGGGCAGATCCTGACCTATTCACTGCCGGAGAACTTTGTCGATACCCGTAACGATATTGTTGTGAGTATCAGCAAGTCACGACTCAATGAGCTGGCGTCAACCTGGTTTAATCCAAAGGATTATCAAATAATCGTTGTCGGTGATGCCAAGTCGCTGACGCCGCAGTTTGAAACGCTGGGGATCCCGATTAAGGTGCTGGAGCCGCAGAAGTAGCGGCGATAGTGGTCTTACCCTGAATGAAGCCAGCATGCAAAGTGCTGGCTTTTTACTGCTTTTATGTAACAGAGAGCAAAGTGCGGATGGTCATGATTGTTTCTGGCCTGTAAAACTGTTTCGCACTAATAATCGTGGTAATCGTAAAAAATAATGATTACTCTAGCTCACTTATTAAGTTAATGATTGAGAATGGCCTTGATGGATTTTTCACAAAGGTTGCAGCAGATTTCTGCTAATCCTGATGCACTGACTCAGATAGGGCGTGGCTTGGAACGAGAAGCGCTACGTATGACACCGCAAGGAGACCTGTCTGCACAGCCGCACCCTGCCGGACTGGGTTCGGCATTAACCAACAAATGGGTAACGACAGATTTTGCCGAGTCGTTGTTGGAGTTTATTACGCCGGTGTCGCATGATGTTGACAGTTTGTTGACGCAGCTAAGTGATATTCATCAGTTCACCTACAGTAAACTGGATCAGGAAAGCCTGTGGCCAATGTCGATGCCGTGTTTTGTCGGTAAGGAAGACGATATTACCCTGGCGCAATACGGTAGCTCGAATAGCGGCCGCATGAAGACGCTATATCGCGAGGGGCTGAAGCACCGCTACGGCAGCGTGATGCAGGTGATTTCCGGGGTGCATTTTAACTTTTCGTTTCCGGATGAATTTTGGCAGCAGCTGTTTGGCGATCAGGCCGAACAGGAGCGCCGCGATTCCGTGTCAGATGCCTATTTTGGCCTGATCCGTAACTACTACCGCTTTGGCTGGTTGATCCCGTATCTGTTCGGTGCCTCTCCGGCGCTGTGCGGCTCGTTCCTCAACAAGAGTGCCTCTGCACTCAATTTTGAAAAAGTGGGGTGCGGAACGTATTTCTTGCCTAATGCAACGGCATTACGCCTGAGTGATCTTGGTTACACCAACCATGAACAAAGTTCGCTGAAGATTGGCTTCAACAGCCTTGACCAGTATCTGGAAGGACTGCAGAAAGCGATTCGTACTCCGTCCGAAGAGTTTGCCAGCATCGGGGTGAAGGTCGACGGAGAGTACCGTCAGCTAAATACTAACGTGCTGCAAATCGAGAACGAGCTGTATGCACCAATCCGTCCTAAGCGTGTTGCTGCCGACGGCGAGAAACCTTCCGAAGCGTTGAGCCGTGGCGGTGTTGAGTATATTGAAGTGCGCTCGCTGGATGTGAACCCGTTCAGTCCGATTGGGATAACGGCCGATCAGGTCCGTTTCCTGGACTTGTTCCTGACCTGGGCTGTGTTGTCACCGTCGGATCAGATGGACGATGCCGAGCTTGAATGCTGGCGCGATAACTGGAACCGTGTGGTGCTTGATGGCCGTAATCCCGAGTTGCTGCTAAAGATCGGCTGTAACGGTGAACGTCTGACTGTTCAGAAGTGGGGCCAGCGTGTGTTTGCCGAACTGGAACAGGTTGCTCTGGCGATGGACGCCGCTGCCGGAAATGACAGCTACCAGCAGACTATCTTGCGCCTGAAAAAATGGATTGATGATCCTGAACTGACATTGTCAGCCCGGTTGCTGAACCAGATCAAACAACAGGAAGGAATTGGTCGGGTTGGATTGGAGTTGGCCAATGCTCACGCCGGTGAGATTAAAGATCGCGACTTTGCATTCTACTCACAACAAGAGTTTGAGCAGGAAGTCGAAGCGTCGAGAATCAGGCAGGCTCAGATAGAACAGAATGACAGCCAGTCTTTTGATGAGTTTCTGGATGATTATTTTGCCGACCTGAAATAGGGGGTCGGTATCGGTCTCAATTTGAGATAAAAAAATGGGCAGCTACCTTGCTGCCCGGTAATATAATTTCGCAGGGATGATGACAGCACGGCTGTCAGTCATAGGTTCTGACCGTTAATTTGTCGTTTGGTTCCGACTTGGATGAAAAAATGCGCTTTGTTTCCCGTTTGATACTGTATTCAGGCCTGGCCGTCACGCTGGCCGGCTGTGCGACGCCTCCTCCCAAAGATCAGTCTAACCTGTGCAGTATTTTCCGTGAAAAGCCGGATTGGTATGAAGCGGGGCTTGATATGCAGGAAGAATGGGGGACGCCGATGCATGTCGCCATGGCGTTTATCAAGCAGGAAAGCAGTTTTCGTCATGATGCCCGCCCACCGAAGGACTATGTCCTGGGATTTATTCCCTGGGGTAGGGTCAGCAGCGCCTATGGTTACGCCCAGGCCCAGGATCCTGCCTGGGAGGACTACCAGAAGGCAACGGGCAATGGCGGCTCGCGTACCGACTTTGCTGACTCGATGATGTTTGTTGGCTGGTATACCAGTGAGACCCAGCGGCAGCTGGGAATATCCAAGTGGGATGCCTACAATCAATACTTGGCCTACCATGACGGGCGTGGCGGCTATAGCCGTGGCACCTACCGCTCCAAACCGACCCTGATGAAAATATCGCGCAAGGTTGAACAGCAGGCGAAGGACTATGGCTGGCAACTCAAGCAGTGCCGGCAAGAATTGGAAGATAACCGTAGCTGGTGGCCGTTTTAGCCAGCGCTGACGGTGTCAGCGGCTGGGCTATGATTAACCTAGTGAGAAGACTTGGCAAAGGAGAAGGATGTAATGCCATTATTAGATAGTTTTACCGTTGACCACACCCGCATGCATGCACCGGCTGTGCGTGTGGCCAAAACGATGCAGACTCCGAAAGGGGATACCATCACTGTTTTTGATCTGCGCTTCTGTCGCCCCAATGCGGACATTCTGAGCGAGCGTGGTATCCATACTCTTGAGCATCTTTACGCGGGCTTTATGCGTAACCACCTTAATTCGGATAATGTCGAGATTATCGATATTTCACCGATGGGCTGTCGTACCGGTTTTTACATGAGCCTGATTGGTACCCCGAGCGAGCAGGATGTGGCTGCGAGCTGGACGGCGGCCATGGAAGATGTGCTGAAGGTGGAGTCGCAGGACAAGATCCCCGAGCTGAATGAATACCAGTGCGGCACTTTTAGCATGCATTCGCTGGATGATGCCAAGCAGATAGCCAAATCCATTCTTGAGCAGGGTATTGATGTCAATAAGAATGATGATCTGGCGCTGCCGGAAGCCATGCTCAACGAGCTGAGCGTGAAGTAACAGCATACAGATAGTGCAACTTGAAAAGAATAAAGCCGGCGAATGCCGGCTTTGTTGTCTCTGAACGTTATTGGTGGCAAGTGTCGCTCTAGCCCGTTTTCTGGAGCGGAGTCGGCAGGACTTTGACCAGTTTGATCATATTCTCGGAGACCTCGATGATTTCCATCTGGTGGCCGCCGACTTTGATACTGAGCTGGCTGTCCGGGATATCCTCCAGGTGCTCCAGGATCAGACCGTTGAGGGTGCGCGGCCCATCGGTTGGCAGGTTCCAGTTCAGACTCTTGTTGAGATCCCGGATATTGGCACTGCCTTCTATCATCAGGCTGCCATCCGCCTGCGGGGTGATTTCTTCTGCCAGGGTCGGGGTGATCGAGGTGGTAAATTCGCCGACGATCTCCTCAAGAATATCTTCGAGGGTGATCAGTCCCTGAATGTCGCCGTATTCATCGACAATGAGGCCAATACGCTCTTTGTTGCGCTGGAATTTCAGCAGCTGAATATTGAGCGGGGTGCCCTCCGGAATAAAGTACACCTCGTCGGCGGCACGTAGCAGGTTGGCTTTGCTGAAGTCGTTTTTATCCATCATTAGCCGGTACGCCTCGCGTACTCGTAGCATTCCGACGACTTCGTCAATAGTGTCGCGATACAGCACGATCCGGCCATGGGCTGAATGGCTCAGCTGGCGGACAATCGACTTCCAGTCATCGTTGATGTTGATGGCGGCGATATCGCTGCGCGGCACCATCAGATCTTCGACCGTGACGTTTTCCAGATCCAGAATAGACAGCAGCATATCCTGGTGACGTCGGGGGATCAGTCCACCGGCTTCGTTCACCACGGTCCGCAGTTCATCTGAGCTGAGCTTGGGGTCGTTCATGTTGTCGACCCTGAGTCCCAGCAACATCAGAAAGCTATTGGTAATGCCATTGACGAACCAGACCAGCGGATACAGCAGCTTCATCAAAATATTCAGTACGACGCTGCTGGTGTAGGAGACGCGTTCCGGGTAGAGGGCGGCAAGGGTTTTCGGTGTGACCTCGGCAAAGACCAGGACGACCAGGGTGAGGGCACCGGTCGCAATGGCGACACCCAGATCGCCGTACAGGCGCATGCCGAGAATGGTCGCAATCGCCGACGCGAGAATGTTGACGAGGTTGTTGCCGATCAGGATAAGACCGATCAGCCGGTCGGGACGCGAAAGCAGTTTTTCAACCCGCTTGGCTCCCCTGTGTCCCTGGTTGGCAAGATGTCTCAGCTTATAGCGGTTGAGTGACATCATGCCGGTTTCAGAACCGGAGAAGTATCCGGAAATGACGAGTAGTAATATCAGGAGGGAGAATAAGACTCCCGTGGATATGTCGTCCAAAAAACTATTTCCTTAACGTTTCTGTTACAAGTACTTTGTACCCTGAGTGGGTAGGTGTCAATGTTAGCATGACAATAAAAGGGGCACTTTTTATGCCCCAATGATGATCTCTTTGACGAAGCGGCTGCCGAAATATGCCAGCGTGAGCAGGAAGGCACCTACCAGGCTAAACCATACTACCCGGCGACCTCGCCAACCGAGCTGGTAATGCCCCCAAAGCAAGACGCTGTATACCACCCAGGCCAGCAATGAAAGGACGGCTTTGTGGAGTTTCCCCTGCGCCAGCATATCCTGAATAAAGGCAAAGCCGGTGATCAGTGTCACGGTCAGCAGCGAGTTTCCGACCAGAATGATCTTGAAAAGCTGCCTCTCGACCATCATTAAAGGGGGGATGTTCGGATTGATCAGCAGGCTTTTTTTATTTTTCAGCTTGTGGTCGAGCCAGGCCAGCTGAATGGCATACAGGGTGGCAATCATCAGTGTTGAATACGAAAACAGCGCCAGCGAAATATGCAGCAGCACCTGCGGATGGGCTTCCAGATGGGTGATAAAGGTGCCCGGAAGCAGGGTGGCCGCGGAGAGGTTAATCGCCGCGAAGCTGTATACGACAGGTAGCAGGAACCAAACCCGTATCCGCAGCATTGCCAGCGTGGTCAGCAGCGAAATAATCAGGCTGATCAAAGATGCCACATTCAAAATACTTAAATTCTGGCCCGGACCGCCATGAATTAAGTCTTTTAAGAGCAGGATATGCAGGGCAATAGCTGCCAGCGCACACAGGAACACTGGTTTGGTTTTAATACCATTACTGTTTGTAAGTCCTGGCACGACCAGCCCGAGGGCTAGGAAATATAAGCAAGCAGCCATTAAGGCTATCAACATATCCATAGTAAACTTAACTATTTAAGATGGTTAGAATCGGCAATTATACCTTGCTCAATGTCTCGCCGCCAATGTAATGCCCACCTGAATCTGTGGGACATGACGCAGTTCGATAGAGAACTGGGCCTAAAGTGGTCGCGATAACATGAAAGCGGGCGGGGTTATGCGGTATACTAGCCAGATCTCTCAGATTTTGTTGCGTAACGAGCGAGTAGCACATGTTCGAAAATTTATCGGAGCGTTTATCGCGAACGCTTAAGAATGTCAGCGGCCGTGGTCGTCTGACGGACGACAACATCAAGGATACGCTGCGTGAAGTACGTATGGCGTTACTCGAAGCCGATGTTGCGCTTCCTGTTGTCCGTGACTTTGTTAAGCGTGTCAAAGAGCGCGCTGTCGGTACCGAGGTATCGAAAAGCCTGACGCCGGGGCAGGAGTTCATCAAGATAGTTCAGGCTGAACTTGAAGCGGTGATGGGAGCGTCCAACGAAGACCTCGACCTGTCATGCCAGCCGCCGGCAGTCATCTTGATGGCAGGCCTGCAGGGTGCGGGTAAAACCACCAGTGTCGGTAAACTGGGTAAATTATTAAAAGAGCGCCAGAAGAAGAAGGTTCTGGTTGTTTCTGCCGATGTCTATCGCCCGGCAGCGATCAAACAGCTGGAAACGCTGGCTAGCGACATTGGCATTGATTTCTTCCCGTCATCACCGGATCAGAAGCCGGTCGATATTGCCAAGGCCGCATTGGATCACGGTAAGCTGAAGTTCTACGACGTGGTGATTGTCGATACCGCCGGTCGTTTGCATGTCGACGAAGAAATGATGGGCGAGATCAAAGACGTCCATCAGACCATCAATCCGGTAGAAACCCTGTTTGTGGTTGATGCCATGACCGGTCAGGATGCGGCCAATACCGCCAAGGCGTTTGACGAGGCCCTGCCGCTGACCGGTGTGATCCTGACCAAGGTTGACGGTGATGCCCGTGGTGGTGCGGCGCTATCGGTACGTCATCTTACCGGTAAGCCAATTAAATTCCTGGGTGTGGGTGAGAAAACCGATGCTCTGGAACCTTTCCACCCTGATCGTGTTGCCTCACGTATTCTGGGCATGGGTGACGTTCTGTCTCTGATCGAAGATCTTGAGCGTAACGTTGATAAGGAAAAAGCCGAGAAGCTTGCGAAGAAATTCAAAGAGAAGAAAGGCTTTGACCTGGAAGATTTCCGCGGCCAGCTGCAGCAGATGAAAAATATGGGCGGCATGATGGGCATGATGGACAAGCTGCCGGGTATGTCCCAGCTGCCTGACAATGTCAAAGATCAGGTCGACGACAAGATGTTCGTCCAGATGGAGGCTATCATTAACTCGATGACACCGGGAGAGCGTGAGCGTCCGGAAATCATCAAGGGTTCGCGCAAGAAGCGTATCGCCATGGGTTCAGGTACCCAGGTACAGGATGTTAACCGTTTGCTGAAACAGTTCACCCAGATGCAGAAGATGATGAAGAAGATGCAGAAGGGCGGGATGAAGAACATGATGCGCAATATGAAAGGCATGATGCCGGGTGGCGGCATGTTCCCTGGTCGCTAGGCAATTTATTACTTAGGCCTTGGGGTTATTTTCCCTTAACTGGTGAAAAAGTAGCTAAAGCGGTTGCATTCGTCAGTTTAAAGAGTAAAATTCCCGAGCTTAATTTGGCACGGGCCCCGTTTATTTCAAGCGGGGCCACTTTAATTTACAGTAATGCAAAGAGGACGATATGGTAACCATTCGTTTGGCACGTCACGGCGCTAAGAAGCGTCCATTTTATCAAATCGTTGTTGCTGATTCTCGCTGTGCACGCGACGGTCGTAACATCGAAAAAATTGGTTTCTTCAACCCGCTAGCTAAGGGTCAGGAAGAGCGTCTACGTCTAGACCTTGACCGTGTTAACCACTGGGTTGGTCTAGGCGCAACTGTGTCTGACCGCGCAGCTAAGCTAATCAAAGACGCTGCTAAAGCGGCTTAATTAGCATGTCTGGTAGCAAAGAAGCGATGAGTTCAAATAACCAAGACTACATTGTTGTCGGTAAACTGGGTGCCTCCTACGGTATCAAGGGTTGGCTCAAAGTTTTTTCCTACACAGAAGATTCCGAAAGCATTTTTTCCTATCAGCCTTGGCTTGTGAAAGTTAAGGGTGAGTGGAAAGAGTTCCGCGTTGAGTCGTGGAAACGTCATGGTCAGGGTATGGTGGCGAAGTTAGAAGGCCTGAACGTTCGTGAGGACGCTCAAATGTTTACTAACGCAGAAGTCGCTATACAGGCCGATAAACTACCGGCGTTGTCAGATGAAGAGTTCTACTGGCGCGAATTGTTTGGTATGGCTGTGGTAACAACCGAAGGTTACGACCTGGGTAAAGTCACAGACATCCTGGAAACAGGTTCAAACGATGTCCTGGTGGTTAAGGCTAACCTGAAAGATGCTTTTGGACAGAAGGAACGACTAATCCCGTTCCTCGATGAGCAGGTCATCAAGTCGATTGATCGCACTGCTCAGCGGATCGAAGTTGACTGGGATCCTGGATTTTAATCCCCGGTAATAGGTGAACAAATGAAGGTAGGCATAATCAGCCTGTTTCCTGACATGTTTAATGCCATTACCAATTTTGGGGTGACAGGCCAGGCGGTAAAAAAAGGCCTTTTGTCGGTAGAAACATGGAATCCCCGTGATTTTACCCATGACAAACACCGTACGGTTGATGATCGACCTTATGGTGGCGGACCTGGCATGCTGATGATGGTACAGCCTTTGCGCGACGCTATCCATGCTGCCAAGCAGTCTGTTGAAGGCCAGGCTAAAGTCATCTACCTTTCGCCTCAGGGCCGTAAGCTTGATCAAGCCGGTGTTGAGGAGCTGGCACAGAATGAGAATTTGATTCTGATCTGTGGCCGCTATGAAGGGGTGGATGAGCGCATTATCCAGCAAGAGGTAGACGAAGAATGGTCTATCGGGGATTTTGTGCTGACTGGGGGCGAGCTGCCTGCCATGACGCTAGTTGATGCAGTAGTCCGGTTTGTACCGGGTGTACTGGGTGACTTTGCGTCTGCAGAAGAAGATTCTTTTGCCAATGGCTTGCTAGATTGTCCGCATTATACGCGTCCCGAACTGTTGGACGGGCAGGAAGTCCCTAGGGTCTTGTTGTCTGGCAACCACAAGGACATTAGTCGCTGGCGGTTGAAACAATCGCTGGGCCGAACCTGGCTGAGAAGACCAGAGCTCCTGGAAAACCTAGCTCTGACTGACGATCAGGAATTCTTGCTCGCGGAATTTATACGCGAATATAAAGCAAGCAATTAATTAATTTAGTATCAGTTTATTCTAGGGTATACCAATGAGTAACATCATCAAGCAGCTCGAAGACGAGCAACTAAAACAAGACCTACCTACTTTTGCACCGGGCGACACTGTTGTTGTTCAGGTTAAAGTAAAAGAAGGTGACCGTGAGCGTCTACAGGCGTTCGAAGGCGTTGTTATCGCTAAGCGTAACCGTGGTCTACATTCTGCATTCACAGTTCGTAAAATCTCGAACGGTGAAGGTGTTGAGCGTGCATTCCAGACACACTCTCCACTAGTTGACAGCATTACTGTTAAGCGTCGTGGTCTAGTACGTCGTGCCAAACTGTACTACCTACGTGAGCGTTCTGGTAAAGCAGCACGTATCAAAGAGAAGCTTGCTCGCAAGTAATCTTAAGCGTAAGACGTTTATTGAAAAAGCCCACCGCAAGGTGGGCTTTTTTTATATCGCTACCCCATAACCTCTGTAGCCTGGCCTGGGTGAAAACAATCGTTATAGCCAGTTTGGACAGGTCCAGCTATTGTTCTCGCTGTCTCGCTGTCTCGCTGTCTCGCTGTCTCGCTGTCTCGCTGTCTCGCTGTCTTACAGGAAACCGGAATCGCTTTATTGTATGAGAAGCGGATGCTGCTGGCATTTGCAGAAAAAGGTGTCGCTGCATGCTGAGCAGGGTGGCAGCAAGATGGGGGAATAGTATTATTTGCATCAGATAAAAAGAAACCAGCCGATGGCTGGTTTCGTAATTGCGGGGCCGAAGAGGAGGTTGTTAAGCTGTCTCTAGCTTGCCTTTTGCTTCTTCTTCGTCAGCCAGGTCAGTTTCACCTTTGCCTTTTGAGCGCTTGATAACATAGCCTGCGATGCTGAGGGCACCAACTACACCGGCAATGGTTGACACAATCATCGGCAGACCAAAGCCTAGCTGGCTGTTGTTCAGGATGAAGGTAATACATACCGTGGTCATGAATACAGCCGGAACTGTGGTAACCCAGTGTAGCTTGTTGTGGCGAAGCAGGTAGGCCGAGGCCGTCCATAGCATCATTACGGCTGTGCTCTGGTTGGCAAAGCCGAAGTAGCGCCAGATAATACCGAAGTCAACTTGAGTCAGGATACCACCGATAACGAACAGCGGGATGGCCATTAGCAGACGGTTGCGCAGTGTCTTCTGCTCCATGTTGAAGTACTCAGCCAGGATAAGACGGCTAGAGCGGAAAGCGGTATCACCTGAAGTGATAGGCAGGATAACCACGCCCAGGAAGGCAACGATACCGCCGAAGACGCCCAACAGACCAATTGAAGAGCTGTATACCACGTTACCCGGGCCGCCGTTGGCAACCGCTTCTTTCAGTGCGTCAACCGAACCGAAGAACGACAGGGCCAGAGCACACCAAATCAGGGCGATAACACCTTCACCAATCATCGCACCGTAGAACACGAAGCGACCGTTCTTCTCGTTTTCCATACAACGGGCCATTAGCGGCGACTGGGTTGCGTGGAAGCCGGAGATAGCACCACAGGCAATGGTGATGAATAGGGCTGGCCACAGCGGCAGGTTATTCGGGTTCATGTTGGTAAACATCTGGCTCATCTCGTAGTCACCCAGCAGCGAGTGCTCGCTCGAGAAGGCAATCGCCGTGATTAGACCAACAGACATGAAGATCAACAGGGCACCGAATAGCGGATAGAAACGGCCGATGATCTTATCAACCGGGACAATGGTTGCGATGATGTAGTAGGCGAAGATGATAACCACCATCGTCGTCATCGACATGCCCATACCGGTTTGCTCGTTGACCAGGTTGGTGATCATGCCGGCAGGAGCCGATACGAAGACCACACCAACCAGCAGCAGCAGGATAATGGCAAAAATGTTCATAAAGTGTTTGGCACCATTACCCAGGTAGCGGCCTGTGATCGTCGGTACCGAGGCACCGCCGTTACGCACGGACAACATACCGGAGAAGTAGTCGTGCACCGCACCGGCAAAGATACAGCCCAGTACAATCCACAACATCGCGGCCGGGCCGTACAGGGCACCCATGATCGGGCCGAAGATCGGACCGACACCGGCGATATTCAGCAGCTGTACCAGATATACCTTCTTGTTTGACATCGGCACATAGTCAACGCCGTCTTGCTTGGTATAGGCAGGGGTTTGACGTTTTTCGTTAACGCCAAAAACTTTTTCGATAAACGCACCGTAGATAAAGTAGCCACCTACTAGCGCTGCTACGCACATCAGGAACCAGGTCATACTCTTGTCTCTCTTTTAAGATTGGACTTCCAGTTTCTAGCTTTGCGACTATCGCGCCATTTCACCCTCGGCCAAACACTCGCAAAACTTCTTTTATTGGTTGCCATGTTAAAGCGTCGGGAAACAGATGCACGCGATAAACCAGTGAGTGGTTCTATGGCGGGGTAAGCGGTCGATGAGTTGACTGAGTGGTTTTAGGCAAAAATTAGCGGTTCGATGAGAAATTTTGTGCCTTTGCGAGGCATATCTGTCGTTGGTGTAGAGGGTTCAGTGCAGGTTAAGTATTTTAACCTATTGTAAATCAAGAACTGTTATCGAAGGGGCGTATGATGCTGAAGAAGATAATTGTCGCTGTCACCTTGCTTGTGCTACTGGCGGGATGTTCTACAACGAGTACCAAGCAGGTGTTAATAGCCGATGGCAACTGGTTCAAGCTGGGTTTTAACAAGGGGCGATGGGGAGAAAAGGCGACGGCAGAGCCAACCCTGCAGGCTGAGGTGTCGGATGCCACCATGGCACTGGACTATGATGCCTACCTCCGTGGGTACCAGAAAGGCCTGGAATCATATTGCACGCTTGAGCAGCTAAGGCAAATGGGCCTGGAAATGAAAACGGACTGGGGTGTTTGTGAATTCCGCCGTGACGACGGCGGGCTGTATAAGATGTTCTGGCAGCAGGGCTTCGAGCGTAGTATGGCGTTTGACGGCGTCACTGGTCACTGATCCTTGCCGGTTGACAAGGATCAGCGAGAGGCTGCCTTAGCTGAGACCGAATCGGTCCTTTAGTTCTTTGAGGTAGCGGCGGCTGACCGGGACCTGGTGGCCGAGCTGAGTGGTAATTTCCGCCAGGCCGTTTTCCAGCAGCTTGATCTCGCGGATCGCCTGCGGGTGGATCAGGTACTGGCGGTGGCAGCGGATCAGCGGCGTTTTTTCCTCCAGCACTTTAAGAGTTAGCTGGGTGGTGGCCTTGGTGTCTTTGGCCACGATATGGACCCCGGAGAGATCGCTATAGGCAATTTCAATATCGGCCGGAGCAATAAGCAGGATCCGGTTGTGGCCGGTGCAAGGGATCAGTTCCAGCATTTCGTTGACCAGCGGTGAATAGTCCTGCTCCTGACACTCTTTTTTTAGCCGCTTGATGGTTTTTGCCAGGCGACATGTCTCGACCGGTTTGAGGAGGTAATCAAAGGCATTGTCCTCAAACGCTTTGAGGGCATATTCATCATAGGCGGTGACAAAGACCACCTTGGGCATGGTATCGGGATCAAGCATGCCGAGCATTTCAATGCCGGTAATTTGCGGCATCTGGATATCCAGAAAAATAACATCGGGCTTGAGGGTGTTGATTTTTTTCAGTCCTTCGATAGCGTTATTGCAACTGCCGATGACTTCCACCTCATCGGTGTCATGCAGTAGGTCGATGAGCTCTTCTCTGGCATACAGTTCATCGTCAATAACGAGTGCCTTGATCATGCTGCGGTTTCTCCATTCGTTCCGTTGGCGTGGCTAGGCTGCTGGGTATCAGTGGGGATAGTAATTGTCGCTCGGGTCCATTCCCGGGGGTGGTAGGCCATGGTCAGTCCGTATTGCTTGCCAAACATGTTTTTCAGGCGCTTGTCGACAATCTTCATACCTAATCCACTTTCTTCACCAACCGGGGCGTAGTTACCGGCGTTGTCCTCCACTTCAAGCACAATGCATGCTTTGTCGCAGTATCCGTGAATCATTATTTTACCATCTTCCAATAACGAAGAGGTGCCGTGTTTTATGGCATTTTCAACCAGCGGCTGCAGGGTAAATGTCGGTAGTTTGATGTTCATAAGCTCCGGAGCCACACAGATATCCACCTGGAGCCGGTCAGAGAAACGGGCCAGTTCAATCTCAAGGTAGGCATTAACATGCAGGAGCTCTTCTTCGAGTGTTACCGTCTCTATATTCTGTTTCAGGTTGCGGCGGAAGAACTGGGAAAGGTGCTGGATCAGCTGGCGGGCCTTGTCCGGATCGCGACGAACGACAGAGTTAATGGTATTGAGCGCATTGAACAGAAAGTGAGGATTAACCTGTGCCTGCAACAGTCGCAGTTCGGCCTGGGTCAGCAGGGCTTGCTGCTGGGCATAACGGCCAGTCAGAATTTGGTTTGACAGCAGCTTGGCAATCCCCTCTCCGAGGGTGAGGTTGACGGTCGAGAACAGTTTTCTTTTCGGCTCGTAGAGCTTGATGGTCCCCAGTACCTCGTTGTTGCCGCCGACCAGCGGGATCACCAGTGCCGATCCGAGCTTGCATTTCTGGTGCAGCGAGCAGCAGTAGGGGATATCGTAGCCGTCGGCATAGACCAGTTCGCAGTCATCGATAGCCCGGCGGGTATAGCCGGAAGAGATAGGCGTTCCAGGCAGGTGGTGATCATCCCCGATCCCGATGAAGGCCAGAATTTTATCGCGATCGGTGATGGCGACAGCCCCGACCCCGGTTTCTTCATACACAATCTTGGCGATTTTTTTGGTGCTTTCCTCGTTAAAGCCCTGGCTCATGATCCCGACGGAGCGCTGGGCGATCTTGAGTGCCCGGCTGGAAAAGGCCGCGGAATATTTCTCGTAGATGGTTTTGCGATCCTGAATGATGCTCATAAACAGGCCGGCACCGACGGAGTTGGCGATAACCATAGGCAACGCGATGGCACTGACCAGGTGAAGCGCCTTGTCGAACGGTTCGGCGACCACCAGGATAATGAACATCTGGATGATTTCGGCTACCAGCGTAATGGTAAAAACGGTGAAGGGTTTAAAAATCTGGTCACTCTGCCCGCGGCGGACAAAGTAACTGTGCATTAAGCCACCTATCAAGCCTTCAACGGTGGTAGAGATCGCACAGGCGACATCGGTAAAGCCGCCCATACTGTAGCGATGCATGCCGCCGGTGAGGCCGACGGCGAAACCGACCACCGGTCCACCAAGCAACCCACCCATGACTGCACCGATTGCCCGGGTATTGGCTATAGCATCTTCTATGTGAAGTCCGAAGTAAGTGCCTAAAATACAAAAGAGGGTAAACAGAACGTAGCACGAGAATCGTTGCGACAGCCGTCCTGATACCGTGGTGATTGGCATAAATAACGGCGTTTTGCTGAGCAGGTATGCAATAACCAGATACACGCTGAGCTGCTGAAGAAGAGAAAATATAAGTTCCATTGCCATTAGGGAGTGCGAGTGGGCATTGCAATTATGGTAACTGGGTTTGATGCCAATGGCCAAAAACACTTAACTGTAAATTTTTCTTTACGAGTGGTGTTTTTTCTTTACACGGTGTTGCCAAGGGGCGAAATCCCTTGCTATTGTGACGCCATGTAGCAGGGCAATCCTGTTTTAACCTCATCAGAATAATTTGAATATTTTAAAATTACAGGGAAGCCAATATGCAAAAAGACCAGCTGAATAATGTCCATATTCAAGATGAATCTGTCCTGATCACGCCGAAAGAGCTGCGCAGCAAGCTGTCTGTCAGTGATGCAGGGTTGGATTTCGTGCGTCAGTCCCGTCAGACAATTGCCGACATTATCCACAAGCGTGACCACCGTCTGCTGGTGGTGTGCGGGCCGTGCTCGATCCACGATATCGAAGCGGCAAAAAGCTATGCCGTAAAGCTTAAGCAGCTGTCAGACGAGCTGAGTGATCAGCTGTATATTGTGATGAGGGTGTATTTTGAAAAACCACGTACTACCGTTGGCTGGAAGGGATTGATCAATGACCCGCACCTTGACGGCTCGTTTGAAGTCGAGGAAGGTCTGCATATTGCCCGTCAGCTGTTGATCGACCTGGTGGAGATGGGGATCCCGCTGGCTACCGAGGCCTTGGATCCTATCAGCCCTCAGTACCTGGGAGATTTGTTCAGCTGGGCGGCGATTGGTGCCCGTACCACCGAGTCACAAACTCACCGCGAGATGGCCAGTGGTCTGTCGATGCCGGTTGGATTTAAAAACGGTACTGACGGCAGCCTGGGAACGGCAATCAATGCCATGCAGGCTGCTGCTTCGGGTCACCGTTTTATGGGGATCAACCGCGAGGGACAGGTGGCCTTGCTTAATACTCAGGGTAACCCGGATGGGCATGTGATCCTACGTGGCGGCAAGCAGACCAACTATGATTCTGTTTCAGTGACGGAATGTGAAAACGAGATGGCAGCATCAGGCCTTTCTCCGTCCTTGATGATAGACTGTAGCCACGCTAACTCCAGAAAGGACTACCGTCGCCAGCCGCTGGTGGCCGAAGATGTGATCCACCAGATCCGCGAAGGCAACCAGTCAATCATCGGTCTAATGTTGGAAAGCCATCTGAACGAGGGCAGCCAGAGTGCAGACTTGTCGCGTGATGAGATGGCCTATGGCATTTCAATTACCGATGCCTGTATCAGCTGGGAGACAACGGAAACATTGCTTCGCCATACTCATCAAGAGTTGGAGCCGTTTTTGGCCGAGCGAAACTAACCGGTAACGACGGAGTTGTTTGAGGGAGTGCTCAACCAGCAATTTAGGCAGATTAACCGGTACAGTTAGTTCTGTACCGGTTACTTGTCTCTGGATAGTTGCTGGGGAGCTGTGGCGGAACAAATACAGAATTAATACGGATCGCAAAATCATGGTTGCCGAACTAAGTAAATTACGAGATCAAATCGATGATGTTGATCAGCAGATGGTCGAGCTGCTTGCTCGTCGTCTGGCATTGGTCGAGGAAGTGGGTCATGTCAAAAGTCAGCATGGCCTGCCGATCTATGCGCCGGATCGTGAAGCAGCCATGCTGGCTTCACGCCGTCAGGAGGCGGAGAGCAAAGGGGTCCCACCTGATCTTATTGAAGATATTTTACGCCGTACCATGCGTGAATCTTATGCCAGTGAAAATGACTCTGGCTTTAAGTGCCTGAAGCCGGATTTACGTCCGGTAGTGGTTGTCGGCGGCTATGGCCAGCTGGGTGGCCTGTTTTGTCGGCTGTTTGAATTGTCGGGCTATGAAGTTCGTAAACTGGGCAGCCAGGATTGGGATCGGGCCGATGAGCTGCTGGCTGATGCCGGTATGGTGGTCGTGTCGGTGCCGATTAACCTCACCGAAGCGGTGATCGCCAAGTTAGGAAACCTGCCGGAGGACTGTATTCTGGCTGACCTGACGTCGGTTAAAAGCGGTCCGCTTCAGGCGATGCTGGAAGTCCACAATGGCCCGGTTGTTGGCCTGCACCCGATGTTTGGACCTGACATTGCCAGCCTAGCCAAACAGGTGATTGCCTACTGTGACGGTCGCAACCCCGAGAGTTACCAGTGGCTGTTGGAGCAGTTGCAGATCTGGGGAGCCAGCCTGAACCGGATCAGTGCCATTGAGCACGATCAGGGAATGACGCTCATTCAGGCATTGCGCCACTTTACGTCCTTTGTCTACGGCCTGCACCTGGCCGAAGAGGATCCGAAGCTGGAGCAGTTGCTGTCACTGAGCTCGCCGATTTACCGTCTGGAACTGGCGATGGTCGGGCGCCTGTTTGCCCAGGATGCCCAGTTGTATGCCGATATTATTATGTCCTCACCGCAGAATCTGGCGATGATCAAGCGCTTCCATCAGCGCTTCGGCGAAGCGATAGAAATGCTCGATAGCCAGGACAAGCAAACCTTCAAGCAGGCCTTTGGCCAGGTCGAGCATTGGTTTGGAGACTATGCGCAGCATTTTTTAATCGAGAGCCAGGGATTGCTTAGACAGGCGAACGATTCAACGCATAGAAAGTAACATATGTGCCACGGGCAGAAGCCCGAGCACTTGAACGAAAAAAGCCCACGATCGTGGGCTTTTTGCATGACAGCAACTAGATAGCCTCAGGGGCGTTACTCGTTTATCTCGACTTCTGTCGGGTTAACATTCTCACTCGGATAACATCCAAGCACTTTAATAAAGCGGGTTAGCCGGGTGAGCTCTTCGAGGGCTTCTTGCATCACGTCCGATTTCAGGTTTACCTCGACATCGACATAGAACATCTCTTCCCAAGGATTGCCGATCACCGGACGGGACTCCAGCTTGGTCATATTGATGTTGAGGTTACGCAGAACAAGCAGGCATTCCACAAGTGAGCCGGCCTTCTGGGCCGTCGACATAATGAGCGTGGTCTTGGCCGGGATCAGCGACGTCACTTCCACTGGCTTGCGGGCAACGACGATAAAGCGGGTAAAGTTTTCCTGCTGGTTGGCAATATTGGTCTTGAGCGGCGTCAGGCCGTAAAGCTCTCCGCTGGAGGCATTGCCGATAGCAGCAATATTAGGCTGCTTCAGTTCGGCAACCATTTTCATTGCCTCGGCGGTACTGGAGCAGTACTCCTGGGTAATATTTCCCATCGAGTGCAAGTATTCGCTGCATTGCTGGTGTGGCTGCGGGTGTGAGTACAGGGTATCGATATTATCGAGGCTGGTATCTACCGCAGTCAGCAAGCAGTGCTCAATCGGCTGGGTGATCTCGCCGACAATCGACAGGCTGGTGTGCTGCAGCAGATCGTAGACTTCGTTGATCGAGCCTGAGCTGGTGTTTTCAATTGGCAGGACACCGTAATCGGCATTGCCGGTTTCAACCACGCTCAGGACATCCCGAAACGTCGAGCAGCTGATTTCGACCAGCTTGGTTTGCTTTTTGCTGAAGTAGTTGCGGCTGGCAAGGTTCGAATAGGAGCCTTTGGCACCGAGAAACGAGACTCGGGCGACGGGCTGCAAGCTGTCCGGGTTGGTGAGTTTTTGCAGGTAGGCCTGCTGGAACAAGACGGAATCTTCAATAATCGCATGGAAGATTTGGGTAACATACTGGGCATCGAGCTGTTCGCGTTTGCCCGTTTCAATCAGCCTTAGCAAGAGTTCTTGTTCCCGGGTTTGATCGCGAACAGGCTTGGCTGTCTCAATTTTGCTTTTCGCGACTTCCAGGCTTAGCTGGCGGCGCTCGGCCAGTAGCTTGATAATTTCATTGTCTATACGGCTGACATTTTTTCTGATGTCGTCCAGTGAATACTGTTGCTCTGTCATTGTTAGTCCCTGTCTGTCTGCAACTGCAACCGATACAAAAAAGCCTCCCGGGAAGGAGGCTGTCTGTTCGTCTTTAGCTTATTTCTCGCGTAACGAATAGCCCCCGTTAAGGTGACATAAAAAAGAAGCTAAAGAAAAACAGGTTAAGTAATCGCATTGGTAATAACGGTGTATTTTGTGATGAATATGACTCAACATTATTCAGCCGGTAAGGCCTTGTCAAGCAGAAAGTAAACAGCCCTGCATGGGCAGGGCTGCTTGGGATTGTTTACCCTTTCATACTAGAAGGTAAACAACGCTGTAATCCTCTTAAATAATTATGCTTCAGCTTCTTCTTCTGTTTCTTCAACCCCGGGCTTGCTGCTATGGCTGGCGCGACGTGCTGTTGGCTTATGAGCTTGTTTCTTCAGCTGGCGTTCCAGTTTTTGGTAAACCTCAGTAATGGCACCGTACATATCGTCATGCTCTGCTGAGGCGACTAGTTGACCTCCTGGAATGGCAGCAGATGCTTCAATTTTGAATTGTTTGCCAGGTTCTGTACTGATAGCTGCATTTTTACTGATTAGTGGAACTTGGTACTTTTCTAACTTCTTGAATTTAAACTCAATACGTTCGCGGATAGCAGGGGTGATATCAAGGTTTTTGCCGGTGATGTTTACTGTCATAATTATCTTTCCTCTTTTGCTACCCTTCGTTGGGTTAACTTCAGATTACTAAAATTCCGGCTTAATAATGTGACGGTAGTCACACTTGGGTGCTTGCGATAATGTCTAGAAAAATTCTGTGATCCGGCTTTGCTTGTTGCAAAAAAGTTTGACGAAAGTGCTTGTCGAGGATGAATTAATTAAGGCAGTATGAAGGTATTAGGAACGCTGGTGGCTGGTGCTAACTAGGGATTAAATTCGAACTATAACAATAGCTTGGGTGAAAATTGTCCGCTTTTTTATAGTGTTAATCAATACCCGTTTATGGCTTGAGCCCAACATCACGCAAAATTATTGATAAAAAAACAGCAGCCATTAGGCTGCTGTTTTTCATTTCGGTGATGGTATTTGCTTATTGCGGGTTGAGGGCAATAAGTTGCTTGGTGTGTTCAAGCGGTTCCTGCAGGCCGAGCTGTTCATAGGCAACGACCATTAGCTCCAGAGACTGGCGGGCTGCGCGGGTGTCCGGGTACTGGCGCT
Organism: Photobacterium alginatilyticum; assembly: GCF_009910675.1. Classification (GTDB taxonomy): domain Bacteria; phylum Pseudomonadota; class Gammaproteobacteria; order Enterobacterales; family Vibrionaceae; genus Photobacterium; species Photobacterium alginatilyticum. The sequence continues at coordinate 7,534 of NZ_RSEJ01000019.1, read as the reverse complement.
GGATAAGTTGGGCACGATTGATTGCGGCAACCCAGGCTTCGCGGCGAATATAGAAGTCGGCAGTTGCCAGCTCATAATCGGCCAGTCGATTCTTCAGGTAGGTCATTCGTGCTTTGGCATCAGCGGCATAATGGCTATTTGGATAGCGCTCGATCAGGCGCTTGAAGTCACGGAAAGCCTTGCGTGACGGCTCGGGATCCCGGTCGTGACGATCGATGCTAAACAGGTCGTGCATAAAGCTGCGGTCCTGCGCCATATTGGTCAGGCCACGCATATACAGAACCCAATCTGCTTTTTCATGGGCTGGGTTCAGACGGTTAAAGCGGTCAATCGTTGCTTCGCCAAGCGCTAAATCATCGTTCTTGTAGTAGGCATAAATCAGATCAAGCTGCACTTGTTCTGAGTAGGCGCCAAACGGATAGCGAGAATCTAATGCTTCCAGTTGTTCGATTGCGGTTATCCAGCTTCCACTTTGTAGTGCCTGCTGAGCAGTTGCATACAGCTCTGATGGCGGTACATCTGGCACTACTTCTTCAGTGCTTGAACAGCCTGAAAGAATGGCAACGGCAAGAAAAGTCGTAATTGTCAGGCGTTTCATTGCGGTGTCTGTTTCCTTGATAAAAATTTTATTTCTGTGGATCCATTACGGACGGAGCCGTTAACAGATACAATGACACTATTAGGTTATTTTACGCAGCGTTTGACGTTTAGTCCCACGCTTTTTGAAAAAGTTCGCTATGGCACAGCAAATTGAGTTAACAAATACAGTAAATGAGAGCCAGCTAGGTCTTCGACTTGATCAGGTTCTCGCTGAATTATATCCGGATTATTCGCGTTCGCGGATCAAAGAATGGATTTTGAATGACATGGTTTCCGTTGACGGCAAAGTCGTTAATAAACCACGTACAAAAATGATGGGCGGAGAAGCACTTTTCGTTCAGGCAGAAGTCGAGGACGAAGTGCGCTGGGAGGCCCAGGACATTCCGCTCGATATTGTTTATGAAGATGAACATATCCTGGTGATCAACAAGCCACGTGATTTTGTTGTCCACCCGGGAGCCGGTACACCAGATGGTACGGTATTGAATGCCTTGCTGCATCATTGCCCTGAGTTGGCAGAAGTACCTCGTGCGGGGATTGTTCACCGTCTGGATAAAGATACGACAGGCCTGATGGTTGTCGCTAAAACCATTCAAGCCCAGACCCGTCTGGTTCGCGCGTTGCAGAAGCGTAAAATTACCCGTGAATATGAAGCGATTGCGATGGGTAAGATGACCGGAGGCGGTACAGTAGAAAAGCCGATTGGCCGTCATTCGACCAAGCGTACCTGCATGGCTGTCCATGAACTGGGCAAGCCGGCGATTACGCATTATCGGGTTGCTGAACACTTCCGTGAGCATACGCGTATTGTTCTTCGTCTTGAAACGGGGCGAACTCACCAGATCCGTGTTCATATGTCTTACCTGACGCATCCGCTGGTGGGTGATGCAACTTACGGTGGTCGTCCGCGTCCGCCTCGTCATGCATCTGACGAGCTGATCCAGGCGCTTCGTGCGTTTGATCGTCAGGCTCTGCATGCGCGTATGCTGCGTCTTGACCACCCAATCACGGGTGAATTGATGGAATGGCATGCGCCGCTTCCTATCGATATGGTTGCAATGATCAATATTCTGCGCCAAGACAAAGAAGAGCATCACGAGGACGATTACTAAGGTGTTTATTGTTCCTGACTGGCCGGCTCCGGCCAATATTAAAGCCGTTTCGACCACCCGTGAGGGAGGGATAAGTCTACAGCCTTATCAGGGGCTGAACTTAGGCTTGCATGTCGGGGACAACATAGAACACGTTCAGTGTAATCGCACTCAATTACAGCAAGAACTCGGGCTGGCAGAATCGCCGGCTTGGCTAAACCAAACCCATAGCACGACGGTTATCGGGGTGAATGCGCCATTGGCGGCAACACCGGATGCCGACGGAAGCTATACCCGTGTTGCAGATATAGCTTGTGCAGTGATGACGGCCGACTGTTTGCCTATTTTACTGTGTGATAGTGCCGGTACTCAGGTTGCTGCAGTACATGCCGGCTGGCGTGGTGCCGCTGATGGGATCATCGAGGCTGCTCTGGATACCTTCCATGCACCGGCTGATCAGATCCTAGCCTGGCTCGGGCCGGCAATTGGGCCGAATGCCTTTGAAGTGGGGAATGAAGTTCGGGAGCAATTTGTTGCCGACTTGCCCCAGGCCGAGCAGGCCTTTAAACCTTACGGTGATAAATGGCTGGCTGATTTGTATGTGCTGGCCCGCCAACGGTTGTATCGAGCCGGGGTTAGCAAGATCTATGGCGGTGATTTCTGCACATTCAGCAGTCCGGAGCGTTTTTACTCATACCGACGAGACGGAGTAACAGGCAGGCAGGCCTCGCTGATTTGGATTACAAGCCAATAGCCTGATTTTGAATCGTTATACCCTGAGTTTTGGCAAAATAATGAAGCCCTCGTAGTGATACGGGGGCTTTTGGTATCTATGGGAAAGTTGGCCCACACACTCTGTTATCTGTAAAGAATTACGCTCGTGAATTTCTGCGTAACATAGAAAGAATGAAAGGATTCATTGGTTGAAAAGTGTTTTGTGTACCACCATATCTATCGAGAGAAAGGATGATATATGGAGGACTTATGCGTCTTGACCGATTTACCAGCAAGTTTCAAATGGCGATATCTGATGCACAGTCGCTGGCTTTAGGGCGAGACCATCAGTATATCGAGCCGACCCACCTGATGGTGGCGTTGCTTAATCAGGATGGCAGTACGATTCGCCCGTTGCTGACAATGCTGAATGTCGATATTTCCCAATTACGCTCTGGCTTGTCCGAGTTACTGGATCACTTGCCTAAAGTCAGTGGTATCGGTGGTGATGTGCAGCTGTCTCATGGGATGGGGATGCTCCTGAACATGTGCGACAAGCTGGCCCAAAAGCGTAAAGACAAATACATTTCTTCTGAATTATTCATTTTGGCTGCCGTTGACGACAAAGGTCCGTTGGGGCAGTTGTTGAAACAGAAAGGACTGACAGACGAGAAGATCGAAAAGGCCATCGAGCAAGTCCGTGGTGGTCAGAAGGTTGATGATCCCAATGCCGAAGAAAACCGTCAGGCATTGGAAAAGTTCACCATTGATCTGACTGAACGGGCAGAGCAGGGCAAGCTTGATCCTGTGATTGGTCGTGATGATGAAATTCGGCGCACAATCCAGGTGCTTCAGCGTCGTACCAAAAATAACCCGGTGATTATTGGTGAGCCAGGTGTCGGTAAAACCGCTATTGTTGAAGGGCTTGCGCAGCGAATTATTAATGGGGAGGTACCGGAAGGACTTCGCCATAAACGCGTCCTGTCTCTGGACATGGGGGCGCTCATCGCCGGGGCAAAATATCGCGGTGAATTCGAAGAGCGACTAAAATCGGTCCTCAACGAGCTTTCTCAGGAAGAAGGCAACATCATATTATTTATCGATGAACTGCACACTATGGTCGGTGCCGGAAAAGGCGAAGGCTCGATGGATGCCGGTAATATGCTCAAGCCGGCCCTGGCGCGAGGTGAGCTGCACTGTGTGGGCGCCACGACGCTGGATGAGTATCGTCAGTACATCGAAAAAGATGCAGCATTGGAACGACGATTCCAGAAGGTGCTGGTGGATGAACCGACAGTCGAAGATACCGTTGCGATTTTACGTGGTCTGAAAGAGCGTTATGAGCTTCACCACCATGTTGAAATTACCGATCCTGCTATTGTTGCTGCGGCTGGTTTGTCACACCGCTATATCTCAGACAGACAATTACCGGATAAGGCAATTGATTTGATCGATGAGGCCGCCTCCAGTATCCGTATGCAGATTGATTCCAAGCCAGAGTCATTGGACCGCCTCGATCGCCGGATTATCCAGCTTAAGATCGAGCAGCAGGCGCTGGAAAAAGAAAGTGATGAGGCAAGCCAGAAACGATTAAAGGATTTATCCGAAGAGCTGGATACCAAAGAGCGAGAATATGCTGAACTGGAAGAGGTGTGGAATGCCGAGAAGGCCGCTCTTTCTGGTACTCAGTATATTAAGACGGAGCTGGAGCAAGCGCGTACCGATATGGAAATAGCGCGTCGTGCCGGTGATCTCAACCGGATGTCAGAGCTCCAGTACGGCAAAATCCCTGAGCTGGAGAAACAGCTGGATCTGGCTGCTCAGGCTGAGATGCAGGAGATGAGCTTGTTGAAAAACAAGGTTACCGATGCAGAAATTGCCGAAGTACTATCACGCCAGACTGGTATTCCTGTTGCCAAGATGCTGGAAGGAGAGCGAGACAAGCTACTGCGAATGGAGCAGGCACTGCACAAACGTGTGATTGGTCAGGATGAGGCTGTCGAGGCGGTAGCCAATGCGATTCGTCGTAGTCGTGCCGGACTTTCTGATCCAAACCGACCGATAGGCTCCTTCTTATTCCTTGGCCCGACCGGGGTTGGTAAAACAGAGCTTTGTAAATCCTTGGCGCACTTTATGTTTGACAGTGAAGATTCCATGGTGCGGATCGACATGTCCGAATTTATGGAAAAGCATTCCGTTGCCCGCTTGGTTGGTGCTCCTCCAGGTTATGTCGGCTATGAAGAAGGCGGCTACCTGACAGAAGCTATTCGCCGTCGGCCATATTCTGTGATTTTGCTTGATGAGGTCGAGAAGGCCCATCCTGATGTGTTCAATATTCTGTTGCAGGTACTTGATGACGGGCGCCTGACCGATGGGCAGGGGCGAACTGTCGACTTTCGAAATAGCGTCATTATCATGACGTCCAACCTTGGCTCTGATCGCATTCAGGAGCACTTTGGTGAGCTTGATTATGAGGGGATCAAAAATACCGTAATGGAAGTGGTCGGCCATCATTTCCGCCCCGAGTTCATTAACCGGGTTGACGAAACGGTGGTATTCCATCCGCTTGGTGAAGAGCACATCAAGAATATCGCCAATATTCAGGTCACACGTTTGATTAAGCGGCTGGAAGAGAAAGACTACCAGCTTGCGTTGCATGAGAGTGCGTTGGAATTGATTGCTAAGGCGGGCTTTGATCCTGTCTTTGGAGCAAGACCGTTAAAACGTGCTATCCAGCATTATATCGAGAATCCGTTAGCTCAAGATATTCTCTCGGGTAAGTTCGTAACGGGGAAAGTGATTAATCTGGTTGCTGAAAACGATCGGATCACAGCCAAGCAATAACTGCTGATGGTTCGATGGATATCGAACGTTACTGAGATCTAAAGCCCTCGCTTTAAGTTAAAGCGGGGGCTTTTTATTGCTAGCTATGCCGCATGGTTCGTTAATTTCTGGCGATCTTGTATGTGCTATGCAGTTTTCATGAAATTTCTTATATAAACCTTTAAGGCGAAGGGAATCATCTCGCAACAATAACTAGTCGTTCTTTTGAAAAGCACTAAACCCGTAGAAACTTTGCCCACTCTTATTGTCGTAGACAAAGTTAAAAGTTCTGAAAGGATAGTCATTTGTATGGTTGGTAAGTGGTTATGTTGCTTTATCGCTGTTATAGGGATGCTGCCAGTAACAGGCTGGGCTGCGAAATGTGATTTAGCCTCGGGGGCGCAAGTCACGTTAATTTATTTGGAGGACTATGCAAAAGGTTCGAGTGCTGGACAAATCGTTAAACAAAAAGTCGATTACCTGAAGGGGATAATGGCCAGTAGTGCCTTTGAAGAAAGATCGGCAGTCAATGTCAGCCTTTCTTATTATGCTGATTCTGATAGTGAGGAACAGTTAGTGATCACTCTGAGTAGTGAGTACTTAGGTTCTTATGACGCCATGACTGAATTGATGAACAGTAAAGGGCATGTTTCTATAGATATTTCACAGTGCCAACCGTAATTCTGCATGTTGAATGAGAAGTAGGTGAAATGGAGCTTGGTGCGATAGTGTTGACGCTCCTTTACCTAGCTTTACTGAAGATTCATATTCGATTCATTTTGACTGCGTTAGTCTGCTTTTGATTTCTGGGGATTTCTGTTTTGTCACAATGTTGTCATTGTTGCTCTGTTGGTTGAGAGCATTGTGGAGTTTGCGAATAGTAAGGAGAATCTATGAAAAGCCTTATGGATCAATTGTTGAATCAGGCCAGTAAATATGTCGATAGTTCTTCCAAGCCGTCGTCTGGTAAAACTGACTTGCTAAAAGGGGCTGCTGCTGGTGGGCTAATGGGCGCGGTGCTAGGCAATAAAAAAAGCCGTAAGCTGGCGACGAAATATGGGAAGAAAGCTGCCATGCTAGGAGGGACCGCTGTCGTTGGTACGCTGGCTTACCAGGCGTATAAAAAATGGCAGCAGGGAGAGAACGTTGAATGGAAGCCGGCCTCAAACAACGAGGAAGGCCGGCCATCTGAGTCGCTGTCTTATAACCATACGTCGATTGTTGACCCACAAATACTGATTAAAGCCATGGTTTTTGCGGCGAAAGCAGATGGACATATTGATAGCAATGAAAAACAAGCCATAGCGCAATGGTTGCAACAGCAGAATATCGCTCAAGATGTGGAAGGGCTGATAAACCGTTGGATAAATGAACCACTTGACCCACAAGTGATTGCTTCTGAGGTATCAAATCTCGAGCAGGCATCGGAAGTGTACTTAGTCTCACTACTGGCAATCGATGTCGACCATTTTTTAGAGAAGGCATATCTAGATCAATTGGCGAGTGCGCTTTCTTTGCCGCAAGAACTGGCTCTACGTATCCAAGAGCAGGCTAACTTATAAATCACTGCGTCAATATTGGTGATTTATTGTGTCAAATTAAGCTTGTTGTTCACAATTTGTCCGGTTGGGTTGTTTTTGGTGATTTATTTCAAAAATAGCCTTGCCAACGGAATCCAAGTCTCTATAATGCCGCCTCACCGACACGGAGCACGGCAACTTAAGCCAGCAACGTATCGGATTGTTCTTTAACAATTTGACCATGCAATCTGTGTGGGCACTCGTGAAATGAATAGTCGAAAAGATTATATCAATGAACTGAGTGACCAATACAAATACTAAGTTTACTTATTATTTGGCACAGTCAATTCGTTCTAACTTAGTTAGAACAATCAGTATTCATTGAGCCGTTACTTCGGTAACAACAAAACTTTAATTGAAGAGTTTGATCATGGCTCAGATTGAACGCTGGCGGCAGGCCTAACACATGCAAGTCGAGCGGCAGCGACAACATTGAGATTTGTTGGGCGGCGAGCGGCGGACGGGTGAGTAATGCCTGGGAATATGCCTTAGTGTGGGGGATAACTATTGGAAACGATAGCTAATACCGCATAATGCCTACGGGCCAAAGAGGGGGACCTTCGGGCCTCTCGCGCTAAGATTAGCCCAGGTGGGATTAGCTAGTTGGTGGGGTAASGGCTCACCAAGGCGACGATCCCTAGCTGGTCTGAGAGGATGATCAGCCACACTGGAACTGAGACACGGTCCAGACTCCTACGGGAGGCAGCAGTGGGGAATATTGCACAA
>NZ_RSEJ01000144.1 GCF_009910675.1 Photobacterium alginatilyticum | reverse complement strand
TTCGTCTAGAGGCCTAGGACACCGCCCTTTCACGGCGGTAACAGGGGTTCGACTCCCCTACGGGACGCCATGGGTCGTTAGCTCAGTTGGTAGAGCAGTTGACTTTTAATCAATTGGTCGCAGGTTCGAATCCTGCACGACCCACCATTCTTTCCACGAAGAATGGCTTTTGATTTCACTTTTTTAAAGTGAAGACAAGAGAAAACTATCGTGGGCGATTAGCTCAGTTGGGAGAGCACCTCCCTTACAAGGAGGGGGTCACTGGTTCGAGCCCGGTATCGCCCACCACTTTTCCTTTTGGCTGCGTTATCGCATTTCTCGTTTAGCGAACTAAACGTCGAATTACGATGCCTTGCCTAAAGAAAAAGACTTCTTTTAAGAAGACACCATATATATGGGGCTATAGCTCAGCTGGGAGAGCGCTTCGCTGGCAGCGAAGAGGTCTGCGGTTCGATCCCGCATAGCTCCACCACTCTCTAAATATTTTCTGCACGACGCGCAGATTCAATGGCGAAATATAGCCGTTGGGTCGATTTTGTGTCTCTGCTTATTACGTTCGAAAATATTTAGAGAGTGGATCTTTTATCTCCACGGAGATAACGAAACACATGCTCTTTAACAATCTGGAAAGCTGACTAGTAAATTCAACCACTAGGTTGAATTAAAATGTTTCATCGCGAGATGAAACGAGTTCTCAAGCAATACACATTCAAGTGTCTTGTACTTTTGTCTTCACTTTTTCAAAAGTGAAAATAAAAGAAGAGTCCGGCGAAAAAACCAATGTCCTTACATTTCTTGATCGAATGTAGGTGACGTAAACCTTGGTTGTTTGAACATACGCTTTTGTCTTCACTTTTTTGAAAAGTGAAAATAAAAAAACTCCTTGGGGTTGTATGGTTAAGTGACTA
>NZ_RSEJ01000143.1 GCF_009910675.1 Photobacterium alginatilyticum | reverse complement strand
TTTTTTTTATGCCACATATCCTACTCCTATTTTGAYATCAAGAAAYGAAGTGCTTTCTAGAAATAGAAAAAWTTTGKAATTTCTKAAAATTCTTTTGTCAGAAGAGTCTTTCATTACTATAAAGTMTATTTYATAYCCAAAATTATATATTMTCRAAGACTCTGATATTAATAGRATTAGTKTCTTTCGCCGGCAAATAAAATGGGGTCGAACTGGGGAAATGGGGTGATTTMGATTTSTCGCGTCAGGTCAATAGTTTCTTTGAATTGAGGGTTCATTATTATGAGACTTATCTGATCCAATTGATAGAATTTTCGAAATAAATCCTGAATTTTMTAGGATAATATTMAAGATCTCAGCGAAAACTTACAGCAGCTTGCCAAACAAAGGCTAAGAGAAAAAAAAACARAGGTATGACTGGCATAACATCTAYAATYGGATKCAAAAAAGCATAGRCCTCCGGYAATTTGGCGAAGACAAAATKACTCGAATAAAGAGCCGAATTAATACAGATCAAACTAAAGATATTAAGCATAACAGACATTTTKTTCTTGGAGATAATTGMATTTTGATTGAGTTATTGATATGAAGTCAAAARGAAGAAAGTAARGTAGAAAAAATTCTTCTTTGTCTTTGAATTCACCCAAYCAAAAACCYTCCCAYTCTCAAATRGAATAGAAGAAATTCGACTTTCATACAATATCTTAATTGAATTATATGTAATGATCAATAAATTRMATTTTATTCTATAATATATACGTATMAAAATCKTAGCAAGAATATATTCTCTAAATTMGATATTTGRATTMGAATTGACGATCAACYAATACCAGCATTATTCTTTATTAGTGTCGAATARAAATTWAAATGGGGCGTGGCCAAGTGGTAAGGCAACGGGTTTTGGTCCCGGTATTC
>NZ_RSEJ01000141.1 GCF_009910675.1 Photobacterium alginatilyticum | reverse complement strand
ACCGACGCGTTTTATCATTTGTTAGGCTAGGAAAAGAGGTCTTCCGACGGCTGGAATATCACATCAACGATTCAGCAATTCGTTGGGCGCAATCCACCCTAATTCTAATGGCAAGGAACAATTATCGTGCGTAAATTATGTGGGGATCTGCCAGCACCTGCAATAAGGTGCGCCCCACTGAACCAGCAAAGCGCCTCCAAACTCATACCAAAACCGCCGAGTGTAAAGCGTCACCCTTGATTATTTTGTTAGCTGCGTGCTCAATAGATTCTAAAATGTTAATTATCTAGCTACTAATTTTTTATACCAAAGTGAAATATAGTGCAGAATTATTCCTGAAAAAGCGCCAAAAAAAGCAAATTTTATACTACCAAACCACATAATTAGACCCGAATAGCCCTGTGCGGGACCCAAGCCTCCTTTATGCACAACGTCTAAAAGCATAAAGCTGTTCCAAAAAACATGTAGCAGTGCTGTAAAAACGAATACACCAGTAGCCATTTTACAGAGCAGCTTATGATTCTCTTTTACTGCTGTCCTACAGAACATCGCAACAACACTAAAAGCAATAATCAATGGTGCCGATAACGTACACGACACAATCAATGACTCTAAATAGCCACCATCTCCATGCAAAAACGTTAGAAACACTAATGACATTGAAAACAATAGTATTGCTAGTGCTGACCATATTAATTTGTTCATCGGATATCCTTTCCGTGATGAGTTTCCCTGATGCCTCATAAAGCAGCTAACGCCTGCAACTTACAAATCCCCACAAAATACCTTTGTAGTTCAATAAGTAGACACGCACCTTACCTTCTGATCTAATGAATTCACCACAAACACAAAAGATTGAAAGCAAGATGCGTGATATTCAAATTCTACACGAGTCGCTGGAAAAACAATGCCCTAACA
>NZ_RSEJ01000139.1 GCF_009910675.1 Photobacterium alginatilyticum | reverse complement strand
CGGCTTTGTTGCGTAAATCGAATTTAAGCTGAACGGACTCAACATTTGTTTGGGATTAATCAACTCTARTTGTTTGAGGCATGGTAAGACTCGACAGCTTATTTAAAGCTCGAACAGCTGCGTAGGCTTCACCTACTTGAGCATCATAATCTCGTAGACTCAGGCTTGAACCAAGAAGACGTTTATATCTCGACATTGCYGTTTCGGATATTGACCGAGAGTGATAGCCCGACGTTTTCTTCCAGTACTCATTGCTACCATGTATGCGTTGGCAAGCAACGGCTTGATTTCTTGGGTGCCCGTCTTCCCAGTATGCTGCACCACTTCTTGGCGGTATGAGTGGCCTTGCTTGTTTACGTTTAATCGCTTGATAACATAGACGAGTATCGTAAGCGCCATCACCTGATATTGACTGTATTTTGCGATGAGTTTTCTTCAATAATTCAGGAAGAACTTCACCATCAGTARCCGTTGAAAGAGAAAGTTCAGCACTGATTACCTGATGTGTATCAGCATCTACAGCAAGATGAAGCTTGCGCCATAAACGCCGCTTTTCGGCACCATGCTTCTTGGCTTTCCATTCGCCTTCACCGAATACTTTTAGCCCCGTTGCATCAATAGCGAGATGTCGAATTTCACCTCTGATAGGCATTTTAATTGAAACATCAACGTCTTTTGCTCTTCGACTGAGACGGGTGTAACTTGGGCATTGTAGTGACACTTTCGTTAACGCCAGTATCGAGTTAATAAAGCCTTCTGTGGCACGAAGTGATAGGTGAATAGCCGCTTAATCATCAACGCTGTAGTAATGGATAGATCGGAGTATTGATTACTGCGACCACGCCTACCATGAAGAGACGAAGATTCCCATGACGATATTGCTTCTTCATCAATCCAGAAGGTTATTGAGCCTCTGTTGATCAAGG
>NZ_RSEJ01000018.1 GCF_009910675.1 Photobacterium alginatilyticum | reverse complement strand
GCACTGTTGAGCCTTCAGCTGGAAGACTGGTTAGAAATGGACCTGCCAGTCAATATTCCGGGAACCGTCGATGAGTATCCAAACTGGCGCCGTAAGCTTTCAACAACGTTGGATGATATCTTTACTCGCCAGAATATTATTGACTTAAGTCGACGTTTGACCGAAACACGAGAGAAAGCCTCACAATAATCTAATCAGGCGTAATGCGTTGGACACATCGAAGTGACCCGCAGTGATGATGAATATGTGCAGCTCGAAGGAGCTGCATTTTCTTTTCTAGCCCCCCTCCCCAATATCATATATCAGCCCCAATAGATTGTACTTCGCATATAATAATAGTTCGCAATCTTGCTCATCTCCCCTGTTGTGTGTGTTGTTATAATTACTAGACATTAAAAAGTAACCTTATTTTTATTGTGGGCTCAGGATGAAGCCGACTGCTCAATTCTGATGGACGATACAGACTGCAAATTGTGCTGGAGAGAGTGTTCTGCAGTACGAGAGATAACAATCATGAAGGATGTAAAAAATGAATAAAGTCCTTAGCATTGTAGTTATTTGTACCCTTGCCGCACTTGGCTCTGTAAATGCACATGCCGCGATAGAAGAAGGCCAGCTTACTATTTGGATCAATGGCGACAAAGGCTATAACGGCCTGGCTGAAGTCGGTAAGAAGTTTGAAGAAGAGACAGGTGTTAAAGTAACCGTGGCTTTTCCTGATGGCCTGGCAGAGAAGTTCCCGCAGGTAGCTGCAGCGGGTGATGGTCCGGATATTGTTTTCTGGGCACACGACCGCTTTGGTGGGTATGCAAAATCAGGCCTGTTGGTTGAAATTAAGCCATCTGAAGACGTAAAAGACAAGATCATTGACTTTACCTGGGACGCGGTACAGTACGACGGCAAGTACATTGGTTACCCGGTTGCCGTTGAAGCACTTTCTCTGATTTATAATAAGGATCTTGTTCCTGACCCACCTAAAAACTGGGAAGACATCGAAGCACTAGACAAGAAGCTTCAGAAAGACGGCAAGAAAGCTATCATGTGGAATCTGAAAGAACCGTACTTCACATGGCCAATACTATCTGCTGACGGCGGGTACGCGTTCAAGTTCACGGCAAACGGATATGATGTGAAGGATGTTGGTGTAAACAATGCCGGTGCCAAACGGGGTATGAACTTCATCAAGTCGTTGGTAGACAAGAAAGTCATCTCGCCTGATATGGACTACAGCATCTCTGAGGCTGAGTTCAATAAAGGTAACGTCGCGATGACTATCAATGGTCCATGGTCTTGGGACAACGCTGAGAAGTCTGGCATTAACTATGGTGTTGCTGTTCTTCCTAAGCTAAACGGCAGTCCATCGAAGCCGTTTGTCGGCATTTTGACTGCGGGCATCAGCTCTGCGTCACCCAACCAGGATCTGGCGGTAGAGTTTATTGAAAACTATCTGCTGACAGACGAGGGTCTTGGCAAGGTTAATGATGACAAGCCACTTGGCGCGGTAGCTTTGAAATCATTCCAGAAGACGCTAGACAAGGATGCACGAATTGCAGCCACTATGGATAATGCAATGAACGGCGAAATCATGCCTAACGTTCCACAGATGGCTGCATTCTGGTATGCCCAGGGTAATGCAATCAAGAACGTTGTAGACGGCCGCCAGGGTGTTGATGATGCGTTAAACGAAGCTGCTGGCCACATGCTTAAGTAAATGTTTTGTGGGGAGGGGAAGCTCTTCCCATTGTTTGTCCTTTTTTGCTAGCAGGGTGCTGAGATGTAGTCAGTTCAAGGTGACGGGCTTTGATATCACAACAGACAAGTTCTAACTTCAACTATCGCAAGTGGATGAAATGGTCGCTGCTAGGCATGATCGGCGTTGTTAACGGTTATGCTACTGTACTGATGTATGCAAAGGGCGAAATTCCTTTTGCACTTCTTACCGTTGTTCTGACTGCACTTGCTCTGTATATTTTTGGAAGCAACAGAACATACGCTCACCGTTATATCTTTCCGGGCGTTGCCGGGATGCTTGTCTTTATTATTTTTCCGTTGGTTTATACCGTTGGGCTTGCTTTTACTAACTATAGTGCGTCGAATCAGCTATCACTGGACAGGACCCAGGCCGTTCTGGAGCAGCGTAGCTTCCAGTCAGGTGAAAGTTATCGCTTTGAGCTTTACAAAGTTGAAAGTGGCCATCGGCTGGTGATTCAGGTTGATGAAGATTTATTGGCTTCTGATGTGTTTGATATTTCAAGCCCTCCATCCGATAAGATGTCACTGAGCAAAGTTGAAAGTATCACGGGCGAAAAAGAGAAGATAAAAACGATTGTCCAGAATCGCTCCAATTTGGCAACAGTCGAATTAGTGATGCCGAACGGTCTTGAGATTAGAATGAGTGGCCTGCGCAAGTTCGCAGCCAAAATGTCTCTATATACTGTTCAGGATGATGGCCTGAGTATGCTGAATAATCAGACTCAGCAGCTATATAAGCCAAATATGGAAACTGGTTTTTACCAATCAGTAGATAGTGAAGGCAATTTTGTTGGTGAGCCAATTTCCCCCGGGTTCGTTGTTGGTGTTGGTGGGGCGAACTTTGAGCGTGTTATGACCGATGATGGTATCAAAGAACCTTTTTTTGGTATCTTCGTGTGGACTGTTGTGTTTGCCTTTCTGTCTGTTGCCCTGACGTTAGCCTTGGGGATGATCCTGGCCTGTATAGTTCAGTGGGAACCACTAAAGGGCAGTAGCATTTACCGAGTGCTGCTGATTCTGCCATATGCAGTACCATCATTTATCTCAATTCTGATTTTTAAAGGCCTGTTTAACCAAAGCTTTGGTGAAATAAACATGCTGCTTGATGCGCTGTTCAGCGTCAAACTACCCTGGTTCTCAGAGCCTACGACGGCCCGGATAATGGTGGTACTGGTCAATACCTGGCTTGGCTTCCCTTACATGATGATCCTGTGTATGGGGTTGCTGAAGTCAATACCTGAAGATTTGTACGAAGCCTCAGCGATTGATGGCGCAGGTCCGATTCAAAATTTCTTCAAGATCACATTGCCGATGCTGATCAAACCGCTAACGCCATTACTGATTGCAAGCTTTGCATTCAATTTCAACAATTTCGTCATGATTCAGCTGCTGACGGCTGGCGGACCCAATATGGTAGGTACGTCCGAGCCTGCGGGCTACACAGATTTGCTAGTCAGTTATACCTACCGTATCGCCTTTGAAGGCGGTGGCGGCCAGGACTTTGGTTTGGCCGGTGCAATTGCAACCATTATATTCCTGATGGTTGGTGGTATGGCACTACTTAACTTGAAGTTTACCAAGACGGCCTTAGAGCAGGATTGAGGAGAAATGTCATGCCAATGGTACAACCGAAATCATTAAAATATCGGGTATGGGCGACACACATTGGTTTGTGCCTGTTCCTGGTGGTGACGATTTTCCCGCTGTTGATGATCGTAGCAATTTCATTTCGTGAAGGTAACTTTGCCGGTGGTGAGTTGATCCCAAGTGATCCAACGTTAGATCACTGGCGTCTCGCATTGGGCTTTGCTGTCGAAAACCGGGATGGTAGTGTGACACCTCCGCCATTCCCAGTAATGCTATGGCTGTGGAACACGGTTAAAGTGGCCGGTATTACTTCAATCATTATCGTTGCGCTTTCAACGACCAGTGCTTACGCTTTTGCTCGTATGCGCTTCAAAGGTAAGAGCACTATTTTAAAAGGGATGATGATTTTTCAGATGTTCCCGGCAGTACTTGCTCTGGTTGCTCTTTACGCATTATTTGATCGTTTAGGACAGTACATTCCGTTTCTGGGGTTGAATACCCATGGTGGCCTTATATTCTCTTATCTAGGTGGTATTGCACTACACGTGTGGACTATAAAGGGATACTTCGAGACTATTGACAGGTCTTTGGAAGAGGCGGCTGCACTTGACGGGGCAACACCCTGGCAGGCATTCCGTTTTGTATTGTTACCATTATCAGTACCAATTCTGGCAGTAGTATTCATCCTGTCGTTCATTGGTGTAGTGACAGAGGTGCCTGTGGCATCGCTACTGCTGACTGACGTAAACAACTATACGCTGGCTGTGGGTATGCAGCAGTACTTGTACCCTCAGAATTACCTGTGGGGCGACTTTGCTGCGGCGGCAGTATTGTCAGCAATTCCAATCACTACGGTATTCTTGTTGGCACAGAAATTCTTAGTCGGTGGTTTGACTGCTGGTGGTGTGAAAGGTTAAGCCCCCTATAAAGGGAAGGCAGGATTTAACCCAGCTAATGGAATATTGAGCATTAGCTGAGCTGTCAATGATAGCGTTCAGTGGCGGTAATTTACATAGCCTGGCTCGTAAATACCGTTTTGGTTGTAGTGTCCCTTTTCAGTAAGCAATTCTAGCTCGGTCTTATTGTGCCCATGCTTGCTTTTTGGTGAAGGGTAATTGACGTAGTTTGGCTCATAATGACCAGATGAATTAATAAATCCAATCTTGTCTAAGTGGTTAGAATCATCACTTGGAGTTGAACTGCGTTCTCTTGCATGTTGGTAATTAACGTAGCCCGGCTCATAAAGTCCCTTGGAATCGTATCGACCAATGTCTCTTAAATCAGCAAAGGCTGGAAGACTAATAAGCAAGCTGCTACCTAGCAACGGGAGTAATATAAGTTTAATCGTCATCGTCATCGGTATCCTTTGGGGGAGGTATACTACTAAGAAGACCCGCCTCTAACGAAGATCTTTCAACTATTTTCTGGCAAGCTATTCCTCTGCACTTTTATGCTCATTTTGAATTTGAACAGCATTGATAAACGTCGCTCTCGCATTCGGGATACCAAGCTTTTCTGCTTCATTCAGTAACGTAATAGCATGATCCATATCACCTTGCTCTACGCTATATTGTATGGAATTCAGATAGTCGGTATGTTTGGTATCGCTTGCCGGCATATAATCGAGAGTAGGGCGAATTGGGAGTTGATTCGCTGACGATACAGTTAAACTGAGTTGACCATACTTGCTATGCGTTGCTGTAAGATCAGGGATACTCGGTGGCTGATTGCCTTTTCCGATCGCGAGTGCTTTGGCTGGATGAATAATGGTTGTGCTACCTTTTAGATCTTCGATAGTGGTGTAGATCAATATATTGACTTGTCGTGTTCCGACCTGCGGAGCAACGGTAAGTTGCGTCTGGACTTGATCGCCATCTAATAGCCTTGCCGGTATATATCTGAATTCATTTGACTTGATGTGGTAGAGTTCTTCTCCTTTGGCGTTGGTGATCAATATATTTGGTATATAAAGGGTTAATTCGTTATCGACATGGCTTGTTAGAACCATGTCGATAGGAGTCTTGTCGACTGGAATAATGAAACTGGCTACCGGACCTGTACTGTTCGCATC
The DNA here is from genome assembly GCF_009910675.1 of Photobacterium alginatilyticum. GTDB lineage: Bacteria > Pseudomonadota > Gammaproteobacteria > Enterobacterales > Vibrionaceae > Photobacterium > Photobacterium alginatilyticum. Next base: position 207,544 of record NZ_RSEJ01000018.1, on the reverse strand, counting down.
CAGCAGTACCTGACTTTTTTCGTCAAATTCAAAATTGATATCTATCGGGAGGCTAAGCTCCTGCCAGCTTAATTCTGCCGGAGCAGCGACGTTACTACTGGCAGGATTCTTTGCCCGAGTGCTGACTTCAGCGGTTGATACACAACCTGCAGCAAAAACGACCGATAGGCATAATGTTTTGATTTTTGACATTATCATTCCCTGATCTATATCTGGTTTACCACCATGCTTCTACCTGGATACCCAGGTTGTATTCTGTGTCGTTTCCGGTTCCAAATGCATCATCATTTTCATAATCACTCAGGTAACTGGCATACACTCGAAGCTCAGGACGGGCCCAGAAGCTGCTGCCGGCAGCCCAAGCTTGCGCCAAGGTTAGCTTACTGCCGGAGCTATCGACGTTATCATTTTCTTCTGTAAACCAGCCAGCCTCAAATATGGTTCGCATGTTTTCATCCCACTTATACATTGGGCGGGCAACTATATTAAAAATAGAGTGATCGTCCTTACTGTCAAAACTTGAGTTGGCATACACGAGCTGATATCCGATTTCCCAATTATTTGCTGGAGCCATGACCCCCCAATTAATGATTCGGTAGCCATCGACACCATCATTCGAGGTTGCATCGGGGTTGTTTCCAGCCCCCAGTCCGGCCATTTGTTCCCCGTAACTTTCAGTCGCATATTGGAATATCGTTTTGTTCAAGCCCCCGATAACATCAGCCATGGTTATCTCAGCGGTCAGCATCAGCGGATCGTCGCCAATGCCTGCTTTCTGTGCATCTGTTTCATTGATGAGGCCATAGTTAAAGCCAAGTTCTAGATTAGCATCTTGCCAAAGCTTAATTTCAGCGTATCGGATATCGATATTATTCACATTGACGTCACCACTGTCTTGGCGGAGTACTGCTAACGATAGTTTGCCTGTACCGACAGATAAGTTCTCCACCCCTGCGCCGGACCCTGATGTATCCCAGTAGTAAAAATCAGAAATATGAATATCATGTCGCTGATAGTAACGCTTGCCAGCCCAGGCCACCGCCTCCCGATCGCGCGCAATGAGCCCTTTAGACTGAATATTGAACTGGCGAATGGCAAACTGTGCATCATTATTACAGGAAACTTCAGTTGAATTATTGATCAACTCGCAGGATGTATTAGTGCCTTCAAAGTCGTTGCTTCCATCAGAGAGTAAGGCGACCATTGAGTCGACATAAAAGGATTTTCCGTTTTGGTTGTAAAGCTCTTTGCCCAATAGGATTTCGGCATAGAGATCATCTTCGTTGCCGAGGCGGCCGACTTTATTTGATTGGAAACGCACCTGCTGGCCATTTTCACCGCTAACCCCAATACCTGCACGCATATAACCGTGAAAATCAACGTCTGCCGTGACGGATGAAGAGACTAGTACGCTTGTCATTACGATAGTCAAATTCAACGTATGCTTGTTCATTTTTTAGCGCTCCACCAATAGATTGTTGTGTTTTTTTATTGTTCTTTTTTATGTTTATAAGCATAGCTAAGCTTGACTAACCAACCATCCCATCCCATGAATAATTGACACTTTGTTCTCGTTAACTTGCAAATGAGACAAAGTATTGGTTTTGAGATTATTGAAATAACTGGAAAAAGGTATAAAACTAGTTTTTCGTTTATTTATGTTGGAAAGTAAGAACACTTATCCATGTGTTTTGTGGCTTCGCCTCATAATTAAATTTTCAATACGCTAAATAGTTAATTGCAGAGTTTGACCTAAATCAGAGAGCATATGCCTTTTCTATTCTTTACCTGAAAATGAAAGTCATATTAATAGCGACTAGCTAAACTTATACAAGAAGGGGGTATGTATGAGTTATAAGCACATTTTAGTAACGGTAGATCTCTCCGTTGAAAGCAGGCTGTTATTTGAAAAAGCGGTTAGCCTTGCTCGTGATGTAAATGCGAAACTGTCTCTTTTTTATGATGGAGAACTTTGTCATGAAGAATACACCTATACGGCTTTTGACCCTAGGTATGCTATGCCCAATAAAGTGTATGAGGATAATACACCTGAGAAGCATCTGAAGGAGTTACTGGACGGTGCGCAATTTCCTATTCAGAGTACCTTTGTTGGTAGCGGTAATCTTATTGAAGAAATAGAGCGTGCCATTAAAGAATTAGATATAGATCTTGTTGTCTGTGGCCATCACCACAGTTTCTGGCATCAAGTCTCCTCGTCAGCTAAACAGTTACTCAAATCCTCTTCAGTCGATCTTCTGGTTGTGCCTTTGAAATAGAAGAGCCTACTCCTGCCATGGAGCAGGAGTGGATAGTCTGCATTGTAGTTTGCTCGCTATACCTTTGGCTTTAGAAAGGAGGGGAACGATAACTGAGGCTATAGAGCTGTGCTGTGAGCACTATCGATTCAGCGAAATAGAGCCTATAGCGTAAGGGCCATGAGCATCAGGATCTTCTTCATTGTGTAAGGTGAGCCAATATCCTTCTGCCGGACCGGACCGTGGCATATGGATAACAGCCGTTCCAATCCACATCTCTGAGCGTGCTTCATCGGTTATCTCGTAAACGATGGCCACGGTATCACCGACATGTTTGCCTGACGCCAGAAATAGAGCCTGCTGATGCTTTTCTCCCTCTTGTTTGAGATGTGACCAGAAGATATCGCCTGCCAGTGTTATATCTTCACCGACAGTATGGGTTTTCAGGTTTTTAAGTTCATAGTTATAGAGTTTGGAATGGAAGTTCAATGCCCGGCTTACGTCTTCAGCGTTTAGGTCAATCGCAGTACCGTGGTAAAGCGCTGAATAGGTAGGAAGCGGCTTTAGAGTAGACTGCTGGCTGTTTGATGATAGGAATAAATACCCAAGGAGCAACACTATAGGCACTAGAAGCAAGGCCGTTAATGGTTTTTGTTTGATATGGGCTGATGCCGATGAGTTCGATGTATCTGTGGTAGCTTGTTCTGCCGATATAGCTCTATTTTCTCTATTAGAGAGGTATTTGGGCTCTGTAATCGGTGTGCTCTCGCCGGGTTCAAATTCTTGTGACCACTGTGCCGCCGTGGTGATATCTATTTGCAGTAACTTGGCTATGTTGGCAATTTCATCTTCTTGAAAAGTCTCTGGTTTCGTCCATCTCAGATACAGCGTTGATTCGGCGAATCCAACCATTCCGGCTAATTCTTTGATGGAAATTTTACGGTTCTTGCCGTTTTTCTCTCCATCAAGACGGAATTGATTAATCTCGATTTCAAGCTTAGACCTAAGCCTGGCCATATTATCCATATCCTTATAATTCATGCGTTTAGAGACTCTAAGAGCTTCATATTACGCCTTTGTTAGGGTTGATTGCAAATCATACATCGCTCACTAAGATGACTCGGAGTTATCAATGTTCGGATAGTACGTGGCGTCACCAATGAATTGCCGTACTTCGATTGTTGCCCCAGTTTTTTACGAATTACTTTTTAAAATGGAATTAGTAGCAATGGTTCAATATAAGACTTCTCTTTCTTTGCTGGTAACAGTACTCGCATTATCTGCATGTGGCGGTGGTGGCGACTCTTCTCCTGCACAAACGTCAGATGTAATCCCGACGACAACCCCCGCGTCTTATCATTTAGCGGAAACGTACCAACTACCTTATAAATATCAAATAGGTAATAGTGTCTTTGTTGATGAAAATAAGTTGTTATTCGCTGGTGGTGAATCCGGTGAGCCGAATGGAGCTCGTCATGACGGTCACCCTGCATATGCAACCAGCGCTTATCTTCTTGACCTGGATACCGGTACACTCAGTGAGTACCAGACTAAAGGGAAGTCAGGGCATGCTATGAGTAGCGGTGCGATTGCCAGCGGTATTGATGAGCCGAAAGTGATAAAACTGGCCCCTAACAAATATGCGATTACTGGCGGCTTTCAGTACACCACAACAGCCTTTGTGCTTGATCATAATAATAAGTCGATTCAAAGCTACGATACCGATGTTCAGGTGACAGACAGTAGTGGTTTAAATACCACCTCTTTCTTTGCTGATTCAGCAGGTGTTGCTGCACTAGATAATGGTGATTTTGCTCTATTCGGCTTTAATAATGGCCTATTTGGTATGGATACTATCGCCCGCTTTGATGCTAATAACTCGCTTAGTTTTAGTCAGGCCAATGCTGTGCTAACCAAAGCGCGTGGAAAAGTAGATGCATATGCGTTGACAGATGGTCGTATATTACTGGTTGGCGGCTGGGATGGTTCGGCTGATCTCAGTGAAGGCAGTGCGACTCGTCGAGCCGAAATCTATGATCCGGCCGCAGATACCATTCAGAGGGTTGCTGATTATCCTATTCCTAAATTCCAGGGGCAGCACTCAGGTTCCACACCGACCAGTGATGGGAAAGTGTGTGTCGGTGAATATACTTACCTGATCATGGAGGATCGCTGGGAAGAAGGATGTGAAGCTACCCAAACACTTCATACGGACTTTCACCCTGATGGATATAAGGCCATGCTGATTGCTGAAACAACAGATGGGCGACTGGTTTATCAGGAGATAACTTCAGAAACCGAGCCGTATGATGATGCATGCAAGTGCAAACCATACAAGACGGGTACCGAAGTGTATGTATTCGAAAAGAACGAAAGTTAAACGTTAAGGAACCACGACTGTTTCAGTTAGTGTTAAATCAAGCGCTATAAGTCTGTAACCGGCAGTACCCGAGTAAATTTACTTTGCCCGGGGTTCTTTTCTTCAAGTCATCATATTTGTACCAATGGCTTACAGTTAAAGGCCGGTAACCCGAACCCTCGTAATGCATCGATATAGCAGTTGCGTCGAACTCTGCCTGTAGGTGTCCTGGTTTCGGATATGCCGTCTTTGACGGCGAGGTGGCTGAATGAAATAGGGGATAGATTGCTTGCACATTGCAGGGTTTCAAACAGGAGCTGAGATCGGTGGACATGGATGGAGGCGCTGACAAGCGTTGCTGACCGAATGTGAAGCTGCTTGAGTAGATCCAGACTCAGTCTGGCATTGTCTATGGTATTGGTCGCTTTGTTTTCCTCAATGATCCTGTTGGAACTGATGCCATGCTGGATGAGCCAGTGTTTCATTTGCTGTGATTCTGTTTTTCCTCGCTTAGCGAGCCCTCCGGTCACAATAATCAGACTTTCAGATAGCTGTTTGGCAAGACGAAGCGTCAGCTCAAGGCGCTGGATAAGCTGAGGAGCCATTGAACCATCATCATTAAGCACATAGCCGAGGGCAATGATTGCATGCTTATTGGATATATGATCATCGATGAGGGCACGAGAGTGTGTGAAGTTGGAGAGAGTGTTAATTGTTGGCGTTGACAGTATATTGTCGAGTATTGCCAGAAGCGCTTTGACATTAGCTGCTATGACATCATTGATAAGGCGCAATTGTTCGAGATAAAGCTGAACTTGGAGGCTATCTCCCTCATGGTGAGACCAAACCACCAAATAGGTGAGTACCTGGCATCGTTCAGGGGCTGAGCCGGCACTCATCAGGCAGCGTCGGTAACAGTGCAGAGCTGGGGTTATCTCACCGCGGAAAGTCTGCATATTGGCAAGGGTAATAGGCAATCCAAAGTGGTCTGGTAGCTTTGGTGCGGCCTGGGCAAGATAGTATTCGACGGCTTCAAGGTTAGTGACGAGGTTGCCATTCAATGGATACTGCGAGCGGTTTGAACTGTTATAGGCATCTAAAGCCTGCTGTAGATTGGTTATCGCCATTTCCCTTCTGCCTAATACCAAACCCAGTTTTATATTTATTAATCAGGATGCTATAGGTGGTTTATAAATTCAAGCAAACGTGCTGCTGTTGTAATTAAATGATTAATGGGACAAAGAGACAGGAAGCCTGACGAATTTGACTACTGTTAACTGTACAGAAGCGTCATTGTTTCTGAGCAGTGTTATCAAACAGAAGGAGCGAAGAATGGACACGAGATTTAAGCAGCAGGGAGCAAGGCTGTTTATCCGCCAATGGATGTACCTGGCGTCGGCCGAATGTGCGCAATTGTCGATGTAGGTGGCGCCGTTGTCTCGATTATTACTTATGAAGACAGCGAATGTGAATAGAAAAACCGCCTGAGCAATCAGGCGGTTTCGGTATTACTTGCGGTAGTGTCTAGCCAATTAGCCTATTTCTTGCGTGACTATTCTTCCCACTGAACCAGCTTGTCTTTCGGCCAGTTTGCACCTACATCGTGGTATTTCTTCTCAAGCAGATGACGCTTGATTTTAAGCGTAGGTGTCAGAATGCCGTTCTCGATGCTCCACGGGTCTTTAATCATCAGCACACCTTTAATTTTGGCATGAGACTCCAGCTCTTTGTTGATCGTCTCGATAACCTGGTGGGCTTTACGTTCGTAACGCGCATGGTCGAAATCAGGGAATTCATGCGGAACTGCCAGTAAGATAGGGCCGGGCATACCCGAGCCGACGACACACATCATCTCGATGTTGCTAAGCTCAAACAGGCGCTTTTCAATTGGTACCGGTGCAACAAACTTCCCTTTGGCGGTTTTGAAGGTATCGTTCTTACGGCCCTGAATAGACAGGTAGCCTTCGTCATCAATAAAACCGATATCGCCAGTATGTAGCCAGCCGTCTTTGTCGAAGGAGGCCTTGCTCGCTTCTTCGTTTTTATAGTATCCGGAGAACATGCCCTGTCCGCGAACCAGGATCTCTTCATCAGCGGCGATCTTAATCTCAATACCGGGACCGGCATTACCGACGGTACCGATCTTATCGCTGCGGAATGGATGGTTGATGGTACTGTAGGCGAAGGATTCTGTCATTCCCCAGGCTTCGGTGATGTTCAGGCCGATGTTTTCGTACCAGCGAAGCAGGGCAGGTGACACCGGTGCAGAGCCACAGCCCAGTACCCGGGCTTTGTCCAGCCCCAGGCCATCAGCCAGTTTGCGTTTTATTACCCCGGATATGAACGGGATTTTGAGTAAGATGTTGAGTTTGGCCTGTGGCAACTTCTCAAGAATTCGTTGCTGGAACAGGGTCCACAGGCGCGGGACGGAAATAAACAGCGTCGGGCGGTGCATCTTCACGTCTTCGATAAAGGTATCCAGTGACTCTGGGAAGGCAACTTGAATGCCGGCCATTACTGAAGAGCCGAAGATATATACACGTTCTGTTATGTGCGCTAGTGGCAGGTATGAAAACAGTCTTTCGCCGTCTTTCATACCGATATGGTCGAGGATTCTCTGTGATGACCAGGCAAATGCACCGTAGGTTAGCATGGCACCTTTTGGCAGCCCTGACGTACCCGAGGTATACACAATTGACATCAGGTCTTCAGGTTTGTGTTGCGGGCGCTCTTCAGAAGGTTTGCTGTCTGCGACCAGGGTGTCAAATTCAAACTTACACTTCGGCGCACTCGGGTAAGAGAAGGAAATAGTCGGTAAATCCGGATGGTCGGCCAGTACGGATGTGACAGCCTTGTCGTCATCCAGCTTACCGATAAGCAGTGCTTTGGATTCACTGTGTGTAATACAGTGCTCGACTGTCTCTGCCCCTGCAGTCGGGAAAATAGGGACACTGATGTAGCTGCCGAGCATCAGGGCAAGGTCGGTAATAAACCATTCGGCGCAGTTTTTGGACATAAGTGCAACACGGTCGCCGGGCTGAATCCCCATACTTCTTAGTGCACTGACCAAGGATAATGCCTTGTCAGCAACCTCGGCAAAGGTATAGTCGACAAACTTACGATCAATAATTTGGCGCAGGAAAACTTCGTCCGGGCGCTCTTCTGCCCACTTCAAAATCATTTCATTAGGTAGAGGCTGCGTCATGAGTGTATCCCTTAAGCGATCCGTGGGCAGAGGTAAAGTCATAGTCTCGTCCTTGTTGGTGTTATCGTAATGTTAAATTAAATGGTTTCCTACTGGTCCGTCAAGTGTCTATTTTTCATTAAACTCCTGTAATTAAGTATGAAAAAAGACACTAACTTGTCAAATAAAAGCGATAGTTCAGAAAAAATTTAAGCACAAAATTTAAACATGTGTATGATTTTTTTGCGGTCGAAAGCCTGCAACAGAATGAGTAGTGGCGTAACTCCTTGTTTTTTAATATTATTGACCATCGTCGTGTTGTTTTAGGCACAGATTACAAAATGTTATTACTTATGCGTTTAAGTGAATTGCACCGTGATGACATGTGCTGCTAGACGTGATATGTGACCTGGTTTGGTATTTAGTTCTGAGTTATTTATTAGAGCTTGAAAAATATATAAAACTAGGAAGAATACTAGTTAACGGGATAGCATTTTGTAATACTGCTAACATATTAACAACCAAAGCCGTTGCAACATGCCATCGGGAGGTGTCCGGTGGGATTTTTGTTGATGTGAAAAATATAGAGTCAACTCATTATGCCAAAGCGTAGTAAAGAAGATACAGAAATTACAATCCAGACGATCATGGATGCCGTGGTTGATCAAATTTTGACCCTGGGCTACGACAAGATGTCGTACACTACCCTGAGCAAGCAAACGGGCATCTCCCGTACCGGGATTAGCCATCATTTTCCGAAAAAGCAAGATTTTGCCAACGCGTTAGATGGCAGAATTTTCCGCCTGTTTGTCGAAAAGCTTGATTTAGATAACGGCCTGGATGGGTTCGTAAAGAGCTGGCTAGCTGCGCTTGATGATGAAAAATTTCAGGCAACCTTGCGTCTGCTTTTCCACCATATTGCCTCTTCTGAGCTAACCAATGAGTTTGCCAAGCATGGGATCGAACGTCTGTATGCGCTGTGCAAAGAGCGCTTTGGCGATGACAGTGAGAAAGAGCTTGAGTGGCTGCTAGGAAAATCGCTGATTAGCCTGGTTAAGTAATTACCGAGTTTTATATCGAACGAGTGAGATAAATAGATGTTGAAATATATTATGTTAGCTTTGGTCGGCATCGGTATCTATATCGGTGTGACCTATAAAGATCAGATCGAAGATGCTGTGAACTCACGCCCGATGGAAGAAGTGCAGGATATGCTTGAATCAGCGTCGGATCAGGTTTCAGATAAGGCGAGTGAGCTCTCAGAGCAGCTGGAAGAGCTAAGCAACTAGTGCTTCCAAAGAAGAACATCGAATACAAAAGAGGCAGCCCAAAGGCTGCCTCTTTTCATTACGGTTGCCGTAAGAATCGCTTATGATTTCACTGCTTCAGTACTTGCAACCTTCGCTTCTTCTGCCTTGCAAGCTGCAGCAGTAAAGATTACGTCAGTTGAACTGTTCAGGGCAGTTTCCGCTGAATCCTGGATAACACCAATGATGAAGCCAACAGCAACAACCTGCATTGCGATGTCATTTGGAATACCAAACAGGCTACATGCAAGCGGGATCAGTAGTAGAGAACCTCCGGCTACACCCGAAGCCCCACAAGCTGAAACGGCTGCAACCACACTTAGCAGTACTGCTGTTGCGATATCAACTTCAATACCCATGGTATGTACTGCTGCCAGCGTCAGAACTGTAATTGTGATCGCAGCACCTGCCATGTTGATGGTCGCACCCAGAGGGATAGATACAGAGTACGTATCTTCATGAAGATCCAGGTTCTTACATAACTGCATGTTAACAGGGATGTTAGCCGCAGAACTACGTGTGAAGAAGGCAGTAATACCACTCTCGCGGATACAACGTAGAACAAGCGGGTATGGGTTCTCTTTGGTCTTGTAGAAAACAATCAGCGGGTTAACTACAAGCGCAATGATTAGCATTGAGCCTAGTAGTACTGCAAGAAGATGACCGTAACCAGCAATGGCCGCGAAACCTGTCTCGGCAAAAGTATTGGCAACAAGGCCGAAGATACCGATTGGTGCCAGGCGGATCACGAAGCGAACAATCAGGGTGATGCCGTTAGATACGTCATGGAAAACTTGCTTGGTTGCATCACTTGCCTGGTGCAGTGCGAAGCCAAGAGCGATGGCCCAGGCAAGAATACCGATGAAGTTACCTGACATCAGTGCATTTACCGGGTTATCAACAATCTTGAATAGCAGTGTATTCAATACTTCAGTAATACCTTCAGGTGGTGTTGCACCTGTTGCACTTGCTACCAGAGTTAAAGTGGTCGGGAAAAGAAAACTCATGGTAACCGCAGTAAGCGCAGCCATTAGCGTACCGAACAGGTACAGGATAATGATTGGTCTCATGTTGGTGTGAGCGCCTTTCTTCTGGTTGGCGATAGAAGAGGCGACCAGAATAAAGACAAGGATAGGGGCGACTGCTTTCAGGGCACTGACGAACAGTCCTCCAAGAAAGCCAACTTTGACGGCAGCTTCAGGAGATACAGAGGCAAGAAGGATACCGGCAACGATACCGATGAGGATCTGGATCACCAGGCTCCCACTTGCGACTCGGGCTAAAAAGGGTTGTGTCTGATTCATATTACGTCCTGCATAATTTTTTTATATGTTAGGAAGGATTATATATTGCTTCCGAAACATTTTTTAACAGGAAATACGATAATTTTCCACCTTTCTTTTGATAAACTTTCGGTTAACTCACTGTTAACATTCTTTTGGCCTGATTAGGTATGTCAGGTTTTGAACTGGGCTGATTCGGCCTGGCTCTTTAACAAATACCCAATCAGGCAGTCGAAAATGTTAAAAAATAGCTCGCACTAGTGCGAGCTACTCTCATTCATGTATCGATTATGTAAAGCGCTGTTGCCTATTTTTCTGGTACCAGAGGTGCCAGTGCCGAGGTAGTGGTGCTATTTTTTGTTGCTGTTTTTTCTGACAGACCGATTGACTGGATAAGTTGTAGTAGCTTGGCACTATCCCACTTCTCGGGCTGCTTGCTGAAATGTGCCGTCATCATTGCGTGCACGGCCTGGCGAAGTTGTTCCTGCTGCGGGTTGTCAGGGTTATTCTGCGACCATTGCCGGTAGTAAGCCTGAACCTTGATAGGACTGTTGTCTTTGACAGCCTGCTTCATCCCCGCAAGCGGTGCAACGTTCATGACTGGCTGCTTCATCGCGACAGCCGCTACAATCTGCCGCGAAGCTGCTCTGGCTTTCAGCCACAAGGCCGTCGTGATTAGCCATAACGCGGCAAACAAGGCTGTTAACCACGGCCAGTAACCCGAGTCATTGACAACTTGTATGTTGCCAGCCCCGGTTTCCTTGGCAATTGGCGCAGCAGAAGAGGGCTCGGAGCGCAAGGGTAGGTTGAGGCTGTTATTGATGTTGTCGCCCGGCAGTACCGTAATTGCTAGCCCGTCAACCTGGCTTGTCTCCTGTTGGCTGGTTTCTGTGTTCCACCAGTTGATTGATAGCGGCGGCAGCTCAAGCTCGCCTCGCTCCCGAGGGAGTATCACTTGCTTGAGGGTCATGACGGTATAACCGTTGACCGTACTGTACACCGGCTTCTCGTTATAGACCTTAACCTTGTCGGGATATTGAAGGGCAAGGTTAGGCATGCTGCTCTGCTCTGCGTTTTTGATCCGCAAGGTAATGGTTCGGGTAAGGGGATCGCCGACTCGAACTTCCAGGTTATCGGGTTGCCACTGTTGTTCCAGTTGCAGGTCTTGAGTCGGCAGCCATAGCCCCTGATAACTAGCAGGCTTGTCCTTGATGGTAAGCTCAAGATTATCGGTTTGCTTTTCTACCGGGATCCTAAGGGTTGAGCCAAAGCCCCGGCCACTTTTGACCACATTACCCCTGAATTCGGCACCACGAAGCAGAATAGTGCCAGGCTTGGTGGCGGTAATTTGATAGTCTCGGGTGATCACCAGATAGCGGCGACCATTCAGTACCGGTTCGGCCTGACGGTCATCGCCGATCTGTTTTACGTCCAGCCCGTCACCGGATGGCGCGATTAACGTTGCCTTGCTCATCTGCTCACCGATACGGATCCGTACGGTGTAACGAATACTTTCACCGACATAGAGCTGGTTTTTATCGATATCCTGATCGACCGTAATATCCGGCTGAGCGGTGCCTTGGTCATTGGTATTACTGCTTTTTAGCGAGGTAATGGTGATCGGTTCTGTTGTCGTGGCTCCAATGCGAAAGCTAGGGATAGTAAAATCCCCGATTTCTTTCGCTGCCAGTGCAACCCGCCATTCGGTGCTGCGTGTGACCGAACCGTTTATCATCGTTGTCCCACTGCTGACGTTGGGGCGGCCGTAGCTGAAGTGCTCTTCAAGTGGCGATAAGTCCAGTGCGCTGGTATTGACGTTGTCATCAATCGAAATGGTTAGCTGGAAGACTTCATTGACAGCAACGATGTTCTTGGAAACGGTAGCAACGGCCTGGGCGGCACTGACAATTGACGCCTGCGTGAGTGCGGCTATAGTCAGCAACCTCCAGAGAAACTGTAGGATACGTCTGTTATAGCCAGAACGGAGAGTGTAGTTCTTCATCATCTTCATCTTAGTCTTACCATGAATTCTCAGTCGCCTGAGGCGCCTGCTTCTGACGAGCCTGAAGCAACAGCTGGGCACGGATCAAGGCACTGGTATCATCAGGTACTTGCTCTAGTTTCTTTAGTACCGGATCGCTGGCCGATAACGCACCTTGTGTCTGCTTATCGAGTGATTGTTCTGCCTGCTGAGGATCCTCAGGTTGTTCTTCTGTTTCATCCTGTGGCTGGCCTGAAGAAGCCTGCTGGACATCATTCAGTTCATCACTCTTCTGACTCTCTCCTTGTGGCTGGGAGTCAGGTTGCTGCTCGGGCTGATTTTGGGCGCTCTTTTCCGTTTCCGATTGCTGCTCGCTTGCTTGTTGGCTGTCATCAGATTGTTGAGAGTCGCTGTTCTCGCTGTCATCATCGTTCTGCTGATTCTGCTGATTCTGCTGATTCTGCTGATTCTGCTGATCTTTTTGTTGCTTGTTTGATGGTTCCTGATCCGAGTCCTTGTTCTCATCAGGCTGCTGTTGCTGTTGCTGTTGTTCTAGCGCCTGCTTGACTATCTCTAGGTTTTTCCGGGCGTCGGCATGCTGGTTGTCTTGATCGAGAACGGATTGGTAGCTCTCAATGGCTTTTTCAAACTCACCGGTTCTGGCGTAGGCATTGCCGAGGTTATAGCGGGATGTGATATCGCCCAGAGGCTTTAGCGTGTCGATAGCCTGCTCGTAGTTACCGGCCTTATACTGCGCGACCCCTTTCCACTGGGGGGATGAAAACTGCTCGGCAGCTGACGCATAGCTTTCTTGCTGGTAAGCATCGTAACCAAGTTGATCCCGGTTTTTCCACGGCGAGGCCATAGCCTGGTCGACGGGCATAAAGACAAGTACAGCGGCAAGAACAATACCGCGACGAAACCCGAACAAGGACAGAACGACCAAAGGAATGAGCAGCCAGAACCCGTTGTTTACACGTTCCACTAGCTCTTTCTCTTTTTCCTTGTCGGTATTGTCCATTGGCTTGGCCGTTGCCGCGACAAGACTGTCAACGTCCCGATTGGTTGACTGAGAGAGCTGTAACTGGCCGCCAGTTTGCTTGACCAGGGGAAGCAATGTATCGAGCTCGACTTTGGCAACCACAGTGTCGCCCTGGCTATTGGTCAGCAATCTGCCATCGGGCATGCGTACCGGTGCGCCCTGACGGCTACCGACTGCCAGTATAGAAAGTCGAAAGCGCGTATCAGCCAATAAGTCCTGGGTGGTCGAGGATTCTTGTTCAGACAAACCGTCAGTGATCAGGATAATGTCTCCCTGCTGGTGGCCAGCCTGTTTGAGCAGGGTAATAGCTACCTCGACGCCTGCAGCGGCATTGCTGCCCTGAAGCGGCATGATTTCCGGCGATAGGTGGGGGATCAGGCTAGACAGCGTGCTGCTGTCTTGAGTCAGGGGACTGACAACATAACCGTCAGCTGCATAGGTTACTAGTCCGGTACTGCCTTCTTTCCAGCCTGGTAACATATCCAGCGCCTTGTACCGGGCCTGGATCAGGCGGTTTGGTGTTATGTCGGTTGCGTACATAGAGCGGGACATATCCATCACCAGCACACGGGCTCCCGAGATACTGTAGGCAGGTAAGCTGGCTTTCTCCCAGCTCGGGCCGGCCAGTGCCAGAACGCTGAGTAGCCAGCATAAACCCAGCAGTGGAACAAAAGCCGTTGCGGTTTGCTTCTGGTCGAGACCAAGTTTTTCGGCAAGGTGCGCTGCTATCAGCCCGTTGCTGTGCTGCTTGCCCTTTAGCCAGGGGAGTAACAGGCTAAGGGGCAGCAGGGCGATTAACCAGACCGGATGAAGAAAAGTAAAATCAGCCATGACGCCTCCTCATTATTGCAATGATCAGCGAGAGGAGCAGGGCAATCGCCAATGGGTAGCGGAATAGTTCCTCTCGTGGCCGCCAGGTCTGCTGCGCAGTGTTGATAGGTTCCATTTGATCAATTAACTGGTAAATATTCTCAAGTTCCTGAGGATTTCTGGCCCGAAAGTACTGGCCGCCGGTCATATTGGCGATATTAGCCAGCATGCCTTCATCCAGATCCTGAGAGGGATTAATGGTACGGGTTGAGAAAAAAGAGCGCTGCTGCATCTCTTCGGCACCGATACCAACGGTATAGATAGTGACATTGCTTCGAGCAGCCAACTCGGCAGCCTCTGCCGGATCGATCACTCCGGCAGTATTGGCCCCGTCGCTGAGTAAAATGATCACTCGCTGCGGTGCTTCGCTGTCTATGAAGGTTTTGGTCGCGATACCCAGGCCTTCACCGATTGCCGTACTTTGACCGATCAGGCCAAGTACTGTGCGGCCGAGCTGCTCCTGAACAGTATTGCGATCGAACGTCAGCGGTGTTTGCAGATAAGCATGATTGGCGAAAAGCACTAAGCCGAGGCGATCGCCTTTGCGCTTGGCGATAAAGTCATTCAATACCTGTTTGACGGCGGTCAGTCGGTCGATATTGTCGCCTGCGGATGTCACCATGTCCTCGATCGACATGGATCCGGACAGATCGACAGCCAGCAACATATCCCGGTGATCCGGATTGATTTCGATAGGATCACCATACCAAACAGGTCGTGCCAGTGCGCCTAACAGGCAGCACCATGCAATAGCCATGATCGCTTTGCGCCAGCGAGTATCGGGTTGTTGCTGTCCGATACCGTCGGGTAGCTTGGGCAGACGGATCGCGACCGGCTGTACAGCGGGCTTAGAAAAACGATAGACCAGGAAAGGCAGCGGTAGCACCAGCCATGCCCATAACCAGAAGAACTCAAACATCAGCAACCTCCGTCGTGACAGGCAGGTATTGACCATTGGCGGGGAGGCGGGCCTTGGTTAGCCATAGCTTTGCTTGCTGGTAGCACTGGTTGAAGGCTAATTGTTCGATGCCTTTACCGGAAAACAGGCCTTGTTGCCAGTCGGTTGAGAGGGCGACAAAGCCACGGTGTTTCTCGGCCAGCTGCTGGTCGAGGAATAACAGCCATTGCTCGCCGGTCAGGCTGGCTACATAACGGCGAGAAAAGTAGGTCATTGCCGTTTGTCGCAATAGCAGGTTGATGTCGCTGAACTGTTCAGGGGTATTGAGGCTTTTTAATAGCTTCAAAGCCTCTTTACGTGCTCTTTGTTGTTTTAGGTGTTGCCTGAGTTTCAGGACAAGTATTACCAGAACAACAACGATCACCGCAATGCATAGCCACCATCCCCAGGCGAGCGGCCAGATACCGGGCGCGGGTGACAGGTGGACATCGGCCAGTGGCAGTGATGCTGCGATGTCATTAGGCGTCATTGGATCAGCCATGGTGTTTCTTCATACCTCCGAGTTGCTGCATCAGCGGCTCTGCAGCTGAAATCTGATGTAGTGGAATTGCCAGACTCAAAGCCATGTCATGGATGAAATGCTGGTGGCCGAGGTATTGCTCGTTCAGCTTTTCACGAGTTTTCTTGGCAGAGAAGTCGAGCCAGACAGATTGCCTGCTGTCTGCGACATGTTCCGTCCCTTTAAAGCTGGTTTGCCCTTGCTCAAGCGGGTCATGAACCTGAACAAACTGGATGCGGTTATGCTGGCGCAGCTGGCTCAAGCGCCGTTTGTCTGTTTCGGCGAGCTGGTAGAAATCACTCAGCACAACAATTTCGCTGCCTTTGGGGCACAAGTGGTGAAGGTGTTTTAGTGCCGAAGAGAAGGGCAGGCTATCGCTTTCGTCACTGTGGCTCTGGTGGGCATCAATCAGGGCATTGATGAGCCGAAGCGGCCCTTGCTGTCGGGCTGTCGGCTTACACTCGATTAACTGAGTGCCGGTATAGATAATGGCACCGATCCTGTCTTGCTCGCTGACGGCCAGCCAGCTTAGCAGGCTGGCAAAATGCGCAGCCTGAATGGATTTAAGCATTAGCTGGGAGCCGAACTTCATGCTAGCGCCAAGATCAACCAGCAACATAACAGGTTGTTCACGCTCTTCGGTAAACAGCTTGGTATGGGTTTTTCCTGTTCTGGCTGTCACACGCCAGTCAATGGCACGAATATCATCCCCAGCCTGATAGGGGCGAACCTCCGAAAAGTTCATCCCCCGGCCTTTTTTCCGGCTCATATGCTGGCCGTTTAGTTGCGACCACACACTTTGCGCCGGTGGTAGCCAGCGCACGGATTGATTTTTGTATTGCAGCAGTTCTGCCAGGCACAGGTTAACCCCGTCACTGTGCGGCGGCAGGGATGCAGTTACGGGTGTATCTGTCATGCGCAGGCTACCTGAGCAATCAACTGGCTGACAATGGTATCAGCGGCAATGCCCTCGGCCTGTGCCTCGTAACTTAGTAGCAGGCGGTGGCGCAGAACCGGGTAGGCCATTTGCTGGACATCTTCCGGGGTAACGAAGTCACGGCCACAAAGCCAGGCATGGGCACGGGCACAGCGATCCAGAGCCAGGGTTGCACGAGGTGAGACGCCGAGCTGCAGCCAGCCCGCAAGCTGACCGCTGTAGCGCTCCGGCTGGCGGGTGGCCATTGTCAGGCGAATAATATAGTGCTCCACTTCTTCTGCCATATGGATCTTCAGCACTTCCTGCCGGGCCGAGAAAATCTCGCGCTGGCTGATTTGTACAGCTTCCGGCTTGTCGATGCCCATGGCCTCGCCACGGTTAAGGCGCAGAATCTCCAGTTCACTGGCTTCGTCCGGGTAGTCCACGTTTAACTGCAGCAGGAAGCGGTCAAGCTGCGCCTCGGGGAGCGGATAGGTTCCTTCCTGTTCGATAGGGTTCTGGGTTGCCATCACCAGAAAAAGCTCTGGCAGGGAATAGGTTTCCCGGCCTGCGGTAATTTGCTTTTCTGCCATTGCTTCAAGCATGGCGGCCTGTACTTTTGCGGGTGCTCGGTTGATTTCGTCAGCCAGTACCAGGGCGTTGAAAATAGGTCCTGGCTGGAAGGTAAACTCGCCGGTTTCCGGGCGGAAGATATCGGTGCCGGTCAGATCAGCCGGGAGCAGATCGGGCGTAAACTGTATACGGTGAAAACTGCCTTCGATACAGTCGGATAACACTTTAACTGCACGAGTCTTGGCAAGCCCCGGTGGTCCTTCTACCAAAATATGCCCATCTGCAAGCAGGGCAATTAATAGCTGTTTAACGAGATCAGGCTGACCAATAACCTGGCTGTCCAGGTAAGTATTAAGGCGTTGGAAAGTCGACGTTAGCATAGATTGGCAATGTCCTTGTGAAACAAACAGTCAAACAATAAGTAATGAATTGTCTGACTTAAAAAAATGGTTTTAGTTCATATCGCGGTTTTGACCGCTTATTCATTGTACAGCCAGTCCTGCCGGGAGCCTTTCTAGCGCACTGATGTGAATTATAGCGTATTCAGAAAGTTACCAATGCGCCCCAGTTATTCGCTATAAAGACGCTATCGGAACGGCAACATGGCCTGTGTATGAAAGTATCAACATGGTGCATGAGAAGTGAGCCACTGCACCATATTAACATTTGTTTAATGCACCAAATTGTACCAGCAATAAATCTGAAAAATTAAATTATTGATTTATCAAAATTATTTTACCTATTTGAAAATGTCGGGTGTGTTGGCCTGATGCTTGCTCTTTGTTGAATGGTTATTCACAAGGAGCTATTTAATATGTCAACCAAGATGTTTAAGAGTACATTCGCAGGTATTGCAGTTTCACTGGCCTTGTCATTCAATGCCATTGCGGCACAAGAAACGATTAAGGTTGGGGTGCTGCACTCCCTGTCGGGCACGATGGCAATCAGTGAAACCACGCTGAAAGATACGATTTTGATGCTGGTTGAAGAGCAGAACAAGAAAGGGGGCGTGCTGGGTAAAAAGCTGGAAGCAGTGGTCGTCGATCCGGCATCAAACTGGCCTCTGTTTGCAGAAAAAGCCCGTGAGCTAATTGAGAAAGAAAAAGTGGACGTGGTATTCGGTGGCTGGACGTCTGTATCGCGCAAGTCGATGCTGCCGGTATTCGAAGAGCTCAACAGTCTGCTGTTTTACCCTGTTCAGTATGAAGGTGAAGAGTCCTCGAAAAACGTTTTTTATACCGGTGCCGCGCCTAACCAGCAGGCCATACCGGCTGTTGACTACCTGATGAATGAGTTGGAGGTTGAACGCTGGGTACTGGCCGGAACCGATTATGTCTACCCGCGAACCACCAATAAAATCCTTGAAGCCTATCTGGAATCGAAAGGTGTTGCCAAGAGCGACATCATGATCAACTACACCCCTTTTGGCCACTCTGATTGGCAGTCTATTGTTTCCGATATCAAGAAATTCGGCTCGCAAGGCAAGAAAACAGCCGTGGTATCAACAATTAACGGTGATGCCAATGTCCCGTTTTATAAAGAACTAGGCTCGCAAGGCGTGTCAGCCGAGGATATTCCTGTTGTTGCCTTTTCTGTCGGTGAGGAAGAGTTGTCGGGAATGGATACCTCACCTTTGGTGGGGCACCTGGCGGCATGGAACTATTTCATGAGCGTTGATACCGATGAAAATGCCGAGTTTGTGGAACAGTGGCAGAAATTTATTAAGGATGATAAGCGGGTATCGAACGATCCGATGGAAGCCAGTTATATCGGTTTCAATATGTGGGTTGAGGCGGCTGAAAAAGCAGGGACGACGGACTCAGAAGCTATCCAGGATGCCATTATCGGCGTGACTGTGCCGAACTTGTCCGGCGGCTACGCGACAATGATGCCAAACCACCATATTACGAAACCCGTGCTGCTGGGCGAGATCCAGGACGACGGTCAGTTCGAAGTGGTATGGGAAACCACGGGCTTGGTGGCCGGTGATGCCTGGTCAAATTTCCTCCCGGGCTCCAAAGACCTTTATGCCAGCTGGCTCAAACCCCTTGAGTGCGGCAGCTTCAACGTCGTTACCGGCAAGTGTGCCGGCGCTAAGCAATAACCGGTTTGACGTAGTAGATCATACCGGGCTCTGCACTTGTGGCTAGGCGAGTGCAGAGGCGTGTTTAACGGGTTTCTGGATGAGTACCATGATGACAATAAATAGATGGCGGCTGCCGATACAGGTAAAGCCCTTATACCGATTTGTGCCCGCGACGTTGCTGGGCTTCGTTTTAATGATTTTCTCCGCTGTTTCAATCGCTGCAGGCAGTAGCTATATAGCGTCATTTTCTGATGTCGAGGCTCAGCTGTCACAACGTAACTTTGCCAAGAAGCAACAAGCCATCGAATGGCTGGCTGAAACTCGTCATCCTGCGGCCAAGACGATGTTAACCGGCTTGCTCGACGGTCAGGTTTTCTATCAGAAAAAGAACAAGCAATTGTTTTTGATCCCCGAGCTGGCCGTTGGTAAGCAAGCTGTATCTATCGCTGATGGGGTAGAAGAGGGAGGATCTGCTGATCAGGAGATCAGCAACAAGCGTGATTATAAGAAAGTTGCGCTGAATAACCGGCTGCGCAAGGCGATCCGTTTGGGTATAGCCCAGTTGGATTTAAGTGCTGATAGCGAGGAATTAAGACTACAGGCTGCAAAAAACTTGCAGGGAAATACAGCCGAGAATGTTCAGAGTCTTGTAAGAAGTGCCTACCAGAGCGAATCGTCGCAAGAGGTGAAAGAGGTGCTTGCACTTGTGCTGGCTGTTGCTGATATCAACGCGCCGGTTCCCGAAGTACGCGAGGCTGCGTTGGCTCTCCTGAGCAATTCTTTGGAGCCGGTGGCTTTTCAGGCCTTGAGTCATGCGCTTGATGTTGAGCTGGCCAAGGACAAGGGTAATGCCGAATTTATCGCCGGGATTGAGCGTGCATTAGATGACTATCATCAGAGTCAGCGGATTTATAACACGGCAGAGACACTCTATTTTGGGTTGAGCCTGGGATCTGTATTGGTGCTGGCCGGGATTGGGTTGGCAATCACCTTTGGCGTGATGGGGGTGATCAATATGGCCCATGGCGAGCTGATCATGTTGGGGGCTTATACCACCTACGTGATGCAGCAACTGATGCCAAACAATATTGGTCTGTCGCTGATCTTGTCGATCCCTGCGGCATTTGTCGTTTCCGGCTTGGTGGGTATTGCCATTGAGCGTGGCGTCATCCGCTTTTTGTACGGCAGGCCGCTGGAAACCTTGCTGGCGACATTCGGTATCAGCCTTATTCTGCAGCAGGCCGTTCGCAGTATCTTCTCGCCCCTAAACCGATCTGTTGCCACTCCGGACTGGATGAGCGGGATGCTTGAAATCAATCCGATGCTCTCTCTTACCTATAACCGTCTCTATATCATCATTTTCTGCTTGTTGGTGTTTGCAGCTCTGGTGTTTGTTCTCAAAAAGACGCCGCTTGGGCTTCAGGTGCGTGCTGTCTCCCAAAACCGGGCAATGGCACGGGCAATGGGAGTGCGCTCAGAATGGGTCGATGCGATGACATTCGGCCTTGGTTCGGGAGTTGCCGGCGTAGCTGGCGTGGCGTTGTCTCAGCTGACCAACGTCGGACCTAACATGGGACAGAGTTACATTATCGATTCCTTTATGGTGGTGGTATTCGGTGGTGTCGGCAACTTATGGGGCACCCTGGTAGCAGGGGTAAGCCTTGGCATTTTCAACAAGATTCTGGAGCCATGGGCCGGGGCGGTATTGGCAAAAATACTGGTGCTGGTTTTCATCATTCTTTTTATCCAGAAACGACCGCGAGGCCTGTTTCCTCAACGTGGCCGAGCGGTGGAGGGATAAGACATGCTTAAAACAATCTTAAAGGACGATCGCGGAGGGCAGTTGCTATTGAGCATACTGCTGGTAGCCGGTTTCGTTATTCCGGCATTGAATCTGCTGGTGCCGCAGGGCCACTTTCTTCATGTCGAGACATACACTATCACCCTGCTTGGCAAATACCTGACTTACGCCTTGCTGGCACTGGCTGTGGATCTGGTTTGGGGTTATCTCGGCATATTGAGCCTAGGGCACGGTGCTTTTTTTGCACTCGGCGGTTATGCCATGGGCATGTATCTGATGCGCCAGATTGGTGATCGCGGTGTCTATGGTGATCCGCTGCTGCCTGATTTTATGGTTTTCCTCAACTGGAAAGAACTGCCCTGGTTCTGGCATGGCTTCGATATGTTCTGGTTTGCCTGCCTGATGGTGGTTTTGGTACCAGGCGTGCTGGCATGGGTGTTTGGCTACCTGGCTTTTCGTTCCCGGGTTTCGGGTGTGTATCTGTCAATCATGACTCAGGCACTGACGTTTGCTTTGATGCTGGCTTTCTTTCGCAATGAAATGGGATTTGGTGGTAACAACGGCCTGACAGATTTCAAGGATCTTCTTGGCTTCAGCCTTCAGTCGGACAGTACCCGGATTGCTTTGTTCGTCGCATCGGTTGCCGCGCTAATTGCTGGCTATGTAATCTGTCGCGCGGTGATCGCCAGCCGACTGGGTAAGGTTGCCGTTGCAACCCGGGATGCCGAGTCACGGGTACGCTTTATTGGGTACAACGTTGATCAATTCAAGCTGTGGATCTTTGTGCTGTCAGCAGTATTGGCCGGTATCGCCGGTGCTTTGTATGTGCCGCAGGTTGGCATTATCAACCCTGGAGAATTTGCGCCACTTAACTCAATCGAAATCGTGGTGTGGGTAGCGCTGGGTGGCCGGGCAACCTTGTTCGGCGCTATCGTCGGTGCCTTGCTTATCAACTATGCCAAGAGCTGGTTCACCATCGAATTTCCGGAAGTCTGGCTATTTGCGCTGGGGAGCTTGTTTGTACTGGCGACTTTATTCCTGCCTAAGGGTGTCACCGGATTTTTCTCTGACTCATTCGTTCGCAAGTCTCCTCGTACCTCGTCTCGTAAGGAGGCCGCATTATGACCACGATTCCTCAGCAACTCTCGCCTGAGAAACTTGACCAGCCGCATTGGCTGCCGGTGCAGTTTCGTCAATCGGTAAAGAACTTTGTTCGCCGGGATCAGGTTTTTGATTTTCTCAAACCGCAACAGCACCCCTTGCTCGATACCCGCCACAACATTTTGTTGTATCTCGAAGGGGTAACCAAGTCATTTGACGGATTCAAGGCGATCAACGATTTGAACCTGTATATCAAGGAAGGAGAGCTGCGCTGCATTATCGGTCCGAATGGTGCCGGAAAGACCACCATGATGGACATCATTACCGGTAAGACCCAGCCTGATGAAGGGCAGGTCTGGCTGGGCTCCAATATCAATCTTCTGCAAATGGACGAAGCCGAGATAGCCAATGCCGGTGTCGGTCGGAAGTTCCAGAAACCGACAGTGTTTGAGTGCCTGTCGGTGTGGCAAAACCTGGAACTGGCGATGGCCGGGGAGCGCAGTGTATGGCGTGTATTCAGAGCTAGTCTTAACGGGGAACAGCGTGATGAGCTTAATCGGGTGCTGCTCCTCATTGGCCTTGAAAATCATGCTGACTTATTGGCAGGTAACTTGTCCCACGGCCAGAAGCAGTGGCTGGAGATCGGCATGCTGCTGATGCAGAAACCTAAGCTGTTGCTGGTGGATGAACCAGTTGCGGGGATGACCCACCAGGAAATGGATCGAACGGCAGAGCTGCTGACATCGCTGGCCGGGGATCATTCGGTGGTGGTGGTTGAGCATGATATGGATTTTGTCCGCTCGATCGCCAGCAAGGTGTCTGTTCTGCATCAGGGACATATGTTGGCCGAAGGTTCAATGAGCGAGGTGCAGTCTGATCCACGGGTCAAAGAAGTCTATTTGGGAGAATCGTGATGCTGGAAATCAAAGGACTGAATCAATTTTACGGTGAGAGCCATACCCTGTGGGATTTGGATATCAGCATTCCCGAAGGGAAGTGTACGGTACTGATGGGACGCAACGGGGTCGGGAAAACGACCTTGCTGCAATGTGTGATGGGGTTATTGCCTGTCAAGAGCGGTGAGATCGTGCTGCAGGGCAAGGACATTAGCAAACTGTCGGCAGAAAGTCGTCCCCGTCATGGGGTCGGGTATGTGCCACAAGGGCGACAGATCTTTCCGTTGCTGAGTGTTGAAGAGAACCTGCAGATCGGCCTGCCCATTCGTGCCAAGGGCGATCGCAAGATCCCCGAGTTTATCTATGAGCTTTTCCCGGTGCTGAAAGAGATGCTCCATCGTCGTGGCGGAGACTTGAGCGGGGGGCAGCAACAACAACTGGCTATCGCCCGGGCACTGGTCGTCAATCCTAGTTTGCTGATACTGGACGAACCGACTGAGGGGATCCAGCCCAATATCGTCCAGGAAATTGGTGACATTATTCGCAGGTTGAACCACGAGCTGGGGCTCACAGTTTTACTGGTTGAACAAAAGCTCCCTTTTGCACGAAAAGTCGGTGATAACTTTTGTCTGCTTGACCGTGGCCGGGCTGTTGCCAAGGGAGAAATGACCAGCCTTAACGACAAGCTGATCAAGGAGTATCTGACGGTATGACGGCTATCCATAACAGTATCGAGACAAAGTCACCGCTCACCAATATTGCATCAATTACCCCCAAACCCTTGCCTGATGAGCTTGAGTCACAGCAAGGGTGGCGGGCGCTGCTGGAACTGGGCTTTTCGGCCAATGCAACCAAAACGGTATTGAAGCACCGCAAGCAGGTTGGTCCGCTCGCTGTTCAGCGTCCGCTCTATCCTGAAGGCGATGTTTGTCACATGTATTTGCTTCATCCTCCCGGCGGTGTTGTCGGTGGAGACAAGCTTTCAATTTCTGCCCATTCAGAGACTGATGCCAAGGCATTAATCACCACGCCCGGCGCGACCAAGTTTTATCGCTCTTCGGGAAAATACGCCTATCAGCGTCAGCATCTCTCGGTAGAAGCTGGCGCTATGCTTGAGTGGCTGCCGCAGGAGAATATCTATTTTCCGGAAGCGCGGGTCAGGCTGGATACCGAGATCGATATCGAGCCCGGAGGCCGATTTATTGGTTGGGAAATGCACTGTTTTGGGCGACCTGCACTAAAAGAGGGCTTTACCAGTGGGAGTGTCGTCGGTTGCACCCAGCTCAGGATTGGAAATGAGCTGATTATTGCAGAGCAACTGAATGTACAGGGTGGTGATCAGCACCAGCAAAGTGCAGGCCTGCGGGGCAATCCAATGCTGGGCACCATGATAGTGACTGAATCTGACGAGCCCTTGCTCAATATGGTACAGACCTTGCTTTGTGACTATCAGGAATACTTATTGGAAAACAAGTTAGTAGCTGGTGTGACTGAAGTAACGGACAGCAGCGACGAGCACAGAGTGATGGTCGTCAGGGCGATGGGGGAAGGCACCGAGCCAATGATGGCGCTGTTTACCCAGGTTTGGTTGTCAGTTAGGAAATCGTGGTCAGGCAGTACTCCAAGTGCTCCCAGAATTTGGGCGACCTGATCCTTACACCTTATCTTGATGATACCCAGATGAGTGCCCGGAATATTACCTGGATGGTTATCGGGTTTGCTGGAGGAATAGATGGAATTAACACCCAGAGAAAAAGATAAGTTGCTGATTTTTACCGCAGCACTATTGGCAGAACGACGTCGTGACAAAGGCTTGAAGCTCAACTATCCGGAATCGGTGGCTTTGATTAGCGCGGCGATCATGGAAGGGGCCAGAGAAGGACGAACCGTTGCAGAGCTGATGGACTTTGGCCGGACGATCTTGTCTTCAGACGAGGTGATGGAAGGCGTGGCAGCAATGATCAACGACGTTCAGGTAGAAGCGACGTTTCCTGACGGTACCAAGCTGGTCACCGTTCATGACCCGATTGTATGAGGTGAGTGATGTCAGACAATCAACAAGATGTGTCCCGCGCGATGATTCCCGGCGAGCTTCAATGCGCCGAGGGTGAGATTGAACTGAATGTGGGTAAACCTGTAGTGACGGTGTCGGTGGCCAATTTGGGGGACCGACCGATACAGATTGGCTCCCATTACCATTTCTTTGAAGCCAATGAAGCGCTGGAGTTTGAACGTGAGGCTACGCTGGGCTACCGGCTCAATATTGCAGCGGGTACGGCTACCCGTTTTGAGCCGGGACAGTCGCGAACGGTAGAGCTGGTTAGTTTCGGCGGTACGCAGACTATTTATGGGTTTCAGGGCAAGGTCATGGGCTCTGTCGGGCAGTCCGCATTGGCGATAGAACCTGACTGCAGGGAGGCAGAGGAATAAATGGCGACGATTTCAAGGCAAGCCTACGGTGAAATGTTTGGCCCGACCGTTGGTGACAGGTTGCGTCTGGCTGATACCGAGTTATGGCTGGAGATTGAGAAAGACTATACCCGCTACGGTGACGAGGTGAAGTTTGGCGGTGGCAAGGTGATCCGTGACGGCATGGGGCAGAGTCAATTGCCGTCTTCGTTCACACCAGATCTAGTGATCACCAACGCCGTTATTCTCGATTACTGGGGGATAGTCAAAGCCGATGTGGCAGTCAAAGATGGCCGTATCAGCGCCATTGGCAAGGCGGGAAACCCGGATGTGCAGTCCGGTGTCGATATCGTGATTGGTCCGGGCACGGAGATCCTCGCGGGTGAGGGCGCTATTCTGACAGCCGGAGGCATCGATTCCCATATTCACTTTATCTGTCCGCAGCAGATTGAAGAGGCCCTTTGCTCGGGGATCACCACCATGCTTGGTGGAGGCACAGGACCGGCGACAGGCACCAATGCCACGACTTGTACACCGGGTCCGTGGAATATTCATCGAATGCTCGAAGCGCTGGATACTTTTCCTATGAACTTTGGCCTGCTCGGCAAAGGAAATGCCAGCTTGCCTGAAGCGCTGCATGAACAGGTCGAGGCCGGAGCTATCGGTTTGAAACTCCATGAAGACTGGGGAACCACGCCAGCTTCGATTGACAATTGCATGACGGTAGCCGAAGACACAGACGTTCAGGTTGCTATTCATACCGATACGCTAAACGAATCCGGTTTTGTCGAGTCAACCTTGGCTGCCATCGGCGAGCGGGTGATCCATACCTACCATACCGAAGGTGCTGGTGGCGGCCATGCGCCTGATATTATCCGCGCCTGCGGTGAATCAAATGTGCTGCCTTCATCAACCAATCCGACCCGGCCCTATACGGTCAATACCGTTGATGAGCACCTGGATATGCTGATGGTCTGTCATCATCTCTCTCCTTCGATTGCAGAGGATGTGGCTTTTGCCGAATCCCGGATCCGGCGGGAAACCATTGCTGCCGAAGATATTCTTCATGATCTGGGGGCATTTTCGATGATTGCATCCGATTCTCAGGCGATGGGACGAGTCGGCGAGGTGATCACGCGTACCTGGCAAACGGCTCACAAGATGAAAGTGCAGCGTGGCAGCCTGCCGCAGGATACAAGCTATAGCGATAATTATCGCCTCAAACGCTATATCGCCAAGTACACCATTAACCCGGCAATTACTCACGGGATCGGTCATGAAGTCGGTTCCATCGAGATAGGAAAACTTGCTGATTTGGTGCTTTGGAAGCCTGCTTTTTTCGGGATCAAGCCCAGCACCATCATCAAGGGCGGCATGATTGCCGCCGCTCCGATGGGCGATCCGAACGCATCGATCCCAACGCCACAGCCTGTGCATTATCGGTCGATGTTTGGCAGCTACGGCAAAGCGAGCCAGAACACGTCGATGCTGTTTGTTTCGGCGTCGGCTAAATCAGCAGGCATTGATGAACAGCTTGGCTTGCAAAGTTTGATTGGCATTGCCAAAGGGTGCCGCACCATCTCCAAGAGCGACATGGTGCTGAATGACTGGCAACCCAATATAGAGGTTGACTCACAGACCTATCAGGTACGTGCCGACGGTGAGTTGCTGGTGTGCGAGCCGGCAGAGGTATTGCCGATGGCACAGCGTTATTTCTTATTTTGAGGATCACTGATGATTGTTCTAACTCAGATTTTGACAGCACAGGAGTCAGCATTATTAACCGGTAGCGCAACGCTGAGCCTGCCAATTGACTCAAGGATTAAAAGCCGTCTGAAGGTCAACTTAGACGATGGCAGAGAGGCTGGGCTGTTTTTACCACGGGGCAAGATCCTGCGAAACGGCGATTTACTGCGAAGCGAGCAGGGAGTATTGGTCAGGGTACTGGCAGCCGAAGAGGCCGTATCTACTGTCTACTGTTCCGACCCGCATCTTATGGCGCGGGTTTGCTATCACCTCGGTAACCGCCACGTTCCGCTTCAGATAGAGCCTGAGTGGGTGCGATATCAGCATGACCATGTGCTGGATGAGATGGTGATAGGGTTGGGGGCCGAAGTGACATCTGAAACGGCTGCCTTCGAGCCTGAAGCTGGCGCCTATGGTGGTTCGAGTAGCGGGCACTCACATGCAGGGCATAGCCATGGACACCATCACCCCGATGAACACCGCCATCATAGCCATTGAACCGGTAGTGGTTAAGGCAAGGTATCAATAACAGACAAAGCATGAAGCTTGATAACAACAACGCAAGGAAACGATATGGTTAAATCAATTCACACTCGTTCATTAGTACCACCACTGACAGGTGTTGGAGCTGCAGTACTTTTACTGGCCTCTGGTTCGGCGATGGCTCACAGCGGTCATCGCCCACTAGAAAGCGGGTTGTTCTCTTCTTTTTTCTCTGGTGTTACCCATCCGATCACCGGATTAGATCATCTGGTTATGTTAGTGGGTGTAGGGTTGATTGCCGCCCAGTATAAGCAAAGAAATCAACAGGCGCGCATTATGCTGGCTGCTTTGTTCAGTATGCTGCTTGGTCTCGGGTTTGGTGCACTGTCGGGCTTTGCCACAGGCATTGAAACGCTGATCCTTGCTTCCGTGTTTGTTGCAGCAGTTGCCGTTTACAGCCGTCAGCGAGCAGTGAGTAATGGCTGGTCAGTCGCACTGTCTGTACTGGCAGTTGTTGCTGTTATGTTCCATGGTTGGGCCCATGGACTAGAGGCCTCAGCTTCCAGTTTAGTGGCCTTTGCTCCCGGTATGTTGGTGAGTGCCGGGCTGCTCGCGATAAGTGGTTTTAAGCTAGGTCAGTACCTTACCCCTAAATGGCAGAGTGCCCTGCTGGCGATGAGTGGCACCTTACTTGCGATTGCTGCTTGAGTGGCATGGTAGGTGATTATGCCTAACTCCAGACATGAATTATCGGATTTTCGCCTTTATCAGCTAATGAGCCCCTCACTGCCAATTGGTGCGTTTACCTATTCGCAGGGGCTTGAATGGGCAATAGAAAAAGGCTGGGTAACCGATCAGGCAAGCCTGCAGCACTGGCTGACAGATGTGCTTCACCATAGCCTGGTAACACTGGAATTACCGATATTATCTCGCCTGTATAAGGCCTATGAACAGCATGACCTCTCTATAGTAAATCACTGGAATCAGTGGCTATACGCCAACCGTGAAACCAAGGAATTACGCCTTGAGGAGCAGCAGAGAGGCAAAGCGACTATAAGGTTACTCGCGCAAC
Source organism: Photobacterium alginatilyticum (assembly GCF_009910675.1). GTDB lineage: Bacteria > Pseudomonadota > Gammaproteobacteria > Enterobacterales > Vibrionaceae > Photobacterium > Photobacterium alginatilyticum. Next base: position 178,723 of record NZ_RSEJ01000018.1, on the reverse strand, counting down.
TGAATGAGTCGTTTTCGCCACAAGACTTGAGTTATGCGGAAGCTAATCAGCTGGCCGGGTTTGCGTTGGCGGCGAATCACTGGGGAATAAATTCGGCAGCGTTAAATGCCGGTTATCTCTGGAGCTGGCTCGAAAATGCAACGATGGCGGGGGTGAAGCTTATCCCCTTGGGCCAGAGTGCCGGACAGCAGATATTGCTGTCGATGTCACAGCTGTTACCTGATGCCCTGGCAGCCTCGCAACGGGTTCAGGACCATGAAATCGGCAGTTTTACAGCGGCGCAGGCGATAGCCAGCAGCCAGCACGAGACTCAATACACCAGACTTTACCGATCTTAGGGAAGTAACTATGACAGAATACAAATCACCATTACGGATTGGCGTCGGCGGCCCGGTAGGGTCGGGAAAGACAGCATTGTTGGAGATACTGTGTAAAACCATTCGGGATAAGTACAACATCGCCGTGGTGACCAATGATATCTACACCCAGGAAGATGCCAAGATCCTGACCCGTGCGGAGGCACTGGATGCAGACCGAATCATTGGTGTCGAGACTGGCGGCTGTCCTCATACGGCAATTCGGGAAGATGCCTCGATGAACCTGGCGGCGGTTGAAGAGCTGGCGGTAAGGCACAAGAACCTTGATGTGGTTTTTATCGAGAGCGGCGGCGATAACCTGAGTGCGACTTTCAGTCCCGAGCTGGCCGATTTAACGATTTATGTCATAGATGTCGCCGAAGGGGAGAAGATTCCGAGAAAGGGAGGCCCGGGTATTACCCGGTCGGACTTGCTCGTGATAAACAAGATCGATTTGGCTCCGTATGTTGGAGCGTCGCTGGAAGTGATGGATCAAGATACGAAGCGAATGCGACCCAATAAGCCTTATGTATTCACTAATTTAAAAGAAGGGAAAGGATTGCCGGAAATAATCGACTTCATAGTGACACAAGGCATGCTTGATAATTGTTCGTAAAATAGAGTAATGGCAGAATAAAAAGCTGGGAGAATTTCGCCTGGCTTTTTCTTTTTTTATAGAGATCTAAAATTTTTTTGAAATGATAGTTACCAGAAATGTAATTAACAATTTAATTGGTAATAGATATTATTTAAATATCCATCAATAATCGCTATTTTATGCTGTCCGTTATTGTGCAGTTATGCATATAAGCAGTGCAACTTTTCAATTATTTCATTTCGTTTGTTACTCAATTCTATTATTTAAAGCTAAATAGAATCTTTCTATCTACCTGGCATTGTTAATGCATCATATATGTAACATATCAATAATATTTATCGCTGAAATGGTTACATCGGTCAAGTGTGATTCTATGCAGGAATATTGGTACGACCATTGATGCAGTGTGTTGATATTGCTATGTGCGTGTGTTCTTATAATATTCATGCAACATAAAGGTCACGGAACTGTCGTTTTCGACCGCTAGGATGCAACAACAGATTTGGAAAGAAAAACTGAGAATCAGTTTGGTTGGTTAGTGCCCTTGTTTTGATTTTGATAATAATATCATTTAATTCAAGGTGATATAGCAGCATCAATGATGGAGTGGAGTCTTCTGTAATGAATAAAAAAGCATTAGTAACTGGTGCGAAAGGTGGTATTGGTTCTTCAATTACAACTGCTTTGGTTGAAGCGGGGTATCGAGTAATTGCAACATACTTCCCGAACGGAGAAACCAAGGCGAAAGAATGGTTTAAAGAGAATAATTATTCAGAAGATCAGGTTAGGCTATACCCTCTAGATGTTACGGATACAGCATACTGCGAAGAGGCTTTGGCAACATTGCTGAAAGAAGAGGGTAACATTGATGTGTTGGTTAATAATGCTGGTATAACGCGTGATACGACATTTAAGCGAATGACAGCAGAACAATGGAATGAAGTTATTTCAACAAACTTAAATAGCTTGTTTAATGTAACTCACCCATTATTTGCTTCAATGTGTGAGCACGGCAATGCCCGTATTATTAATATCTCTTCAGTTAATGGGTTGAAAGGTCAGTTTGGTCAGACAAATTATTCAGCAGCGAAAGCGGGAATGATTGGTTTTACTAAAGCGCTGGCTGCTGAAGGTGCACGTTCTGGTGTAACTGTAAATGCCATTGCCCCGGGTTATACCGGCACACCTATGGTGGAAGCAATTAAGCCGGAAGTACTCGATGCTATTAAAGCTGAAATTCCAATGAAGCGTCTTGCTGCACCTGGCGAAGTGGCTGCAGCGGTAACCTTCCTCGCAAGTGATGCTGCAGCATATATTACAGGCGAGACATTGTCTGTGAACGGCGGTTTGTACATGCATTAACGGTTGGTTTAGATTTTTTTAATTAAGGACGCTTAAAAAATGACTAAAGTTTTTATTGTAGCTGCAAAACGTACTCCTCTTGGTAGCTTTAACGGCGCACTAAAATCAGTGCCGGCTGCTCAGCTAGCCGCTGTCGCAATCAAAGCGGCTATCAAGGATGCCAAGATTGATCCTGCCCATCTGGATGAAGTGATTCTTGGCAATGTGGTAGGTGCGGGCCAGGGCATGGGCCCCGGGCGTCAGGCTGCGATATACGCCGATATTCCACAGGAAGTTCCGGCTTACAGCCTGAATATGGTTTGTGGTAGTGGTATGAAAGCGGTAATGGATGCAGCTTCTCACATCAAAGCCGGCGATGCCGACCTTGTTGTCGCGGCAGGTGCGGAAAACATGTCACAAATTCCATTCTGTCTACCAGCGAAAATTCGTGATGGTCAGAAAATGGGTGGCCTTGAAATGTCTGACCTGCTGATTTCTGATGGCCTGACAGATGTCTTCAATAACTACCACATGGGTGTAACGGCCGAGAACGTTGTTGCAAAAGTTGGCCTGAACCGTGAGCAACAAGATAACTTTGCACTTGCCAGCCAGCAGAAGGCGGTAGCAGCCATTGAGCAGGGCAAGTTTGCCGAAGAGATTATACCTGTAGAAGTCACTGTCCGTCGTAAGACAAATGTTGTCGATACCGACGAATACCCGAAAGCCGATGCCACTATCGAAGGGTTGGCTAAACTGCGCGCCGCATTCAAGAAAGAAGGTGGCTCGGTGACTGCCGGTAATGCCTCGGGGATTAATGATGGTGCCAGCGCCATTATTGTTGCCTCGGAAGCGGCTGTTGAGAAATATGGTTTGACTCCACTGGCTGAAATCGAAAGTTATGCCCAGGCTGGTGTTGCACCGGAAATTATGGGCCTCGGTCCGGTACCGGCAGTTGTGAAAGCTCTGGACAAGGCCGAGCTGAAAATCGGCGATGTCGGTTTATTCGAATTCAATGAAGCGTTCGCCGGTCAGGCACTGGGTGTGCTGCACGAGCTGGCGGATGAGTTGGATACTCAGGTTGAAGATTTAGCTGAGCGTTCAAACGTAAATGGTGGTGCGATTGCACTGGGTCACCCGCTGGGTGCGTCAGGTAACCGTATCATTGTAAGCCTTCTGCATGAAATGCGCCGTCGTGGTACAGAGCATGGCCTTGCCACGTTATGTGTCGGTGGTGGTATGGGTACGGCAATCGTACTGAAGAGCGTTTAACTGAAAGTGTTTCGGATTGTACCCGGATACAGCATGGCCCGGGTACGTCACTCATTACTTTGTTTAATTGAAGGAAATAGCTATGTATACGGAAATGTTTAAATCTTTCTCCGAGCAGACTGAAAAATCTTTTGCACCATATGTAAAGTTCAACAAGCTGTTCACCAAGAATGTTGAAGAGCTAACTGAGCTTCAGCTAGCAGCTGTTCGTGCCTATAGCGAATTGGGTCTTTCTCAGCTGAAAGCTGTTAGCGAAGTTAAAGACGTACAGTCTTTCGCTGCATTCAACAGCCAGCAGCTTGAAACGCTGACTAAGCTTTCTCAGCAGCTAATCGACGATAGCAACAAGTTCAATGCCGTTGCTCAAACGTTCAAGACTGAAGTTGAAGAGCTAGTGGCTGAAAATGTTAAGCAGGCTACGCCAGTATAAGTGAAATGACCACTCAGCCGCCCCTCTCGTGGGCGGCTTTTTAGTCCAAATACAGAGGTCATTGTAATGAACTATAACTTCTTTACGGACTACTTTGCCAAGCTCCAGGATATGAACCAGATGTGGTGGAAAGAGCTGGATTCCGGCAAAGCAGCCATAAATACCCCCCTTAATAAAGCGCTCAATGAATTAAACTTGGACGATACCGCCGAGTTAATCGAAAAAGCCGCAGCGCAACCAGCCGTGCTTGCTAAAGTGCAGCTAGACTGGTGGGAAAATCAAATGAAGATTTGGCAGAATGTCACCATGAAAACCGGTGATGAGTCCGATCTTGTTAAGCCCGAAAAAGATGACAAGCGTTTCAGTGATCCTGCCTGGGAAAATGAAGCGTTTTATAATTATATCAAGCAGTCCTATTTGCTCTTTAGCAATACGATGAAAGACACCATCGACTCGATAGAAGGACTGGATGAAAAAGCCAAAGAGCGCCTTGGCTTTTTCTCGCGTCAGGCCATCAATGCCTTGTCGCCAACCAACTTTATTACCACCAACCCAGAGCTTGCCAAGCTAACGGTTGAAACGAACGGGGAAAACCTCGTCAAGGGTATGGAGTTGCTTCAGGAAGATATGAAGGCCAGTGCCGATGTGTTGAAAATCCGCATGACGAACGATAATGCTTTCCAGCTGGGCGAGAATGTTGCCAATACAGCTGGTGATGTTGTGTTCAAGAATGACTTGTTTGAACTGATTCAATACAAGCCATTGACGGAAAAAGTGAATGCGACGCCGCTTCTGATCGTTCCGCCGTTTATCAACAAGTACTATATTCTGGATCTTCGCGAGAAGAACTCCATGGTACGTTGGCTGGTTGAACAGGGGCATACTGTATTCATGATGTCCTGGCGTAATCCTGATGCCAGCATGGTCGATGTCGATTTCGAAAACTACGTGCTCGATGGCGTAGTGAAAGCTGTGGACGTGGTAGAAGACATCAGCGGTGAGAAGCAGATTAACGTTGCCGGTTATTGTATCGGCGGTACTTTGCTGGCCGTTGCCTTGGCGTATTATTCGGCCAAGCGGATGCGTAACCGTATTAAGTCTGCTTCCTTCTTCACGACATTGCTGGACTTCTCTCAGCCGGGTGAAATCGGGGCTTATATTAACGATCCGATTATCTCTGCGATAGAAGCTCAGAATGAAGCGAAAGGGTACATGGATGGGCGCTCGTTGAGTGTTACTTTCAGTCTGCTGCGTGAAAACAGCCTCTACTGGAACTATTACATCAATAATTACCTCAAGGGTAATAGCCCAATCGACTTCGACTTGCTTTACTGGAACGGTGACAGTACTAATGTCGCGGTAGCCTGTCATAGCACTCTGCTGCGTCAGTTCTATCTTGAGAACAAGCTGACCGATCCGAAAGGCTATAAAGTCGGCGGCGTGTACATTGATCTGGCAAAGATCAAGGTGCCGACCTACTTTATCTCGACACAGGAAGATCATATCGCCCTGTGGCAGGGAACCTTCCGTGGGTCGCAGATGCTTAACGGCAAGTCGACGTTCGTTCTTGGCGAATCCGGGCACATTGCCGGAATCGTTAATCATCCGGCCAAGAATAAGTATGGTTTCTGGACCAACAGCAAGAAGGTTGCGGATGCAGAGGCATGGCTTGAGTCAGCCAAACGCCAGGATGGCTCCTGGTGGGGGCACTGGAATACATGGTTAGCTGATTTCGAGTCGGCAGAGCCAATTGATGCCCGCCAGGCTGGCAATGCAAACTATCCGGCACTTGCTACTGCACCGGGTAATTATGTGTTGCAGACGCTACCGATTGAGGTATCGAATGCTGTCGAACAGCATCAGCAGAAGGCAAGTCAGAAAGCTTAATCCTTTTACTTTGTCACAATTGAAAAGCCAGCAGGTTATCTGCTGGCTTTATTCGTTTTTACCGGAAAAATGTGGGTTACAAATCTGATGGCAGTGCCATCGTGGTCAACGATGGTGAGATGAATAGCGGGGCCTCGGTGGCCGCCTGAATCTCATCAATGGCGGTCAGAGGCAAAGAACATTGTTTGAGCAGCTTAGGTTTGCCTTTAACAGTATGTTCCATGGCCACTATGACTTTCTGGGCACCAACTACCAGGCTCCTGTGGTTGCTGTAATTGGCTGACCGCCTGCATTGACCAGATCCGGGTCAATATTGTGTTCGTCTGGCATCTCGCCGATTCCGGTAAGGCCATTTTTTGCTTGCAGCAGAATCTCAATATCACTGGTAACTTCATTGGCAACCAGCGACGGAAGACCGATACCGAGGTTAACGACATCGCCGTCGTGTAGCTCCTGGGCCACTCGCCAGGCAATCATTCGTCTGCTCTGGTGCTGATTGCGGTGATAGCAAACCATTAAAGCTGCCTATGGGGGTACGCTTGGCAGCAACGATATAGAGAGGTTCCATAGACTTATATCCTGTCAAAGTGCTTTTCTGCGTGGATTCAGTCTACGAGTGAGTGAAGTGCGAGCGTTATAGCCAAAGATTCAAAACCGTTTTGCATATATGCAATACCAAGGTGGGCTATGCATCACGTATTTTCTGGGCACTTCATTCTAGGCTATGAATAATTTCTCAATTTTATGAATGATAAGAAGGGTATACCTATGAGTAACTTGATTGCATGTGCGCCATGCTGCTGGGGGGTAGAGTCTGCTGACAACTCCTATAACCCCTCCTGGATGGATGTGTTGTCTGAAGCTAAGCAGGCACGGTTTGTCGGTACCGAGCTCGGGCCATATGGCTACTTGCCGCGGGAGGCCGACACGCTCAATACCGCTCTGCATCTAAAAGGGCTGGAAGTGTGTGCCGGTACTATTTTTGAGCCGCTGTCAGATGCGAACAAGCAGGCCGACATTTTAGAAAAAACTGAGCAGCTATGTACGCTGCTGCAACAAATCGGTACTGAAAGGCTGGTGGTCATCGATTGCGTGAATGATATTCGCAGCCACTTTGCTGGAGTTAGCGATGAAGCTCCGCGTTTGGATGATGCCCGCTGGACGCAGATGATGGAGACGATCCGCAAGATCAGCAACATCGCGAGTCAGTACCAAATCCGGGCAGTCGTGCATCCTCATGCCGGTGGTTATATCGAATATCAGGATGAGATCGAGCGTATGCTGGCAGACCTTTCTCATGAAGAAGTCGGATTGTGTCTTGATACCGGACATCTCTATTATGCCGGTATGGATCCCGCAACCAGCCTGGTGAGATATGCCGATCGTCTAGATTATGTGCATTTTAAAGATGTCGATGCAGCGAAGTATTATCAGGCCGTCGAGAAAAGAGTCGGCTTCTGGCAGGCTTGTGCTGATGGTGTGATGTGTCCGCTGGGTGAAGGGGCGGTTGACTACGGTGAAGTCAGTAAGGCTTTGCAGGAAATTGGTTATAAGGGTTGGATTGCCGTTGAGCAGGAAAGGGATCCTCGCCAAGCCGCAACAACCCTGCCTGATTTGAAGAAGAGCCGAAAATTCCTGGTAGATAATGGTTTTGTTGCTAGCTATTCAGGTAAGTACGAAAACTGATAACAATGATAGTGACCGATCCTTGGTTTTATCTTACTGTCGTACCTGCTGTATTGATATTCGGGATCGGAAAGGGTAGCTTGGGCGGCGCTTTGGGGATTATTGCTGTTTCCCTGATGGCGCTGGTCGTTTCTCCAGCTCAGGCCGCTGCTATTCATGCCGGAGGCGGCCCTGCCAGTATTTATCTGCTACCGTTGCGGCTCGACAAGATCACTCTCATTGCCACGATGGCAGTACTTCAGACTCGACAATAAAAGCTGGTAGATACGCAATACCGGCTCCCAACTTTGCAGTAACAAGTCGCTGTCGTTTACCTCGAGCGATTTAGGTACTTTAACAATCTGGCTTTCACCGTTTGGGTAAAAATCCAGTCATTGCTTCCTGTGAGAGTGGTCGCGAACAAGCACTGATGTTTGGCTAAATCTGCCGGGACATCAGGGGCAGGGTTTCGCGCCAGATAAACCGGGGAGGCCACGACAATAAACGGGCTCTGCATGATTTCGCGGCGCACAAGATGGAGATCTTTTTCTCGGTATCCCTGATAGCAGGCGTTGGCACTGATCACCAAGTCACTTTCACCTATATGATCCAGCGCCCAGGGAGTAACTTTAATACTGAAGGTAACGTCGCTGTTTTCGGCCATATACTGGCTGATTTTTTCCATCAGGTAGTGGTTGGCATACACCGGGGTGCAGGCAATATTGAGGTGACCTTTGTCATGGTGCTGAAAGTCTTGCAGGGTACGGCAAAGGTGCTCGGCATTGTCGACCATAGGAGAAAATTCGACGAACAGATTTTGCCCGGCCGATCTGGATACACTGAAAGAGCTGATTGTTAAGCGCTACGACAAACTCAGTCATCGCTTACAGCAGGTTGCGGACTATGTTGATGGCGCAGCCAATGCTCGTTGTCGTCGAGACAATGGCAACCATTGCCGAACAGGCGGATGTACCGCTGTCGACACTCTGCTTACATAAGAAAATACCAAATTAGCCCTGCAGCATACTTATTGGTTTTGGTAATGACTGCTTTGAAGATAGAATAGCCAGTCTTTGCAATATCGCCTCTCTTTCACACTTGTCAGGTACATTATGACTTTGGATCGTCGCGCTGATCTTATACTGATCGCTACAACTATGCTGGCGGCTGCCGGATGGATTTTCTCGAAAGAGGCCATTCAGGGTCTGCCGCCGTTTGGTTTTGTCGGTACACGCTTTGTATTGGCGTCGATGTTTCTGCTGCCATTTTGTTTTTCGGCGTTAAAGAAAGTCAGCCGCGGTGATTTATTCAGGGCAATGGGCGTTGGCTGTTTGCTAGGCAGTGCGCTGTTGCTATGGATCTATGCTGTTTCTGTTAGTGACACCCTGGGCGAAGGCGCGTTTATTATGAGCCTCTCTATGCTCTTTGTGCCCTTGGTTGCCTGGCCATTGTTCAGGCAACGTCCACCGCGGATGTTCTGGTTCTCTCTGCCGCTGGCTTTCGGTGGCCTGATGCTGCTATCGCTGGGCGGAGGCTGGCAACAGTCGGCTAGCCAGATATGGTTTGGACTGGCTGCATTGATGCTGGCCCTGCATTTCAATTTCAACAGTCGCTGTGCTCAGCGTATTCCTGCTTTATTACTGACATGTATTCAGCTGTTTGTTACCGGGAGCATGGGGCTGGTGGCTTCGCTGAGCTTTGAAACCTGGCCGCAGCATGTTGGCCTGGATATCTGGGGCTGGTTTGCCATGAGTGTAGTGATCGCAACCAGTTTGCGCTACGTCATGCAAACAACCGGGCAGAAGCACAGTACTGCCGCCAACGCCGCGATTATCATGGTGTTGGAGCCGGTATGGACAGTGTTTCTGAGTATTCTCTGGTATGGCGAGCAAATGCCGATAAACAAAGTCCTCGGTTGTAGCTTGATTTTGATGTCACTGCTGATTTACCGCGGCGGCGCAAAGATCATGGCAAAGTTGAAGGCGGTGCGAGCATAAACTTATAACCAGTCATAGGCGTTTATCCGCCGCAATCAAGGCAACGAACTGGGCTAGCTGGCCGGTCAGTAGCATATGATGAACTGCCATTTTGGTGTTTGGCTCTATCTTAGGTGAAGTCTTTATCTTTTAACCATTTCTCCCATTGATATAGCTTCAAACGCTTTGCTTTTCTTTTAACTTTGATGGCTAGAATGGCGCCGGTAGTAATACCAAATAATAAAGCGGCATATAACTGGGTGATATCTAACCCGATAAATTGCCAGACAAATAGCCACATGAAAAAGCCCCAAGATAATGTCCCCAGGACTGTTTCAAGCCAAAATAACTTCATGGGGCTTTCAAATAAACGTGGCTTACCTTTCTTTCCTGTTAACTTATAAAATAGGGCGGGAAAGGGTTTAACCTCATCTTTTGTTGCACCAAGTGAGATCAGATATACTTGGACAAATTCATCCTTTTCCATTGTCGTGTGCCTTAAAACAGAGAACGCAGGAAGGTGTTGTTATTACTATTATTGTTAGTAATAAGAGCGAGCTTACTGAGTTAACTTATGAATACAATGGCAAGACGATATATGAATATTATCTCTGCAGTTAGTGATCATGCGCTCACAATTCTTATTAGGAATAAGCGCATTCTGCCAGATGCATCACATTGTATAGAAATGAATAGTCATGAGGTGTTATTGTGAAATCACGTAATCGGAGAGTATTAACTGCGTTTAGCTAATTTAACCTCACCATTTATTTCTGAATAGGTTAACGTATATGGCGCATCAATAAACTTATATGTGCATTTATTGCCACCAGTATTATTGCCTGATGCAGTTGGCTTTTCGTAGTCATCTCGAGTCAGGCTGGAACCCGGTAATAGATTCTCAAGGATATCTTCGCAGCCTTGTAATTTGTCGATTATGCGAGGGTAGCCTGTTTCATTAAAATGCAGGTTATAAATCGTATAGCCCCACTTACCTTCTCGGCCTTCAGTCACATCAGGGTCGGGTTCTCCATCAACGAGCCATTTACTATGAAAAAGCTCAACAGCAGAATGGAATGATCCTTTCAGGCTTAAATACGTTGCTTCCCTTGCATCATCTTGTACATTTAAAAACCTTGGAGCAGCTGTTACCGAAATGATTGCCAGAAGAACAATAACGACAATTAACTCAATTAATGTAAAACCTTTTTGCAACTGCACCAACTTGCCCTCCTAGCTTCTGGGCAAGAATTATGCAATACGTTGAGTTGTCTTGTCTACTTCATGACAGCTAAGTTGCAGTATTTACGGGAATATTTCGGCAAAAAACACGCTCGAGTAGAGTTTTAACTCTAGTTTTATAAATGTTATTAATTGAGTGGTAAAGTTTAGAAATTTTCTTATTTTAAGATGGTGTGAACCTGTTGGTACTTGAAAGTAATATGAGCCATGGCTGTATTCGATAAACTATCAATACCAAAGAAAGTTCTTCCCCTTGAGCGATGGAGTAACTTGGTTGATGAAGCCAATAGAAGGGGAAGTTAGATGGGGTTGTTATGAATTATCGTCTGTTTGATACGATATTATTGAATTCGGTGTTACCAGCCTCCTCCAGCTCCCTCTTATATGAACAGTTGCTGCCAATTGGGTTTTACCGAACAAGGGGGAGGGCTGATCGCTGGAGCTTTGACTATTATTGTCAGTAGTAAATTCTATGTGCTAATAAGTAATAGGAGCCGTGGCTGTATTCGATAAACTATCAATACCAAAGAAGGTTCTTCCCCCTTGAGCGATGGCATTGCTTGGTTGATGAAGCTAATAGAAGGGGAAGTTAGATGGGGTTGGTGGTGGCGTTATGAGTTATCGCTTGTTTGATTCGATATTAATGGAATACGAATTGCCAACCCCCTCCAACTCGCCCTTTTTTTGAACAGTTGCTGCCAATTGGGTTTAACCGAACAAGTGGGAGGGCTGTTCGCTGGTGCTTTGAGTATTATCGTCAGTAGTAAATTCTATGTGCTAATAAGTAATATGAGTCATGGCTGTATTCGATAAACTATCAATATCAAAGAAAGTTCTTCCCCTTGAGCGATGGAGTAACTTGGTTGATAAAGCCAATAGAAGGGGAAGTTAGATGGGGTTGGTGGTGGTGTTATGAATTATCGTCTGTTTGATACGATATTATTGAATTCGGTGTTACCAACCCCCTCCAGCTCCCCCTTATATGAACAGTTGCTGCCAATTGGGTTTTACCGAACAAGGGGGAGGGCTGTTCGCTGGTGCTTTGAGTATTATCGTCAGTAGTAAATTCTATGTGCTAATAAGTAATATGAGCCATGGCTGTATTCGATAAACTATCTGAATGTAGTTTGGTTAACCTTCAAGCTCCTCCCACCTCGAAAGTGTGTATCGCTTCTTGCACCATTCGGCGTGGAAGGCGATATACAGGCAGTAGGTGACTGTCATCATCAGGCAGGACAACAGTATGCGATCAATGGAAGTATCAATCTGAACCCAGTTGATGAGCGTGATGACGATGCACCAAGGGATGACGAAGCCGAGCCAGGCGACGGCGATATTCATGAAGAAGGAGTTGTAAGGGAAGGGCCGGATACTGAAGCCCAGACGGCGAATACCTCTCAGGTAAGGCGGGTTATAGCAGGATTCTCGCATGCCTGTTAGTCCGAGTTCTCGGTGAGCGAGCCTCAGTTTATTCTCAAAGCACATAAAATCCCTTTAACATTAGCTTTTAAAGAGAGATATTCTACTCCTGAGCTGTATTTCATCAAGTTGCATATTGTTGAGTTTAGTTTTCAATAATCGTGATACTACCGGTCAATACTTTCTGCGATGGTTTTGAATAGGGCAAATTCCTCGGCTCTTCTGCCTCGGGCTAATGGAGCCCAATGATCGCCGCTTTCATCTGTGCCGCTGAATTCGGCCCGAAGCTCATATTTCTTGCTCGTCAAAACGGCAAACAAGGCACCGATAAGCATGAGAACAGGACCAACAATAGGAAGGAATGCCCAGCCAACCGCAGACACGGCAAGGGAGATACACAGTATCCGGATGAGCTGATCTTTAAGGCGTAGTTCTTTGGCTTCTATGGTCAGTATTTTTGAAAGAGGGTACACGTCCTTCTTGACTGTCAGTGTGTTGTCTTTTAAATAAATGTCTTGTTCTTTGTACATCGTTCGTCCTTACTGAAAATCTGAAGTTGTTACATACCGTGTGAACAAACCTATCAATATCAAACACTTCACTATACATACTCACATGGCAAATGAATTGCATCAAGATGAATATGTGTAACGGTTTATGAATGCTAATGAGTTTGTGAACAACAACAGGCTACATGCAGCAGATTTTCGCAGTAGTCATCAGATATTCCACACAAATCACTATTGGTATTATTGGTTAATGGTTGACTTGGTATGGTTTTGGTAAGAAACCTCACCACTTGAAGAAAGAGGGGGACTAGTCGTTGTTTAGGTTGCCTAACGGGATCACTTTCTCGACCACCCAACTTACTAATGAGTAGGTGGTAACGAAGATAGCGAGATTAGAGACTGCGGTGATGAAATTAAAACCTGACGATAAGATGCCGTGGTCTAGGCCTAACCCGCTTTTGACGGTAAAGACTAATAGCACCGTTATTACCAGAATAATTGCCGACTTCACGATTGGGTTTTTCCTGTTTTATTGTTGGTGTTTACGTAAATCTGGTAGCGAAATAACAAACCGCCCGTGCAAGGTTATCTCAGGTACCTGAATCACGAGCGGCTTTGTTGCTATTTAATTAGTCGTTTTTAGCATGAAGACTTGCTCTGATAGCAAATCTACACATTGATCAACGCCATTATCTAGATAGTTTTTCAGCAATGAAGCTTTGTTCTCCAATAGTTGTTCTTGCGTTGGAGGATTTTCATCATCGCCCTGGACTGTTGTACATAATGTTTCAGCTACAACTTTTTCGCTTGCAGACTCAATCAGTCGCAACCGTGCAGTATATGTCACTTTATAGTGTGACCAGTCAGACGGGTAGTAGTTAAACATCCAGTTAACCGTTTTTACATCCAGTACGTAATCTGCCCCGGAGAAGCTTTTTAGCAAGTTTGAAACGTTATCCTCGGTGGCAATATTGCTGTTGAGCACTTGCTTCATTTGTCTGGCTTTTACCAGGTTATCGCTAAGCTTATTAGCAATGGCTACAGCAGGATCTGGGATTTCATTTTGTTCAGTGATCTCGTTACCTTCGGATATCATTGCGGCGGCACCAATTGGGCCCAATGCGGCTTTGCCTGCGGTAAACGCTGAAAAATCTGCTTTGGGGTAATTGGCATTTACGATGGTTTTTTCAGTAAGCTCCATCGATTTTTCTTGAGACAAAGGGGTATGGTTGACTGTTGCACAGCCAGTAAGGCCAGTGGCAAGGATTGCCGTAAAGAGTAACTTCTTGAACACACTATTTCTCCATATTGGTGTTATTCTTCAGCTCTAACTAAGCTGATGATCTTTCGAGCTTTTTCAAAATGGTCCAGTTTATGGGTCTTAATCCACCAACTGGCTGCTTCCATCAATAGTTCCGGGTCATCATTCTTGTTGGCGAAGAATGCATAAAATGACACACCGACACTTTCGCCTTTTTGAGCAATTTTCTTTTGGCAGATCTCGATAACTTTCTTTCTTAGTGACTCACGCATAGCTTTTCAATCTCTTCTGGAGGAAATAATGGAGAGACGAAACCCTACGCGATAACAGTCATGAACTCAATAAAATACTGTGCTTATGTACAGTACCCGTTAGGGAGGGAGCATCTACTCCCTACATATGCTGGTGAATAAAGCGTTACGCACCAAAAAAACCAATCGAGTACAGCCAATGGAGAGGTGCGGCGACTACAATGTAAGAGCTCCAAAAACAGGCTATGGTGATACCAAAGACGCGAAAGCTTGAATGGAATGTATATTCTTCCGAGTCCATTATCTCATCTTTGTTGAGATGGAATTTCTGAGAAAGGAAAAATGCCAAAATTACATAGACAATGGTGAATGTGATTGCCGGGACTTCCTGCGGAACAAAAGGAGCGGCGAAAATGAGGGAGATAATAAATACAATTCCAAGAATAATGGTTGCCTTGGAGTGGTTTTCTTTTTTAAGTATCGAAAAGTTAGCCCACAGAAAATAAATCAACCCAACGGGCCCGCCAAGTGCACCGCATGCCACTTGTTTTGGTGTATAAATTCTAGTCGTAGCAGAATCTTGAGTATTGCTCATGTCTGAATAAAACCTTTTAAACGTAATAGTGATATCAGCAGAAGTGAAAAGATTTATAACTGATGGTTCTAATATCAATACGTTAAAAGCAGAGTAAAGCAGGGCTTTGTAAGCTTTCGGGTCAACTCTCACTATTTTCTTACTAACCACGACTGAACTCGATAAATTTGGGTCAAATTTATCTCCTGTGTTTATCAGACCGTGACTAGTATAAAGACCGAGTATTTCTACTCGGTCTTTAAGTATTTATCTATTCCAACCCAATCTGTTTATTCCAGTCGGCGTTATCCCAGAACAGGTATTCCTCGGCGATGCGTCCGTTTTCCCATCGCGCGATAGTGGCAATCTTTATTCGCACTTTTTGTCCGGTTGGTTGTTTGACCGTACCGTCTGGAAAGGTCAGCGGTTTTACCCAGCGGCCTTCAGAGATACTGATGCCTGCTGTCCACTCGCCGTGGCCAAAACCGACGATGTGATCGGTGACTTTGAAATCAAAGACATCGAACAGAAACTCTAACTCTTCAGAGTGTGGCGGAAATGGTGATGTTTGTGTTCCGTCGGGGTTGTGAACAATCACATTGTCGGCGTGTATTTCACCAATACGTTTCATGTCTCGGTTATTAAAGGCGACTAGATCCAGTTCGTCAAATGTTTCGAGGTGCTTGGCCGTTTGAGCCCGTTCTGCTTTGTGGGCATTAACTTGTGCCTGTAACTCGGCAATTTGCGCCTTGAGCTCGGCAACACTTTCAGATGCCATTGCTGTATTTGCCGTTATCCCTAGGGCAAGTGAAGCGATAAGTAGAGGTTTAATGAATGTGTTCATGTTGTGCTCCTTTTGCAGGTCTTAGTTACTTTTGCTTATAGAATTCGTTTGAGTACGTCATTTTCTTTGTCAAAGAGCCTGTGCTTGATAGCACCGGCGATATGGGCGACCAGTACGGCGATGAAGAGATAAGATGCCCATTTGTGAAGGACGTTGGTGACTTCAAAGACATTTTGGTCGTCGGCAATCAGCTCCGGCAGATCGATACCGAAGAAGTGGACGCCACTGCTGTATTCGTAAGCGCTAGATTGCAAATAACCGAGTATTGGAATAAGCACCATCAGTACATACAGAGAAGCGTGGGCAACTTTCGCTGCCAGCTTTTCATGCTTGGGCATGCCTTCAGGCAGCTGTGGCAGTGAGTGGCGCCGTCTGTTTACGAGACGGATAATGACAAAGATGAACGCCAGAATGCCGAATGATTTATGCCAGAAATACAATGATTCGGAATGTTCCATATTGTCCATATCGAAGGGAGTCATAACGATCCCCAGAATAAGAAGGCCGATGATCAAGGCGGCACTGAGCCAATGAATGGCTCGGATCGAAATTGGATATTTCATGAGTAAGTCCTGCTGAAATTAAAGAATGTCTGTTATTGGCCCGGTACCGGTAGTCCGCCCCATGCACGGAAAACCTTGCCTGTTGAATTGCCTTCAATGGCATCGATATAAAAGCTGGCAACCTGCTCGGCACTCACGAGCCCTCTGCCGGTACGTTCCGGCTCAACAACCGGTGCAGGGCTGACAACATTTAGCCGTAACCCTCGCTCTAACAAGGGAGCCGTGTGCTGGACAAACGCATCGATTGCGGCGTTGAACGGGCCGGTGGCGATGCTGTAGCCATTGGGATAATGGCTAAGGAAACCACTGGTTAATGTGATTGAGCCGTTGGGCTTCAGGTAGTTTTCTGCAATACGTACGATTCTGAATTGGGCAACCAGCTTACGCTCTGCGCCAAAGCGGAAATCTTCATCTGATAGTTCATGGTAAGGTTTGAACTTGCTGTCTCCGCCGACGACAACGACGACAGCGTCGAGTTCACCTAGCTCTTCAAACACAGACTGGACGGCTTCGGTATTGGTGTAGTCAGTGACGAAATCACCACTTCGAGAACCAATTCTTACGACCTCATGCTTGGGTGTTAGCTGATCGACCACTTTGTTTCCAATCTTTCCGGATGCGCCGAATACTGCAATCTTCATGATATTCACCTTGTCATCATTGTTGATAAGGGAAGTGTATGAGGTTTACTTGTTTTCCAGAATACGATTAAATGCGAAATGATTATTTCCAGAGCGCGAAATTATGGATAAGCTAAAAGCTATGGCGATTTTTGTTGAGATTGCCGAACAGGGCTCTATGTCGGCGGCTGCACGAAAGCTAGGCGTTGTGAACTCGGTAGTCAGTAAGAATTTGACTGAGCTGGAAACCTGGCTGGGGCGAAAACTGGTGTATCGGTCAACACGGAATATGCGTCTGACACAAGATGGCCATAAGCAGCTTGAACATTTCAGGGATATCCTGGATCGGGTGAATGCACTGGACGTTCACACGGATGAAGAGACAGTTCAGGGGGAGGTTAAAATAACGGCGCCAATCTACCTTGGACACCAACTGCTGGTGTCACATATTCCTGAGTTTCACCGTCAATATCCCTTGGTAAAGTTGCATCTTGAGCTGAGTGATGATTTTGAAAATATGATCAATGAGGGGTTTGATGTTGCGCTGCGTGCCTCGCAGATGCTTGACTCAAGCTTTATTTCTCGTCGTTTATCAGATGCTTCATTGGTTGTTGTCGCCAGTCCTGACTATATCTCTCAATATGGCGTTCCTTCTTCCCCCAAGGCATTAGTAAAACATCAATGTCTTGTTGAAGGGGCACTGGATAGCCAGCGGCGTTGGCGGTTTAAAAATAGCCGTAATGAACAGGTTTCAGTTGCTGTCGATGGGGCGGTTTCTACTAATTCGGGCACGAGTATTAAACAGTTGTGTGAAGCTGGATTGGGGATCGCGCAGTTGCCAAGTTTTCTTGTTGAAGAGAGTATCGCCAGCGGGAAGCTGGTGGAGGTGTTGCCTGACTATGCGTTAAGTAACTTTTACCTGCACTTGCTCTATCATCAAAAGGGAACCCGTAATCTGGCCGTTAAAGCGGTTGTTGAATACTTTGTTGCTAAGCTCTCTGGTAAGAAATACTAGCTGTTTTAGTTGTTTGATATTGCGGTTTGTCGTTATACGAATGCGTAGACAATGAAGGCCCCAAACGCCGCGGCGAGAGTGCCGCCAATACGTCCGTAAGGCTTTGCGAAAGACAGGGCCCATGCCATCAGACGGTGGAAGCTGCGCCGACCGATGGCGGCTAAAATGAAACCGGCAATGAGAGACAGCCAGCCAATGATCTCGATGATGAACGGAAACCTTGATACGTCAGATTGAGCGATCAGCAAAAAACCAATAATCAACCTGACAACAACGGCCAGTACGTGGATTTGCAGGCTGCCGAGGTGCCGTCTCAGATAACCAAACACCACTGTTGGTCTAACGAGAATGAAGCTCCCGATTAGAATGATTAGCAAGCCAAAAAGTATGATGATCGAAGTCATAATAATTGCGCCGTTTAAGGGTGCTGGCTGTGTTTGGAATGGTCTTGGTCTTGGTTTTGACTTCGGCTTTTGCTGCTATGTTCAGTGAGGCTTTTCTTTCCCCAGGTGAAGACATAATGTCCGCCGCTGATTATTACCAAAGAAATCAGCAGCCACAGACCAATTTCGAAAAAGATTTCGGGCAAAATAGGGTAGACCTGTTGCGTGATTAGCATGAGAGCAAAGGCAATCTGTACAAACGTACTTGCTTTGCCCCAAAAGCTTGGTGCGACTTCGTAGCGGCCAAAAAGGCAGTAATAGGCAACAGCCCCGACGAGAATGATCACATCTCTGATGATGACGATGACGGCGACCCACACAGGAACTAGCCCGACGATGGCAAATGCGATGAATGCACTTATTAGCATCGCTTTATCTGAAAGGGGGTCGGCGATTGCCCCGAAGCGGGTCATGGCATCCAGTTTGCGGGCTAACCATCCGTCAAGCCCGTCACTGACTCCGGCGAAGAAGGCAATCCACAGCACTGTCGAGTAATTTCTCTCCAGGATCAACAGGCAAATTGGTACCGCCAAAATGAGACGTAATGCCGTCAAGATGTTTGGAATTTGCTTGATCACACGACAGGCCATGATAGGTACCGTCCCCTGCTGCTGCCTCTAACACCAGTGTATACCATTCCCCGTAGTATTTTTTTTAACTGAGCCCGTAGGCCTTTCTCTAAGCCTGTAAATCTAGGTTGAGCGGTCGATACTTAGTTGGATTTTCTAGTAGCCTATAGCTCGCAACGGATCTCTGAGATAGGGACTTGTTGTTCGCCAAAGCAGACAAACCCCTCATGCTTGTAGCGCTTTCCGAATGAGATCCTGTCAGTCTGGTTGTCTTTCATTTTGAGGCTTTGTGCGGTGATTTCTTCTCCGTCGTAGAGTACGGCGGTGAATGAATCTCGGATGGTTGATATAAGGCGGCTCCCACTCCCCGATATTGTGAACTGAACACTGGCGCAGCGTTGGGAAGGCGTTTTCAGAATGCTCTGTACTTTGTTTTCTTCATCGAGGATAACGGATTGTTTTTCCGCTTTGATATCAACAGTGCTAACACTTTGCAGATTACATTGTGCGGCAAAAGCGGTGTTTGAAATAAAGAGCAGAAGGTAGAGTGCTTTGTGTAACATGTAGAAACCATAATCTATTAATGACCGGCAATCTTAACACATGTGCAAGCCATTTTGTGTATGCATTTGTACGCATTTGTCGTGTATGAACGGATGGCATAAAGGCGGCAAATGGTTGGTGCGCTCCTGAATAAAAAAATCCTCCGCCACTGGCAGAGGATTTTTGGTAGTAGCAGTAGTGTTATATTTGCCTTTTAACCTTCGTTAGTTGATGGCGACATATAGGCTGCTTGACTATCATCGGCACTTGCCGTTGTGTTGCTGGTTGACTCTGTCTTTGCTGCGTTAGTTACCTTGCTGGTAGACTGATTAGCAACGATTTCCGTTTCACCACCAAAGTCCTCTTTTAGCCACTTGTTGAAGCCGTAGAGCATGATGAATATAACTATCATCAGCGGTAGTGAGGTCACAATAGCCAGCGTCTGAACGGTATTTAGCGGAGCATCGATAAACATCATCGTCAGCGGTACAGCCGCCAGAATCAAACACCAGAACAGACGAAGTGCCGTTGGTGGGTTGGCATTTTCATCGAGCTGGTTTGCAGCTGTTGCAGCCAGAGTAAATGAAGCCGAATCCAGCGTAGTCGCCAGGAACAGTGTCGACATTATCGCGAAGATAATAATGAACAGCGAGCTTGCCGGTAGGGTATTTAGCACGGCGATAACGGTTGCAGAACCACCGTTTTCGGTAATTGAACGGGTCACATCAACAATTTCGGTCAGGTGTACATTCATGCTGAAGCTGCCCAGAACACCGAAGAAGATGAAACAACCCGCGCTGCCGCCGATAACCATGCTGCCGATCACTTCTTTCAGCTTGCGGCCTTTTGATACCTTAGTAACAAACAGCGCCATGAATGGTACATAGGTCATCCAGTATGCCCAGTAGAATACGGTCCATGAAGTCGGGAACGAGCCGCCTTCAACCGGATCGGTCCATAGGCTCATGCGAATGAAGTTCTGTAGCATCAGGCCGTAACCATTGGTCATCTGGTTGATGATGAATGAGGTTGGACCCACGATAAGAATAAGCAGAACAAAAATCACTGCCAGCTTGGTGTTCATATCGCTCAGTTTTGCCATCCCTTTTTCAATGCCGACATAAGAGCTGACAGAGAACAGTGCAGTGATGAATAGCATCAGACCGACGTTCATGGCAAAGCTGTTTTCAACACCGAGTAAGTAGGCAATGCCTTCTGTCACCATAGGGACACTCAGACCCAGGGTGATACCCATGGCACCCACACAGCTGAAGATGAAAATGGTATCAATGACTTTACCGATCACTGGGTTGTAGAAGCGGCCCATGATGCTTTCACACACCGCACTAAGCTTAAGCTGCGGGTTCTTCTTCACGTGGAAAGAGTAGGCGACGGGTAGCGAGGCAATACAGTACAGAGACCAGGCTGAGATCCCCCAGTGGAACATGTTATAGCTGGTTGCCCACTCCGCGGCCATTGGCGAGTAAGGTTCTACACCAAATGGTGGTGTCATGTAGTAGTAACCCCACTCGACAAACGCCCAATATACGGTTGCCGAGCCCAGTCCGGCGCAAACCATCATCGCCAGGTAGGTAAACTGGGAGTATTCTGGCTTGTCGTTTCCGAGTTTGATTTCACCGTATTTGCCAAGAGCAATCTTGGCGAGAAAGATGACACTGAAGAAGCCAAAGAAAAGGAATACCTCACCAAACTGGTTAGTCAGGGTGTTAAATAGTTGGCTGGCTAGCGCATTTCCCTGTTCTGGAAAAAGTGTCAGGCCAACAACTACAAAGAGAATAACCGACAGGCTTATTGCCATTAACGGTTTGTCTATTTTACGTTCACTGTACATAACTAAAAATCCTTCTACACGTTTCTTATATTCGGTATTTATTGATCACGTCTTCACTCAGTTCGATACCAAGTCCCGGAGAGTCCGGTACCGGTACGTAACCTTGTGAAAATGGCAGTCGGTTGCTCATGAGATCGGTAAATAAAGGACTGCTGCTTTGGGAGTATTCCATCAGCGTGCCGTGCTCACAGGCGGCTAAAAAGTGGACCGAAGCCGCAAGCAAGATGCCGGTACTGAACCCATGGGGGACGAGCTGGGTACCGTGTAGCTGGGCAAGATCGTAAATCTTCTTCATCTCGGTGATACCCCCGCAACGGGTAATATCAGGCTGGACGATGTCGACTTCAGATTGTTCTAGGAAGGACTTAAATTCATAGCGGGTCGTGAGTGATTCTCCGCCGGCTAGCTTGGGTTGGATCTGGCGAGACAGGCGCGAATAGCCAACCATATCATCTGCCAGTACGGGCTCTTCGACCCAATTTAGATTGAACGGCTCCAGGCGTTTGCACATTTGGGCTGCATGGCCGGTCGTACGCCATTTGGAAGCCAGATCTATCTGTACTTCTATTTCGTCGCCAACGGCTTCGCGTACGTGGCGAACAATTTGGTAGTCCGATTCCGGATCATCACCGAAGACACCGCCACCGAATTTAATACTGGTGAAGCCCTGGCGAACAAGATTCAGGGCGATCTCGCGGTTATTCTCCGGCTTGCTGTCTGGAATAAAAGTACCGTAGGCACGGATTTGGTCACGGTATTTTCCGCCCAGCAGGGTATGCACCGGTACGCCATAGAACTGACCGGCAATGTCCCATAGGGCGATATCGATCGCGCTGATGGCGTGGATCCCGGCACCACGGCGTCCCATGTAGTTGGACGCCCAGTACATCTTGTTCCACAAACGCTCGATTTCCAGCGGATTCTCGCCAATCAGCAATTCACGTAACCCGTAGCAATACAGGTTCGAATGCGGTGTTTCGATACATGCCTTGACGACAGCAGGGGAGCTGTCTGCCTCGCCAATACCGGTAACGCCGGCGTCGGTATGGACTTTGACGATAACGGCATCTTCGCCCCATTCGCAGGGCTGATCAGGCTCAGGTACTCTTAAGCAAATGACTTCTATATCTGTAATACGCACTGCTCAGTCCTTGGTTATTGAGGTTCGATACAAATGAGTTTTTCCAGACGCTGATCTTTTTGATACAACGTGCAGTAGGCGAAACCGATATCTTCGATGGCAGTCGCCTCACCCTGAACAATATTTTCCAGCGTGTGAATGATCCGGTCGGCGCAAGAGTGAATGCTGTCGGTTCCCTTCATGATCCCGCTGACATCAACATCAATGTCTTCAGTAATTTGGGCGGCATTACCGCTGACTCGGATCACCGGTACGATCGGGTTGTTGAATCCGGCACCGCCTGTGGTCCACAAGATCACCTGGGCACCGAGGGAGGCGAAATGCATACCGGAGCCGCCACATAAGTGCGTAGTTTCGGATAGGTACATCCCCGGCTTTGTCGGGCGTTCGGTCATCTTGGCATTGATCCTCAGTACATCCTGGATCGGACGGGTACCGGTTTTGTGCAGTGCACCAAGGGCTTTTTCTTCGAGTGTGGTCAGGCCGCCGACACTGTTGCCGATGCTCATGGTCTCGACATTAGTGCCTTCGATGTGCCAGCGTTTCTCTTCTTCATTGATGAGGCGATCGATCTTGTCGGCGATGTCGGGGGTAACAGCCCGCTCGCGCAGGATATCTTCACAGCCGACAAGTTCGATAAGCTCACCGGCCACGCAGGTGGCACCTTTATCAACCAGCAGATCGGCGACGCGACCGACTGAAGGGTTAGAGGCAATACCTGAACTGGTATCAGAGCCGCCGCACTTAATACCTACGACCAGCTCGCTGAGTGGGATAGGCTCAGGCTGGATTTGGCCGGCATAAGCCGTCAGCTCTTTTGCCAGCTCGGTGCCCATTTTGATGGTGCTGCGCGTTCCACGTGATTTGATAATCGACAGTGTCTGTACTGGCTTGCCTGCATTGCGGATAGGAGCGGCCAGGATCTCCGGGTCGATACTTCCGCATCCCATGTTCAGCAGCAGGGCACCAGCCACATTAGGGTTCAGTGCGGCGCCAACCATAGTGCCGACCAGCTCTTCGTTACCACCGTACATACAAGTGTTGTAGTTAGTGACCACAACCGTATCGGGCACTTTTTGGCTGATGGCGCGGGCAATACCTTCTGCACATTCATCAATGGCCAGAATGAGTACGTGATTTCGGATCCCCGCGCGGCCGTCGGGGCGACGAAAGCCTGAGAAAAACTGCATTCGTTACTCCTCGATCTGCATTTGTTCAATGATTTGCTTGATGATCGGTTCGGGGATATCAACCCGGGTGCTGCGGACGTTTTGTACATGCACCAACTCGCCGACAGGTATCGACTTGATGGCAACACCAATGTCGTAACCCGCTTTCTTGATTGCTTCCTGAGTCGAGATAGCGTTTACCGCGACTTTATTGCCGAACGTGATGGCCTGCTTGCAGGTCACAATGCCTTGTGCCCGGTTGCCGTCATCAATAATTTCAATCTGCTGTCCTTTTTCGACATCTGCGAGCAGGGTCGCCACGTTGTCATTCTGGGAAAGTAAAATTGCCTTGTTCAAAGGTGTGTCCATAAATCCTCATAGATTGCTCATTGTCGGACAATCGACAGTTGGCAATCTTAATGAGTAATTCCAAAATAAATGCGACCCAAATCACTTTTTGTTTTATCCATACGATTTTTGTATGATTGTCTGACAATCGTCACGTTTTATTGATTATGCGAATTGTTGACTAATCCGGTAGAATTAAGGCAACTGCGGTATTCCGCTATCTGTAGATGTATGGAAAGATAATGAAAATCGTAAAACAGAGCTTAGAGGAGCAGGCCGCTGGGTATCTGCGTGAGCTGATCCTCAGTGGAAAATACGGAATGGGCGAAAAGCTGGTGGAGAGTGCACTGGCGAAAGATTTGGAGCTGTCGCGCAGTACAGTGCGGATGGCACTGAACACCTTGGCCCATGAAGGTTTGGTGGTTCAGAAACCCTATGTTGGTTGGCAGGTGATCAATATTACCGAGAATGACCTGTGGGAGCTGTACCACTTACGTGTCGCTCTGGAAACGCGCTCTGCCTGGCTGGCGGCTGAGCATATTACCGAAGAGGGCAAAACCCGACTGCATGATTTGATGGACTATTACCTGCAAGTTGGCCGCAGTGAAGGTGTCACTTGCCTGCAAATCAGTAAGCTTGAACTTGAATTGCACACATTAATCATTGAGCTAAGCGGCAATATGCGCTTGCACCAGATTTACCGCAATGTCGCGAACCAGATGCTGATTTATTTCAATATTGACCATGCAAGCTATGACCCGGAAGAGAGTGCTTTAAGTCATCTTCCTTTGGTCGAGGCAATTTGTGCCGGTGATAGTGGCAAAGCGTTGAAACTGGCTGAAGAGAATATTACTGTTTATTCAGTGATCGGACATAAATTCAGAGAACAACACCTGAAACGTTATTCAGAACAACAAGGCG
Source organism: Photobacterium alginatilyticum (assembly GCF_009910675.1). Lineage (GTDB taxonomy): Bacteria > Pseudomonadota > Gammaproteobacteria > Enterobacterales > Vibrionaceae > Photobacterium > Photobacterium alginatilyticum. Next base: position 153,917 of record NZ_RSEJ01000018.1, on the reverse strand, counting down.
ATTCTTGATAGTGCTATCGAAGTAGCTGGTAGTAGATATCAATCATAATATTATGGGGCGAAGGTGATTTTAATTACCTTCGCCTTTTATTGTGCGCCGAGCATGGCGTTGTTCTAGGAGGTGAAAGTCCTCTACGGGCTCAGTCGAGCGAGAACCGTTAGCCTATGCAAGGGTGTTCACCGTGAGGTGAAATCTGAAGGAAGCAAATGGTAAAACTTGGTTGTGACGAACAGAAATCTGATAGTAGGCCTATGCAACTTGGGTAACCTAGCAATAGATAGAATAGCCCAATGCCTCGACGGGAAGTGTGTATAGGTAAATCAGGCACGACCAAGCGAAAGAACAACGTCTTACCTCGGGAGATCTTATCGCCTGTCTCAGATGAGACTAACGCAGTAGTGATGCTGCGTGACGGGTGGTAAGAAGTCAGCAGAAGGCATAGTACCTTGAGGAAGTACAACTCAAGGGAAGGCCTGAACTGAATATATCAAGAAGCAGTCACTAGACACTCAATCATGTGGAGTCATAGCAAGATGAAAATCATCTCTACGTCCCAATGGGCGATACCGCAAGTAAAGCTCATGGTTACGAAGAATGACAAGCATGGTAGGCGTAGACAGGAGGACGAGTCTTGGTGACCTCAACTTCGTTGATGGAGCAAATCTGTTCCTCAACCAACTTGAATCAAGCTCTTAGACGCGTGAAGAAGAACAAAGGATGTGCAGGTGTCGACAAGCTCGACATAACTGCCACTATCTCAAGGCTTCGACAAGCTTCAAATGGGCAAGAACTTCGCCAGAGCCTTCTGGATGGAAGTTACCAACCTCAGCCCGTTCTGGGTGTAGAAATCCCCAAACCTAGAGGTGGCGTAAGGCTGCTGGGTATCCCAACAGTGCTTGATAGAGTTGTCCAACAGGCAATTACCTCAGTACTGTCAGATATCTATGACTCCATGTTCTCCAATAGTAGTTACGGATTTAGACCAAACCGCAGTGCTCACCAAGCAGTAGCGGCAGCCAGTCGCTACATCCGAGAAGGGCGAGGTTATGTAGTAGATATCGATTTAGCGAAATACTTCGACACAGTCAATCACGATAGACTGATGCACAGACTGTCACAGGACATTGCTGATAAGCGAGTGTTGAAGCTAATCCGGTCATATCTACAGGCAGGTATAATGCGAAACGGGTTAGTTGAACAGAGACAACGAGGCACACCACAGGGTGGACCATTATCTCCGTTGCTATCCAACATCGTATTAGATGAACTGGATAAAGAGTTAGAGCGTAGAGGGCATAAGTTCTGTCGATATGCAGACGACTGCCAAATTTACGTGCGTAGTGAGGAAGCTGCTCATCGAGTCAAAGAGTCGATAACGGAATTCTTGGAGCAGAAACTGAAACTCACGGTAAACCGAGAGAAAAGCGCAGCGACAAGAGTGACAGAGCGAACTTACCTAAGCCATCGCTTCCAGATAAATGGAACTATCCATATATCGAAACCAGCGCAAGCTCAAATGAAGAAGCAAGTGCGGCAGATAACGAAGCGAAACCGAGGTCGAGAGCTGAAGGTTATCATAACCGAGTTAACTCAATACCTAAGAGGTTGGCAACACTACTTCAAACTCGCCATACGGAAAAGCAGCATGCAGCGCTTGGACGAATGGATACGGCGACGGCTGAGATGCTATCGACTTAAACAGCGCAAACGCAGATACAGCATAGCGACATGGTTACAGCAACAAGGTGTAACGGAGCGCAATGCGTGGAAGCTAGCGATGTCAGATAAAGGTTGGTGGCACTTAGCACTAACGCCGCAGGTGAATCACGCTATGCCAATCAGTTGGTTCGAGGAGTTGGGGCTGTACTCGTTACAAGATGGGTACGAGTCACTGAAAGTATATTCGGAACCGCCGTATGCGACCCACGCTTGTACGGTGGTGTGAGAGGACGGAGGCCGCGAGGCCTCCTCCTACTCGATTTTTCAGCCGATTGTCGCTATAAATTCTCATAAGAGCATGCCTAATTTTAATTCATTGATATTAAAATTCGTTATAGCCACTATCAATGAATAAAAGTGTGATGTTCATCAATTGTATTCCTTGCCAAGGTATTACGTGATTTTTAGTTATCAGCAATGGGTTTTTGTGTTGTTTTGGTTGTTGGTTTGTGCCCGGTATGTGTTTTTCCGAGAGGTGTTTGTAATGATTTGTTTTAAATACGGTTTGTTATGCATTCCATGCAAGTTATTCATGACTGCTATGCAGTAAATGATCTCGGCGCATAACATTAATGACTATTCATCATTACCTCTTAATAGGTAAATAAATTTACAATTCATGCACGAGTTAATCGACATCTTTTTATTCTGTTCAATCAATGAACCGGAACGATTAAATATATAACAATATCTATAAATATAAATTTTGCTAATGCGGCAAATGAAGAAGTTATTTCCTGATACGCCATAAAAAGCCCATTAGATGTGCTTTTTAATCCCTCATGCCGCCTGTTAGAAAGAGTTTTTTATCTGAAATGGAAGCACATTTATGAGTAATGATAATTGCCAAAAGGTAGATGTTTCGCGACGAAAGTTATTGGCTGGTGGCGCTGCTGCAGCAACAACTATGATGCTTGGCAGTGAGGCAAGTGCCAGTCAAATTAATAATGCCATTAGTTGGGATAAAACGTTTGATGTATTAGTTATTGGTAGTGGGTTTGCTGCTTTGTCAGCTGCGATTGAGGCTCGTCGCAAAGGGCTTGATGTCATGATCGTAGAAAAAATGCGTGTCCCGGGCGGTAACTCAACCATTAACGGCGGGCTGTTCGCTGTTGCCGGCAGTGAGTTACAAAAAGAAGAAGGCGTTGAAGATAGCGTCGAGCTTATGGTTCAGGACATGATGGCTGCCGGCCGCGGGATTAACCATCCTGAGCTGACAAGAGCGATTGCTGCTGGCTCGCCGGATGCGTTTAAGTTTGTGGTTGAGTGCGGTGCCAAGTTTAAGCCCAAGCTATCGTGGCTGGGCGGCCATTCGGTCGCCCGAACTTACCTTACGCATAATGCCTCTGGCTCTGGCATCGTCAGGCCGCTGGTCAAAACCGCCCGTAGAGAAGGTGTTGTTATTCGCACTGAATGCAAAATGCTGAATTTCATTACCAACGATGACAAACGTATTATCGGCATCCAGGTCAAAGACGGCTACCGCTTCCCTGATGAAGAGACAGGCATAGTAAAACACTTTAAAGCCAGGCGCGGGGTGGTTCTTGCTTCCGGTGGCTTTAGCCGTGACACCAAGTTTTTATCTGCTCAAGATCCGCGGTTGGGTGGGGTGATAGACAGTACCAACCAGCCGGGAGCAACGGGAGAGGCGCTTCGTGCTGCATTTCGGATCGGTGCTGTACCCGTCCAGTTATCCCTTATTCAGCTTGGCCCATGGGCATCACCCGATGAGCAGGGTTTTGGTGTTGCTTCAATGTTTAACATTCAATCAGGCTTCCGTTACGGGATCATGGTCAAGCGGGCGACAGGGAAACGTTTTGTCAATGAATTGGCAGACAGGAAGACACGTGCCGATGCCATGATCAAAAACGTCAAGGAAAGCGGCGAGCCTGATTACCCAATTATTCTCGTCGACAGTGTGGGTGCCAAGGCATGCCCGACACTGGATCGCTGCCTGCAATATAAGGTTGTGCACGCGTTTGACCGTCTGGAAGATCTTGCCAGTCATTACCAGATCCCAGCAGAGGGACTCATTGAGTCAGTGACTGCCTATAACGAGTATGTCAAAAACAATGACGACTTGGAGTTTGCTAAACCTGTCTCGACAGCAACGCCAATCATTAAGCCGCCGTTTTATGCCGTCAGAGGCTGGCCTAAAGTGCACCACTGTATGGGTGGGGTTGAAATTAATCCGAGTGCCCAGGTATTACATTCCGAAACCTTTGAGCCGATTGCCGGGCTTTATGCAGCCGGAGAGGTAACAGGCGGTCCTCATGGTGCCAGTCGTCTTGGAAGCTGCGCGATTACCGATGGTTTGGTGATGGGACGTATCGCAGGCAACAGTGTTGCTCGTAATGACGATATTTAGTCTTCTCTGATTTGGAATGAAAACAATGAATAACACGAATAAGTTAATTACACCGCTATTAGTATTCGTTCTGCTCTTAGGGTTGGCATTTAATGCTTTTGCCTCGGATACAAATGCCTCACCGAAGAACAATGCAGAACAAGTGCTGGAACAAAACGCGCTGCACCAGAAAATTTTAGATTATATCGACAATAAAATTTACAACCAGGTACCGGTAAAAAGCTATCACAAGAAGGTCCACCAAAACGGAAATAGCTGTGAGCTTTGCCACGGTTCCAGCGAACCGGTTACGCCTGCAGATACCGCAAATTGCGCTAATTGCCATGGCAGCCCTGAAGCGGTTGCAGAGTTAACCAAAGAGCTTGAGCCCAACCCGCATAACTCTCCGCACTGGGAAACAGAGCTTCCGTGTGATTCATGCCATATGGAGCACAGTGAATCGAAATCTGTATGTAAACAGTGCCATCAGTTTGGCTTTAAGACACCATAAACTCGCTGAGGTAACAAATGTTAAAAATCAATAGTAAAACATTTGGCATGGTGTTGTTGGCGGCAATGTTTGCTTGCCATACTCAGGCGGGCCAAGCTGGGACTGACAACTTTGGTGATCAGGCCAGAGAACTGAGAGCCCAGATGGCAGAAAAAAATACGCAATGCCTGTCATGCCATGCCAGCGATACGATTAATGATGAGTGGAAGACAGAGCGGGGCAGAACCTTAGACTTGCATACCGATGTTGTTGGATATAACGACTCGGTACACAAAGATCAGAGCTGTCTGAATTGTCATGAGGGAGCGAATGACAGTGCGTTTGAGGAAGCGCCTCACCAGTTCAAAGATGATGTAATAAGCCGCAGTTGTGATAGCTGTCATAACACTGTGTTTCAAAATATCAATCATCAACTGGAAACAAGCCACCATACTAAGACAATTGTTGAGCAATTCGGTCATCAGTTCGAGTGTCAGGAATGCCATAATGCGCATACCTTTAACTTTCCGGGCCGCACTGAGGATATTGCCCACAGCATTGAACAGGCTAATGAGCCGTGCTTTGCCTGCCATAATGACCTGCAAGGTTACGAGAAGCTGACAGATAAAAAACTGTTAGATCAGGATATGGCGCACTGGTTCTTGCCAGAGAAAAACAAGCATTTCAGTGCCGTTCGATGTGTCGATTGCCATAGCGAAGGCGAGGGTGTGAAACTACATACCATCACTCCGGCTGAGGATGCAGTCAGAGATTGTAAGCTTTGTCACAACGAAGATTCTGCGATAACGACGACCTTGTATAAGTACAGTAATGAGCAGAAAGCTTTTTCTATGTTAGATAAAGGCATCTTTGATGACAGCACTTTGCTTGAGCAAAACGCAGATGCCATTGCTGCCGAGAAAGGGAAGGCAGACTCACCTTACGGTTTCATGAATGAAAAGCTGCTCGATGACCGCTACCTTATTGGTGCAACTCCAATAGGGTGGGTTGATGCTATCTTCGGGATAGCTCTGTTGGTTACGCTGTCACTCTTGGCATTCCATGCTCGCTTAAGAAAACTAGGTTATAAAGAACAAGGTCATAAAGAGCCTGGCCAGAAAGGTCCAGGCCAGCGAGAAAAGGTCGAGTTGGTAAAAACGTCCACTGTGATGTTCCCGGTAGGGGTTAGGTTATGGCATAACACTAACGTTATTGTGTTTATCATTCTGCTGCTTACGGGACTGTCGATGCATTTCTCGGTTGTTGCCTTCGAGTTTGCGCAAAACAGTCACAATATCCTAGGTGCTGTACTGATAGTGCTATGGGGGCTGTATTTGATCTACCTGGTCCTTTCTGGGCAGATAAAGCAGTACTTGCCTCGACCGAATTTTGTCAAAGACAGTATCAGGCAAGCTCAATTTTACTTGAAGGGCATTTTTAGTGGTGATGAGAATCCTGCTGGTCATGATCCGAAAAAACGCCTGAATCCGTTGCAGCAAATGGGGTATTTATCGATTGTATTCGCTGCTTTCCCGTTATTAATTTTGTCCGGTATTGCACTTTTCTTTAATGAACTATTGCCGAAAGAGATTATTGGCTTTGATGGAAAAACACTGATGGTCATATTACACGTGGCAATGTCGCATGTGATGGTGTTGTTTATTGCTGCGCATGTGTATCTATGTACCACAGGGACGACCATATCGGAACACTTTATGAGTATGATTACGGGGCGCGTATTTAAAGTTAAATAGCGGTCGCATATGATCTTCCAAGCCTTTTGTTAACAATTTTAATGATTGTTTACAAAGGGCTTTTTTAATATGGATACTCAGAAACAAAGTTTGGCAGCTTTATTGGGAGGCTATATACATCATGAGGCTGGTGAAAAGCTATTGATTATTGCGATATAAGATTTCAATAATATCCTCGTCCCCCGTAAATCCTGCTCGTTTTTCCTTTTTTCCAAAAAAACACCCTTCAAAATGAGTGCTTTATTACTTATACTTCCACGGTATGAACGGTGTTCATAATTGTTCAATATAAAACATTACCGTCCAAGCGAAGGCGGAGCATTCTAAGAAAAGTATGTAAGGTTCATTCACAATGCTTAAGCTGAATATATCAGTGCTATTTCTTCTTGCAGGGTCGGTGCATGCAATGCCGATGCAAGAAACAAACGCGATGGCGTTTCCTAACAGTCTCAGTTGTAGTGCCGGATCATCGGTTGGTGAAGCCCAGGGGCGAAGCTTGCTTTCGGATGTGTTGACTCAAGCTGGCAGTATTTGGCAACCGGATGACTTTCAATTTATTGCTCAGGTCGACGGGGTAGATAGCCATCATCTGGTGTTTAATCTTCATCACAATAACATCCCGATTGAAAAGCAGGAGCTGATCTTATCAATCGATAACAATTGTCAGCTATTTCGTTATCAGTATCGGGTGGTTGATTATCGGCCAGCAGAAGATAGCAACAACAGTAGTAAAATAAAGAGCATTGATGAAGCCATCGACTCGCTTAAAACTATCTTGAGTAACCCCAATGCGCCATTAACATTTTCTATCCAGTCTCAGGCGAATAGGTTACGGTTGCTCAATAAAGCCGATCAGAAACAGCTACCTGCAAGCTATGTTGCCGATGAAATAACAGGTTCACCGCTATATCGGATATCAAATAAGAAGTTGGTGCTTGGTTACCAGCTGAATTTGCCGTCACGTAATCCTGATGGATTATTAGAATTGTGGTGGAATAGTCAGTTATCAAGTCCATCTGCTTTACCACGCTTTCCATATGCAAAACGCAGCGATAAACAAAGTATTCCGCCTGTGTCTCCTTGGCAGTGGCAAAGTTATGGTCAGCATCCTCAGCGAACGCTTGCTGCAAATTATGTAGCCAATTTCTGGGAGGTGTGGCCGCCTATCTCTCAGACTTTATCGATAAACACGACGAATAAACTGCAGACTGCGAATCTTGTTTTTCTCGATAGTTTGGATTTTTCATGGGACTTTGAAGATCGTACGTTCGCACAGTTATGGAGTGACGCCGATAGCGATGCGGATTCGGCTGCAGAGAAAAAGCGAAAGCTGACAAGTATTATTACCAATGTTGCCTATGCGGATAAAGGGATAGATTACGCTTCAAATTCACTGGGTTATGCGCACTTGTTGCCAAGCAAACCGAGTTTGGTGTTATCAACTACTGCGAGTGGCGGAAGCAGTATTTACAAACCGGCATTCGATGTTATTCAGATTGTTGATAATAACTGTAGCGCCTCGCTCTACGATCCCGGTGCCACCCTACACGAACAGGGACATTCAGTTTTTGTTCGATTGCAGGGTTTGTCGCGATCCAACCCGGTTAATACCGCGATGAATGAAGGGTTCGCCGACTATTGGGCGGCGGGTTTCTTGCGCCAGGATCCTAAATGGAATGGCAGCCTTAGTGACTTTAGAAGTGGCGCATGCGGCAAAACGAGTGCTGATCGACAGCTTCGTACTCAGCTCTATGACTATTTCGACGGTATGGAGGAGAAAATTTCTTCTTCCCATGGTGGTATCACAGGACCGGAAGGCAAGGTCTTTTTTGAGCCTATGTTAGCTCAGCCGTTACTGGCCGCGATGGAAGACTTGATCGCTATCCACGGTGAAGAGAAAGGCAGAAAACTGGCGGATCACATTGTGCTGGAGACGTTTACCGGTCTTTCTGTTGATGCCTCTTACCGAGAGCTTTCTCAGGGCTTGCTAGCAACGGCGCGTCGGCTTGACTCAAGCTTGAAAGCCGAACAGATTTATCGTCTGCGTCTTGCTAATTCCAATCTATTGCCACGTCAGGTTGAGCCGGAATCACGAGTTGCCATTGCTTCTCTGATGCCTGCGGAAACCACGGTAACCTTGGTTAACCGCGATAGCGCTAATAAGGCTGAACGTGTCGAGGTGGCACTGCCGAGTCAGGTTGAACAGAATATAGAACTGGCTGCGGGTGAAAAGCGGGCGCTAACATTACCAACACCGCAACTCACCTGTGGTGAAGCGAGCTCGCAACCTCTTACGGTTCGCCATTGGCAGGACAAAAAGCTGGTGCAGGATAAGACTTATCCGTTCACCTTGATCGGCGGTCACCAAGCTGGTCTGGCTGCTTTTGAAAAAGTGAATAATGCCTGGTCGTTAACTCTCAATAAGCCGCTGGCCTGGAAGAGCGATAATGTCCGCCATGTGTTGCGCCTGACAGGGGACAACCAATCTAACTTGTTGCCGAAATTGTCCAACAGTGAAAAGACTATCGAGTTGACGTCATTGGCACGTACCGGTGGAAGTTTGTGGTTAAGTATGGATAACAATACTGAGCTAGCCGATGGGAAGTGGCAGCTGACAGGTTATTCTAGTTATACTGCGGCCGAGTTGGTGACCTTGAACTGTGTCCCTGCCTTTACCATTGATGGTCCAACATCGGCGTCTGAAAAATCGACACTGACTTTTAAGGCGATGCTCGCGGGCTCACCGATTACGGTGCAGTGGCAGGTTGTCGGTGAAAGTAGTTCATCTAGCGGTGAGACGTTTAGCCTAACGGTACCAGATCTTGCGCAATCTAAACGCTATGAGATTGATGCGGTGTACACCCTGAATGGTGAGAAGCGTACTGTTCGTCATACCGTTGATGTCGATGGTGTTAATCAGCCAGCAACCTTTGAGATTAATGCACCGACTGAGGTGTCAGAAGGGCAGAGTGTCACCTTCGCTATGGACAAATTATCGGATCCGGACAGTGAAGGTTTTGTACAGGCAGATTGGTATATTGATGGTAAGTGGATCGGGCAGGGCCAGTCTATTCAATGGCAGGCGCCGGCATCGGACCAAGACCGCACTATCGAGTTGTCACTGAAAGTCAGAGATAGTCGTCAGCCAGCCGAGTCTGCAGTCAGCAAATCGGCATCTATTGTGCTGAAGCATGTGAATGTTGCTCCGACTATCTCCCTAAATGCGCCTACAGAGGTTCAGGCTGGCAAATTGCTTGAGGTTTCCGCACTGGTTAGCGACAAGGAAACAGCAGCGGATAAGTTGATTGTAAGCTGGACGATTTCGGGTATTGATTCACCGGCTTTACCTTCAGGTAAGCAATTATCATGGACTGTGCCTGCATCTGTTACGGCAAGTTCGTTGACAGTTACTGCTGAAGTCAGTGATGGTGTAGCAACAGCCACTGCGACTCAAGCTATTAACCTAAAACCGGCAAATAAAGCGCCGGTAATAAGCCTGACTGGCTCGGCAACTACCCTGGCTGGTCAATCGGTAGAGGTTAGTGCAAATTGGACTGACGAGACGCCGGAAAATGTAAAACTCACCTGGCAAGTAAAAGGAGTGAGTATTCCTTTTGAGCAGCTCAGTAACGAGAAAATTCGGTTGAATATTCCCAAGAGCCAGGGCGCGGGAACGGTACAAGTTCAGGTAACCGCTAATGATGGTGAAGCATCATCGGTCGCAACACATAGCGTTTCTTGGGGAGCTTATGTCAATCAAGCACCGACGGTTACTATCGCAGGTCCGGTTAAGGCTAATATCGGCGATAAGATTACACTGACAGCCAATGCGAAAGATCCAGATAATTGGCCTGCAGCACTTCAGTTTAAATGGAGCCAGATCTCCGGTCCACTTGTCGTGCCTGTCGCTAAAGGCTCAACCTTCGAGTTCACGGTACCTGCAAGTGCTTCAGGCAGTGCACAGACGTTTGAGCTTGATGTGTTTGATGGCCAAGCTCACACCAAGAAACAGTGGCGTATTGAAATCGCTAAGTATGTTATTCCAAGCCCGGTTATCACATTGAAAAATGAAAAAGCCGGAACATATAAAGCCAATGAGTTGAGTGAGCTGGTTTTGGATGCTTCGCCATCGACAGGTATTGGTAGTGAAACGCTTGTCTTTAGCTGGAAGCAATTAAGTGGTCCTGCTTTATCTGATCTGCCGTCACAAGGAAAGCAGATTAAAATCAAGTTACCTGAAGTGGGTGCTTCGGCGGATATCGAGCTTGAGCTGACAGTTAGCCAGGGGAGTCGCATAAGTCGTAAGATCATCCGAGTAGCTGTCGGTGATCTGGGCCCTGCCGCTAAACCGGAAGCAGTCGAGTTAAAACCTGCAGGCGCTAATCTGGTGCTTGACGCAGACAGCGTGGCAGATTTGGAAGACGGTATCGCATACCAGTATCACTGGGAGCAGGTGAAAGGGACAAGTGTGGTTATTGCCAATCCTGATGCCAAGGTCTTGAATGTTGCATTGCCTTCATTAGCCAAAGAGCAAGAACTTGGTTTTTCACTGACGATTACCACGCCGGGTAAAGGTGTACGAAATTATCCTGTTAGCCTGAAAGTGGCAGCAGCGTCTGCACCTGAAACGACTCCTGAGCCGACAACAGCACAAACTCCGCAAGCGCCTTCATCGTCAGATGGAGGGAGTGGTGGTTCATTTGACTTCTTTGGTGTGTTGGCACTGTTTGGCATGATGCTATTGAGAAGGCGAGAAGCTAAAAGCAAGTAATAGTTGTGATCTTTTCTTTTCAATAAAGAAAACCTCAATAAAAAAACAGCATAGGCGTTAACCTATGCTGTTTTACTTTTTAGCGCTTACACATCAGCGACTTGTTCACTGTTTAACGCTTCAGACTGGCGTTTGAGCAACTCACTAGCAAAGTGGTCACCGAATTGTTCCAGGTACTGACGTTGTAGTAAGCACTCGTGGGGAGCATCAACTTCGTACTCGATAAGTGATCCCGAAACGTAAGGAGACCAAAGTGATGGCTGTTGCTCTTCTGTCCGTAAAATATCAGTTGTTGCTCTGATAAAGAGCAGATCACCATCAAAGCGGTCGTATTGGCAGTTGGCAAGCAGATCCAGCATCAGCTTGGAATCTTCCACAATGCGCGTCAGGAAGTCATCGCCAACGTCATTATTGCCAAGGACCTCATCCATGGCACTTTTCAACCCTTTCATTCCGGCGCGGGGTGTGCCGACAATGGCTCGTGTCATGCGCGTAATAACCGTTGCATCATCGAGTTTGAGCGAGGCCTGTCCACCTTGCAGCGGATAGCTGTCAAACATACACAGGAAGCTGACTTGCTGCCCCTGAGCCTGAAGCATCGCGGCCATCCGTAGTGACAGGTTTCCACCCACTGACCAGCCTGCTAATTGATAAGGGCCTTCAGGTTGGATTGCCTGAATCTGTTGTAAGTATTCCTCGGCAAGCTCATCCAATGAACCCACGATACGGTTCGGATCGCGAAGGATTGGCGACTGGATAGCATATACCGGCTGGTCTTCGGGCAGGAAAGGCAAGAGACCGGCATACGGCCAGGCAATTCCTCCGCCCGGATGGATACAGAATAATGGCGGACGGTTACCTTCAACACGCAGCGGCAGCATGCTGTCGAAAGGATCGCTGTAGCTGACACTAGGATCCAGACGTTGAACTAACTGGCGAGGAGAAGGGGCAGCAAGGAAGTCACTGATCCCCAACGTGACGCCAAACGCTTCATTGATACGGTTGATGAGCTGCAGGCCCAGTAGCGAATGACCGCCGAGCTCGAAGAAGTTCTCGTTGGCATAGACTTGGTTGCGTTCTAGTGTTGAGGCAAACAGGCTGCACATTGTCTCTTCTTCAGCGGTTGTGGGAAGAAGTTTTTCTGTACTGTCGATAATGACCGGTGACGGTAGTTGCCTGACGGCGAGTTTGCCGTTTGAAGTCAGCGGGAACTCTTCGACAGTCAATATAACACTGGGGATCATGTGATGAGGCAACTGACGGCTGACGGCTTGCTTCAAACGGTCGCTTTCAAGTGCCGCCCCTTTACAGACCACATAACCGATAATGGCCGGCCCATGGGGGAGTTCACATAGAAGCGCAACGGCATCTTCTACATCGCTACAACTGAGCAGGGCGTTCTTGATTTCATCCAGTTCAATACGCAGGCCACGGAGCTTGACTTGGTTGTCCTGACGTCCGAGGTAGTGAATGCGTCCCTCGGAATCAAAATACACCCGATCGCCTACGCGGTACATGGTGGTGCGTTCATCAAGCAAGTCTGGCACGAAGCCTGTTGCTGTCAGCTCAGGTTGGTTGCGGTATCCTTGCGCAACGCCGGGGCCGCCGATGAACAACTCACCCCATGAACCCGGAGGTAGCAGCTGCTGTTGTTTGTCGACCACATAGAGGCGATTGTTGGCTGTTGGCGGACCGATTGATAAGTCGTTGGTACCAAACTCAGCATTGATTGAGGTGGCGAATGAGGTTTCAGTCGGGCCATAGACATTGAGCAGTCGGCAATGCGAGAAACGTGATAGCAAAGCCGGTGTACATGGTTCGCCGCCGAGCAAGAGCCTGGTTCCCTGCCGAAAGTCTTCTGTTTTATGGTAGGCCAGCAGACTCGGGGTCATGACAAGCAGGCCGATATCTTCGCGCTTGATCAGTTTGGCCAGCGGTTTACCCGGTGTACTTGCAACCTTGTCGGTGATCACCAGGGTTGCCCCGGCCAGCAGGGTCATCATAATTTCAAGAACGGACATATCAAAGCCTGCGGCGATGAACTGCAACACTTTCTCGCCGGGCTGAAGGTTAGCTGCCTCTATCGCTGTGCGGGCAATAGGGACAAGGTTGCGATGGGTGACTTCCACGCCCTTGGGTTTACCGGTAGAGCCGGATGTGTAAATAAGGTAGGCCAGCGAGTTAGGATCAACGTTATAAACAGATTGCCGGGCCGTGGGCAATTGTTCGAATAATTCAGCTGTTAGGTAAAGCACCTTTTCGATCGGAACGTTTACATTAAGTCCGCACCCCGGAGAGACAAGAATCTGAGCGGGCGCTGCATCTGAAAGGATGTGTTCGATACGGCCTTCTGGTAGTTCCGGGTCGACGGGAACGTAAGCAGCACCAAGTTTGAACAGGGCCACGGCAGCAACTGCCCATTCGATACTTCGTGATACGACCACCGCGACGCTGTCATTTTGGCTGACGCCTTGTTGTTGCAGATGGCTGGCAAGGCGATCGGCATAGTCATTGAGCATTGAATAAGTGATCTGGCGGTTGTCCTGAGAAAGGGCGAACCTTGATGCGTGCTTATTTACTGAGGTATTGAAAGCATCGGCAAACACAGGTAACTCAGCAGTATTGCACGGAAGTGAATATAGCCGTTCATATTCACCATCGAAGAACAGGTTATAGTCAGCGGCAGGTGTATTAGGCGCTTCGACAAACCGTGTCAGCAAAAGAGTGAGTCGCTGATAATGCATCTCTAAGGCTTCGTTCGAAAAGAGTTCGGCATTGGCATTGAAGCCGATTTCCAGACGGCCATCTTTATTACGGTCGAAGATATCGATACCCAAGTGTGACGCAGGACCGTTGGCGACATTTTGGATCCTTGTTTCACCGCCATCAAAGTTTGCTCCCTGATCATAGGCGACCACATTCAGCAATGTTTTGAATAGCGGTTTGTTTCCGCGCTCATCATACAGATCCCGGATCATTTCTTCGAAACGGTAGGTTTGGTGCAGTAGGTGGCGTCGCAGCTGCCGTTGAATATTTGAAGCGACGGAAAGCACCGTACTGTTCTCGTCAAAAGACAAATGCAGCGGAAGGATGTTAGCTACCATCGAAGGCACATCGCGTAGGGCTTTGATTTGCCTTGCGGCGACAGGCATACCGACAGCAAGTTCAGATTGGCCGGTCAGGCGATGCAGGTAGGTGGCGCAGAGTGCCATCAGAACGGAGGACATTCGCAGTTTATGCTCAGAGGTGACCTCCCGTAGCTGGTGTAACACAGGGCCGTCAAATACTTTTCTCAGACGGTTTAAGTTAACTAAAGGCGCATCTCCCGGAACAAGCTGTGTGGGCTCTGGCAGGGCTAGGCAATACTTTTGCCAGTATGCCTGATCCTTCACCATCATCTTGCTATTTCGATACTCGTTTTCAGCGGTAAAAATACTGCTTAGAGGCGGTAGGTTTCGCGTTTCTACCGTCTCGCCGCGGCACAGTTTATTGTAATGGGCAGCAATATTGCCGGATAGAATACCGTGTCCCCAACCATCAACCACCAAGTGGGATGCCAGCTCGATGATTCTGTATTGAGCCGGTGCCAATCGAACAACAATATATCGGGCAAGCGGTCCGTTTATAAGGTCCATATCCTGACTGAGCAGGTTGTTAAGAAGCCGTTCGTATTCCTGCTCAGGGTCTTGTGATACCGAGATGTCATGGAAATCGAGTTTTTTCCCTGCTTGAGTCTCAGGTGCATGGATGAATTGTGTGAAGAGCCCTGTTTCTGCCTGTATATCGAGCGTTGTTCTTAGGGTTTCTGTTTCAGTGAATTGAACCTGAATTGCCTGTTCTAGTTTTGAAAGGTCTAGTTCGCCGTGAAATTCAAGTACGTCGCATAAGTGATAGTTGAGATTATGCCCTGATTGGCTGATAGCCAGACAGACTTCTTGCTGTGCTGCACTTAGCGAACAGCTAACTTTATCAAACATCAATGATCCTTTAATACCAGTAGCTTGTTAGTAGAAACTGACAACGATTTATATAAAGGTTTTGTCAGTTAATAGGGAGGCTCACCAATTTTTAAATTAGTGAATGGTTTTATTTTCATCTTTGTTTATAGTTACTTCTGTTTATTTGTTTACCTTATATTCTACAAATCGTATTGATTGCTTGGTTAATAGGCCTGTTTGTTATTTGTATTTGTTGTAGTGATGATTTTTGTGATCTATATAAGACAGACGGTTGATAACCTAATCTGTGTTTATATTATGTCGATGATTTTATTCTAAAGTTATAATTTGAGTTGGGAAATAATGGAAAGAGACTGACTTGTTACGCTAAATAGTGCGATTGACAACAAAGTTCAGAGTGAATATATGAAGCTGGTCGGGCCAAAATAGAATGAAAGATTGGGCTTTTATCTGTATTTGTCAATATTGTAATTATCAATTTACTAAATTGTGTGATTACTCATACTTAGATGGAATGCTCTAATATTAAGCTTGTTATTATATGGCAGAGTCAGTGAGGCAGTGCACGATCTGATAAGAAAGATAAAATATGGTGTTATAGCTAGCAGAGTGAAAGGGCTAGCTTTAGATATGAGCTGTTTTGACCTATTCAAATGATTATTCAGCTAAGAATCTTTGTATAACTGAACAACATATTTGTGGACACTCTTTATGCGCTTCATGTTCTGCAAAAGCAATATTCATGAATGTAGTATTGTCTATCTGATCTACTAGCTCAACCGCTTCTTGAAGAGAAAATAAGAAGTCATTGTCACCACGCATTATAAGTGTCGGGCACTTTATATTACGAATATCTCTACTGGGATATCCGGAGCGTGTTGTATCCATCCAGACTGTTTTTATCTCATTGACGAGGCGGTCAAAATCCGGTTGTGGATTAACTTTGTTATAGTAGGCAACGGAATCCGGAAATATGTCTCGCCAGTCATTGGGAGTAACATGTGCTAAAAACTCGATGGATGGATCATTGTCTTCTAAGCGCCATTGCGAGCCTATCGTTATAAGTTTTTCAACTTTTTTATTGAATAGAGCAGCCAAGCGATAACTGACAATACCTCCGTCACTAAAGCCTAGAAGAGAGAATGTATCAATAGCTAAATGTTTGAGTATTGCTTCAATATCCTTCTGATATTGTTCGTAACTCAGTGGTGTTGTCCCCTGCGTTGATTTACCGTGACCTCTGAGATCAATACCGATAATTCTATAGCTGTTAGGTATAGCCTCAAGAAGGCAGTTGAGATCTGTGATATAACCTAATCCCCCATGGATTAATACAAGTGGCTTTCCGTATGGGTTGCCTAAGGTTTCGAAATAAATATCGGCGCCATCAGTTGTATAGTAATTGTCGCTGTTATGAGTAAATTCGGTCAAAGTCGCGTTCCTTATAGAATTTAATAGCCGAGTCAACGTTATTAAGGGAAATATGAGCATTGAACAGCTTATGTTTCAGGTTTTGGTTCTTTAGCAAATCGCCTGCTTTTATTCAAAGCCGGGAGTAGAATGGTAAAACAACATAGGGCCAAAATAACTTCAGTTGAAATAGAAAACATAAACGGCCCTTTACTTCCTTGCATTTGCCAAAATAAACCACCAACTAAAGGCCCTGAGATCGCTCCGAAGTTACTAATGAAGCCTTGTAGACCAAAAGCACTACCTTTACTATTGCCCGCGACTTCACTGATTAGTTTTGCCAGCACAAGACTTGAAGACATAATGATGCTTGCATCTACAGTGAATAGGACGCTGATGTGCCATAACGATGTCGACTGTAGCATTAACCATGTCGTAAAGGCGCCAGTTAAACCTGCAATAGTCAGGTATATAGCGGCATTCATTTTGTCAGCATAGTACCCAAGCTTGGGGGCAAGCAGCATTGAAACGATTCCTCCTGGGATGTAGGCCATAGATAGATCGACGATGCTTGTTATTTTTAAGTGCTCTAGCAAGTACACTTCGAGAAACGGTGCTACAAGTGACCCAGATAGTTGGCCAACAAAAATCATCGAAAAAAGAAAAATAGTGATAGTCGAGAAAATGATTTTGTCAGACTGCATGGTGTCAGGTGTGACTTCTTGATTGGCAAGAATGGAAATTGCTTTGAAACTCATCATTCCGGCGATGGCTGATGCAATGGCAAACACAATAAGAGAGATATACGTAATAAACGGCGGCAGCGAGAAGTATTCTGAGACGGCTATCCAACAAAATGCAAAGCTGGAACCCCACATAATTCCAATACCAGCGTGTTTAGATGCGACTCCTAACGCTTCAGCTCTATTGTTGTATGCACTCAGTTGGGCAAAGCAGGTTTTCCAGACTAACCAGAAAAGGCCAGCTCCAAACCCTAACGTAAATGTCGCCACTACCATTAGGGTATAACTCGATGAAAGAATCGCTGAATACAAGAGAATGTATGCAAGCATCTTGATGATGCATCCAAGACGAATTAAGTTAGCTCTGGTATTCCAATAATTGACCCTTTTGGAGAAAAGCAATGCACTACAGCCTGTTCCAACCGCTTGAAGAGAAAACAATATTCCCATTTGCCAACCGTTGGCTTCGAAGTTCTGGTGGGCGATAATCGGAATTAGAAAATTGATAAAAAAAACGCCTAAAGAATCCAACCTGATAGGTACTAGTAGTGGTGTGAGTTTCATGGGAAAAGATGATTTCACATAATGTCCTTACTATAAAATTACCAATATCATCGATTCAGTAAGTACAAAACAACTCATGGAATCGTAGAAGTCTTTCACCGAATATAAGACTTAATTTAGAGACTAGGGTCATTAGTACTTCTAAAATGCTCTATCGATTGTTTCTCTCCTCAACTTGAAGATGATACGCAACTTATAATGTAAAGCTATGTTTGTGGTGATTGATAATTTGTAGTCTCTCGCAAATATTAGAACAATAAAATATTGTGAAGAATGTAGTTAATTCCGAGTTGGATGCGAGTGAATTATAGGCTTAAATATTAGGTTAATGGCTGTTTGTTTTATAAGTATTGAAAAGGAGTAGTGCCCGTTTGTTGTTTAAAGAAACTGACAAAGGCACTGTCGCTTGAGAATTCGAGTTGGTAGGCCACGTCGTTGACTTGCAGTCCTTCCGATAATAGCTCGATAGATTTTAATAGCCGCCATTGTTGTCTCCATGCCTGATAAGCCATTCCTGTTTCTCTACTAAATATTCGGCTGATGGTTTTGCCGCTGGCTCCGATAGACAGGCATAGCTGATTAAGAGGCGGAACGATATAGGTCGGGTCATTGAGTTGATCTAGCCAGTCATGCAATCGGCGATCTGTCGGCAAGGGTAGTTGCAGTAGTTCTTCTCTGGCGTTAGCCAGTTCTTCGAGAAACAGAGCCGTGGTGTTCGCTTGTTCGCTTTGCGGTTTATCCCACTCCCAAAAGGCCATTCTTTCAATCAATGCTTTAAGCAATGGGTTAACTTCTACGATTTTTAAAGACGAAGGAAGAGACGCATTTAGCGACGGATCAAAATAGAGAGAGCGATATTCGACCACATTCGTCATACGTGCGTAGTGAGGTGTCTTGGCCGGGATCCAGGCGGCCCGTGTTGGCGGCAGTACACACTTTATACCGTTTAGATAAATACTCATGCAGCCCTCGGGGGCATAGAGAAGTTGCCCTTTCTGATGTTGATGCATTCCGGAATCATGCTTGCCGACACGCGTAGCAATGCCAATGACCGCATTTGCCATCTCATCGACATTAAAGACGCTGTGTTCATTAAATTCTGCCATTGTCCTTATCTTGATGTTTTCTGTTTTAGTTGTGTTATTTGACCATAAGAAAGGCTCGTAAACTAGCTGTCATTCAAATAGAAGTGCATTGCTCGAAAAATATGAGCTTTGCTATACAGTTAGAGGTTTATGAGATGAAAACAAAACCAGCGCTGGGTTTAATGGTGGTGCTGATAATGTTTCCGCAGATTGTTGAAACCATTTACAGCCCGGTATTACCGCATATTGCCACCAGGTTTGATGTAAGTGTCAAAGCTGCAAGCCAGACGTTGTCGGTATATTTCTTGGCGTTTGCGTTAGGTGTCATTGTTTGGGGAGTGGTGGCAGATCTATTAGGTCGGCGAAAAACAATGTTACTCGGGCTGTCTGTTTATGCGTTAAGTGCTGCCGGTGCGGTGGTTGCCCCTAGTTTTGAACTGCTGATGGTAGCGCGAGGCTTGAGCGCATTCGGGATTGCCGTAGGATCTGTTGTTACCCAAACCATGTTGCGTGATAGCTATGACGGACCAGCACTAAGCAAGGTGTACTCATACATGGGAATGGGGATCTCTATTAGTCCGGTTATCGGCATGATGTCAGGAGGGTTTCTGGCAGAGTGGGGCGGACATAGCTATGTCTTTGTAACGCTGAGCGGCTTGGCGATCACATTGTTGGGGGTCAGCGTTATTATGCTTCCGGAGACGATGCCAGAGATAATGCATGGGACGACTCCTGAGAGAACGGCGTCCTCAGTATTGGGTGATTTGTTTCGACAGATGATAAAAGATAGCGATATATGGCGCAGTGCGCTACTGGTTGCGATTTTTAATGTCTTGCTGTTTTCTTACTATCTGCAAGGGCCATTCTTGTTTGAACAACTTGGCTACGGTTCTATCGCATTTGGCCGAAGTGGAGTTGTGCTGGCTATTGGCACCTTTGCGGGTAGTCTGTTAAACAAGCAACTGATACAGCATGGTTTCACCCTGAAGAGGCTGGTGCTAATTGCGACGTTACTTGGGGTGTCAGGGGCTGTCGGGGTATTACTGCTGCAAGGTTCACTTTGGTTCTTGCTTCCGATGACCCTTGTTGTGATGGGCTTTGGTATCGGTATTCCTAATATTCTTAGTCAGGCGCTGGTTAATTACCGCTCTCAGGCAGGCAGTGCAGGAGCTATGTTGGGACTATTGTATTACCTGATGATTGGCGTCGGGCTTGCTGCTGCAGGAACCGTTCAAAACTTGGGAGCCGTATTGGTCACCTGTGCTGTCGTTGCGCTGGTGGTTGTAGGAGCCAGAGCCAGGACGTAATTGTCAGTCACTGTTTACCGGATACAGTTGTACCAATGGCGTTCAGCCTGCTGAAACTGCTGGTTATAGTCCAACAGGCTGAATTGCGTACCGGCTTGTGTCTTGCGGTTATTTGGCAGTTATGATCCCGCGAGACTCAAACACTTCTTTTGCGGCTGTCATGCCATTGATGGCTGCAGGGAACCCGGCGTAGACAGACATTTGCAGGATCACCTCGGTGATCGCCTTAGGTGTGCAACCCAGATTCAGGGCACCGCTGATATGGCCTTTGAGCTGTGGCTGGCAATTGCCCAGTGCTGTTAGCGCGGCAATCGTTGCCAGCTCACGGGTCTTAAAATCTAGCCCTTCGCGTTGCAAGACATCGCCGAACGGATATTCAATGGTGTACTTTGCCAAATCCGGGCAGATGTCACGGAAGCTTTCAATCAGTCCTTCAGCTGCGTTGGGATCAAGTTCATTGAGTTGCTTCAGGCCTTTTTCGTATCTTTCGCTCATGTCATAACCATGTGGGTGTTATTCGTATTGCGCTGAAAAATAACATTATCAATAACAGGAGCCAACGATAATTTCAGCCTTGTTAAAAAGCCGAAAGCAGAAAGAACACAGCCATGCTGATAACGGCGGTAAGCAGCACGTTTTTTAGTTTCCAGGCCAGTAATACCGCGACAATCGCAGCAACCAAATAGGGGTTATGCCAAGATAGTGCAAGCTCACCTTCGGGCAAGAAGACGATCGGTGCCCAAATTGCTGTGAGAACAGCTGGACTGGAGTAACTCAGTAATTTTTGTGCCTGAGCGTTTAGTCGCAGGGGAAGCCTTGGCTCCAGAAACAAGTAGCGACTTGAGAAAACAAGCAGGGCCATAGCCAGAAGAGTTAACCAAATCATGCGTCTTCTCCTTTTTCTTTTTCGATAGGACTACCCACGTATTTGTCGTAGCTATAACCTGCGATCATTGCAGCCAGGCTTGCCAGCATTAATCCACCTTCGACGTTATAGGCTTGCAATACAACAGAGAGGATCAAGGCAACAACCACTGAAACCAAAACGGAAGCATTTTTGACTGTCGGGACTACAAGGGCAATGAAGGTCGCCGCAATAGCAAAATCTAATCCGAGGCTGTCGAGGTTGGGGATGAACTTACCTGCAACGATGCCTGCCAGCGTAGCCAGGTTCCAGCAGATGTAAAACCACAGGCCGGCCCCTAGGGCGTACCAGCGATTGAATATCTTGGGAGACTGGTGGCCGCATAGGGCAAACAGCTCATCGGTAAGTAAAAATCCCAGGCCAATTCGCCATTTCAGCGGCAGCGAACTGATCTTGTCGCGCATTGTGATGCTGTAGAGCAGATGGCGCGAGGTAATAAACAGGGTTGTTAGCAAGATAGTTGCCAGACCGGCTCCTACTTTCAGTAACCCCGTCGCAACTAGCTGGGCGGAGCCCGCAAAGACAATGGCTGAGAGCGCCTGACTCTGAAATGGGTCAAGGCCGATATCAATCGCGAATGATCCGGCCAGTAATCCCCATGGGATCACCGCAACGCAGAGCGGGCTGACGGCCAGTGCTCCTTGCCTGAATAGAGTGCGCTTTTCCTGTGATGTCTGCTGTTGGTTACTGTTATCTGTCATGTTCTGATGAGTGGCTTCTGTTCTGTCAGAAACGCCTCTGTCATTAGTTTCGGTTGTGATAGATGCTTGCATTGCGTGTTTCTTCTTTGTTATCAGTCATGCCTTTTACTTTAAGAATTAACCACGATACAAACTTGTACGTTATTGCTCAATAGAAGGAGCAATAACGATGCAGTGTGCTGACTAGCGAGCCACTTGCTTGGCAAACTGGCCGGGAGTAATACCCATGGCTTTTTTGAAATGTCGATGGAGGTGGCTTTGATCGTGAAAACCGGATTCTTGTGCAGCATCCGAGACGGTGTGTCCTTGTCGAATTAATTGTTTTGCCAACCGAAGCCGCGCCTGAATTTGGTAGGCGTGGGGTGGGAACCCATATTCCTTCTGAAATGCCCTCACAAGGTGATAAGGGCTGAATGAGGCCAGATTTGCCAGCTCCTGAAGGGAGATGTCGGCGCTCGGGAAATCATCAAGAAACTCTTTGACCAGTTTTAGCTGGCGCTGCGCCTTCGATACATCCTGAGGTGCGGTGGGTCGCTTGCCGTGCTTGCACATTAGCTTGGTCATTACACCGTAAAGCAAGGTCTCCCGCAGCAGGCGATTGTCTGATTTCTCTAACGTTTCAAAGACCAGACGAAGCTGGCTGGCGAGCTCGGGATCATAAACTACCGGCGAGGGAAAATACGGTGCTCCGTTACTCGATAACCCCGCAGCCAGTTCGTGGCTAATGGTCTCAAACTGATCGGGGAGGGGATACATCGCCTTGTATGACCAGCCGCCTTCAGTGGCAGAATGGCCGCTATGCACTTCATCGGCATTAACTAAGATGATACTGCCTTGCGGCGCAACATGGTTACCGCCGGTTCGATAGAATTGTTGGGCACCGTTTTCGATCACACCGACGGTGTAGCCTTCATGGCTGTGGCGCGAAAAGTTCTGGCGATGATAATCGGCATCAAGCAGATCAATGCCGCCCAGCTCATCGGCAATACTATAGGTAGCCCTTTCCTTTTTCGGCGATTGCTTCTTCTTTGAATCCATTTATTGCTCTCTCCATCGCCTGTTACGCTTTCTATCGATGAGTATAACGAAGTGATGGCGAATGCGTTTGTACAAAATTGCTCTTTGTTATAAGTGACTAGATCTGACTGATTGCCTTAAATCACTTCTGTCCCGAAACAAGTTAGGTCAGATTCCTTTATCAAGTTGGACGAGAGAGGTTTGGCATACTTGTACTTATGGTATCTAGGTACTTGTATCTATATTCACTTGGCGCTGTAAGTGTTCGATGAACATTGGGATCTTTTTTGCTAAATGCTTTCTGGAAGTGTAAAAGACATATAAAACTAAGTCTTCAGGCTCGTATTCCAATTCTACGATTTCCAGAGTGCCAGAATTTATCTCATCACGACATGATTCGGTTGGTAGTATCGCTAGCCCCAAACCAGCTAATGCGCCTGACTTGGCAAGGTGTCCACTGTTGACCTTAAATGAAGACTGTACCTTTTGAGTTATAAGCCCACCTCTAGCATTTTTGAAAACCCATGGCGTTCCATTTAATGCGGTAAAGCTATTGATGCACGGAACGTGCTTCAAATCGGTAATCTGAAAAGGTTTGGGAGACGTGCGCAGAAGCTGAGGGGATCCTACAACAGAACTTGGCCAGCGCTTAATCTCTTTAGCAACCCAATTATTGTCTTCGAGCTTTCCACGGTGGAAGCTTAGAATGACGTCAAACCCATCAAGCAAATCCTCCTTAGGGCTGATGCTTGTATCACAACATAATGAAATTGAAGGATGTTGGGTACAAAAAGAGACCACTGCTTGGGCTAAAGCTGGTGAGTCTGGCATTAAGACTCTAAGTTGTCCCATGACTTCTTTAGAGTGTTGCGTCACCTCCTCCAGTGCATCATTTAGCTTGTCCAGCAATGGTTGTGTGCGCAAAAAGAGGTGTTCCCCTGCATCAGTCGGAGAAATTCGGCGTGTGGTTCTGTCAAAAAGTCGAGTATCCAGACGTTCTTCAAGTAAAGCGATATGGCGACTGACATTTGATGTCGGTAAACCTAGAAATTCCGCAGCCCGTTTAAAGCTGTTGTTCTCATAGACACAATGAAAGCTTTTAAGCCACTGCTGGTCAATCTTATCAAGCATTTACTATTATCCCACTGGGTTGGATTATGAGGCCAAATAATAGCACTTTATTCCCAACAATAGGCTTATACAATATTGCTGACTAAAGTTAATTGCACAAGGTTTCCCCCATGAGTTGGTTAGAAAGACTATTAGATAAGAAGAATGTAGTCAGCAAACGTAAAGCGAAGATTCCAGATGGTGTATGGACTAAATGCCCTTCATGTAGCCAAACCCTTTACCGCATCACTCTTGAGGAGAATCTGGCGGTGTGTCCGAAATGCAGACACCATATGAGGATGGCGGCACGCAGCCGTTTAGATAGCTTTTTGGATAAGAAAGAGCGCATTGAGATTGCCAGTGAGCATGAGCCTAAAGACTTACTGAATTTTAAGGATCTGAAACGCTACAAGGAACGCCTTGCTATAGCCCAGAAAAGTACAGGCGAAAAGGATGCCTTAGTTGCGATGAAAGGCAAGTTGCTGGGTTTACCTGTTGTTGCCTGTGCATTCGAATTTTCTTTTATGGCTGGCTCAATGGGCTCTGTTGTCGGTGCCCGTTTTGTTCGTGCAGTTGAAGTCGCGATTGATGCAAATTGTGGGTTAGTTTGCTTTTCAGCCAGTGGTGGTGCTCGCATGCAAGAATCGCTTATGTCATTAATGCAAATGTCAAAAACCAGCGCTGCGTTAAATCGTTTATCCTGTGAAGGGCTCCCGTTTATATCGGTATTAACAGACCAAACACTAGGCGGCGTATCAGCTAGTCTAGCCATGCTAGGAGATATTAACATCGGCGAGCCGAACGCAATTATTGGGTTTGCTGGGCGACGCGTTATAGAGCAAACCGTTCGAGAGAAATTGCCTGAAGGCTTTCAGCGAAGTGAGTTCCTTTTAGAGCACGGCGCTATCGATATGATTGTGGATAGGCGTGAGATGCGAAATCGAGTCGGTGGCCTAATTGCTAAATTGACTGATACTCCCATTAGATTTGACGAATAGTTGTTCATCCTCTTGCGAATCTGAACAAATCCTTTGGCTGCAAGGCTCTATGTCGACTGATAACGTCTGAGAGCAGACCAGAAAGCATTAAGAAAGACGAAGTGCTTTATATAAGGCTTCTGCGCCTTTTAACTCGATTGTTTTATAGCGCCTATCAACAGATTCAACTCATTCTGCACATCTTTTGTTAGCTTAAATCCGATATTTATCCTTAAACAGTTATTGTAGAGCGACAAAGTACTAAATAGCTGGCCCAAACGAATATCAAGATTATTATTTTCGATAAGTGCAGTGAACTTGGCTACATTGAGTTCAGGAACCTGCAGCCAGAGAACCATCCCTCCCTGTGGATGGCTAATGTTGACTTTATCAGGCAAGCGTTCAGACAAAAAACTGAGATACGATTGCCTTAAGTTAAGCAACTTGCTGCGACGTCGTTTCAGTTGTTTGGCATAGTTACCTGATTCAATATAATCAGCCACTGCTAGCTGAATGGGGAGTGAAACACCAAAGTAAGAAGCCGTATGTTGCTGGCGATAGTGCTCTATGTATCGACCCGGCAAACACCACCCCAGACGATAGCTGGGTGATAAGCTTTTAGATACAGACCCACACCAGAGAATGTAACCACCTTGGTCGTAATACTTCGAGGGTAACGGGGTGTGTTCTGAGTAGGAGAGCTCTAGGTAGACGTCATCCTCAATCATCGGAACTTGGTAGCGATTTGCTATCTCAGCCAGTTTTTGCTTCTGTTGAACAGACATGGTGATACCTTGAGGATTCATGTGCGAAGTACAGAAGATGCCGGCCTTAACGCTCCCTTGTTGTAAGTGCAGTTCCAATTGGGGGAGGTCTATTCCGTCGTCCAGAGATGGGATCTCTACAATGTTACGCCCCATTTTCCCAAGTAAATCTAAAATGCCACTAAAGCAAGGTGAGCTAATTGCAATTGCGTCGCCCACTTGAGTACAGGACTCAAGTGCTGCTTTGATGGCAGGCATACACCCTGACGTAATGACCAACTCATCTGGGTTTAAATGCAGCCCAAGTTTTGCAAAATGAACACTTAATGCATTACGTAGTAAAGGCTCGCCTTGAGTATTTGGGTATTGATTGAGTCGACTGCCTAGCCGCTTGCTTGCTCTACGAAAACTACGTTCTAGTTCATTAAGCGACATCTCGTCGATATCTGTACTTGAAACCCCAAGTGGTCCGTTATGTTGTGAGTTAATAGTGAAGCTTTGATTGACCTTAGAAACCTTACTAACAAAGCGCGCCCACTCAGGTGTGTTATGTTTACTTTTTCGTGGAGAAACGTAATACCCCGCTTGAGGGCGCGCATGGATCCATCCTTGGGATTCAAGCTCTTGATAGCAACTGACAGCTGTCGACATACTCACTGCTTGCTGCTTTGAGAGCTGTCGTAATGAAGGCATACGACTTCCTTCAGTCAGCTTACCCGCTTCAATTTCACGTATAAACTGACTTGCCATCGTCTTGTACATACTCATAGGCTATAACTGTACTGCTTTTTGTATGAAAGATTGTATCTGTACCGGTAACTGTACTCAGGTAATACTATTTTTCAAGCAAAAGGGAGGACAGTTATGATAAGAAACGATTTATTTTTGGCGATTTTTGTTATGGCAATTTGGGGATTCAATTTCTCGATGATCAAACTGGGGATTACTGAAGTGCACCCATTATTGGCGACAGCAGCCCGATTTACTTTGGCAGTGGTACCAGCAATATTCTTTATTCGAAGGCCGAATGTTGCTTGGCGCTATTTGTTTGGCTACGGCTTAGTGTTTGGCGTAGGGATATGGGGTATGGCTTCTTGGTCAATTACTGCAGGTCTCTCTTCAGGCATATCTTCTGTACTGCTTTCATCTAACGCGCTAATTAGCATGGCAGTAGGGGTATTTATTCATAAGGAACTCGCTTCAAAGCGCAAAGTCATTGGAGCAGCGACTTCGCTCGTTGCTCTTTTGGTATTGGTGTCTGCGACCAATGGCAATATTACCGTGCAGGGTTTGATGTTTATCATGATCGCCGCTGCTTGCTGGACAGTTATGGGCATGATCGTAAAAGCGTCGAAAACCACTCAGGCATTCGCGTTTAACGTGTGGGGAATGCTATTTGCGCCTATCCCTTTGGTTCTTTTTGCCATAAGTCTTTACGGGCCAAACATAGCAATGCATGCATTCGATAGTTGGGATGTGAACACGACAATAGCGGTTGTCTTTCAGGCATATCCAACTACATTGTTTGGCTATTGGGTATGGAATCGACTACTGATTCGTTATCCGCTGAGTACAACGGCACCGCTGACTTTGCTGGTCCCTTTGTTTGCCTTGATTTCCGGTTACTTTATGTATGATGAAGTGTTGAGTGTTGCACAAGTTGTTGCTTGTGTACTGTTTCTTGTCGGGATTGGTCTAATCGTTAAGCCTGCATCAAACGTAAGCCGAGTGACTACCAAGTCGCTAGCAAACCCAGCGCAATAAAATGAAAAGGTTCTATGGTTGAACAAACCACTTATTCCGGGCAAACGGTGGCATTTGGGCGTGCGGTTCCGGTAAATGCTTACCCGCATTAAAGGTTGACGTGATCGAACAAAGTGCCGGACATTGTTCCGGCGCTTTTTTGAATAAAATCTGTGATGGTGAGCCTTAATTTATTGTCAATAAGCACAGTTATACCGGTTTCAACTCGGAGCGATTAGGACTAAAATGTGCCTTCTCTTCGCCCATACCCTGGGCTGTTATCCTTATAATGAAAAAGGCGATAGTATGATCGAACGTCTGGAAACCAAGCAACGCATGAGCCGTATTGTTAAGCACAACGGCACTATTTATCTTTGTGGCCAAGTGTGTGCTGATGCCACGCAAGGTATCAAGGAACAAACAGCAACAATGCTGGACAAAGTAGAAGCCTTGCTTGAACAGGCTGGTAGTGACAAAGAGCACATGCTTTCAGCCACTATCTATATCAAAGATATGAAAGACTTCGCTGAAATGAACGAAGTTTGGGACAACTGGGTACCAGAAGGTCACGCCCCGGCTCGTGCATGTGTTGAAGCGAGCATGGCTCGTGACGCACTGTTGGTTGAAATCTCTGTCGTAGCTGCAGAGAAATAAGCATCACCATTTTGATGCACTTACAGCGGCCAATACAGCTGTAAGAAACAATAGGCAGGTCTGAGTTTCAGACCTGTTTTTTATGGTTAGTCTTCGAACCTAATTCAGGTTTGATAAACCTGCCTCACTCTAGCTAGTTTTAGACAGAGCTGTTTTCAGATAACAGATTTATTCCCTGCCTGTAAGTAACTTTTCCAATAGCGAGTTGAGTTGCTCCTGTTCCTTTTCCGACAAAACAGAGACGAACTCTTGCTCATGGTTGTGTAGCTGGTGAATGATTCTGTCGATCAGCTCTTTTCCCTTTTCCGTCAGTTTGACTAATTTGCTGCGTTTGTCTTCCGGGTTGTCGAGTCGCTCAATAAGCCCCAGCGTGGTGATACGGCTGAGCACTTTTGTCAGTCCGCCGGAGCTGAAAAGCATAGAACGGTAGAGTTCGGTAGGGGATAAGCAGCAAGGCTCTCCCTGTCGGCGAAGTGCTGCCAATACGCTGAAATCAGCCCGTTGAAGATCATATTGATCGAGGATTCCGATCAAATCCTGCTGATGATAGTCATGAATGCGGTGGAGACGAAGGATCGCCGGAGAACATTTTTCAGCAGACTGAGGCCAGTTATCTTCGATTTTCTTCAATATGTTAGCGACTGTTTCTTGCTTGCTCATGACTTACCCTCTCCAGTGGAGGTCTAAATATATCTTGCTGGAAAGATAATTACTAGCTAGTATCTTTCTAGAAAGATAAATAAGAGGTTTTCATGAATAAAAAAATGCCAACGTCGCTGATCATCTTGCTTGCGGCTGTTTTCGCCATGTCTCCCTTTGCGATAGACAGCTATTTACCTGCGATTCCCGTAATGGCGGATGACCTACAGATTGATATCTCTATGGTGTCAGTGACGGTTAGTATTTATGTACTGGGTATGGCGATAGGGCAGTTAATAGGCGGCCCGCTATCGGATCGGTTTGGCCGCAGATCGGTGATGGTTGCGGGCTTGCTGATTTTTGCTATAGGTAGCTTGCTGATTGCCACGGTGGAGTCGATGGAAATGCTATGGGCATGGCGAGTGGTTCAGTCTATTGGTGGCGGGATTGCAGTTGTCGGGGTTCCTGCAACCATCCGAGATAATGCGGAAGGAAAAGAGGCGGCTCGGTTGTTCTCTCTGGTTGCCCTGATCATGATGTTGGCACCGTCTATTGCACCGACTGTCGGTACGGTGATACTCAAAACATTAGGCTGGCACTGGATATTTATCATGCTCAGTGTGATTGCGGTTGTTGTCTCCTTTGGGGCTGTGATGGTAATGCCCAAAACAAACAAGTTGGCGAAAGCAGAGAAAAAGAAAGGGGGGTATTCTTCAGTTATCAAGGAGCGGCGAGCACTGGGGTACTTGTTGGCACAGGCATTTGGCTATGCGGTATTGATGACCTTTATTACCAATGCACCGTTTGCCTATATCGAGTATTTCGACGTAAGTGTGGAGCTCTTCTCCGGATTATTTATCGCCAATGTTATTGGTATTGTGATAGTTAACCGTACCAATAGTTTGTTGTTGAGAGCTTACGAGCCAGCCACTTTGTTAAAAGCTTTTCTGGGTATGCAGGTGCTTGGCGGTGCGATTCTTGTCAGTTCCCTGGTTATTGCGCCAGAAAATCTTTGGTTTGCAGCAGCTGGTTTTGTTATTTCAATTGCTGCAAATGGCGGCATTATGTCTAACTCCAGTGCCTGTTTCATGCGGTATTTTTCCCATAATGCCGGTGTTGCGTCGGCGTTGCTGGGGGCTGTGCAGTATGCCGTCGGGGCAGGTGTCAGTGCTTTGGCTGCAATGTTATGTGTAGATACACTTTGGCCAATGGTACTGGCGATGTTTATCTCAACGCTTATTGCATTGACTGGGGCTGTTATTAGTTCGGGCAGTTCGAGTGAGAAGGTCTTCCCTAAGGCTGGGCAGCAAGCGGGATAAAGGGCGTTTCTCTTTGTTAATGCATGATGATTTACATACATGACTATTCTTAAAAGCATGCGTATTGAATCACAGTACAGGTTGGTGATCGACTTAGAACTGTCAGCGGAGTCAATGTATGTCAGAAGAGAACATGCCGAATGTTCAGGCTGAACCCGGCGAGCGAATAGCGCCCAAGGCGGGAAAGCCTAAGCGGGTAAAAAAAGAGCGTGTCGAAAAGCCCAAGAAAGACAAACCACCGGTCGATAAGGTCAAACGACTCACGGTGGTGGTATTACTGATCTGTGTTGGTCTATTTGTATTCTACGTATTGGCTGATCGCTATATCCCGTCAACAGATATGGCTCGGGTGAGGGGCTACGTGATCCCTGTTACGCCTTTGGTGTCCGGACGGGTGGTGGATGTGTTGGTGGAGCCGAATGATGTGGTGCAGGCCGGTGACCCGCTAGTTCGGATTGACCCGGCTGATTATCAGCTGGCGGTTCAGGAAGCAGAGCAAGGCTTGGTTAAAGCTGGTCAGGGTGTCGGGGTGCAAACCGCGTTTGTGGCCTCGGCACAAGCCAAGCTGTCAGAAGCACTGGCGAATCAGGCGCATGTCCGTACTCAGGCATCACGAATTTTGGCCATGGCGAAAAAAGGCATAATGCCAAAGGCCGAGGCTGATAAATCCCGGGCTGCGTTAGCGAGCGCCAAAGCTCAGGTTGAAACAGCGCAGGCCAATCTGGAGCAGGCTAAAAAACAACTGGGGTCAACGGGTAAAGAAAATAGTGCTGTGAAGTCGGCGTTGCTTAAGCTGCAAAAAGCCCAGATTGATCTTGAGCGAACGGTACTACGAGCACCGGCAATTGGCGGCGTCTCCAATTTTAGGTTGAATGAGGGCTTCTACGCTCAGTCTGGTCAGCCGTTGTTGACCTTTGTTTCCGGTGAAGATGTCTGGGTTGATGCCTATTTTCGTGAAAATAGCCTGGGGAATATGATTGTCGGCGACGAGGTTGAAATTGTCCTCGATTTTGCGCCGGGCCGAGTGTTCAAAGGCAAGGTGGCCAGCATTGACTGGGGCATTAGCTGGGGGCAGAGCGAGCAGGCCGGACAGTTGGTGTCGGTAACCCCGCAAACAGGTTGGTTGCGGCAAACACAGCGATTTCCCGTTGCGATACGTTTTGATGATGATACCGCCCGCGGGTTTCGTCGTGTCGGAGGCCAGGCTGATGTCATTGTCTATACCCAGGATAGCTCGGTACTGAATATGTTTGGTCGGGTGTGGATTCGTATTATGAGCTGGCTATCGTATGTCAGATGATAGTGAGCTTATAGGTCAAAATAATAGTAGCTCGAACGCTAATAGGTCAGATGAGCAGCGGCGTTACTATCGTCGGGTTACCCGTTATGTAGTGGGTGTTGTTGTCGCATGCGGGCTGGCTTTCGGCATTGGCTGGGGACTGTCATTTATCTTTCCGGTTTTTCTGGCGAAGTTTTTGGCTGACTTTCCGGTATCAAACCGCGAACGTTTTCAGCAACTTTTGCTCGCTATGGTGCTAACGGTATTGATTGGGCTGAGTGTCAGTATGGGCGTGACTAATTACCCGGTGATCTTATTATTGCTGGTTGGCCTATTGATGTTCTACGCCTATTATCTGTTTTTGGATCCGCAGTGGAATTTCTTTGCCACTATATTGTTGATTGCTGTTTTGTTACTGCCTTACCTTGGTATCACAAATTCAGGATTGGCGATATATGTTGGTGCCGGATTGATTTTTTCGGGAGTACTGGCGGTAATTGCCTTTGCTGTTCTTCATTGGCTGTTTTCTGAAGAGGAGCAACAGAATGATTTAGCCACCGCCTCGCCGGATTTATTGAGCCAGCAACAGCGAGTTCAAGAGGCTATTAAGGCTCTTATTGTTGCCTATCCTGTGGTCGTCTATTTTTATTATTTCCAGATAAACGGTGCTATTTTGACCATGGTGTTTATTGGCATCTTGTCGCTGCAGATAACAACGGTGAAAAGCATCAAAATCAGTGTGTTCTTGTTGCTAACCAATGGGGTAGGAGGCCTGCTTGCCCTGGTGTTATATGAACTGATGGTTACTACCCCTGAGTTCCTGCTTTTGTTGGCTTTGTTGAGCCTGGTGAGCTTGGTTATCGGTGCCCGGATATACCAACAGCCAGAAAAGGCGCCAATTTGGGCTGGTGTGATGTCGGCGATGTTGGTGGTTCTGGGAGGTGTAATATCGTCAGATAGTAAATTCATCGAAGTCAGCTTTTATGCTCGAATCACGCAGATCATACTGGCATCTGTCTACATGATACTGGCATCACTATTGTTTGACTTATGGCGTAGCCGTTCCAAGTAACCCCATCTGTCGATTCTTATTCATCCGCTTTATACGGCGGTTGCCGTAATTATGACCTATTGCCAAAACTGGCGTTAAGTTAGTACCTATTTATGTCGCCTTGTAGGATATACCCAAGCTACCTCAAGATGCTCGTTTCAGCGAGAATTACTTGGCTTGTAGGCTAGGCACCGATTAGAAAATCTAGTGGCTCTAAATTAATAATCGGTAACAACGCATAGAAGCCAAGTAAACTCGCCCTTTGGGAGTGAGCCAGTTGGTTCGGCACTCCGACGCCCATTTCTGTGTCAAATAACGTTGAAAGGGAAAGCCATTCCTACCGTCATTTTCCTTGAACTGAGCTCGCTGGTCTCACTCTGAATCCTGCATCTTGAGGTCGCTTGGGTATATATAAGCGTAGATAGAATAGGGGGCACGAATGAAATTTAGTCATATAAAGAAATGCTTGTGGGTATTGTTGCTGCCAATAATGCTAGGTGGATTCTCTGTTTCGGCAGCGAGCAAGGAAGTCACCGTTAAGCATACGCCTGAGATCACCATTCAACCAAGCAGTGTGGGTAACCGAGTATGCTTATATGAGGGCAAGCATTATTCTCTGGGTGCAATCGTTGTAGTTGAGAACGTGGTATTGGAATGCGGACCTGAGAACAGCTTTGAAACTAACGGGCGCTTGAAATGGCACAAAGTTGCCAAGGATGGGAAATAGGGCTTTCAAATAATATCAATGATTTAACATATTTAGCGGATATGAAAAGCGCAGTGCTGTAGCAACACTGCGCTTAAGAATACAGTTTCTATCAACAAGCGACGTTAGCGGACCATACGACCCGAATTTGGTGCCAGCTTGCCAGTACCGCCTTTGTGGTGCTCTGTCGTTGCCCCCATCTCTTGCATCAACAACTCTTTCATTGCTGCTGATTCACGAGAGTTGGTTGGCTTCCAGTTTGCAATTACTTTTGCTTTATTACTATTCATCGGACTATTCCTTTTCTTTCATATCATTGAGAACAAAGATATGTGCCATTTGATTCATAATATGCTGTCATTTTCATACAAAATGAGCTGTTTTGCCAGTACTAAATGCGCCTAAAGCATCCATGTGCGCATAGTTTTATACTACTGACAAAAGTATAACTTTGCATATCAGACCAGTTAGTCGGTTAATCATTCGTAATTGTCAGAAAATCAGTCGGTCAGCTGTAAATTTAGACTCTTTCGACAATAAAAAAGCCAATTCCGCATGGGAATTGGCTTTTGTATAAAATTTAGAGTTTTGTATGGAAATTACATTAGCTTAGACAAGTATGCTCCTGCCTATCCATGGATTACCATTACTCTCTACTTAGCGAGTGAGCGACTTTTTAGTTCAAAAATCAGCTTCTCAGCACTGCATTCAAACTGGATTCGGGCTACAAGCTCCTGACTGTCTTCAGAAAGCTGTGTTACTTCATGCTTGAAGTTGGCATTAACTTCTTTTGCCAGAGCAAGGTAGTTGTTTAGCTCAGCTTCCAGTGCGTCTTTACCATTGGCATAAACGCGGACTTCAGCGACATCGTCACCTTCTTTGATGATAAAGCCCATTTCTGCTGATACGCCACATGCTTCACAAGCTTGGTATTCTAGATCTTCGTTGGACATGACTTTCTCTTTATTCCCATGGATTTATGAGGCTATTTTAAAACTTCGTGACCAAGATCGCTATTTAATAATGCTGAAAAGTATGTTTGTCGTATTGCCAGTGTTTTGCAGCATACAGGCTGGTTACTGAATCGTCCTGTTAAAACCATGAATCATCTTAAACTTGGCTTCTGCTTCGCTGGTGGCGGTATCACAGAGATTCATCAGTTCGTCATTGAATGGTGTGCCATTTTTAACCCGTTTCTTTACCTGAATAAGGAATGACCGCTCGGTTGATTCGGCAATCTTTAACATGGTGAGATCATGTCGCCGGTAACTTGTGATGAACTTTAGGGACAATAAGCTTGTTAGGGCGATGAACGAGCTGAGCATCACGATGGCCGGGTGGGAAGAGTAGAAGCAAGAAATTAAGATGCTACAGCATAGGATTGTTTTGGCGACAGTTTCGGCGATTTTTCTTCTCTTGTTCATATAGCGTTCCTTTTCATGCTTGCTTCAAATGAGCAATAGGTAGTAAGTGAAAAAGCCCATCACCTGGTAGGTGACGGGCTTAATAGTAAAATTGGGGGATTAGTGTTCGATCCAGCCTCTTGAACTGGCAACGGCACGTTTCCAGCCGGTGTATCGGCGTTCTCGTTTCTCCTGATCACCATCAGGGATGAAGAGACGATCTAGCTGCGCTTTTTCTTTCAGCTCGTCTAAGTTGTCCCAGAACCCAACAGCAAGTCCGGCAAGATAGGCGGCACCAAGTGCCGTGACCTCGGTGACGACCGGGCGGTGGACATTGGTATCGAGCAAGTCAGCCTGGAATTGCATCAGGAAGTTATTGGCAACAGCGCCGCCATCAACTTTCAGGCTGTCGAGGCGAATACCTGAATCTGCCTGCATCGCGTCAAGTACATCACGGGCCTGATAGGCGATACTTTCCAACGTGGCGCGGATAATGTGGTTGGCATTCACGCCTCGGGTCAGGCCAACAATGGTTCCGCGTGCATAGGCATCCCAGTATGGTGCACCAAGGCCAGTAAAGGCCGGCACGACATAGGCACCGTTTGACGTTGCGACTTTTTCGGCAAAATATTCCGTATCGCTGGCATCGGTGATCAGTTTTAGTTCGTCACGTAGCCACTGAATAGAAGCACCTGCCATAAATACTGCGCCTTCCAGTGCGTAGCTGACATCACCTTCCGGACCACAAGCCAGTGTTGTCAGTAGTCCATTGGCCGAGCTGACTTTCGAATCGCCGGTATTCATCAGCAAGAAGCAACCTGTACCATAGGTATTTTTGGCTTCGCCTGAGTGAACACACATTTGTC
This sequence comes from Photobacterium alginatilyticum, assembly GCF_009910675.1. Lineage (GTDB taxonomy): Bacteria > Pseudomonadota > Gammaproteobacteria > Enterobacterales > Vibrionaceae > Photobacterium > Photobacterium alginatilyticum. The sequence goes on along the minus strand of NZ_RSEJ01000018.1, from coordinate 118,614 downwards.
CAAACAGAGCAGCCTGCTGATCGCCTGCAATGCCTGCGATTGGAATACGGGTTCCGCCTTTACCACCAAGGTTAGCCATGCCGTATACTTCCGATGACTTCTTCACTGACGGCATCATGCTTAGCGGAATATCAAATTCTGACAGTAGCTTCTCGTCCCATTCCAGGGTGTTGATGTTGAACAGCATGGTACGAGAGGCATTGGTATAGTCGGTAACGTGTACCTTGCCCTGAGTCATCTTCCAGGTCAGCCAGGTGTCTACTGTACCGAACAGGAGCTCACCAGCCTCGGCTTTTTCTCTTGCACCTTCTACATTATCCAGGATCCATTTCACCTTGGTGCCGGAAAAGTAGGGGTCTAGCACAAGTCCGGTATTTTCCTTGATGTAGTCTTCAAGGCCCCGAGATTTAAGCTCTTCGCAGATTTCAGCGGTACGACGACATTGCCATACGATGGCGTTGTAGACAGGCTTTCCGGTTGTCTTATCCCAAACAATCGTCGTTTCACGTTGGTTGGTGATACCGATTGCCGCCACTTCATCTGTTCTGATCTCGGCTTTGGCCAACGCTTCAACAAGTGTAGAGCTTTGCGTGGCATAAATTTCGAGCGGATCATGTTCAACCCATCCGGCTGTCGGATAAATCTGGGTGAATTCTCGCTGTGCAGAGCTGACAACATTGGCATCATGGTCAAGGATGACGGCACGTGAGCTTGTTGTTCCCTGATCAAGCGCTACGATGTATTTTTTCTCGGTAGTCATAGTGTTCTCCTTGTCTATGATTAGGCTTTGTCAGCAATTTCTGCAGTATTGATGTCAGCGTTGGTTTGAGCTTGTTCTGCTTCGCTATTGCCTGCTTCCGGCAGGTAAAGAGCGATGGCCTTCGGGTATAGCCAGGCACCGAATGACGCGCCGATAATTGGGGCGAAGATAGGTACAATGAAGTAAGGGATGTCTTTACCACCAGTCAGGGCGACGTCACCCCAGCCAGCAAGAAAAGCAAAGAACTTAGGTCCGAAGTCACGGGCCGGGTTCATGGCAAATCCGGTTAGCGGGCCAAGCGAGCCACCGATAACAGCAATTAGCACACCGATGAGAAGAGGCCCCATGGCACCGCGAGGCGCACCGTTTTTATCGTCAGTAATACCCAAAATGGCAAACATGAGTACTGCTGTGATTACAACTTCAACAGCGAAGGCACCACCGAATGACAAAGCAGAGTGTGGGTAGGTCGAGAAGATACCTGCCGTTGCCAGGCTGGCTTCTGTGCCCCGAATAATTTGGTTTGTCGCTTCGTATTCAGTAAACAGGTTGCTATACAGGAAGTATACTAATGCCGCTGAACTAAATGCGCCAAGTAGCTGAGCCGCAATGTAAGGTCCCACTTTTCGTTTGTCAAAGCCGTGGAATAAAGCCAGCGCAATGGTTACTGCCGGGTTAATGTGTGCACCAGATACGCCTGCGGTACAATAGATAGCGATGGTGACACCCAGGCCCCAAGTAATGCTAATTTCCCATTGTCCAAAATTGGCGCCTGCCAATACCAGAGCGGCGACACATCCAACCCCGAAAAATATCAGTAAACCTGTACCAATAAATTCCGCGATGCATTCTCCGGCAAGTGTTTTTCTATCTTGATTACTCATAAGAGTTCCTCTTCATTGACGTATATTCGTCCTTGTTTGTTGTCCAGATGTTTCCGCTTAACATCTGTGTAACGGAATATAAGTCAGAACTCGACTGAATGTACACAAACAAACATTAAAATTTTCGTTTTCGAGTTATTAGTGTGAGCCGGATCGTTCATTCGAGCATTTGTGTAATGATTGCGAAGGAAAAAGCAACACTCCTGTTTACAAAGTCGCCATGGGACGGCTATTGGCAAAGGAGCTAATATAGGGAGTTATGTTATGAGAGCAGTAGATATTAGCTGAAGAGGGTATCTTAATTAACAGTACATTTACTTTTTTGACAAGGTTCAGGGAAGAGGAGTTGAAGTGTAATGTTGGTCTTTGTTCGATAACGAACATTCTGAGCGGTTAAGTTAAGGTTCTTTGTTCTGTTGCCAAGCCTGCTGGCTTGGCAACAAGTGATTCTCAGTGGCAAACTTACGCTAAATGAGGGTAGACGCCAGCAATCAATGCCTGAGTTTGCCGGAAGGGATAGGCTTCCAGTTTGGCGAATCCACTCATCTGGCGGGCTTTTATTTTAGTATTCAGTGGTGATGTCATTCCGCACAAGAAGCGGGTGACGGCAGCAGATGACGGTTGTGAAGCGCACGCCGATATAAAGGGATCACACCATGCTTTTAATGCGTTCTCAGAAATATCTGATAATTCAACGGTTCCCGGTAGGCTGGCTACATGTCCGCGGCATACCGAGCAATGTCCGCATTGTTGCGGAGCATTGTTATCGGCAAAATAGCCAGCAAGGGTAGAGCTCAGGCACTGGTCGCTTTCAAAGAAGCCTAACATGCGCGTAATACGCTCGATCTCGCTGTCCTCTTTTTTCCGGAAAAGCTCGTAGAGACTCGCTGCTTGCTCCCGGATGTCGAAGTGAGGATTTTTGACGCGATAGACATCTGTCATTTGCTTGCTTTCAAGCTCGATCCAGCCTTTTTCACTGAAATAATCGATAGCTGCTACCACACGTTTGCGTTCAGTTTGGCTGCTTTGCCATAGAGCATCAAAATCAACGGTGTGCCAGGTGCGGGCTTTGGGTGAACAGGCAAAAATATGGCTGACGAACTCACGACGTTCGCCCTGAAATTGGTCAATAATAAATTGCTGATCTTTAACCATCTTGAAGCGGTAGTCGGCAAAGTACGTATACTGGGGCTCAATGATCTGGTGCATTTCCAGATACACCAGCAGGGTTTTTAGCGGAAGCAGGCGAATGTTACTGTCTTTTGATAGCCGCGTTAACATCACTTCCCATTGGCCGGGACTTGCCTGTATCTGGCTGAGTACCGTTTCTATCGCGGCCTGATCGGGCGTATCGCCATAGACAAAGTTTTCAAGGACGTTCAGTCCCGACTTGTTAGCTAGCAGGGTACAGTTTGAAGAGAGCCCGTCGCGTCCGGCTCGGCCTATTTCCTGACTGTAGTTCTCAATCGATTTGGGTAAATCATAGTGAATAACCTGGCGGATATCGGCTTTATCGATGCCCATTCCAAAGGCGATGGTGGCAATGATGCAGCTATGTTGTCCAGCCATAAAGGCGTGCTGGATCCGCTGCCGTTGTTCCGAGTCCATGCCTGCATGGTAGGCTTGAGCCTGGTACCCTTGTTGATTTAGCCAGCTAGCTAATTGCTCAGCCGTTTTTTGTAAAGTGACATAGACAATTGTTGGCTGGCCGGCTTGTTGTTCCAGCTGGCTTAACAGTGCCTGCTGTTTGTTTTCTTCTTCTGTCGGGGTGATGGTCAGGTCGAGGTTGTGGCGATAGAAACCGGTGACCACGACATTTTGCCTGTCGATAGCAAATTTCTGGCTCATATCTTCAATAACTGCCGGGGTCGCAGTTGCTGTCAGCAACAACACCTGAGGAATATTCAGCCACTGGCGATGAGTGGGCAGCTTGAGGTAGTCCGGGCGGAAGTTATGCCCCCATTCCGAAATACAGTGGGCCTCATCGACAACCAGCAGTGAGATAGGTACCTGTGAGATGAAATGACGGAAACGTTCGTTGTTTAGCCTCTCGACTGAGATCATCAGAACCTTTATTTCTCCGTTTCTTACCCCTTGCATAACCTGCTGGCTCTCGTCCCAGCTTTGGCTCGAATCGATTGAAGCGGCTGGAATGTTTTTGCTATGCAGGAAGTCGAGCTGATCTTTCATCAGCGCCAGCAGAGGCGAAATAACCAATGTCAGGTGTGGCAATTGGACAGCAGGCAACTGATAACACAATGACTTTCCGGAACCTGTCGGGAATATCGCACAGGCCGACTCGCCGCTTAAGATCTGCGTGATGACCTCTTCCTGTCCCGGACGAAGGTGATCAAAGCCAAAGTAGTTTTTCAGTGTTTGCTGGTACATAGGTAAAGAGAACTCTTAGCACAAATGAAGGGTGATAATAACGTACCTGGGCGCTGGACAGTACCTAAGGCAGGTAAAAACGCAAAATAATCGGTGGGGATCGTAGGAAGCTGAAAAGTGTTGCTGCCTTAACGCATTAAACTGTGTTAAGGCAGCCGTCGCAGTTATTTTTCCTCGAAGCGTGCTGCCAGAAGGTGGAAGTCATTGACCTTGTTCTTCAGGGTCGCGCTGCCTTGCTCTACCTGTTCGACTTCATCAAGGTTTTGCTGTGAAGCATCGGCGATCACATGAATATGCTGGCTAGTTTGCTCTGACAACTGCTCTTGCTCCGAAGCTGATGAGGAAACCTGACCAATCAGTTGGTTGATTGCCTGCATATTCTGTTCGACCTGCTCAAGACATTGGGCGCCTTTGGCGGCGATATCGACACATTCGTTGGTTTTGTCCCGATTGTTTTCGATCACCGTTTGCCAGTCATTGATGGTTGCCATCATCTGCTCGATGCTGTTCTGGATTTGCTCGGTAGCCGTTTGTGTTCGGGATGACAGAGCACGTACCTCGTCAGCAACTACCGCAAAACCACGGCCATGTTCACCGGCACGAGCGGCCTCGATGGCGGCGTTAAGCGCAAGCAGGTTGGTTTGATCGGCAATACCGCTGATTTCTGACATAACAGTACTGACCTTATTGGCTTCGCTGCCGAGCTGGTGGGTTGCGGCCGTTGCCTGTTCAGCCTGGGCTGATAACGTCTGCAGGCTGCTTTGGGTCGAATCAAGCTGTTCACGGGTTTGATCGCAGTGAATGCGCGTCTCATCCAAAAGGGTGTTGCTGTCACTGGCATGAGATGCAACCGAACGTGCGGAGTCTGCAATGTCATTCATTGCGTTGGCAACACGGTGAATATTGGTGTTCTGGGTAGAGATTGCCTGGTTCACCCGGCTGGCCGACTCGCTGAGTTGATCAGCAAGATCATGTAGCGGAGCGGCGGAATCCGTCATTCTTCCCAGTACAGTACGAATTCGTGCAGAGGCCATTTTTATACGGTAGTCGGCAACCGAGAACTTATCACTGCCAGAGAAAATGAGTCGGCTGATGCTGTCGTATCGCTGCTGCAGTTCTTTTAGGCGTATCGGGGTGTCAAAGATTTCCTGACGGAATAATAAACCGATAACAGCCAATGGTGTGAACATCAGGGCATTTTGCACGCTGATACCGTCATTGAACAGGTTGGCGGTAGCGGGCAAGACACATGATGCAGCCAGCGCACAGTACTTAAACGAATCAGGAAGTGAAAAGGCGGCTTTTCGTCCACGCTGTTCTGCTTTCAATAGTTGTTTATAGGCTTCGGTAGCAACCTTCACCCATTGAGATTTAGGTTTAACGCGCACTGATTGATAGCCCGTTACCTGGCCGTTCTCATAAATTGGTGTGACATAGGCATCTACCCAGTAAAAGTTGCCACTTTTCGCCTGGTTTTTGACAATACCGCGCCAGGCCTTGCCATCCCGCAGGCACGACCATAAATCGGCAAAAGCGGCCTTAGGCATATCCGGGTGGCGAATAATATTGTGGTTTTGGCCGATGAGCTCTTGTTCGCTATAGCCGGCTACTCGGCAGAAAGATGGGTTGCAGTAGGTGATCACACCTTTGAGGTTGGTCGTCGAGACGAGTTGTTCACCTTCCGGAAATGTTATTTCGCTTGGATTTGAAAAGATGTTGCGAGCTGACATTGTAAATAAACCTGAAATGTACGGTACTTATTTAGAGGTACCTTGTTATAAATCAGGCTAATGAAAACATAATATGATAGGACGTATCAATATATTAATAGAGTTTTGCTACCTAAGACTGATTATGTCGTGTTTTTGACCGTTTATTTGCCAATTTTATGACTATGTACCTGTTGAGTTATGTGCATGTTGTGCGCTTGGTTGCTGGCGAGAGAAGCAAAATATTGCTTTTTTGCATGCTTATTGGCTTGAGTTACGAGAGTTATCTGTATTTCACTGTTTTATGTCTTTATTGACCCCCTTTGTGTGATTGAGTCGATTTTTGCCCAAATCTTTATTGCCTGAGTAAAAGAAGTGGAGTGTGTCCTATTTTATAAATATGCACATAGTTTTGCATATCAATAAGTAGTGGCATATACCCATAATCGGTATGGTTACCCTATATCTCAACAGCTTAGATCAAGTCAGGAATAACAATGTTGTGGTTCAGAAATCTCTCTTTTCGTTGGAAATTCATTACTCCGATAATGCTTGTCGTTACTTTGTTCAGTGGTCTGTTTGCGACAATTGTACTTGTCCTAAAGGATCAGGCTGACGCGAGTAAAATTCTAACAGATGAAATGCAGCCAGTGCTTGAGCAGCTAGAGGATGGCTATCGTGATATCTATCAGGTGATAACTGCTGGCCAAGGGGTGATTTTGTCGCAGCGCGATCTGGCGCAGTTGCAATATCATACCGAGGAGTTTAACGATAATAGTGCGAAGGCATTGTTGCGCTTTCAATCCCCACAAACGCTGATTGATAACGGCTTTCTTGGCGCAGAAAGCAAACAGACGTTACAAACACTCAATACGAGTTATGCCAAGTGGTTACAGTATTATCAAACCATGGTAGAGCAGCCTGATCTGGCTGGTATGTATTACCAGGAAAATCGGGTACAAATTGAAAGTGACTTCAATACACTGCGTACCTCATTGCTTGCGATTCGAGATGAAATCCAATTGGCACAGCTGGATTTAAAGCAGCAGCTTGTTGCCAAGTCGGAACTTATCACATTAATCATCGAAGCCGGTATTACGGTTGTCATAATTATCTCAGCTTTGATTGCCTGGCTGGTCTCACGTTTGGTCAGTTTGCCTTTGAAGCGTTTGTCGCTGGCGATGAACGATATTGCGGTAGGTCATGGTGACTTGACCCAACGTATTCAGGAAGACAGCAAGGATGAAATTGGCATGCTGGCCAATTCCTTCAATGAGTTTGTGTCCAGAATCCACATCATGATCATCGAAGTTGCGCTGACCTTGCAGGCGGTACAGTCTGAAACGGGCCGAATACAGCAAGAAACACAAGGCGTAGTGACTAATGCCTCCCGCCAGCAGGAAGAGAGTACGCAGGCTGCAACGGCGGTTAATGAAATGAGTGCAACCAGTGATACGGTAACAGAGCACGCCAACGAAGCGGCTCAGGCGACACAGAGTGCGAGTACCGAGTCCCAGACTGCACGCGATATGTTGAGTGATACCGTTGTCTCTATCCACAAACTGGCAGAAGAAATTGAATCTTCCAGTGTCGTTATTAGCCATCTTGAGCGTGATGTGGGTAATATCGCTTCTATTCTTGACGTTATTAGAGGCATTGCGGATCAGACCAACTTGCTAGCGTTGAATGCCGCTATCGAGGCCGCACGTGCTGGTGAGCAGGGCAGAGGTTTCGCGGTTGTTGCTGATGAGGTTCGTACGCTTGCCAGTAAGACCCAGGACAGTACTGGCGAAATTCAGGTGATGATTGAGCGTCTTCAGCAAGGGGCAAGGGCGGCTGTACAGGCGATGGAATCGAGTCGTGAAAGCAGCACCTATACGGTACAGCAGGCCAACACTGCCAATGATTCTATTGATGCTATCAGCCAGTCGATTAGCGTGATTAATGAAATGAACCTGCAGATAGCAGCGGCAGCTACGCAGCAAAGTCAAGTCAGCGATAGTATTAACCGTAATGTGCAGGAGATTGCCTCAATGAGTCACAACATGGTTGGCAAGGTCAGAACGACCGAGCAGGGTTTTGAGATGCTCTCGACCCAGTGTGCACAACTTGAAGAGCTGGTGGGGCAGTTCCGCACCTAAAACATACCAATCTTCTAACTTTCGCGATAATCAACATCCGCCTTTTGGCGGATGTTTTCGTTTGATCGAAAATTAAGATTGATCAATATCTATATGAACAATCAATGGCTTAAGATATCCTACCAGTAACTGAACATTGTTTGTAAAGGAGTGAGTCATGCCAGACATGCCGGCTATGCCATATGATACGTTAGTTACTGTAGGGATTTTCATTATTGTCGTGATTGTGTTCATTGCCTCCGGGGTGAAGACCGTTGCACAGGGGAATGAGTGGACTGTTGAGCGTTTTGGTCGTTATACCAAAACATTGCGTCCGGGGCTAAATCTGATTGTTCCTTTTGTTGATAAAGTTGGCAATAGAATCAACATGATGGAAAGGGTTCTTGATATTCCTGCGCAGGAAGTGATCTCGCGTGATAATGCGAACGTCACTATTGATGCAGTCTGTTTTGTTCAGGTTGTTGATGCGGCAAAAGCAGCCTATGAGGTTAATGATCTCGAGCATGCGATTCGAAACCTCACTCTTACCAACATTCGTACTGTTCTGGGCTCGATGGAGCTGGATGAAATGCTATCGCAGCGTGACAGGATCAACAGTCAGCTGCTGACGATTGTCGATCAGGCGACTAACCCATGGGGTGTAAAAGTTACCCGTATCGAAAAAGTAACCACATAAAACATAATCAAACAGTGAGTGAGTGAGTGGTACCTCCGGAATAGTAAGGCTTGCCCTTGAATAAATGTTTGATGAAGTTTGATTAATCATAATCAAACCTTCAATCTGCAATACAACGTAGCTTCCCAATACCAAGCTGTTTTGCTGCCTTTTCTTTTGTCATACCGGACTCGATAAGTGTTTTAGCTGAATCTCCGAGTTCATGACGTGTCATCTCAAGGGGTGATATATAAAAGGGTGCAATGCGTTCAACAGAAAACGGGGGCTGATGTTCAACATGATATCACAATAAAGAAATCATAGAGTTACACTAAACCGTATTTCCAACTAATGAAACAGGCTTTAATATGAAACTCACCACGCTGTCATCTAACAGACAAGAAACGACTGCTTTCCTTGAAACAAAGACAAAGGATTTTCTGCTGCCAGATTTCGTAAAGCCTGCGGGATATAAGGTAGTAGCCAACGAAGCGACAAAGCAAAAAGAAGGTGTCGTTCAGACCATTTGCCTGATCTGGAGTGCAGGAGAGCATGCCGAGACAGTGTACAAGGTAAAAACTATTGTGCGCGACGAGCTTAACGCTTACCTTTCTTTGAAGAAATGCACCCAGTTGATTGTTTGGCGTCAGATTGCCGGTATTCATGGCCACGTACTTTCCTGCTTTGCCCGTGAAGTGTTCAATTTCCTGCTGCAATCACACAACGTCATGATCACGGATGAGCAGCAAACTCCGGACGGTCAGCGTTTCTGGCTGGATCGCATTGGTGAAGCGCTGGTAATGGCAGACCGAGAGGTGTATTACGTGGATCTGAATGAACTTGACGACAATCTTGTGCCAGTGATCGAGCGTATTTCGTCACACGAAGAACTGATGGGGAACTACTGCCCAAAAGGTTGGGGGGCTGACGAATCACACCGCAACCGTGCATTTATCATTTCCAAACTAAACCTTGTTGATAATTTAGAGGCGAAGCCTAGCTGATATCATTAGCCCTGGACTTTGTTCTTTGAAAGTTCGAGTTTTGTGAGTCTCATGTATTTAACAACGCTTCGTAAGGCCTTGACTGTTTGTAATTGCTTTATTGGCATCACTAAAATATGGGTATTGCGGTTGTCGCGATTTGCCCCTAAGTTTTGTGATCATACGGTTTGGGGTATGAGATATAGAACAGATATCGGTAGTAATAAACGCTATCCGCATCTGCCTTTTCAATCCAATAAATTATCCGAAAATAACAAGTAGCGCAGAAGATCTAACACGAAATGTCCAAATCAGCCTTACGATTCTGAGTACCCTGCTCTATAGCTAGGAATTTGCGGCACTCAAACTAAGCCATGGAGGCGTATGATGCCTTAGTTAGAGTGATTATTGCCTTAGTTAGAGTGATTTTTGCATAAAAATGTACACAAAGGTTAATTTGAGTGCGTTAAGTGTAAGTCCGTCCGATATACGCACACTGAGCATCCATAATCTGGCAATTGGTGACATATGATTTTTCATACCAAATGTAACTTTTGCTATCTATTTAATCTTAACAACGAATTTATCAACCTTTAACCTTGGCCCTATAATTGCGAAATGTGATGCTGCCATAATGTAACCGGCCCCATACATAGGGGGGTAAAGTCATTTTTTACAACAGGCTGCTGCAATAATTAGCATTGGACAGTGCTAGTCCACACTAGGTCGTCAATGAGTCATGGTCTTAATTAAATGCGGGTTTATAGGGCGCCATTAACAGATGTTCCGCTGAGATGAACTGGCATTATTTATGAAGCAACTTAATCTGCATATACAGCCAGCGAATCGTGGTTTGATAGTTGGCTGGCTAAGTCTAAATCAACCCAAATCCAAGTCGGTTATGTTGGAATTCCGTGTTTTAATCGGCCAACTAGATCGCATACCATCTCAAAATCTTCCTTGTTTGAAATCATATCGACTGGCCGCTTCCCTCCTAAGCCGTAAACGCTCTCTTGTACCCACAATTTTGCCAAGTGCACATCTTCGTGAAGCTCCGTTGCAAGAGAAATTATGACTTTGAGCCTTTCTATTTGCTCTTCACTTAGGCCCTCATATTCTTCGCTATCAAAAGTCATTTTCCAACCTCATTCTGCCACCGCTAGTGAATGTATCTTATACTAGTACTTATTTGGTGCTACAGCTTAGTTCATTTGGTGGGATGTGTAACTCAGGTGTTGCGACTTAAGTACCGTAGCTGGTATCTGCATTTTTGGTGATACGAATGGACAACAATAAGCTAGAGTTAGCAAGGGATACCCTTAAAAAATGGGGAGCCACGCCGGAAGAAATACAAAATGTGCTTCACTCTTATCCAGAAGATGAACAGGAAGAGCGAGTGTATTGCATTCTAAGTATTCTTAATTTCTTAAAAGTACATTTTGAGAACCCCAAAAATCAGACCGGTTTTATGGCAATAAAAAACCATAACAGCTTTTTTGAGGGGCGTTCCCCTTTAGAGATAATCAGTACAGGTTCACTTGACGCTCTCAAAGAAGTAGAAGCAAGAGTTCGCAATATGGGAGTGTGGTAGCGGTGTTTTTCAAGGTAGTTGCAGATCAAAACTGCCGCTCGCATATCTATAGAACTGCGCCGTCTACACTATGCTATTTTCCATAATTCTTCATAGATGTATCAAACGTAGCTCAACCCCCCCCACCATTGCCATTGAGGTAGCTAGGCTGGCCTATTCCGTGGTATTCGGCAATAGCCTGTTGGACAATTGCCTAAGAAGCTTACGCCCCTAATTGAGATAGATCAGCTTCAGTAGTCTAAATAACCCCATAAATAATTCTTCAGCAGTTCACATTGTCACTTTCTTTTTTACCAACTACCGAGGATTCCTCGGCAGTTGTTGCAAATTTTTCAACAACTGAGTTATGACACTCTTCCTTAAGTCTGGCTGAACTGACTAGCTTTTGCCTCATTCTGAGTTAAAGTGAAAGCTCATACACATTCTGTTTTTTCTGTATTTGCCATAGGAAAAACTAATCCACACAGATCTACACCTACATTAATCAGTTCGTAATATTTAATTTTGATTGACATGGTTTTTGCTGAGATATCAGGGTGATATAATTTTTATCTTATGCGTAAGAAACCCCCAAAGGGAGATATGTCAGTGCCTGAAGCGAACCAAGTGAAAATAGTTGAAGCACCAGAAATTGAAAAAGAAGTTACTGATAATCGCCCTACCGAGGTCATAGAAGTAGGTGCCAAGGTGCTGCCATACCAATTGTTGACCCCTGAACAGTTTGAACTGTTACTTTGGGATGTATTTCGCAGCGGTTATGAGGCGGAGCACCCTTATGACAAGTCTCGATGGATGATTACTGGTGCAGACAAAGGGAGAGACGTTTGGCTTACCAATAAAGAGGTGCCTGTTGGCTTGGTACAGTGTAAGCGTGAGGCAGGAAAATTTAGCGTTTCAGCAACTCTAAAAGAGATCATTAAATTTCTATTTTATGCTGAATTAGATAAAAGCTTATTACCACAACCTGATGAGTTTACTTTTTACTTGGCCTTGAGCAATGATCCACATGGTGATGTAGACGATTTTTTCCAAGCACCAAAAGCTTGGGTCGCAAATAATGAACCAGAAATTTTAAGACAAGCAAAAGCTGTCAAGCAAAAATACGCATCTTTCAAAAATATTGATGCCGAAAACCTCTTGCCAGCTCTTGTTAAGAACATAAATAATTTTCGATACATATTACTGAGACCACATGAATTAAATCGATGGTTACAGATCAATCAAGATGTCTGTAACCGTCACTTCATAATACCGAACACTCTAGTAGCCCCTCTATGGGAGCAACCGATGTCGCAAGTCACAGAAGAGAAGCTAAAGGAAGCAAGTCGTCCGCTCTCTTGCTGGCATAAGACTATTGAGAATCAGTTTATTTTTCGACAAGAATTAGAAAATCTCAAGCAGCTGATAGATACAGCAGAAAGTAACTGTTACCTTCTCTCAGGGAGTTCAGGCTCTGGTAAATCATCATTATTGTCACAGCTCTATGACCACTTGCTTGAGCAGGATCTAACTATTCTAGCCATTAAAGCTGACGAATTGGATAAAGAAATTAATGACTTAGTAGATTTGGGAAAGTATTTAAAATTAGAGGGAAATATTACAAATTCTCTACTGAAACTATCTGAGTCCAAGCCTTTAGTACTATTGGTAGACCAGATGGATGCAGTTAGCGAAGTTATGGATCAGAGTTCAAATAGATTTAGAGTTCTGGTAGACCTTATACTTTCGCTTAAAGAGCAGTTTGAGTCTCGTAAAACATATCCTATTCATATTGTAGTGTCCTCTAGACCGTTTGAGGCTAGCTTTGACACTCGGTTTGTCCAATTGGATGCAACGCAAATAGAACTCAACGCCCTCTCACAAGAATGTGTTGAAGAATTTTTGACGGACATTGGAATTAATAAAAATTCAGTGCCTGTATCAATGTATCCCACTATACAAGTACCTTTCGCATTAAGCTTATACGTCAGTCTTATAACGTCGGGGGAGAATCCTGCTGAAATTACATCTAAAAACCTACTGAGCCGTTGGTTAGAAAAGAAGTTAACAAACCCAGTAACTCGGGTACAACAGCTCGATTTCCTTCGCTTGTTAGCTAATGACATGATTAAGCATGAAGTTCTAAGAAGACCTATTGATGCTTATGAAATTGAGTACCATTCAACTATCTACACTTTAGAAGCTGTTGGAGTTATCGTTAGGTATGGGAAAAATATCGGCTTCAGTCATCAAGCATGGCTTGATGACTTTCAGGCACAATGTTTCAAATGCTCTGACGATATTTGCCGATTTATTTCACTCAAGCAAGATGGGTTATTTTCTAGGAGTACAATTCTTAGAGGGTTAGAGCATCTCCGTGAACATAACATTAGCGAGTACCAAAAGGCGCTGGATACGCTGTTATTTAGTGGCAAAGTGCGCCGTCATATACTTCACCTTTTAGTTGATATCATAAGCACCTCTCCATCTCCTGACTTTAATGATTCGGAGCGTGTTTCTAGAATTATTCAACATGATCAGGTGCTTGCTCGACGTATTGTATCTAAGACATCTATCCATTGGGTGAACTGGAGAGGGCTACTCGTTGAATATCTACCTGAGCTAATGGGGCAACTAAAACACTATGAAAATGCAACTCAATGGCTCATAGCCGAGAGTAACTTTGATGAAGATCATGTTGTGTCATTAATAGATAGGTTGTGGGGCGAGCAGGAAGATGACGAGCGAGCCTTCAATGTACTATCTAGATCAATAGCTTCAACCTCTGCAACATTGAAACGAGTTGAAAAAATCTTATCTCGAACCGATGTGATTAAGGATGTGGTTTCGAGGTATATCGTTGGGTTGTTTAAGCAAAACCATAAAGAATCAGCGTTAAAGCTCCTAGCTACATGGCTTAATTTAGTCGAATATAAAGTCGCGATTGAACACCGATTATATGGGATCGACAAATATGTAAAAGAGTATCCCTTCCAGTTTGCTGAAGTTTTAATGCCTTGGTTTATCCGCATTATTGAAAATGGCGAAGTTCATACTACCTTGGCTCGCACGTTTAAACGCTCTTCCTACCTTAATGGCGACTTGGAAGATAGATTAGAAGAAGATAAACTTTTAGGTGCTTTGCAAATATCATTAATCGAATCTGCTAAAAATAATCCCATAAAGTTTCTAGAGTTTATTAATCCGTTTATGGGTATCCAGCTTGACGAAATTCAATCAATGATAGCCATTGCTTTGGCATCGAATTCTTCAGAACTGGCTGATGAAATTGAAATTTTCTTATTGGAGAATGATTTTCGCTTGTGTTTGGGATATGGCTATTTTCAAGGAGAAGATAAAGTAAACTTTTTGGTGAATGGCAACATCACTATGATGCTTATTGAAGAAAGCGTACCTTACTGGAAATCTGAACAAATCGAACATATAAAGCAGGCTATTGAAAATTATCATGCATATTCACCAGATTCTGAACTTCCAGTAGAAACGAGACATCGCTCACTTCGATATAGTGAAGAGTATCGCCTTACTTTACTAGCTAGGCTCCCTGCTGAAATGTTAACTCCTCGCAGACGACGTCAAGTGGCAGAAAGAGACTGTCAACGAGAGCCAAAAATTGGTGAACGCTCAAGTGGTATGGGCATGGCCTCTATAGTGACTTCTCCTATGTCAGAAGAACAGATGGACAAAGCAAGTGATAGCGATATTCTCAAATTTTTTAATGAGATGATTTCTGATCACGATGAACAAAAACAAAGGCATTGTTGGAGATATGGTGGGATAGTAGAACTATCAAGAGCATTTGGACGCTTCGCTTTTTCTACCCCAGTACGAGCGATGAATCTTATGAACAATCATTTTGAGGCGGGAATTCACGAACGTCCTGCGGCTTACGCTGTAGAAGAACTATCTAAGTTAAATGAAATTAAATCATCTGAGCTAAAAGAGCTTATAAGTACGTTAAACCAACGAGGATTTAAATCACAAGAGTGGGTTTTCGGAGTTGCTAGATCATTCCAACAGATTGCAAAGATCGACAAAGGATTGGGCGATGAAGATATTACGCTTTTAGTTAGTTTCCTTGAAGCTGATATAGAACCTGATACGAATCACAAGGAGTTATCCGAGGACAATGAACATAATGGGGCACTTCTTTTCGGTAATAGAGGTGGATCTCGTGCTGTTCCATCAGGAAACTACACTATTCTTTCCGCAATTTATTTGGGCTTATTGTGTCGGGAGAATCCCGAATATGATCAGTGGCTGGACATCTTATTCCAGTTTATTGATTTATCGAAAAATACTGAAACTTGGGAATGTATATTACTTTTTGAAGGACGTCAGTTGTATTGGGCTAATCAAGAAAAGGTTAATTCTCTAATCACTCGACTATTTACAGAAAATTCGGCGCTGTTCTCAACACCAGCATTGGTTAGTACTATTTGGGAACTCGTAGACAAGTTAGATTTCTCGTTACTCCTTGAGATAATTGAGAACTGGCTATCCACAAAAAATCCTACTTGTATTCAGGCAGCTGGAGAGTTGATGGCTGGGATCATAATTTCTGATCGAGGATGCGCTCAATTGGTAGATAGGTGGATAAAGGCACTTGATACAGGAGATATCAATATTAAATGTGGAGGGATCTACGCTGCTTGCTCTGGGTGGTACGAACTTGGTAAGGTCAGAGGCTCCTCACATGACGT
Source organism: Photobacterium alginatilyticum (assembly GCF_009910675.1). Classification (GTDB taxonomy): domain Bacteria; phylum Pseudomonadota; class Gammaproteobacteria; order Enterobacterales; family Vibrionaceae; genus Photobacterium; species Photobacterium alginatilyticum. The sequence goes on along the minus strand of NZ_RSEJ01000018.1, from coordinate 102,800 downwards.
ACTGATGAGTTGCATGAAAGGAGAACTTGAACTGTTATCTCATGCAATAAACTCCGTGTTTTCCTACAATAAACGAATGCCTAGTGATGAACTTACATACGAGGTTCTTCATTTTATTGCTGATAACCCATCACTGATAACCAAGCTCGACATGTATCGATTAGTAAGCTGTCTTGTTAAGCTAAATCCAACTCCAAGGATAATGAAAGTAGTTTTGACTATTGCCCAGCATATAGTGAAGGTGCAGCAAGAAAAGGAATGTGATTTCGCGTACATCGAGCATGCTGATAAGTTAGTTGAACTAGCAGTAACGCTTCAGCGAACTGTGGGAGCAGTAAAGGAAGACGCTATGACGCTATATGAAAAATTACTTGATGCTGGAACTTATCGTGCAGAAGAAGCTGCTGAAGTAGCATTACGAAGTCATTGAGTGAGGTCTATTCCTCATACCTAAGAAATATTGGACTATATTGTAATCTAGATTAGCTGAGTTAGAATGAAGGTTCTAACTTGGTTTTGTCCATCATCGAGTCAGCTAGATCTAGGCTGATTCTGATCCCCTGCCACAAAGCGTTTTGGCTCCTCACTAAATTATATCGATGAGGTAAGGGATATGACAAAAGCATCTCGTGATGGATCGAATAATAAGTGAACAATCATTATTTCTGGGTTAATCTATATTCATCAAGTTGAATGCGATGTTATAGAGGCTCAATGCACGAGAAAGTAAATCGTTGGCTAGATATAGCTGAGCGTATTTTAAATCTAATCAAACCCAAGGCTTACAACACTATAGCTAAGTCAGTTGTTCTTACTGGTATAGGTCTAATAGTCGAATCACAGGTTAACTTTCTTCACGCTGTAGTAGTGGCGCTATTCGAAGAGTATATAGGTAAGTCCGAGATTCTTCGCTCTGTACTGAATGCTTCTAGTGATCCCACTGTGGGAGTCTTACTTGTCCTTACTGGCATGGTTTATCACGTAGCTGTAACCCTTGGTAAAGACTTCATTGATACTAAAAAAGCAGAATTACCGAAGTATCCAATTTTAAATTGCTTGCTACTGAACGGTGACAAGGAAGAGTTGAATTCAGAATTCACGGTACGTGGCAAGTTAGTTTCTCTTCCAGATAACGGCAATATTCCAGATCAAGAAGAGACTAAGCTCGATGAGTCTATCTATGGTAACTCTTCTATCTTCCAAACAATGCAATTATTACAAAACTCTCACTTTGGAAAACAACTAAATAAGGACTTATACAGAGAGCGAGCAGGTGTGCTCAGAGAATGGGCTGGTGCGGAAATTCTTTATCTAACCGTATCTAATGATAGTCGTATCTTGGCAAATGGTGTTTCTGTAGAGCTAACAATTCCGCGACACAAAGGGTTATCAATCAAAGTGCCTAAGAATAAGTACCCAGAAGAACCTAAAGCAGAAAATGACTACAACGATAGGTTTCAAATCCAAAGTATTCATAGCTGTCACAATGTCTCAATACCGGACTTGAGAGTGTCATCTGATGCTAAAAACTACTACATCAAGTGGAGAGTAAACCGTCTACAAGCACAAACCTATCTAGAAGTAGATGAATATGTATTGCTTAAAACTGATAAGCCTGTTGATATTCAATGCACTATCTTTTGTGATGAGTTACCGGAACCTACCAAGACTACATTCAAGGCAAATCCACCGTTGGGTACTGCTATTGTATCGATAGATGAATTATCGGATGAATCCTACTATGCGTCATTGCGCGATAAGCTCATTATGGATGGTTATGTCATAAGAGTTTTTGAAGAAATGATGGAAGAGTATGAGCTTGAGAGCTAGATAATCCTAGCTCTACCATCTTTACTACCTATGTGTGCGATAGCGACAGCTTATCTGGACGTATTTACCCCAAAGCATTTAGAGTCAATCCTAGAGCAACTCTTTCTGAGAGCTCATTTCCCGCAAAATAGAAAGCACTCGAGATTTGTCCTCATCTTTGAGCTTGGCCAGTAAACAGACAGCCTCGGCCATCTGATCATCTTCACAGAAAAAATAATTTAGCGGAACGCCTAGCTCGTTAGCTATCAGTTTAAGCGTTCGCACATCAGGGGTATGCCGCCCCTTCTCATACTGGTTCATCCGTGCACTTGCCGAACTTTCATCCATGCCTATGCGCACACCCAAAGCTTTTTGGGAGATCTTGGCTTTCTTGCGGACCTCCTTGAGGCGCATTGGGATAGGGTTGTGGTTCGACACTTACGTTTCATACTTTAAGGCTCAATCGAACTAAGATTTTCTTAGTTTTACTGATTTCTGTATACTAAGCAATCCTTAGTATTTATTTGTCAGGAGCCGAAGAATGTCGAAGTCAGTGGCATTGAATGAACATATCTACAACTTGTTGATCGTAAGGGATTTGGATCATTTTACTGTTACTGAGCTAAGGGATGCGCTTCTTGAAACGGGCAATATCAACACAGACAAGAATGAAACGCGAAAGTTCGTCTATCGCCAGGTAAGTCGGTTAGTACTTAAAGGCTATCTGGAGAAGTCGACAGAGAAAGGTTTTCATAATGCGGTTTACAGCAAAACGTTGGCAGCCCGGAGCACTCGCTTTCATGCCAAGAAAAACAACCTAACAAAATCGCAGGAGGCCTCCAAGATTGCTGAAAAGTCTCCTGGAAACAATAAGATTGAATTTCTATCCGCAATAAAAAGAGAGAGAAACGAGCTGGAGGTAAGACAAGCTATTGCCTTGAGAGAAATAGACAAATTCAAGGAACTGCTTCACCGTTTCCCTGATGAACAATCATATATCAGACCGTTTTTCGTAGAAGCTCGGCGGCATGCAACAGATGTTCAGGGTGATTTGGAGGCCGTTACTAAGCTAATTGATAACCACCCGCTATCTCAAGGTTGTCATGAATGAAGTTAAGAGCGTGGCAAACTAACTGCGTTAATACAGCTTTCGAAAAATACTTAGCAGGACATCAGCACTTTATGTGCCTTGCAACACCCGGTGCAGGTAAAACCATCATGGCATCTCAGGTCGCCAAAAGACTATTGTTGCAAGGTCATATCGATTTCGTTTTGTGTTTCTCACCTTCGGCTGTTGTTGCTCAGGGGATAAGAGAGACTTTTGCTTCGCAGCTTGGGTGCAACTTTGAGGGGGGCATCGGTGATACTGGTGCGTCTTATACTTATCAAGGAATGCTGTATAGGAAAGACTCTTTTTGGCAACTGCTGAAACGGCACAAAGTGCTTGTTGTGTTTGATGAGATACATCATTGCGCTGGTTCTTGCGAACTCGATGCAAATAGCTGGGGAGCCAAAATTCTAACCGAGATACAAGGCTATGCTGCTTATACTTTAGCGTTAACAGGTACGCCATGGCGCTCAGACAGCGCCCCTATCGTTCTGGCAAGTTACACCGATGATGATGGTCAGGTTCTGTGTGACTACTCATACGGGCTCGCAGATGCGATTACTGACGGCGTGTGCAGAGTACCGAAAATAGTATTGGTTGATAACGATAAACTGCAAATTACTCGAGATGGCGAAACGGAGTCCTTCAGTTCTTTCAACGAACTTCTAAAGAGTAAATCAGCGTCGTACCTATCTATCATTACTCAGTATGATGCGATGAAGTATGTTCTACAAAAGGGCTGCGAGACATTAGCGAAACTCCGAAAAAGTAACTCTAATCCAGGAGGACTCGTTGTGGCAGCCTCAGTATCGCACGCCAATATGTTACTGAAAATACTTGTCAACGAATTGGGTCAAACAGCGGAGATAGTCACGTACCATGAACGGAACCCTCTCGTTAAAATTGAGCAATTCAAGCAGGCTAACATCCAATGGATTGTCAGCGTAGGTATGATCAGTGAAGGGACAGATATTCCTCGCCTTCAAGTCTGTTGCCACCTTAGTACAGTGAAAACTGAGCTGTATTTTCGGCAGGTTTTGGGGCGAATTCTGAGAAAAACAAGCACTCCTAATCAGGAGGCTTGGCTTTACACCTTAGCTGAAGAGCGTCTATCAATATACGCGGAGAGAGTTGAGCAGAATATTCCTGAAGCATTCTCAAATCCCAATAACTCTGCATTTGGTGAAGCCGAGCTGAGTATCCAAACTGGTTCTCAACCAGTAACTAACCATGAGGAAATTGACCTTAGCTTGGGGGCGGTAAGTAATGATTCAATTTGTGGTTTTGGGCACATCGAAGACGATCCGTCATTTCCTCGACTGCTGTTGGGTGACTTTCGCGAGAGGCTGATTAGTGCCTTTATGTGAGCAGGATATTATCCAGTTTCGTGCCAGGTGCTTGCTCTGGCACAGTTTTGCCCAAAATCAGTCAGAGCAAACACTCGTTCATATCTTGTTAACGTGCGCTTTCCCTACCAAAAGTTATCCGAATTCAGAACATCAAGAAATTGAACATCAATGAGCAGTCTAAGCTCACAATATAGACACTAACCTATTGATTATAAATTGAAGTGATAAATGAAAGACGGCATTATGTGATTAGAACATTAGACGCGACGGTTAGCCGTCTAAGTAGCGTTATGAGTTTAGGAGGAAAGACCTATTTAAATCGATGATAGGCTGTTTATTACTAATTGAACCATAACAATGATTTTGATGGGGCTGATTATGAAGCTTAGTTTTGTCCGGCTGTCGAATTTTCAATCATTCGGGCCGGAACCAACCACTCTTACACTCAATGACATGACCTATTTAATTGGTCCAAATGGTTCAGGCAAAACAGCTGCGCTATTGGCTCTGAGTCGCATGTTCGGTTTCAATCCAGCCATGCGCAGAATTCAGCGCTCAGACTTCCATGTACCAGTAGCGGAAGAGGAGGCTCCTGAAGAACGGACACTATGGATCGAAGCGGAGTTTACTTTTCCAGAGCTGAGAGAGGGTGTTGATAACAGCACAGTCGCTCCACACTTCGGGCACATGAGGTTAGATGTTCCTGACGGTCTACCGCGAGTACGGTATCGCCTTACTGCGACGATGGGAATTGATGGTGATATCGAAGAAACACTTGATTATGTACTGGAAGTAAACCCAGATGGCTCACCACTCAGTAGTGCGAAAGTGCCACGTGGTGAGCGCAATCATATCCACGTTCACTATCTTCCTGCTAGGCGCGATCCTGCGGAGCACGTAACATACGGTTCTAATGCTATTTTGGGCAGAATGCTACGTTCTATTCAGTGGGATAATGAGCGAAAAACCATCTCAAGGCTAACAGGAGAGATAAGCGATAGTTTGCTTGGTAATCCATCTATTGTGGCTTTAAGCCAAGGTCTTACAAGCACATGGAACAAGCTGCATAAAGGCAATTTCTTTACAGACCCCAAGGTTACATTTGTCGCATCAGAAATAGAGGCTTTGTTGCGACATACGTCGATTTCCTTTGGACCAGGGCATGATGAGGGTTTCGTCGATTTCTCTCGCCTTAGCGATGGACAGAAGTCGATGCTTTACCTTTCCTTAGTGTTATCATCTCAAACAGTAAACAAGGCAACCCTCTTCGGTGAGGATACTGCATTTGACGTAGAAAAGCTTAAGCCACCAGTGTTTACTATCGTTGCGCTAGAAGAGCCCGAAAACAGCCTCTCGCCACACTATCTGGGTCGTATAGTGAATGCGCTTGTGGAAATGACGAAAGGTGGAGATGCTCAAGCGCTGATAGCCACTCACGCACCTTCGATGCTACGCCGTGTCAAGCCTGAAGATATTCGTTACCTGCGACTTAACTCTGCTCGCCATACTCAGGTGAAGCATATTCAAATGCCACCTACAACTGATGAAGCACACAAGTTTGTCCGACAAGCAGTACAAGCCTTTCCAGAAATATACTTCTCCCGCTTAGTCGTACTCGGCGAAGGTGACAGCGAAGAAATAGTCCTTCCTAGACTTCTTGCAGCGAAAGGCATACCTGTTGATGAGTCTGCTATTACCGTTGCCCCACTGGGTGGTCGACATGTAAACCATTTCTGGCGACTTTTATCGACATTGGAAATACCATACGTCACCTTGCTAGATCTTGATGTGGCCCGATACCAAGCCGGTTGGGGACGAATGAAATATGTAAATGATCAATTAGCACAATTTGAGCCCGAAAAAGTACTTCCTGCAGGACACGTTATTCCAGCATGGAATGACTCAATGTACATGGTAAGAGACTACGCAAATTACCAGACAGAGTTTGAAGAAAGAGGTGTTTACTTTTCTTTTCCAATGGACTTGGATTTTGCAATGTTGCTTGCGTACCCGAGAGCTTACAACGTAGAGGAAGAAGTTGCAGAAGATTCAACCATCAAAGCTGTATTGGGTAAAAGCCATTTCAATTCAGCACAGTATACTTCTGATGAGCTAAAGCTATTTAACACCTATCATCAGCTATTTAAACTGGGAAGTAAGCCAGCTTCGCACATTGAGGCCTTTGCAGAGTTATCTGATGCAGACATACTCGGAAGCATACCTGAATCTATAAACCGTTTAGCGCGTGTAGTCAAAGAGCGGCTAGAGGCTATACCAGAATGATAGCTATAGAGTCTTGGAGGCCTTCTGATGGGCTGCAACTAGAACCAAATGCACACATAGCCGCAACAGATCAAAATCAATCTCTTGCTCTTACTGCAGGACCTGGAGCAGGAAAGACGGAAATGCTGGCTCAAAGAGCTGACTTCCTTCTACGCACTGGTGTATCAAGATACCCGAAACGAATTCTTGCCATTTCGTTTAAGGTAGATGCTAGCAAAAACTTAAGAGAAAGAGTGCAGCAACGTTGTGGCACTGAGCTTGGTTCTCGTTTCGATAGCTACACTTTTCATGCATTTGCCAAACGCATTGTTGACCGATTCAGGGTGGTATTAACTGGCAATGATGCACTCACTGCTGGTTATACAATTGGTGAGACCAAAATTCCCCATCAGCAGATTCTATTTCTTGATCTAGTACCCTTAGCAATCAAAATTCTTCAAAGCTCAGAGATTGCCAGAAACGCAGTAAGCCAGACATATAGCGACGTGTTTCTAGATGAATTTCAGGATTGTACTAACTTGCAGTATGAATTGGTCAAAATCGCATTCCTTGGAACAGGTGCTCGTCTTACGGCTGTTGGGGACACTAAGCAAAAGATCATGGGGTGGGCCGGGGCTCTTGAGGGCATTTTCTTACAATTTTCCAGAGATTTTGGAGCAAGACCGCTGAACATGTATCGTAACTTTCGATCTCAGCCGGTTCTACTTCGCCTACAGAACGAGATAATCCGTACTCTGGATCCCGCATCCGTTATGCCAGATGAGCAACTAGCTGGCCAGGGAGGCGAAATTCACTCGTTGAGTTTTGATACTTGTGGTAATGAAGCTGAATGGATAGCTGATACGGTCTTGCAGTGGATCAGGGATGAACGCCTGCCCACCTCTGAAATTGCCATTTTAATCTCCAAGCAACTCAACCTGTATGCTGCTCCACTTATGGCCGCTCTTGAGGCTCGTGGAATTCCTTATCGCAATGAACAGCAGATGCAAGATATCACTACAGAGCCATTAGCCCGACTCATCGTTGATTATCTTCAATGCCTCTACGGGGAGCGTTGCCCTGACGCTTGGAGAAGCTTGTCTAAGCTCCTGACACCATTCGAGGGTGAAGATGCCCAATCCGGTGGTAAGCAATCTTTTGGTCAGTTCATTCGGCAACAACGGCTAGAAATTGCTCAGGAGAATGCTGAAGGAGAAAGATATTATTCATGGTGGGAAAGAGTTCGAAACTTTCTGGCTTTCGTCGGTCTTGAGATTGCTACATCATTATCACCAGATTATGAGTCGAAAGTGCGGCTTAATGAAGTGGCAGCCGAAACTCATGCCCGTATAAATGAATTAAGGGAAGTTGAAGAGGACTTATTGGGCGCACTAAGCCGCTTTTCCGATGACCAGGCCGTGAGGATTCTAACCATCCATAAAAGCAAAGGCCTTGAATTCGATTCAGTGATCATGATGGCAATTGAGAATGAGATCTTTTTTGGTGATCAGGGCGCAAATCGTTGCGCCTTCTTTGTGGGCGTGTCGCGTTCCAAGCGAAGACTAGTGTTAACTCACTCTGAGATGAGGCAAAGACCTGACGGCTATACCGGGCATTGGAGCGAACGAAGAACACCTCAAAAGGAATACTTGGGTTATACGCGATGATTCCTGAGTTATGGTTGGCTTGTGGGTGCCCTCCGAAAAGTTTCAACTTAATAAAACCAATCCAAATTATTCGGTCGATGATTAGTTCCTGGCTTATATTTGTCCAGAGGTGTGTTGACGGGTGAGGTGTGTTGACGTGTGACAGTGTGTTGACGTGTGATGTAACACACGTTTGCCCCTTTCTGAGTTTGGGCTGCTTGACATCTCATTTAGCCAACTAGTCATTGACCTACTTTTTCTCATGTATGTAAGGTACGTACTGGAGTCGAAATATCAGTTATCAATCATGCCTGTAAGTCATTAAAAAGTAGGGGGAGTAATGCCTGTTTTTATAAGTTATTCGCACAGCGATGAAGAATTTGTAAACAAGTTCGCTGCGCACTTGGTAAAGCACAATACTCATGTATGGGTTGATACATGGAACTTAAGCATAGGTGATTCTATTCTAAGTAAGGTTCAAGAGGCTATCGAAGAATCTAGTGCCCTCATCCTAGTTCTCTCAAAACAATCTGTTGAGTCTGAGTGGTGTAAAAAGGAATTAAATTCAGCACTAATGAGAGAGTTGGACGAAAAAAGAGTTATTGTACTGCCAATTTTACTCGAGGATTGCAATATCCCGTTGTTTTTGAGGGAAAAAATGTATGCTGACTTTCGTTCATCTTTTGACGCAGGACTTACCTCAGTCGTAGATTCACTAGCTCGAATATCCAACCAACAGCAAAGCCGAATTGCTAGCTCGAATGGCCATGTCGATTGGTCTATGACATGGGGTTTTCAACAAGGTTTACTAAACGCTAATTTTACAATTATTGAGCAATCTACAGGTGCCCCCTTTACCGTTCTGTCTCAGATTTCTATTAAGTGCAACAGGCAAGCGACACAACGTTATCGACAGTATATGAGCCTTGGCTTAGATTGGTATTGTCAGTTTTTATTTACAACATCTATTGCTAATGCTGTTTGTGAAAAAGACCTACACTTGGTTCTAGAAAGCACAGAAAAAGAAACTATTGACGTAAAAGTTCAAGACAGCAAGTTAGGGGTTGAGTTCATAGTACAAGTGGAGTCTAGTCGGCTTGGTGAAGATACCGGTAAGGATATTCTAGTTAATGCTACTCGTTACATAAATGATATTTCAAGATATGTAAAATCAGTTACACGTGATTTGACTTCAGATGAGAGTTCAAGGCTTCAATTATTGCTCTTGGCTAGATAGAGTTTCAAACCAAAATACTAGTAACGTGTAGTGGTCAACCATTTCCGGACAGTAAATTAGTTTGATTCTCAGCTTTTGCCGGTGGAACGCCTCCATTATGTTGATGAGGCCGTTGCCAGTTGTAATAACCCATCAGGTAATGGCTGATATCTCTCGATGCATCGGCCTTTGTCATGTATCCCATAGCCGGAACCCATTCCGTTTTCAGACTTCGAAATAAGCGCTCCATTGGCGCGTTATCCCAGCAATTTCCCCTACGGCTCATACTTTGGCTTATTCGATAACGCCACAGCCGTTGGCGAAAGTTCCGACTGCCATATTGGGAACCTTGATCTGAGTGAAAGAGAACACCTTTGGGTTTCCCTCGTAGCTCATAAGCTCTGTCCAATGCGCTCACAACCAGCGCTGCATCGGGATGTTCAGATAGCGCCCAACCCACAACACATCGAGTATATAGGTCGAGAACAACAGCTAGATAACACCATTTTGAGCCCGCCCAGATGTAGGTGATGTCTCCGCACCAGACCTGATTTGGCGCACTAACATCGAACTCTCGGTTCAGGTGATTCGGGATCTCTGGCCGTTCATGAGCAGCCTGCTTATATTTGTGTGCGCCAGGTTGTTTACTGGTAAGCCCGGCCTCCTGCATCAACCGCCGAACTTTGAATCGGCCGATACTGTAACCGTTATCACGCATCATCATCACAAGTGAGCGACTTCCCGCGGAGCCTCGACTCACTGTAAAAAGTCGTTTGACCTCGCTGCGTAATTCAACGCGTTCAGCGTCTATATTACGGTGGCGTTGTCGGTACTCATAGTAACTTGAGGGTGAGATGCCGAAAACGGTGCAGACCAATTCAACAGGCTCTTGCTCTCTTAACTGGTCTATCAGCGAATACGTTCTATCTCGTCCGCCATCAAAAGAGCTGTAGCCTTTTTTAATATCGACTTCTCCCGCTCAAGGCGGTTAATACGAGCTTCTAGCTCCTGAATTTTTTGTTGCTCCGGAGTGAGTGCTTTACTCGATGGCGTTTGACCACCTCGCTCCTGTTTTAACTGATTAACCCATCGACGAAGGACATTTTCACTCACATCTAGAGAGCTGGAAGCCTCAGAAACGGTATAGCCCTGGTCAAGAACCAGATTGGCAGCTTCAAGCTTAAATTCAGCAGAAAAAGTACGACGTTGTTTTGTCATTGAACACCTCTAAAACTAGGCGGTAATTTTACCACCTTAAATGGTGTCCGGGATCATTAGACCACTACAACGTGCCTCTTAACAAAACTACGAAAAGTGGCACGTTATACTCTTAAGGGTAGAGCTTTCAATTATCGCATTTTTTGATTTACTTCCCTATCGACGTACATCAGGATTCAATCAATTTTTTGTCTAACTCTTTGATGATTAGCTTGGTAATCATTTCAACGGAGTGAGTAGAAGTGTTCAGCGCAAATTTGTCTGCCATGTGAAGATTAAACTCTATTACTTCATCAAAGGTGATCCTATGCCAGATTGGTAAGATTGATTTACCCTTGTGTACTTCCTTTGCGTAAAGGCTTTGCAGTTCAATCTCTGGCCATTTCTTTTTAACAAAATCTGGCGAAAGAACAACAATACCAAAGGTGCATTCACTCAGGCCTTTGTTGATTGAAGAGCTAAGACTATCACCAATAGACAGTGAGTATTCATCATACCAAACACTAACACCTTCACTTATCAATGAATCAGCTAAATCTCTAACGATTGAACCTTTGTCTTCTGATGCATGGCTAATGAATACATCCACACCATCACGTTTCATAGTATCTCCGCTTATGTCCATTCCTGAAAATTGCCGAAGAGTTTCAGATTCTTGTCTCAATTCTCCAACAAATTTCCTGTTATCAATAATTTTCTGCTTTTCTAACTGAGAGCGCTTTTTGTTATCAAGAGCAGTTTCACGTCTTCTTCTAGCATCAGCCTGAATGCTATTCCACTCTCTTAGCTTGGCTTTTTGCTGTTCTTCAGCAAAGATTTTCTGTATAGATTTGCGCTTATTTTTTTTATTATTTTTTTTAAAGTCGCCCTCTGCATAGAAGAACTGTGGCTTATCTTCAGCAAGTTGAGCTATCTCATTTGTTTTCTCTCTGTGTGCTTTCTCTAACTGATTTAAAGTATTAGTTAAATCTTTATGCTCTTTTGAACCCAGCTCTGATCTTCGAAGATTATTGATTACTTGCCTTATCTTCTCATCAATCTCTTCAACCCTTTCTTCAGCCTGCTTAGATTTTTTGAATCTATCTGAAGAGCATCTAAATCCAATTGGTAACTTAGTCATGCCGAACCTTATGAATAACAACACATAACTAATATCCAATAAGTTAATGAAAAGGTGAAGATATATGGTAACAAATTGTGTGAGTTAGCAGATACATTTCAAAATTATTGTATTGAAATGGCAAAATTGGCCATGAGAAAGGAGGTTACCCATAGAAATGGTAATTCATGGTCAACTAATTTAGTAAAGCCCCTGACTCAGTTTTGTCCAGAAATGAATTGGGATTTACATGTGCTAGATAGGAGCCTTACACTCATTCGTTTGCAAGGTGATGCATTGAAGGCTAGCTGTAAGAAAGAATCTTACAGATGACAGGTACGTAACTTCTACTGAGTGATGTTGTGTAATCTTATGGTTCATTTTTATGTCAATTTATGGTGCAAAAAAAGCGCTAACAATCTGATAAGTAGTTAACGCTTATGTCAGCCGGAAGCAACAATTGCAGTACAGCAATTCCATATACAATGTTAAAAGTTGTTATGACCAGATACGCATCAACATTTGATCCGGGGTATATCATCCCATTGGGTAGTATATTGCGGGGTTAGCAATTTTCTTCGCATAGCCCATTTTTGTTCGGTTCCCTGAGCCGCAAGGAACATTGTATTGCTGCCATAACGATGATTCAGATCATCAACCATCTTCATCAAAGCTGGATTAGATGGATGATCATCAAACATATCTTGCTGAAAAAAATGTCCATCAACCAAATCAATCAAACCTATCCCGACCTTGTAATAACGTACGTTTTCAGCAAACAGCGTATTGATGAGATCGGACACGACATCCGTGATTCGTGTTGTATCATCAGTAGGATAGGCAAAGCGGTGTACCTGTCTGTAACTGACAGGTTGATCATCGAAAGGGGAGCTGGCAGCAAAGGCCAACATGACTCGGCATAACGAGCCCTGGTGACGCAATTTTTCTGCAGCAATGGCGGCATGCTTGCTCAAGGCTTGTCGAAGCGGCTCCCTTCCGGTGATCCGCTCCCCGACACTGCGCGTAGAAAAGATCTGCTGTTTATCAGCCCTGGCCTGATCCCACATCTTGCAGATCTCCCCGTTGAGCTCGCGTACGGTGCGCTCGACTTCCACATTAAAGTTTTTTCGTGCCAGGGCAGGCTTCATCTGTGCCAGCTGCAGAGCGGTGTTGATCCCCATATATTCCAGCCGTTTGGCCAACCGACGTCCGATCCCCCACACATCCCCTGTCTGCATCCTGGCCAGTACCTGGCTTCTGACCTGGTGATTATCGATAACACAGACACCGTTATAACCTTGGATCTTCTTTGCAGCATGATTAGCTACTTTGGCCAGAGTTAGGGTTTCCCCCATGCCGACACACACAGGCAACCGGCATTCACGCCACACGGCACGGCGAAGGATATGGCCATGTTGGGTAAGATCAGGGATCGCTGCCTCGCAACGCCTGAAAGAGAGAAAGGATTCGTCAATACTGTAGATGTGCTGTTCGGGTGCAAAGCGGCCGATCACTTCCATCATCTTTGCCGACAAGTCACCATACAGTTCATAGTTTGACGAACAGACAATGATCCCTTTGGCTTCGCACAAGGCCCGCATTTCAAAATAGGGCTTGAACTTCACCACTCCCGCTTCTCTGGCTTGCCTGTTGGCCGCCACGATACAGCCGTCATTGTTCGACAGCACTACCATACCCCGCCCGCGCCAATCAGGCCTAAATACCTGCTCAGCACTGCAATAATACGCATTTGCATCAACTAGGGCGAACATAGGACCGGGCTTAAGCGGTGAAAGCGAACGGAGCGGATCACAACCCCTTCAACAGAAAACTGATCGAACTCCATAATGGGTACGGGCTGATATGCCTGGTTGGCTGATAACAGCAGTCGGCGGTCGGTATCGAGAATTTTGCAGACAAACTCGCCATTTATATTGGCCACAATGACATCTTGGTTCTGCAGCTTGACGTGACGATCAACGATTAGCAAATCTTGATCGAATATACCGACTCCAGTCATGGAGTCACCGCAGGCACGACCGACGAAAGTCGCACTGGGGTGCTCAATCAAGAGTTCATCGAGAGACAAAGGCAGCTGGGTATAGTCTGCCGCGGGGCTTTCAAAGCCTGTGATACCGGCACTGGCCGCGAGGGGGATCACTTTCATAATCAACTTAACTGTACAAATATACAGTTAAGTTTACCCGATCAACGTACAGAGGCAAACTATATGAGGCAGAAATACGACTGTTAACAAGGGGGCCGTGGCCAACAAAGCGCACATTTTTTAGCATGCTAAAACGGAAGCCAGGTAGCGGTGACATTGCACCGTCACTTCTATCTGGTGTGCTAACAATAATTTGCCACTTCACTTTTCATGCTTCAACGGATTGACGTCTCAGTTCACTAGCGCATAATTTGACTTATTTTTTCTCATGCCCGTATTGTGTCGATAGGATCGCGGTAACCAAAGATAGAGGAATAAAGGTGTCTAGTGATGTGGATTTGGTAGTAGAAGCTATCAACGGACTAAAGTCGAATGTATTTAAAGATTATATTTTCCCAATCGGAACATTAGGAATTTCAGCGTTTGTAGGGCTAAAAACTTCATTCTATGCTATCCGTTATTCAGAGGATGTAAAAGCTGACATCCATAAAATCAAAGTTCTTAATCAAACGCTGTTATCAGCGAATCAAATACGTAGTTCTTTAATGGCAATTAAAACTAATTATTACGGAAAAATACAGTCGCACCCTATTCAGCGAGCACTAGCAATACCTCCGTTAGCAAGTACGCCGATTATCCCTCAATTCAATCCTGTTGATTTATCCTTCCTTGCAGATCAAATTTCTTTGAACAACTTGGAAGAACATAAGTGGATCCGTATCGAGTACATCGATACTTTATTTAGGAACTTTCACAATGTTGTACAACAGTGGCAGTTACTAACTAATGAAAAACGTAGTGTAGCACCGCAATTAAATGGGCTTATGGGAATAGGTTTAAATACTGAACAACTGATTAATGCTCTTGGTCGAGAAAAGCTATGTAAGTTGATTGACCTAACGGAACAGACCCTACTTCTTACAGATCAGCTTCTTATAGAGATTAGTTGCTTTTTGATTGCATTTCCTGACATTAGCGGCGAGTTTGTGAGTAAACAAAATCGCAAAAGATATGGAGGCATGTTGAGATTTGAACTGCCCGATAAGTCAGATGCAAAATCACTTCTATCGGCTTGCCCACCTTTAGATTTCGCTGAATGCGCTAGTGTACTCGGTACGACAATAGAAGAGTTAAAGCATCGGTATCGGCCTATTTACGTATAAGTACTAGTGTAACAGGTGTCGCCTATCCGACAACAACGCGTTTGCATGCTTCCCCCTTATGTACCAAGCCACCTGGCAACATTCCCACCATGACCTAACATCACTACCTTTCAGTCAAGATATCTAACTTTTGCTGTGCAAGTGTTGTTGTAAATTTCATATATACGAAAATACAACATTAAATTGCATGGTAAAGGGTTGTGTTGTAATATGACCATATGAAACAAATACAACATGAAGCTTGTGATGCCAATTGAGAAGTTGCTGAATGAAAGAGATGTACAAGAACTTATTAATGCCAACAGCTATGGTGAATACGCTCATCGAAATGTTGCGCTATTAATGGGTGGGTTGTATTGGGGATTATTGCCTATTGAGCTATCTAAGCTTAAGTTAGAACATGTTATGCATCAAAGCGGTGAATTCTTTAAGGTTTGGGTGCTACCCAAACATGTGGCTTACAATGGCGTTGCCAGAGAACTCCAAACAAGTGATCACATACTACAAGTGTTTGAATCTTATGTTGAATGGAGGATAGGAAAATCTATTGGTGTGAGTAACCTATCTTCATACCGTGGATTATCACCCGACACAGCTTTTTTTCGTAATGACCGAGGTGAGCCGTTTGCTGTTACTGGCAGCCTGCGAAATGGAACTACTTACTATCAGCCACGATCGATGACTGAAATGCTAAAACGGTTTATAGCAAAAACATCGCTTCAGGGAGTAACACCAAGCACATTAAGGGATAGTTGGATCAAACAGATGTGGGATCTTGGCTGTGGTTATAGCGATTTACAAGCTATTAGCGGCATTCAAAGTAAATCGACTCTTGATCGAAAGGTACGGCCAACCGAACACGAGTTAGAAGGTGTATTCAAATCTATTTATGGCAGAGTTAAGTTTCCAAAAGAAGGATAGGAATATGTGGGCGTTTAAGTCGCAATGGCAGAAGTGGTTCATGGGCTTTGTATCCATTGTATTTGGTGGGCTGTTGGTTGAATTGTTAGGTTCACTTTGGCCGTTAGCTTTTGCTGGTTCCGCAGCAGTATTACTAAGCTGGCCGCTAATAAAATCTATCGGGTATGTCGTCGTGACTGGTCATTACCCGAAGTAAATTGGAGTGGGAAAATGACTGCACGCAGAAAAGCTTTTAACTGGATACTCTGTATTATCACTAGTTTTTGGGTATGGAAAAGCTTTGCTCAAATACCATCTATCAGAGTTGGGGTAACTTTATTGGCGGCAGGGATGATGGTACTCGTCACATTGATCGTAAACTCTAAGAATTAGTGGACTCAAGATTGTCAATTTTGGCATTGCCATCATGGGTGATAAAGGTCAGAAAATCGTAGAACACTTAGCGGCATCAAGCCAAAAATCAAAGTGAGAAACAATATGAGCGTTCAACTCCCTCAAGAGTTTCAAGGATATGGATATATCTATTTGTTCGTAAATGAAAATAACCCTAATGAGATTAAAATAGGCTTTTCTAAAGATCCTATTACAAGGCGGCAACAACTTCATACTACGGGTACAGCACAGCCAATGTATATTAAGTACCTATGGGCAGTTAAGGATATGCGAGAAGCTGAAAGGGTCGCACACTATCGTATGAGGGGGCATCGAATAAATGATCAAAGAGAGTTTTTTAACATAGTGACTGAGGATGGTGCACTAGAACTAGAAGTTCCTCATCAGCATTATGGTGGCCATGACCTGGCTGATGTCTACTTAGATTGCCTTAGAAATTTAATTGAAGATGACTGGGAATACTGTGGTATCCACTATGAGCGTAAAGATATTAGTGAGGTAGTAGAAAAATATAATTTTGATCAAGTAATGTCTAAAAAATACAACTCTTTTTGATAGTGGGACACGTTGGAATATGGCGACAGATTACGAATCTCCACGATGCTATCTGATAGCTCCAGAATATTTGATCAAGCGACGCAGTTTTGGCCTGTTGAGCACTATCCTCAAGTAGTATGGATAGGTCGTACACCGCAACTAAATAGAAACACCCAATAAAATTTCAAATCGGCACTCTTACTTATAGGGCTTTATTATGGAATGGCTAAAGTACATAGTTTGGGTTATCACGTTCGGGACAACCTTTGCTGGAGCTTGGATTTTCGAGTTCACATCTCCCAATCAGAGCACTGGTAGAAAGGAAGTCACTAAACCAGGCTATGTGGCCATGTTTTTAGTTCTAATTGGGGGAGCGCTTGGATTGTATCTGACCTATCAAGGCGACCTTGACAAGCAACGTGCTAGGAACAATAGCGAGCGGTACCAAGAGCAAAGTGACCATTTTCAGAAAGAGAGTGAGAGGTTTCAAGAGGAGGCTCAGAAAGCCTTTGCAAAGGCTGATAAGGATAGAGAAGTAATATTCGAATTACTGACAGTACTTAACAACAATAAGGACTCTCTAAACATGACCGATAGGCTCCGTGTCGCCAAAGTTGTAAATGAGAGTTCTGAGTTAGAGGCAGTTTACCCTGATTTGGCTAAAAGCCTTGATGAGGCTAATTCTATTGAGGGTATAGTTGATATCGCTAAGGAGATAGCCGAACGAAACGTCGAGGTTAGATTTGACACAGGTCGTGCTGGTTGCTCGGCACAATTTGACCGTGACGAGGCTGGCTATATCACGGATCTTACATCAGGCCGCCTTTCATTGTTAGTTCGAGCCAGCCCATATGAGAGCTACTTTAAATTCATGGATCTTGACCACTATACGAAGTCACCGGATGAGAAAACGAATTGGAGAGGAGTGGTCACATTTAACTTCACAGACCGTTCCATTGATTCACGCTGTACCACGCCCACTTCGAGTGGCTGCAAAATAACGCTTAGCGACGGCAGTTCTAACACCAAGCGACTTTTCTCACAATTGAGGGATGATAGCCTTCTTTCAATTGAAGCGCCTCGCGTAAATGGCAGCAAGTCGAAATACTCATTTACCGATGAGGCCAGTGATGAGCTCCGAAATCGTTTTAAGTGCATTCTCATTTAAGCTGCTCCAGTTGGTCAGCCTCAACTTAACGATAGTCATCATCACTGCTTTGGTTGGTTTATATTATTGGTTCTCTGGTGATATTGAAGATTTGTAGGAGTGGAAAATGGCCGGTGCAATTTTATAGCTGTTCGTCTTTTCCACGTTGCCGATATACACAACAATTACCACAGTGACGTATTCCAGGTGGGCATTGATAAAATTAAACTGTATTCATGTCAATTCACATTTTCAATCAATGCTCACTTTGCATTTTATTTTAGTTCTGGCATGTGCCTACAAATACTAGTTCATTATCAGACAACTGTAGCCTTATCGCATTTGCATTAATAGCTTCACCGCCGATACTCAGCAGATTGGAATAATTCGCACCTTTCAGTTGTGCACCAGTAAAGGTTTTACGTTGTGTTTTCTGGTGTTTAATGGTGTCGGTCAGATAAACAATATAGTTATGACTACTTATCACTTTACTTGTGACAGGTAGATAAAACTCATTATTATTAGTGCAATAAGGTTGGCTAGCCACATAACCTTTATCAACAATCGCCCCTGAACCACAATCCACACAACTTCGTGCCGCATCAACATAACCAAGATCAACTGCATCGTTTAACCCATTTGCCGCAAAAGCAAATGAGCTAATAATCGACAAAGCTATTACTGATATTATTTTTCCTTTGACATTCATCGCAACCGTCCTTTTCAATTGAGTATTTTCTAGTAAAATCAGAAGTCTTCGTAAGATAGTAGATTCCGGCCTATAGGAACTATTGGTCCAAACCAGCCACGTTAAGGCGCCAGCGCCTCAAGTCTCCATACTGAAACATTTCAAAAACGATTAAATTCCAGCAAAAGCATTCTAAACCCAATATGCATCATGTTCAATATCATTGCGTAACATGAAGATCGTCTGGAATAAGGGGCTTTGTTGAAGTACTAAAACGGGTTTGTTGCCCATTTCAGCAGAAAATCCATAGCTGGCTCTCAAGCCAAGTCCTGTAAGGGCTAACGGAATTACGACTCTTTAGGCATCGATACGATTAATCGTTTTTTGTTCAAATAAAACGCTGTGACTTTGGAGTATACCTATAGGTCACATGCTAAAATTGACACGAAAGCTATATTTGTCATAACCTATTTGTCACACTGCGTTAGATCATAACTTAAATGTCACTTTGAGAGAATTATGTACATCTTTGGTTACTTAAGAGCATCAACCTCTGATCAAAATGCAAAGCGAGCACAAAGAGCATTGCAGGAGTTTGTACAGCAAAAAGGCTTCCGAATAGCAGGTTGGTATATTGAGAATGAATCGGGAGCTTCATTACAAAGACCAGAACTGCTCCGATTACTTGATGATGCTGCAATTGGTGATGCAATCATCATTGAGCAAATTGATAGGCTTTCTCGTCTGGATGAGAAAAGCTGGTTTGCATTAAAAGAAATGTTGCACGAGAAAGAACTCAAAGTAATTAGTCTGGATTTGCCAACCAGTCATATTGCTTTCTCACCTCAAATCACTGATGAATTTACTGGATCGATGATCAAGGCAATAAATAGCATGATGATGGATATGTTAGCTGCTATCGCGAGAAAAGATTACCAAGACCGTCGCCGCCGACAGGCTGAAGGAATAAAGAAAGCCAAAGAGGAAGGAAAATACCGAGGAAGACAGGCAGACTTAGAACTACATGAAAAAATCTATCAGCTACGAGTTGTCAATAAGCTAAGCATTAGTGATACGGCCAAACTGACTAATGTATCAGGTCGTACAGTAATTCGGGTTGCTAATAAATGGGCAAATGAGCGAGCAGTAAAGTGCGATACTTAACAGACCTCTTCGTTCCATCGGGCTTTATACACCTAACTTGAACAAGGACATCAAACCTGTCTTTGTTCTAGCGAGTTTCTGCCCCTTTTCGCGTTAGAGTTAAAGCTCATTCACAGTACGTGAATGACAATTCGCTATATATTTTCTAATCTCAATTTCTGCGCTGAACAACGAAGAAGGTCTGCAACTGGCAGACCTTCGTTCGTGGTGCATAGAGCGACTGTTAAGTGAATTAAGGCTTTTACTCCGGTTTTTCACCTCTGTCTGTCCGCTTATAAATAGCCTTATTATCTACTGTCTTATGTGATAACAGACCAATTTCCAGTGATTCTAACTCTTTTCTGAAACTACGACCAAAAGCTCTAGGGCTCTCCACTTGAGCCCACGCTTCACCAAGTAATTCTGTAAGAGAAAACTCAGCGCCCTCATCTAACATAAATGCATTATGCAATGCTGCGTTCATTAAGCGACTTTGATCCACCTTTTTCACCTCCTCATCTTTCGCTACTTGCGCTTTAACCTGATTTTGAAGAGACAAACTTAATGCCTCTTCAATAGATACTCCTAGCTTATTTGCGAGCAGCGTAACATGAGATAAGTCTTCACCACTGAGCCTAATGAGTAGTTCTATAGCCATATAACCTCCTATAAGATACAAAATGGAACTAGATTGGACATAGAAGCAACTTCTATAAGATATCTATATCATTCTATGACTGGAATCATAGGTTAAACTTAAAAGCGTGTCAAATGGTGTATAGAATTTATTTTTATGGCTATTCTATACCTTTTTGAAAGTATAGAAGTGTCCTATCGAGGGATTGCGGCTAAAGACTTAAGGAAAGAGGTAGAGATCAAGTGAGGGGACAAACGGTTTTTGATGGCGGTTTGACAAGCTTTTGCCCCAAAACCATTTAGAGCCAAAGCTCACTCACATGCTGTTCATGTGATTTTACGATACATTTTCTAATCGTGCTTGTCGGTTTAGTGCGTATTCCGGCGAAGTTGAACACCTATTCAGGCTGAACGTGAACACTTAACTTCCGCTTCCCCCCTTTCCGAGTTAAAAAGCCTACTTTTAAAATGTACATGTGAATAGACTTGTGTTGTCCCCAATCAGAAATGTCACAGCTGATAAGCTTCCTACATAGGAGAGACGGCAGGGACATTGGACTTACATTACCCTATAGAAAGTATGAACAATAGTGCACACAACTCCACGGTTGCTCTCAAAGACTCTTTGACTATTCTCGTACTCAACTATTTCTTAATACTTTGAGTATCTGAAGGGAATCCTGCTCGCATAAATGTGATAATCTTCCACATCTCACTCCTTGATAGCTGGCCTTTATATGCTGGCATGGCTGTTCCGAAGGCTTTTCCACCCTCAGATATTGACCAAAGTAAATATTCATCCACTGCCATGGGCATCTGGATCATATACGCCAGAAGTGCTGGAGAAGGATTTAGTGAATTAGCAATCTCTCCATCACCCATACCTTGTGCACCATGACAAGTCGAACACTTCTGTCGGTACAATTCGCCACCTTTTCGCACTACATCAGGCTCTTGTACAAACGGGTTTCTTACATTTCGATATTCTTGTGGAATGCTTGAATGCATAAAAGTCCAATGTCTTGTCATTCTCTGTCGCTGCCCAGGATTCATCATACCTGGCCCCCACATTTCGCGCTGAGTCCACTTGGGGTTCCATCTATCGTTGCAACACGCTGGCTGTGATTGAGCGCTGGCAGGATCACTATAGGTTGGCAGTAAAACCAAAGCAGCGAAGACACCGAGGATTGGTAGTATACAAAACTTACGACACGTAACTGTCATTTTGCTCTCCTTTTTCTGGACATTTTGAGTTTAGTTTGTGCCTGTTGTATTCTGTGTAGCAGTGCTTAAATTTAGACTTGCATTAGACGTGACAAATCGGCAAGTTCCTCCGCAACTCCTTCATCAAGTTTATGAACTCTTGATTCAATCAATCTTTAAATTCCATGACACACAAAAATATGTTCATTGCATTCATACAAAGGATAATTTGCCTGTATCGGTATTCAAGGTAATGAAACTCATAAAGGTCGAGTTGATCACACATCTATAAAAACAATACCCAAAAGGGACTAATTGGTTGCGATTTAGCTTGCGGTAGAATCACTTTTCCTTGCACCTTAGAGGAGATGCTATGTAGCCCAATCATATTTCAATGCCAAGCATGCTGTCGTTCACTACAGGACAACTTGCCAAGGAGTATTAGATTCTTATGAAATCGGGAAAATCACTCCTTTACTACCTTCTGATTATTATTGTAATCGCCCTATTTCTTCTATGGGTTTGGCTGTATCACTTCAGCATGCCGCAGTCTCTCGATTGGGATCCTCAAAGAATTGTCGAGGTCGTAAAGCACTCAGGTATGGCTGGGCCACTGGTCATCATTGCAGCCATAGCAACAGCAATCGTGTTCAGCCCTTTGCCCAGTGCTCCCATAGCCATGGCTGCTGGTGCTATCTACGGACATTTTGAAGGTACTATTTATGTCTTTGTCGGTTCGCTAATAGGGGCATCAGCCGCCTTTGGAGTGGCCAGAGTACTGGGGCTTCAGGCTGCCCATGCCTGGTTGGATCAACGCTTTCCGGACTGGAAGCTGGGAGATCAGAAGCGGCTTATGTGGTTGGTTATGGTGACTAGGCTGATGCCCTTCATGTCTTTTGATCTGGTGAGTTATGTCGCTGGGGTTACCGTATTGAGTTATGGACGCTTTCTGCTTGCTACAGCGGTGGGTATCCTTCCGGCCTGCTTTTTATTAGCGTATTTGGGTGAAGCGGCAATAGAGCAGTCTTTTACTCTAAATGTGGTTGTTGTGATTGGCCTGTTGATTGCGGCGGGTATTTGGCATCTCCGTTCGGACAAAAATAGCTGATAATTGAAAACTTAGATAATTAGCTACCTACTTTAATGATCAGTAGTCCGACAATACTCGGATAGAAATGGGGTCTTTCCCCCTTACTCCTAGCATCAAGCAGAATTAGTCCATTTGGAGATAAGGAAATCTCAAATTAACGGCCGTGAAGTGGTCAAAATGTGATAATTCAATGATACAAAAAAATAGCGAATATATATAAGTAATAACCATTTCTTGTATTTTAAAACTTGAATGAAAAATTAAATATTCAGAGTTTCCCGTTTTCAAGCGAAGCTGTTTCAATCACGATACCAGCCGAACAGTATTTTTGTGAAGTGAGATACTTTTCCTTATTCGAAGTGTCTTGGTTAGAGCATAACCTCTAACTTATTTCTGTCCAGATATCAGTTTGGTTGCATTGGTATTGTTAGCAATTTTTGGTGCTTAGAGCTCTTTTTGGCAGGTCAACTTCTGTTCGATGATAAGCTCAAAAACTTAGATGTTTGTATCTACCATTTGATCTAACTTTTCGCTGCCACTCACCTTCATTCAAATGCAAAAAAAGCCAAAAATCTTAGATGATTTAGATAATCGGCTCAGAAGCCCCGCCATCACTGGGTTTTCTAAGTTTTCAATCTAAATTTTAGTTACATGTGTTTGTTTTGTGATACACGTTTAACAGCGAGAAGCTTTCTTAAGTAACTAACCATCGCCAAGTCACAGGCCTTCCCATTAGCACCCCTGCAGAGCTCACGCTTGGTTAGGGAGCTATCGACTCTCGGTGGATCGGTTCGCTACCGTTATTTTTAAATCAATTAGTTCAGCAGCTCTAAGATGTTTTGGAAGGGAAGCCCTAACATAATCGGTTTTTTAAACACACTTTCTGCTCGTAGAATACAGCTTATGAAAACAGTTGTTCATGCTATGTGTTTCATTAGCAATTAATGGTTGGAAAATACTATTTGGAGCGTTCAATGACAAAAAAGTGGTTTACCGAGCAGGTCGATAGCACCTTGTCGAAGATGGGTACAACAGTCGAGCAAGGTTTATCTGCTGAAGAAATAGCTGATCGTCAAGCACGATATGGCAACAATGAACTTGAGGAGCAGGATAAGAAAAGCGCTTTTGAGCTGTTCTTGCACCAGTTCAAAAACCCCCTCATCTTTATTCTTGGTATAGGAGCCGGTGTTTCCTTCTTTACCGGGCACTTAATCGACGCCGTTGCTATTACGGTCATCATCTTTATCAACGCACTAATCGCGTTCTGGCAAGAATTTAAAGCACAGAAAGGAATGGAGGCGCTACGGGAAATGGCAGCCCCTGTCGCTCAGGTTCGACGTGATGGTGAGTGGGTGGCGGTACTCGCCAAAGAGCTTGTACCAGGTGATATTCTGAAAATTCACACCGGTGACATATTGGCTGCCGACGTGAGGATTATAGAAGCTAACCGCCTTTCGATTGACGAAGCGGCGCTGACCGGAGAATCAGAACCTGTAGACAAAACAGTGTCTGTGCTGGCAGATGAGCACATCGGTTTGGGTGATCAGAAAAACATGGGCTTTATGACCACGATGGTGACATCGGGTACTGGCCTGGGTGTCGTGACTGCAACTGGTATGAAAACAGAAGTGGGCCACATTGCAGACATGATGGCGAACACCGAAGAAACCAAGACTCCGATGCAGATACGCATGGACACCATCGCAAAAACGTTGATGGCGGCTGCATTGGCTGTTGTAGCGGTTATCTGTGTTTTCGGTCTGTATCAGGGGATGCCTTGGCTCGAAATTATCAATACCGGTATTTCTCTATCTGTTGCAGCGATTCCGGAAGGTTTGCCAACCGTTATCTCCATCGTGCTAACCATGGGTTCTACCCGGATGGTGAAGAGCAACGCATTAGCAAAACAGTTATCAGCGATAGAAACGTTGGGTTCGACGACAGTTATCTGCTCTGATAAAACCGGTACGTTAACTCAGAACCAAATGCAAGTTATGAAGGCGTATGATACGAGTGGAAGATACTGGGATGTAAGTGGAAAAGGGTTTAGCCCAGAAGGGGAGTTCAAACCAGTTGATCACTATACTAACGTGAAGAACAGCCCTGAAATGCTGTTGGGACTGAAAATAGCGACGCTTTGTAATGATGCTGAGTACATTCAAGATGCCGGAAGATCGACTGTCAGAGGAAACCCTACCGAAGGTGCGCTGATCGTTGCAGCGGCAAAAGCAGGGTTGCAGCAAAAACAAATGTTTGACAGTGGTGATTACACTATTGTTGAAAAGTTTCCATTTGACTCCGAGCGCAAGATGGCTTCGGTGGTTGTCAAAACGAAAGACGGCAAGCATTTCCTGGCGCTCAAGGGAGCACCGGATGTCGTGCTTAACCATGCATCTGGCGTTATGGTCGATGGTGAAACTATTGCTCTGAATCAGACAACATCTGATGGTAACTTGGCTCTTGCGATCAGTCCGGCTGAAAAGTTGGTGAATCTGTATGATGCTGCGATTCAAGACTTTGCTCATCAGGCGCTTCGGACTCTGGCTGTTGGTTTTCGTGAACTCTCTGAAGCTGACTTAAGTAAGGATTACACAGAACTCGAAAGCGATGTAACAGTACTGGGGTTATTTGGGATCATGGATCCACCACGCCCCGAAGTGCGAGATGCAGTAAACAGCTGTTATGAGGCAGGTGTTCGTACTGTAATGATCACCGGTGACCATGCACTCACGGCAGCCGCCATTGCCAGAGAGATTGGCATTATTCGCTGTAATGATGATTTGGTTGTGACAGGCAGTGAATTGGATGATATGAGCGATGAAAAACTTCAGGAGATCTGTCCTAAGGTTGCTGTGTTTGCTCGTGTTACTCCAGAGCATAAACTTCGCATTGTACAAGCACAGCAGTTCAATAACGAAGTTGCGGCGATGACCGGTGATGGGGTGAACGATGCTCCGGCACTTCGTCGTGCAGATATTGGCGTTGCGATGGGGATCACGGGCACTTCAGTTGCAAAAGATTCTGGTGACCTAATATTGTTGGATGACAACTTCAGCACCATTGTAAAAGCGGTGCGTCAGGGGCGTCAGATCTTCGATAACCTACGTAAATTTATTCGTCAGGCACTTACCGCCAACGTGGGTGAAGTCTCGGTGATTTTGTTTGCGTTCTTAGCGATGGGGCCAGAAACCGTACTGCCACTGACACCATTAATGATTCTTTGGATCAACCTGGTATCTGATGGTCTGCCTGCCCTTGCACTGGGTGTTGAGCCAGAAGAGAAAGACCTGATGGAGCGTAAACCACGTAAAAGAAACGAAAGCTTCTTTGGTGATCACTTGGGAACTCGGATCATTTTGCGAGGCTTGGCTTTAGGTGGTATGAGTTTCCTCGCATTTAGCTGGGCGCTCGGAGCTGGGTACAGCGCGGCATACGCACAGACGGTGGCATTTGCAACGCTGATTTTTGCTCAGCTATGGCATTTATTCGACTCGAGAACATTTACTACTTTGTATCGTAAGAATCCATTTACCAATGTTTACTTGCTGGTAGCTGTCGTTATTTCATCAACCTTGTCACTAGGTGTGATTTATACCAGTGTTGGTCAGTTGATATTTAGTACAGAGGCATTAAGTGCGGTACACATGGTTGGTATTATATTGGCTTCATCGTTACCAACACTGGCTATTTCTTACCTGAAAGAGCGCACCAAAATTAAATTTGTCTAACTTGTGTGTTTACTCCCACACAGAAAATGACATGTAAGCAACTGAGGAGGTAATATATGGGAGATGAAAAGAACGCAACCAGAATCTTTGCGCGATTATTCTTAACTATATTTGCAGGTCTTTATATTTTTACTGTATTAAATGGTTAAAAATATCGGTTAATTAACTCAAGCAGCCATTTTTAATGGCTGCTTTTTTATGTTTTTAATTATAAATATATAACGTATTAATGTATCTTATTCTTTTGACCATTTTTGAATTGAATTAATATCGGATAAAAAAAGGCAGCTACTTATAGCTGCCTTTGGTCGTTTTATGTGATTTATCCTTGCTTTTTCAATGGATTAATCGCCACTTTCCAGCCCCGCAATGAGAGCCAGATCACCAGCGCTTGCCCCAGTGACAAATGTCAAACTGGCAATTAATAAGATCAGTGTGTATTTACCAGCAATGATAGCCATACCTAATGTATTAATTATATTACTCATGTATCTACCTCTCTTTTAAATGGTGGGAAATAGAACTCAACTGCTAGATTTATATTAACATCGTTTGCTTTGAATTTGGTAAATTTCGTGTAGATAATTAATGTTTTTATCGCAACTTGATATTTGACGTCTAAGTAAGTCGAGATAATTGTTATTTTAGTGGTAATGTAAAATGTGTTAGATATTTATAATTCTGTTTGTATGGATTTCTAATGGTTGTTTAAAATATCAAGTTCAGATTATCTCAAAACTAATTATGAGAGGCTAATGCTTGTTTATGCCGCGACGTTAAATAGAACCACCACAGGCGCTTAAACTAGGCTCTGTTGATTTTATCAACTTTGGTACATTGCGATTTCGAGCCTATATCTCCGCTAAGCCTCCACTTGCAAGGCAAGAGCAGTTGTCAGTAGGCGATCTCAGGTTGGCAAAGCAATATATGACTGAAAGTGCGGCGATGGGAGGCTTGGGTGGTTACTCAGTCTCGATTTAAATACAGATTTGAGATCTGTCATCCTGGACACCTCTTAAGTACCGGCACCGGAAGATGTTTTGGTAGATATACGAGTCAGGCGAGGTAATCGCCTGCGTGATGGTCTAGCATATCTAATGCAAAACTGATCTCTTCCCTGGTGTTGCTGGCCAGCCCGAAAAACAAGCACACCCCGTGCTGGTAGCCTCGTGTTGCATCATCTAACTTTAACGGTTTCAAGTAGCCTGACTTTCTCCACGGCGTGGCCAAAGAGTCAGACAAGGCAATCCAACCACCATCAGCTAATAATTCTGTTGCTAACTCGACACTGCTAACTTTCTCAACAATGTTGGAAACCCTGAAAAAGCCCAAGTCCCCTTCGCTGGTATTTGGCAGCTCATACTGCGTCTCTAACCGCAGGTCATCTAGAGAAACGCTCTTGTTTTCGGCAAGGTGTGAGCGGGTATGAACATAGCCGCTTAGGGGTAAGTTACCGATATATTTGGAAGCAATTCTTGCCTGAGTTCTGGGGCTATTCTCAGTTGCCATTATCGCAATGTGGCACTCACCGTTCTCAATACAGCGGTAGGCGTTTTCACGGGAAGATGGAGCACAATTAATAGACATTCCGGGATAACGGTGTTTGATTGCTTTAATTGCTTTGGCGAGTAGCTCTACGGGAACATGCTCGTCGTGCAGCAAGACTAATTTGCCAAGTGGATCATCGAGCAATGAGAATGCGGTCAGCTCAAAGTCTTTAGCTTGCTTGCTTAAGTTTGTGGCGCGAGATATCAGTTTGTGGGCAGCGTTGGTTGGTTTAGCTTTACGCCCTTCTATTTGAAACAGGTCGACCCCGATTGTGTCCTCTAAGGTCACAACATGTTCGCGTATGGTACTTCGCTCCTTATTGGCTGCACGGGCGGCGGCGCTGTAAGAGCCATGCTGGTAAACAAGAGTAAAAGAGTGAACCTGCTCTAGCGAAATCATTCATTATCCCTAACTATCAGATGCTTAACCTATCTGGGGAGGACAATACACCATCGCAAGCTAAATGTCTGATGGCGTGCTCACAGGATTTCTTCTGTGATGGCCGGACAGAAGATTGTATGACATACCCAGGTATCTTGAGGCTGCCTGGATATAGAACAAAAAAGGCCTTAACGTAAAATTAAGGCCTTAAGAGTCAAGCTGGGGTGTGGATTATTTAGCCTGGTCTAGTAATTCAGCCACTTTCCTAAAGTAGGCCGGGGCTTTAATTTCACCATAAGGTGCGACATACGGCGTTGCCGAGAAGTAAACCGCGGCAAAGTCGCGCTCAGGATCGACGTAAATGCCCTGGCCGGTATTGCCGTGCTTGTACATGGCGCCGTCTTCGAAAATAAAGTCAAATTGGTAAGCAGCTTTGACCGGTTTTTCTTTAAACAGGCCTAATGCCTGCGTCTCTTTGTGGCCGCCGTCAAAGGCATCGGCGCTGCCTGCGCTGCGAATCTGCTTGAGCAGCGAAGGGGTGACTACTTGCTCGTGAGCAACCTTGTCCCAGCTTGGCGTATACAGGGTCGCGTATTTGGCAAAGTCCTCCAGGGTAGACGACATAATAGCCAGGTTCAGTGGGGTGCCATCTGGTGTCAGGTGAACCATAAGCGGCATACGAGCCCCCAGTTTGCCCCAAATACGTTCTTCTACAACGTCTGTCCAGCGCTTGTTGGTCACATTCTGGATAACCTGGCCAAGCACATGCGTGTTGAGCGAAGAGTAACGGAATCGCTCGCCCGGCTCTTCATTTTCAAGCGGCTGTACATCATTCAGCACGTCACGCCAAGTTTCACCCTCACTGCACCGTTCTGTAGTGCCCAGTGCAGAGCTGACAAAGCGTACAAAAACACCGTCGGGATCAAGAATGGAAGAGTTGTTCTCTTCGTGATCTAAGCCTGCGGTGTGGTTAACTAAATCCAGTACGGTGACTTTGTCCCATGCTGTGCCTTTCAGCTCGGGAACATATTTCGTTGCAGAGGCATTGAGTTCGAGTTTGCCTTCTTCAGCCAGCATCGCTGTGATCAGGCCGGTAATGGTTTTAGATGATGACATCCAAATGTGGGTATCGGCCGGGTTCATACCTGGGTATGCCTCATAAACCACCTTACCTTTGTGGATCATCATGACACCCTGGTGGCGGAAAGTCGGATGAACAAAATAATCATCCATTGTTAGTACGCCTTCGCTATCGGTCTTCACTACTATGTTGCCGATTTCACTGCTGAGGTTGCGTTCCAGTTCAATCTGTTGAGTAGCAGGATTGACCATATCTGTGCGCATAAAGCTGCTCCAGTTGGTCAGGTAGTATAGGGTGTGATCGCCCCCCATCTGAGCATGGAAGCTTTCAAAGCTGTCATAGGCACCTTGAACAAAGTCCAAGTCAAAATGTTTTTTTGCCGCACTGACCGGAAGTGTAACAGTGGCGCCAGGTGCAGCAAGATATTCTGCCAAGGGATGGTTAGCAGGAACATTTGCATTTGCAGCAAATCCGGACACCGATGCTATGGCAAGGACGAGGCTTTTAATTGCAAGTTTTTTCATATTTATCCCCAGGTAAGTTACGCTCTAGAACGAAATGAGCTTTTGTTTTACGCTGGTATATTAGCGATTATAAGCCAGCAAAAAATTCAATTATGTAGGGGATAGCACACCTAAAGAATGTAAAGGAAGTAATCCAATAAAAAAACTGAGCCATATAAGGGCTCGGGTTCGTAGCTTGATATTCGTTGTAGAAAAGCTTATCGAGGTAGGGGGTTTGGCATTCATATGCCGATTCGGCGTAAGATTTCATAGAGTAAGTCACTTTTCTCATTAGCCATAGTAATGCCAAGGGTGTAAGTTTGAGCTCAAGCTCTATCAAGCTTTTGTCCAGTGACGAGTCAGGGCGATCTGCTGTCAGGTGTGATCTGCTGTCAGGTTAGTATGTTTTGTCAGTATGTCAGTATGTATTAATTGGTTAAAGCTAACGGAAAGGAATTTGCTAGCTTAGCATCTGGTTTTCTTTGCGGTTACATCAAAGATCCATTCGACAATAGCGAACTGGAAGTTATCACTTATAAGAGTAAAGACTACAAATACTTGTCATCTGTCTTTCGGGTACGCCAACAACCAAACAGGCTTGCCACGTTGAACCAGTCTGCGAAACCTAACTACCTCGACAAGTTAAGATACGTGTTTGAAAGAACAACTGGCTCTATGAACGGAAACCTAAAACAATGGACTACAACTAATAGGCAAAGAGTGAGTTACAAACAAGCGCGCAGTATGGCCTTCAGCTTGTCGTTCAACTACCGGCACTTCTTGCTATGCCAGAACGCAGAAAAAAATGTGGACAACGCTCCGCGTTGACACACAGTTTATTTCCGCTTGCACCCGTAGTCACTCCACGAAGCCACAAGCATTTTAGTCTTTTAATAGTTCTACTAAGTAACTGTTGCGGCCATGTGCGTTGCTAGGGCGCTCAGTGATTTGTCTCAGGTCTTCAGCGCTTCCTACTATATGGATTTCGCTTTCCGCTCTCGTGAGAGCAGTGTAAAGCCATGCTCTATCAACAATTTTTCCTGTTTGGAGAGCGATAATGATTCGTGGGAACTGCGAGCCTTGAGCTTTGTGAAGAGTTATTGCATAGCCCAATTCTATACAATCCAGTACTGATTGCGTTATTTCAACCTTTTCACCTGTATCCAGCGTAACTTCACCGTAACTATCACCCACGGCATCAGCATTCGTTAACGTGCCAAGAGAACCATTCTGAATACCTTTATCGTAGTGATTTTGTGTAAACAGTATGGCGTCATTCAGCTTGAGGCCCAAGAAGAATCGATCTCCATGAATCTCAAATTCAAGCCTTTGGCCATCAGGGTTGACCGCTTCTTGTATTTGTTTGTTGATGCCCTTAACGAGTGCTTTAGTCGGAGCCATTACTCGACTGCTTGATGGTGATTGTTTGTATAAATCACAGCATGTCGAAGCTATGTCTTTTTTATCAGCCTCATGGAAATAGATCGCTCGAGTGGAGAGTTGTTTCGGTACTTCCCCTAGGTTAATGAGTTTCGAATACTCTGGTATGCCTGTAGACCCCTCTTGGCGCTTTACAATATCCAGCATAGTGTTTGCAATCGCTTTGGATTGAACGATATCAGCAAGCACTTTTCCACAGCCGATAGGGGGAAGTTGATCGGGGTCGCCCGTCAGGATGATTCTTACGGAAGGGTGGATATGAGTAACCAGGCGATACATGGTAGGCAAATCAACCATGCTTGCCTCGTCAATGACTAGTAAATGCTCTTGGTGATTAGCGCATGGTTCAATAGGTTTATCTCTGAGTAACTTAGCTATCGTTGAGGTAACAAAACCGATTGACTCATGCAAGCGCATAGCTGCGCGGCCACTTAAAGCAACTGCGTGAATCTTAAAGCCCATATAGTTATAGGCACGCAAAGCAATTCTAAGTACCGTAGTCTTTCCTGTACCTGCACCACCTGTAATACAGCTCAAGGTATTGTCTAAGCAGGTCATAACTGCTTCTGTTTGCTTTGTGGTTAGGTCATACGGAAGTTCCTTTACCGCACTGCAATACGCTTCGTTGGCGCGTTCATCAAAAAGGTCATCTCGAAAGGCGAGGGCTTTGAGTCTGCGTGCAACCACACTTTCCATTAGGAGTTGTGCAGTCGGATGATAAGCTCCTGTTTTGGGATTCAGTACAAATTGGGCTTTGTTGTAGCCAGCTTCAAATGCCTTAGCTACAAGTTCTTTTTCTTTCAGTAACTTATTTAATGTAGGCCGTACTTTACTCTGCACTGTATAAGTGTGACCTTTATCGATTTCTTTTCGGATAGCGACCTCAAGGGCAGCGCTTAACCGTCTGTCATCGGTCGGGGAAACTCTAAATGAGAGAGTTGAACTCGTAGCTATCGCATCAACGGATTGAAATGGCATGCCAAAACCGATCAATACGTAAGGGTTGTTCTTAATTGCTTCGATTGACTGTTCACCATGATGTTTTAACAAGCGCTGTTGAACACTGGCAGGGATTTGGGTTTCGGTCATCCAGTTACAATAAGCAAGATTTTTATACTTGGCGTAACCTTCAAACAGAGAATCAATAGAATCTTCGCTCAGAGTGTCTCTAAGGCGTTGTCTTGACTCTGGAGTATCATTAGCTACAACTGAATGAAAGTCTTTTCCTAATGACTCCCAGAGCGCCCTTGCCTTGATTTCGCCAATACCTTTAAAACTACTTTCCTTCGCAATAAAGCGGATTAACTGCTCACCTGTTTCTGGCAGACTACATTCTATGTGCTCTGGAGACTCGTAAGTATGCTGTTGCATCACATAATCACCGGTCTCCATATCTTCGACTAGTCTTGTTCCTTTTACTGTCCAGTGTTGGCCAATAGCTGGAAGCACAGGGATTGTGTCTGGATCAGCTTTTATGGTGACGTAGTATTTACCGCTGTTTATCTTGTAGGAGTTTTTCTTGAGAGGCACACCACTGAATATCACCATGCTTGATGAAGTAAAAGGGATACTGGTGACACGCATCTGATCTTCATGCATAGCAATATTCATCGTGGCATGAACCCCATTTCTGAGAGAACATCCGACAACTCCCCATAGCGCTCTAGCTTACTTTCTAGCTCTTGCACTTTCGCTTTGAGTTCGATATTTTCCGCTTCTATCACAGATAGGCGGTTAGCATCTAACGTTCTACGGTTTAACGTATTGTCATACTGCTTAGGCTTGTCCTTTGATTGTTTGGCTGATTTAGTCAAAGGTGGTAACACGCCCTCGTCACGCAGACTATCTTCCAACGCTTCTAAAGCTTTCCGCAATGCAGGGTTTTGATTCAATGCCGATTTCCCACAACCAACAGCCTTTGCTACCTCACCTCGATTGAGTTGGCCTCGAAAGATAATTTGCTTGAAGTCATCGTTCGTTTGAGTGGCTTTCCACGCTTCAAATGCATTAAAGTTTTGCTGTGCTTTTTGTTGCCCATTTGCCATTCGTTACCACCTAGTTCTGCGACACAGTAAGAATTTTCTCAATGGCACTAACAAAGCCCCTTGGAAGTAATCGGTGGTTGTTTTCATCCCGGACTTCCCCTGAATCCCCAATGCTTAGTCCTGCTCGTTTCAAGCTTTGCGGGTCAATAGCATCTTGAAGCGCCGCCAACTCTGCCGCATTTAAATTAGGTAAAGTGCTTGCACTCTTTGGGGTTGTGCCAGAGCCTCCAATTTGTAGAAGTGGCCCCGAATCTGACCTCATGGCACGCCGCAGCATGTCATTTTCTGTCTTCAATAATTTATTTTCACGGATAACTTCTTTGGCCATCCACCTGATATCAGGCTCAGTAATGCGTTCAACCCAAGATTTTGTTTTAACCTTTTCAGGAGCAATCGGCTTAGGGTAAGCTCTCGTATATGCATCTATCAATATCTGATAGCGTTCGCCGTTCTTGTTTCGTATCGCCTGAGCAGAGGGGCCTCCATTCGATTTAGAAAGATCACCAATTATTTCATATTTGAAGTCACGATTACCCTTGGAGATGTCTTCACATATATCCCTAACAATCTTCAAGCTCTGCTCTGAACGTTTGCTCTTGGTTTCGGATTTAAGCGCATCATACACGGCATCGAGTTCCTCAACACCTACACCCGGATGTAAGATTAGGTTATTCATTTTCTACGCCCCTTGTTAGTCGTTCGGCTTTCCGTGCAGCAGTTATTAACTGTTTAAAAGCAGTTCCTAGAGATTGTAGCGATTCCTCACTACCAGCGATAAGGTCATCTAAATGTAGTCTTCCTTCCATCAGTTGCTCCACCGCACCCCATCCATTCAATCGCTCAAGAAGCAGCTTTTGCATTTGATTGCCTACATAACGCTGCTGCTTCTCGCTCATAGCAAAAAGTCCCACTGGCAAGTTGTTGTTCATCAGCATCTTATCTAACAGTTGGCTACGTCGAGCAATCGCAGCAGAATCATTTCCTGATAGGAAAATATCGGCGTTTTCACACACCTCACCTAGCATCCTGAATTCGCTACATTCTTCTATTTCAACACTGACACTGCCATGCGGACGGTTTACAACCAAAGAAAGCCCATCACCATCGGTATTTTCAATTTGTTG
The DNA here is from genome assembly GCF_009910675.1 of Photobacterium alginatilyticum. Lineage (GTDB taxonomy): Bacteria > Pseudomonadota > Gammaproteobacteria > Enterobacterales > Vibrionaceae > Photobacterium > Photobacterium alginatilyticum. The sequence goes on along the minus strand of NZ_RSEJ01000018.1, from coordinate 68,155 downwards.
ATTCATCAACTCAGTACAATCATTCATGAGCCGAGCTATTGCAATCTGATCAGTGACTAATGTGTGAAGTCGAGTCTCTTCCATATCTAAAGCCTGGTGTACGCTTGATAGCGATAGTTCAATATCCTCAACGGGCAAAGATTCGCTGCGAGCGTTATACTGAGCGTTGTCCAACTCGTCTTCTTGCTCACGCAGCGAATCCATCTGAGACTGTGCGGCGACTTTACTGATGTTGATCTCTTGGAATTTGGTGATCAACCCCCCTATATAAGCTGGGCCTGTCACCAAAAATCGGCACTGAAAGCAATTTGATGCACCCAAAAAACCCGCTGGAACCGGTTGATAAATCTGTTTTTGTCCTTTGTTTCTTTCGAGGGGAGCACCACCTTCTTTGCACTGCGCTGCGGCTACAGGGCATAATCCCCAATCCATGAATCGTATCGAGGCTGTGGGCCAATTGTCTGATAACAGAGGGTTGCTTTCGCCTGACATAAAAATGAGCTCACCTTTAGCCTCCGCTATTTTTTTATCTATTATCAGTTGCTTGATTCGTTCTGGAGCTTTTGCCAATAGGCGTTTATACCCATCAGCCAACTCATCTCGAATATAAGATTGTCGAGCTTTAGCATAATAAATTGTCATTACGATATTGGCATGACCAACTAATTTTGCGACCACTCTTGGGTCTACTTTAGCATCGAAAATTAGCGCAGTGATTTGGCTAACCCTTGTACTATGTGGCGTGTAAACTGATGTATATTTTACAAATGCATCCCCAGAGCCAGTTTTAGTTGCAAGTGGAAAATGCTCATCTTGGATAGAATAGAGCAGTTTAGGAAGAGGCAATTTAAATGCACTTGTTGTACTCAGTGGTTGACTACCCACTGGATTATTTTTTCGAATCGCAGAATCTAATGGGTCACGAAAAAGAAAACATTGACGACCTCGCTTTAGCAAAATTTTATCGTCAATTTTGCGAGGATGTTTAATATCGGACCAGGCTGTTGGCTCTGTCAGTGGATTATATTTGCTTTGCCAGTCTCTTAATCGGATCAACCAGCGTGCAACGTCATCCGGCATATATGGAACAGAATAACCACCTTGTTTTGCACTTGTTTTATTTGTAGAAACCAGCATACCCACAGTGCCATTAGGTTCTTTGTGAAGTATGCCGCGGCCATCTAGTTGACCAGCCAGAGGATTGTCATTTAATTCCCATTTCAGTTCATTTCCATCTTCAACTAACTTGTAATCATCGGCTTCACCACTGTCAAGGTAAGTGACCTGAATTCCACGGAGAGGCAATGAAAATAGGACATACATGGCTATCGCTCTAACAGGAGACCAGATTTTGTATACTGTTACCTTTTCTCTTCCTGACCCATGTTTATAGCGTGAATCTTTCTTCCAGACGCAATTTGGATCGTTCCGGTCAATGAGAGATTCATCCACTTCAAACCAATCTTGGTTATAAAATGCTTGAGCATTGCCTAGCTGACCAAAGTTACGACACTTTATCTGGCTCTTTGACTTATCTGTAATAAACTCCGGAGCAAGATATTCTCGTGCTCTGTGCATGTACAGATAATCAAGTGGCGGCTTTACAGATTCTGTCGGCCTATCTCTTTCCTCGCCTGTGTATTTAGATAGCTGATAGGGATTCCGAAAGAGCGTCTCATCAATGGGGGTTTTTTCTCCGGTTTCAGGATCAACGTCAAAACAATATTTCTCAAACGCAGAGGAAAAAAAACTAACAATAATGTTGCTAGTTGCAGCGGTTCTCGAAGAAAGAGCAAGGGTTTCAATAAAATCATCTAACTCAGGTACCTGGTGCTTTTTATCAAAAAACGTGCATACCTCAGTAGGTAATGCATTACGCAGTATAAGAAATTCTAGAAACCTGCTTAATATACCTCTTTTGCTGTCAAGATTTTTTCCGCGCTTGGTCCAAGTCAATCCCAACTCACCCCAGTCTGAAAACCCCGCTTCAATAATCGAGTCAAACTTAGTCCGTTTGTACAGAATATCTTCCTTTCGCTGATATCCATCGATAAGACTAACTTTACTCTTAAGGTGCGAGTGTGTTTTCGCGTGTTTTTGATACTCAATCAACGTACTGATTTGATGTTTATGACAGTAGGCACGAACTTTTTTAACCCCCCAATATTCGAACCCTATGAACTCGGCATAACTCTTAACACCATAATACCTGGCAGGTTCTGCTGGTAATCGAGCGTCCAGAAAACGTTTCTCGTCATACAGTGCCTTTGTTTCAAGACCATGCTCTAAAGCCGCACTTTGGGCTGCCTCGATTGTCCGGTATAGATCTTTGGTTCTTGTGCCACAAAACTCAGGCCAATTCTGCCAATCCGATTTATAGGTCTCTTTTGGATTTTCAGGCAAACGAGGATCATGAATTGCAAATTTTGAGTAGGTTTTGTGGCTTAAATTGATATTAAGCCTTCGTGCCATTTTTTGCGCAGCCTCGGAAGCTTCATTAATCGTCGGATAATAACCGTCACTCTGACCCAAATAATGCTCCCACGTTCGCCACTCACAGAAATATGCGGACTCAGGGTTCGGAGGCAGTTTTTCATCAAGACGACATGCAAGTGCGTAATCAGCTTTAGTCAGGCGCTTAGAGGGTAGTATTTTAAGTGAAGCTTCTCTGGCAGCGCTCAGTGTTGAATAGCATAGCTTAATGTCAAATAAATAGTCAAAGCTCTGCCAACCCATATTATTGTATATAGTAGCCGGACTAGCTGGAAGTTTAGGGTTTTTAGCACGCAGGCTTTGATATAATTTTTTCAAGTTACCTTTACGCTCTTCTTCAGGAACGAGATGAAGCACCGCTTGTTTACATTCTTCATACGTTTCGTATAGGTTAATAACTGTCATATCAAACAGGCTGGGGTAACTCTGCCACCCCTTATTCTTGTATATACTAGCCGGACTAGCTGGAAGTTTAGGGTCTTTAGCACGCAGGCTTTTATACAATTTTTCCAGGTTATCTTTACGCTCTTCTTCAGGAACGAGATGAAGCACCGCTTGTTTACATTCTTCATACGTTTCGTATAGGTTAATAACTGTCATATCAAACAGGCTGGAGTAACTCTGCCACCCCTTATTCTTGTATGATTTAGCCGGGGTTGATGGAAGTTTAGAGTCTTTAGCACGCAGGCTTTGATACAATTTTTCTAGGCTACCTGTGCGCTCTTCTTCAGGAACGAGATGAAGCACCGCTTGTTTACATTCCTCGTAGGTTTCGTATAGTCTATATGGCGCATCAAACAGGCTGGGGTAACTTTGCCACCCCTTATTCTTGTATGATTCAGCCGGGGTTGATGGAAGTTTAGGGTTTTGAGCACGCAGGCTTTGATACAATTTTTCCAGGTTACCTTTACGATCTTCTTCAGGAACGAGATGAAGCACCGCTTGTTTACATTCTTCATACGTTTCGTATAGGTTAATAACTGTCATATCAAACAGGCTGGGGTAACCCTTCCAACCCACATTTTTGTACTGTTCATCCGGATGGGATGGAAGTCTAGGGTCTGTAGCACGTAGGCTTCGATACAACTTATACAGGCTACCTTCACGCTCTTCTTCAGGAACGAGGCTAAGCACCACTTGTTTACATTCTTTGTAGGTTTCGTATAGTTCAGGAGCTTCCACATCAAACAAGCTGGAGTAACTCTGCCACCCCTCATTTTTGTACTGAACCCCCGGACTGGATGGAAGTCTAGAGTCTTTAGCACGCAGGCTTTGATATAACTTATATAGGCTACCTGTACGCTCTTCTTCAGGAACGAGGCTAAGCACCGATTGTTTACATTCTTTATAGGTTTCATATAGTTCATTCATTTTAAGATCCCTATTTCAAAAATAATCCTAGCGGATCAACATCAATAAACATGTCAAACGCTTGGTCAGGTGCAACCAATCCTAGTGGTTGACCAGCTCCAGCAGGAGCCTTCAGTCTTTTAGACTTTACTTCCAACTCTTCACGAATCTCTTCATTCGATTTATTTTGGTACACTCGCTGAGATTCAACACTACGATGTGCGGCAACATTTTTTATAACTAGCGGATCTACTTCGGCATCTTTCAAATTCGATAGGGCAGTGTGTCTGTGTCCGTGGGGCGTTGTACCAAGCTTTTTTTTGGGCACGAGTCCAATTGCCCGTACCGCATTGTTGTGGGCATCTCTGTAAGCCCTACGGGAGGCTGGCTGACCATATTGATTTGTAAATGCAAATGGGTGATTTGGCTCACCTTTTTTCGGGGGAATGCGTTGGTGCTCTACGTAAAGATTCCAGAGAGCCATAAAATAGATACCAATGTGTGCGGGAAACCATTGAACAATCGTGTACCCCTTGTCATTGAGAGCTAAATTTTTAAAACCAGAGTGGTAGTTCTTTGGGTTTATATTGTCGTTACGAGGTCGTAAACCGCACTTTGCAAGATAATCCCGTCTTGTTTCATCTTCGTTGACTGGAGAAGGTGAATTGCTTGGATGATGCAACTTAACCAGTGCCGATTCTTGATTGGCAGGGTCTCGCATAATGTCACACATATAAAGATGGAAAGGTTCAGAGACACGACGCGCTCCAAAGTGTAACAACAACGTTATTAGTACATTGCGCAAATTTAGCCGTTCATGAATAGGGCTATTAGGACGCGCTCCAGGCAATTTAAACGCCTCACATAGATCCCATATTCTATCATCAGGAAACTTATATACGTCTTCGTCCTGCGTACCAAAATAATCATGATTCGAGACTCGAACTTCACGAGTAGTATCAGCTTCTTTAAAAGCTCTCTCACCATCGAACGTATAAGACAAAAATGCTCTTGAGACGCGGTTATGATATGCAGCATAAGCTACATATTTCTCTGCGCTCGTAGCTTTGCGCCATGGATTAATCAGAACTGCTTTAACATCTTCGTTATTTTCGATGGCCTTTCGGTTCGCCTTATCATACTGCCAATCGCTAAACTGGGTGATATACCTAATAATAGTTTCCACATTCTTTGAACGCCTAGCCTTCCAATACAACCCAGTAGGATCTTCTCCCTGCAGGTCTATAGTCCCAGTTTCCAAATCGTCTCTAAATTCCCGAAACATCGAAACTGGATCTTCAAAATCATTATGTCGATTAATCGTGTAACGCAAAAATAACCCAACTGCTCTAGCATTATCATTTAGCCACGTTATGGATTTTCTTTTATGTTGATACAGATATTGAGCATGTGAGGCCAACACACCTTCACCATCTATCATGATGACTGGCAGTACCGCATAACTGCTAGTGCCTGCTTTCTGCACTCGGATTTTAACGACAGATACAACCCGTATTGAACTCATGAATCCAGCCCTTTTGTTTGATTAACTAGATTATAGTTTATAGGGTTACATTGAAGAAAAGAGTGGCTGAAAAAGCATCAATAATACTGTTTTTGATTACTTTGATTACACCATCCATTACCGGTTACATTAGAAATTCGAGATGTACAGCCACCGGCTGATTTGACTGCGGCTATGAACGCACAGATGAAAGCCGAGCGTAACAAGCGTGCCGAAGTATTAGAAGCGGAAGGTGTTCGTCAGGCCGAGATCCTGCGCGCCGAAGGTCACAAGCAATCAGAAATCCTTCGTGCCGAAGGTGACAAGCAGGCCGCAATTCTTCAGGCTGAGGCACGTGAACGCGCAGCAGAAGCGGAAGCGCGTGCAACGGCTATGGTGTCGGATGCGATTGCTCAGGGTGATTTGCAGGCCGTGAACTACTTTATTGCCCAAGGCTATACCGATGCACTTAAGTCTATTGGCCAGGCAGAAAATGGTAAAATTATAATGTTACCACTAGAAGCAACAGGCTTGATGGGATCAGTAGCGGGTATTGCTGAACTACTTAACCAGTCCAATCAATCCCAATCTAAGCTATCTCCGTCAAAGCAAGCTGAGTCGACAAGCAAAGGAACAAATGCATGATAGCGCTTTTGGAGCAAGTGAACTTCTGGCATTGGATAGCATTTGGTTTGGTGCTATTACTGCTGGAGTTGCTGGGCACAGCCGGGTATCTGTTGTGGCTGGGCTTATCTGCGTTACTGGTTGGGGCGATACTGTCGGTGATACCGATGAGTTGGTCATTGCAGTGGCTAACTTTTGCAGTGTTCTCGTTGTTCTCTACCTGGCTTTGGTGGCGGTATCAGCACCAAAAGGATCGTGTTGACGATCAGGCAAGAACACTTAACCAGCGTACTGAGCAGGTGATTGGTCAAACGTGCGTGTTGGACCAGCCGCTTCCTGTATCACAAGGGCGCATTCGCCTGGGAGATACTTCATGGCTGGCTAAAACCGATAAGCCGCTTGAAGCGGGAACATTAGTTGAGGTCGTTGCTGTCGAAGGCATTACATTGGTTGTGCAGGCTAAGCAGTAAACGAAAAAGTAAAAGACTCAATTATTGAAGAGAGGGGCCGTGCTAGAGCACGGCCTTTTTTTTCGGCTCAAGCTAAGCCGCAGCCCCTTGCAGGAAGTCTTTTGACTGTACAATTCTTTCTATGACAGTTCTGAGCCAACGCAGGCTAGGTGAATGATCATCCCGACAGTGCCAGGCCATGGAAATTTTCACGGGGGGGATTTCTATCGGTACTGGCTTTATTGCCAGCGTGTCGATGGCATGGTACTCAGCCACAATAGAGTAGGGCATACTGCAGATAAGATGACTGGCATGCAGTAAGTTCAGTGCACCGGCAAAACTGTTTACTGTCATTGCAACTCGTCTGGTTTTATTTATCTCGGCAAGTCTCTCATCCAAAATACCTGTCGCGTCACCTGATAACGACACTAATAAATGATCGGCTTGAAGAAAACTATTCAGGGTTAAGTCGGAGCTCGCGAGCACGTGATTTGAATTCATAATACAGACGAAATGATTATCGAACATTTCTTTTGTTCTTATGTGCTTAGTCTCTCCATTGTAGTGATCAAACACTAAATCAACATCAGCATTTGATAATAGATCTTCACCATCGAGTTTATACGGAACGGTATGAATGGCGATATTCGGCGCTTCTTGTTCAATGATCTGGCGAAGTGCTGGCATAACTACCGCTGCGGTTCCGTCAGTTAATGCAATCCGAAATGTAGTGGTGGCTTCTCTGGCGTCAAACGTGTCTGGTGATATGGCATCGGAAATATTATGTAGAGGTTCGGTAACTTGCTGCCATAGCTTTAGGGCATACGGTGTTGGCCGAACGCCTCTGCCATGTTTTACAAACAAAGGATCTCGCCACTGATGGCGCATCCTGGCGACGGCATTTGATACGGATGGCTGAGTCATTGCTAAACGCTCTGCAGCAACGGTTATCGACTGTTCTTTCATTATCTGATCGAAAATAACCACAAGATTAAGATCTGTCTTCGCCATATCAATTACTCATCATTTTTATCAATGCAAATGATATTACTTATTAATTAGACGATATGAAAGAGAAGTTTAATACTGTTTCTAACCAATCAGTTGACCAGCAAAGGGAATAGTATGACGGCTCAACGTTCTATGAAGGCAATACAGATACATGAGTATGGTGGTCGACAAACATTGCGCCATGAGCAAATAGCCATACCTGACATTACGGAGGATGAAGTTCTTATTCAGGTGTTGAACACCAGTGTGAATCCGGTGGACTGGAAAGTACGAGACGGTCTGCTGGCTGATGCTGGAGTGCATCAATTGCCATTGACACTAGGCTGGGACATTGCCGGACGTATAGCCTGTGTAGGCAACAATGTGACAGGCCTGAATATCGGTGATGAAGTGTTCGCACTTGGTGATATCGGTCGTAACGGTGCATACGCTGAGTATATTGCCGTCGATGCCAAAGCGGTTGCCAGGAAACCACAAACGCTGACCTTCTCGCAGGCGGCAGCTGTACCTCTCACCGCTTTAACAGCGTGGCAGGCGGTCAAAGGCTTATCTTCTATCAATAAAAATGACGCCGTTCTGATTCATGGTGCCAGTGGCGGTGTTGGCAGTTTCGCCGTGCAATTTGCCAAATTAACGGGAGCAAGGGTAACGGCTATCGCCTCTGCTGCTAATCATGATTATTTGCTAAGCCTCGGGGCGGATGTGGTGGTTGATTACAACACGCCTGAATATCTTGGCAGTTTGGGTCAGTTTGATGTGGTGTTCGATATTGTTGATAACGATGCTGCCGGTATCTATGACAAAGTCAAAGAGGAGGGCAAATACATTACCACATTGAAGCAGCATGAGATTCCTTCCCGTTACTCTTTTTACCATCAACGGGTATTTGTCGTGCCTAGTGGCGAGCAGTTAACAGGTATTGGGTTGCTTATTGACCGCGGAGAAATACAGTTACCCGAAATTACTGAGTTATCCTTTGAACAAATACAGCAGGCACATGCATTGTCTGAAGCGGAACATGTTCGCGGAAAAATCGTAATTAACATTTAACGTTGAATGGAAATCGGAGGGAATTACTATGATACCGAATATAGATAGAGTGGATCATATACATGTTTTTGTTTCAGACCGTGATGCCAGCGTTAAATGGTATCGCAATGCACTGGGGTTTGAGCCGGTGAAGCGGCTTGAGGTGTGGGCAACAGATACAGGGCCGTTAACGGTAGCTGATGCTAATGAACAAGTGTGTATTGCATTGTTTAAACATGGAAAGCAGACGCAGGCTGAGAAACCTGAGTCAAATCATTCGACGGTGGCTATAGCCGTTGATGCCAAAGCATTTCTAGCCTGGGAGCAGCATTTGAACCAAATGTTAAATACAAAGCTGACCGTTTATGACTTAAAGCTGGCCTGGTCTGTATTTATTAATGACCCCGATGGAAACCCCTACGAGATCACCTGTTACGACTACGATGAATTAGCGCCTGTATATAGTGTTTAGCTTGGGTATACCTATGTTGGTAAATGTGGCATCTATTACAGATGGTAAGCATTGTTTTATGAAACAATTTGTTGCGTTCACTTTCTGTGAAACATATGTGTTAAACCATTCTATATGATGCCACTCAACGTTGCTTTTGTGTTTTTTTCACTGAAAGCAGGTTTACAAGGAGGTAAGTTTGGACCAACAAGCATATTGGGATGAGCAATTTGAGGACAATGGCTGTATCTGGGGAAATCAGCCCAGCGTTGCGACGGATATTGCGATATCTCTTTTTAAAGACAATAACGCGCAGAGTGTTTTAATTCCCGGTGCAGGCTATGGAAGAAACAGTAAAGCATTTACCTCTGACGGGTTTGATGTAACGGGTATTGAAATCTCCTCTTCTGCCTGCCAATTAGCAGAGGGCTATGATCCAACGATGACGCTGCTTAATTGCTCTTTTTTTGACGCCTCGTTGCCCGCTGAAGAATTTGATGCCGTTTTTTGTTTCGATGTCCTTCATCTGTTTCTTGAGGAAGAGCGTCGTCGATTTATTGCCAAATGTGCAGATCTTGTAAAGCCAAATGGCCTTATGTTTTTTACGGTTCTATCGGAAAATGATGATTATTTTGGAAGTGGGGGTGAAGTAGAGCCTGCCACCTTTGAAGTGAAACCGGGTAAATATATTCACTTTTTTACAGCGGGTGATTTAAGGGATAGCTTTCAACGGTACTGTACTCTTCAAGAGGGGCAATTTAAAGACAACGTCAAACATGCAAAACATGGCCTCAAAGAATATCAGGAACGATATATTTGTGTTCGAAAGTAAGTTGTTTATTCTAAAGAGGTGAAATGAAGTTTGTAGACTTAAAGAGTATAAATCTCGACAGATTAGTTGCCTTTTTAAACGAAAACGACATTAGGACGCATTTAATCAAACATGCGTTGTATGACACTCAAACTGCTCAAGAATGGGTAAATAGCAAGTTGGCGCTTGATGCATTGGAGGGGTGTTATGTTCGTGCAATCGAAGTCGATGGTTCATTAGCAGGCTGGTGTGGGATTCAACCCGATGACTCTGTTTATGAAATTGCTATTGTATTGCAGAAAAGCTGTTGGGGCATGGGTATTCCTGTATTCAGACAGTTATTGGAAACAGCCAAAAAGATGGGTCATAAAGAAGTCGTGCTTAACTTGCTGGACAGTAGGCCACAATATGAAAGCTTGCGTCGTCTGGCGAGTAAAGTCGAGACAAGGCATATTCATGGGGGCTGCTTTACGACGTATCACATTTTGTTGTGAGTCAATCCGCGGTGAGATGTCTTGAAAATGTTGCAAGGCATATCGCTGATTAACGTGTAGGTGATTTTATCTAAGTTAAATAGGCTCATTACATACTAGAGTATAAAAATGAACGGTATATAGCCAGAGTATATATCGTTTCTGCACTTCCTAAGCTATCTGGTCGACACTCCGAGTAAAGTATCGATAAGTGGCATGGTAAGGCTATGTGGGTGGTACTTACAGTTTTGTGTGTTTACATTAGCATCTAATGATGCTTGTATTAGTTGCTAAAAAAATAAATAAAGCAGGGTAATATCCTAACTATTTCCAAGGTGTTTGAGTTTTTGGTGGTTTGTATATTGTCAATGACTTGTGTTTTGGCTTTTTACCTCCGTATTCTGCAGGGTAAATATTGTTTGATATTCAATCTGTAGAGATTAATTTTGTTTACCATGATAACTTTAGTTAATGTGTTTGTTTTCTTTTTTTTGGTAAGTTTACATTTTATTCTGTTAGCTCATCGAACTTGAGATTTATCTCCTTCCCGTTTATAACTTTACATTCTCCAGCTTTTCAGGTTTTGGCAATGTTCAGCTTGGTTTAATTATATTTTGGTGAAATACCACTCTAACAAGAAATAGATAATGAAGAAAATAACAATAGCTTATATTGTAGTCATCCAAATGCTTTATAGTTTACCAGCATTAGGCCAATTGATACTCCCCGTGAACAAAGCATGCGATGAGCAGTTTATTAATGACATGGTGTCACTTAAGACAATTAAACCCTCTAATTATTATTACTATCACTACATTGCTAGTGGGGGATGTCAGGGTGTGGAATTAAGTGAAGATCGATTTGATAGGATTAATAAGCACTTTGCTAAGTTAGGCAATTTGGATGCGAAATGGGCGTTGGGTGAAGGTTATAAAGAATTGGTTAAAAACGCTCGATTGGGTTCTATTGCAGCTAAAGGAAAAATTGTACAAGCGAATACAGTGCAAGAAACACCACACTTTAGCCGTGATAAAGACCTTGATGCACTGCAGCTATCTGATGAGATAAAACAACGCTATGTCAGTGAGATATTGGAGCTAGCCGAAAAGGGCGATATTCGCGCACTTCGTACTGCTTTGGTGTACTACCTATGGACGCCGCTGTCTCTTTCTGGTTCGGATACTGATGCCATTAAGGCTACCAATAGACTGAAAAATGCGCAACGTTTGGTTAAGCGTTTTGGTGATCAATATGGATGGCTAAAAATGCTTTACAAAATCTGGCTTTTAGAAGCGAAAGATGTGGCTTGGTGTACTCAAAGCTTTGAGGGAAAGCAATATACATCGGGTTTCGAAAAAGATCTGGAAACATTTAGTAGGCCATTACTTTGTAGCAGCGTTTTTGACAAAAAATTATATGAGCAGATTCGGCTTATGGATGAAGTCAGTCGGATACGTGACTTTAAGGAGCAACTAGTTTCGTTAGATGCCAACTTTACCGGCAATATGCAGGCTAGGTTAAAGAAACTGAAGGAATGGGATAAGGCGGCTAATCACATTGCACTGCTGGCATACTTTAACGTTCCGTTAGCCAAGGAAATGTTGGCGTTTATGCTTACTTCCTTGCCTTATGAGCCAAATCAAAATCTTGCAGGTTTTTACTGGATAGATTTGGACCATGAACCTTCCCCTTTAATGCGGCTCATCAGTAGTGTGAATGGTAAAAATGGCTATAACATCAATAAAAAAATAACGGAGCAGGTTATACCAGAGATCTTGGCGAGCGAGAAACATTTTGGAATGAGTTACCTTTATCAAGGGAGGCTCGACGATTACTACAAGTTCACCTTAAAAAATGTGCTCCCTAAAGGAGATTTGCCAACATTATATAGTTTTTACTTAATGTTTAAATTCGAAGATAATACTCGTGCTTGGGCAATGATTAAAGCCCTGGAACAATACGATACCAATATGGCTAATCAGTTAGCTGCAGACTTCACTGTCAGCGGCCTTCACCAACCCGATAGGCTAGCTGTTGAAAAAGTAATGGCTGAAATCAAGCCTTATTTACCTGAAAGAAGTAAAGCCCACTACTCTCAGATAGATTGGCGTAGGGATATTAAACCATACTTGTTGTTACAGCTGTCATTGAGGATTGAACAAGGAATAAGTAACAATCAGAGAATTGAGTAAGGTATCTATCTCTGCTTATTGTGAAAATAAAACGCTAAAGGTGCTTATTAAACTCTATGGCTTATTTGCTAACTTGGATGAGTTCAATTTGATAGCCGTCAGGATCGGTGACGAATGCAATGTGGGTCGATCCACCTTTTACCGGGCCTGGTTCGCGAGTGACGTTGCCACCTTGCGCTTTGATCTTGTCACAGGCAGCATTAATATCGTCTACCCCTAGTGCCAGGTGACCAAAAGCATTCCCCATCTCATAATGGTTGGTATCCCAGTTATAGGTCAGCTCTATAGTGGTACCTTCCGGCTGATCCTTATAACCCACAAACACTAGCGTATATCGGTATTCAGTGTTTTCTGTTCTGTCTAAAACGCTCATACCTAGCACCTGGGTATAGAACTCGATAGATTGGTCCAGATTAGTAACGCGAATCATGGTGTGCAAGAATTTCATAATTAGCCCTTAATACGCTTTATCCTACTAGCTCATAGGCGTTGTAATTCGGCAGCGTCGTGAAGATGGATGATGATAAATCTGGCAGTGAAGATAACGCGATTAGTATTGAGCGTAAAATTATGGTTTTTTATCTTTTTAATAAGTTTAAGTTATCATCTGGTCAAGCTGATCCTCGAAGGAAAGGCTTAGTCTGTGTAAGTATCGCTGCGCAAACGGTTAGGCAATCGATTTTTGTTGACGTGTGTAAACTGTGTGTTTCCAAATTGCTTATGTTTCGAACTTGTTACAGACTGGTTTAGTCAATAAAATCCGCACTAATAATAACGATTTCATTGCTGATGAAGTGCCCTTAAGAGGGTAAGTAATGGGATCAATAACAAGTCTTCAGTCAAAACAACCAGTCAGCCAAAAGAAGAAGTACTATGAAATTGGAAGCAGTCGATTATACCGCCACGAACGCCGAAGAGTTATTTGTCGAGTCATTACGCAATACCGGTTTTGGTGTTCTGAAAAATCACCCGATCCAGCAAAAACTGGTCAGTTCAATTTATGAAAATTGGAATGAGTTCTTCAACAGTGAAGATAAAAATGATTTCCGGTTTAATGTTGAAACTCAAGATGGCTTTTTCCCATCAGAAGTGTCTGAAATTGCAAAGGGTCACACGAAAAAGGACATTAAAGAGTACTTCCACTATTACCCTTGGGGTCAATGTCCTGAGGCGCTGAAAGCCGAGCTTCAGAACTATTATGACGAAGCAAACAAACTAGCCGCTGAGTTGCTTTCATGGGTAGAGAAGCACTCGCCTGCTGATGTTTCTAAACTGTATTCTCAGCCTCTTTCAAGCATGATTGACGGTAGTTCCCAGACATTGCTACGTGTTCTGCATTACCCGCCGCTGAAAGGTGACGAAGAGCTGGGCGCTATCCGTGCCGGTGCCCATGAAGATATTAATCTGCTTACCGTGCTACCTGCAGCCAATGAACCTGGTTTGCAGGTTAAGAGCAAAGAAGGGGAGTGGCTGGATGTACCGTGCGACTTCGGTAACCTGATCATCAATATTGGTGACATGCTACAGGAAGCGTCTGGCGGTTATTTCCCGTCTACAACCCATCGTGTTGTCAACCCGGAGGGTACGGACAAGTCAAAGGCCCGTATCTCGCTTCCTTTGTTTTTGCATCCAAAACCAGAGGTTGTACTGTCTGAACGCCATACAGCAAATAGCTACCTCATGGAGCGCCTGAAAGAGCTGGGTGTGATTTAAAGCCTAAGCTTAATAGTTTATATAGCCAACGCCAGTCCTTCATGACTGGCGTTTTTGTATGTGTTCTGGAAACAGGAACTGTTACTTTATTTCATCCCTATTTCTTACTTATTTTTCTCATAGAATAAACCCCGTCAATAGATTGTGATTTGCGTTCGACTGAAATGAGTAACGAAGTCGTTTTTTGCTGTCTGTCCGTGATATCCGGTGAGAGACGAGTCGTTGTGAGTCAGTTTTAAAGTTTTTTTACGTAACTCTGTGTTAGGCAGGTCGTCCCTGTCATTAAGGAAATACAATGGCGAAATACATTGCACTAGCTATATCCTTTTTCAGCATTTATCTGGCTACGCGGTTAGCTGATTACTGGATGATTAGCTTTGCTGTGATTGGGTATTTTATCGTGGTTTTTGCTTTTATCCTGGATGCAAGCTCCAAGAGAAAACCAGCGAAAAAACCGGTTTATATGACGCTCTATGATGACGATCTGTTAGCTCAGCACCTTCACAACGCAGACTAGATTGCAAACCAAAGTCATATTTAAAATTAATCGGGTATTAAGGAAGAAATGATGCCTAAGTATATTTCGTTGTTATTATCATTTATTTGCCTGTTATCTTCTTTGTATTTGAAAGAAATTATGCTGACAGCGATTTTCGTTACGAGCTTTTTTGCAATTCTGTATGGCGTAATCAGAGATGAAATTCAAACAAAGAAGAGGGCGAAGTCGTCAGTGTTTATTTATTATTAGTATGATAATTCTACTAGTAACTTCCATGTGAAAATCCCCCTATATTTCAGGCGCTGGTCGCTTTTGGCTGGTGCCTGGAATATTCTCTTCCATCTTATTGGCACATTTCATCCCTAATTTTTACTAACTATTACGAACTCAAGTCGACAGCACAGAGCGTTGTGACGATTGAGAGGAGCAAGTGAATTGCTCTTTGAGCAGCGTAAGTTGGTATCGACTATATCCATGATCAGTTGTGAGCAGGAGAATAAGCCTGCCAATAAGGGAACTCAATGACTAAATATATCGCAGTGGCTATGTAATGCATGTAAGTTAGACTAGCTTAACTTAACTTACATGCATTAGCACTAGAGTGCTGCCTTTATTGTTATTGCCTAGCGGTGCCAGGGGGCTTTGAGGCGTTGACCGAACACATTGACAAGTGCGCCAGCCACAATCAGCATGCCGCCTAAATATGTCCATACCGACGGTACTTCATGGAAGATCACTACACCAAGTATTGCCGAGAAAACAATCTGAACGTACGAGTACGCAGATGCCTTTCCTGCGGCCTGCGTCTGCATCGCCTTGGTCAGGCCTAACTGCCCGACCTGGGTGAATATCCCGACCAGAACAAGCAGGCCGGTTAAGTACCAGTCGGGTACCACAAAGCTATCGCCGATCAATAGTAGCGACATCGGCAGGGCGACAAGCGGGAAGTAGAAGATAATCACAGAGCTATCTTCTGTCTGGCTTAATTTACGGACAATGACATACGCCACAGAGCTACCGAAAGCCCCCAGGATCGCTACCATGACGCTGAACATCGGCAGCTCAGTGGTGGCTCCCTCAACGGCTGCCGGGTTGACCATCACAAACAAGCCTAAAAGACACATGACAATGCAGATAACTGTCGAGAAATGGACTTTTTCCTTGAGGAAAAGCACGGCCAGCAAGGCAGTAAAGACGGGGTGCACATACTGGAGAATTGTCGCTTCAGCCAGTGGGAGCGTGGTTACCGCATAATAGACACACATTAGCGCAAGGGTGCCAACGGCCCCTCGGGTAAACAGCAAGACTTTATTGTGTCCCCAAACCGAAATTCCTTTTCGTTTTACGTCCAGATAACTGATGATTAGAGATACCAAGGCCCTTGCCGCGACAATTTCAAAGACAGGGATACCATAGTTGCTGACGTATTTTACGCAAGCAGACATAAGCGCAAAGCCAAGTGCTGAGAGCATCATATAGCGAACGCCGAGAGGGATATAAGAGCCGAACGAGTTAGACATAACGAAGCTAATTAGTTGAAGTTGGTCGCACTTTACCACAGAGCGCGTTTAAAACATAAATCGTTGCGAGGGTGGAAAAAGAAAGGGCGGTATTGCTACCGCCCTGATTAGATTTATCTATTGCCAGTTGTCTGGCAAGTAATATGGTTATTGGACAACTTCGCCGCTTTCTACCACTGTCTTGCGGACTTTGTCGGCGAACTTCAAGGCTTCTTCGCGAATAGCATCTTCATCGACGGTCAGCATGTTACGGTCTTCCATCAGCAGCTTACCGTCAACAATGGTGTGCTTGACGTTTGTCGCATAGGCCGAGTAAACCAGCGCAGAGTACGGATTGTAAACCGGTACCATGTTTGGTGCCGTGGTATCGATGATGATGATATCAGCCAGCTTGCCTGTTTCCAGAGAACCAATGGTGTCTTCCATGTGAAGGGCGCGGGCGGCACCGATAGTCGCCATTTCAATCACTTTCATTGGTGGCATCGCTGCACGGTCTTTATTGACAAGTTTGTGTACTTTGGCCACCTGGTTAAATTCATCGATGGTACTGATGGTATTTCCTGACATCGGTCCGTCAGTACCCAGACCGATACGCAGACCATCGTCAAACATCTTTAGTGCCGGTGAAACACCCTTGGCAGATTTAATATTGGCACTCATGTTGTGAGCAATACCGACATCATGTTTCTTCAGCAGAGCGATATCATTGTCGTCCACATTGATCACATGGGCACCGACAAGGTTCGGTGTTAGCGCACCGATATCAGCCATATAGCCGACAGGTGTTTTGCCGCCACTACGCTCGGCGATCACCTGGTTTTCTCGCTCTGACTCGGCAAGGTGGATCATTACCGGCACATCGTGTTCAAGCGATAATTTGGTTATTTTTTGCAGTATTTCGGTGGTATTGGTGTAAGGGGCATGCGGGGCAAAGGCCGGCGTAATTCGCGGGTGATCCTTATATTCTTTGATGAAGTTCAGCGCATACTGGATGCCTTCATCGGCATTGGCAGCATCGGCAACCGGGAATTTAATCACTGTTTCGCCCAGCACGGCACGCATACCGATTTCATCGACGGTTTTGGCAACCTCATCCTCGAAATAGTACATGTCGGCATAGGTAGTGACACCGCCTTTTAGCATCTCGACATTACCCAGTTGCGCCCCGATACGGACCATGTCACGGGAGACCAGTTTCTTTTCAAGCGGGAAGATATAGCGGTGCAGACGGTCGGGCACATCGTCGGCCATGGAGCGGAAGACCGTCATTGAAACATGGGTGTGGGTATTGATCAGCCCCGGCAACACGATATCGCCATTGGCATCGATGACTTTTGCGGCCAGGTAATCTTTGACATCAGAGCCGTCGGTAACGGCGAAGATTTTATTTTCCTTAACAGCGACTAATCCATTGTCGAAAACGGTTTTCTCCTGATCCATGGTCAGGACAGTGGCATTTTTAATCAGCAAGTCGACTTTTTCGAGCGCAAGAGCGGATGTGCTGGCGAGAGAAGTTGCGGCTAAAGAGACGGCAATAAGTGTTTTTTTAAACATCAATGACTACCAAAAAACGATAACGGTATGCAGATGATACTCTCAGATCATGTATTGAAAATCAGTATTGCATAATTACCTATCCAAATGTGACTAGGGTCACCTTTCTTGTCGGGTTAAAATTTGTTTTGTGTAAGAAAACAGCGCCATATGACGCAGCTAAACGTTTGCACTGTGGCATTTCTGCCCATTTGGCTAAATGGCTTATGTCCGGCGCAAGGCAAAAATCATCCAGGCGGTGAGGAGCGAACTGCACAGAGGTAAAGCTATCCAGACACCATTGACACCGGCAACGTTGGCCAGGGTGAAGATAAACATGGTAATCAGGATCAGCTTGCCGCCAGTTAATAGTGAGGCTTCTTTGGCACGGTTGATGGACTGGAAATATGTCGCGCCGACAAGCAGCAAGCCTTCCATTGGCAGCCCCCAGAAATAGAGCTGCATGCCGTTCACTGCTTCCGGCTGGAGGGTCGGGTTCTCACCGGCAAACAGGTACACCACATATTCAGGGAAGCTGTAAAGCATGGCAACCCCAAATAAAGCAAACAACAAAGTGACGGTAAATGCCAGGTTACGGACTTTGACAACACGCTCAGTTTGCCCGGCGCCGGTGTTATAGCTGGTGATAGGCTGGATCCCTAGTGCAATCCCTTCAAAGATCAGGTAGAAAAACGCTTCTGTGTAGCTGACGATGCCGTATGCAGCCACGTGAAGTGCATCCCCGACCCACAGGAAGGCTTTGTTGTGCAAGGTGAGTACGACGGATAAGTAGAGATACATCAACAGGCTGGAAAAACCCAGACGAATGATTTGGATAGTGGTATCCCACTTTAGCTTCAGTGTTTCCCAATGGATGCGAAGCGTGGTTTTGGGACTGAAAAAGTGCTGCAGGCATAACAGGCTTGTTGCAGCCTGCGAGAGCATGGTCGCGATAGCCGCGCCCGTCAGCTCAAATGGGAAGACAACAATGAAGAGCCAGTCGAGCACAACATTGAGCACGCCACCAAAAATCATGATCAGCGTGACGCGGTTTGGCTGGCCGTCATTACGCAATAGGGAGGAAAATGCCATAGAGATGACAGGAAAGGCACCAAGAGCAAAATACCAGAACAGGTAGTCGGAAGCCATTTGAAGGATTTCGCCTTCTGCTCCCAGCCAGATCAGGAGGGGCTTGCCGTAGATAATGCCCAGGGTACAGATCAGCACTGCGGCGAGAAGACTGAGAGACAGGGCATTGCCGACGATCATTCTCGCCTTGTCGGTGTGGCCTTCGCCTAGCCTGATGGAAACCAAGGCTGATGCGCCCATGCCAATTAATGCGCCAACCGCATAGAGCGTCGAGCCGATAGGGTAGCCGAGCATGATCCCGGCGAGGCCTCTCTCGCCAATGAAATGGCCGACGAACATGCCGTCGATGGCAACATAAATGCCGGTTACCAACATGGCTGCGATGGTGGGCATGGTATAGCGAATAAAGAGCCGGAAGATAGAGTCATTCCGCAGCGATAAATGGGAAGCCGTGCTGGATGCTGTCATGTAACGTCTTATTCAACAAAAATATAACACTGAAGGTGCCGCTATAGTAAAGGATGAAGGGCGATATGAGTTATCGCAGCGATCACTTTATTGGCTATCGTTTGCTATTGAAGTTGGTAATAAGCTGTGAGGAGAAGGTAGCGGTGTACGGTTTTATCACTGCCGTTGCGCTTGAGCGGATGATGGATCTGGTGGTGCCCACCGGATAACAGATACTGATGCTGCAGGCAATGGGGCAGGGTGTTGGCACACTCTTGCAGGCGGATCCCATCGGCCAGATAATCATTGACGTTGACGGGTAACTGGCCCAGCCACCAGGCAGGGATTTCTTTGCTGGCCTTGCTGCGGTCAAACCAATGGTCGGATACGATCAGCAGGTGATGTTGCTTGTTCTCATCGATTTGCTGGCAGGCAGTATTGACAGACTGAACCAGTGCTTCACGGCGAGCCAGATTGGCACTGACCAGGCGGTGGGCAATAATCCACAGGTTAAAATCGGCGGTCTCAATACGGAAGATTGGCTGTTCAAGTGTATCATCCTGATGACACTGGTGCAGCTCGGCAGGAATATCGGCTTTGCTTAGCGTCGACATGATTCGACGGCATAAAGTTTTGCCCAAGTGGTTTCCACGCATTCCCCGGTTATGGACGGTTGGATAATGTTGCTCGCACAACTGCAAGCAGTCAGCCTTGAACTGATGGATGCTGACTGAAAGAAGATCACTGACCAAGAACGAAACGCCCCATAACACAATACCACTTGCTCAGCCCAGAAAAATGATGTGGTGGATTCCAGACTGATAATACCGACTATCACAAAGCCTAATCGTACCAGAAAAAAACATTTTCCCTTACGGTTTTTCAAGTGTTTAGTGATCAAAGAAGACGCAAAATAGCGACTTCTTTGATCTAGTGATAGATATAACGTTATGAACGGCTTGATGTTGTGCGATTGATATAGGGGATGGCTGGTAACCAGCGCCTGAATGTCTTGTGACGAAATGCCAGTAAGATCAATGCGCCAGCAATATAGATAGCCGGTTCGGCAAGACCGGATTTTACCGACCAGTAATAGTGGATTGGAGCCAGCAGCAGCGCCAGATAAACCCAGTTGTGTATTTTTTGCCATTTCGGCCCGAGCCGCCGTTGCATACCCTGTGTGGAGGTAACAGCAAGGGCAAACAGGATGAGCCAGCTGATTGCGCCGACAGTCAGATATGGCCGGTCAACGATTTCGCTTGCCAGCAATGAGACGTCGAAGCTGAGATCCAGCGCCAGATAAACCAGCAGATGAATCGCTGCCCAGAAAAAGCTGTACAGGCCAACCAGGCGACGAACCTTGACCAGTTGCCCCATTTTAAAACGGCGGGCAATCGGTGAGATAAGCAAGGTAATCATCAGGGTATTCAAGGCCGCCTTGCCGGTAAAGTGACTCAGCCCCTCGACAGGAACGGCCCCGAGCCCGCCGGTCAATGTCTGGGCTATCATCATGGCCAGAAAGCTTAGGCTTACCAGATGAATAATGACCTTAAGCCCTGTGATGTGTCGAGGCGTGATTTTCATTCGCATTTTTCCTCAATGTTGCTTTCTATGGCTGACTAGTACTGTTTTTTGAGATCCATGCCTTTGTATAGCCCGGCCACTTCATCGGCATAGCCATTAAACATCAGCGTTGGCTGGCGTCTGCTACTGAACAAGCTTCCCTCGCCGATGAAGCGTTCACTGGCCTGGCTCCAGCGCGGATGATCGACTTTCGGATTGACGTTGGCATAGAAGCCGTATTCATGCGGTGCGAGGCGGTTCCATGTTGTCGGAGGCTCTTTGTCTGTCAGGGTAATTCGGACAACTGACTTGATGCTCTTAAAGCCGTATTTCCAAGGCACGACCAGACGGAGCGGAGCGCCATTCTGCGGTGCCAGGGTCTTGCCATAAAGACCAACCGATATGAGTGCCAGCGGGTTCATGGCCTCATCGATTCTGAGTCCCTCGACATATGGGTAGTCAATACCGCCTCCGAGCCTGCGGGAAGCTTGTCCCGGCATACGTTTGGGATCGTACAGGGTTTCGAATGCAACGTATTTTGCCTTGCTCATCGGATTGGCTTTTTTCAGCAACTCCGCCAACGGGAAGCCAATCCAAGGAACGTTCATTGACCAGGCTTCAACACAGCGTAGTCGGTAAATACGCTCTTCAAGAGTGAACTTGCTGAAAATATCTTCGTAACCCAGGGTGAGCGGGCGATGTACCAAACCGTCAATCTCTACGGTCCACGGGTTGGTCTGAAAGTTGGCAGCACGAGCAGCGGGATCTGACTTGTCGGTACCGAACTCGTAAAAATTATTGTACTGGAGGATTTTGCTTTCAGGCGTTAGCGAAAGCTTTTTGTCCGAGTACTGTGATGGTTTGGTCACCAGCTGGCGGCGGCTGTCTTTCGCTGCGGGTTTGTCTTTGCCGGTAAAGGCGTCAAACAGTCCGGCATTGGTCTGGGTGGCGATTGGCATGCCGACAAGGGTGATACCTAGCTTTTTTAATATATCGCGACGCTGGTGATAGACCGTCTCCGGGGTGGCATCGCTTTCCTTGAGCGCCCAGCGAGGTGTTTTCTTGATAAGCATAATCTTCCTTTGGTGTAATTAAAATTATAGTAATTGGCTGATGGGAAAGTAGACCTGACAAATCGATACTAAATTTCACAATATTATTCTTTGATTTTATGAAAGAAGAGGTTATGTTGCGCGGTGCAAATGAAACACCTTCGTTTAGGGATTAGGGATGTACAAACGAGCGATATTACTTTCTTCATTATTAGCGTTACCCGTCACGGCCACGGCAGCGGGTTCACCTTTGGCAGCAGGCGTTTATGTCGGTAGCCCGACTTCCGGGGTTACTGTTAAGTACCGAGAGGAATTACAGTTTTCTGTGGGGCTTGATACTCTTAGCCTGACTGCGGATGCATTATGGAATGTCAGCGACTTGAGCCGCGGTACACTGTATTCGCCGTTCTACATCTATACCGGGCTGCAGTGGGTCGATGATGACAAGCATGAATGGGGGCCAAGAGCCGGTGCTGGACTAGTTATCCCTTACGATAAGTTTCACTTGTATGCCGAGGGCGGTCCTACCTGGTACATACAGAGTGAATCGAGCGTGGAGTTCGAAGGCGCTATCGGGATCAGGGTAAATTTATAATGTCTTGATGAACGTAGCGGTTTTTTTGTGATATAAACTGCTGCGTTTCTCCCAATACCGTATTAACCATGAGTGACTTATACCAATTCAACGCCCATCTTGAGCTTCAGCATATCTTCCTTGAAGCGCATGCCGAACGGTTTCACTATCTCAGTACTTTTTTTGAAGGCTATTATTGCTACCGTTATCAGTTGGTTACCCGGCAGGGAAAAGCTGATTGGACACAAATATTTGAGCACGGTGTACGTTCTAAAGCGGCCAGCCAGATAGCAGACAGAAAACAGCTGGTACGGGAACCGCGCTTGCCGTTTGCTGTGTTAACAGGCAAGCTCAAAGAACTGGTGAGAGATGACGAGCTGAACCTCGAGTCCCTTCAGTCTTTGCTCGATGAACACCTTGAATACACCGTCTTGACCCGGGAGGAGTTCCAGAAGCTAAAAGCGGCGGGCCTGACCGAACGGATGCCTGCAGGCTATTATCGCCCGGCGAGCTCTGACTTCCAGAGCACTGACGCCAGGTTCGAGGCTGTCGGGATTAAGTTTCTCGCCTAAAGAGGCAGGTGACCAGTTTTCATTAGCATCAGGCAGCCGTTTTTTGTTGATGGCTGATGTGAGCTACCTGCAGGGTAGCGGATCCAGGTTCCCCTTTCATAGTGCCCCTGTTCATCAAAAAAGTCGCCCGACAGAATAAAGATTTCTTCTCCGCCGTCATGCTGGTGGAGAGAAAAAGCCGAATCGGGCTGCCATTTCAATAAAATTGTTTTTTCCTGACCGTACCCGTGTAGCGGCAAGGTCGATAGTCTGTTATCGATTCCGGGTTGCCACATTGCGTTGTGGGTATCAAGGCGAAAAACTTCGGCGTCATGTTCCGGAAACATATTCAGTTTGACATACAGCAGGCAACCACCGTCGCTGCCGGGGGCATGGCAGGAGCCCGGCGGGTTACGGATATAGGTTCCGGCGGGGTAACAGCCATATTCATCCTGAAAGATGCCGTCGATGACGAATATTTCTTCGCCGTTGGGGTGAAAGTGTGCCGGAAAATGCGTGTTGGGGTCATAGCGTACAAGGCTGGTTACCTGCCCGCTTTCCGCTGCTTCTCGCTCTAGTGGAATACGCCAGACGCCGGCAGACGGAGAGGCAAGCCAGGGCTGGCTCGCAGTATCAACCACGATACGCTGATGTCGATCCATATTGAATGAAGATAGGGGATTCATAGTCGTTATCTCCATGGCCACTCATTGTTAGTGTATACCCAAACGTATATCTAAACCCTGGCAAGATGCAGAATCTTGCTGGCAAAGTCACGATGAGGTGATTTTGTAACAAGTGTGACGCTGTTGTGGTATTTGTTTACAAAATGCGTAATTTATCGTTGACCTTGAAAGAATGGCTGATTATTCTAGCGAACACATGTAAGCTGAATAGTTATTTTAAGGTTATAGGATGTCGACCAACAGACCACCAATCATTTGGCTAAATGTGGTTATTTTTTCAGTAACATTTGCAATTGCCGCATTAGGAGCCCCTCTTTATGCCTTCTACGTAGGCTTTGACTGGATGCAAGTCGTAATGCTGCTGGTGGCATTTAGCTACTGCGGTTTGTCAATTACAGCCGGCTATCATCGCTTGTGGTCACACAAGGCTTATGAAGCTAATGCGGTGATGCGTTTTATTTTTGCTATCGGTGGAGCCTTTGCCCTGCAGAACAGTATTTTGCACTGGTCGTCAGATCACCGCGTTCATCATCGCCATGTCGATAACAACGACAAAGACCCTTACTCCGCAAAAATGGGTTTTTTCTATAGCCATATCGGCTGGATGCTAAGAGAGTATCAGGCCTCTCGCTATAGTGATTACTCGAACTGCCGTGATTTGCAGAAAGACAAGATTGTGATGTGGCAGCACAAGTATTATGTGCCATTGGCTATTGCCACCAACGTAGGTATTCCTTTGTTGTTCGGGCTTATTCATGGTGATGTCTGGGGGGCCTTGTTGCTGGTTGGGGTCGTCCGCCTGGTGCTGAGCCACCACACCACTTTTTTCATCAACTCGCTGGCCCATATCTGGGGCAGCCAGCCGTATACCGACAAAAATACGGCCCGAGACAATGGTTTCCTTGCCTTTCTGACCTTTGGCGAGGGCTATCACAACTATCACCATATCTTCGAAAACGATTACCGCAACGGGATTCGCTGGTGGCAGTTTGATCCGACCAAGTGGCTGATTAAATCTTGCTCCTGGCTGGGTTTCGCCAAGAATCTGCGTACCTGCCCGGAGGATAAGATTGAGAAGGCCAGAGCAACAATGTTACTCAAACGGCTTCAGGCCAAGTTGGCGAGTGCACCCAATAGCGCAGTGTGCCTGGAGCGACTGGAGGAAGAATACGAGGCTCTGATGCTGAAAATATCGGATTATTATGCAGCGCAGAAACGGATGATTGAGCTTAAGAAGAAGCGACTGGTCAAGCACTATGAAAGCTTTGAGTTTGTTCAGCAGTATGCCGAAATGAAGCGTCTGCTGGATGAGCAGCGTAAGTCATGGAAGATGGTGACTGCGCAATATGCTTAACTCATAAATGGCGAGTGGTGAAAAAAGCAACAAAAGGGCGAAGTCGTTATGACTCCGCCCTTTTTTTGACGCAATGATGACGAAGCATTCAGGTAAGGTATGTAGAATCTGGGGTTATGAATTGGGAGCTTCTGTTACAGAAAAAGTTGTATTGTCTTATTCGTGAGAATACGGCAGTAGAAATACGATGACATTCCCATGTTTGCCATACTAAATAGTACTTCGGATGGAGGTGTTTTGTGTTTCGCTCATTTCTCTTATCGCTAGCCTGCCTGACATCATTGTCGGCCAATGCCATTGAATATCAGCGCCCGGATGGCGATAGCAAGCTGGTAGGCACTATGGAGTACTACCAGGTTAATGAAGGCGACAGTCTGGCGGATATCGCCAATCGATATGATGTCGGCTTCCTGGCCATGATGGAGGCAAACAAAGGGGTCGATCCCTTCCTGCCTGATCCCGGTACATTACTGACAATCCCGACTCAGCTGATACTGCCTGATGTTAAGCGCGATGGGATTGTGATCAACCTGGCCGAATTGCGCCTGTACTATTTCCCGGCAGATGACAAAGAGCGGATGTATGTATTCCCGATCGGTATTGGCAGGGTAGGACGAGAAACGCCTAAGATGTCGACCACGGTTAGCCAGAAAATCGAAAATCCGACCTGGACGCCTACGGCCAATATTCGTAAAGAATACCGCGAGAAGCATGATATCGAGTTACCGGCTGTCGTGCCTGCTGGTCCTGAAAACCCGTTGGGTGAATATGCAATGCGTCTTTCCTATGGTAAGGGGCAGTATCTGATTCATGGCACCAATAAAGACTTTGGTATCGGGATGCGAGTGAGTTCGGGGTGTATCCGAATGAATCCATGGGATATCGAGTGGCTGTTCAACCAAGTGCCAAAGGGAACTGCCGTTCAGGTTATTAACCAACCCTTGAAGAAAACCGTTGAGCCGGATGGCTCCTTATATGTTGAAGTTCACCAGCCGCTGTCACGCTCCGAGGAGCAGGTAGGTACCCATAAGCCGGTGAAAGCCACAAAATCTCTGCTTAATAAAATTGAAGGGGATCAAGATGCCGAAGAACGCTTAAGCTCGGCGTTGGTGCGACAAACGGGTATTCCTCAGGAACTCAAACGAGATATCTAATCTCATTTTGCATTCACTGTTTTTTCAAAGCGGGAGCCTTTTGGCTCCCGCTTTTATTTATACCCGATATATCCAAGCTAAGGCGATACCAAGCCAAGATGATGCTAGGGTGAAAGCTGGCGAATGATATCGATCAGAGGAGCGGGATACAGACCAAGCCCAAGCGTGATGGTGGCAGTTGTTGCCAGAACTATGACTAGATGAACTGAATATGCTGGGGCAAATTTTTGTTGAGCCGGTTTCATAAACATAACCAGCACGATTCGAATGTAGTAGTAGGCTGACACCACACTGAATATCACAGCCAGTATGGCTAGTGCTGCGTGTTGATGGCTGAGCAGCGCCATGATGATGTTGAACTTGGCAATAAATCCGCTAGTTGGCGGGATCCCTGCCAATGAAAACATAAACAGCGCCATGATAGTTGCCAGCCAGGGACGATGATGAACAAGTCCGCTGTAGTCATCAATGTCCTCATTGTCCTGATTGCTCGAATACAGTGCGATGATGACGGCAAACGCGCCAAGATTTATAAAGGCGTAAGCAGACAAATAAAACACGATGGCATAGAAACCGTCGGTTGTTGATGTGAGAAAACCAAGCAGGATAAAGCCGACATGGCTGATGCTGGAATAGGCTAACAGTCGCTTGATGTTGCTTTGCACCAGGGCAACGAGGCTGCCTGTGATCATAGTGACAATAGCGATAGCAGTCAGCAGTTGTTCCCAGATAATCTGCTGCTCGGCAAAGCTCATCATGAACACCCGCATCAGTACCGCAATGCCGGCAATTTTGGGGCCGACAGATAAAAACGCCGTGATGGGAGTGGGGGCCCCCTGATAGACATCCGGCTGCCACATATGGAAGGGGACGGCAGCCACTTTAAAACCGAAGCCGGCAAGCAAGAAGGCCGTTGCCAAGATCAAGCTTGTGTTATCGAGGTTGTCTTCTGCCGTTGTGGCTGTGCCAGATAATGCTGTGGCGATTTGCTGCAACTGGGTGGTGCCCGTCAGACCATAAAACAGGGAAATACCATAGAGCAGAATGGCTGAGGAGAGTGCGCCGAGAATAACATACTTGAGCGCCGCCTCGGTGGAGTCTGTCTGATGGCGGAGGAAGCCGGTCAGAATATAGGTTGCGAGGGCGACGAGTTCGATACCGACGTAGACCGAAAGCAAATCGGTACCTGATACCATCAGCATCATGCCGCAAAGGGCAAACAGCAAGAACACATAGTATTCGCTGTGTCGGATCTGCTTGAGCTTTAGGTAGCCGATGGACAGCAGAATCACCAATATGGTTGTGAGATAGAACAGATATTTAAAGAAAAGCGCGCTTGAGTCCAGGATGAACATTTCATTGAAACTGGACATCCCCTGCGGTGTATAGGCGTTGGCGACTGCCGCGAGGATAATGGCCAGAATTGACAGGTAGGCAATAGCCTCCGTGTTTATCTTGGGACTGACGAGCGGTGTCAGCAAAAGTCCACAGGCAAATACAAGCAGAATGAGTTCGGCACTGCTGGCATAGAGAGACTGGAGGATTGCAGTGATGTCCATGCCTAGCCCCCTCTAAAGTCAGTGAGAGAAGGCGCAGCAAGAACTGATTGTGTCAAAGCGGCATGTGTTTGTGGTGCTATCTGTCTGAGCAATTCATTAACGCTGGCATCCATCAGGGCAAGGAAGGGTAAGGGGTGTAGCCCTATCCAGAAGACAAAAATCAGCAGTGCAGCAATGGCGCTGAATTCTCTGAGGTTGATGTCATTGAACGTTTTGAGCTTAGGGTTATTGAGTGGCCCCAGCGCTACCCGTTTGTACATACTCAGAAGGTAAATGGCGCTCAGGGCCGCGCCGATGATGGCCAGCCCGCCAAATACCGGCATCGAGCTGAAGGCTCCGGCAAGGACAAACAGTTCACCAATGAAAGAGTTAGTGCCGGGCAGCGCCATGGATGCCAGCACAAAGATGGCGAAAAAGACGGTATAGACAGGCAGCACTTTCATCAGGCCACCGTAATCAGCGATTGAGCGCGAGTGGGTTCGTTCGTAAATCAGGCCGACCATCAGGAAAAGGGCGCTGGTGACAATGCCGTGGTTGAACATTTGCAAGATGGCCCCTTTGATCCCTTGGCTGTTGAACGTAAAGAGGCCCAGGGTGACAAATCCCATGTGGCTGATACTGGAGTAGGCCACCAGCTTTTTCAGATCATCTTGCGCCAGTGCCAGAAAACCGCCATAGATGATGGCAATGACCGACAGAGTGGCTATTACAGGCGCGAAGAATTGACTGGCATCGGGCAGGATTGGCAGAGAGAAGCGGATAAATCCATAAGCGCCCATTTTCAGCAGTACTCCGGCAAGAATAATACTACCAGCCGTTGGGGCTTCGACATGGGCATCGGGTAGCCAGGTATGGAAAGGGAACATAGGGACTTTGACGGCAAACCCGAAGAAAAAGGCGACAAATATCCAGCGTTGTAGCTCAAGACTATAGTTCTGCTGGGCGAGGTATTGAATATCAAAGCTGTTACCACCGGCCAGATAGAGCACAATAACCCCGATTAAGAAGAAGATGCTGCCCGCCAAGGTGTAGAGAAAGAACTTCAAGGTAGCGTAGAGACGGTTGTCACCTCCCCAAACCCCAATGATCAGATACATAGGGATCAGCATCGCCTCCCAAAATATATAGAACAGAAAAAGATCCAGCGCGCAGAATACTCCCAGCATGAGTGCCTGCATCACCAGAAGGCTGGCCATAAACTGCCTGACGCGGTGTTGTATTGCCCGCCAGGAAGCGACCACACAGACCCAGCCAACCAAGGCTGTCAGAAAGATAAACAGGATACTGAAGCCGTCGACGCCGAGGGTGTAATGGATATTGAGAGCGGAAATCCAAGTGTGGCTTTCAAGAAACTGCATTTGGTGACTGCTGCTGTCAAATGACCAGAGCAGCAAGACCGCCAGCAGTAATTCACCAGTGGCAAAAACTAAGGCTAGCCAGCGTGTAAGAATGGGGCCGATAATAGTGCCAGGTAGGGTTACCAGCAGCATAGCACCAGCAAGTGGCAGAGCAATTAATAGAGATAACAGTGGCAGGTTCATTAACTCCATCGATTACCTCAACCATTCGAAGAATTGCAGGTAAACATCGAAAACAACCGCGCCAAAGGTGATGACCGCAACTACGCCAACCACCATGGCAAGGGCGTAGTGGTTGATGATGCCAGACTGTAACTGCCGAAGTCGTTGACCACTGCGACGGGTTAGGTTGGCGATACCATTAACGGTGGCATCAATCAGTCCTTTGTCGAACCGCAATCCTTGTTTGGCAAGATATTGGGCGGCTGACAGTAGCCCGAGGCTTGCTTTGCTCATCCATTGCTCATAGCGACTGAGTGGATGGTTTGCTATCCACATAAAGACAGCCGCCCCCTTTCGGTAATACCAGTCGGTATCCAGGCTGATAGTATCTTCTGGATCCAGATGCCTGAGAAAAACCGCGAAACCCAGCGCGGTGAATATCAATATGCTAAGCGTGGTCGTGATATGAACGGGTGTGTATGGATCGAAGTCGACAGGATAAGGAAGCAGTTGATAGAGCAACTGGGGAAATACGCCGATGGTGATACAAGCAACTGCCGCGAGGCTCATAGCTATCAGCATATTAAGTGGCGGCTCTTGGCGCTTTATCGGTGAGTCATTTAGTGAACTGTCTTTGCCATAAAACATATAGTAGGGCAGCTTCAGACCGGTATGCAGGAAAGTACCGGACGAGGCGAGCAGCAGCATCAGGGTGACGATTGCCATATGGTCCTGTTCGGCGGCTGCAATAACCAGTGACTTGCTGACAAAGCCACTAAAGAAAGGAAAGGCAGAAATCGACAGTGCGCCAATCATATACAGGCAAAGTGTTACAGGCATGGCTTTATACAGCCCGTCCAGCTCGGTGAGCTTACGTTTCCCCGTCATATAGATAACGGCACCGGCTCCCATGAAAAGCAGCCCTTTGTAGAGGATGTGGGCAAAGGCGTGGGCAGCAGCACCGTTGAACGCCAACTCACTGCCTATGCCGACGGCAGCAACCATATAGCCAACCTGGCTGATGATATGGTAGGCGAGTAGTCGTCGACAGTCATTTTCCAGCACGGCATAAATCACACCATAGACCGCCATGATAGTGCCCAGCCAGATAAGAAGTTCGGTACCGGGAAACCCCCTGAGTAACACATAGATTGCTGTCTTGGTGGTGAAGGCGCACATAAATACGGCCCCGGTGATGGTGGCCTCGGGGTAAGCATCGGTTAACCAGGCATTGAGCGGCGGTACCGCGGCGTTGAGGATAAAGCCAGTCATGATGAGGTAAAAACCGACACTGTGAGTGTGGTCCATGATGGTAAAGACCATAGATCCGCTTTCATGGTAATGAAGCAATATGCCGGCCAACAGGCAAAGCCCGCCTGCAATGTGTACCAGCAAGTAGCGATGACCTGCGGCTTTTGATTGCGTCGTGCCTGAGGCAAAGATCAGATAGGACGAGGAAAATGCCATCAGCTCCCAGAACAGGAACAAGGACAGGTAATCACCGGCAAAGATGACACCAAGGGCGCTGCCGATATAGAGAAATGCTGCGCTGTGTTCGGCAGTATTGCGGACATGGAGTGCGTAGACGGCACCTATGAGTGCCATCAGGGTGAAGATACAGCTGAACATCAGGCTGAGCTTATCGACAACACCGAGCGTGATGGGAGTGCTGATAAAATCAAATCGCCAATAGTCACCGGTAGGGACGGTATTGCCGAAGATGGCGTTCAGAGTAACAGTAACGGCAACAAGCGGCGCGGCGATAAGAATGACTTGCTGGATCGTTTGGATCAGCGGGTGACTTTTCTTCTGTTTAGATTGACCAGCCGGGAGCAAACTGACTAGCGGCAAAAGGGCCGCGGCTACAAAAAAGATGACTCCGGGATGAAACCAACTAGTCATTCATCCCCTCCTTTTGCATCCTTGGCAGCAGGAGGCTGTTGGCTTGTCTTCGCCGTTTCGCCGTGACTGTTTATTTCACTCTGGCTGTTTTTCTCCTTCTTCTTGTCTGCTTTGTGTGAGTCATTGTTCTCGTAGTAGTCGATTCTATGCATCAAACCAAACTGATGACCGAGAAACTTGGAGATAAAGATAATGGCGATACAGGAGATGAAACCATACAGGGCTGACCAGCCCGGAAAATTGTCCCAGAAAAAATGAACGTCGTGGCGAGGAGCTAGAGAGTCCGCGACAACCACGGCAACGGCTGCCAGTAAAAGTAGCGCGATACAAACCGAACGCTTGATCATCCCTGTACCCCCCGTGCCAATGCAAGGAAGTAGTCCGGATAAACGCCAAGTGCCAGTGACAGCAGAGCAGTAATAACTAGCGGAATGGTAACCAGCGGGATTTCTCTCGCTCCGGATGACATAGCTTGGGATGATATCGCTTCAGAAGACATTGAGCTGGATGGAATATGTCCAGTGTTATCCGCATGGCTCGATAGAGGAGGCCGCGATTCAAAAAACGCCTTATAGCTGATAGGTAAAAAATAGGCGGCATTCAGTAGCGAGCTAGCCAGCAAGACCCCGAGAAATACCAGCTGTTCGGCTTCGATGGTCCCCGTGAGCAAATACCACTTACTGATAAAGCCTGACGCAGGCGGTATTCCTATCATACCCAGAGAGGCAATGAAGAAGGCCGTCATGGTCCATGGTAGCTGTCTGCCAATACCGGCCAGTTCACTGATCTTAGTTTTTCGTGCGGCACAGTAGAGAGAACCTGCACAGAAGAACAGCGTAATTTTAGATACACCATGGCTGGCGATGTGAAGCAAGCCGCCAAGGGTTGAGGCGGGAGTTAACAACACAGCGCCTAAGATAATGTAGGAGAGCTGGCTAACGGTAGAGTAGGCCAGACGTGCCTTGAGATCATCCTGGGTCAGGGCGTAGACAGATGCCATGATGATGGTAAAGGAAACCAGATACGCGGTGGCAATGCCCAAGTCCAGCCGCTGCAGGGTATCTTGCCCGAAGACATCAAACACAACCCGCAATACACAGAATACCCCCATTTTTACCACGGCGACCGCATGTAACAAGGCACTGACCGGCGTTGGTGCAACCATGGCAGACGGTAACCAGATATGAAGGGGCATAATGGCGGCCTTGGCGAATCCGGCCAGAAAACAGAAGTAGATAACCGTCAGCAGTAGCGGACTGGCGTTTATCTCGTTAAATATGCCTCCGGAGTCAAAGTTCAAGCTACCTGTTACTGCAAAGGTCAGCGCCAGAGCGGCCAGCAGAAAGGTTTTTGATGCACCGACGAGATACACCAGATACTTCTTGCTGCCGAGCCAGGAGTTTGCATTTTCCTTGTGATAGACCAGGGGGTAAGTGACAAGGCTTAATACCTCGTAAAAGATCACCAGGGTGAACAGGTTGGCAGAAAAAGCCCCGCCAATAGCGGCGGCCAGGCTGGTTGCGAAGCAGGCAAAGAATCGGCTCTGGGATTTTTCGTTAAGGCTGCGCATATAGCCGATGGAGTAGATTGCCGCAGCGACCCAGAGCAGTGATGAAACGCTGGCGAAGATCATGCCGAGCGAGTCGACCCTAAATCCAAACTCAATACCGGGCAGGACGGTAAACAGGGGGAGTTGAATCGTGTAGCCCTGTAAGATCAGCGGTGCCATAGAGAGCACCAGTACGCAGTTGCTGCCTGCAGCCAGAATAGAAATAACGTGTTTCATGTTGGGACGAGAGCGGCTAGCAATAATAGCCAGTGCTGCCGCAAGGGGCACCAGGATTGTGATCAGGGGGATGACTGATATTTCTGGATCCATAGCACGAACCTTGGTCAGCCTTTCATCGAGTTAATATCATCAGCCCGCAAGGTTGCTCGGTTGCGGGTCAGTGCGATCACAATTGCCAGCGCCACAGCCACTTCCGCAGCGGTGATAGCGATAATAAATATAGCCATAATTTGCCCTCTCAAGTCTTGTAAATAAAATGAGAACGCAACGAAGTTAAGGATCACGGCATTTAGCATCAGCTCCAGGCTCATCAATATGATAAGTATGTTACGTCGTAACAATACACCACATAGCCCTATCACAAAGAGCAGCGCACTGAGGCTAAGATACCAAGAGAGCGGCACCATCATCGTTTCCTTTTCTGAGCCAGTAAAATGGCGCCAACAAGCGCCACTAACAAAATTACCGATACCACCTCAAACGGTAGTAAGAAGTCATTGAATAGGGTCAGACCGAGTTCGGCGGTGGTGTTTTGTAGCTGGATCTGGTCGGTTTGGCTGATAGGGTCAAAGTTGTCGCCAAGATTTAACCCTATGATCAGTAATGCTCCGAGCAAAACAGGAAAAAGTATTAGCATCCAAAGGCTTGCTGGCAGGTAGGGTTCGCTGGTGGCCTTGCGGATATCCAGCATCATCATGACGAACACAAACAGCACCATGATGGTGCCGACGTAGACAAATATCTGAATTGCAGCAATGAATGGAGCGCGCAGAAGGACATACAAGGCAGCTATCTGAACAAAGCAGGCCATCAGCGAGAGCGCTGCATGTACCGGGTTTTTAGCGATCACGACCAGTACGGCAAAGATAACCGTCAATGATGCAAATAATAAGAAGAAAAGTGTCTCTATGCCCGGCATCTGTACCCTCTTGTTCTTGTTGCTTCATGATGAAGCTTTGTCAGGGAAAGTCGGTTTAGTGTTCTAATGACGGTGGATTGCCTGCCACCAGTCTTTACCTCGTGTTTTTGGACCTTGTGTATCGGGATCTTGTGTTTTGGGTTTTTGTACACTGAGTTCTTGGTTTTTCGCTTCTTGTTCTTTTGGTTCTTTTTCTGAGTCAGGCGGTACGGCAACGACCTGTGCGCCTGCTTTTAATGTGGCAGGGACTATCATACCGCCTTCTTTGTTTTTACCCGGCAGGTTCAAGAGCTGTTCTTTGTTGAGAACCATGTCATTGCTATCAAGGGTGGAGTATTCGAGGTGACTGCCAAGGGCGATGGCTTCTTCCGGGCAGACATCTTCACACAGTCCGCAGTACATGCAGCGGCGACTATCCAGCTCAAAGATTTGTGGTCGGCGCTTGCCCTGGCTGTCTTCGTAGGGGATCACAGTGATGCACTCGCTGGGGCAAATATTGGCGCACAGTTCACAGCCGACACATTTGATTTCGCCCTGTTTATCTTTGCGCAGGTAGGGGTGGCCCCGGTGTCTGGGATAGGGCACCCATTTTTCTTTGTCCGGGTATTGCATCGTAACCCCTTTGGAGAGCATATAGCGCAGGGTCAGGCGCATCCCGTCTCTGATGTCGGTAAACAGGGTCCAACCAAACCAGCGCTTAATATTCACTCTGACAGCTCCGGGATCCGGCTCTTGTTATCCTTAGTTTAGTTGATACACCCAAACTACCTGAACACGCTGGTCTCACACTGAATCCTGCATCTTGAGGTAGCTTGTGTATATGCTTATCAGCTAGGTGAAAAACAGTCCGGTTATCATGATATTCAGCAGTGAGAGAGGTAACAGCACTTTCCAGCCGATGGTCATCAGCTGATCATAGCGATAACGGGGGAAGGTAAACCGGATCCACATGATCAGATAGACGAAGAAAAAGACTTTGAGCAAAAACCAGATCACCGGTGGCAGCGGAAGCAATATCCCGTTCCAGCCTCCAAAGAACAGCAGTACGCAGAGAACAGAAATGGTGAGCATGACGATATATTCACTGGTCATGAAGAAGGTGAAACGTACTCCGCTGTATTCGGTATGATAGCCTGCAACCAAATCGCCTTCGGCCTCGGCAAGATCGAAGGGGATACGTTGTGCCTCAGCCAGTCCGGCAATAAAAAAGACAATAAAGCCGATCGGTTGCGTCACGACATTCCAGACATTTTCCTGCGCGATGACGATTTGGCTAAGGTTCATCGATTCAGCCAGCATTATCACCCCTATTACCGCAAACCCCATCGGCACGGCATAGCTGATCATCTGGGCGCAGGTACGAAAACTGCCGAGCAGGGCGTATTTGTTGTTCGACGCCCAGCCGCCAAAGATAACGCCGTAAATTTCCAGTCCACCCACCCCAAGGATGTATAACAAAGCGACATTCATATCAGACAGATGGAGGTCGATTTGGGTATCAAAAATGGTGATGGGCTCACCGAAGGGGATCGCCACAAAGACTGCAAATGGTGGCACCAGAGAGAGAAGTGGCGCGAGTTTAAACAAAAAGCGGTCAGCCTGATCCGGAATGATATCTTCCTTGGTTAGCAGTTTGATCCCATCGGCGATGGGTTGTAATAGTCCATGCCAGCCAGTGCGCATTGGTCCAAGGCGCTGCTGAATGTGGCCTGCAACCTTGCGTTCCATCCAGGTTAGTGGCACCGGCAGGATAAACAAAATTATTGTCAGCACAATGACCTTGGCTAGCATGACGAGAAAAACCAGCAAGAATTCCATTCACTACTCCCTGTATACACTGGCGAGGCAGGGAGTAGGCGTTGGCGACATAGCTAAATCATTGGGCAGTTTGGTCAGATCGCCGCTGATTACCAGGGTACTTTTTGTTGCCCGGCGAGTAATACGGGCTGGCAGTATCAGAGATTTATTTAACAGGCTCTGCCCAGAGCTAGATGGTGCATCAAGATATTGAGTCTGGTAGTGAACAAGCAACGGCTCATTTTGGCTGACTCTGAGCTTGCTGGCATCGTGCTCGTGGATCTCAATCCAGGCCTCTGTCTCAATATCATCAAGCTGAGAGGAGGCGGCAATGGGGTCTTTGGAGTGATACAAACTGGAAGCGGTCAATAGTAAAAATGGCTGGCTATTATCATCTTGTGCTTCGGACTCTGGTGTTATGTCCGAAACAAGCTCGCGTTCTTTCTCGGTAAGGGGAGAAGGCTGCACAAAAGCTTCACCGTCCTGATGACTGAATTGGTGACTGACTTGATGCTTGATTGGATGAGCAGGGACAGAATTTCGAAAAGCAAGGTCGCTGTCTAGCTGGTCCCAATCTAGTCCTTGATAAGCGGAAAGCTGCTGGCTTATCTCATCAAAGATGCGTTGTGGCTCCGAGCTTCCCAGCTCGCCTTGTTCGAGGCAGTGTGCAACGAGAGAAAAAATCTCGGCGTCATACTTTGCGCTATTGCTGTTGATGCGGTCGCCGATTTTGTTAGTGCCGCCTTTAGTCGTGGAGTCGAAAGGGCGAACACGCTGAATACGGCCTTCATTATTGGTGAAGGTGCCGTCGGTTTCGGCAAAACTAAACCCCGGCAGAACTATATCGGCCATTTCCATCGTCGAGTTCACAAATGCGCCCTGATAAATCATCAGCTGAGGTTTAGTTAGTGGTAGTTCCTGATCAACGACATAGAGAATATCGGGAAATGCCGGAGAGGTTGCTAGTGCTTGTGTTGGTCCCGGCCAATTAGATGCGATATCTAACGCCCCCAGTCCATTACAATGCTGGAACAAGAACTGGAGCGACACGTCTGGCGTTATTTGCTGCAGTACCTTGATAAGCTGTACCAAGTTATGAACAGTAGCCGTTGTATTTTCTCCGGTAAGCAGATCGGAACCAATAAGTAAGCTGATACTGCTGGTGGACGCCAGTTTCTCGCTGATGTCTTTTAGCTCTGGTGATACAGGCTGTAGTCCATCTATGCCTTGTGTGTCAGTATCCCGGTTTTCTGTTGGTTGATCATTTTCTACCCGTTGAACGTTTTTCAGCTGCAGGATCAGTTGTTGTAGCAAGGCTAACTCGTGGCCCGGTGGATAGCGTAGATAGGTCTTGGCCAGTAAATCCAAGCGGCTTTGACGCGTTGAAGCAAGCAGCAGGGTAAATGGCTGGTGAGTAAAATTACTTCGGAGCAGATACTCGGAAACAGGGTTCTGTTCCCCGATATTGCAGCCAAGTACGAAAATGCAATCGCTGTTAAAGAGCTCAGAAACCGGCTTGTTGGTATAACTCTGGTTGATCAAGCTGTTTAACGCGTGCTGGTAACCGGGCTGAAAGTCGTGCCGGTAGATATCGTTGCCGCAGTAAATCTGCTCGCTGGCAAAGACCTTGTTGATAAATTGATGAAACCGAAATAGTACTTCGTTGGTCATCCGGGCAGAGATAACACCGGCTGCACTGGCTCCTCGTTGGATAAGAGGCTGTAGATTTTCTTTGAGGGCGGCTAATGCCTCATTCCAAGAGACTGCCTGTAAATCGTTATTTTTCCGGACCATAGGTTGGGTGATCTGTGGGGCTTTATCAACAAAATCGATACCGAACCGGCCTTTGGTGCAGAGTAACTCCTTGTTAACGGCGCTGGTGGGTTTGGCTTTGACCCTGACAAGCTGTTTGTTTCTTGTTTCGGCACTGATCTGACAGCCGGTACCGCAATGGGGGCAAATTGTATCTGTGGTGATCAGATCCCAAGGTCTGGCTTTGTAGCGGTATTCGACTCTCATTAATGCCCCGACAGGGCAGACTTCGATACAGTTACCGCAGTGATCGCAGCTGTTGAGGTTATTGTCAAAACCGGTTTCGATGCAATCGGCACCGCGACCGATCACGCCGATGGCACTGGCACCGACGACTTCATCGCACACCCGGACACAACGCTGGCATTGGATGCAGCGATTAGAGTTGGCGATAATGACTTTGTTAAGGATAGGGTCTTTGTCGGTAAAGACGCGTTTGTTTTCCTCAAAGTAGCTCACACGGGGACCGTGATCTAACACGGTGTCCTGCAGTTCACACTCGCCACCCTTGTCGCAAATTGGGCAGTCAAGCGGATGGTTGGCAAGCAACAACTTGATAGTTGACTGCCTTGCCTGGGTAGCCCTGTCGCCGTCTGTATTGACCACCATGCCATCGGTGATGAGGGTGGCACAGGATGGTTGCAGACGAGGGACTCCTTCAATCTCGACCAGGCAGACACGGCATGAGGCGACAGGCTTTAGCAGCTGATGGTTGCAGAATGTAGGCAGGTTGAGGCCTAGCTGCCGTGTCGCCTCCAGGATGGTTATACCCGGTGTAAACTCATGGCATACACCGTTAATCGTCACTTTAATCATGGTCAATGCCGCCCTCTGATTTAAGGGTAGCACGGGCATTGATTCGCTCAGTGAACTCCGATTCAAAGTGCTTCAGAGCAGCCCGCAACGCCATGATTGCACCGTCGGCCAGAGCGCAGAATGAGTTGCCGGCGATATTGTCACACAGGCTATGAAGCTGAGACAGGTCATTTTGTGTTGCTGTACCGTCAGCAAAGCGGCGCAAGATTTTTACGGCCCACAAGGTCCCTTCGCGACAGGGCGAGCATTTTCCGCAAGATTCATGACTGAAAAACTCCATTGTTCGTTTGGTCACCTCAACGATAGAAGCACTGTTGTCCATCACGATGACACCTGCCGATCCCAGCATCGAGCCAGCAGCGGCCAGGGTGTCGAAATCCATGGCAATATCGACCTGATCGGCTGGCAGCATCGGGGCAGAGACACCGCCGGGGATCACCGCTTTCAACTGGTAACCGTTACGGCAGCCTCCACCATGGACTTCAATCAGCTCGCGAAGGGAAACACCCATTGGCAGTTCATACAGGCCCGGCTTGCTGACTTGTCCGCTCAGGCAATAAAGCTTCGGGCCGGGGCTTTTCTCCGGCCCGATAGCGGCAAACCATTCTGCGCCTTTGGTGAAAATGGCTGGAATGCAGGCAAGGGTTTCGACATTATTGACTACCGTCGGGCTGGCACAATACCCCTTGATGGCCGGAAACGGTGGCTTTAGCCTTGGTTCGCCACGATAGCCCTCGAGTGACTCTAGCAATGCCGTTTCTTCGCCGCAGATATAGGCACCGGCGTTGCGATGGATATGAATCTCCAGCTCAAAATCGGAGCCGAGAATGTTTGTTCCCAATAATCCCTGTTCTCTTGCCGAGTCTATGGCTTGCTGAAGGCGTTCAAGGGCGAGGCGAAACTCATAGCGAAGGTAAATATAGGCCCGGTGGGCACCGATAGCGTAGGCAGCAATTGCCATCCCTTCAAGCAGCTGGTGTGGATCTTGTTCCATCAGGAACTTGTCTTTGAAGGTGCCGGGTTCGCCTTCGTCGGCATTGCAGCACAGATAGCGCTGGCTGGGGCTGTCAGCAGGAATAAAGGACCACTTCAGGCCGGTCGGGAAACCTGCTCCGCCACGACCTCGCAAATTGGAGGCTTTGACCTGACCGATCACATCGGCGGGTTTGTAGTTATTGAGCACTTTGCGCCAGGCCTCGTAGCCACCATTGGCCTGATAGACATCAAGCTGCCAGGCGTTGTCTCGGGCAGCATTTTTTAAAAGGACAGGCTCAAACATTTCGCACCTTAATGGTTTTATCAGCCTCGGACTGGTGCCATTCCGTTGGCGCTTTGGTGTGTTCTATGAGTTGCTCCAGTAGTTGCCGAAGTTCAGTCTCGTTTAACTGTTCAATATAGGGGGCATTATTTATCTGCATGACGGGGGCTTTATCACAGGCCCCCAGACATTCAACGGCTGAAAGGGTAAAGCGACCATCCGGCGTGGTTTGATCCTGCTCGATTGCCAAGGTCTGTTTGATCACGTTCATTAGCTTTTCGGCGTTGGCAAGCATGCAGGAGACATTGGTGCAGAGTTGAAGGTGACAACTGCCGATTGGCCGGGTGTGGTAGAGGCTGTAGAAACTGGCTACTTCATAAACCTGAACCGGAGGGAGTTCGAGAATATCGGCCACATCCTGCATGATCTGGGTGCTCAGGTAGCCATACTCTTGCTGGGCAAGATGGAGTGCCGGCATCAGTGCCGAATGACGCATGGGATAGATACGGCAGATTTCTTCAACTTCGTGTTTGAATTGTTCTCTATTCATGCCAGCAACTCCCACAACTTGGTCGTATTTGCCTGTTATTTGTCGACTTCGGCCATCACAGGATCCAGGCTACCGACGATGGCTATCAGATCGGCCAGATAGCAGTCTTTACACATTGGCTGCATCGCCTGAAGATTCACAAATGACGGAGCCCGCACCTTGACCCGGAAGGGGATCGCACTGTCGTCACTAATAATGTAGTACCCCAGTTCTCCTTTGGGGGCTTCGATGGCCTCGTACCATTCTCCTTTGGGTACCTCGATACCGTGGGCGGCCAGCTTGAACTGGTGGATCAGTGCTTCCATCGACTTTTTGACTTCGGTTTTGTCACTCGGAAAGGCAATCTCCGGGGCGTCAATTTGAAAACGGCCTTCGGGCATCTGCTCGAGACATTGCGAGATCATTCTCAGGCTCTGTTTCATCTCTTCCATCCGGCACCACCAGCGGTCGTAGCAATCGCCGTTGTGGCTGACAATGACGTCGAATTCGAGCCGGTCATAGATTTCATAGGGCTTATCGCGCCGAATATCCCAGTCAACGCCTGAGGCGCGCAGGCAAGGCCCGCTTAGTCCCCAGTCGATGGCATCTTCCGCACTGATAACGCCAATGCCTTTGGTGCGTTTGGCAAACATCCGGTTATTGCTGAGCAGTTGCTCGTAATCAGAAATTCGCTTGCTGAAAATTTGGCAAAACTCTGCTGTCCTGTCGGTGA
This sequence comes from Photobacterium alginatilyticum, assembly GCF_009910675.1. GTDB lineage: Bacteria > Pseudomonadota > Gammaproteobacteria > Enterobacterales > Vibrionaceae > Photobacterium > Photobacterium alginatilyticum. Next base: position 27,399 of record NZ_RSEJ01000018.1, on the reverse strand, counting down.
AACCGTCTGGCAGATCTTCGCGAACGCCACCGACTCGGCAATAGCTGCTCATCATCCGGCTACCGGAAACCATTTCCATCAGATCCATCACCATTTCCCGTTCACGCATGGTGTAGAGCAGGGCGGTCATAGCGCCCAGGTCCATTGGCAGGGCGCCGGTGATCAGCAGGTGACCGGAAATACGTGATAGTTCAGCCATCAATACCCGAATGTATTGCGCTCGTTCCGGGGCTTCTATGCCCAGCAGGCTTTCGACTGCCCGGACAAAGCCCAGATTGTTGGATGCCTGACACAGGTAATCGAGCCTGTCGGTAAGCGGGATGGTTTGGGTATAGGTGCCGGCTTCGGCCATTTTCTCGAAGGCTCGATGCAGGTAGCCGATAATGGGATCGGCTTTCACGATACGCTCGCCCTCCATTTCGAGCAGTATTCGCAATACGCCGTGGGTACTCGGGTGCTGAGGCCCGAGATTGAGCAGCAGATCTTTGGTCAGGCCGTCATCGGCGTTGAGTTGGGTTATTGCGGTCACCTAGCTGTCTCCTTCCGGCTCTGGCTCACCAAAGGGATTTAAATCGTCTTGGTAGCCGCGGACGGGGAAATCTTTTCGCAGCGGAAAGCCTTTGAAATCATCGTCCATATAGATCCGCTTAAGGTTCGGGTGATCGGAAAAGACGATGCCGAACATGTCAAAGGCTTCGCGTTCATGCCAGTCGGCACAGCTCCATATCTTTGAGACCGTTGGGATTGTTGCGCCTTCGTTAAGCGGGCACTTGAGCCGGATGCGATGGTTGAGTTCAATCGAAAACAGGTGGTAGACCACTTCGAACCGTGGTTCTCTGTCTAGGAAATCGACACCACCGATATCAGAGAGAAAGTTGAATTTGAACTGCGGATCTTGCTTAAGCTGCTGGCACAGGGAGATGAGCTTTTTTGGCGGCACCACCAATGTCGGCATATCGATACAACTGGTGTCGAGAGTTACTCCTTCCATGCTGGCATCCGTCAGGAGATTGGCAATATGCTCGGAGAGTGCATTGCCGTTAAGCGAACGGCTCATGATGATTTAAGTCCTCCGAGATCTCGCGGGTTAGCAGTTTGAGCGGTAATGTTTTTGTCTGTTATATCTCGGTTTGTTATATCTTGGCCTGTTTCGGGTTCAAACCGACGCAAGACCCGGCCTTGTTTGATTTTCTCCTGCAACATAACGATACCCTGCATCAGGGCTTCCGGGCGAGGGGGGCAACCCGGTACATACACATCGACCGGGATCAGGCGTTCTACGCCCTGTACGACGGCATAGTTGTTATAGACGCCGCCGGAGATAGCACAGGATCCCATCGCGATTACCCAACGCGGCTCAGGCATCTGGTCATAGAGAAGCTTAACTATCGGGGCAAACTTCTTGTTGACCGTACCGGCCACGATCATCACATCAGATTGTCTGGGTGACGGTCTGAACACAACGCCGAACCGGTCGAGATCATATCGGGAGCAGCCTGTTGCAATCATCTCGATAGCGCAGCAGGCGATACCAAACATTTCCGGCCAGAGCGCCGAGCTCCGGCTCCAGTTGATGATGTTATCGACCGAGGTAAACAACAGATTGTTGGGAAAGCGGTTGTCTAAGACTCCCATTCTAATGCTCCTTTAGCCCAGGCATAGATAAATCCGACCAACAGCACAAAGAGAAAGACCATCATTTCGATGTAACCGAACAGGCCAATGCTTTTTAACACCACAGCCCAGGGAAACAGGAACAAGGTTTCGACATCAAAGATGATGAACAAAATACCGATCACAAAATAGTGAACCTTGAACTGGCCGATAGCAGCATCACCGATAGGCGCTACACCACACTCATAGGGCTGGTTTTTGGCAGGGTAGGGATCATGCGGACGGATCAACGAGGAAACCGTGAGTATCAACAGGGCAAGCAGGGAGACAAACCCTGTCATAAGCAATACCGGAAGATAATCTGAGAGCACCATAACTTTCCCCGCATCAGCCTTATATGTTGAGTATAGCCATTGTGGTTTGGGCTACGAGTTAGCGATAGTTGGTGCGAGTTGGCTCAATCGGGGTGCTTGAAAGTCGTGGCAAGAGGTAAAGGCGTTCTATGTTGCTGTTAGGGAAGAAGGAGTGAGGTCGTATTGCCTCACTCTTTGAATGCAGTACTGATGGTTACTCGGGGCGGGTTGAAATCAGGCGTGTATTTTTTACTGCAAGCGGTTCAGGGCTGAATGCCAGGTTATAAAGGTCAGGATGGCGTTCGTCGAATAACGCTTTGTCACGCTTGTAGGCACTGCTGTAGGTAATCACCCCATAACCACTCGGATATTCGATATTCCACAGTTTACTTTTCGCAACCAGGCTAGAAGTGATGAACTGGCCGATGTAGGTGACTCGTCCCGGCTCAATCGAAAAGGCGAGGCCAAGGTCATCCCTGGATTTAGACGTGATCGTTTTTGAGCCGTTGCTCCCTTTGAACCCGATGCAGAAAAGTTCGTATTCACCAGCTGGTAATGGAAGCGAAAAAAGCTGGCCTTTAAGAGAATCCGTAATGAAATCGGAGTCAGCGTTGTTATTCACAAGGGTTATGACATCAGCATGGCCTTTTTGACGAATATAGAGGGTGGTCATCAGCCCTTCGCCCGATGATGGCCAGACGGTGGTCGCACTCAGGCTGCCGGTCAGATAGCCCTTGTTGTATTCGGTGGTTTCACCGTATTTTTCCGGGATTGAAATATCTACCCCGGAACTACATCCTAGTAATAACGTAATGGTATAAAGGAAAAAAACAATTCTCATTTTTAATTTATCCTTGCTATCCCTGCTCGGTGATCAGCATTTGGTCATCTTGTGGGTATGCTAGCGCCCTGACATGACAATATTGCTCTCATATATGCCACAATTCGCATTATCTGGCACTCACTAATTGCATTTTGCTGCTAATACCCATCAAATTTATGAGCAACTGCTCGAATTCTGTCACTTGCGGGAAGAAGATGAGGCGTAACGGTTACTTAGGTGCCGACGTATTGAACAGAGAGCGGGAAGCTGTGGTAAGGTAGGCGCGTTGTTTGTTAATTGATAAGTAGAATGATACCTATTCGCCTTCCAAAAATCCGCACGCTGTTTTTCCTTGGAGATCGTGACGGTCTGGCTTTTCGCCTGTTTTCATACTTTGCGGTTATTTTGACTTTAATCCTGGTATTGCAAAATATTGCCGAGGTTGCCCTGATCAGGGCCTTGCTACATGTTCCCGAGAGAATTCAGACCGAGATGCTTTCGCTGGCAGAGCAGGCCGAAGTGATGATTGAAGAAGGGGATATGGACGAGCTTGCCGATTGGGAACGGGGGCAGGAGTATTATTTATTTGTGCTTGATAAAGAGCGTCGCACAATCAGCGGCCGGGAAATGCACCCGCATTTTGAATTCAAGCTTAACTTTATTAGGCAGCTAGATACGACCTTCGAGAACCGGGTTAACCAGCCCGTTATTTCTATTCCGTTAAGTACCGGGCATGAAATAGTGATCCAGTTTCCCCATGAATATCATCCGGCTCGCCATTTCCCCTATTACTTCGCGATGATCCAGATTGCTATCGCGATTTTGATCCTCAGTGTCTTTTCGTTATTGCTTGCTCGCTACCTGCAGCGGCCACTGAATAAGCTGCAAAATGCCAGTAATCGGTTAGCAGAAGGGGATTTCAGTGTTCGGGTTGGTAGTGAGGTGGGTGACAGTGTCACGGAGTTCGGCCAGCTGGCTAATTCGTTCGATCACATGACTCAGCGTATCCACGGTTTGGCCCAGAAGCAAAAACAACTGATCCGGGATGTGTCTCATGAGCTGAAAACGCCCTTGGCCCGTCATAACCTGGCTTTGCATTTATTACGAAGAAAACTGCCGGAAGATAGCCAGCAATTGCTTGACCGTCTGGAGCGTGAATCAGATGAAATGAATGAGCTGGTGACGGAAATTCTCGAATATAGTCAGCTGGAAAATGCCAGCTACTCGGTGAACCTTGTGCCTACTCAGCTTGAAACCGTCTGTCACCACTTGGTGCTCGAGTTGCAGCACAATCTCGGCCCCGAGCAGCAGCTTGAGTGTGACTTGAATCATGCAACATTGATGGCAATGGCGGATAACCGTTTGTTGCTCAGGGCTATCAAGAATTTGCTCGGTAATGCGATTAAATATGCCGGCGAGCAGGCGGTGATTGGTTTGTCGGTCACTAATGCCAATGGCTGGGTACAGCTGGTGGTCGAAGATGACGGGACAGGGATCCCGGAGCAGCATCTCAAGCAAATATTCGATCCCTTCACTCGCCTTGAAGCCGCGCGAGACAAGCAATCAGGCGGGTACGGCCTTGGACTGGCAATCGTGAAGGAAGCCATGACGATGATGAAAGGCCATGTCAGGGCTGAAAATCGGGAATCAGGCGGGCTGCGAATTTGCTTACTGTTTCGTGCGGCTTAAGAAGGTAGGGGGCTTGAATGCTCGTTGTTGTCCTGAGAAATAAGCATCATTGCTGAATGACAAGCTCAGCCTACTTGTCGATGATAAGTAGGCTGAGGTTAGAGGTACTTTGCCAAGAGTGTGGAGGTGATTATTTACGAAGCTTATCTGCGTCAATAACGTTCTTGAACTTGCTTGCCTTTCTCAGCAGGTAGTCGACATCTGGCGGAAAGTCCTTGTTGGACTTGGCATGCTTCATCATGTCAAACACGGTGAATTCGGTCAAAATAGCATACTGATACGATGTAAAGTCACCTTCGGCCTGAAGGGTCGGATCAAAATACTTATCCCCTTTGCGAATAATGGCGTGATCGACAATGGTCTCTTCGCAACGGTAACCTAATACATAACGCTCACCTTTGCCGTAGATAACATTCATATAGCTGTTGTAGAAACACTCACCTTCTGTGGTAGTGCAGCTTTCCAGCAGCTCGTCATCCATAGCCGATACGGTAACAATTCGGATCTTATCAGCTTTGTAGTTAAGCTCTGTTAGTTGGCGACGCACTTCGTCTAGGTTTACTTCTGTCACTTCTCATACCGCGTAAATCAATAAAATCGGCGGCATTATACCCGTGATTGGTCGAAATATCACTTTGGTGATTATTGGGCTGTGGTTTCCTCTAGGTAGCACTTCTTTACATGGGTATTCCCAGGCGTTATTTGACCGTCGTTGACATAAATTTACCAAATGCAAAGAATGTAAATTAACTGCAAATGGTAATACTTATCACTTATATTCCCTTCCGTATTTTGCAGCAGCGCCGAAAAGGCGTACGTGGGTACCTCAGGCCTTTGGATAATCAAAACAAATCAGGGCTGGGACCTCATACTATTTGGAGTAACGGAATATGTTTTCTAAAAGTCAGCTGACTTTATTGATTGGTGCGATTCTATCCGCACCTGTTGTTCATGCTCAGACGCAGACCCAGTCAGCAGATATTGACGAGCACATGGTGGTAACGGGCCATGACTATGGTTACAAAGCCGATACCAATACCAGTGCGATGCGGATTGAGGCAAGTCAGCTGGAAACTCCGGGGCAGGTGGCAATCATTGACGAGCAGCTGATCGAAGAGCAGCGCGCCAGCACATTGGGTGAAGTGCTGAAGAATGACTCCAGTGTTTCTGAAGGGGGTAAAGGCCGTAACCGTGAGACTTTCAAGCTTCGTGGTTTTGACTTGAGCAGCGGCGATAGCTTCCTGCGTGACGGTAAGCAGCACTGGTCTCACTACCGTCAGCCAATCGAACTGCTTGAGCGTGTTGAAGTACTGAAAGGCCCGGCTGGCCTGCTTTACGGTAAGTCTGCTCCTGGCGGTCTGATTAACATGGTATCGAAAAAGCCAACGTTTGATACACAGGTAACGGTTAGCCAGGATATTGGTTCGAATAATGCCTCACGCACTGTTGCCGATGTCAGTGGTTCTTTAAATGACGAACAAACACTGCGTGCCCGCGCTGTTGTTGCCAAGCAAAGCTATGATTCTTGGCGCCACTATAACGACGGCAGCACACCGTCGACTGAACGTTTCGTCGGTGGCCTGTTTGTTGATTACGACGTGAACGATGATATTACCGTTTCGTTCCATTACGACAAAACGAACGATGACGGCAGCGTCGATACCGGTGCTTATATTGTTGATGGTAAGCCTGTACTGGGCGAAGGGCATATCTGGGATGCCCAGTGGTCAAACATTGAAAATGATGTCGAAAATATCGGTGTTGATGTCAACGCGCAGCTGACTGAGAGCTGGCGTGTTGCGGCGGGCTATAACCATCAGGACTTTGAGCGCCGTGATATCGAGAGCTTCTCGAAACCGGATACCTATGATGCATCGACAGGGACCTTTACCTATAACGCCTATGACCGCTGGGATAACTGGCAGTTCGATACCGCGTACATGGATTTTGTCGGCGAGTTCGATGCGCTGGGCGTTAGCCATCAGTTGCTGGTTGGAGCCAACTGGTTAGGTTATTACTACAAGACTCAGAGCGAGTACCTGAAAGGTTACGAAGCGACGGTGGGTCAGCCAATGGATAAGCCTGCTGAACTGCACTACAGCAACGGTAAAGTGAAAGATCCGACAGAGCGTGATTCTTACGGTATCTATCTGCAGGATATGATCACATTCAATGATCAGTGGCAGGTACTGGCCGGTGTGCGTTTTGACAAAACCGAGACCAGTGAAGATACCTACAACAATGTATTGCCGAAAGCTGGTGTTATCTATCATCCGATGTCTAACGGTTCAATCTACCTGACGTATTCCGAGAGCTTCGAGCCGGAAGATCCGGTTGATGACAAGACAGATGTTAACGACGGTATGGAGCTGGATCCGGTTAAAGGTAAGCTGTACGAGCTGGGTACCAAGTGGGAGCTGCTGGATAACCGGTTATTTGTCTCGGGTGCCATCTTCGATATTACCCAGGAGAACAAAGTCCTGACGGAAAGCGTTACCGGTGTAGCAGACAAAGAGACGATCACTACACAGGTTGGTGAGCAGAAACACCGTGGTGCCGAGCTGAGCGCTTCAGGTTTTGTTACTGACAAACTGGCGCTGAATGGTAGCATGACATACCTTGATGCAGAGATTGTTGATCCGACAGATGCATTGAAAGACGGCAAGCGTCCGGCGGATGTGCCTGAGCTATCGGCAAGCATTTGGTCTCGCTACTCAGTATCGAATAATACGGATGCAAATCTGGGTGTTATTTATGTCGGTGACCGTTACGGTGATTCGCAGAACACATATAAGAAAGACGGATATACGCGTGTAGATGCAGGTGTGGCTCATACGATTAAATATGATCAAAACCTGGATGTTATTATGCGATTAAATGTTGAAAATGTCTTCGACAAGGATTACCTGGCAGGCGGCAGCCAGACCAAAACGATTCTGGGTGAAGGCCGTAACTATATGGCGACACTACAATTCCGTTACTAATGGAATAAGTGATAAGGGAGAAGTTTCGGCTTCTCCCTTTTACAGCATTAATGCTGAAAATTGTTTAAATGATATTCGTTTTCAATTAAGATTAAATCTCGTTACCCGGCATTGTCGGGCATATTTGTTTTTAACATATGTGAAATTCACGGAGTGAATTTTTTATTTTTGTGCATTCTCATAAGAAATTAACTGCCAGATGAACGTAAAAAAAACTAGCCTCGCGTTGATGATGATCGGCCTTTGCGCGGGCGTAAACGCCGATAACCTCGATAATGCCCGAGCGATTGAAAGTAAGATCAACGCGGCATCATCAAAGAGCCAGAAGAAAATTGATAAGAGTGCCGAAGCGACTTTGTCGACGATGGCTGAGATTGAACAGCTTCAGGAAGAAGTAAAAAACCTGATGGTGTACCGCGACCACCTTGCGCGCTTGGTAGACAGTCAAAATACCGAAGCAGAAAGCCTCAATGATCAGATCACGGGCATTAAGGAGACGCGGCAAGGCGTTGTGCCTTTGATGTACAACATGATCGCAGGGTTGAAAGACATTGTTGCCAATGACAAACCTATTCGTCGTGACCAGCGTCTGGCTCGTATTGCCAAGCTCGAGCTGATGATGGCGCAGGCCGATATCAGTGATGCAGAGAAGTATCGTCGTATTCTTGAGTCTTACCAGATTGAAATGGATTACGGCACCAAGATGGGGATTTACCAGGGACAGGTAGCACTTTCCGAGCAGGAAAAGATCGAAGCGGATCTGCTGTATCTGGGACGTATTTCGCTGGTGGCTCGTAGCCTCGATGGCAAACGCTACTGGGCGTGGAATGATAGCCAGAACGACTGGCAGACACTTGATTCGCAGTTCTCTACCGATATCGATAAGGCGTATGCCATTGCTTCAAAGCAGGCCGCTCCGAGCCTGATCACCTTGCCTGTATCTGTTAACGTGGAGACGAAATAATGAAAATCAAAGCGTTAGCAACAGCTCTATGTCTATTTACTCTTCCGTTTGCCGCTTCTGCCACTGACTCGCTGGTTGAAAAAACACAACAGGCACAGAATGTACAAGCGGCTCATAATGCCGAGCGTGAAGCGGGTTTTAAATTAACGGAAAAGCAGGTCAAAGCAAAACTGGCTGCCTTGAAAGCACAGCGTAGCCAGTTGCAGAAAGAAACAGAGCAGCTTAGCGAGACTTTCAGTGACAACGAGAATAAGTTGGCTCAGCTGGAAGAGCAGCTCCGACTTGAAACGGGCAGTCTGGGTGAGCTTTTTGGGGTGGTACGTCAAGCTGCCAAAGATCTTGATGCCGAAATGTCATTCTCGGTCACCAGCGCTGATCGCAAATCCTACCATTCTGTCGTTGAACAAATTGTTGATGCCAAAGCTTTGCCTTCGATGTCTCAGCTTAATGGCCTGTGGCTGGGAATAACCGATCAGATCACGGCAAGCTCAGAGCTACGTGATGTATCGGTGCCTTATATCAACGGCGAGGGCTACCAGTCCGAAACGCAAGCTTACCGATTAGGTAGTATTGGTTTGATTGGTGAGCAAGGCTACTTAGCATGGGACGGCAAGCGTCAGGTTGCCAAGCCATACCTGAAACAACCAGAAGACGGGCCAGCCTATGCGAGCCTTAACGGTCTGGTGCAATCTGGGTTGCAAACAGCGGTTGTCGACCCGTCTCGCGGCATCATGCTAGAGCAACTGGCTAACTCGCCTGAGCTGAAAGATCGTCTTGAGCATGGTGGTGTTGTGGGCAAGATCATACTTGGTCTGCTTGCTGTTGGTGCCATTATTGCACTGTTCCGCGGGATGAAACTGCTCGTTATCAGGCAACAAATCAAATCTCAGCTGAAGAACCCGACCAAGCCAGGCAACAACCCGTTGGGTCGTGTACTGGGCGTGTATGACAAAGAGCAGAATCGCTCGGTGGAAGCTCTTGAGCTGCGCCTGCTGGAAACCATAGTCGATGAGCAGCAAGGGCTTGAAAAAGGCTTGTCGATGCTGAAACTGCTGGCGGCTCTGGCACCCATGCTTGGCCTGCTGGGAACCGTTACAGGGATGATTGAAACTTTCCAGGTGATCACCCAGTTTGGTAACGGCGATCCGACAGTGATGGCAGGCGGTATTTCAATGGCGCTGGTAACCACGGTACTGGGTCTGATTGCGGCTATGCCATTATTGCTGGCTCATAATATTTTGAGCACTCAGGCTGAGACTATCCGCAACATTCTCGAGAAGCAGGGCATCAGCCTTGTTGCCCAGCAAGCAGAAAAAGCAGGAAACGCAGCCTAATGGGATCGAGTCTTTTTGAGGTACCACTGTTGCAGGCTGCGGGCTTCGAGGGTTGGTGGTATTCACTGCAGCACTTCATGAGTCAGGGTGGCCAGTTGCTTTGGTGGCTGGCTGCTGTGGTTGTCGTGAGTTGGCTGCTGGTGACCGAGCGGGTGCTATACCTGCTCATCACCTACCCAAAGCAAAAGAACCATTGGCTATCGCAGTGGCATGCGAGACAAGATCAGACGTCCTGGTATGCTCATGCACTGCGTGACGGTTGGTTGAGTGAAGCGCGCATTGCCCTGAATCAGAATTTGAATCTCATCAAGGTGCTGGTAGCTATCTGTCCGATGCTGGGTTTGCTTGGCACAGTCACCGGTATGATTTCAGTGTTTGATGTAATGGCTACGCAGGGTAGCAGCCAGCCACGTCTGATGGCGTCGGGCATATCATTGGCGACCTTGCCGACGATGGCCGGAATGGTCGCGGCATTGGCCGGTATGTTTGTACACGCGCGTCTGTCGAAGGCCTGCCACCTTCGTGAACTCAAGTTAGAAAAGTTATTAAGGAGTCAGTGATGAGACTGAGTCGTCCGTCTTCTGCTCGGGAAGAAGCCCAGGTTGATCTGACATCGATGCTGGATATTGTTTTTATCATGTTGATCTTTTTCATTGTGACCAGCTCGTTTGTTCGAGAGTCCGGTGTCGAGGTCAACCGTCCGCAGGCCAGCAATGTCGTTAGCCAGAAAGATGCCGGGATCTTTATCGCGATCACTTCTGCCAATGATATCTATATTGATAAGCGGGTGGTGGATGTCGAGCGTGTTCAGGCTACCCTTGAACACCTGTTATTGGAGCAGCCAGAAGCGTCTTTGGTCATCCAGGCTGACGAGCATGCCTACAACGGCACCGTTGTTAAGGTGATGGATGCCGCCAAAGGGGCCGGGGTGAAGAAGATTGCGCTGGCAGCGGAGAAACGCTGATGTTGCGATTACTGATTGCTTTGCCTGTTGCGCTGGCAATGGCTCTCGGCTTGTTTACCTTTATGGCCTGGATGGTTGATAACGGCCATCGACGAGCACCTGAAGAGAAGCAATTCCTCGCCTTTGACATGGTGATGGTCGAGCAGGAGCGCGAAGCTCAGCGCCGTCAGCGAGTTGCTCCTGAAAAACCGGATACCCCGGAACCGCCTCCTGAAGCTGTGCCGACGGCCTCACAAACTACGGCGACGACAGTGGCACCGACGATGCCAAGCCTGGCCTTGGATACCGCTGTTTCAGGCTTGGCGATTAATGTTCCGACGTTTTCGGACTTCGGTTCTAATCAACAGGCAATGCCACTCTATCGGGTAGAGCCACGTTATCCGGCTCGTGCAATGAAACGGGGGACTGAAGGTTATGTGGTTATTTCATTTACCATTGACCCGCAGGGGCGACCGACTGATCTGAAGGTGCAGGATGCCCAGCCTCGACGTTTGTTTGAAAAAGAGGCGATTCGTGCACTACGGAAGTGGAAGTACCAGCCTAAGATTGTGGATGGTAAAGCGATTGCTCAGTTGGGTCAAACTGTCAGACTGGAGTTTAAGATACAAAAATGATCAAGAAATTCGTAATTGCACTTGCTCTGGTATTGGTCGCGGGGGCTGCTCAGGCAGAACTATCAAGGTACACGGCAGGGAAAGTTCAGCGAGCCCAAACTCTGCAGCAAGAAGAGAAGCTGGGTGAGGCCATTGCGCTGCTGGCGGAGATGTCACCCTCCAAAGCTTACGATGCCGCCTTTGTGCAGCGTATGCTGGGTGTTTTCTACTGGCAGAAAGGCGATGTTAAAAATGCCATTGCCAACCTCTCAAAAGCGGTTGAGAGCGGTTTGTTGAAAGACGAGCAGGCTTGGGTTACCCAGCGCATGCTGGCTGATATTTTGTTGTCTGATGAACAGTTCAAACGCGCCTTGCCACATTATTACCAGTTGTCCAAGGCAATTCCCGAGAACCAGAAAGCCGATGAGCTATGGCTGCGGATTGTTCAGGCCCATTATCAGATCAGTGAGTGGAAACAGGTTCTGTCGGCAATGACAACCTATGAGAAGCTTAATCGCGTTGATGAAGTCCAGCCCCTGTCAATGAAGTTGGGTGCTCAGCTTCAACTCCAGAAGTGGCGTGAGTCTCTGCCAACCTTGCAGCGTTTGATTCTGCTAGAGCCCGACAAAGCGGTATGGTGGCAACAAACGGCGGGTATCCAGCTCCGGCTTAGTCGCTCGAGGGATGCGTTGGATACCTTGGCTCTGGCAAAACGTCAGGGCGTTGAACTGAGTCAGCAGGATTTGAAAACTCTGGCGCAGCTGTATGCTCAGCGCGGCATCCCCGAAAGGGCTGCTGTTATTTATGCCCAGTTGGAAGGGGCAAAAACCGATGTTGAGTTGGTATCATCTCAGGCAATGTATTGGCAAATGGCCAAGGAGTGGGATAAAGCGATTTCGACGTGGGCAAAGGCGGCGGAGCTAGATAATAAACACCGCTGGCCGTTGGCCCAGTTACTGCTTCAGGAAGGGCATTATCGCAAGGCAATTGACGAACTGGATAAGGTGACCCTGAAAGGGCGCAAGGACGATATCGAGCTGGCAAAGGTACGTGCCTACTACAAGCTTGAGAATTATGACAAAGCAATTATTCATGCCAAGCTGGCCAATAACATTAAATCGACCTCAGCGTCGAAAAGCTGGATTAAGTATCTAAGCCAAATGCGCAAAATGGACAGCTAGAAACTCTTTTATCCTTCGCTTAAGTCAATTGCCGATGGCTTCCTTAGTGTTTGATTCTGAAAAGACCTCTTTTTCAAAAGAGGTCTTTTTTATATTCGAGAAAACAACATAACTCACAGCAATTACCATGAGTCGGGTTAAGCTATAAGTAACTGGTCACTGAATGGTTCGATTATGGATATCCCCATACGGAAAATGACTTGGAAGACGATGAGGCGGTTAAACCGCCAACTAACGCAATGTAACGTGTGAAATCTCTCGTCTTTCTTTTTCTAGGGGGCATCTATGTCTGTTAATGAAATACGTAACGTAGGATTTATTGGTCAAAGCGGGGTTGGGAAAACGACGTTAATCGAGCGTCTATTGTATGAGTCTCGGTCTTCCACACACTTGGGGACAGTCAAAGACGGAGACACGATAACCGATTTTGATCCCCAGTCTATTCAGTATCAGCACAGCATCGAAGCCACGCCTGTGGCACTTACCTGGCAAAAACACCGAATGAATATCCTCGACACACCAGGCTTACCAGAGCTGCTTGGCCGTAGTTTGAGTGTGTTTCCTGCCGTTGAGGCGACTGCCTTGGTACTTGATGCAAACACGCCTTTAAATCAGGTGTCGGAGCGGCTATTTGCTTTTGCGCAAGAGCAGCAAAAATGTCAGATGATTATCATCAACAAGCTCGACTTAAATTCGCATTTGATAGGTGAGCTCGTATCTGAAGTTGCTGCCCATTTCGGCAGTAATTGTTTACCGATTAACTTACCGTCAGCAGATGGGAAGAAGGTAATCGACTGTTACTATGCGCCTAAATACGATGAGCCTGTATTGTTTGATAGCGTAACGGATGTGCATGAGCGGCTCATCGATCAGGTGATTGAAGTCGACGAAGCCTTGATGGAGTTATATCTCGAGCAAGGCTCGGAATTGTCACCACAACAGCTGCATGACCCATTTGAGGAGGCGCTACGCACCGGGCACGTCATTCCTGTCTGTTTTGTTTCTGCCGAGAACGGGGCGGGTGTCGAGCTGTTGCTGAGAACGTTGGCCGAAATCATGCCGATGCCGGATGAAGGTAATCCACCTCTGCTGGAGAAAAAAGGCAAACAAGTCAAAGTTGACTGTGATCAGCTGGATCACAGTGTGGCCCATGTCTACAAGGTGAGTGTCGACCCGTACCTAGGTAAACTTGCCTATATTCGTGTTTTCCAGGGGGAGATAAACGCAGGCAGCCAGCTGTATGTTGGCGAGAGCAATAAGGCATTCAAGGTTGGCCACCTCTATCAGTTACAGGGTAAAAAACGGATTGAAATTTCCAGTGCGAAAGCGGGGGATTTCTGTGTGTTGGCAAAAGTCGATGACCTCTATTTTGACTCTGTTATTCATGATTCTCATGATGAAGACAACATCAGGATGCGGACCCTGAGTTTCCCTGAACCTATGTATAGCCAGGCGATTAGGCCGACAAAACGGGGGGATGAACAAAAGCTCTCTGAAGTGCTGAACAAAATAGTGGCGGAAGACCCGACGCTTCGGCTTGAGCATCGCACTCGCACCAATGAAACCTTACTCAGCGGGCAGGGTGAGTTTCACCTGAAAATCGCCCTCGAAAAGATGGAATCTTTGTATAAATTGCCAGTTTCAGCGGCCCAACCAAGTATCGAATACTACGAAACGATCACACAACCTGCGGAAGGACATTATCGGCATAAAAAGCAGAGTGGTGGTGCCGGGCAGTTTGGTGAGGTGCAGCTTAAGGTGCGTCCGTTAGAGCCAGAATCAGGCTTTGTGTTCGTTAATAAAGTGGTTGGTGGCGCTATTCCGACCGCCCTGATCCCTGCGGTCGAAAAGGGTATTCGGCAGGCCGTTGACGAAGGGGCGATATCCGGTAACCCAATTCGGGATATAGAGGTGACCGTCTACGACGGCAAATATCACTCGGTGGATTCGAAGGAAATCGCCTTTGTGATTGCGGGCAAGAAAGCCTTCCTGGATGCTGTCAACAAAGCCAGCCCTATCGTGCTGGAGCCGATTGTTGAGCTGTCTTTGGTTGTGCCGACTCTGGCGGTTGGTGATGTTACCGGAGATCTTGCGGGTAACCGGGGGGTAATTATCGGTACAAATGCTGCCCCGAATAATCAGACAACGCTGGACGCCAAGGCGCCGCTAAACGAACTGCAGGATTACTCTCAGCGGTTACGGGCCATTACAGGAGGTGAAGGCAGCTTTAGTATGACACTGAGCCATTATGAACCGGCACCGATGAATGTTCAAAAGCGGGTTTGTGGTGATAGCTTAGCGAGCTGAATATCCTTATCTCGTTAGTAAGCCCGATTTCAGATAATAAGTCCGGCAGCCTGAAAGGTTGCCGGACATTTTTCTCTGGCATAACATATTTGCCATATATTGATAATCATGCATTTTTTGAATTAATCTGTTATTTATCAATATCATAGTTTGTTTTTTGTTGTGAGCGTGGTTCCATTAATTGATTGCATTATTACTTTTTTTGCGCTTGTAAATAATCAAACAGTTATATCTCGATTCAGGTACAAATCGAGTCTTTTTGTCTGCAAAATCGTGATGTAGTGCGCAAGTGGAATAAATGGGTTGATGATGACTTATTCTTTTTCTGATTGCTTCCTATAATTGATTGTTTTCCTCAATAGATTGCCTTTCCTATTTCCTACCTCCAGAGCTGTAGGACGAGTAAATTGGTTATAACTAAGTGTGATACGTATCTGTCATGCATTGGTATTAACAATGTTAATGTCTGTCTCGCTTTAAATTGCAAATAAGAACAACAACTTAACTACGCAAATGTTATATGAAGGAAAATATAATGAAAGCAAGACAGTTTTATCGTTCGGCTATTTCTGCGGCTGTAATGGCGGCAATTTCTTTTCCTGTTCTAGCAGCGAATGACAGCGTCCCGCCTGTTCCATTTGAAGAATTAACCACGGTGAAAGGGACAATCATTGAGCCCGTCATAAAAGAGCAGCGGACTCGTTCGAAGAGAAGCCTCAGTGATGCTGCAGGACAGCTTGATGGTGACTGGTTTAACTTAGACCCGGAAATGAATGGCATTGAAGGTTCGAGTGTTGACCGTGTGTACGACACCATTACGTTAGCCCCAAGTGATAAGCCGGTTGTGGTAGCTGTGATTGACTCGGGTGTTGATGTTCACCATGAGGATCTGCAGGGCAAAATTTGGGAAAATCCACGTGAGATCCCGAACAATGGTTTTGACGATGATTTCAACGGTTATGTTGATGATGTTTATGGGTGGAACTTCATAGGCGGGCGTGATGGCTCTCATGTTGCCTACGATACGCTTGCAGTAACCCGAGAATATAAACGTTATCAGGCCTATAAAGATTACGGTGTTTGGTTAACGCCTGACGAGAAAGCCTATTTTGCAGATGTCGAGAAGGAATATCTGGCTGAGTCTGAAGCGGCAAACAGTAAGTATCAGGCCTTCAAGGCGATGTATGATGAGGCTCAGGCAAGTAAAGCTGTGCTGCAGAATAAGCATGGACAGACGGATTTCTCATTGGCGGCCATTGAGCTAGTTAGCAGTGATGATCCTGAAGTGATGAAAGCTGCAGAATATTTGGTACAGACTTTGTCGACATGGCGTTCGTTTGACTACATGGATTCCATGTTGGAGCGCTACAGTTCTGCGGTGGATTATCACTACAACCTTGATTATGACCCTCGTGCCGAGATAGTCAAAGATCAGCCCTACAACCCTTGGCAGTTCCGATACGGTAATAATGATGTCATTGGTCCTGACGCATCTCACGGTACGCATGTGGCTGGGATCATAGCGGCTGATCGCTACAATCAGTTGGGTGTACGCGGAGTGGCAAGCAACGTGAAGATTATGGCTTTACGGGTTGTGGCCAATGGTGATGAACGTGATAAGGATGTTGCCAATGCGGTACGTTACGCTGTCGATAATGGCGCAAAAATCATCAATATGAGCTTCGGCAAGGCGTATTCGCCTTACAAGGATGTTGTGGATGAAGCCTTCCGCTACGCGTCACGCCGCGGTGTATTGTTGGTTCACTCTGCGGGAAACAGCCACACCGATAACGATATCAAACCGAGCTATCCGAACCGTTTCCCTCTCTACTATCCGGGACACCGGATTGGCACCTGGTTAGATATCGGCGCATCGGGTAATTACAAAGATCAGAGGCTGGCGACGAGCTTTACCAACTTTGGTAAAGACAGTGTCGATGTATTTGCCCCTGGCTATAAGATCATGTCTACCACACCAGGTAACAATTATCAGGCCTTCAGCGGAACCAGCATGGCCTCACCGGTTGTATCAGGCGTTGCAGCGCTTGCGCTGACTTACTTCCCGGATCTGAAAGGTCGTCAGTTGAAGAAAGCCATTCTAGAAACGGTAAGAACTTACGAGGGTCACATGGTTAAAAATCCGGCCACACCGGAAGTGATGGTGCCGTTCTCGGAGCTGTCGGCTACCGGTGGTGTTGTTGATGCCTACCAACTGCTACAACACTTGCAGGAAAAACAGCAGTAATTTCACTCTGGTTTTAATGGCTTATAGCGGGCAGGGGAGACCTTGCCCGCTTACGTAAACAATGTAAATTGAATGCCAATGAAAACAATTATCAATTAAATTAAGCCGCATGACATTTTGTGACTGTTAGTTGTTTTCTATCATGCTGCTAAAAAATAAAGCGGTTCAGCTTTGGGCGCGTCGCCTCCATATCTATATTTCGATGGCTCTGTTGCTTATCGTGCTGTTCTTCTCAGTAACGGGTATTACGCTAAATCGGCCCGAGCTATTTGTGAAGAGCCAACCTGCAGTCGAAGAACTCACCTTGTTGCTACCTGATTCGTTATTACAGTCAGGGAAAGCCCCTTTTGTGCCGAGCGAGCAGAGGTTTCTTACCTACTTGCAACAGTACGCTGATATGTCGGGTACCCCTTCAGCGATGGAGGTCTTTACCGATGTTGAGGAGGGTGGGCTGCTAGAGGGTGAAATTTCACTTGATTACAAAGGACCGGGCTTTAATGCCACCGTCTTTGTCGATTTAACAACCAAAGAAGCGGTGATCGAAAAATCACATTATGGCGTTGTTGCCGTTCTTAATGATCTCCATAAAGGACGTAACAGTGGCGAAGTGTGGAAGTGGTTTATCGATATTACTGCTTTGCTGATGGTGCTCTTTGTGTTTACGGGTGTTTGCCTGTTGTTACCCAAGAAAAAGACCCTGGCGATATCATTGAAATGGACGGCGCTGGGCTCATTGGTTTCTTTGTTGGTTTTCTTTTTGGCTGTTCCTTAAGGCCAGCAGCTAAGTATTAAAAGGATTTCCCATGACCTTTATTTCCAAGCCGCTTATAGCGCTTTCTGTTGCGCTGCCACTGGCTTTCTCTGCCCACGCGAAACCTATTCCTGATAGTGCTTCGATGGATATTCAATTTGAATTACCAGCAATAAATACCTCGATGTATGCCCGGCCATATGTGGCGGTGTGGATTGAAAATCAACAGCGAAAACCGGTCCGAACCGTTCAGCTTTGGATTGGTAAAGATGAGTGGCTTAAAGATCTTCGCAGCTGGTGGCGAAAGGTCGGCCGTTATGATCGTGAGTTAGTCGATGCCGTGACTTCAGCAACTCGGCCAGCAGGTGAGTACCGATTCGTTTGGGATGGTTTGGATGATGCCGGTAACCGGGTAGAGCAAGGGACATATACCTTCTATACCGAAGTAGTTCGTGAGCACGGTGGTCGAAATTATATTCGCCAGAAAATACAACTCGGTGAATCAGGTTTTACTCATCAGCTAGCACCGACCGAAGAGACAGGCACTATCACTCTGCACTACAGCGTCAACGATTAGTATCTGCCCGATAAATGAGTTCGATTTTCCATTTGTTTAGTTTCTCGTTAGTTAAGAGCATCAAAAATGATCAAGAGTAAAAAAATTAAAGCGCTCTCTGTAGCGTGTGCTGTTGTTGCCGGCATGGCCGTGACGGCAACAGCCAATGCTCACCCGCGTTGGATTGTGCCATCTCACTTTACCGTATCAAAAGAGGGCGGTGATTGGTTGACCTTCGATGTGACAGCGTCACACGGGACCTTTGTATTCGACAAACCGGCAGGTAGTGAAACCGGCCAAATCATTATGCCGGATGGCCGTATTCAGTACCCTTCTTATGTCACCAAGGGCAAACGACGCTCGATTTTTGACTTCTATTTTGAAGAAGAAGGGACACACAAAGTACGTGTTAATAACGTTCCATCATACTACACGAAGTATAAGGCGGGTCGGCGCGACACGGTAAAGTGGATGAAAGCCCATAAGGCTGAGCGTGCCCAGGTTCTGCCGGAAAAAGCTCGTGATGTCATTACTCAAGTTAGTTATACCCGCGCAGAAACCTATGTCACTGTCGGCAAGCCGACGACCAAAGCATTTGAGCTGGAGGGAAAATATCTGGAACTTGTGCCGGTAACGCACCCATCAGATATCGTTGAGGGTGAAGAAGTTACTTTTCAGTTCTTTTACAACGGCGAGCCACAACAGGGTGTAACAGCCGAGATCACTCGTGAAGGGACGTTGTATCGCAACCATCAGGAGCAAATTGATGTCGTCAGCGATAAGCAAGGGATGGTGACGTTCACGCCTGACACGGCAGGTCGCTGGTTGATGAAAGCGAACTACAAAGGTGAGCTGACTGATAACCCGCTAGCCGATATTTCGAGCGTCAATGTGCACCTGACATTTGAAGCAATTCTTCAGTAATTTAATAGCCTGTGAAAGCAGGCTATTCATTCCTTCCTTTCTTATTTAAGCTGTTGAGATTAATTATGAAATTAATGACGAAAAAGCGTGCTAGTCTGCTTGCTCTATCTGGTCTCTTTTCCGCGTCGGCACACGCGCATTTTCCTCTCATGAGCTGCTGGCTTGAAACTGACAAAGTGGTTTGCCAAGCAGGATACAGCGATGGTAGCTCAGCGGTTGATTATAACGTCGATATGTTCGACTACGATGACAACCTGATAGCCAAGGTATCAACAGACAAGCGGTCAATTGCTGAGTTTGAGCTGCCTGGCACTGACTTCTATCTGGTTTTTGATGCAGGGCATGAAAATCCGGTTGAGGTCGATGTTGTCGAGATTTCAGAAAAATGATCTGCGAATCAGTCAGTGCCGATGATGGCGGCCGTGAAGGGAAGTGGGTTGCATTGTCGATTGCAGTCATACTTCTGATAGCAACAATCTTGCTTCCATACCATCAGACATCAACTGAGCAACTAGCGCTGGCCTTTCATCAAATATCTATTCAAGAGCTTGAGCCTCAGGAGTTGGCGATGATTGCCGATTTGCGCCTGGCCCACGAAGAAATACGTAATATTCGCCAGGATAGCCTTGAACTTGATGGTGTTGATAGCTGGCCATCCATCAGCGAGTTAGAAGAGCTTTGGCTGGCACCATTTGTAAAGGACAAGAGCTGGCAGCACAAAGGCCAGCATCGGTGGCTGAATAACGACTCCGGTGCCTACCTGGGTATTCGTCAGCAACAGCAAGGCGCGGCTTCTGTTGTTCTTTATTCTTTGCTGGCATTGCCTGATGTTTGGTTGGATTTTGGCGAAACAGCACGCTCTGTTTCGATTGAAGGCCTGACAGATCCCGCTGCGCTTATAGATGCCGGCTGGAAACAGGTTGTCTTTACTGCCCAAGAAGAAAATCATCCTCATTAACAGACTCACTTTGCCAATCCTGCGGCAAATGCGAGTGGTATCCGCTATGAAACAGCTAGTAACAAGCAATATAAAGAGTCATATGCAAAACCAGATAATAAATATGATTAAAAAACAAAATAGTAAGCTCATGCTAAAAGCAGTGTCAGCTGTATTGCTGTTGGTAGGAGCAACCTTGGCTCAGGCAGCAGAAAAACTCACCATAGGTATTACTCTCCAGCCTTACTATAGCTACGTAAAGGCGGTTGTTGGCGATAAGGTGGATGTGCTGCCGCTGGTTGATGCCGGTTTTAATCCGCATAACTATCAGCCCCAGCCGAACGATCTTCGACGCCTGAAACAGATGGACGTGATTGTGGTCAATGGCATTGGCCATGATGATTTTGCTTTGAAGGTAATTCAGGCGGCAAACCGTGATGATCTGCTGGTAATAGAAGCGAACAAGGATGTGCCATTACTACCTGCTATCGGTCAATCGGTAGGAGATGGTGCGGTGAATCCCCATACTTTTGTTGGCTTGTCGACAACTATCCAGAAGGTGTACACCATCGCCAACGAGATGGCGAAGATAGATCCGGAAAATGCTCGTTATTATCGCAGTAATGCCCGTCGTTACGCGACCAAGTTCCGCAAGTTCAAACATGAAGCTATGACCACGCTGGGTGACCTGGATACCAGCGGCATGGTGGTTGCGACCACGCATAATGCCTATGGTTACCTGCTACAGGAATTTGGCATTGATGTTGCCGCGGTTATCGAGCCTGCTCATGGTGTCGAACCGAGTGCCAGCCAGCTTCAGGAAACAATCGAGAAGATCCGACAATCTGGTATTGATGTGCTTTTCTATGAGCTGAATATGCCAAACCGTTATGTTGATACCATCGAAAAGGCAACGGGTGTTCAGCTGTATCGCTTTTCTCACATGACACATGGCCCGTATAACACCAAAAAGGTTGAGGTAGAGATGAAAGCGAATCTTGATACTTTGGTTGAGTCGATGAAGTTTACGGCTGATAAGAAAGGTAACTAATCGTGGGTCCGAGTATTTGTTTGAATAATGTCGGCCTGAAATATGGCGACAATACCATTTTGCATGATATCAACCACTCATTCATGGCAGCCCAATGCCATGTAGTGATGGGACCAAACGGTGGCGGTAAAACATCGCTATTACGCTCAATTCTTGGCTTAACGCCGTTCTCGGGTGAGATCAGCATTCAGTGGCCTGAAGTGAAAGGTAAGGTCGGTTATGTACCGCAAAAAGCGGTGTTTGAATCCAGCCTGCCTTTAACCGTTATGGACTTTATCTTGTTAAATCAGAGTCGGACACCTTTGTTCTGGCCAAACTGGCGTAACCGCTCAAAACAGCAGGATCATGCGTTGGCGCAGTTGGAGCGAGTAGGGATGGCGGCGCGTGCTGATCGTCGTATGGGACAGCTATCAGGAGGCGAACAGCAGCGCGTATTGTTTGCCCAGGCATTGCTGGATAATCCTGATCTGCTGGTTCTTGATGAACCGACTACCGGGATGGATGAACAAGGGGTTCGCTATCTTGAGTCTTTGATTACGGAGCTTGTTTCGGAGCAGAAAACGGTACTGGCTGTTCACCATGACGTCACGGCGGTGAGACGGCTGGATGCTCACGTACATGTTGTTAACCGACAGCTTGTTGATAGCGGATCGGTTTCTGAGGTTCTGGTACCCGAAAAAATAGAGCGCTTGTTTAACCATTACACAAGTGCATCGCAAGCGGATGCCTGTGCTTTGGAGAATGTAGCATGATGGACTTTATCCGAAATTGGGCACAATCAGGCGTTGATGCTGGCTGGCTAAGCGAAAGTTTCTCTTATGCCTTTATGGTAAATGCTGTCGTTGCAGCGTTGTTGTTAGGACCGCTTCTTGGTGGACTCGGAACTCTGGTGATAGCAAAGCGGTTGGCATTTTTCTCCGAAGCTGTCGGACATGCGGCATTGACCGGTATCGCCTTGGGCGTGTTGCTGGGAGAACCGCCAGAAAACCCGATCATTGGCTTGTTTAGTTTCTGCATGATTTTCGCGCTGTTGCTTCACTTTGTCCGTAATCGCACCAATGTGCCTTACGATACACTGGTGGGTGTATTTTTGGCATTGGCACTGGCCGTGGGTGCTGCGCTGTTGATGTACGTCGCGCGTAAAATCAATATTCATATGCTGGAAAACGTTCTGTTCGGCTCGATTTTGACTGTAACAGATCAAGATATATTGGTGTTGGCACTCAGCTGCTTGTTAATAGTGCTGGTGCTGATCCCGACATTTAATCGTATTCTGTTAACGTGCATCAGCCCAGATATTGCCCGAGTAAGAGGCTATGCCACTAACTTTTATGATTATTTGTTTGTCATGATGATCACCCTGGTGACGATTGCTTCAGTGAAAATTATTGGTGCGGTTCTAGTAGGTGCATTGCTGTTAATACCGGGAGCAACGGCGCGTTTGCTTACCAAAAACATGGGTGATTTCGTATTAATGTCGGCGCTTCTTGCCACGGTTAGCTGCTTGGTTGGCACCATTCTTCCGATGGAACTTAAACTGCCAGTACCATCTGGGGCCGCCATTATTATCGTGTCGGCTGTGTTCTTCTTAACTGCCACCTTCTACCGTATTGTACGAAAGGGATGATCAAGTAATGACAACTCAATTCAAAGAAAAATTAGCCAAGTTAACTTGTCTTACTTCTCTGGTTGCTACTGGATTGGTTTCAGCCTCGGTGCAGGCAGAAGATATTCTAACGGCGACACCCGTTACGTACATGCTAGCTTCAGAACTGACAGAAGGTACGGCTATTACAACTAGGTATTTGCCACCCAAGCGATACGGCATCCAGCGACTGCCGAACTGGTTTAACGGAAAAGGCGCAGAGCAAACAGCCAAGGCTGCACAGGAGGCGAGGGTAGTAGTGACTATGGGAGCAACTTGGCCTCAGGACCCCTTATATGTTCATGCTCGTCAGGGGAATATAGCGATTATTGAGGTAGATGCCTCTCAAGCGATCTCTCCACGAGCACAAGGCGTTGCAGCTTTGCGGTTGGATGATGGTACAACGTCGATGTTTACCTGGCTAAACCCTGCCAATCTGAGCCGTATGGCTGCGATTGTTAGCCATGATTTACAACGAGTATGGCCCGAGCAGGCAAAGGTTATAGAAGCTAACCAGCAACGGCTGATGTTAGACGTTCGAAAGATGATAACTAGCCAGCAGAATGACTTGTTTGAAGCGGAGATTGATTCAGTGATATTGCTCTCCAAAGAGCTTGAAGATTTCGCCTCTGGTAACCAGTTATTCGTTGTCGAGAGATTTACTCAACCTGAGCTGGAATGGACCGATGCGGATAAACAAGCACTTGAAGAGCTACTGAAAAACGATGAATCCTTATGGTTACTGACATCAAAGAAGGTTAGTAACCTGTTGAAGTCATTGGTGCCTGGTCCTAATCGCATACTGGTTGTAGATAGTGTGGATAGATGGGGTCGAGAAGGGATCAGCAAAGAAGCTCCATTGGCACGTTGGCAGCTAGATTTGTAATTCATCATTCTTTATTGGCACTAATTGTGTTCTAATACCGCTCTTACAAAGGGGGAGTGCTTTCCAGAGCGTTGAATTTGTAGATTCAATACCAAGTGCTTCCACCTTGAGTTATTCCTAGGAAAATGAAATGGCAAACGGCAAAAAATTTGATTACCGCGTAGTTGAGAAAAGAAATGGCTGGGCGGTTGAGATTATTCGACAGATCACTGCACGTCGTACAACTATCTCTAAACGTGAAACGGGCTTCGCAACCGAAGCAGAAGCGACCGAATGGGCAGAGAAGACTTTAGCTGAGTTCGTGCAAAATCAAATTGAGCGTAACAAGCGTAAAGCGCTTCAGCGCAAAGCGAATGAAGAAAAAGAAGCAGAAGAAGTTGAAGACTTAGATTAAGCACTTCTATTGAGCTATCTGCTGATCTTTTAAAGGCCTTATGTATGAACATAAGGCTTTTTTGTTTTCATATAAGTAGATAGAACTTATATTACGATGCTAATTCATTGTTTTAGTTCGCATAAGGCGAAACTGACTCTTTCTGAACGCTTAAATCATGGTACGATTTGCCTTAATAACTAGGCAGATTGTAGGGATTTGAGTATCTTCGGCGGTAGCGTATCTGCTTCTTTGAATTGATACAGATCAGTTGTCTAGAGGGCTCCTGACTCCGCTCTTGTGCAGCCCAGCTACATGAGTATAGATTTGGGTAGTTTTGATATCCGAATGCCCTAGTAATTCCTGAATATTTCTAAGATCTGTCCCTTTTTCAAGTAACCGGGTAGCAAAAGAGTGCCTAAACGTGTGGCAACCTGCTTTTTTGATAATCTTAGCCTTATGAATTGCTCTCATGACATGTTTTTGAACCGTACGGTCTGTAACGTGATGACGCATCATCTTTCCAGAGCGCGGATCAACAGTTAATTTAGAAGCAGGAAAAAGATACTGCCAACCATAACCCCTAGCTTGTGTCGGAAATTTAAGAGCCAGAGCGTAGGGCATGTAGACTTCGCCGAAGCCTTTATCCAAATCTCTATCATGTAGAACTCTGACTAAATCCAACTGCTGCTTAATAGATCTGACAAGCATACTAGGAAGTAGCGTTTTTCTGTCTTTGTTACCTTTCCCATTTCGAACTGTTATAGAATGCGTTTCCAGATCGATATCGGCAGCTCGTAGTCTGAGTGCTTCATTGACCCGTAGTCCGCTACCATACATAAGTTGTGCGACTAATTTGGCTGGTTCGGCTAGCTCGTTAATCACAGTGATCGCTTCATGGTGGGTGAATACTTCAGGGATTTTGGGGCCTTTCTTCGACCTTTTATACTTCAAGGATTCAGTATTTTGCTTAAGTAGTTCTCGGCAAAGAAAAACAACAGCATTGAGGGCTGTTTTCTGTGTATTGGGGGAGACATTTTTTTCAATTACTAAATACTCAAGAAAGCGGCTGATGTCAGCAGAAGATATGTCTTGTCGAGCTCGGTAACCACAGAAGTTAATATACCGCTTAATCCAATGTACGTAGGTTTTTTCTGTCGAATACGAAAGTCCACGTACCCGAATGAATGATGTTAGTTCTGTGATAAAGTTACTATTAATGGCTGATAAAGGTTGAGGAATATCTTTCATTGAACTGGTTATCCATACAGTTGTTTTGGTTTAGGCTAGACAACAAATTTACTCTGTTCAATATCTTCAGAAATCAATTCGGTGATTTTGGTTACCACTCACATTGAGATGAAAAACACTTATACATCAGTTGCATGTGAAGTAACGTCCTAAGCTGGATATGCGAACTCAAGTCGGTATATCTGAGGCAGTTTTTGTGAACTTGAAATGTGAGTAGTTGTTTTATTGAGTATTTGTGTTCGTGAAGGGCTGTCGGAGATTACGAAAAGAATATATGAACGGAATTAGCGAACAGGTTTCGTAGAATATAATGTTATGCACCTTAGAGCCAAGTGCATCAATGGTTGAATGTTCACCGTTTACTACCACGATTTCTCTGGTCATTCGTTTAGCGAAAGGCTGCCAGAAAGTTCGGAGAACAGCTGGTTGTATTGTCCTTTTCTGCCTTTTGCTCAAGCAATTCAGCATTGAGTTGTCAGCGTTACTCTGCTCTGAAAGTGCTGTTGCTTGTCTTTACCCATAGTTCGGTGCAGCAGCCAATCAAGACCGTATCAGGATGTCATGCAAGTTGGTCTGGCTCAAAGCGTTGAAAGTAAATTGGAAATATCAGGATCTGCGTTTGTTGACTGCATGTCGCAAATTCATCACGCGTGGAAAGGTCTTCGGCCAAGTATGATCGAATCATTGGATGGAGTTGCATAACAAAGCAATCAAACGGACGCGAACACTCGGCAGTTTTGGTTTGAAATGGCTCCGTGATTACGGCGTTTATAGTAAGTAAAGTTAAATTCGCGCCGCTTATCGCAGGCGTTACATGCGAAGTAGCTCTAAAGATACTCAACCACGTGACTATCTTTCTTTACCTTTAAGCAGTAGAAGGTATTTTCATCACTGAATAGTATTATTTGGTGGATGAAACAATGAAAATTATATTCAGTATTGGAAATGGAAAATTGTCATTAGTTACTCCTTGCTTTTCTATGGTTGTTAATGCGACAAGTGGGCGTGGTAACTGTTTGAATAAGGCTTCGACAGCTTGTCAGGCTAAGTCATTTGAAGGGCCTCTTCCTGTAGGCATGTACTATATCAACCCGGAAGAAATGAGTGACCCTAACTTGATTGGTGATTTGGCGAGGCGTTCGAAAGGAGATTGGGGGGATTGGCGTGTACGCCTTCATCCCAAGCCAGCTACAAAAACATATGGAAGGGATAATTTTTTCTTGCATGGTGGTGATATGAAAGGTTCTGCTGGTTGTATCGACATTGGTGGTGGAGTTCTCGGTAATAGACAAACTGATAAAATACTTAGCTATATTAAGTCCAGTAAAATAAAAATTGATTTGGAAGTAGTAGAATGAAAAAGGTTGTCTGTCTTTTATTAGCTATAGTCCCAAATATTTGTCATGCTGAAGTGTCGGATAAGATTCCATCATATGGAAATCTTTGGATTACAAGTATAGTCATTGGGTTAGTCTTTCTTCTGATTTCATATAAAGTACGTTTTATTAACTATTTTAGTTTGATTGTTGCTTTGTTTATGGCTTTTGGGATTTACGACATGTATGCAGAGCCATCTTTCAGAAGTGCAGTAATTGATGAAAAAGGAGAGGGGTATTTTTATCACGGATTTTTTTCATCATTTCTTATCTTTGTTCTTTCTATAATTGGTAGTTGGTTAAGACATTTTAAAGCTAAACGATAGCCATGGTGGGAATATTTAATAAGCCGCATGTAACAAAGGCATCAAGGGTGACGCGTTACACTCGGCGGTTTTGGTATGGAGTTCGGTGTGCTTGGTGTGTTGGTCGTGGCGCACCTTATGCCCAGCGTTATGCACCTAAGAGCCATGCTCATCGATGGTAGAAGGTTCATTGTTCACTACCACGATTTCTCTGGCTATCGTTCATCAATAGGCTGCCGTTTAGCTTAGGGGATAAGCGTGTTGGAAGTCTCTTTGTTGTCTTTGAGAACAAA
>NZ_RSEJ01000137.1 GCF_009910675.1 Photobacterium alginatilyticum | reverse complement strand
TAACGCCTGCAATAAGGTGCCCCGCACTGAACTAGCAAAGCATACCGAACTTCAAACCGAAACCGCCGAGTGTAACGGGTCACCTTGATTGCCTTGTTATGCCAACCAAGTCCTATCACTACACTAGTTCGAAAGAATCACTGTAAACTGCCATCCCGCTACTTTTAATTCTACCAATGTCTATAGAGTCCTCCGATACACATAATCTCGAAGGGTCTGACAGTTTTACAAAGCCAAGGACATCAATATTGCATAATTCACTTACATCAAGATGGAAAAAATCACTGTCATCAAAGATAAAACTCCTTAACCTATTGGATCTGGCAAGGTTAGTAAAATTAGTAACACCAGAAAAAGAACAATTACCAAATCTTAGGTCACTTAAACTATTTGCTATGTCTTGTGAGAACTCTAATAATGAAACTGATTCAGGGAGATTTAGTTTAGGCAATAATGCCATATCAAAATTAAGGTTGTAAAAGTAAAGTTTCTTAAGATACTTAGAACTAACATCTGATAGGTTAAAGTCTATAAATGGTCCATCTAGCACCAAGTATGTCACAGATGAAGGTATATTTTTTAAAGATAAACTGGTGGGATTTATGCAAGATAGACGTAAATACTTAATTTCCAAATCTGATATTCGTGACAAATCAATAGAGTTGTCTATCATAATCGACAAMTCAGTGACTTTCTTACACTTAGATAGGTCAATCATATTAGATTGAGTCAATGTCAAACTCTTTCCAAACGATATTTCTGTTACATTAGGACTGTGAGAAAGTGATGATAGGTCTATTACCTCATAATCTTTTCTTTCCAACAATGCATCGGTGCAAAATTGTAAGCACCTTGTTCTTTTTGTAATTGCTTTCTTATATTCACTTCCATCTTTGAATAAACCAGTTATAAATGGCATATATCCCCTCTACTTAATTTGTGAATTTTAGGCATAACGCC
>NZ_RSEJ01000136.1 GCF_009910675.1 Photobacterium alginatilyticum | reverse complement strand
TATATCTTGCATCTGTAGTAGTTTTGCCCTGGTGGATTTCTAATAAAAGTCTGGAATCTTGGGTTATTTATTGGTGGAATACTAACCAATCCGAAACTTTTTTGAATGATATTCAAGAAAAGAATATTCTAGAAAAATTTATAGAATTAGAAGAACTAGTCCTCTTGGACGAAATGATCAAGGAMTACTCGGAGACACATATACAAAAGCTTCGTATAGGAATGCACAAAGAAACGATCCAATTAATCAAGATATACAACGAGKATTTTATCCATACGATTTTGCATTTCTCGACAAATATARTCTCTTTCATTATTCTAAGTGGTTATTCTATTCTGGGTAATGAAGAACTCGTTATTCTTAACTCTTGGGCTCAAGAATTCTTATATAACCTAAGCGATACAATAAAAGCTTTTTCTATTCTTTTATTAACTGATTTATGTATCGGATTTCATTCCCCCCATGGGTGGGAACTAATGATTGGTTCCGTTTACCAAGATTTKGGRTTTGTTCATAACGATCAAATTATATCTGGTCTTGTTTYTACCTTTCCAGTTATTCTAGATACAATTTTWAAATATTGGATTTTCCGTTATTTAAATCGGCTATCTCCGTCACTTGTAGTGATTTATCATTCAATGAATGATTGACAAATAATCCACTCAGATTAATCCAATTCGAATCTTTGTTACTTTGGAGTTGTACAKAAAAAGGAATTGCAAATCGTACTTACTCTTTCTATTTCTACTTATMTCGGGGATTCATCCTATATTCTATAAATTCTATATTATTTTAGTCAAATTATTCCAGTAAATACCAGAATCGTGGATAGGGAACTATACTAGTGACCTATTCCAATTTATTGTAGAAATTTTCGGGATCAATGATTGGMCCATGCAAACTAGAAATACCTTTTCTTGGATAAAGGAACAGATTACTCGATCCATTTCCGCATCGCTCAT
>NZ_RSEJ01000135.1 GCF_009910675.1 Photobacterium alginatilyticum | reverse complement strand
GATCCTCAAAAAAAGAAATAAGCAAAGTTCAGTCATTGAGTGACAAATGGGAAATTCACGGAAAGTTACAATCCCTACCGCGGAATAGTGCACCTACACGCCTTCATCGGCGTTGTTTTTCGACTGGAAGACCTAGAGCTAACTTTCGAGACTTTGGCCTATCCGGACACATACTTCGTGAAATGGTTCAKGCATGTTTGTTGCCAGGRGCAACAAGATCAAGTTGGTAAGATAAAACTATCCCTTCATTTCTATGATCATCGATCATARAGRGCCYCTTTACCATTCTGTATAAATGKRCTATTCTATTTGTACAGMTATGGTAGAGGGTCGTATTCAATCCTTGTTTTTTAGTAGTTTTCCGTTTTTCTCTTTACTTTAGCGCGGGGTAGAGCAGYTTGGTAGCTCGCAAGGCTCATAACCTTGAGGTCACGGGTTCAAATCCTGTCTCCGCAACATCTTTTTTAAATTAGGTTTGACTCTGTTAACTAGTAATTAATTACCTTTTTTTGGATGGGAGTCTATCACAGTCAACTATACCGAAYCCTTTMATCATATTAAAGGAATGACTTCACTCTAGTGGCGGATRGCGGGAATCGAACCCGCGTCTTCTCCTTGGCAAAGAGAAMTTTTACSATTCGACTATAKCCGCATTTTTTAGTTCTTGSTACATAATATGTCCACACATATATGATATATATATGTCTGGATTATATTTGTGTAGTRCCGGGCCAAAGACTTTTTTCAGAGGGGGTTGCAAGTMTTTTTTTTGACCCCCCTATCATTTTTTTTTCTTTATTTGTATTTKKGGRACTTATATTAATATTATACTATTAAATTTTAATGTGTCTCACAACCGAAAAGAATTCAGGGGGGTCATTTKMTTTTTGGAGCTGGKATKMAAAAAKAAGTTCAAGARATGAGAGAATTAAGGATACCYACCAGAAAAACTAATCCAATCCATAARGATG
>NZ_RSEJ01000134.1 GCF_009910675.1 Photobacterium alginatilyticum | reverse complement strand
TCTTGGTCTTGGTCTTCTTGTTGTTCACACAGAATCAGCCTCTGCAAACCCTTGTGATGGTTGCAGCCGTGTATCTCTTTGTGTATGTATTCTGTGTTGTCTTGGGTGCCTAAACTCTAGCAAGTTAAGTCCTATTTATACTTGCTGAGTATTAGGCTGACTTTCCTACTGAGATATACTCTGATGGAAAGTATTGCTGAGATTGTCTTCTTGATATATCTTAAAAGATATCTTTCCTCTTTGTTCCTTTATTCTTGGAAGACCAATCTCTTGCTATTTTCTCATTCATGTGCCTCTCATTGCACACCAGAATGTTGTCAATTTAATCTTAAGAGTTACCTGTAAGATCACAACTGAACAAACATGTTAAATAGCATCTGTTTACGAATTGTAATAATCAAAACCAAACTGACAGAAACTTCTCAGTTGGACCCTCAGTTGCAACTAGGATGTCCAACTGAGATTCCAACTTCAAAGTTTAACTCAGTTTGTTTGATTTGTTTAACCTGAAAAGATATATAATCATACATGAAATATCTTGACAAAGTAATGACAACAAAGGACAATTGTCAGAACACTTGGTCCTAACAATCTCCCCCTTTGTCATTGCTTTGGCAAAACCTTATCAAACAATTAAAATTCCAACTAACATGTTTAAAGCTAGTTTTTCTATCTTATAATCATGAGATAAGTTTAATCACATTCAGTTAAGCATATAACAGGTTAATCTCTAAACAATACATCAGTTAACCATCCAGTCTCAACTGAGATGCAAACTGACATACAAACAAGTTTCTTCTAAAACTTCCATCTGATTTAAAATACATGCAAATGTTAGACAATTACTCCAATGTACTGAAAAGCAATCATTAAACAATCATAACATAAATAAGACCAAAATTAGATATGAAAAACAGGCATACAATGTTACCAATGTACTGAAATAACAAAGTAAACATTTTATTCATTATTCAAGAAAG
>NZ_RSEJ01000132.1 GCF_009910675.1 Photobacterium alginatilyticum | reverse complement strand
TCCCGGTATTCGGAGGTTCGAATCCTTCCGTCCCAGCTTATATTCCATTCTAAATCTACATTTKATTAGAATAAAAAAAATAGAATAATATTCTTATAAGCATCTGTTTATATTTAAAGGTCTAATATTGAATAGAATGCTTAATTTMTTTTTTTGTTTATTCTTCTCGAAATTATTAAATAAATCTTTCTTTTTTTTTGACAAACTCGAGAGTTCAAATGACACGCGAAGGCGTCGGAATCCATCTGTAATYCAARTAAAATAGGAATTGAAATCATAATTACAAGGATTTTCATTAAAAACGCGAAGGGGCCTTTTTTTTTTTATTAGATGTTTATTTTCGTTCTATTGCGGAAAGTTATTTACTTAGATTCCATCTGATATTCAATTTTCACTGATGCATATCATATGCATTTTGTACGAAAGAACTCATCTTTCTTAAATATTATTTTCTATTCTTTAAAGTTATTTTTTGGATCTAGGAGTTATTGGTACTATAATTGAATTCAAGTCAGGGGATTTCCTTCTTTCATAAGGCTTGGTTAGGGGACTAAAATAATAAAAAAGGGGAGTAAGAACTTATTTATTTGAACTTTTACGTATTTCGTGTTTGACTCTAATGACTAATTAGAAATCTATGGAAGGGGTGGGAAGAATAGAGATAAAGAAATTCATTCATTTTCTTTTTTTCTTTATATCTTTTATGAAAATCTTATAGAAAGATTACTGAATATTAARTTAAACAAAATATGAAAATACGTATATAAAACTAGGAAATGMATAGCCTATATGTATATATTAGTATTWTTCTATGCYCCTATGCTTTATTTCAGTGCGAGTCATTTTACGTTGTGAAACAAAAATTTTTATGATCTATTAAATAAAAAAAGCCAATTTCAATAGTTAACTMTATTTWTTTATAAGAGTAACAATTGTTTAMTCTATCTGATAGATAGAAATCGGGACTCTTCTTTGTAGCTATTTTATA
>NZ_RSEJ01000131.1 GCF_009910675.1 Photobacterium alginatilyticum | reverse complement strand
CTTAAAAGACTTTCTGATGGGAGGCTGGCGTATTGAAACCAAAACGTATAACAAGGCAATCAAGTGTGACGCATTACACTCGGCGGTTTTGGTACGGAGTTCAGTGTGCTTTGTCGCTTCAGTGGGGCGCACCTTATTGCGGGCGTTAGGCATGGGAAAAGCCTGCTTTATGATCTAGTCGTAACAGCATCGCTCAAGAACGGGAATTCTCGGGCCATTCGTTCATTGCATGGCTGTTCGTAAAGTTCGGGGAACTGCAGGTTGCTCAGTTCTTTGCTGCCTTAGGCGGTGGCAATAAGCGTTCCTAGTTTCCTTGTTGCACCGCAGTGAAAGGCTTGTCGGCAACTCAACCTGTTAGCCTGGTGATGCAGCCCTGATTAACTTCTCATCAGGATGTCATGCTAATATATCTGGCTTTAAGGTGCTGATAGTAAAATGTTACTTGAGGTTCAGTGCGTGCTGTATCCCATGGTTGGCGGCGGACTGCGCTGAGAGTTGGCCGGCCAAGTAGGAATTCCACATGTGGAAATGCCTAACAAAGCAATCAAGGTGACCCGTTACACTCGGCGGTTTTGGTATGAAGTTCGGTGTGCTTTGTTGGTTCAGTGCGGGGCACCTTATCGCAGGCGTTAGGCATGGGAAAAGACTGCTTTTGGATCTGGTCGTAACCGCATCGCCCAAGAACGGGAAATCTTAGGCCATTCGTTCATCGTAGGGCTGTCCTTAAAGTTCTGGGAAGCGCAGGTTGCTCCGTTCTTTGCTGCCTCAGACGATGGCAATATACATTCATAGTTTCCTCGATACAAAGCAGTGAATGGCTTGTCGTTTACTCAACCCATCAGTTTAGTGAGCAGCCCAGATTAGCGCCGCATCAGGCTGTCATGCAAATGTAGCTGGCTTTAAGGTGTTGATAGTCACCATGTCTCGTGATTATTCGTTGGTGCAGTATCCCATGGTTGGCGGCGGAGTATGCTGAGAGTTCGCCGGCCAAG
>NZ_RSEJ01000017.1 GCF_009910675.1 Photobacterium alginatilyticum | reverse complement strand
TTTATAATCTGAAAGCCTTCCCAGAAGGAAGATAGGAAAGTATTATTCGACATGAAAACGGTAGTTTGTGTAGGTTTTTGTTTGGCGACTAAACCATATCACTTACTACCGTTTTTGTTTTCAGTTCCCGCTAATCTGCGAAGAACCATAAAAAAGGGATGTCGATAGAGCGTGAGACATTCTTGCTCAAGCGTATCGCTGCGGAATTACTCCCTGAACCACAGCGTCAAATTGCCTAACAAAGAGCGTTTGCCTTACGTTTCTTCACCGTTACACTGACATAGTCAGCACCTGTCTGGTAACAGATTTGGGGGCTATGTTGGTGTCGCGCATGAAGCGGATAGCAGCCTCTTTTATTCTTCCTTTCTCTTTACTCTTTCTCGCCATGTCTGGCGCTTGCCAACGCTGTTTCTCTCCTATTGTTATACCGTTCAGTAAACACCTTGTATTCCCACAGGGTATAACGTGAAAATGATGATTTCCTTTTCAGTCAAAGCTGTTCAATTGTTGAGCTAGTTCAAACTTTATAAATATTGTTATTTCAAATAGGGATCCAGCTTTCTATTGCTACCTATTATGTAATTAAACACATAAGAAGTGTTCTTTTAATAAAAGAGTCAGTAGGTTAGAAGATGGGAATAGAATTTCAGTCATATATTGGCAGTGTGGGTGCACAGCTGCCAGCACTTCCTTGCCCGATAGAAGGTCATGTATCGCTAAACACTCCAGTAGGAAGTTGTCTGGATCACTTTGGTAATGTCTGGCTTGCCGATACTGCCCATAATCGTATTCTGGTTTTTGATAGTGAGCTGAATTATGTCCTGGCCCAGTTTGGTTCGACGGGGAAAGGGCCTCAGCAGTTCAACATGCCATTTCGCTTGCTTGCTCACCCGACTAAAAATTGGATCTATGTCAGTGATATCGGTAATCAGCGAATCCACATTTTACACTACGATGCCAGCCTCTCTGTTCAGTCTATCCATCAATTTGGCAATGAAGCAGAAGTCGACTTAAAAGGTCCCAATGGTCTGGCATTCTATCAGGGCGAGCTCTGTGTGGCAGATGAGTTTTATGAGGGAGCTGGTGGTGCCAGTCGGCTGGCTATTTTCTCTGAAGCGGGTCAGTACTTAAGATCCATTCATGAGATTGAAGGCGGTAAGGAGCCTATTCATCTTCTGTGGCCGCAGGGTCTGAGTATGGATGTTGACGGATTCCTATATGTCGCCAATACCGGTTTTGATACGGTCGTCCGTTGTGATTGGCATGGTAAAGGGCGACCTTTTGCTGACAATGGTAAATGCTATATCGATGGTCTTGAGCTGGCACGAGATGTCTCAGTGATTCAAAACCGGATCCTGATACCGGGGGCAAAGGCTAATGCCATATCAATATACGATCTAGACGGAGAGCTGCAAGGTACGCTTGATGGCTTCTTTGCACCTATTCAGATCACTCAAATGAACGACAGGGACCAGCTGTTAATTACCGAGCCCATTTTGGCCTCGCTTCAACTTCATCACGTTAGCTTGCCTTCTTGCCGTGAGCTGTCTGTCGGTAAGAGCTATATCGGTGAAAGCAGGGTCGTTAAAACGGTTGGTGATGATAGGGGGAGCCCCGGTCAGTTTCATTTTGTCACTGCAGTGGCGGGGGGGATCACTCAACCTGATGATCAGCACTATCGACAAAAGTATCCGTTGATTGAAAATTGGCTTTCCCACCATTTTTCCCTTCAGGAGCAGTTTTTTAAAGCGATGCAGCCCGCCGGTATGCCGTCGTGGTTGAACCTGGCGGTGACCGCCCAGTCTGAGTGGGTTCAGCGCTGGCAGCAGACGTGGCTAAGGGTGATTATGAATGACAGGTTTGAAGACCCGAAGACATTGCTTTGGATGGTCGATGCCGGAAATTATCAGCTTCAGGCCAGTGATAACGGCGAGGCCGACTCGGCATCGCCAGTCAGCCTCCCGATGTTGCCCGGCTCGCTGGGAATTGCGGCCTATAAGCCTAAGATGCCCTTACCTGGACAGGTTGACCATGAAGTCCCGATGATAGTTGTGGGCAACTATTTAAGCGGCATTGTCTCTCTACTTCAATATGACAGCCGCATCGGTGAGCTGGTGCCTTACACCTTTTTTGGCGGGTTGGGGGACGAGCCCTCGCAGCTCAATAAACCACAGGGCATTACGATAGATCCGGCAACGAATGACATTCTCATTGCCGATTCGGGTAACCACCGAATCTCACGCTGGCGAATTGACAATAAGGGTGAGCCGGGTTTAGTCGGCGTATTCGGTAAGCTCGGAGCCGAACATGGCGAGTTTCATACTCCGTCCGATATTGCCGCTACCCAAGATGGCCTTATCTATATCACTGATCAGTTCAATAACCGCATCGAGGTATATGACGCTGATAACCAGTGGAAATGGAGTTTCGGCCAGGAAGGATACGGTGTCAGCAACGACAACTTTTTGCTACCGACCAGTATCGACTACGACTCGGGTCATTTGTTTATCTCCGATTTGGTGAATCGTTCAATAAAGGTGTTCGATCTTGAGGGAAATTTTGTCGACAGCTTCAGTGGCTTTGGTGCCGATCCGGGCAAAGGCCAGCTGTGGATGCCGTATCTGCTGCATGTTAATAACAGCAAGGTGTACCTGCCGGACTGCGCCTTGAACCGAATCAATGTTTACCACTTTGATAAGAACAAGAAATTGGCGGAGGTATCAGGATGAGCAATGTATTTAAGCGTGCACAACACAAACGGCTGAAGCATAAGCAGAATTCGACCGAGGATGTCATTTGTGAGAAGTCTCGCCAGCATTCGGAACAATTAATGCTTAGGTTTGATGAGGTTATCAGCCATTTATCCGGGGAAGAGGATGTTGATGCGTGTAAGAGGAAACTGCAGGAATTGCATCGCCATCATCACCGATGTTTCGGTGACAAGCATGTGTCCGGTCCTAATGAGCGTTAGGGATGACCATAAGGAATAGTGTTATGAAGAACAAGTTATCAAGTGTGACTATCGCAACGCGTGTTTGGGTGATCCTCGCATTATTTGCCGTCGGTCTAGTGACCAGCACATTGATCAATGCAGCGAAGACGCGTGAGCATATGCGGGAGAACTATGAGCGAGGCGTTGCAACGCTGGTAGAAAGTGCCGTGGGTATTGTAGAACACTATCATGGGCTTAGTGTATCTGGAGCACTGACGGAGCCGCAGGCCAAAGAAGCCGCATTGGAAGCGATAGCAGCGATGCGCTTCGATAACGGTAATTATATTTTTGTCGGTGATAACCAGGGTGTCCAGCTGACCAGTGGTGTTCCGTCACTAGTAGGCAAGAACACCTTGGGGCTCAAGGACCCGAATGGGTTCAGTTTTGTCCGGGAGCTCTATGTTCAGGGACGTAAGGGTGGCGGTTTTGTTGATTATGTCTGGACGAATAGCCATGACAAAGATCTGCTGGAGCCGAAAACCAGTTACGCTGTAGAGTTTGGACCATGGCAATGGTTAGTGGGTAGTGGAATGAACATGGAAGCGTTGCAGGCCGATATTCATCGTTCCGAAGTCGTTTCAATGATCAATGCTGCAATTATTCTTGCTGTACTGTCGCTGATCGTAACTTTCTTTATTCGCTCTATTACTTCTCCGCTTAAACGAACCGTCAATGCGATGGAAGCACTCTCGAAGGGCGAAGGGGACTTAACGCAGAGGTTGGAAGAAGAGGGGACCCGAGAGCTGATTGATCTTGCCCGTCACTTCAACCAGTTTGTCTGCTCCATACAGAGCATTATGCAAAATATCAGTGTAGTCGGTGAGCAGGTCTCAACGTCGGCACACCAGATGTCCTCGTCGATTAATACCGTCGATGATAATTTGAATCAGCAGCAGAATGATGTAGAGCAACTTGCTGCGGCAATGACAGAAATGCTGGCCACCGTCGAGGAGGTAAGCAGGAGAACAGTAGAGGCCAATGATTCGAGTATCTCGGCGGCTAAAGAGACTCAGGGTAGTATGGAAATCATTAATAATAATATTTCTGAGGCTAACCTGTTGGCTGAAGATATCGGTAAAGCCAGTGAAGTGGTTGATCAGTTAGCTGTGGATAGCCGAAATGTCGATACCGTTTTAGAAGTGATTCGCGGTATTGCCGAGCAAACCAACTTATTGGCATTGAATGCCGCGATTGAGGCTGCCCGTGCGGGTGAAGCCGGCCGGGGTTTTGCGGTTGTTGCCGATGAAGTCCGAACGTTGTCGCAGCGGACCCAGGAGTCGACACTGGAAATTCAGAATATCGTCGAAAAGCTTCAGAGTGGTGCGGAAAATGCGGTGAAAGTAATGAGCAAAGGGGCCGAAAAGGCGGAGAACGCCTCCAAGATTTCTGCATCTGCCGGTGAAGCGCTAAATACTATCAATGACGAGGTGCAGGTTATTCAGGATATGAGCCAGCACATTGCGACGGCGACAGAAGAGCAAAACCTGACGGTGAACGACATCAATCGTAATGTCGTTAGCCTGAAAGATATGTCGATGTCTGTTTCCCAGGAATCAGCACAGATGGCCAGTGCCAGTGAGGAATTGAGCCAGGTCTCAGTGGATCTTATGAGGATGATTAACCGCTTTAAGATAGGCTAGCTCAATAATAATACGGTTGATAGGAATCAGTGGCCTATAGTGATGTGATAAGAACATCAACAATAGGACATCATAATGCGCGCGTGTTTGAGATTGCTGTTAGCCGGATTATTGCTGGTGGGACTCAATGCCAGTGTTTTGGCTGACTGGAAACTGGATAGCAATAGCTCCAATGTAAACTTTATTTCTGTGAAGAATGATTCGGTAATAGAACAGCACCATTTTCGAAATATCAGCGGTTCGGTGTCGAAAGAAGGCGAGGTCAAGGTGGTTATCGATCTGGCAAGTGTCGACACCCAGATCTCGATTCGGGATGAGCGCATGAAGAAGGAGCTGTTTGAAACCGAAGGGTTTCCGCTGGCAACACTGACGGCCAAGGTTGATCCTGTCATGCTGAGTGAACTGATCCCCGGCAAAACTCAGCCCGCGGATATTGAGTTTTCGCTAGATCTTCATGGATTAAAGCAAACACTGGCGGCGAAACTTCAGGTAACAGGGTTGGAAAACGGTGGGGTACTCGTTTCAACCACGTGGCCGATCGAAGTGAAATCGGCTCTTTTTGGCTTGGACAAAGGTATTGAGGTATTGAGGAACATTGCGAAATTAAACTCCATTCTGCTTAGCGTGCCTGTCACGGCGCAGCTTGTCTTTATTCAATAATCAGGCTTCATAACGATAAAGCTGGCAACAGCCAGTTTTATCGTTCTTCTCTCCATGTGATATAGCCATAGTCGTAACTAACTCTCGCCGAGTCGAGCATCTTGAGGTAGTTTGGGGGGATCTTGAGTTATCACTTAATACTGCTTAAAGGACTAAGTATGAACACTGTAAGCTTCAACAATTCCTTGATTTTTCCCAGCAAAGTCGTCTGCATTGGTCGAAACTACGTTGATCATGTTCATGAGTTAGGAAACGAAATCCCGGATGAAATGGTGATATTCGTAAAGCCCAATTCAGCAATAGGTACAGCGCTATCTGCTACGCACCGTGGCGATGAGCTGCATTATGAAAGTGAGATTGCTTATTTATACCAGGGGGGACGCTTTGTCGCGGCAGCGCTTGGTATGGATTTGACCAAACGGCGTGTCCAGAGTGAGCTGAAGGCCAAGTCGCTGCCCTGGGAGAGAAGTAAAGCGTTCGATGGTTCGGCTGTGTTCAGCACGTTTGTTCCCATTTCTGGTTGTGATACCCCGCTTGGGTTGAGCTTGCATATTGATGGAGAGCTGATCCAGCAGGGCGATACATCGTTGATGATGTACAAACCAGCGCAGATCCTTGAGGAAGTGCAAACCTTTATGCAGCTGGAAGATGGTGACATTGTAATGACGGGAACACCTGCGGGGGTTGGAAAAATATGCCAGGGAGCTGAGTTTGTCGGTGCTTTGGTTTGTAATGACCAAGAAGTTGTCAGTCAGCGGTGGGTGGTGGAATAGTACGCGGGCAAGCTTGGTTATTGCTTGAATATGATAATGCAATCAACGAAGCTTAAGGGCAAGGAGATTGCTATGTTTCAAAAAGAACACTTAATCAAGGTTGCCAATGTCAAAATGCCGTTTGGAAAGTACAGTGGCAGGGCACTTATCGATTTGCCGGAAGAATATTTACTGTGGTTCCAGAAAAAAGGCTTCCCGGAAGGAGAGTTGGGCACGCTGATGGCTTTGACGCTTGAGTTTAAAATTGAAGGGCTGGAGTCGGTTATACGGCCTCTGAAGCGCGACTAATGAAAGGCCAGAGCGAAGATGTACTCATAACCCACTTACCGTCATTAATTCACCGTATCGGTGGTGAAAATGTGAAAAAGGCCAAGCGCATTGCGTTGGACTACGGTTGTGAGCTGAAGCGAATTCGCCGCTCCAGAAACTGGCAGTTGGCGGGAGAGCAATGTGCGCTTCGCAAGTTTTCTGATGGCTTAAGTACGTCGGAGCCTGAAGCGATGCAGTTTCTGATACGAAAAATTGACGAGCGACTTGTGGCGCTTAATGAAAACAGTGAATCACGAGAAGAACAGCTTAAAGAGCTTGTGTTCAAGAATCCAAATATTACGCTTGCAGAGCTTATGGCGATGACTAATTGCTCTATTGCTGAGGCCAGACTGGCCCGATTTACCGCTGATTTGTTCTAGGCAGCAATTTGCTCTAGGCAGTAATACACCATTGGTAGATATCAGATAGAAAAATGGGGCAGTTAGCCCCATTTTTCAATAATTAGCAGGCGCTTACTTACTCAGATAAGCGTAGCCAGTGGTGAACGCAGCTTCCTGGAACTGGCGCAGACCTGTATCGCGGAAATCGATAGCCAGCGGATTGCGTTTCAGCTTTTGCTTGATGTCGTTGTTTGACATGAAATCAACCTGAACACCGTCGAGAAGCTGGATCGCTGCTTCTAGCTTGAAGCCTACTGCACTGCCGGCAAATTTACCGCGTGTCTCGCGGGTACGGATCACAACAGCGTCAACTTGGTAGTCTTCTAGTAGCTTTTTGAATGCGAACTGGAAGTCTCTCATTTCAGTATTGTCGAGAGAGTCTTTCATAATGAACTTTTGAGTTCGGCACTGAGGGATGTCAAATAACCCATTGTCTTGTGAAAGCAGGCAAACAATCGCCTCGTTGCTTTTTAACTCAACAGCACAAATTTTCATGTAAACACCTAAATTTCTAATTAGCGCTATATTGTAGGCAAAAGTTTGGCTGATGTCAGATCTTTATAGCCGGTAACGTCAAAACGTTACTAGGAGTAGATCGGGCCGCTCAGTTCCTGCTGAGTGAGAAATAACCGCATGTCGAATTCGAGCTGGTGGTAGTCAGGCTCCATATGGCAACAAAGTTGATAAAAGGCTTTGTTATGTTCTTTTTCTCTCAGGTGGGCAAGCTCGTGGACAATAATCATGCGTAAAAAGGGCAATGGGGCATGTTTGAAAATAGACGAAATGCGAATTTCATGTTTTGCCTTGAGTTTGTTGCCCTGAACGCGAGAGACAAACGAGTGGAGCCCTAGCGCATGGTTGATGACATGTATTTTTTTGTCATAGGCCACTTTACTCACCGGTGGCGATTTCTTCAGATACTGAGATTTAAGCTCCTGCACATAGTCATACAAGGCTTTTTCTGTTGTTAGATCATGGCTGTGGGGATACTTCTTTAGCAAGAATGCTTCAAGCCGGTCGGAATCAATCAGGCTGGCCACCTGATCGGTAATTGAAGAGGGATAGCCTTGCAGGTACTTGAGCTTTTGCATAGTAGGGGGTATCAGCAGTCGGACGGATAAGGTTATTGGTCCGGCAATCTTAAAGCGCTGATGTCTGGTTAGCAATCAATTACTCGATTCCTGAAGCGTAGTATGCCGTGATAGGCGTAAACGCTGGACTCAATGGAAATATATTACACTTGATATTAACGGGTTATGATTGCATGGCATGATAATTATTTGGACTGTATGCATTACGGAGGAAAAGGTGATATGGATTTGAAACTGCCCCCGCCAGTAGTATTGTTGATAACGCTTGGTGGTATGTATCTGCTTTCACAGTATTGGCCGTTATGGACATTTACGTTCTGGGGCCAATTTTTGTTGGTGTTGGTATTTTGTCTTGGTGGAACCTTGGTTGGATTGGCGGGAGTTATGTCATTTGCTAAAGAACGAACAACCGTCGATCCGCGTAATCCGCATAAGGCATCAAGTCTGGTCACTTCGGGAATCTATCGTTTTTCACGTAATCCGATGTATCTAGGGTTAGTATTGTTTCTTATCGCTGCCTTTATTTATTTATCCGCACTCTCTGCTTTGGTGATGATCCCGCTGTTTATTTTCTATATGAATAACTTCCAAATCGGCCCGGAAGAAGATGTGTTGGAAGCCATTTTTGGTGAAGAGTATCGACAATACTGCGAGCAAGTTCGCCGTTGGTGCTAACCACTAACTATGCCTAGCTATTACGCCTAACTGTTACGCCTTGTCGCTATGCCTAGTCACAGTGCTGGCTGTTTAAGCCTCTGGAGGTATTGACCATATTAGCGCGGTGGTTATTATGTGCCACTTCGTTAATACCTGAGCAAGCACTATGGGCAATCCGTTCAAAGCACGCTGGACATCGGTAGGGAACACCTTGTGTCTGGGCCATTGGGAAATTACATATCAGGGAAGCCTTTTAGCGATTCCGGAAGAAAAGCTTGAAAAGGATATGGGTACCTTCGGTATTTATAATTTCATGGATCCGGATGATCCCCTCTACGCCGAAGGGGAGGAAGAAGATCAATGGATTGTTTCCAATATCGATTGGCTGGCGGATCTTTTTGATACCCAGAATATTCCGATTGATGAGGATAATTTCCGGTATTTTTATCAGGCTGTGAATGCGGAAGACTGGCGTTGTGGCAGTTGCGGAGGTTGCTAGTTTCCTTGAGCTGGCCGCTGTAGAAAAACTTTCTCCCGGATTTTGATTTTAGAGGATTTTTGGCAAAACAATTCCCTTCAGGTAGGTGTAAATTAACCATATTAAGACAAGGGGGATAAAACAGTACCCTACCATCCACCTGTTTATCTGAAGGTAATAACAATGAAAAAGCACCTCTGGAACGGTTTTATTGAAACAGTTAAGAAAGAAGTGGTTCCTGCATTAGGCTGTACTGAACCGGTTTCAGTTGCGTTGGCCGCTGCGATTGCCGCTCGTCACCTTAAGGGAAAGCCAACCCAGGTTGAAGCATATGTCGCTCCCAACCTAATGAAGAATGGCATGGGCGTTGGCGTACCTGGTACCGGAATGGTTGGCTTGCCGATAGCGGCAGCTGTGGGCGCATTAGCGGGTGAGCCAGATGCTGGGCTGGAAGTATTAAAAAATATCACCAAGGGTGATGTTGAGGCAGCCAAACTGATGCTGGAGCAGCAGGTTAGTGTGGGTGTTGCCCAAGTGTCTAATATCTTGTTTGCCAAAGTGACAGTTAGTGATGGTACCGATCAGGCGACGGTGATTATTGCTGACGGGCACACCAACGTTGTTTCGATTGATGTTAACGGTGATGCTGTTTTTATTATTGATCCGCAGCCGGCAGCAACGGCTGATAATCAGTCAGAGAACATTTTTGCTCAGGCGAATGCACACGATATCTATGAGTTTGCACTTAATGTGCCTGTTGAAGATATTCAGTTTATTACTGAATCACTGGAT
The DNA here is from genome assembly GCF_009910675.1 of Photobacterium alginatilyticum. Classification (GTDB taxonomy): domain Bacteria; phylum Pseudomonadota; class Gammaproteobacteria; order Enterobacterales; family Vibrionaceae; genus Photobacterium; species Photobacterium alginatilyticum. Next base: position 113,966 of record NZ_RSEJ01000017.1, on the reverse strand, counting down.
CTCAATGATGCCCTGTCCAAAGAAGGGCTGACCGGTAATTATGGCTTGCAAATAGGTGCTACGTTCCAGCGAAATGTTGAGCGTGGACTGCTTTCTGGCGGGCTACTGACGAATGTACTCTGCCGCACTTCCGCCGCTTCTGATGCCCGGATGGATGGTGCGATGAAACCCGCGATGAGCAATTCTGGTTCTGGTAACCAGGGTATTGCTGCAACAATGCCGGTAGCTGTTGTTGCCGAGCATGTGAACGCTGATCAGGAAACTATGGCACGAGCATTGATGATGTCTCATTTGATGGCGATTTATATCAAGAGCTATCAGAATAAACTGTCTGCGCTTTGTGGTGCCACAACGGCTTCTATGGGAGCTGTTGCGGGAATGACCTGGCTGCTCGGTGGACGTTTTGAGCAAATCAGTGCTGCGATTAACAGCATGATTGGTGATATTACCGGGATCATTTGCGATGGGGCAAAAACAAGCTGTGCAATGAAAGTCTCATCATCGGCCAGTGCTGCAGTAAAGGCTGCGCTAATGGCATTGGATGGTATCCGGGTAACGGGTAATGAAGGCATTGTCGCTGATGATGTTGATGCGTCTATCCGCAATATGTCGGCACTTGCCAATGGTGCGATGACTCAGACTGATGTCCAGATCCTGGATATCATGGTTCATAAGTAAGCCATTGTTTCTTGGTTACAAGCTATCTTGGTTCAAAGAGCGCCTCTAGGCGCTCTTTGTGTTTTTACTCGTCAGCAGTTAATGACCGAGAATTGTGCGTCTGGTGAAAGGGCAGACATCCGCTTAATACAATCCATACGAATCTTCGTATACTGATATTCAGTTTTGAATACCAGCCACTCAGATTTGTCTGGGTGAGTTTCCGTGGTTATACACTTTCCTTCGACTGAACTCTCGTCACGTAAATCAAGCTTTACCTGATAGTGGTAAACACAAGCCATTTCGAAATAGTCGTGAAGGGTACAGTCGATAGGTTGATAACGATGGGTCATCGTGGATCCTCCTAGCGACGTGTTCATACTATACCCAAGCTACAAGAAGGTGCCGGTTTACGCTAAACCGTGCACATTGAACGTAGTTTGATAAAGAATAGTCAACATTAACACTGTTGTCTTAGTATTGAGCAACGCCGCAGTATAGGTATGTTGAAGGAGAGGCCGCCAGGCGGCCCTGAATATAGCGCATCGTTATTGTTAGCTTGCTAACACCTCTGGCTGGAGGTACTGCTGCCAGGCTTCCTGGTAAAGATTACTCGAAACAGTTCGCAACTGAGCGATTTGTGCCAGTTCGAATTCAGAAAGAGGGCGTTTCTGCTGTATGCCAACGCGTTCTATCTTTTGAATCTGCTCATAGATTTCATGCTCGGCACCGTTCTTCACGAGAGATATCGCATCCAGGTGAAGCTGAACTTCTGCTACAAGCTGGCTTTCAGGCAAGCGGACGAGCATTTTTAAATCTCGGTAGCCTGAGTCTGTGGGTGATTTGAAGCGGTTTTTTACCGCAACCACAGTGACTTCTTTATTGAGCAATTCAAAAGCCTGAACAAGGCTTGGGATATCCTCGGCTACCAGTGAACCTCGTGCCAGGTCGGTTATCTGGTTTGTATTGCCTTGAAGTTCTGTCTCCACTTTGGTTCTGGCTCGTTGCTCTGATTTTACCCCGGGTAAAATGGCCTGGGTGCTGGTCAGCAGGCTGATCTCGCGAATAACAGTATCAAGCTCTTGTTGTGCTTGGGCAGCAGCAAGGTACAGCTGGTCAAAATCTGAGTAGGGTTGAGCAACCCCTTCATCTTTCCAGCTATCAATGCTGTAGAGGCCACTTAGGCTGCGCTGGAATGATTTCTTACTGGCTTCTGAGCGATTGGAAGGCAGCTCATGGTCTGATTCAGAATAGCTTGTCATCGGAGCAGCCATTGCCGGGCCACGACCAAGAACAAATAGAAGAATAAAGCAGGTACGAAGTACAGATTTCATATCCATCAAGCAACTCCTGGTATGCTGGGTACAGCCTTTCGGCTTCAGCGATATACGTAAAACGGTGGCCTTCAAACCGAAGGTTTGGAAAAGTGACGTATCAGGCTGTTAAGAGCTTCTCTTTGTTGGACTGTAGAATAACAAAGTAATCTGAACGGAAGATGAATTTGCTGAAGGGCTGAGCTTTAGATATTTCAGCCCGACAGAAATGCTGCTCGGGCTGAATAATGAGGTTTAATTAGCTGGCAATAGCCTCTGGTTGTAGGTATTGATGCCATGCGGTCTGGTACATCGCCCGGGACTGCTGTCGCAATGATGCGAGTTTGGCTAATTCGATATCGTTTAGGTCTCGCTGCTCTGTCGTGGCCTTGCGCTCGATGGTCTGAATTTGTTCATATATCTCGTGCTCGGCACCATTTTTGATTACGGAAATTTCCTCTAGGTGAAGTTGAATTTCAGCAATGTGCTGGGTTTTAGGTAGACGCACGAGTAGCTTCAGATCGCGGTAGCCTGACGGCGCAGGGGTCTTGAAGCGGTTTTTGACCTCGACGACGGTGACTTCCTTGTTCAGTAGTTCAAATGACTGAACAAGGCTACCAATGTTGTTGGTTACCAGTGAGCCTCGTGCTAAATCGGTTAGCAGTTCAGTTTGGCCTTCTAGTTCCGTTGCGATTTTTTGTTGCGCCCGGGCTTTTGATTTCAGGCCGGGTAACACCGGTTGGGCGGCTGTGAGTAGGCTGACCTGACTGAGTACATCTTCAAGCTCGCTTTGGGCAGAGGCTGCTTGTTGATACAGAGCATCGAAGTCAGAGTGAGGCTGAATCAGGGTTGGAGAACGGTAACTAGGGATTGAGTAAAGGCCACTAAGAGAGCGTTGGAATGTTTCTTTGGAGCCTTGGACAGGGGAGGGGTTTTCAATATCAGCATTGTTATATTCAGGTAACGCGGCTGAAGCAACCGGGCTTCGGCCAAGAACAAACATCAGAACAAAACATGTTCTCAATAAAGATTTTGCAACCATTAAAACTCCTTGTATCACCACTAAACGAAAGTGGTTACGGATCGTCGTTTTATCCGCTCAGTTAAGATATCTGTCCGGAGGCCCGGTTTTCAAGGACGCTCGCCGCAAAAATAAGGCTTCGTTTTTTCAGGTTGTGATTGGCTTCCCAAACTGAGCAAAATCCGTTTTTGGGCTTGGATGAAATCTAATCGATTTGTAACAAAAAGTGGCGAAGTTAGTTGATAGGACAGCAGGAGTGGTAGACTGATGGCGTTAAGTTTTATTGAGTGAGTGTTGATTGTGCAGCAAGAACTATTAGTGACATTTGCCATTGTATGGCTGGGGTTGTCTGTTGGCAGTTATATGTTGTTTCAGCGAGGATCAGACGTCGAGCGCAAGCGAAGATTGTGGCCTGTGTATACCATCTTTAGCAATGTCGTTATTGGGGCGGTGATCGTATATGTACAGCCGCCAATGCCGATGATGTTGGGGCTACTGGCCTTTATGGTGCCGTTAACCTGGCTAACAATTCGTGCAACCAAGTTTTGCGCAGCATGTGGAAGAGCGACTCGCGCCCCGTTTTTTATGAAACCGGCCGAGAAATGTTCACACTGCCAGAAACCGCTTAACGACTAGACCTGACATGTCGAGGGGCGTCTGCCCCTCACCTGACAGTATCTAGCTTCACTATACCCAGGCTACTTCTCTGACAAAGCCCGCCCAGAGAATTGAATACCCTGCCAACCGTATTTCATGAAATTTCGGATGTTCTTGTGATCGTCCCCATCAGGGTTCTGAAGGACATCTTCACGGTAGAAATCCCCGAAACACGCTAATGTTTCAGCCTCTGAGAGTTGGTGCAGTTGAGCAAAGGCAAAGATACGGCATGATCCCTCATTGCTGCCAGCCGTGTTGACCAGCGTTTCCTTGCCAAGTCCATTGGAGAAGGCCGTAGGTGTGTAAAGGTAGTGTTGCTGGATAAGGTCGATGACAGTGTCAAAGCCAACCTGCTCTGGGGACTGTTTGATCTTGTTGAGTAGCGCTTCCATGGCGGTACATCTCCATCAGTTGGTAAAGTCAGAAATTGATAGTAGCCGAGTAGGGACTAAACAGCAGGAGCGCTAGCGAATAAAAGGGCTGTCACAGCCCTTTATCTATTCGCCGAGCGCTCGGCATCAAGACGAACTGAAAGTCGACTAGCGCTGATTATGCTTTCGTTCTTGCTGTTTTAACTCGTAATCAAGCTCATCAGGATAAACAACTAAGCCATCTTCATCCTGATTCGGGAAAATCACCACGGCCAGCTCGTCATCTTCCAGGCCGTGAGTCCAGCGACTGTGCCATTTGTTCAGAGAAATAGCCTCGGCCTTACAAGATTCCCACTCTCCAGTTGCCCATGACTCAGCAAATTCCTTGTTCGGCCATACGGGTACGCAATCCTCGTCGTCCGTATTTAACATGACACAGCCATGTTCATCAGTCAGAATCCAGATCTGGCGGTTAGAAACAACTTCTTTCACCAGGTACTTGTAACGCTTCTCCGCATCGTAGGCCTGGATAGCCGTGATCTGGGATGAGTCTAATGGGTTGGACATGTATTCATTCCTGTTACTGCTTATTTTAAGCGTTATAGCATAGAGGAAAATTAGACTTTAGTCATTGATAGTGGTCCCCCGGCTTCATAAGCCGGGGTGAATAGGAGAGGGTGTTATTTCAGGGTATATGGGATACGAACGGATAGCTGGAAATCTGGCGCATCTGCGGTGATACCGGCTGTTGCGCCGACGTTGATGGTTGTATCTCTGTCGATGGCATAGTTCGCGCCAAACGAGAGTGAGTCAAGTTGCAGCAACTTGGCATCACTGGCTGTTGTTCCATTGATTTTGGATTTCAGGATAGTTTTGTGGCTCAGGCCGAGACTGAATGAGAATTTGGGGTTCACGGCAAAGCCCATTCCTGCACTAAAGGCAATGGTATCGCCTAGGTCGATGGTATCGACGCGGATATTTTCAGTGTTGTTATCGTCGTCAGTGATGTCGATATCGACTTCGACGTCATCTTTGATATTCCAGATATAACTGAAGTTCATGAAAATAACGGCGGGATCGATAGGCATGATCATGGTGATACCGGGCTCGATGCTGGGGAAGCCGGAACCTGTAGGCAGCTCTTCAAAGTCATTCAGGCTATTAATAGGCACATCATAGGGGGACTTGCCCGTTGTGCTCTTGAAGCGCAGGCTACCGATCCAGTAGGGTGCCTCTTTCATGTTTATCTGGTATTTGAAGGCAGCTTCAATATCGCCAATATCGTTGCCGTCAACAGTACGCAGGGTTGCTGCATTAGAACCGCTGTTCAGGTCCCGCTCAGAAATGGAATCTGTGCGGTAGACCCATGGAATACGCGCCTCAACCTCTAGTCGGTTAGTGATGCCGTAACGCCCGGTTAGCCCGAAGGTTAAGGTTGTTCGGTCAATATCACTGGCTCGTATTAACCCGACAATAAGCGAAGGAAGAACGGTATAGCCGACAACGGATACCGAGTTAGAAGAGTTCTGGGTATATGACAAAGAAGTATCAAGAACGAAAGAGCCTTTAGGCGTCAAAACACCAGGTTGCTCGAGAATATCGGCAACGGTTTGTACTCGCTTGGGCTTTTCACTTTCCTTGGACGCCTTTGATTCTTCCGCCGGAGCGGTTATTGGAAATAAAGCAAGAAGCGCAATATAGCTTATTTTATTGATAATACTCACGATTCCCTCACTTAGATAACAAGTGTATGCCCCAAAAAAATCATATGAAGTTGTATGTTTATACTCATACAAGCTAATAAGAAAAGAGTAGTATAAATGAGAAAAAGTTGTCACCTGAGAATCTTAAATAAGTGTCTTATCACTGAGATATTTACGCTACTTTATTATTTTAATTAAAGGTAAGAAAATTTCTCAAAAAATCAAATCTGTCATTCTAAAGTTGAGACGGTTTATTATCTTTAAGGCGTTATAAAGTAAGGTGATTAAAGCAAAAAACTTATATTCAAATAGCTGTGTGTTTATTAAAAATAATACAAAAGTACGAGTGGCGAAAACTATGATTAAGTTATCTCGCGAAGTCATGCGAGTGATTATAAAAAATAACGACTCATTATATTTGGAGTAGGATCATGCGTAAAACACATATCGCACTATTAGTAGCAGTTGTTAGCTCACCTCTAGCATTAGCAAATGACCCTTATGATTACGGTCATGATCCATATGGTGGTTCAAGCTATGGTTCTGGCAGTGACAGTGATAATGACAAAACAATCACTGATTCATTCAACACTGATGTTGAAAAAAATCTAACAGTAACACTAGAAAAAGATGTTTCTATTAAAGACAGTTACAACGATGATAGTGACTACATGTTACTGTATGATGTAAATAACAAAGATATCTACGAACTCACTGATAATAGTGAATATGACAACAGTAAGCATATTACTATTGATATTGAAGAAAACTATTATATGGCAACTTCAACCTTAGACGGTGCAGTTACTTATAGTGAAGTTACTTACGGTGGTGCTTGCTGTGATGGCCATGGCTACTATGGTGACGGTTATGGTGACCCAGCTCAGCATACATTGAATGTCACTCAAAGTAACACCATGCAGGATGCATTTACAGGCGCATCCGGTATCAATATCGCTGGTCAGAATGCGGGTAATAACTCGTTGGTTCAGCAAAGTGCTAGCACAAATGCAATGTTAACCAGTCAATAACACATAACTGAGGGTTGTTTATCAACTCTCAGGAGGAAGTCATGAGATATTTAACACTGATAGCAGTTGCTCTTTTTTCTAGTGGGGGTATTGCAGATGAGTTGGATATTCTAGCAAACTCTGAAATATTGAGTGAGGATATGATGACGCAGTCTCGTGGCGGTCAATACGAGCTGAAGATTGATAATATTCACGCAAGTTCAGATATGTATGGCGATGTTGCAGGTAATGGGGCTTACAATAATACAACGGGTGACAATATTATTGACTCAGGGTCATTTAGTAATGCATCGGGTGTATTAAATGTAGTCCAGAACTCTGGTAACAATGTGTTAATTCAGAATGCGACCGTGGTTAACCTGACATTGAAGTAAATTGTTAGTCTATCTATGCTGACATATTAATGAATATGTCAGCGACCCATAAAACTAAAATGGAATAATGTTTAGTTTCGCAGGATAAAGAACAATACTTCTTTTGTTATATGATTGTACCATCGCTTAATATTAGGATTATAAATAAAGGCGATGGTATAACTAAAATGCACGGATATTAAAATAAGAACTGATAATTTTTGGAGTAATATCATGCGTAAAAATAATATTATGCTGATTGCGGCACTTGTGGCTTCACCGATGGCCCTTGCAGATGACCATGATAGTGGTTATGGATACTATGGTCACGATGGTGACATCACCATTGAAGATAGCGGTAATCTGGATGTTACAAAAGATGTAGAGCTCACAGCTACGAAAGATCTCTATATCGGCAATGTTGGTAACAAGGATAATGATGTCCTTGAACTCAAAGATGTAGGAAATCTGTACAAGGTAACCGAAACATATAACAAAGATATTGATAATTCTTTAGAGAAAGAACTCGACGTTGAGATCAATACCTATCTGGCAGATTCAAAGTTGTATGGTCACATTATGGATGCGGAAGTCACCTATGGTGGTGCATGCTGTAAGGGCAAAAACGGATCGGACGTGACAGTGATGCAGACCAACAGCATGAACAGAGCGTTTGGTGATGCTTCAGGTATCAGTATTGCTGGTCAGAACGTCGGTAACAACTCTATGGTACAGCAAACAACAGCTACAAATGCAGCGCTTGTTGGCACAGGTGGAGGCGTAGTAAGTCCTGGTGGTGATTACTAGGCTGGATAAAGGGCCTTTAGGGCCCTTTCATTAATTCTGCTTGTTAGCCAGCAATTATTAGTTTTGATAATTATTGGTTTATCAAAAGTACTATCTTTTATTCATGTTCGAATATAGATGCTGCGGTATCAAGGCTGAGAAACCAAAGCGGTATAGATTATGATTAGATCAATATTGTTTACCACTGGTCTACTTGCGAGTAGTAGTATTTATGCGCTGGATTATTTCCCTAATAGGGGGGCGTATAATGTTGAAGTGAAAAGTTATCAAGAGCAGTTATTTGGTGATGTTTTCAGACAACAATATGATTTTAGTTGTGGTTCTGCTGCTGTCGCATCTCTGGTTACTTACCACTATGATCTTGAAACATCAGAAAATGATGTTTTCAAATATATGTTCAAACATGGAAATAAAGAAAAAATAGAGAAACAAGGTTTTTCTATGTTAGATATGAAAAACTATCTTGTTTCGATAGGGTTAGATGCTAATGGCTACAACATTCCCCTCGATAAGTTTAGTAAAATAAGGATTCCTGCAATTACTATCGTCAACTTTGATGGCTATATGCACTTTGTGGTTATTAAAGGAATGAATAGCAGTCAAGTTATCCTTGGCGATCCATCACGGGGAACTGTCGTAATGCCAATCGATGATTTTAAGACCTACTATAAGGGGTCTGTGTTGTTGGTTAAAAACCAAGCAGTAAAAGGCCGTGAGAGCTTTATCACTGCTGAAAATTATAACGTCTATACGCCGTCGCCGTCATCAGAGGCGATAGCTAGAGACTCACTTGCAACGTTTAGTATTACACTACCTGGTGCAAACGATTATTAGAGGCTAGCATGAATAAATTAACTCGTATATTCGTCGCATCGACGATAGGAGGTGTAGCTATTATGGCTAATGCTTCTATCAGCTTCCCTTCTATTGATGAGCTAGGGCTAACATCATTATCTGATAGTGATATGTCATCTATACGAGGTGGTTTTGTCTCTATAAATGACAATATCATAAATATTGGTTTGACGATGAGTACGGCAATTAATGGAGAGGAAGTTCTGACAACGCGTATTGCTGACTTTACCATTAACAATGGCAAATTAGTTGACCCGTCAGGTGGAGAATCTCTAGATTTTCAAGATCCTCTATATGTAATTGATATAGGTGATAATAATATTAATACAGCGAATACAAGTCCTAATAGTACAGGCTTTATTATTCAAAATTCAAATGACGGTACGAGAATAAATACTCAGATGATTATGGATATCGAAGCTGATGTTAATGGGTTCATTCAGCAATCCATTTATAGGAATAGGCTTGAGAACTCTATCCTTCACAATGGTTATTAAACCGTTTTCATAGTAATAATTTGTCATTTAGGAAGGTACAGTATAAAAGCTGTACCTTTTTTGTTGTTCATTAGTTGAACTGAATACAGAAACTTATACTTAAGTGCCGTTTTTATTATTAATAACTTGTTGATTAATATTGACTCTTTTTCGCAATACTATGAAGTAATAACTTTTCAATACATTTCTTACAACTGATACCCTGCAAAACTGTCGTTTATTGCCTATATTTTTAAGACATCAATAATAATATGCACATTGATAGAAGGTGACTTCGATGGTGGCTCAATGTCAAAATAAATCAATTAATGGTCGACTGGTTGCAATTGGATGTAACTATGAACCTTGGATTGCGCTTCTTGAACAATCTGGTTGGAAAACCCATTGCTGCTATGACCTACGGACGGCTGACTCAATCCTGGAAGAGTTCAGCCCATGCATTTGTATTGTTGACTTAAGCAATAATGATTTTAGCTTAAACAGCATTTCTTTGAGGGCAAATAAAACCAAGCAAGTGAAATGGATTGCGATTATCAAAAAAGAGCAATTAAAAACTGATGCGATTTGTCAGTTTATTAATAACTTTTGTGTCGACTATTTCTCAGTACCTATTCCTGGCAGCCACTTACTTGATACTGTTGGCCATCAACTGGGTATGCTCGATATTGAATCAAGTTCGTGGGTCGAGATAACGTCTCAGCATGATATGGGACTATTTGGTGACTCTAAGTCTATCAAGCAGTTAAGAGACATGGTGCGCCGTGTGGCGTTAACAGAAGTTAATGTTTTTCTGACCGGCGAAAACGGCACCGGCAAAGAGCTGATAGCAAAATCAATCCATAATTTGTCTAAGCGAAAGAATGCCCCTTTTGTGATTGTCAATTGCGGTTCGTTAACCAGAGACGACGAGAAGATGGCCTTTCTTGACGGCAGTTATACCAACGAAGATGGTTCCCAGTTCAACGGTACTATTTTGTTGGACAATGTCGAAGAGCTGTCCAAAGAGCTTCAAGATGAACTCCTTACATATCTCCAGATCCCGGCAGGGGAGTCGCTTGATGATGACGCATCTTCCGATGCCCGCATCATTGCGTCCTCTAGCGCGGACTTAGAGGCTGCCGTTGCTAACGGAGACTTTAGCAAGGAGCTGTTCTATCGCCTGAATGTTTTCCACATCAAAGTGCCGACCCTGAGAGAGCGTGGTTCGGATATCTTCCTGCTGGCTGAAACTTTTTTGACCAAGTTTGCCAGGGAATACAGTACGATGGCGGCATCGTTTTCCGAAGATTCCAAACAATTACTGTTACGTTACAGCTGGCCTGGCAACGTACGTGAGCTTATTAACCAGGTCAAGCGTGCTGCTTTGTTGGCGGAAGGCAATGAAGTTCGGGCTGAGCACTTTGATTTGCCCAGTAAGGCGAACCTTAAGCAAAGCTTGAGAAACATTAAGGATGAGGCGGAGAAGGATGTTTTGGTCGCTGTGTTGGAAACACACAGAGGACAGGTAGCATCAGCCGCGAAGGACCTTGGCGTGTCAAGGGCAACCATGTATCGATTACTCAATAAGCACAATATAGTGCCAGACGTCAGGCACTACAATAATGGTTATGCGCGAGAATAAGCACCATAAAAAAAGCCCGAGAAATCGGGCTTTTTTTATGGTTTGTTCAAGTCTATTGCACTAAATCAAGCTACTCGCCTAGTACAATTATGTCATTGGCCTGCTCGTCATCGCAGTCAACTGAGAGATATAGCGTATCAGGTTGCTCAACCATGAGCTCATCTTCGGTTGGCGCAACAAACGTATATTGGTTTAACGCGTCCATATTAGTCCTATTATCTATCTCACACTTTATGTGTCGTTGGTCTTTATCTATAGAGCTAACGTTACAAAGATTAAATGACATTCTTATGAAAGAGCGATCATGATCTCATGAACGACATCGAACTGTTCAAAAATCACCCTGTTTTATAAAACGAGATGACTAATGGGCAGTGATCAGACAATTGGTATTTTTCTACCTCGCCTGCGGTAAAGTGGTGCTGATAGACTAACCCGTTGGTGGCGATAGCCTTGGCGATTACTTTAGAGCTGATGGCATGATCAATCAGAGAGCGGTACAGGCGATTTGTCCGGCTTCCGTCACGCTTGCGGTACGACACTAAACATGCGGCATCGACATGTTCCGTGAGATTATATACAGGGGATGACAGTTGCTGATTCAATGCAGTTAACAGCCATTGATATCGGCTGTTTAGTCGATGGTTGAAATCACCCACCACAATGTAATGTTCGTTATTGTCCTGACGTTGTTGTATCCAACCAGCAAGGGCAGAGGCTTGACGTCTTAAGGTACGGCATGGCTTGCTAGTTTTCTTCGACTTTCGTGTAAAGCAACCTGATTTCAGGTGAACATTCAGTAAGTGCAGCTCAGCATCGGTTCCTTTGTGGATAACGATGTAGCTACCGTATCTGAGTTTCCTGGTGGTTGCCCTGTGTCCGTGTTTCGTCTTGCCCTTGATATAGCTCCCGACATTGAGCGTGCTGAGATCCTGTGGGTCATCAACTGGAAGGGTATTTCTGATGGCAAATCCGGTGTACTGGTTGATATCAGAGAAAATTTCCGTCGGGGAGTGACGTCTGTCCGAGAGAAAGATTTTATAGCCGGAGGGAGGCAGTATAGCCTGTATGGCATCAATGCTGTTCACTTCCTGGAAGGCAAGGATATCGGGAGAAAGCGCTCTGACAATTCCGGCAAGCTGACGATAGTCGGGAGCCGTCCGGGTGATTATCGCTTTATTACTGCCGGTGCTTAGCCACTGCATATTCCAGCTGACAATACTGAGAGGGGGAAAAGGGTTGACCTGGTGATTGGGTGCATCACTGGAGACCACTGAAGGCAGCATTAAGATCATGATTAGGGCGATGTTGATGAGTCGTCGCTGCAAGAGTTTTACCTGGGTCACTATCGGATATGAAGATTAGAGGGGCGGCGGAGGTAACAAGCGAGGTTTATTTTGGCATTTTGAGTGATGTTGGAAGGCAGCGATAAAGAAGAGGGTGTTGTCATACTTGTTAGTTACACGGTGATCAGAAATGGGTAACGAGACAATCCAGTCAGGCAGAAAATCAGCCCGCCAAATTTGTCGATTTGCAAGGACTATTTTTTTAAAAAAGCGGCATTGAAAGCAATAAATTTGTTGACAAAAAGGCTGAGAAAAAAGCTTACATTCATTTTTTGGCACTAGCTCAAAATCATCGGTTGTTCCCTGTACTGTCCTTTAATAAAACTGATTTAGATCAATGTTTGTTTTTCGGATTTCTCGCCTAATACACCACATCTTGTATTAGCCCAATCACTAGACCCTATATTTTGTGTTTAAGTGACAGTGTCATTTTCGTAGGAGCCCCGTGTGAAACCTGTTGTGATTAAGCGTGATGGATGCCGTGTACCGTTTAATACCAAGCGTATTAAAGAAGCGGTGCTAAGCGCAGCCGAATCAGTAGAAGCGATGAACGAGGCGTATGCTGCGTCGGTGGCTGACGGTGTGCTCTCTCAGTTTATGTCTGTTGAAGAAGTTGACATTCACGTCATTCAGGATGCGGTCGAAAATCACTTGATGGTAGGCCCGCACAAGGCGGTCGCACGTGCCTATATTGAATACCGTCATGATCGCGATATTGCTCGTGAGAAAAAAAGCCTGCTTAACGGCGAAATCCGAGGCTTGATTGAGCAAAGCAATGCTTCTCTGCTAAACGAAAATGCAAATAAAGACAGCAAGGTGATCCCGACTCAGCGTGATCTTCTGGCTGGGATTGTGGCTAAGCACTATGCGAAGCAGCATTTGTTGCCTCGTGATATTGTTAAGGCGCATGAAGTGGGTGATATTCACTTCCATGATCTGGACTATTCGCCATTCTTCCCGATGTTTAACTGCATGCTTATTGATCTGAACGGTATGCTGACGCACGGTTTCAAGATGGGGAATGCCGAGATTGATACGCCGAAATCGATTTCGACGGCCACTGCGGTTACTGCGCAGATCATTGCCCAGGTAGCCAGCCATATCTATGGCGGTACCACCATCAACCGTATCGACGAAGTGCTTGCTCCTTATGTGACAGTCAGTTTTAACAAGCATCTTGAGATCGCTCAGGAGTGGGGCATTGCCGAGCCAGAAGCTTTTGCCAAGGCCCGTACCGAGAAAGAGTGTTTCGATGCGTTCCAGTCTTTGGAATATGAAGTCAATACACTGCATACTGCTAACGGCCAGACGCCGTTTGTGACCTTTGGCTTTGGCTTGGGCACATCATGGGAATCTCGCATGATTCAGCAGTCAATTCTGAAAAACCGTATTGAGGGTCTGGGTAAAAACCGTAAAACCGCGGTCTTCCCTAAGCTGGTGTTTGCTATCAAAGACGGGCTGAACCACAAAACCGGTGATGCGAACTATGACATCAAGAAGCTCGCGCTTGAGTGTGCGTCAAAACGCATGTACCCGGATATCCTGAATTATGACAAGGTCGTTGAAGTGACTGGGTCATTCAAAACACCGATGGGTTGTCGTAGCTTCCTGGATGCCTACGAGGAGAACGGTGAGCTTGTTCATGAAGGCCGAAACAACCTGGGTGTTGTTAGCTTGAACCTGCCGCGTATTGCCCTGATGGCCAATGGTGACGAAGCGCGCTTCTATAGCCTGCTAGATGACAGACTGGCGTTGGCACGACGTGCTCTGGAAACCCGTATTAGCCGTCTTGAAGGCGTGAAGGCACGTGTTGCGCCAATTCTCTATATGGAGGGGGCATGTGGCGTACGACTGCAGCCGGATGATAATGTTGCTGAAATTTTCAAGAACGGCCGTGCATCGATTTCTCTAGGCTACATCGGTATTCATGAGGCGATTAATGCCCTTTACGGAACGGAAACGCACGTATTTGACAGCCAGGAACTGCGTGAAAAAGCCATCGCAATTGTTCAGCACCTGAAACAAGCTACGAACCGCTGGAAACAAGAAACGGGTTATGGCTTTAGCCTCTACAGTACTCCGAGCGAGAACCTATGTAGCCGATTCTGTGCCATCGATGCCAAAGAATTTGGTGTTGTAGAAGGTGTCACTGACAAGGGCTACTACACGAACAGCTTCCACTTGGATGTTGAGAAGAAAGTAAACCCGTACGACAAGATTGATTTCGAAATGCCGTACCCGGAAATCACCAGCGGTGGATTTATCTGCTACGGCGAATACCCGAATATTCAGCACAATGTCGAGGCATTGGAAGACGTATGGGATTACAGCTACAGCCGTGTTCCATACTATGGCACCAATACGCCGATCGATGAATGCTACGAATGTGGCTTCATGGGTGAATTTGACTGTACCAGCAAAGGCTTTACCTGCCCGAAGTGTGGCAACCACAACCCGTCGAAAGTTTCCGTAACTCGTCGCGTATGTGGCTACCTGGGAAGTCCGGATGCACGTCCGTTTAACTTCGGCAAGCAGGAAGAAGTGAAGCGTCGCGTCAAGCACATGTAATCGCGGAGCCCTAAGAGGCTAAGCGTTTCAAGACGACGAATGCAGAAGTGCCATGAGTGGCACTTCTTTTTTTGGCGAGATAGATAATGAATTACCTTAACTATTATCCTGTTGATGTTGTCAATGGCCCCGGGACACGTTGTACGTTGTTTGTCTCCGGCTGCGAGCATCAATGCCGAGGGTGCTATAACAAAAACACCTGGCGACTGGACTGTGGTCATCCGTTTACCCAGGAGATGGAAGATCAGATCATCTCGGATTTGAACGATACCCGAATCAAGCGTCGCGGACTGTCATTATCCGGCGGTGATCCATTGCATCCGGCCAACCTTGAAGCGGTGTTAAAGCTTGTTCAGCGTGTTCGGCAAGAGTGTGCAGGTAAAGATATTTGGCTATGGACTGGTTATGTACTCGATGAGTTAACGGACGCGCAGCGTGAGGTAGTCGCCCTGATTGACGCATTGGTCGACGGGAAGTTTGTCCAGGAACAACATGATCCGTCGCTGCTTTGGCGGGGGAGTGCTAATCAAGTTATTCACTATTTTCAATCAGATGAGCTTGATTGTTAATTTTTTGTGATCAAATCGGTGTGAATTATGTGAGTTATCCACTGTTTCTGTGTATAACTTTGGGAAAAGGGAGTGCATGAATCTTTGATAATGGCGTTATAGCCATGCTGATTCATACTGAAAACTGGCTGAATATCGCCGTCCCTCTTCCATCATCGGTTGAGTTAAGGTAAATTCCCAACCTATTTTTTTGCTGCCGGAGGCGTTATGTCACGCACCATTATCTATACCTACAAGAAACAAGAGAAACAGCTGGCATTCTCTTATGATCAATACCGTTCTATCCATGAGGCCGTTGCGGCTGCGGAAGGTATTGACCTGACTGAGTTTCTAAGAATGGAGCAGCAAGTAGAAGCTGTATCTTCTGGATCCAAGGCGGTCAGAGATTTTAGAGACAACCATTTTAAGAAGCTGGGTTTTGGCAAAATTACCCTGGCTAAAAAAGAGCACCGGGGAATCGGCGAAAAATAGTCTCGCCATTCTTAACCTTGTGTAAGTTCGAGGGAGCTGGCATTAGCTCCCCGCTGTTGTATTCTTCACGCGTTTAATCCAGCCTAGATAGATCATATATCCACCGAGCGCGGCCAGCAGATGCTTGACGCTATGACCACTGATGCCACCTAACAGCGCATATAGCTGTTCGTCATTTGACTCCACCCACTTAGCAAGCACATAAGCCAATAGCGCGTACAAGTAGTAGCTGCCGTGACTAAAAGGCGATGTAAACAAGCCTATTATCAGCGGCAAGTGAATGATGGGGATCACCTGTACTAATACATAGGCGGACAAGTCCCCTCGGCCGTTAATAACATCTGTCGCATACCAATACACAACAGAGAGCAATCCGTATAGTGTCGCTGGAATAACAAGGCGGTATCCGATAGCCGGTTTTATATATTCACTCAGAACAATGCAATAAAGGGTGATAAAGGCAATCGTGATAGGAATGCGATCCAGCATCAGGGTAAATGCGTTGGGGACGAGGTGATAGTAGCTGGAGCCGAAAAAAGCGGCGACTAATCCGATAAAGAAGCTTGGATAGAGCAAACGGATTCTCGGTTCGATTGCATTAAGGTGATGGGTGCGAAATCGTTTGAGGCCCAGTAACCCGACTAGCAGAAAAGGGAGGTTGGAAATGACATTGAAAAAATTGGACACACCCAGGAAGGTGCGTTGATCGGCATAATCGTAAAAGTTTCTGCTCTGGGTAATGGGTGAGAAATAAAAGGCGAGTATCGCAAGGGTTATGGCAATGATAAGGAGCAGCCTAAGTCGGCTCGCGTAGCTAATACCCGTCATGTTTCGCACTCTGTCTTCATGATCTCAAGGCCTAACCTGAAGCATTCTCGCCATGCATGATCGACCTCAGGCGTATAGCTGGGATCACACTGATTGACGGTCTCCATCAGGCAGTCAAGCCAGGTTTCAAAGTCCAGCGGGCTGACTCCTATCCCTTGAGGGCCATGACGTTTGCCAAAAAAACGAACAGACTCTCGGGCCGACTCTGATACGGGAGCCAGTAAAATGATCGCGATCGAGGCTTTAAGCATTGATATCTGCTTTTGCATATCGACATTGGCAAACATCTCTCGGAACCTGTCGTCTTTCTGACAAAAGAGATTATAGAAGATATCAAAGAAGTGAGGATGCTGGTTGCACCTTGCATAACTGTCGTTAAAAACTTCGTGGATATCCATGCCATCTCCTTTGATATAGATATTTTAAGGCAGCCTATAATATGAGTATGGTTCCTAAAATAACGTAAGCAACTCATTTTACATAGAATTGAGAGCAAACTCGATGGTAGGTTCCTAAAGCTCGTTGTACTTCTTAGCACTGCCGAAACATTTATCGACAGGGTATTTTTGCTCGTTCTTGATCAGCTTGTTCTGACATGCTGCCATAAGGTCGATGTCGCATTTGTCTGCCAAACGAAGCAAATACATCAGTACATCGGCCATCTCTTCCTCGAGGTGTGTTTTCTTGGCTTCTGGCAGATGCTCGCTTTGCTCGGGGGTTAACCACTGGAAAATTTCAGTGAGTTCGCCTACTTCCCCGCTTAATGCCATGGCCAGGTTTTTAGGCGAGTGAAACTGCTCCCAGTTTCGGTCTGCCGCAAACTTTGCCAGCTGTTGCTGAAGCTGTTTTATCTCGGATGTCATAGTGTTCTCTTTGGGTATCAGGTGAGATAGCGAGCCTTAGCTGATGCTTTATGTGCTCTTGCAAAGGCTATAAGGCTAGCGCAGTCGTTATACGCCGGATTGCTCGGCATGAACATACTTATTTTTATAGATACCTTGTAAAGCTTCTAGCGTGCACAGAAACAAACCGAGCCAAATCAGGCTAAAGCTAATGGCTTTGACCTCATCAAAAACCTCTCCGAACAGGAATACGGCAAGCAGAAACTGTAGCGTTGGCTCTATGTACTGCATTAAACCGACCATCGTTAGGCTGGTACGGTTGATAGCCAAGGCAAAGAAAATCAGTGGTGCCAGTGTGACAGGAGCCGATCCGATATATAGAAACAGTGTCGATAAGCCTGATAACAGGGCTACGCTATTGCCGGATATGCCCTGGGCGATGATAAAGCACAAGGCGAATGGGGCGAGGATAGCTGCTTCAAGCGTAACGGAAGTCAGAGCATCATAGCGAATGTATTTTTTACATAAGCCGTATAGGGCAAAAAAGCTCCCCATGATTAATGAAATCCACGGCAGTTCACCGTAGTGCCAGACTTGGTAGCCAATTCCGGCGATAGCCAGGACGACCGCGGCTGACTGAGCATGTGACAATCGCTCTTTGAGAAAAAGGACGCCGAGTGCGATGGCAAACAATGGATTGATGAAGAAACCCAGGCTTGCGGCAAGGACCTGGTCATGGGTAATGGCCCAGGTGAATGCATACCATGATATACACATGATTGCTGCGGCAATGGTCGTGGCAACCAACGAACGCTTATCTGCCCATATTGTATGCAGGGAAGGAAAGGGGCGTCTCAGAATGGCTATGACAATCAGCATAACTGGTACCGAGAAAATGATCCTCATGGCAAGTAGTTCATCAATATTAGCCTGAGGAAGAAATTGGTAATACAGCGGCAAGATGCCCCAGAGTACAAATGAAAAAGCAGCTAACGCATTTCCGGCACGGTGAGATCGCATACAGATGTTCCAACGGTATCAAGGACAGAGAAAAGAAGAAATCAGGGCTATTTTGTCACTGAAACTGCGTTGAATAAAGTAATTTATATGACAAATAACTTAGTGAAATGGATTGCGGTAAAATTATTTCTTCATCGCAATAATGGTATGGACAAGCCAGGCTCGCCGCTCGCCGGTGAGCTGGGCTGAGTACTCTTGCTTCTCTTTCCATGAAACGACGTAGAAGGATGAGAATAGCTGCTCTAGCTCGTTTTTGCTATGGGTCAGCACCGGTAGATCTTCATGGTTGCAGTTACCGTCAACACCGAGAAAATGTCCGCAGAATACACCGCCGCTGTACAGGCTTTGCTGTATGTTCGGCCACAATTGGTAAAACTCGTTACGGGAGCAAAAAAACAGGCAGGCACTGGCATTGATCAGGTGGGTACGGGGAAATTCATAGTCTGAAAAACTGCTTAGCTGAACATCCAGGGCAGGGGCTGAAGCGGCCAGTGGGTGCTCTGACAGGGCTTCCAGACTTTTTATGTTAATATCAAAAGCATAGACCTGATAATCTTGTTCCAGCAGATAAAGCGTATCTCGCCCTGTTCCGCAGCCGCAGTCAACAGCTATCCGGTCTTTGGTGGCATTGCCCAAAAACTGGTGAGCTTCGATAAGGTGAGCACGAGGGGGTAACAGCTTTTGGTTACTTAGGTAATCCAGCCAATCAACAGTTGCCATGCCCATACCCTCTTCGACTCCGAATTACACTGACGAGTAAAGTCTAACGATTGCGAACATCGATATTCGCCCAATTATTAGAATATAGATGACCGGATATGATCTAGCTGCCCGTAATGCCTGTATTGATAAGATTTTAATCACGCGAGTGGTTATAAGTTTGGTATTATTAGTGGACATCAGGCGCTTGATAATAACTTGTATTATGCGTTTGACGTGACTGTAAGCCACCAGGCCAATGATAAGAGAGAATAGAATGACTAAGCTAACCGCAGATATTCAAGCGAACTGCGCGCTATTTGTTGCCGAAACGAAAGAGACCCAGGTAGTTTGGGGGCTTTGTAACGAAGAAGGTGACTGGCTATCTGTTGCATCTAGTGAGTTTGAAGACTCTGAAGTAATGCCTTTTTGGTCGAACGAAGAAGATGCAAAACTTCATTGTGCTGACGAGTGGGAAGAGTTTACTGCCACAATGATCCCATTGGATGTTTTTGTCGAGGACTGGATGATCACTTTGGCGGAAGATGGCGTGCTGGTTGGATTGAACTGGAATGCCGAGCTGGAAGGTGCCGAACAAGAGCCTTCAGATGTAGCCAAGCTCTACCTGTAATGCATTTGTGATGTAGCATCAGGCTCCATTGTGCATCATTGAAAAGCCGTATCTTATTGATACGGCTTTGTTGTATTTGCGCGAGCGCAATATAGTTACAGATTGGGATTATTACTGGTAGAGATATCATCTATATTTACAGAGAGTCATCAAACATGAGGGTGTTGTTATGGTGCTTTCTGAATGTCGCCAAATGATGGCAGAGCATACGCTCGTTGAAGCTCGTATAGTGCATGATTTTCTAAGTGCTGGCTGGAGTATTAACTTCAGAGACTCTGAGGGAAATGATTACCCTATTACTGACACTTATGGAATTCCGTGTAGCTATGACTCTTTGAAGCAGGCAGAAGATGTCGTTCATCAGGTAGGGGATTGCCCTATTATGATTGACAGTCTGTTCAGATTTGCTGAACGTTAACGGCAGACGTTTACTGACACGGTAAATGGACGAGGGTAGAAGAACAAAATATACATTGCATTAAAAAGTACGATCGTGCTAAAAAGGATAAAACGCTAGTTATTGAGAAGAAAATGAGCAAAGGCCGCGTTACTCGAGACCACATTTTACAAACCGCTTTTAGCTTGGCCAGTAAAGACGGATTGGACAGTCTGACAATAGGTCAGTTGGCGAAAGCATCAGGGATGTCGAAAAGCGGCCTCTTTTCTCATTTTAACTCGAAAGAGAACCTACAGATTGCGGTGCTGGAATATACCGGTGAGTATTTTACTGAGCGGGTTATTCAGCCGGCACGGGTTGCTGAGCCTGAGACCATAGAAAAGAAGCTGCGGTTATTGCTGCAGAACTGGCTAGAGTGGAATCAGTCTTTTCAGGGTAGTTGCATGTTTCTTGATGCCTGGAGAGACAGTAGTGATGCTGACAGCCCTGTTCGTCAGACCCTGGCGGTTATCACCCGTCGTTGGCTGGACTATTTATGCCGACAGGTAGACAAAGCGAAGCAAAACGGTGAGCTAAAACCGGAGCTTGATACCTGGCAATTTGTATACCGTCTCTATGGCGTCTATCTGAGCAGTCATTTGTTTCGTTCCTTGTCGCTGGAAACCGATGAACACCAGCGGTTCTGGCTTGGTATTGAAGAGTTACTGAACGAGTGGCGAGTGTAATAATCACAGTTATGATGTGTTTTTGTTTGAACTAAAAAAGCACGACCGTACTTTTTGGAGGCTCAATGAGCAGCAAGATATATTTTAGGCAGGGCAAAGGCTTTGACCTTCGTAGAGGTATGATTAACCTGACAACACGTCTGCATCACACTATCGCCCCGGGCCACGCCAGAAAAGTCGCGAAGAATTTGCTGTTGACGCCGGATCGGAGCAAGCGCCATATTGAAGAACCAACCGGGTTGATTCGACGCCAGATTGACACCTCTGAAGGTAAGATCATGACTTATCAGCTGGGTGAAGGGCCGACCTGGATCCTCGGCCATGGCTGGTCAGGCTCATCAAGCCAGTTTTTCTCTCTGATGGAGCATATTGCCGCGGCGGGTTATACCGCACTGGCATTTGATAATCCGGCCCATGGTGAGAGTGAAGGCCGTTACGGGCATCTGCCTGGTTTTGTGAAAGCGTTTGACGGAGTGCTGGATCAGCAAGCCAGCATTGCTGGCGTTATCGCACACAGCATGGGCGGGGCAATGGTTCTGGAGAGCCGCCATGCATTGCTGGAGGGAAAGCCAGTACTGCTGGTGGCACCGGTGCTCAACTATACAGAAAACCTCGTCAGCACTGTTAGGCGTTCTGGCTATTCGATGAAGCTATTTGATGAGGTTGTCGGTGAAATCGCCGACACATATCAATATGCGCTGGACTCGATAGATCCGCTAGAAAGACTGAAGGCCCGCCTTGGTTCGGCGGTGATCGTTCATGACAAGGCCGATCGTTTTGCTTCGTTTGCACACTCCAAGCAGGCGGAGCGATATGATCATGTGAAGCTGCTGGCTACAGAGGGGTTGGGGCATGGACGGATCCTAAACAGTGATCCGCTACGTCAGGCGTTTGACTCACTGGTTAGCTAGAGACATTCACTCGTTTCCTATAAAAAAAGAGCATCTGTGATGCTCTTTTTTTATTGTTTTTAGGTAGATAAATAGCTTAGCTTGGTTTTACTTCTACCTGTTCGCGGGCGAGCTCCAAACGGGCCACCTCGGCGTCCAGCTCGGCAATCTTCTTCTCCATAATCTGATGACAGTGATCAGCCAGCTTACGGGCATCTTTCATTTCATATTGCGAGACATCAATGGGCTCAAGCATTTCGGTAATAACGATACCGTTATCACGTCGATTCAGTGAAATTTTGTTGTGGGTTGAGCTGACGCACATCGGCACAATCGGCACCCCGGCCTCAATGGCCATGCGGAAAGCACCTGTTTTAAAGGGTAACAGTCCGCGTCCTTTGCTTCGTGTCCCTTCAGGGTACATCCAAACAGACAGGTTACGGCTGTGGATAGCCTCGGCAACCTGTTGAATCGTGCTTCGTGCTTTCGACTTGTTCTCTCGGTCGAGCAGTATGTTACCTGTGATCCAGTAGAGCTGGCCGAAGAACGGGATCCACAACAGGCTTTTCTTGCCGATTGAGACAGTTCTCGGCTCAAGCATTCCCGGAGAAGTAACAAAGTCGAAAATATTCTGGTGGTTAGAGATATAGACACTGTTTCCAATCTGAGCGACATTTTCTTTGCCTCGCTTAATCAGCTCAACCCCAACCAGTTTATGGAGTTGATCGAACCCGCGGCAGAAAAAGTGTACGTGTTTAGGATCACGTGGACTCAGCAAGCAGTAAACCAAAGCAAAAAGCGTGGTACAAATGATGAAGATCGCCCCTAAAAACAGGCGGATAACAGAAAGCACAATCACTCCTTTGTATTGTTAGTACTCTGTCTGACGCTGTTGAGATTACACAGAAGAGGTCAGAGGAGCTTTAGAAACAGATCTACAAAAAATACAGGAATTCAGACAAAAGATAAATGATTCAGACATGCTTAGAGAACATTTTTATTTCAAATATATTTTTGTCTGAAGCGTATTAAGCTCGCAATTTTAGGTGATAGTTTTATCGTTAATTAACACTTAAAAGCGCATAAAAGCAGACAAATGGATGTAAATAAGCAGACAAGGTGTGAAGTCAATCGCATGGGGTAATATGAGTCAAGAAAGTGCTGGAAACTCTTTATAATTCAAGAGATAAAGAGCGTGGTTTTGGCACGGTATAACCAGTCCTGTCTGAAATTGCTGGGTCTGCTGTGCGAAATCTCTTCTGTTGTGTGGAGTTTTTGAGGCGAGCCATGAGCTTCGCCTCTTTTTTTATCTGCCGTTTACGACTTGAGTACTTTTACCATGTTATAGCGCTCGAAAGGTACGTTATTTCTGAGCGACACTTCTTTTTCTATCAGCTCGAACCCGAGTTGTTCAAATAGGCCTATTGACACTTTGCTTGCTGTTACGCTCAGGCTGGTTTGCTCATTTGCCGAGGCTATCGCTTCAAGGGCAGTGTATAGCTGTTTTCCCAACCCCTGGCGCGAATACTCGGGCAGGACATAGAGCAGGGTAAGGTGGTTTACAGGATGAAGCTGGCCAAAAGCAATCGGCTGGTTGCGGCTGTCAACCGCAACCAAAGTATGCCCTTGGGAGACGAGTGCTTCAAATTCATCAAAGTGTGCTTGAGGGTAGTCGGCCCAGATTGAAACTTGTTCAGGGGAGTAATGTTGCTGCCCAAGCACAGACGCTGCCTGGTGATAGATTTTGGCAACCGCGTGGATATCATCACTGATAAATGCTCTGAGTGGATAAATATTCATGGAACTACATCTTCCCTGTTATGGCTGGAGGTCAAGTTGGCGGTTTTTATAACAATTAATGTCAGGATTCGGTAGGGCCTCTGTTCAAAACTGTGGAATGGTATAACCTATAGTGAAACTAATAAATGCTGATTACAACGGAAAGTTGCGGGATATTTCGCAGGCTTTCCGTCAGATATCGGCAGTATCTAATAACATTGCGCTGTGAATATTTATTCTTATTTTTTGATTGTTATTTTGTCACTGGTTGTGTTCTCCGGTTGTAGCTCTAATTCTGTGGTGGAAAGGGAGCCCGCTGAGACTGTCAATGCCGGTACGCTGGAACGTCCTCAGGTGCGTGCAGTACCTGAAACTGTTACGTCTCCTGCCCCGACCTTTAACCGGGTGTACGAAAGCTGGAAGGGAACCCCCTATCGCTTGGGTGGAAAGAGCCGGCGCGGGATAGACTGCTCGGCCTTTGTTCAGGTGGGTTATTATGATGTGTTTAACAAGATACTGCCGAGAACGACAGGGGAGCAGGTGAGAATGGGGCGGTGGATCCCGTTGGCTGATGCGAAAGAAGGTGACCTGGTATTTTTTAAAACAGGCCGACGCCTGAGGCATGTCGGGATATATCTCGGTAATGCCGAGTTTCTTCATGCATCCACGTCGCAGGGGGTGATGATTTCAAGCCTGGCTAATCCTTATTGGCGCCGCACTTTTTGGCAGGTGCGAAGGGTTGCGATTTACTAATAAGCGTTTTTACACGTAAAAGTGAGCCCGTGTTCTCGCAAAAACGGCCAACGCCTCCCATACTTTTGCTGTAGGAATTATTTCCTGGAGGTGATTATGGCCATGGCAATTACAGTAGGGCAATTCCTCAATAGTCATAATGTGGATTTTAGCCTTACCCAACACCGTCATACCGACACATCTTTCAGTTCTGCTATCTCTGCGCATGTCCCGACTTCGCAGGTGGCGAAAGCTGTCATGCTCAAGGACCAAAATGGTGAATACCTGATGGCAGTTGTTCCGTCTAACCGACGGGTGATGATTGACAAGATTGGCCGGATGATGGGTAAACAGTATTTCTTGATCGGCGAGCACGAACTACCTCAGATCTTTCAGGATTGCGATCCTGGGGCTGTCCCTTCATTAGGACAAGCTTACAAGGTAAATATGTTGGTAGATGACCTATTGCTTGAGCAAGATGAACTCTACATCGAGTCTGGGGATCATGAAAATTTGATCCATTTGGATAACAAGCAGTTCCATAAAGTTATGCATGATATTCCGCACGAAAATATCAGTGGATATCGAATGATGTTTTCTCAAGAACAGGAGAGCCGAAGAGGCTGGGATTGGGAATAATCATTAAGCTGTTAGCTGGCTGACAAGATAGTGTACGTGTTGTGAATAGGAAAACACCCGCGAGATTGATCAATCTCGCGGGTGTTATTGTGTCGCTTATTGGTTAAGCAACATTCTGAGCCATAGCCCTGGTGGTGTGCTGAAACCGGTGGTGGCAGAAGTGATTTTACCTTCCTTGATGACGACGACTGTCGGAGTGGCCGTTATTCCCCATTCGCGTCCCAGCTCGCTGCGGTTGTCATTGATCACCCTGAACGAATAGTCATGGCTTTCAATGAAGGCATTGAGCCGTCTATTGTCACCGGATGACAGGGCAATGGTGATGACCTCGAAATAATCGTTCATCCAGTCAACGGTCGGGGTGACAAACTTACATGCCGGACACCATGTTGCCCAAAAATAGACCATCACAGGTTTCTCATGGCTTAAGGTAATCAGGTCGATGTCCTCGCCCTGAGTCGTTTGGGTAACAAGCTGAGGAATGTTTCCTTCCGGCATATCCTGGCTTCGCCAGTAGTCCATCAAGGTGCTGAAGGCGACAAACATAGTAATGACCAACACGGCTTCTTTTAGCCAGTGTCTGGCCTCCCGTGTTTTCTTTGCTGGCTTATGAGGCGATGTTCGTTGCTCGTCCATTAATTACTCCTGTCCGCCAGCGGATTTTATCGCCTGTATGACTTCTTCGCTGCTTAAAATAACCGGTAGCGGGATCCCCTGTGGTGCACTTGGGCCATAGACAATATTGAACGGTACACCGAAACGTCCGTTGGACTGAAGGTAGCCTGTGACGTAATCAGACGGCCTGGTCCAGTCACCACGCATTAGAACGATGTTATCTTCATCGAGTTCGGAGTAGACAGGATCCTGCAGCAAAACACCAACTTTATTGGCTTTGCAGGTTATACACCAGTCGGCGGTCACATCGACAAATACTGTTTTCCCCTGATTGACCGCCTGCGCAATTTGCTTGGTGTCTAATGGCTGCCAGGCATGATCCGCACGAAGAGGCTTGGCCCATTGGTCGGCGGTCACACTGCCCAGGATCAAGCTGCCAGCAGTACCAAAGAGCAGAAATGCGAGGGTCAGAATAACAGGTTTGCGGCCTTTGACGTTGCCCAGCCGCCACAGCAGAGCAATAACGAGTACGACACCGATACCAGAGACTAGCCAGAGACTAAAGAAATTAGCCATCAGGCTAAGCAGCCACAGGCTGGTTGCCAGCATCATAAAGCCGAACAGGGTTTTCAGTTTGTTCATCCACGGGCCGGGTTTAGGCAGTAGTCTGGCAACTGTCGGGAAAGCGGCAATAACCAGCCAGGGAGCCGCCATACCGATAGCTAGTGCGGTAAATATTGCGATCAGCGTAATGATATCGGCGCCGAGCGCAAATGCCACGGCAGTACCCAGGAACGGGGCGCTGCAGGGCGTGGCCAGCAAGGTGGCAAACATGCCCTGAATGAAGTGACCGGCATAGGAGCTGTCACCGCGTGAGGCTAGCCAGGTATTGGTATTGCTGGACAGGCGGATTTCGAACAGGCTGAACATGTTGGCCGCAAACAAGCCAGTGATCAGTACCATTGCCGCAATGAAGTAGGGACTCTGGAATTGCACTCCCCAGCCCAGCGTCTGGCCCGAGAGTTTCAATACGATCAGAAAGCCGGCGAGCAGCCAGAAGGAGACAAGAATACCGGCTGCCGATGCAAGAAACTGAGTACGGATTTGACGCTGTTGAAGTGTCTTGGCTGAAATCACAGTGCTGAGTTTCATGCCGAGTACCGGAAGGACACAAGGCATGACATTGAGAATAAGTCCGCCCAGCAATGCAATGGCAATAACTTCGAGCAGGCTTGCGCTGCTGTTTACAGGGATCGGCAAATCTGTGACGAGGCCGGGGATCTCTACGGCGATGTCATTGTCACTGATGGTCGCATTCAATGTCTGATTGAGCAGGTCCGGTGTACCAAACCAGCTGGTGACTTCCAGCTGGGCAATGAGCTGATTGCCGTCAATACGGATTGAAGGGGTACGAAATGACGAGTCCATGGCCTGCTGTGAGCTACCGTCGATAAATACGTCCGGCTGTTGCCATCCCTGCGAGTTGGTGGCGACAACAGACAGGGTCCGGCTGCCGGCATCCCAGGAGATTTGATCCAGTGAAATGACGCTTGATTGTTTAGGCACCTGGCTCATGCCCTGATTATATAGGTGCATAGCTTCCTGGGAGGCACTTAGCTTGGACGGGGTGAAGTCCAGCGTTAGCTCATAATCAGTTAGCACACAGATGTTGGTACATGATGACATGGTGAGCTTGCCTGACAGAAAGACAGGTTTGCTCATATCCTCGACATGGAGTGTCATTGGAAACACGATGTGCTCTTTGTAACCGAGCGTTTCGACACCGAGAAACTCGTAGCGTTTTGGCATCGGCCAATGCCAGTCTACGTTTTCGAGGTTGTTGGACAGATCCCAGTCGATGCTGGGTGCGACGCCGCCTTCGCCGGGGCTTCGCCAGTAGGTTTTCCAGCCGGTGTCGAGCCTGACTTCAAGCAAGGCCTCGACGGTGCTTGCCTGTGGGTCGCTTTGTCCCGTTAGCATGTATCTGACTTCTACGGGCGGGTGCTGCGGGTTCGAAAGCCAGCCGGTATTGTATTCGACGGCCTGTGCCGAAAGGGGCAGTAATGATGCTATTAGCGTGGCAAGCAGTGCTATAGACGCGAGTAGAGAAGAAAGCTGTTTTTTCAATGTATGTACTCCAAATAAATCTGATATCCAATTTTTAGCGACGAATGTCGACGGGAGATCGGCGTTATTCTCGGAATACACACAGGGTAAGGTGCCGTCGCCTGGAGGGCGTTATAGGTTCAGTCAGCAGCGGAACGCGAAATGGATTACCGATACACATTGTTATCAGCAGCAACAGAATTCCAATGCTGATCAGGGCATGATCCAGCGATTGCTGGTGAAGCTGGAGCAGATGGTCGGTTAAATCACACTTCTTTTCTACGGCGTGGGAGGAAGTCTCCAAATCATGGTGAGAGTCCAGGTTTGTCTGGGTATAAAGCGGGCACGAGGAAACCATCCCGGTGTTTTGTCCGGAACAGACAAAGACAACCAGTAATACTAACCATAATGACCACTTAGCACTTTGGTGACGACTTACCTTGCGACCCATATAGATCCCCTGCGCTGCAATGAACCTATGACCGTACAAGTTGGTCATAGTTTCGATTCAGGCACATTTTCTTTGTTTTACTGCCTGACTGCAAGTTGGGATCAGAAACCCATAGTGCGGTGTGTATGGGCTGAATAGGTAGTTGTCGCGAGTTAGGTATACGCAGCAACGGTTACCAAACCGTTGCTGCGTATGAGTTTGCGGGTACTCACTTAATGCTGTTGAGCATAAAGTTGATAACTGGATCGTTGTTATCAACCTGTGTCAGTGCCTTGGGAAGATAATCCGGCCTCTGTAATATCTCCCGGGTGATTAGCTCGTCTAGCAGAGGCTTGAACTCAAATCCTGTTTTGCCGACAAATAATGAGGTCAAGTCTCCCTGCCGATAATAGGCCAGCGCATCTCTGAGTCCTTTCAGGTAGAGGTAATCTTTGGTAAAACCGCCTCCCCGGTAGGCTCTTGCCGTGATAGTGAATGCATCACCCGAACTTAAGCCGTGCTCTGTCACCAGACTGTTGTATGTTTCGTTAAAGCTCTCGCCTCGTACCATTTTATCTACGGCTACCACCCGCAACGCGAGTGTTTTGAGTCGGTGCAACGGGAAGTTGCCCGACAGGTGCTCGCACAAGATAGCCAGTCCCTCCTGCGTATGGGTGTTACCCGGCAGCCCGAGTTTGAGTACCTTCAGCGGTTGTTTATCGGCATTGACGCTGGTCACCATATGGACACCGAGCTCGTGATGGATCAGTGCATTAAGATCGGTTGGAGAGAACTGGCAGCTCATGTTGACCTTGATGTTTCGCCCGCTCACCATAGCCCGTGCAATTAATTGCTTTGAACCGACAATCTTGCACGAGATCCCATACTCTTCCGCTGCCGTTTTGAACATGCCAATCGCGTCGGACGCGCTGATGCAGGGACTCTCTTGCACCTGATACTCTCTGGCATGGAGAATAAAGTTCGCATTGGCAATATCCTGCTGATCTGGCTGGCCATAATATTTCAGTGAGTTATACAAGAACTCCTCATGGCCGATGCTGGTCAGCAGATCTATCCTGACCGCCAGCTGGTCAATAACCCGGCGATACATCTTTTGGATATCGGCATCGCGGATCTCATCTACCGGCAACCGATATAATTGCTCCCTGAACTTATAGGGATCAATATCAAGCTGCCGATAGGTAAACTCTGGCTGGTAGTCATGTGGCCGATGAAGAAACCGCCGCTTTTCCTGTTTTAGGTTAGTCGGGTTGATATAGCTCAGTGTATTGATACCCCTGGCTAACGTAAACAGCTGCCTGTCAAGTTTGATCACCTCGCGCGGTAACCGTGAGGACAATACATGACTGCCAGTTAGACGCTTGACTTTAGTTCGACGCTGTAATGTTGCCGCTGCATGCTCGGTGATCACCGTCTTCATGGCTTCTTTGAGCTTCTCGATAACCAGCGGGAACGCATCGCTGCTTATTTCATTCATGAAAACTTTCTTGACCTCGATGGGCAAAATCAGCGTGTTGGCATAATTCTCCTTTATAAAAGCTGCCTGATAGCCTTGGCCTTTGAATACTGAATTTGCTTCGGCATTCACTTCAATGTTTGGCAGCTCGACATCATTAAGAAGTCCAAGCAGGTGATCAATTTCTTTACGCCACTTACGCTTGTTAAGTTGGCTGGTGCCAAGGTTAAACACCGGTGTCACCTGTTCAATGCGCTGGTAGTTGTACGAATGAATATCATACAGCAAACACAGGCCAAACTGACTCTCGAGAGAATCGACCAAGCACCCCAGTATGCGGTAATAACATTGGTGCTTGCTGATAGACACGGCACGCTCATCGTCGGTTATGCTGTCCGACCAGACTGATTTACCCCAGGCCGTCTCATAGATGCAGCTCTCGATCGGGCGGTTAAGATCATACTCGTACCGGGAGTCTTCTCCCTGCAGCACAATCGGCAGTGAGGAGATAAAGTCACCGGTATAGGGGTCTTCTTCATAGTACCGCTCTGCTTCGCTCAGGTTGCATTTGCCTGCAAGGTCACCGCGAAGGCGATGACCGTGATGAATCGCAGTCGCAATATAAGGCTGATACTCACTGATCCGGATAACCAGGCTACCGTCGCTAAGCCGTGCTTCAAAAGGAATACGCTGTCGGATCTTTAGCAGTACTTCAGCTTCAGTAAGTTGCAGCATCAGCAATCACCTGGCGGTATTCATTTTTTCTGGCAATACTAACTTCTTTGGCGGCGACCACGCTTTCTACAAAGTCGATCACCTCGCGTTGCAACTTGGTCCGGTTCAGGCGGTTGATACGGGTGATCCCGCCCGGACTCAGTACATTCACCTCGACCAGTCTGCCTTTGATGACATCAAGGCCGACAAAATACAGGCCGTCACGAACCAGTTTGGGGCCGATATGCTTACAAAGCCGCAATTCCTGTTTGCTCAGTGTATGTTTGACCTCTTTGCCGCCAGCATGGATGTTAGAGCGCACATCTCCCGTTGCCGGTACCCGGCGCATGGCACCGATAGGCTCGCCATTGAGCATCATGATGCGCACATCAC
The DNA here is from genome assembly GCF_009910675.1 of Photobacterium alginatilyticum. Classification (GTDB taxonomy): domain Bacteria; phylum Pseudomonadota; class Gammaproteobacteria; order Enterobacterales; family Vibrionaceae; genus Photobacterium; species Photobacterium alginatilyticum. Next base: position 83,209 of record NZ_RSEJ01000017.1, on the reverse strand, counting down.
CTTCTTCGGCACCCTCGATATAGTCCTGGAGAATGACGTAGTTTTTGTCTTCGCCGATGTAGAAATCGAGCAGAGACTTCACGCTGGATTTCGCGCTTTTCTCAACCAGAATGACCCCCTTGCCGCCATACCCGTTGAGAGGTTTCATAATCATTCGCTCGTTAGGGCTTTCGTCCAGGACTCGCTCTAGGTACTCACGGTTCTTTGAAACGTGAGTAACTGGAATAAACTCGTTATTCGGATCCGGCAGCGAGGTGGTATAAAGCTTGTTGTTGGCGACACGCAATCCGTCGATATCGTTTACGATGAAGGTGTCATCGCGCACCGAGTCGAGAAAGTTCAGCGCCATGGTGTCCAGCGGTGGGTTGGCACGCATAAATATCACGTCAAAGCCTGCCAGTGGCAGCTGTGCTTTGCGAAACTCAGCCCGACGGTAAAAACTCGGAATATTGTTTGATACCTCACCCTTTTTTAAGACTTTGCAGAACGCAATTGCGGTACTATGACGCATCGTCAGGTTATTTGGGGTGGTAATCGCAACCGTATGACCACGGCTAGCCGCTTCATGAATAAGGCGAAGAGTAGAATCTGTTTCAGCTTCTACTCTTTCCCACGGATACATTACAAAACAAATTTTCATACAAGTATTACCAAGTGAACTGTTATGGAAAACAGGCAGTAAGGGACCAAGCCATCGCACAGTGTGGATGGCTTAATCGATATTTAGTGTTCGGGTGGTGAGCAACCGGTGTTCGGTTACTTTATTAGAAGAGCATCAGTAGTCGAGGTCGTTCTCGATGTCGCTCTCGTTATCATCATCGTGCTGGTTGTATTGTTTTCGTTGGGAAACACATAAGGTATAGCTTCTTACTTTCTGGGTTGTTTTACTGGTATATTTGAGCCAGCACTTCGCAAAGTCAGACTGCACTTCGAGTTGCCCTTGGATTTCAGCGAGAAACTGACGTTCGGGCTCGCTTATGGCTTCAAGAGTACCTTCTGTCAGCCCTTTCATGGTTCGGCCATAATCTAGTAATAATGCTGCTTCGCTGATAGTGAAAACACCAGATCGGTTGAAGCCGCGTGGGAAATTTTTATCGTCGTAAAATTTGCCTTCACTTCTCATATTATTGCTTCCTGATGAGATTTTCGCTGATAGTCGTGCAGTAAGCTGAAGTTGTAAAACAAAGTATTTTCGTCGTGACGATAAAAATATTTGATTAAAATAATAGGAAGCGAAGGTGTACTATAGCCGTTTGTCTTTTTTTTGATGTTGGGAACTCATTTGGATACTGAATTGCTCCGAACGTTTCTGGAAGTAACAAAAACGCGACATTTTGGTCGAGCTGCTGATAATTTATTTCTCACCCAGTCGGCGGTGAGTTTTCGTATTCGACAACTGGAATCTCAGCTGGGTAATGATCTGTTTTCGAGGCAGCGTGGCAATGTCCAGCTAACGGCAGCTGGCGAGCGCCTGCAGCCCTATGCTGAGGCTATTTTGCAAACCTGGGGCAGGGCAAAGCAGGACGTTGCGCTGTCAGATAGCTTGACGAAACAGGTGACAATAGGCGCATCACCGATGTTTTGGGAGTTTGATGGAATATCTGATTGGATCAACCGGATCTATGAGGCCGAAGACGGGTTGTCGCTGCGGTTAGAGTCAGTGTCACGTCAGAGCATGGCTAAGCGCCTGCTAGACAAAAGTATTGATGTATCAATAACCAGTGAGCCGCCGAGAATTGACAACTTGCAAGTGACGAAAGTACGGGATTTTCAGTTGCAGCTTGTGACAAGGGCCCCTGACTGTACTATGGATGACCTGAGTGCGCTTCCCTTGGTGTTTCTTGACTGGGGAACCCGGTTTTCAGTCGAGCATAGTCGCATCAGTGAGCTGCAAAAAACACCAGTCATGCACACCCACTCCAGCAGAATGGCGCTTGAATATATGCTGAACAATCATTCTGTCGGTTTTTTGCCGTCTCCTGTTATTGCTCAGAGCGTTGAAGAAGGAGCATTACACTCTGTATCAGGAGCGCCCGTCATGGAGCAGTCTTTATATTTGGTCTGGCGGGATGATAATGACAAGCTGGGTTTGCTGCAGACTATGCTGGCAGTACCGTTTAATCAGGTGATTGAGAGTGTCTGATTAAATTTATTGATTATCACATGCAAAATTTCTTGTTGTACACGGGTTACAATCCTTTCTACTCTTCGCGCAAGGAGAGAGAGCGAGGTGTGCCTTGGATCACAAGTTATTAACTGACTGTGAAGATTTCTCTTTGTGATGCTTTTTTTTAGCATGACTGTCATAAACGACTATTATTATTCGGTAAATCTTGGTGGCGATAGCAACAGATATGCAGATTGTTACCAGTGACAACCCCGAACTTTTTATACTCTGGATATGTTTCAGGAAACGAACATGGCAAAGTTAGATCAAAAATTCAGCAAAGGATCTAAGTCCAAACACAAACTCGATCTGGATGATGACTTTCAAGACTTCAACCAGCAGTCAAAGAAGAAAAAGCGCCGTATTGCTAGGCAGCGCGAAGAGTATTCAGAGCTTGATGATTATAACTATTAATTAATGCTGGTGGATTGCGGTATAATGGCGACAGTTATATGAATCATCAAAGAGCTGTGCAATGCTAGAGAACCTAAATATCCCGACCGATATCGAAAAAGAGCCAGAATTGGCGATCCCTTCCATCGAAGAGCAAAAGCGCATCGTTGAAACGTTGAAGCGCCTGGAAGAAGCCGGTGAGCTAACACCCGAATTGCTTGAAGAGTACATGACGGGTAAGCGAGCTATCGACGAAGATAGCTAATATCGATACTGGAACTCTGAATGACTGACGGCCCCTCTGTTAAGAGGGGCCGTTTTTTATGCTTCATTTTCGGAAGATTATTGTGTTGACGGCCTATCGAAAAGCGGGTTGCTGGCTTTTTGTCAATTTCAAACTGAAAGACTGGTAGCCTAGCAGCAAAGTACAAGGTAACAGCCAGCTTAGGTGGCTGCTATAAAGAGGCAACCATTGAAGCAGAATCTGGTCAATCGAGCCACTCACCATACCGAGTACGGCAGCAGTGTCGATACTGCCAAATAGAAAGGCTGTAAACACCAGGTACTTCAAGTGATGGTTCTCTGAGAGTGATAAAGAAGCTGCAAGCACAAGGGCTATTGCGATAGGGCAGAGAACGAGGATCAAAGGCAGACTGAACGAAATAAGCTGCTCAAGTCCGACATTGGCCACAAGAGCGGTCAGAACGATCACGGCAGTGGCCGTTTTTGTAAATGGCAACTGGTAGGTTTTCTTAAAGTACTCGGCATTGGCATTTGTCAGCCCGATGACGGTAGTCAGGCATGCAGTCAGGGTAATAACGGCAAGTAGTACCTGGCCGACAGGGCCGAGTATTGCCGCTGAGTAGAGAGTCAGAATTGCGCCACCGTTGCTGGCACCAGAGGCTATCGATGAAGAGCTTGCTCCCAGGTAGCCCATTGCCAGATAACAAGTGCTCATCAGGAGAATATAGATACCGGCGATGAAAAAACTGTAGCGCTGGATACCAGCTTGGTCTGTGATGCCTTTTCCCTTGATAGCCTGGATGATCACCCAGCCAAAGGCCACGGCTGCTATTGCGTCCAGTGTCATATAACCTTCTAGCAGGCCATTGACCAGCGGAGCCTGCTGATAGGCAGCAACGGCCTGGGTCGTCGAACCCTGGGGGTTATAAATGGCTGTGATAACCAGTATGCCCAGCATGGCTATCAGAGCCGGTGTCATAAACTTGCCGATGATGTCTACGAGCCTGCCTGGCTTAAGTGCCAGTAACAGGCATATAGCACAGAAGATGACGGAGAAAGGCAGAAGGTAACTTTCACTGACAAATGGCTTGAGGCCCATTTCATAGGCGACAGTAACCGCGCGGGGTAGTACGAAAGCCGGACCTAAAGTGATGAAAACCATAAGCCAGAATGTGCGATCCAACCACGGCGGGAGAGCTTGGGTGAGTTTGTTGGCAGAAGATAGCCGTCCCAAAACGACAATAGTCAGTGCAGGCAGGCCGACAGCCGAGATCAGAAAGCCTAGCATCGCACTGAGCCAGTTCTCACCGGCTTGCTGGGCCATCATTGGGGGAAATATAAGGTTACCGGCACCGAGAAACAGTGCAAAAGTTGTAAAGCCAATGGCTGTGATATCTCTTTTTTTCAATGGAACCACCTTCAGTCTTGTGTCAGCTGGGTGGTTAGAAAAGAGTGGTTGGGTGCTCTGTTTCGCCAGCCAGGCTGACGAAAAACAAAAGCCGTCAGCGTCAGGAAATGACGACGACGACAGAGACAAGTGCGCAGGAAGCTGCACAAGATAATACTTGCGGGCAATCGGACTGATTATTAGTCATTGAGTTGCGCATGCTACACACCTGGAGTTTGGATAAGTGGAATTAACATAATGTGGGTTTTGATTGATGTAAAGATTTATTTTGTACTGCATATGCACTAATAACCCAGACTATTATTCTGCTCATTTCGATTTTTAATGTAAGTTGTTGATATTAAAGTCATTGTGAGGAAGGGTGCGGCATGCCGATAACATGCCACTTGCTGCCAGGCATTAGGCTGATTTGTGACTCAACAGCTTGTTGAGCTCGTTCAGTGTGGAAACCTGGTAATGTGGCTTGATCCCTTCAGGAGTCTGATGACCATGGGTATTAAGCCAGCAAGTATGAATACCGGCATTTATTCCTCCCAGTATATCTGAGTGCGGGTTGTCACCCACCATGAGGACCTCATCTTTGTTCGGGTGCCCCATTTGAGCTAGGGCAAAATCAAAGATACCGCGATCTGGCTTCGCGATTCCGACTTGCTCTGAGATGACCAATGTCGAGAAGTAGTCTTGGAAGCCGGTGCGCTCGAGCCTAACTTGCTGGAGTTCTGTAAATCCGTTGGTGATAATCCCCAGCTGTGCCTGGTCCTGAAGGCTGTTCAGCAACTCCTTGGCGCCGGGCAGTGGGGCGCAAATGTCGGCCATTGCGGTCAGAAAAGCGCTGTTGATAAATTGTGTTGTAACCTTGAGCTCCTCTGCCCACGATTGAAAGCGGATGTTTTGTAGTTGCTGAGCTGTAATGACACCATCTTGGTAATCAACCCAGAGAGGTTTGTTGATTTGCTGGTATTCTGCATAATCGTCTTGGGTAAACTCGATACCTAAACGCGAAAACATCAATTTCAGTCCTTGAAATGCATCAAAGTGAAAAAGGGTTTCATCTGCATCAAAGAGTATCCACTTATATTTCATTTATTTTCTTCCGATCTTTGGTTCACCTCAGGTTGGTGTGGGTAGATGATACCGCAATTAAGACTCTATTTTCTCTCTTAATTGCATAAATGCCAGTTGAATATGAAGCTGTAAGCTTAATCCGCCTGTCTTTTTGGATATACCTATAAGTGGTTATATATGCTTAATTACAATGTCTTGCTTGCTATCCTGATTATTTAACTATACTTGGGAGTATGGAAATAAAGGCAAGGAGAGCCTCCGCTAATCTGCAATTGTTTCTTTAATCTAATGCTAAGGAGTAACATTGAATGGTTGATGAAATACAGTTCTATGAGCCAACTGAAAGCCACGGATTCTTATCAAACTTCGCGTCTAGTCCTATTACATTAAGTGATATTGTATGGCCAACAAGTGAGCATTACTATCAGGCACAGAAGTTTGTTGAACCTGAGATTCAGCAGCAGATTTTAAAAGCGGAAACACCTGATCAGGCATTTAGCTTAAGCCGCCAATATGCCGACAAGGTAAAAGAAGATTGGATGGACGTTCGAACGGCGGTGATGCGGTTCATTGTATTTGAGAAGTTCCGCCAAAACCCTCGTCTGGCGCATTTGCTTGTCAGTACGGGCGACAGTGTAATTAAAGAGCACTCGCATAAAGATGACTTCTGGGGAGATGGCGGGGACGGAAGCGGCCGCAATGAGCTTGGCAAGATCCTGATGGATGTGCGCGAATATTTTGCGAAGAAGGAGCCGTTTAATCTTGTCCACTTTGTTGATAGTGCAAAGCTTCCAACACAGTGGGGAACCTTTCAGATGTACGGCTTTATCGAGCAGGCAACGGGCAAGGAGCACTTGGCACTAGTTTATGGTGAACTGGATCCGGATGCGCCGCCTTTGATCCGTTTGCACTCGGAATGCCTGACCGGTGATGCCCTGTTTAGTGCCCGGTGTGATTGTGGCTTCCAGTTATCCAGAGCAATGGAGAATATCGTCAATGCCGGAAGCGGCGTCTTGTTTTATTTGCGTCAGGAAGGACGTGGCATAGGCCTTATTAATAAAATTCGTGCCTATCACCTCCAGGATGACGGTGCAGATACGGTAGAAGCTAATGAGCGATTAGGCTTTGCTGCCGATATGCGTGATTATTCTTTTTGTCGGGGAATGTTGAGCTTTCTAAATATTAAATCAGTTAAGTTGATGACGAACAACCCGAGAAAAGTGAAAGCATTGACTAGTGCAGGTATTAATATAGAAAAAAGAGTACCTTTGCAGGAAGGTAATAACCCTCACAATGAAAACTACTTAAAAACAAAGGCGTCGAAACTCGGCCACATGTTTGATGAAGAGTTTATAAAATAGATATCAAAGTCTAAAAAAACGCAGCGTAAGCTGCGTTTTTTATTTTGTGATGATTGTGGCGATGAATTAAAATCTATCAAAAATAGTTTTTAACAATATCTTCAATAGCTCCTGAGGTTTTTAATTCTTTTAGTTTTGAATTTATAAACCGCTGCATATTCTTGTCCATTTTTGGATCAAAAGCGAGGTAAATGGGGTAGTCAGGAATGACAGCGCTGAAGGGTTGTATTTCATATTGAGATAAGTTCTGATTTTGCTGTGACAGGTTATATTTTACCCGTGATTCCATTTCGACAAAGGCTGTATCACCCGGAAGCTTTTTGATCACACGAAATGCTGCGCTGTAATCTTTAACTCTTAGCTCTTCGACGTTTCCAGATTCGAAGTAAGGCGTCAGCTGTGGATAGTCAAAGCCATGCAGTAATACGACAACCCTGTCGTTCATGTCTTGCATTGAGTTGAATTTAAATGGATCCTTGTTGCTGCTGACTAGTACATGCTTAACGTTATAAATTGGAATGTCGGATAAGTTTTCAGCCTGAACGCCTCCCCAGCCAGGACTACCGTAGGTGATCCAGTTGGGTTTTCCGCCTGCTTCAAGTAGCGAAATCATCCGGTTGAAAGGGTATGTATGATAGTTAATGTCGTACTGGCTGTCCTTGAAAATAGCTCTTACGATGTCTGTGACAATACCACTGTGATTATTGTTACCTTTTTCAATCTGGAATGGACTGGCCTGCTTGGCGATGACGTAATAATTTATAGACTCGGCATTTATTGCAAAGCTTGAGCAAGATAACGTTAATGCGGTTGCAATAGGGAAAAATTTATTCATTTTGTGTCCTTACCTTAACTATCCAGTTGAAGAAGCTATTATTATGTTAGTAGAAGAAGGATAAGATGCGAGTTTAAGGATGAATAAAACGTATCAAGAAATAAAGCCCAAACGGAAAATGGGTATAGCTAGGCAAATACTATTTTCAATTTTGTTAATTAGCTCACTCTTTACCTTGTTTACGACATGCCTGAATCTATACATTGATTACAAGCAGGACTTGGCAGCGATCGAAGAAAGATTTGTCCAAATAGAAGAAAGCTATCTATCAAGTCTGGTATCCAGTTTGTGGGTGGAGGACCGTGAACAACTGGCCACCCAGGCTGAAGGTATAATGCATTTGCCCGGATTGCATTATTTAGAAATTACAGATAGTGAAGGTGCCATTATACGGATTGGCTCGGAGTTGCCAAAATACATGCACCAGAAATCTTGGGACATGGTTTATAAACTTGGTAATAAAGAGTACAACCTGGCGACTTTAACTGTTCAGTCTGATTTGTATGTTGTCTATCAGGGATTGATAGACAAGTTTATTCTGCTGCTGCTGAGTCAGGCAGTACAAATTTTCGTGATCTCTGTCTTTATCATCTTGATCATGTACCGGCTGGTTGTTCAGCCGCTGACCCAGATGTCTCGTACTGTGAGCGAGTTTGACTCGGATAAGGTGCCTAAGGCGATTCATCTGCGAGAACGTTGGTTTGAAGATGAAATGTCCATCTTGTCGAATCGCTATAACCAGTCCGTAGAACAAATCCGAGAGCATTATTATCAGCTCGAAGAGGCGCGGGAGTACGCAGAACAAGCCAACCGTAAGAAAAGCGAGTTTCTGGCCAATATGAGTCATGAAATTCGTACCCCGATGAATGGGATCATCGGCCTGTCGAGTCTGATGAAAGAGATGGACTTGCCAGAGGAACAAAAAGAGTATGTGAATATGCTCAATACCTCCTCGCTCTCTTTGCTGGATCTGATTAACGATATATTGGATTTCTCAAAGATAGAAGCAGGTCGGTTAGAGCTAGAACATAACATATTGAATTTATTCGAGCTGAACAAAGAAGTGGAATCTGTCTTTTTGGTCAGGGCGGCTGAGAAAAGTTTATCTTTTCGCTGTTCGATTGACCGAAATATTAGCCCGATGCTGCTGGGTGATGCCACCAAGCTTCGCCAGGTGTTGAATAATTTGATCAGCAACGCGATAAAGTTCACTGAAAGGGGGTTTGTAAACCTCTTTATCCAGCGTGAGGGAGAGGATCACAAATCCGTATCTGTGAGGTTTGAAGTGTCAGATAGCGGCATCGGCGTCCCGAAAGAAATGCACGATGCTATTTTCGAAAAATTTCAGCAAGCCGATGGAAGTACCACCAGGAAATACGGCGGAACCGGGTTGGGGCTCGCCATTTGCCGCGAGATTATTCGGTTGATGGGGGGAGAGCTGAAACTAGACAGTGAACCTGGAAAAGGCAGTACTTTTTCATTCGTGCTAACGCTTGAGAAAAATATATTACCGGCGGCGTCCAGTAGTGACATTAAGCTACTGTCCGATTTATCGGTGCTCCTCGTTGATGACAGTATGCTCAATATGAGGATCACATCAGCCCAGTTGAGTAATTTCGGGGCAAAATCGACATGTTGTGAGAATGCCACCGAGGCGGCTGATTTTGTGTTACAGGCGATCCGCGGCAAAGCGCCTTACGATTTGATCGTGATAGATAAAATTATGCCGGAAATTAATGGGTTTGAATTAGCCAAGCAACTTAGGATCCAGTTTGCAGAACGTTGCCCGAAAATGATGATGATTTCGGCCGGGCCGGAAGTCGGGGATGAAGAAAGAGCCAGAAAATCAGGCATTCGCTCGTATTTAGCAAGACCCTATAAAGAAGCCAACTTGAAATGGACTGTGCAGCAGGTTGTCCGTAGCAATGATGTTGAGCTTACAGAAGTTGATCATGATTTGCTTACAGTGTCTGATAGTCAACAGCAAATTCAGCCGATGCAAACAATGCCAGAGGCCTATTTACGTGCAACCCGGCAATCATCTCGCTTTAAGACTGCCGGTAATTCAGATGTGTCGTCAGAAACTGCTTCTGCGCCTGATCTGATGACTTTGCAGGAAAAGGAGGATAACCATGAACAGGCACAGGTTAACGTATTAGTTGTAGAAGATACTATTGTAAATCAGAAAGTTGCCCAAATGATGCTGGAGAAGTTAGGGGCTAAGGTCGATATTGCCGATAATGGTCAGGTTGCGATTGCTAAGTATCGTAAGGGGCATTTTGATCTTATTTTCATGGATTGCCAGATGCCGGTGCTTGACGGGTTTAAAGCAACGAGGGCAATTCGTGAATTAGAGTCAGAAGAGCAGCGAATACCGATTATTGCTCTGACGGCCAACGTGGTGAAAGAGGAAAAGGATAAATGTTTTAACGCAGGGATGGATGATTTTGTTTCGAAGCCAGTTAGCCAGCAGATGTTGGCAAATATGCTTAAAAAGTACTTGCAGACATCCTGACAGAGAAGTGTTATCAGGTTCGAATCAGACAGGGAGCGGATATCACTCCCTGTTTGGTTTATGTTATACGGGATGCTGGGAAAGACTGTAATTGGCGCTTTGGTTGTATAAGTTAACGACCACTGTCAGCGTATCCTTGCGGGCATCTTCTGAGATATCCTGAATAACGTAGAAATCTGAATCTTTGTATTGCAGGTTCTTATCCACTAAGCGTAACAAGCTGTCTTCTATGTCACCTTGAATTTCTATCGTTTCGATCAGCTCAAACTGGCCGAACTGAATTTCAGATGGAGAGAGTAGCTCAGGTGAAGCCAATGAGCTGGTTGATGCTCCCAGAAGGAGAAGAGTTAAGATAGCGTGCCTGATCATGGAGAACCTACAAATGTTGCTTGCCTGTAGGACTACTTTGCCATAACAGGATTTTTTTAATGTCAGAAAACCGTCAAACAGTCCATGTTTAACGGTGCGTTTCATAAAGTTTTTCCAGCGCGACCGATAGGCCGTTTTCCGTAACAATCCTGATGTGGGATTTATCCAGCTGCCTGACATTGCTTACGCCACAGGAATGGGCGATCAACCCGATACCATAGTGGATATATTTATTGTAGTTGGCCACCCGTTGTGTCTTGTCTTCGACATTGAGGCCTTGCTGCAGCCGCTTGTTATGGGTCGTGATCCCTGTCGGGCAGGTATCTTTATTACATTGCAGTGCCTGTATACAGCCTAGGGCGAACATATGCCCTCTGGCAGATACAACAAAATCGGCGCCAAGTGCGATTGCCCAAGCCACTTTTGATGGGGTGATCAACTTGCCGGACGCGATGATCTTGATGCGCTCTTTAAGCTGCCTTTCTTTTAGCAAATTGACAACCAACGGCAAGCTTTCCTTTAGCGGTAAACCAACGTAGTCCATCAGTGGCTGTGGGGCGGCTCCTGTTCCACCGTCAGCACTGTCGATGGTGATGAAGTCGGGGGCACTTTCTGCTCCTCTGCGTTCGATTTCGTCGAGGAGATCGTTGAACCATTTTAATGAACCGAACACAGCCTTAAACCCGACAGGCTTGCCGGTTACTTCCCGGATCTGATTGATCTTGTCCAGAAGATCGCCAACGCTACGGATATCTTTGTGGCCGTTGGGGCTGATAGAATCCTGTCTTTCAGGAATACCGCGAATTAGGGCGATTTCCGCCGTCACTTTCTTGCCTGGGAGCATACCGCCTTTACCCGGTTTGGCTCCTTGACTCATTTTGATTTCAAACATTTTTACTTCTGGATGGGAAGCTATTTCACGGAGTTTTTCCTCGCTTAAGTCGCCATTTTCATCACGAACACCATATTTGGCCGTACCAATTTGAAAGACAATGTCGGCCTTACCTTCCAGATGGTATGGGCTCAGGCCTCCTTCTCCGGTGTTCATCCAGCAACCGGCAATTCGTGCACCTTTCGACAGTGCCCTGACAGCAGGCTTGGATATGGCGCCGTAGCTCATACCTGAGATATTGAAGATCGAGCTGGTGGTGTAGGGAGTACGGCAATGTTCGCCTATGGTTATGGCGGCAGGCACGACAGCATCTTCTTCCAGGGTCGGAAAGGCACAGTTCATGAACATTATCGTACCAGCAGGATCCAAGTTGCGGGTTGAACCAAAGGCAAGGGTGCGGTCAACATTCTTGGCAGCTTTATAGACCCAGCTACGTTCAGCGCGATTAAAGGGCATTTCCTCTCGGTCCATGGCAAAGAAATACTGCCTGAAGAACTCGCCTTGTTTTTCAAATAGGTAGCGGAACCGACCAATAACGGGATAGTTGTGTCGAATCGCGTGCTTATGCTGTCTAATATCGACAATATACATATAGACAACAAGCAGCCCGCCTAGCCCAAGGATGAAGATGAACAGACCGGAGAGAAAATCGATACTTAGTAAAATAAAGTCAGCCATAGCTTCCCCCTTTACTGTTAACCCTAGCCGAATTTAGATAAAGAACGGGTGAGGAAGAGATAATTTCACAAAGAGTTGAAGGGCACTAAGGGTGCCCTCATCGTATTAGCCGAATTTTGATGAAGCAGCGTTATGCTGTCGCGCTGACTTTTTCTGCCCCGCGCAGCATGGCATGAATGAGTTCATTGGCTTCAAACTTGGTGAGTGCTTCGTGAGCACCGACCTGGTGAGCCTGGGAAACACTGATCTCACTCGATAGAGAAGTATGCAGAATAATATAGGCATGGTTGAGTTTGCTGCTATTCTGGACCTCGAAAGCAAGCTCATAGCCGTCGAGCCCCGGCATTTCAATATCACTGACCAAAATGTCGAACGGGCTGCCAACATCAGCCGCATGCTCAAGCATACTTAGTGCATCACTGCCGTTGGTTGCAATGAAGTAGGGAATACTAATGCTATCAAGCGCCTGAGATAGCTGGCGCCGTGCCACAGCGGAATCATCAACCAGCAATATTTTGAGCGGGCGAAGGATCTCGCGCTGAACATCAGTTAGCACTGGATGCAGACTGTCTGGCGTATCAGGAAAAACTTTCGAGAGCAGTAGCTCGACATCGAGCAGCTGAATAAGCTTGTTATCGACTTTCATAACGCCAGTGACAAATACATTGCTTCCCAGCGCGCTTGGCGGCGCATCAATGTTGTGCCAGTTACATTCTGTAATTTTATTGATGCCGCGCACCAAAAAACCGACTAGCATACGGCGACAGTCAGTAATGATAATGTAGCAGTCTTTCAATTCCTCTTTGCTGAGCGGCGGGTAACCTACGGCCTTAGCCATGTCGATCACTGGCAATGTATCGCCTCGCAAATTGGCAGCCCCTAATACTGTCGGGTGTGAATGCGGAATAGCCGTCAAAGGTGTATAAGGGACAATTTCTTTTACCTTCAGCGTTCCAATAGCAAAAGACTGGAGCGATGTTAATTGAAAAAGCAGCATTCCCTGAGATTGATTCGTTGCGGTTTTGATCATTTTCAATCCCTGTAAGCGCGTGAGAAATTACTCAGATATATAATCCACTATAGTAGCTTTTTATGACGTTAATAGGAATTGATGTTATTGAGTTTGTTGTAAATTTATGAGAACTGTGAGGCATAGTGAATACAGAGCAATAGCGGTGATTCATTTATGGAATGCTGTGTTTTAAATTACTTTATCATCATTTTGTCATACTTTTTATGGATCTTATTTGGTTTTATGAATCATCTTGTCGCTTTTATCTGATTATGGAGCTAAATATCTGGCTACTTGGAATGTAATTTGAACGAATGCTATTTTGTTTACAAAAATTGCACATATTTCCTAGAGGTATTATTAAAAATCTTCAATAATTTTCGCGAAACAAAAAAACTTCACTAACAATGATTACGAACTCTTAGGAGAGAGGCTTTCGGACGATGGTTTCTTTGTTGTAGGGCAAATAGCTTCTGATTGTGTAAACGTAAACCATGCCTGAATGCAGCTAACAAAGAGTCACTTATGGGTCACGATAACAAACAAATCGTACCCGAATGATTTTAGTAATGATGACGTGGAGTAAAACATGAAAAAGGGATTGAACCTGAGCAAAGTTGCCGGCGCCGTTGCCGCTATGTTGTTAACAGGGGTAGCCAGTACCGCTCAGGCGGCGCCGACGCATGATAAGAATGTGATCGGTTACCTCACCCAGTGGGAGGCTTGGAAAGGGCCGAACGAAGGATTCAGTGTCAAAGGTGAGGCCACCCACCTGAACGTAAATATGGATATTTACTCTATCCTCAACTTCTCATTCTTTGGTGTTGCTAAAGACGGTTCACTGCATAGTGGTGACTTACGAAATAAAAATATCTATCAACCGACAGCTGTTCAGGAACCCGGACCTCTGCTCCACCCGGATGTTTATTCTAGCTGGGATTTCCATATTCTTTGGGGTGAGCTTGAGTATGTTCACCAGTTCCCGGTTAACGAACCATGGAATCAAGAGCAATATCTCAAGGTTAAAAACCAAGGTTTTGTTCAGCATGGCAATGGCTGGTTACATGAGCCGACAGGCATCACAGGACAGTTCCCAATTCCTCTGAAAAAAGCTGGCGGTGCACCAGGCCTTATCGATCTTGCCCATTCTAAAGGCGTGAAGGTCATGGCATCTCTGGGTGGCTGGAGTATGTCGAAACACTTTCCTGAAACGGCGCAAGACCCAGTCAAGAAAGCGCGCTTCCTTGCTGATGTCGATAAACTGATGGCATTAGGTTTTGACGGAATTGATATTGACTGGGAATTCCCGGGAAGCGGCGGTATGAATTTCCCGGGTAGCCCGCGAGATTTTGCTGATTTCGAACAGTTGATGGAAGATATTCGTGAGCGGATTGGCCCGAACAAATTGCTGACAGCCGCTTTCTCGGCCGCACCAAATAAACTTGAAGGGTATAACTGGTCCCGCCTTGTTGCTTCCATGGATTATTTCAACATGATGACCTACGACCTTAACGGGGGATGGTCAAATGTAGCCGGGCATAACTCGCCGCTATATGGATACCCGGAGGAAGAGTTCGCAGAATTCAACCTTGATTACCTGCGTAACTGGATGGCAGCCAAAGGCGTTCCTTCAAACAAAATCAACTTTGGAGCCGCGTTCTATGGCCGTGGCGTACAAACCACTGAGCCAGTGGCATATGTCGGCGCCCCGACCGAGAAACGTACTGTCAACTTCAGTGTCGATGGTCCGACTAACTCAGCGGCAGACATGGATAACTGGAAAGCTTTCGAAGGGCAGCCGAACTATAACTACATCATGAACAAGCCTGGCTGGGAGCATAAGTGGGATGTCAATGCCGAAGTACCGTATGCGGTGAAAGGCAAATACTTCCTGAGCTACGATGATGTACCTGCTATCGAGAAGAAAGCCCAGTACATTGTCGATAACAACTTGGGCGGGGTGATTGTCTGGCAGGTCCATGGCGATATTAAGTGTGAGGGCTCCTTTATTAATCATGGCGCCAACCTTAAGGAGTGTACTAAGTTAAGCTCGCCACTTGCCGAGGCTGTGGATCGTGTATTCAGCGCTGGTACAGTACCAAATAACGCACCAGTACTAACTGTCCCTGCTGCCCAGTCAGCCAACTCCGGCCAGGTGATCAGTTTTGTTGTTTCTGCAACAGATGCGGATGTCGGTGATAAGCTGACCTTCAGTGCGACAAATGCCACCGTTGTCGATAATGGCGATGGTAGTGCAACGGTTACCTACCAGGCACCAAATACGGCCACCGATTTGCAAGAAGTCGTAGCCGTCAAAGTGACAGATGGCCGTAAGAGTGTAACGAAGAATGTGGCGGTGAATGTGAAAGGAACCGGAGTGGGTGGTAATACTGCTCCTGTACTGACGGCACCAGCAACGGCTACAGTAGCCAGTGGCCAACAAGTCGTGATCTCTGTTGCGGCAGATGATGCTGAAGGTGACGCGTTGTCGTATACAGTTTCAAGTGGCACAGTGGCCACGACTGCAACAGGTGCTGATATTACCTTCGTAGCTCCAACAGTATCAGCAGAGACCGTGGTTAATCTTGTTGTGACTGTGTCTGACGGTCAGGCAGAATCAAGTAAAACGATTGCTGTGAAAGTAACGGTAGATGCAGCAACGACTTGGGATCCTAATGCCGTCTACGTTGGTGGCGATATTGTTACCTACAATGGCGTGAAATATAAAGCCAAGTGGTGGACAAAAGGTGAGCGCCCGGATCAAAGCATGGTTTGGCAGCAAATCTGAAGCCAATCTCTAAAGTAAATAGTCACTAACCGATGATAGCCCTGCAAATGCAGGGCTATTTGCATTGCCTGAACTACCGACGGCAGGACAAATGTAATAGGCAGCACTATATTTAAGATGTCACTTGGGCGTTGGACACTTGATGAAGGTAGGCGACTATGGAGCTACGTAACAAGTCAGGAGATATTGCTAAGCTTGCTGATAACCTGACATTAAAAGAGATTGTTGATATGGGGTTCTCTCTGGATATCTGCGACGAGAGCTATGATCCTAATGAGCACTGGACAGTAAGCAACAAGGCACAAAAGGGCAAAGAAGGCGAATACCCTTCAAGTAAATAGATGAACAGAAATGTATTTACAAAAGCTGGCCTCATGCCAGCTTTTGTTGGTTAGCACGATAGTAAAAATGAAGCTATGTGGTTGTTTAATAAGCATCTGGCAAGGTGTTTTGTGATGAGTGTCAAATTTTAAAAATCAATGCTTTATTTCAAAGCGCATTCTGGACATTATGAACATGTTCGATGCAGAACATCACTACACTTAGTTTAGTGATATCAATAAAGCGGGCATCGTATAATGGCTATTACCTCAGCCTTCCAAGCTGATGATGCGGGTTCGATTCCCGCTGCCCGCTCCAAGAATTCTTCAAGAAAAGCCCACACTTCGGTGTGGGCTTTTCTGTATCTAAGTTTGTGCAACAGCTCAGAAGTGATGAATCCTGCATCTTGAGGTAGCTTGGATTTATCAATATATCATCTAATGCAAAGGAAAAGGTTGAATCGCTATTAATTGATAAGGCTCATATTATAATCATCCCTAAAAAAGTTTTTCAGTATTTAATAGTACAAAACTTTATTAGTGGTTTTTTCTTCGAAAAGCTACGAAAAAGAGATGCTGAAACAAGAATAAAATCTCTAAGTAATACAGGATGGTGAATAAAAATAGAATTATCATTAATTAACAAAATGTTAATTGCAGACGGAATTAAGATAACTTCAGACTATATATTTGAGAACAAGTTCTCGTTTATGTAATAAAGAACCAGTAACACGAAGTATTCCTATTACTCATTCTGTAAATGCAAACCATTATCATGTAGAGTCTTGTTGTTGGTGCGATGCTAGTATGCAATGCCTTCAGTAGGCCTATGATGAATTATCCAAATATTATTCACGCACCGCTTATCAAAATTTGCGTCTCTTGAACCTGTAGACACTAGTGCCGGTGGAAGGTTGATGAGTCAGCGAAGCAATGTGATCAGTCAGGCCATAAACAAATTAACTCATAGTTAAGGCTAGATATATGCGTAATAAATTTGGTTTTATATATTTCTTTTTATTAATGGTCGGTGCCGGGCAGTCTATTGTCTTTGCAATCTTTCCGGCATTGGCCCGCGAATTGATGATGACAGAATTGCAAACCGGACTGGTGATCAGTGCGGCTGCGTTTGTTTCGTTTATTTCCTCGCCTTTTTGGGGGCGTCGTGTCGATAAGGCTGGCAGTAAGCAATCATTAGTGCTCGGGGTGGCAGGTTATGCCATTTTCAACATGGCGTTTGCCTATGTGCTATGGGCGGCGATTGATTCAGAAATATCAGTAATAACGATTTTCTTGTTGTTGGTATTAACACGATGCCTGTTTGCTTTTTTTACCGCTGCGATAATGCCAGCAGCACAGACCTATTTGATCTCCCATACCAGTGCCGAAGAGCGGCCTGCGAAAATGGCAATGATAGGGATGATGTTTGGTCTCGGTATGATTATTGGCCCCGCCGCGGGGAGTGCAATGGTATCGGCAGGAATACTGGTTCCGATTGTATTTAGTGCGCTTATTATGCTGCTGCCGCTTCCGTTTGCGGCTCGTCAGATTTGCGGGACACCACTGCAGCAACGCCAGCCTGGCCCGATAGAGCAACTCCGCTTTACCGACGTTAAGATACGGTCATATTTTATCTTAATGGTGACTGTTTACGCGATATTCTCGGCAATTCAGCAAACCATTGCCTTCTCGCTTCAGGATTTGCTCGCATTTGATGCTGTAACCACGGCGCAGTGGGTCGGTATTGCCTTCATGATTTGTGCGATTACCTCGGTTATTTGCCAAGGTGTCGTTATCCAGAAGTGGACGTTCAGTGGCAGCCAGTTAATTACGATAGGTTTATCTTCGATACTGGTGGCTTTGGCTATCTTCTTCCTGGCCAAAGGTCTGGTTGGGGTAATGGTTGCCTTCGCTGTGCTGGGTGTCGGTTTTGGTTTTGCTTATCCGGGCATTATCAGCAAAGCCTCCCTAGCGTTTTCAGCAGAGTTTCAGGGGCAGGTGACAGCCGCTCTTCAGGCCGCCATGTCACTGGGGTTCATTGCCGGGCCGCTTATCGGAGCCGGACTGTATGCTGAGATTGGTAGCTGGGTCTACAGCGTGTTGTTATTACTCCTTGTTATCGCGTTAATTTACGTCAGGTTTAGCCGGGAAAATGTCGTTGAAGAGCTGGTATAGCCTGGCGTTTTGAGAACTTGTGAATAAAAAGATTGATGGTGTGATTGATGTTCTTATCTTCCTTTTTATTAAAAATGCTTATAGGTTAGTTTCAAATTGTATTCAGGCTTGGCATTTAAATTCAATTAGGATGGAGCAAAAATAGCTTTGAATACCAATGGAATGATCTGAAGAGTTTTGCCGCTATAGCTCCCTTTAAAGAGTAATCAACTTCTTCCATGAAAGGCGAATAATGATCACCCTTTTTGGCAGGGTGAGAGCATGAATGCTCACTTTTTACTCATCCCTTTGAAACCAGCCAGCAGCACCTTATCCAAATAGCCACTACTCATAGCTGCAATTTTCTGTTTACGTCGGATGCTGGCTTTTCTAGTCGTTTCTGCACGCAGCATGTTTATAGCTATATGGCGCATACAAGCCATGATCTCAGCCGCGTTGCCACGGTAAATCTGGCAAGCGTCTTCATTCATAGATGCATCCAGAACCCAGTGTAGACTGTTTTCTATGCCCCAGTGACCACGAACAGCAGCTGCGAAACGTTCCAGACCGAGTTCTGCAGAACAAATATAATAGCGATAATCGAGTGATTCTTTACCTGCTTTATCAATGCGATAACCAATAGCAACCCCGATACTTTTTAAGCCTTTCCAGTCTGGAAACTGTTGGATAAGTTCACCTGCAGGAAGTACATGATATTCACGGACTTCAACACGCCCATGGCCCTGTTCGATAGTGACGTTATTCCGTAAGCTCGAAGCTTTTACGCTTTCTAACAGTGCTTGTTGAATGGATTTAGCCAGTGTCTCTTGGTTACCTTTAACTGCAAGCAGATAATCACCACCGCTATCGACGATGGTTGAAGCGATATTTTTCTGGCATGCAATGGCATCAATAGATACCAAACAGCCTTTGATATCCAGTAGCTTAATGAGCTCCGGGATAGCCGTGATTTCGTTCGACTTAGCATCTGTTTTTAGCTGGCCGAGAACAACACCATTTGTAGTGCCGAATGCGCTGACCATGTGAATGGTCGATTGTCGGGATTCACGATCATAGGAGCCACGCAAGACTTTGCCATCAATAGCGATCAGTTCGCCTTCAGAGCGAGCTGATACTGCTTCCATCCAGCTGATGAAACACTGCTGAAACTCGGTAGGGTCAAGGCGCGAGACGATCCTGGCAATGGTATCGTGAACAGGTAAACCATCTTTGAATAAGCCCTTATCTTGAAACCAGTCAAGATGGATTTCTCCAAAATCCTCAATGTCTTCCCATCCTTCTGCACCGGCTATCGCTGCACAAATAGTCAGGAATAGAACATCAAATAATGGATAACTGATTTTCGCTGACTGACGAGGGTCTTTTAGATCGCCAAAATGAAGAGAAAAGGCATCGATGCTCATTGTGATACTCTCGAAAAAGAGAGTATAAGATCACAACTCGATCTGCAGGTCAAATAAGATGGAATTGGTCAAATAACGTTCGCGATCTCACCCTGCCCTTTTTGGGTTATAGGCTATCTTGTTGATTAGCAATGACTTTATAAAATCACTTTAAAAAGTCTCCTAGCACGGAAATTCCTCATCTATAGTGTAAATGTGATCGAGGTATAGCTTTCAACTTAATCCTGTTGTTCGCCATGCCTCACTGACATAGTATCCACCAAAGAAAGCGCTTTCTTGGGTGATTTACCGTGATGGTTTTTATAAGAATGTCCCAATTAAACACTGTCTACCAGAAAAGAAAGCGCTTTCTGTTTTGAATTTTCCAAATGTGAAGGATTATGTAATGCATAGTAGAAAGGTATTAGCTTCCTTAGTATGCGGCTTGATGTTAGGCGCAAATGCTGCAGTTGCTGACGAGATCAAGCAAGGTGGAACATTGACAGTGCCAATTATCGGTACGGGTTTTGTTGATAACTTTAACCCATATACGACCAAAGACTTGCTTCATGGGGTGATGTTTGAACCCTTGTTAGTATTTAACAACATGACAGGTAAAACGGAGTATCGTTTAGCTGAGTCAGTTGAATATTCTGATGACCTGAAGAGTATTACGGTAAAGCTTCGCGATGGGCTTAAGTGGTCAGATGGTTCCCCTTTGACAGCCATAGACGTGGCTTTCAGTTTTAATATGACCAAAGATGCGCCTGCATTTGACCAGAAGGGAATCTGGAGTGGTGGGAACCTGACAAGTGTAACTGCCAAAGATGCGACGACAGTTGTCTTCGATCTCAAGAAGCCTGACTCAACATTTATCTGGTCGCTACCTGCCTATCACGTGGTGCCAGAGAAAGTATGGAGTAAGGTTGAAGACCTAACAACGTTTACTAACCCTAGTCCTATCGGTAGTGGTCCTATGACCACGATAAAATATGTGAAGTCACAGCAAATGGAGCTTTGCCGTAACCCGCATTATTATATTGAGAATCGCCCATATCTCGATTGTTTGACTTATCGTTCTTATAACGATAACTCTCAAATTCAACCTGCATTAATGAAAGGTGAGATTGAATGGGGCTCAAACTTTATCGCTGATATTGATAATACATTTGTTGCCGCAGATCCTAAAAATAACCACTATTGGTATCCTGCAAATGATGCGATTCACCTTTATGTGAATACGAAAGAAAAGCCGTTTGATGACCTGAAAGTTCGCAAAGCGCTGTCCATGGCACTAGACCGTGAAGCTATTGTCGACATAGCCGCGTACGGTTATCCGACACCTAACTTTAATGCCGGTGGTATCGGAGAGCTATATAGTACCCATATCAGCCAAGGCGTTACAGACAAGTACAAGGCGCTAACCCAATACAATCCAGACAAAGCGAAACAGTTGCTTGATGCCGCAGGCTACAAAGATCTTAATGGTGATGGTTTCAGGGATATGTCTGATGGCAAAACCATTGAATTTGATATCGAGGTTGTGAATGGTTGGACCGACTGGATTCAGGTAGTTCAGATGGTCACTGAGTACTATGAAGAAATCGGTATTAAAGCGAATGTTAAGACAGTTGACTGGGCTGTATATGACAAGTCCTTAAAGGATAGTGAATACAAGATGTCAATTAACTGGTCGATGGTTGCGACGAACCCGATTCTTGCTTATCAGGAGTACTTCTCGACATCCCGTATCGGTAAAACCTGGCACGCAGGACATGGGGTGAATTCTCCAGACATTGATAACCTGATCGATAGTTTCGGTAAGACAAAGGTTCCGGCTGAGCAGAAGAAGATCCTCGATGAGCTTCAGGTTTTTACTGCCGAAAATCTGCCGTTTATTCCGCTATTCTCTAATCCAACATGGTTCCAGTATAACAGTTCGAAAATTGCAGGCTGGCCGAGTGAAGAGAATCCGTATGTTCAGCCTGTTTGGTATGATGGCGGTAAGCGAGTATTAATTCTCAATAATCTTCACCTTAAGTAATTGCAAATCAATTTAAAGAGCCAGTTTATGGCTCTTTAAATTCTGGGACTTATTATGAGCTTTTTATTACGCAGACTCAGTTTTTATTTTGTTGCTTTCATTATAGCAATCTCTTTTAATTTTATACTTCCAAGGTTGATGCCAGGAGACCCGGTCGACGCCTTATTTGCTGCCGCTCAAGGCCGTATGGATCCAGCTCAGATGGATGCAGTTCGAGAGATGTACGGTTTTGTGGATGGCTCTGTATTTGAACAATATATTGCTTATATAAAAAGTGTATTTACATTGGATCTCGGGCCCTCAGTATTAATGTTCCCTGTGAGCGTTACTGAGGTCATTGGTCAGGCTCTGCCATGGACAATGTTTCTTGCATTGGGCTCTCTGATTGTTGCCTTGATTATCGGGGTTTCTATCGGTACCTATGCGTCATATCGTCGTGAAGGTCTTTTTGGCCAGATTGTTCCGCCAACACTGGCCTTCATCAGCAACTTTCCTTATATCGTAACGGCACTATTGCTATTTTACTTCTTTGGTTTGCAGCTTGAAGTGCTTCCGCTTGCCTATACTTACGATCCTGCTCTGGATCCGGGGTTCAACATGGAATTTATTGGCAGTGTAGCTAAACACGCTGTGTTGCCAATGGGCTCAATGATTGTCGTCGGTATTGCGACCTGGGTCTTTAATATGCGTAACGCGATGATCAATGTCCTTGGTGAAGACTACGTCACAATGGCCGAAGCCAAGGGGTTGAGTAGCTTCCGTGTTATGTACCGCTATGCCGGAAGAAACGCTATTCTTCCTGTCGCAACCGCCATTGCAATGGCCATCGGTTTTTCCTTTGCTGGGTCCATTATGACCGAGGTCGTATTTAACTATCAGGGATTGGGGAATATTCTTCTGAAAGGCATCATTGCCCGGGATTACCCGTTAATTCAGGCCATCTTGCTGATTCTGGTAACTGCGGTACTGACTGCCAACTTCGTAGCAGACCTTCTTTATGTCTGGCTTGACCCTCGGATTTCTAAATAAGGTTTGAATATGAGCAAGTTAATTGAATCGATGGACAATAATATGTCTGTTCAGAAATCAAATTCATTTTTGAAGAGCTGCAAAAACATTGCTTCTACGTTGCACGCTTTTTTTCATGGTAATCCTCCAGCAATTATTGGTAGTTTGCTGATTTCGCTAGTATTGATTGGAGCCCTCATGGCCCCGGTACTGGCCAGCCATGATCCGAACAAGCGTGTTGCACGTCCACATGTCGCCCCTAATGCCGAGCATGTTCTGGGTACCACCCGAAGTGGTCGCGATGTCTATAGTCAGGTGTTATATGGAGCGCGTAAGTCACTGACTGTAGCCCTTTCAGCCGGTCTTATCGCAATGACATTAGCGGTAGCAATTGGTGTGACATCAGGGTATATGGGAGGCAAAGTCGATGAGTGGCTAAACTTTGTCACTAATGTGTTTCTGGTTTTCCCTCAACTCCCATTACTTATTGTCTTGGCTGCATTTCTGGGGCAGGTCGGCTCTGTTGTGATAACAATATTGCTTGGGGTTACCTCCTGGCCTTGGGGAGCGCGAGTGATCCGGTCGCAAACCATGGCAATCAGAAATAAAGAATTCATAATTTCAGCAGAAGTTATGGGTGAATCAAAGATCAGGATTATTCTTGTCGAAATTCTGCCAAACCTTGTCTCAATCGTATTTGGTGGCTTCCTGGGAACGGTCATTTATGCCATGGGATCTGAAGCAGGCTTGGGTATTCTTGGCCTGGGTGATGCTACCGAAGTGAGCTGGGGATCGATGCTTTATTGGGCACAGACTTCATCGTCACTTTATACCGGCGCATGGTGGGAAATGATTGTGCCTGCCGCTGCTCTGGCGGTAACAGGGGGAGCGTTGGCATTGGTCAATATGTCGATTGATCAGGTGAGCAATCCAAAACTTAAAACGGGCCCACACATGAAGCTGTGGAAAAAACTGAAAAAAGAAGCTGATCAACGCCGAGGTTTGTTATGAAAGATGTGCTGTTAGAGATTAATGATCTGTGTGTCGATTATGTTTCCCCTAACGGAGTAGCCCGCGCTGTTAACAATGTCAGCCTAAGTATCGCCCCCGGTGAAACACTCGGTATAGCCGGTGAGTCAGGTTGCGGTAAAAGTACTCTGGCCTTTGCTATCTCGCGTTTGCACAAGGCTCCCGCACTCATTTCAGAAGGCGAGATCCTATATAAAGGGCGTGATGTGCTGAAAATGTCGGACCGGGAACTACGAGATTACCGCTGGAAAGATGTTTCAGTTGTGTTCCAGAGCGCCATGAACTCTTTAAACCCGGTCATCACTATCGGTGAGCAGCTGGTGGATGTGATTATTGCTCATAAAAAAGTGAAGTACGATGAGGCCCATCAGAAAGCCGTTGAGCTATTGGCGATTGTTGGTATTCATGGTGATCGAATGGCGAGCTTTCCCCATCAGCTGAGCGGGGGAATGAGACAGCGAGTTGTTATTGCTGTAGCACTGGCCCTTGAGCCTAAGCTGATCATTATGGATGAACCGACAACAGCACTTGATGTTGTGGTTGAGCGGGAAATTCTCAATGAGTTATACGACTTAAAGGAGAAGTTTGGGTTTTCAATTCTGTTTATTAGCCACGATTTGAGTCTGATGGGTGAGATCGCAGACCGCATTGGTGTGATGTACGCAGGTAACATGATTGAAATTGGTGACGCAGAGACGGTATTTGGCAAACCATCGCATCCTTATACACAAGGCTTGATTGCCTCGTTCCCTACTATCCATGGCCCTAAAGAGCGACTTTACGGTATTCCGGGTAATCCGGTTGATCTGCTCCGAATCCCTGTCGGTTGTAATTTTCAAGAGCGTTGCAGCCAGTGCTTTGCTAAGTGTAAGCAGCAGGAGCCTCAGTTGCTGCAGCTAAACGAACGCCACCAGGCTGCATGCCACCGGTTATAAGGAATTAAGTGATGGATACGATAGAGAATAAAGAAGTCGTACTCTCTGTACGAAATATGGTTAAAGATTTTCCGATCGGAAGTGGTAAAGATCAGTACATGCGGGCCGTAAATGATGTTTCTTTTGAACTGTGCAAAGGAGAAGCATTGGCGATTGTAGGTGAGTCAGGATCAGGTAAAAGTACGGGAGCCCGTATCTTAACACGCATTTATGATCAAACCGACGGTGACATTTATTTCAAAGGCCAGCCGTTACATGAGTATACCGATGAGCATGGTAGCCTTGAATACGCCCGTCAGGTTCAGATGATTTTCCAGGACCCGTTTGGTTCCCTTAACCCCGTACATAATATCTATCATCATATCGCCCGACCTCTGCTTATTCATAATCGAGTAGGCAAGAAAGATGTGCAGAAACTGGTTTATGAACTGCTGGAAATGGTAGGGCTGAACCCGGCGGTAGAAACATCAGAAAAGTACCCGCATCAGCTTAGCGGCGGGCAACGCCAGCGGGTGGCAATTGCTCGTGCGATTGCAGTTTCACCGGAAGTCATTTTGGCCGATGAACCGATTTCGATGCTTGATGTGTCTGTTCGGCTCGGGATTCTGAACTTGATGTCAGATCTGAAAGACAAGCACGGTATCTCCTTTATGTACATTACCCATGACATTGCGACAGCCCGTTATTTCGCTGAAAAAACAGCGGTGATGTATGTTGGTCATATGGTGGAGTGGGGGAATAGCGATAAGGTTACCCAGACTCCGCAGCACCCGTATACCCAGTTGCTTTTGTCTGCAGTACCAGAAGCTGGAAAGTCTGGTCGTCGTGAGTTGAGCGCCAAGAAGGGCGAAATTCCGCTTTGGAAACCTGATAGTTATGGCTGTCCGTTTGCAGCGCGCTGTCCTCGGGCAAGCGAACGTTGTACAAAGACGATGCCTTCCGTTACTCAAGTTGCTGCTGATCATTACATTCGGTGTCATCACGCCTAATAGGGTCATAGTTAATCATTTATTTGCGCAACAATGAAAGCGCTTTCACAAGCTTCGGTTAAATATCATGGCAAGTAAGATTTATAAACAATCCAGCGATGTTGCTGGTAAATTCGTCACTCTTGATGGCGAAAAGTATTATGTGATTGAAAATGCCGATCACATGGCTCCTTTTTTTATCAGCGTTGTATCGGCAAGCAACCACTGGCTGTTTATTTCGTCTACAGGCAGTTTAACTGCGGGACGAGTAAAACCGGAAAACGCATTGTTCCCCTATAAGTCAGTGGATTATATTCATGAGAGTGCCGAGAACACGGGGAGTAAAACCCTCATCAGGGTAACTCGCGAAGATGGTGTCAAATTATGGGAACCGTTTAACGTTCATCATGATGGCCGCTATCAAGTCCAACGAAATATATATAAAAATGCAGCGGGTGATAAGATTGTTTTCGAGGAAGTGAATACCGATTTATCGCTTAGCTTTAAATACCAATGGTGCACCAGCGATAAATATGGTTTTGTCAGAACATCAACGTTGACCAACCTTGCATCGCAGCCGGCAAAGCTGGAGCTTATTGATGGCATTCAGAATATCCTTCCTGCCGGCGCTCCTTTATCGGCAATGCAAGATCGCAGCGCACTTGTGGATGCCTATAAATGGAATGAGTTGCTGCCTGAGTCGGCCCTAGCCACTTATAGTATGTATGCAAAACTAAGCGATCGCGCCGACCCTGCAGAATCACTACGTGCATCAACGGTATTCAGTATTGCGGGTGACTATGAGGCAATCTTGTTATCCAGCGAGCAACTTGGAGATTTCCGCCGCGGCAGTCAAGTAGAAACAGAAACACTTCGCCGCGGCCTGCGTGGTGCCTATTTCATCTGTAAGCAGTGTGAGCTTGAGAACGGGGAAGACAATACCTGGCAGATCGTTGCTGATATCGATCAGACTCATACCGATGTTGTCGAGTTGAAACAGAGCCTGGCGGCTGCTAAGGCCGTCGCAAGTGATATCAATCGCTCAGTCAAAGAAAACCACAAAGAGCTCTTGATGCTGATGGCGGGCAGTGATGCCTGGCAGAAGACTGCAGAAGAAGAAACATCGGTTCACCATTACGCTAACGTATTATTTAACAATATGCGTGGTGGTGTAGTTGTTGATAACTACTGGGTTGATAAAAAAGATTTTATCAAGACTCTGACCAACGCCAATATTACGGTAGCAACTCGCAATAGCGATTTTACTGCTGGGCTACCAGAGCGTATTGGATACGAAGAGCTGCTTTCTTTGGCGACAGAGCAAAATGATAACCAGCTTGTGCGTCTTTGCTATGAGTATCTACCACTGACATTCGGTCGTCGTCACGGTGACCCGAGTCGCCCATGGAACCATTTCGAGATTAAAGTAAAAGATACGAACGGCGAGCGTTTGTTGTCATATCAGGGTAACTGGCGTGATATTTTCCAGAACTGGGAGGCTCTTGCTGTTAGTTATCCTAACTTTATCAAGTCATTTATTGCCAAGTTCGTTAATGCCTCGACAGCCGATGGTTATAATCCATACCGAATTACCAAAGAGGGAGTCGACTGGGAGATCCTGGAGCCAGAAGACCCGTGGAGTAACATCGGCTACTGGGGGGATCACCAGATTATTTATTTGCTGAAGTTTTTGGAGCTATCCAAAAAATATCAGCCTGAGGAATTGAGCTCGCTACTCACCAGCAACATTTTCAGCTACGCCAATGTGCCTTATGTCATTAAAGAGGCAAATGCGTTGTTCGACGATCCGAAAAACACGGTCGATTTCAATCAGGAGCTACACGATCTTATTGATGAAAAGGTTGAGGAGCTGGGGAGTGACGGCCGATTACTGCTAAATGATGACGGTGATGTTTATCTGGTCAACCTGACCGAGAAGCTGATGGTCCCTCTTCTGGCCAAGTTGGGTAACCTGGTAGTTGATGGTGGTATTTGGCTTAATACCCAACGTCCGGAATGGAATGATGCCAACAATGCCATCGTGGGTAACGGTTTGTCTATGGTGACGCTTTATTATATGCGCCGCTATGTTGCCTTTGTGCAAGGCTTATTGAAAGATAAAGCAATCGAAGTTTATTTATCATCTGAACTGGTTGATTGGATTATTGCTACGGCGCAAGTACTGACAGAGGCAAGAACAGAGCTAAAACGTAAGAGCATCACCAGGCAGACGCGCAAAGCTTTGTTGAATAAGCTTGCAGGTGCTTCGGGTGATTATCGGGCAACAGTTTATAACAATGGCGGTTTCTCTGGAAAGACGAAAGTTGACAGTCAGCTTATCAACGGGCTGCTTGATGTCAGCTTGGCTGTAATAGATGAAAGCATTGCGGCCAACCGACGTCAGGACGGGTTGTTTAATTCGTATAACATTATCAGCTACTCGTCTGAAAGCGCCAGTGTCAATGAGCTATATCCGATGCTTGAAGGGCAAGTTGCAGTATTGAGTTCGGGGGTGCTTACAGCTGCCCAAGCTGTGGATTTGCTGGATAATCTTTATGACAGTGAAATGTTTCGCGAGGATCAGCAAAGCTTCATGCTTTATCCAGACCGGGAGTTGAGCTGGTTTATCGATAAGAATAAGGTTCCTGCTTCGCGCGTATACAGTAATGCGCTGCTAAGAAATATGGTCCATAACGGTGACCACCGGTTGGTTGAACCTGACGCTGATGGCGATTACCACTTTAATGCTGACTTCGAAAATGCAGGATTCCTCTTGGCAGCATTGAGTGACATCGAGCCAGATTATAAGGATACCGACTCTGAGTCGGTCAAAGATGTGATTGATTGCTACGAAGAAGTCTTCAACCATCAGGCGTTTACAGGGCGCTCCGGAACCATGTTTGGTTATGAAGGCTTGGGCTGTATCTACTGGCATATGGTTTCCAAGTTGCTGCTTGCAGTCCAGGAAAACTACTTCGTTTCCTGGGAAAATGATCCGGATTCAGAGGTGACCCAAAAGCTGGCCGAGTATTATTACAAAGTGCGTTCTGGGATTGGTTTTAATAAAACGCCGGAAAGCTATGGTGCCTTCCCGACGGATCCTTATTCGCACACCCCTAAACATGCCGGTGCCCAACAGCCTGGTATGACGGGGCAGGTGAAAGAAGAGATCCTGACACGCTTTGGCGAGCTGGGGGTATGTGTTGAAGAGGGCGTAATTCAGTTTAAACCGTCTTTGTTGCGAAAATCCGAGTTCATCTCTGCTGGCGGCCGTTTTGACTTCATTAATCTTGATGGCGAGAATCAGACAATGATCCTGCCAGAAAGGTCATTGGCATTTACTTACTGTCAGGTTCCTGTTGTTTATAAGGTTCAGGAAGAAGGTGAAGGGCAGGTCAGCATCGTTCTGAAACATAGCGAAACTCTTCATCTACCGGGTACGAGCCTGAGTGATGAGATTAGCCGCGAAGTATTTGCCCGTACCGGTGAAATTAAAGAGATCACTGTGTCTATCCCATTATCACTTTTATTGGATTAAGTGTTGTGGGAAATAAAGTGAAGGCAACTAATCATCTATTAGAAGTGTCAGAATATAACGAAGCGGGTTACTCGCCGGTGATTGACTTTCAATCATGGCGGGTTGCGATACTGAATTATATTGATGAGTTAGAGACTGACAAAATAGATAATTTTCAATGTCACAACGAAACTGATGAAGTCTTTGTCCTGCTGTCTGGAAAGTGCATTTTGTTCTGTGCAGAAGTCGATAAAGAGAATAATATTGCTGATATTGCCTGCTGGAATATGGAGCCGAATAGGGCCTACAACATTAAGCGAGGTGTATTTCACACCCACACGCTGAGTGCAGATGGCAAGGTTCTTATTATAGAGAATAGTGATACCAGCGATTTTAATTCACCAAAGATAATGATTGATAACACTGTCCGCAACAAGCTGGGGCAATTAGCATCAAGTTTATGGGGTTAATTGTCGTCAGTTCATTTTAAAGGCAGTTTAACTGCCTTTTTTTTTTGGAAGGATTTTATGTGTAATAAACCGCCTTTATATCATGATTGGCCAGTAGTGGCCTCGCAGGTAAAACAGGACGTACAGCAAGAGCTTAACATTGAGAAAATCCTGCGACAGATGACTCTGGAGGAAAAAGTTGGCCAGATGATCCAGCCTGATCACCGGGCAGTGACGGATGATGATATTCACCGATATAAGTTGGGCTCGGTACTTAATGGCGGAGGAGGGTGGCCACAGGATAACCGCTATGCCAGCGGCTCTGAATGGGCTGCGCTTTCTGACCGATATTGGCAGGCAACTGAAGCGATGTTTAGCAAGCGAACGTTTCGAATTCCTTTTATGTGGGCGACAGATGCCGTACACGGTCATAATAATGTTTTTATGGCCACGGTATTTCCCCACAATATTGGTTTGGGGGCAGCCCGTGACCCAGAGCTTATAAGGAAAATTGGCCAGATTACAGCAACAGAAATCGCGGCGACCGGGTTGGATTGGACTTTTGCTCCGACAGTCGCCACCCCCCGTCATTATAATTGGGGGAGAGTATATGAAGGCTACTCTGAAGATCCTGAGGTTGTATGGCAGTATGCCGGAAAAATGGTTGAGGGATTGCAGGGTACAGCCACTGAATTAAAAACTGACCACAAAGTGCTGGCAACGGTCAAGCACTGGATCGGTGACGGCGGCACCGAGGAAGGCGTTGACCGAGGCGTAAACCGATACTCGGAAAATGAACTAATTAATATTCACGGCCCCGGTTACTTCAGTGCGCTTGATGCAGGTGCGCAAACAGTAATGGCGTCATTTAATAGTTGGGAAAACCCTGTTAATTACGATCATGGCGAAGGGAAGTGTGCGGATAGTGGTGACTACAATTACAAAATTCATGGCAGCCAGTATTTATTGACTGATGTCCTGAAGACTAAAATGGGTTTTGATGGCTTGGTGGTGTCGGATTGGAGCGGGCATGCAGAAGTGTGCGGCTGTCGTCATGACCATGCAAATTATGCCGTCAATGCCGGTATTGATATCTTGATGGTACCGGAGCGGGAGGACTGGCAGGCGGTCTATCATAATTTGATTGATGGCGTACAGGCCGGAGAGGTATCGATAGCACGTATTGATGATGCTGTCCGCCGGATCCTGAGGGTAAAAATGCGTGCAGGGTTATGGGAAAAGCCAGCACCGTTGGTCCGTTCTCTTGCTGGTAACCAGAGTTTACTCGGTGCGCCTGAGCACCGGAAAATCGCCCGTGAGGCTGTTCGTAAGTCGCTGGTATTGCTAAAAAACAATAATAATCTTCTGCCGTTGTCCCGCAAACAGAAAGTTTTGCTTGCAGGCAGTGCGGCTGATGATATTCAAAAACAAACCGGTGGCTGGAGCCTGACATGGCAGGGAACTGAAACGACCAAAGCCGATTTTCCGGGCGCATCGACATTTAAACAGGCATTGGAAGCAACAATCGGTAGTGGGAATATTAGTCTGTTCGGTGATGGTTCGGATGAGAAAGAAGCAGATATTGATGTTGCAATTGTGGTAATTGGTGAATCACCTTATGCGGAAATGGCCGGTGATTTAAAGTATTGGCAATCTCTGGAGTTTTCATCACTTCATCGTATTTATCAACAAGATTGTGATTTAGTAATACGGCTTAATCAACTGGGCTATAAGGTGGTCACGATACTGTATTCCGGGCGGCCGCTTTATGTTAACAATGAAATAAACCACTCAGAAGCTTTTGTTGCAGCCTGGCTGCCAGGTTCAGAAGCAGTAGGGATATCTGACGTATTACTTAGACGTACCTCGGGAGAGGTTAACTACGATTTTACAGGTAAGTTAGCGTTTAGTTGGCCTAATAAGAAATATTCTAAGGCTATTAACCGAGATCGTCCGGGGATAGCTCTGCCAGATTATGAGCAGGATAAACATGGGGAGCATGCGCCGTTATTTGCTTATGGCTATGGGCTGTCCTATTGCGCTCCCCAGGGGGATTTGATCCCAGGTTTAGCTGACAATAAGCTGCTCTTAGATAGCGCCGACTCTAAGTTGGATAAGGATGACTCGGTGGTTTCCCTGTTTGGCGTTGATGCGGATACAGAATGCCGGCTATTAGTTTATGGCTCGATGCTAAAGCAAGAGAAAGAAGTTTCATCAAACTCCGGAATGGCTTTTGATGGTGCTTCAATTACTCCGGTAAACTATAAGCATCAACAGGATGCACGGCGAGTTCGGGTTGAGCGGGAGCAGTCACTGACTATTTCGCTTGAACTGGAAGGCGATGATGAAATCTGTGTTTCAGAGAAT
This sequence comes from Photobacterium alginatilyticum, assembly GCF_009910675.1. Lineage (GTDB taxonomy): Bacteria > Pseudomonadota > Gammaproteobacteria > Enterobacterales > Vibrionaceae > Photobacterium > Photobacterium alginatilyticum. Next base: position 51,289 of record NZ_RSEJ01000017.1, on the reverse strand, counting down.
GACTATCTGGAGCTTGATATCTGTGTACGAGATATCTTAAGTGATGGCTCGATATCAATTGTTGCTGCTGATTCTTCTCTGCTGTCGCTTGAAAAATGGCAGATGTCACCTTTGGGACAGTGGAAAACGGTGAAGCTATACGGTCGCGATTTACTGAATGGTCAAAAGAGCAAAGTAGGCCATCGTCGGCCATTCAGTCTGCATTGTGAAGGGCCGAGCGAGTTCGATATCGGTCGTATTGCCTGGGTGTTAGCGTAAGCAAATAGAGTTAAACGAATGGGGAGGAGGCCCCATTCGCGATTAATCTTGCTTGCAAACTGAGTCCCGGCAGATCAGTTCGGGGGTAAGCTTGGTTTTTAGTTGATAGGCGTCGTTATTTAATAGCGCGAGCACGCCTTTTGCCGCTTCGACGCCCATTTCGAGAACAGGGAAGTTAACTGTTGTGAGCTTAGGACGAATGTGTTGGCTGTAAGTATCATTGTCAAAACCGACGATTGAGAGATCCTTGCCGACAGTGATGCCTCTTTCACTACAAACATCATAGACAGCTAATGCAATATTATCGTTCTGGCAGAAAATGGCAGTAATGTCGCTGTCACGGTCGAGAAGTCGTCTAACTGCTTCATGGTTTCCGCTATGGTCGAAGCGTCCCTCTACAATCAGATTGGCATTATATTCGATGCCAAATTCGGCCAGCGCATTTCTATACCCTTGCAATCGGTCTCGGCTGTCGATTTTGCTCATTTGCCCGGTAATACTGGCCACTTTGGTATGTCCGCTTTCCAGTAAATGCTTGGTGGCAAGATAGCCGCCAAGCTCGTTATCGATACAGATGCACTTGTCTGATAACTCAGGTATATAGCGGTTCAAGATAATCGTTGAAGGCGTTTGTTTAGCGACTTTGATTAGTTCATCATCTGATAATTGGTCAGAATGAATAATCAGGCCGTCAACTTGACGAGACTGCAGGAACTGAATGGAGTCGGCTTCTTTGTCATGGGACTCCTGGCCACTGGTAACTATTAAATGAAGGTTTTTTTGGCGAACAGTGTCTTCAGCCATGTGCATGAGTGGACCGTAGAATGGGCCATCCAAAGAGCCGACGAGCATACCTACACTATTTGATCGGCTTGAAGCTAATGCCTGAGCAAACGCATTTGGTTTATAGCCAAGCTGTTCAATGGCCGCAAAAACCTTCGCTCTGTTGGATTCTTTGACTGTTGGGTGTCCATTTAAGGCTCTGGAAACTGTTGACTGAGAAACTTGTGCAAGTTCAGAGACTTCTTTTATTGTGATCAACGAAACTTCCTTACAACGAATGGAACAAATCATTTTGATGACTGACTCAGAACCACTGAGTCGGGGTGGCATGTGCAGTATTCTACCTTCGGCATCACCGAGAAAATAGAATATCGTTTAGTAATTTTGAGCTACATAACAATTTTAAGCAAGCGCTTTCTAGCTGGCTAGAGCGGCTAATTGAAAATGAGATTTAACTCTTGGGGTATACATTGTATCCCTGTTGGTGATGCCTTTTTTAAGCTATTGATTATATAGGATTATGGTGTGAGTTGTATTATGAAACTGCAGATAAATGTACGACCTAGCGTGTCTTTAGTTCACTGGTTACTAAGAGGTTTATGGCTTTAGTCGCTTCTTTTGTTAAATCAATGCCAGTTATTGAGTAAGTGCTTTTCAGGTTTTCGTAATTGGTTCGCATAAAAGTAGGTTTTCTTGCCAGCTTTTACTGTTAGGTATTTATATTACTTTACTCTCTGATGTTCATGAATGATTGAAATGTTTGAGAAAGGAGTGTTTGGAAGGAGACGGGTACGGTTTATTCGGCTTTATTTCTGTAGTCATTTGAGTTGCTAGTCGGTTTTTATTTATAGCCTATAAATCAACAACTTAGATGTAAGTGTTCTTGTGTGTGATGTTTGTCTCACTCTGTGATAGTTGTGTTTTTTTGCTTGTGGTGTGAGTTTGATCTCGTGAAAGCGCTTGCTTTGGTGATTTTGATCACTTTATTGCGGGATATTTATTCATATACTCTGGCTTAAAGGTGCTCGGTAGTGTGTTTTATAAGCAATTGGCTGTTGTTTGATGGTCTTTGTTGCTGAGATAGCCTGTTTTTCATGATAAGTAACTATTTTTTTACCCTTTGGAGAAAGCGCTTTCTTTCTCGTTTTTTATGGAAATAGAAATAACAATTCTTGGAGTTAGAATGAAATTATCAAACCTTACACTTGCATGCCTATTAGCAACATCGACGTTATCGGTTTCTCATCTTGCTAATGCTGAATCAGACGATTTTGCATTCACAGGCTACGCACGCTATGGGTTCCACTACGAAAATGACGGAAATGACTATGTCTTTGCTGACGGGCAGCTTGCTGGTAACGCTGCGGGTCGTCTCGGGAATGAAAGCAATGGGGGGGAGTTCCAGTTCTCAAAAGGCTTTGAGGGTAGTAATGGGACTAAATGGGATGTCGTCGTGATGATGGAGAACTGGTGGAAAATGCCAGGTTCGATAGAGTCACAAACCGCTGGTGGTGATGAGTTTACAGATAGTGTGGGTAATGCTGACGTCTTTTTGAAAAAGTTTTATGCCGGCGTCTCCAATGTTATTCCGTCACAACCTAATGCCTATATTTGGGCGGGGCGAGATTTTCATCAGCGCCCGCAACAGGGGCTGAATGATTACTTCTTCATGACTCACGATGGACAGGGTGCGGGTATTAAGAACCTTGAGCTGGGTAGTGTAAAGTTTGATGTGGGCTTCGTAGCGCAAACTGATGGTGATAATTTCACTGGTACTGGTGATAATGGTGACTATGCACTTACCACAAGGTTGCATGATATCCGTCTGGCAGAAAGTGTAACTCTTGATATTTACGCTAACTATGGACTGTCTGATGAATCATCTGATGAAGCTGAACTAGACAATGCTTACCAGCTCGGCACTATTTTCAACTTTAATGGCAACAAACTTAGCCTTCGCTATACCGATAATTCAGATAATTCTGTTTTCAATAAAACCGATGATCTAAATACACTCTATGCAAGTTTTGAAGGTGGCGTTTCTCTTGGTGAACGTTCATCGATGGACTACCTGGTGGCCTACCACAACAATGATGGTGCAAGTGATGCGGCTGATGACCGTACTAACTACAGTGCCATCATCCGTCCAATGCACTCATGGGATGATACCCACTCTACATGGCTAGAAGCTGGCTATTCTTTGGTTGATTATGATAATGCTGATGAAAACTCAGCATGGAAAGTAACTCTTTCTCAAAACATCGCAATTGGTATGAACTCCTGGGATCGTCCGATGCTTCGTTTCTACGCAACAGTCGGGGAAGCGGATAACAAGGTGGCCGGTGATGGTTCATTGAGTTCTGGTGATACGACGCGTGACACAGTTGCCGTAGGCGCAATGTGGGAAGCATGGTGGTAATTCTGACTTAATTCTCAAGGTATTAGAGCAGCCGATAAGAAGGCTGCTCTTACTCGTATTCTCTTATAAAAAACCTTAAGGCTAGATAATGAATAATAATAAAAAAATACTGCCATGCTTAATCGCATTGGCGGTTTTGTCGGGTTGTAATAGTTCAGATGATGCTGACGTTAATGGAAATGCGTTAATTCAGTCAAAGGTTCCATATTTTTCAGAATGGCCAGTAATTAACAGTGCTGTAGAAAAAAAAGCAGCAATTGAAAGTAAGATTATTGAAATACTGTCGCAAATGACACTTGAAGAGAAAGTTGGGCAGATGATCCAGCCCAATCTTCTTGAGGTAACGCCAGAAGAAGCAAAACAGTATAAGTTAGGCTCATTGCTCAATGGCGGCGGTGCATGGCCAAATGAGAATAAATATTCTACAGCGGAAGACTGGGCCAAAGAGTCGGATAAATATTGGCTGGCGCTGGAGGATGCTTATTCTGGTCGTGGTTTTAGAATTCCTTTTATGTGGGCAACTGATGCCGTCCATGGCCACAATAATGTATTTAAAGCGACGGTTTTTCCTCATAATATCGGGCTGGGCGCAGCAAATAACCCGGATCTGATTTATGAGATTGGTAAGGTAACGGCGGAGGAAATTGCAGCAACTGGTTTGGATTGGACATTTGCGCCAACCGTTGCAGCGCCGCGAGATTACCGGTGGGGACGAGTGTATGAAGGTTATTCGGAAGATCCGGAAATAATCTACCAGTATGCAAGCCGGATGGTTGAAGGTATTCAAGGCGGTTCTGAGGGCTTGGCTGGCGAGCGCAATGTTATTTCAAACGTCAAACACTGGGTGGGTGACGGAGGCACGTTGGATGGTGCTGACCGTGGCGAAAATCATTATAGTGAAGATTACTTGAGAAATATCCATGCGACAGGCTACTTCGCCGGTTTGGATGCCGGTGCTCAGGTGGTGATGTCCTCATTCAACTCTTGGCACAATGATGCGAATTATGATCTGACAGGAAGCGGCGAATACAACAAGAAAATTCACGGCAGCAAGTACCTGATCACTGATGTATTAAAAAACACAATGGGTTTCGACGGTATTGTTGTTACCGACTGGAATGGCCAGGGTGAAATCAATGGTTGTACTGCCTCTAACTGCCCGGCAGCAGTCAATGCCGGTAACGATGTGTTCATGGTTACCGCCAATAGTGACTGGAAGGCGTTTTACAATAATGTCATTGCCCAGGTTAATGACGGCACGATACCAATGGTACGTATCGATGATGCGGTCAGTCGGATCTTGCGCGTAAAGCTACGTGCGAACCTTTGGGAAAAACCTATGCCGTCTGAGCGTGAGTTGGCTGGCCAGCAAGAATTGCTGGGTTCTGCAGCACACCGAGCGCTGGCGCGGGAAGCGGTTAGCCAGTCTTTAGTGCTATTAAAAAATGAAGGTAACATACTGCCGCTTTCCAACGGGCAGAAAATCCTTATAGCCGGTAGTGCCGTTAATGACATTCAGAAACAGACCGGCGGTTGGTCGCTGACATGGCAGGGCAATGAAAATACCATTGAAAATGATTTTCCAGGTGCAACAACCATGCAGATGGCATTGGGAGACGTAGTTGGTGCTGAAAATATCATTACCGATATCGGCGAGGTAACGGAGAATACTGTCGCAGTCGTCGTCATTGGAGAAGATCCATACGCCGAAATGTTCGGGGATATTAAATCTAACCAGACGCTGGAATTCGCTTCTCTCAAAAATTCATATCAGGTGGACTTGGATAAAATCAAAGAGCTAAAAGCGGCAGGTCTGAAAGTCGTTACGGTGTTCTATTCAGGGCGCCCGCTATATGTCAACGAGGAGATTAATAACTCCGATGCTTTTGTCGCAGCCTGGTTACCGGGTACTGAAGCTGGTGGCATTACCGATGTCTTGTTCAGCAAAGACGGTAAAGATTTTACGGGCCGTCTTTCTTACTCGTGGCCGATGAAAAAATGCTCGACAACCATAAACCGTGTTGCGCCTAACATCACCGATTATGTGATTCCGGCAACCGAGCAGGATATTGTCGGTGAGCATAAACCTTTGTTCCCTTATGGTGCCGGTCTTTCTTATAGCTCATCGGAGAGTTCCGAGTTCGACTTAAACAACTTACCACTAGATGCTCGTGACTACGGTTGTGGTCAGGGAGCGCCAGATAATGGAGTTGCTACATCTAACCTGGAAATATACGGAGCTCAGTCTGCCGGTGAGTTTGCTGCAAAAATTGGTGGTCCAGCAAGCAGCTGGGCAGGCATTGAGGTTTCAAATGGTTCTGTTACTACAACTGGCTCAATAACAACCACACCAATCAACTATAAGCACCAGCAGGATGCTATCAACATTACGTTTGATGGTAGTGATGTGGCTCAGGTTTACCTACAGACACAAGATGAGAAGGCGGTTGATAAGAACGCTTATGCCAATGCTGATGCAACACTTCAGTTTGATATCAGAATGATTCAGCCAGCGGCTGCTGATGTCACGCTAGCGATGCACTGTGAGTGGCCATGTCTTGGTGATATTAAGATCAATGACGTGTTGCCGGCAGTCTCTACTGAGTGGACAACAATGAAGTTTGCGCTCAGTTGCTTTGCTGAGGAAGGAATGGAGTTTTCGATGCTCAATACACCATTTCTGCTGACGACTGACGGTACTATGCAGTTTGATCTTGGTGAAATCCGCTTTGTTCCTCGTAGTCTGGATGCGGCTGATGAAGAGGTGAATTGTGCAGCCCTGGCTGAGCCGCCATTAACGCCGTTAGACGATGCGGATGCAGATGTCTGGGGTGTTTGGCAACCAACTGTCACAACATGGCAGACACGAACAGATACTTGGGCAGGTATAAATAGCCATGTAACCGTTACTAGCCCGGCGGATGGTGATACTGAACACACCGTTGAAGCTGTCTATGATGCAACAAGTCCTGAGATATATAAGGGAATTGTGATTCTCGAAGGTGATGCTCAGAATCTTGTCAATTATAGTGATTCAGGTGCGCTTGAGTTTGATTTGTTCATTCACTCCTATGGGGCACCAGCTAATGTGGGTGAAACTCCAAGTCCTGGCCTGGTGATTAAAATGGAATCAGGCGATACAAGTGGTGAAGATTACTCATTGCCTCACTATGTGACTGGGCAATGGCATCATGTCTCGGTTCCTGTTTCTGATTTAAATACAGGTACGTTAGATATTGAAAAAGTGAATAAACCATTGGCCATTTTACCAGACTGGGGAGCATCTCAGGCCGGGGTACACTTTAGTATAAAAAATGTCCGGCTAGTTAAGTAACACCGGTATGGAAGGTGCGTGTTGCCTTCCACATTATCATCTAATCCATCGTTATTTTTCCCAAGCATAAGATAGTAATGCTTTAATTATCTTTTGCTTGGGGTTACTTGGCTGGTAGTGCCTCACGGAAATAAAACAAATATGAGAAAGAAACGACAAACCTCGGTAATTAAGCGGATGTATGCCGGGTTTGCTTTAATGGTGCTTTTACTTGTCTCGACAGTTGTATTGATGTTGACTGGAACTAAACGAATCCATGATCAGTTAGAATCGGTAACGTCAGATGTATTTCCTCTAGTTTCGCTGGTTAACCAAACCAGTGTCAGGCTATTAGCTGCGGATAAACTATTTAAAGACTTCTTGGTCAGTAATAATACAGAGAAAATGCAAGCATATGCTGAAAAGTACAGGTTGGCCCATGACAGTTTTGATATCGTTCTAGGGCAATTATCTGATGTTTCTGAGGGTAATTCGACACTTGCAGAACAAGTCGCCTTGTTGGCAGCTCTGAAGGAACGCTACTTTTCTGAAGCCTATGTAGCAATGGGCAACTACCGTTCTCAGTTGATTGCGGATGAAGAGCGGAACAAAGCTGCTCGACGTTTCCAACAGCTGCAAACAGAGTTACGGGTTGGGATGAGGGAGTACATTAGCAATCAGGATAATGTGGCGGTTAAGCTGATGGCCAAAAGCTACTTTATTAAGCTTAAACAGACCGAACAAATTACTTCTGATGCTCTGGCCAGTGACAATGTCGATATTATTTCAAAGGCTCTGAAAGATAATAAACGCAGTGTCACACGCTTAAATTATGCTTATAAAGGCCTAGTTGCTCAGTTACCATCATTAGAGAGTAAATTTGATCAATCCGTTGAACAGTTTACCCGTGATATCGGAAATAAAGGAGGGGTGCTGGATCAACACTTCTCCTATGTCGAAGCGACTACTCGTTTATATACCAATATCTCCGTGCTCACTGATGAAATCGATCAGGCCATGGCTATTTTAGACACATTTCGTAATGAAGCTGAACGCTTAATGGGAAGTGCGATAAAAAATGCGAATGAGAGTTATAGTAACGGTTATACCCAAGCTAGTTTAATGGGCATATTTGTCACTGTATTTGCGATTATACTTGGTTGGTTGTTGGCAAATAATGTCCGTAAACCATTAGTCGTGATGTTAAAAACGCTTGAAGCACTGACTGATGGTGATATGACACAAAGAGTACACGACAATAGCTTTATTGAGTTTAATCAGCTTAGTTCACATATTAATACGCTAGCTTCAAATCTTCAGGATATTCTACGCCAGCTAAGTGCAGCATTGGGCAACCTAAGACAGGTTGCAACTAAAAACCAGGAAACCACAACGGAATCCAAAGTTCGGTTAAATGAACAGCGCCAGCAAACCGCTGCAGTTGCGGCAGCAATGACAGAAATGGAGCAGTCGGTCAAAGATGTTGCTGGCAGTGCACAGTGCTCTACAGAAAGAGTGCGAGACGTTGAAATGGCTGCCCAAACAGGCAGGGGCGTAATGGCCAGCAACATTTCGACGATACACCAACTGTCCGAACGGCTCGACGAGTCTGTCGCTGTCGTTTCAAAAGTTCGGGAAATGAGCAGCGATATTGGTTCGATTTTAGATGTTATACGTAATATTGCCGATCAAACTAATTTACTGGCGCTAAATGCTGCTATCGAAGCTGCACGGGCAGGGGAGCAGGGGCGTGGTTTTGCTGTCGTAGCTGATGAAGTCCGGGTACTTGCCAAAAAAACGACGGATTCAACGTCAGAAATAGAAAGTATGATCCAGAACTTGCAACAGAGCTCCGGGCACGCATCCACGGTTATTCAAGGCTGTGTCAGCGAGATGCACAAGAGCATAACGCAGTCTTCCGATGCTAATTCTGCTATGGAGGAAATTCAGGCAATTATCATTGAAATTAGTAAGATGAGCAGTCACATAGCTCAAGCTGCCGAAGAGCAAAGCACAACGACTCACTCTATAGCCAGAAGCCTTGAAGATATTAGCCACATAGCGGATGCCAATTATCAGTCAATGGAGTTGGTCTCAGCGGGAAGCAGGGAGCTGGATGAACTTGCCCAGGAGCAAAATCAGCTCGTAACAAGATTTAAGGTGTAACAGAAACAAATATTTCGGAGTAGGTGCTCTTAAGGCACGTAATAATATAAAAGCAACATGGAGCTATCATGAAATTATACCTAACAGCAAAAGATTCGGACTTTAGGTTATCCGAGGTACCGGTGGATGATCTGCGCAAAGGATATCAGCAGGATGGGAATATCACGTATACCGATGCTGGCGAGCTGTTTGTCGTTTATTTGGATGATAGAAAGACTTTCCAGGAATGGGAGGGCTTCGGCGGCGCTTTTACCGAGTCGGCTGCGAATGTACTAAATCGCATGAGCTCCACGAACCAGAGAAAGATGATGGAAGCGTATTTTCATCCGGAAAAGGGGATTGGGTACAACTTCTGTCGAACTCATATCAATAGTTGTGACTTTTCCCTTGGTAATTGGGCATGTTGCGAGACAGAAGATCCCGAACTCAATGAGTTTACTCTTGAGCGTGATAAGCAACAAATTATCCCTATGATCCATTGGGCGAAGGCGCTATCTGAGGAAGAGATCACCATTTTCTCTTCGCCATGGAGTCCACCTGCATGGATGAAGACTAATGGTGAAATGAATAATGGCGGGCAGCTGAAGCCTGAGTATCGCCAGTCCTGGGCTTTGTATTACTGCAAATATATAAAAGCGATGGAAGATGAAGGTGTGACTGTCAGCGCGATTACTGTTCAGAATGAACCCGCGGCAACACAGGTTTGGGATTCATGTGTATATACCGCTGAAGAAGAACGGGATTTTGTTCGTGATTATCTTGGTCCTACCCTTGAGCAAGAAGGACTCGGCCATATCAAAATAGTGTGTTGGGATCACAACCGCGCTGAAGCTTATGATAGAGCACAGAAAATGTTCGATGATGCTGACGCTTCTAAGTACGTTTACGGTATAGGTATCCATTGGTATATGGGGGATAATTATGACAACCTTAAGTTAGTGAACGATATTTATCCAGATAAAAAAATATGGTTCACCGAAGGCTGTCAGGAATTTGGTCCGCATATCGGCGAGTGGCAGGTAGGAGAGCGCTATGCTCATTCTATGATCAACGACTTGAATCACAATACCAGTGCTTGGTGCGATTGGAACCTATTTCTCGATGAAACAGGCGGCCCCAATCATGTGAACAACCTATGTAGTGCACCTGTTATTGGAGATACTCTGAAGGATGAGGTTATTTATAACCCGTCATATTATTATTTTGGTCATTTTTCAAAGTTTATAAAGCGTGGTGCGTATCGTGTAGCCATAGCGACTACCAGTGATGATCTCGAAGCAACAGCGTTTCTGAATCCGAACGGCGAAAAAGTTGTTGTAATAATGAATCGTCTTGATCGTGACGTAGTTTATGCGTTGAATAACCTTGAGCGAGGCTGTTATGTAAAAATGCCAGCGCGATCTATTCAGACTCTGATTATTGATTAAATAAATAGTCATTAAAAAAGCGCAAGACTGATTTTTTCACAGTCTTGCGCGGGGTATTCGGGTTTGGAAATGCATCGCGACATTAAATTCATTAATATCAGTTTGTTAGATGTAATGGTGTGCTTGAGTTCTAAATGAATAGTGGCAATGGTTAAGTAAGCGCTTTCTATTAGAAGTAAAAGTTAAGGCTACACTTATAGCCTTAACTTTTACTTCTATTTGCTTAAGTTCTTACGTTCAGAGCAGATTAATCCATACCATTGCGCATCAATACAAATGCCAGTGATATTTTTTTCAGTGTTAACAACTTCACAGCGATGAGTGACTTGCTTTAGTTTGCACGCTTGCTGGATATCTTTAAGGTTTGGCTCAGTTGACTGTGCCGCTATTGCATGTGGTGATAACAAAAATAAAGCGACTGATGTTGAAATTAACCATTTCATATGAACACCTTTACTCTCTTTCCTGTTGTGATCAACAGTAATTATAGGTGTTTATTTTGTGAGTGCATGAATATTCACTCAATACCTACTGTCCACGACTAGTGCGCTTTCAATGGATGCTGGCGAATGGCTATATCCGTGTATCTGAAATATTTCAAATTAAAACATAGTTATCAAAACAGTATAGTTTCCGTCGATATTCTGATAGGAAAGATAAAATACTCTTGCTTTAATTTCAGGTATATATGCACCTACCCAGCCCCTAAGTCGCAAAGCCGTATGGTGAAAAGATTAGTTCATAGCCCACATTAGGTGTGGGCTTTACAGCAATCGGAGCTTGTTAGCTAAGATGATAGCTAGGGGGACCACAAAATCATTAGAATTTATAGGTCACGCCGACACCAAGCAGATATTCGGTTTCATCGTAAAAGTTGATGTTTGAAGATTTTATGTCATAGCCGGCGATAGCATTGAGTGCCCAGTCATCCCACCCCATAAACTCGTCGTATTCATATCCGGCGAAGAAGCTGTACTCGGAATTTTTCTGCTCGATATCAAATATAGGGTTGATGGCATCAAAAGTTGTATTGAGATATTTACCAGAGATAGAAAAAGCATGTCGATTGACAAACTTTATGTAAGACAGCTCAACGCCGTAGCTTTTATTTGACATTGCATCACCATCTGCCGAGAACGTCTTATAAATAAGTGCTGGCTGAAGAAGCGATGAGTTGTTAATCATGTACTTATAGGATGCTTTTGAGTAAAACCCGTTACCGTTTCGGTTCAGTTGTTTCTGTTGCTCGCTGGTGTACTGGGAGCCCGATCGCTCAGTATCGATATCTTTTGTGTAATAGGCCAAATCCAACGAAAATGGAGAGTCCATGATGCTGTCATATTGAAAGCGGTAAGCGTTGCCTGAAATATCAGTTGTCTGGCGATTGGTACCTGTCAGATACGGATCTTCCCATGTTTCACCGCCCATAATAGTCGGCAGGAATGAGACAGCAATGGAAGACTCTTCTGTCAGCCCATACCGGTAACCGGCTTCCAGTGCAAAATCACCAACTGCGATATCCTCTCGTGATGTCCCGATGAAAACTTGATGGTGGTCCAGTTGACCGAATGTATAGCGAAGCTGGCCGAGAGGCGCTGCCAATACCTCAGATTCTGACTTACCTGAGTCTTCGACATTGCTGATTGTTTTATCACTGTCTGTATTGAAATTGGATTCTGTTGAACCAAATCCCACAAGCGCAGAAACTTCCCCTGAGAAGCCAGGTTCGCCTAATTCAGCCATTGTATGTCCGCTAATGAGTGCCATACAGCAAACCAGATACGTTTTTTTCATCTCGAATTCTCTTTGTTCGTAAGTTCAAGGTGAAATTATCGATAGATGTTGTCGAATTAATGTCTTCTCAAATTGCTATGTTTAATTTGACAAGTGATCGGAGTAGTTCATTTTCTTGCTTAATAAAATTAATGTTATTACCTGAAGGTGGGGTTATTGGGTATATAAATGACTCGAATGAATATTTGTTATCAATTATGTTCTATTTGGGTCTTGAGGTGAGCGGGTAAGTTTTGCAAAATAACTGAAATCGACAAAATTAGGTAAAGAACATGATTTCTAAATGGGCTGTGCGCTTTTTTCAAATGGCCGAGTTGGTCGGTTCTTGGAGTAAAGATCCTTCGACACAGGTGGGTGCGGTGATCACTCACGGTAACCGAATCGTCTCGGTTGGATTCAATGGTTATCCGCACGGTATCTCGGACAGTGCCGACACCGATGATCGTGAGATGAAGCTGCTAAAAACCCTGCATGCTGAAGAGAATGCCATTTTGTTTGCCAAGCGTGATCTGGCGGGCAGTGATATCTGGGTAACTCATTTCCCTTGCCCTAACTGCGCAGCAAAAATTATTCAAACCGGTATTTCAGCGGTGCACTGCCCGGAGCAGACGGAAGATTTTCTTTCTCGCTGGGGAGATAAAATCAAAGTCAGCCAGGATATGTTTATCCAGGCGGGTGTTGAGGTCGACTGGCTGCCGCTTGATGAGTTATCCCAGTCCTAACCTCGCGATGAGTGATTAAAACAATTATCTGAAGGCCACCGCATAAGTGGCTTTTTTTTATTCAGCTGAGTGTGGCCTCACGACCTTATCAACGAGTGACTTAAGATCACCACGAAATTCCAACCGGTCGATATAGGGGGCTATATTGCTCACTTCTGCCTTTAGCTGCTTATGATTCCCTTGCTTTGCATAAGCTTCTGCCAGATAGAGGCTTGGCAGCAGGTTATACAATGATTCTGGGTGCTTCAAAATGCTGAATTCACGCTTCTTTGTAAGGTAGCGGATACCACGTTTTTCTTGTCCCGAAAGGATAAGCAGCCTGCCATAGAGCGCGCTTGCATCGTCCCATGCCGGGAGGTTGTTATGGGTGAACAACAACCTGGTATCATCCTGATTGTCCTGCATTAATTCCTTAAAGCCAGCAATAGCCGCTTCAGTTTCACCTGTGAGCAGTCTTGCGTAGTGGATATACACATCAGCTGCTAGTTTGTCTGTGTAGGGCAAATAGCTTTGTCTCAGGCTTTCAATATCTTGCTTAGCAGCGCCGCCATTAAGAATAGCCGCAAACAGATCAAAATAGCGCTCTGGCTCCAGTCCTTGATCCGGGTATTGTTTGCGATAAATTTTCCTGATCCCGCTATAACGCTTGTAGGCCTGACGGAACGCACTCCAGTCTCGGTACCAGATTGCAAGTGTCATGTCTGAAGGGGCAGTTCCGTACGCATTGATATTGGCGTTGCTGGAGTACATATAAGATGACGATAATAGCTGCGAGCTCGCTTTAGCACCCTTGAGATCGCCAATTAACAAATAGGCATTTACCAGATTGTCAAAGGCACTATGGGTATGGGCATTCGATTCGCGGAAGCCGTTGATCAGTTCTTTGACCGACTCATATAACTGGTGCTGGCTCTCATTGTAACTCTCCCAGGTTATTCCCATCACCGGTTGAAATGACAAGTGAAGCTCGTTGAGCGGTAGCGACTGCTTACGCTGAGCCTGTTTTTGTTCGTCGTATTTTTGGCCAAAGTCGTTATTACCAAGGCTGTAGGAAACCATACTGGCAAGATCGAGGATCTGGTATTTTTCACTGGCAGTGAGATCGTCAGATATCCAGTTTGCTGGTTCCTGTACAAGCGCCTCTTTTTGCTTATCTGTCAGCCATGTGAAACGTGATCCCATGAGGAGCATTGCAGAGCGGGAGTCCAGTCCGGTTAGCAGATCATAGATTCCTTTCTTCTGGGCAAGCGGGAGCTGTTTCCACTCAGCAGCCTGAGATGTCACCTGCTGAGCCAAGGACTGCGATAGATATTTATATCGTGACAGATAAATGTCATCGTCGGTCTGCTGTGGAACTTTGAGGATCTCAGCGAGCAATCCTAACTCAGCCAAGGAAAATGTGCCTTGGCTGTCAAACCGGGCAAAGTATGGCTGAGCCAACTGGTTGCTCGGGCATGATAAGGGTGAAAAATCCGGTGATTGGTAATCCGGGTTACAGGCCGGGTTGAGTTGCTCGGATAGGCGCTGAGCCCGGATAAGCAAGGTTGTAATGTAATGGCTGCGCTCGGTCGGCTCATGAGTCTGTTCAGCTTGCTCCTTGAGTGCAGAGAGCAGCTCGATGGCAACTTGATATTGTCTTAGGGCAATCAGGCCGTTGGCGTAAATGATCCCCGTATGGTAACGCGCATCCGGGGTCAGGTTTTGTTGGCTATGGTGCCATTGCTGAGCGGCGTATGTGAATAAATCGTTGATCGATGGCGCTTTTATCGTATCGGTCAGTGCCGGGCGGGTGAAAGCTAAGGTGTTACTTATCTGATTGATAACCTGGCGGTTCGACCGCTGCTCATTGAGTAACGTGATGTATTGGTGAGTGACAATAGCCGTCCCTCCGACAACTGACAATATTAGTGCCAGTAGGCTGGAGGATAAGAAAGGCTGACGCTGGATGGCCTTTCTTAACCGATAGCTACTTTTGCTTGAATAGGCATTAACGGGCCGCCCTGCCAGATAGGCGTCGATTTCTTCGAGTAGCTCATCGGCATCGCGATAGCGCTCTATAGCCTCTGGCTGCGTAGCCTTACTGATGATAGCAGCGAGCTCAGGATCAATATCTGAGAAGGTGCAGAGGGCATTAGTGGCAGAAAAGTCGGTATCGAAACCGTTGATATCCGGCCATCTCAGGCTGAGCATGTAGAACAAAAGAACACCCAGCGAATAGATATCCGATCGCGCTTTATACCACACCTGGGACTGCTGCTCAGGTGCACTCCAGTGTCGAGAGAATGCGTTGATATAATGGGCGGCATTGTCCGGGCTGATGGCATGATTATCGTCGAACTGGCGGCTAAAACCCAAATCGATGATTTTTATCTGACCGCGGCCATCAACCAAAATGTTCTGCGGCTTAATATCGCCATGGTAGAGCCCCCGGCTGTGGGCGAAAGCCATTCCTTCAAGCACTTGCCTGAACAGCATCAGGCGTTCGGTGCGTGTAAGCCTTTTCATATCGAGATGCTGATGCAGCATTTTGCCGTCAATGTACTCGGTCACGATGCAGTCATGGCTGTCTATTTTATCGACGCCAAAGAGCTGACAAATCTTCGGGTGCTTTGCCGCCATAAGGTTACTGCTTTCACGAAAAAACAGTTTGTCGGTCTCGCTGGCGGTAAGAATATTCTGGCGCAGAACCTTCACGGCTGCATAGTGCTGGGCTTGTTCATTACCGGTGGGCGATTCGACTGTTTGCCGGGCGAGAAAAACCATCCCGGTGGCACCGCCTTCCGACAGTACTTCGGAAAGGGTAAACCCCATGACCTTTTGACCAATGAGCGAGGCTAGCGGATTAGGCGTGCCTACTTCACTGGCAATTATATTTTCACCCAGTAGGGTAATGCCGGTAAGCGACAGTGCGAGCATGTCGGCAAGATCGGCGACTTCATCTGGGTAATCTTTGCTCAGGGCTGCCAGACGCAGTTGCTGCTCATCGGGAGTTAGATCAAGAAGTTCGGCGTAGAGATCGGATATTTCCATTTAGGTCAGGCTTTTTTTCAAAAAGTGCGTGGCAAACTGCAAGCGGTTGTTGACGGTTCTTTCGCTGACCTTGAGCAAGGTGGCGATTTCTTTATTGGTGACGGCAGCAAAATGCTTATACTCAAAGACCTCGGCTTGCTCGGGATAGCGATTTCTGAGTTCCAGCAATGCCTTGTGCAGGTCGTGACTTTGTGACATATCGGGCGTGATGCTATCATTCTGCGTATCGTTAAGCTGTGACAGGTAGGCCAGTTTGCACTCCTGGCGCTTGGCCATCTCGTCGGGATCGGCGAACAACAAATGCCACACCGAGCGGCGAACATATTCGATAAACTCTTTGCGATGAGTAAAGGGGGTTTCGTCATTGCGCCAGCGGTTGAGCTTCAGAATGGCCTCATGGCTAAGCTCGGTAACCGATGCATCGCACAATATAGTTTTGCTCGGATCGTTTTTTTCCCGCAGCCGTCTGACAATGGCCTTGATATCCTCGTAGGCAGCGGCAAAAAAGAGCTGTTCGGCTTTCTTATCTCGAGAACGCCACCCTTCGAGTAGCTGGGTGGCATCGTCTCTTTCTGTCAGGCGAGTGATTGACGGTTTGACCATGTTCGGCTCTATACTCATTGGAATCATTAACCAACTGATAATAAAGTGACTTTACAGAGAAATCCTGCTTTTTTACGTAAATTCAGACTGGTTCTGGTGTTCTGTATAGTATTTGATCGGTTTGACCACCAGGCTCTGGTTACCATCGTCACTCATTAGCCAGCACTGGTTCTGACGGTAGACCGGTTTGCAGCTTGGGTTATGTCCATGCAGTGTCAGGTTAATATTGCGTATAGATGTTTTGCCCACAGTGTCGATATCGCTTCGATTCCATAACATTCGCCACACTTCTTCAGTACTCAGTTGGCCTTTTACAACCTCGTGCCAGTCCCTTGGGGCAGTGGCATGGCTAATGCCAATTTGCTGATGAGCAAATGACAGAGTTAATGCCAGTGGCATCCGGAGTGAAATCAGGGTCTGCCAGCGAAGCAGCATTTGCGGCTGGTGGAGGAAAGCCTTTAACCAGCTGCTTCCGTTATCGATAAGCTTGTCCCAGAACGTCTGATTGGAAAATCCTAACAGGAATAGTTGTTCGTGGTTGCCCAGTACGGGACAAAACCACGGTTGTAAAAGCAGCTCCAGGCAGTGCGGGCTCTGCGGGCCGCGGGAGATCAAGTCCCCGGTACTAAACAGCCTGTCTCTGTCGGGACGGAACTGACAGCGCGTTAGTTCGCGGTAAAGTTGCCGGTACTGGCCGTGAATATCGCTGACAATAAAATCGGTTCCAGCTGTATTTCTTGTTATCGCTTGGTGAAAGTGGCGAGGAATAAAAGGGCGCATTGAAAACCCGTATAGTGCAAGCGTAGAAAGTAAGTAGGGATTTAAGGCAAGGTTAATATTTTGCCTTAAATCCTTGGGGGAGGGAGCAGTTAGTTGGCTTCGTTTACTGTGGTGTTTTCGGCTGTATTAGCAAGGGGCTTTGTGCCTTCTTCCGGGTTAAGCGCTGCCAGCTCCTTGCTGAGGATTTGCTCGTTGTTGTTCTTGATCAGGCGGTTGACAGCCACCATGGTCCAGATCCAGATACCAAGATAAATAATGCCGGGTACAATGAGAAATGCGGTGAAAATACATACCACAGAAATCAGCATGAAGATAAGGCCGAACATCACCTTGCCGGCATAGCAGTGGCCAAGGCCGGGCAGGATAAAGTTAAGGAAAACACCAATCATGTTGTTCTTTAATTGGTTGCGGATGCGCTCTGAATGTAGTGTGTCTTGAATGCTCATGTTGTCTATCTCATTGTTTGGGAATGCGCTTAGTATCCATATCGGCAGAGCAAATAACGAGGGACGGAAATCCAGAGAAAATTACGCAAAAAGAAATGAAAAAGATGAAGCGCTGGTATTAAGGCAGCAACCTGGCAATAACGATAATCAGTAGGAAATAGATGATAAGCACCAGGAAAAACAGCATCAGGATACCCAGCAGCAGACTGATAGTTGTTAAGGCGATACTATAGAGATTAATATTTACAACGAAGAAGAGAAAAGCGAGCAGGGCCGATAGGAACAGGGCGCCGATTGCCGCCCCCTTCATGTCTGAGGCAGAAGGACAAATATGGCTCGTAATGGACGCCATCGCGAAAAACCATACAATAAATTTCAGTTTTCCCTGATTGAAAAGCTCGGTAAAGAGCGCCAGAGCGTGTCCTATGTTCTGCGCAAAAACATCCAGGTAGCCAGAAACACTGCTGATAGCTAGCAGTTTGTTCTGGTTGGCTCCAACCAACTGTCCAAAGCCGTAATGCGGGTAGATGATTTTCGACATGATAGCCATGGTTAGCAGGCCGCCGAAGACGGGGGCAATGCCAATGAAGAACCGTCCGCATTGCTGGTAAAGGCTTTTGGGATTAAAGCTGTGATGGACATAACCAAGTTGACTACTGCCGTTTAATTGCAGCAGCTTGATCTCATGGATCTTGTGCCGGGCAAGCACGCATAGCAAGGCGTGGCTGAGCTCGTGAACCGGGGTGCCGATAAAGGCAGTAAGGTAGCGCAAACGGTATTTACCGTACTGCGCTAACTTGGATGCAGCAAAAACCTCAAGCTGGCGAACGAGCACCAGCATGCCAATGAAAATGGAGAAGAGGAGAAGTAGCTGCATCTTCTATAATAAGAAACGCAACAGCTAAAATGTGAGCTGTTGAGCTTCTAGTCTATGAATAATATTCAGTCTTAGACGTCGTCGTCACCAAAACCGAAGTCATCACCGCCGCCGAAGAAGCTGTCACCGCCGCCAAAACCGCCATCATCCGACGGTGCATTGGCAAAGCTGTCATCAAATCCAGCATCACCAAACCCGCCTTCACCGAAGCCACTCTCTCCGAAACCAGCGTCACCGAATCCGGCATTACCAAAGCCACCACTGGTCTCGGTATAGTCAGAGGCAAAGCCAGATGAGTCATCCAGGAAGCCGCCAGTACTTTCTTCAGCAGATGCCAGGCCTTCATCCATCGCGGCATCTGGTGCAGCATCCGCAGCGGCCATCTCGTCCGCAGCTGGTTCATCATTGCCGAATAGGGCATTGCTGATCATATTACCGGCCACCATACCAACCGCGACGCTTGCGGCTGTTTGCATGAAGCTGCCGAATGCGCTTGGTTGATGTGCAGGCCTAGGTGGTTGAGGTGCCGGGCGGTTGCCGCCCATCATTTTGCTGAAAGCACCTCGGTTTGATTCTGACTTGTGGTGCTCGACACACTTCTCAAGGTATTCGTTCTTCTGTTTCATCTCCTTGAGCGCCATTTCCTGTACCAGCACGGCTTGAGTCAGCTTGTAGATGGCATCCTGCTGGGAACCGATTTCATCGCCAATCAGTTTCTCAGCGTCAGCATCCTTGGTTTTGTCCGGGCTTTGCTTCAGTTTATTGGCAACATTTTGAATCAGTTCTTTTTCTTGTGGTGTCATTTTCTTTACCTTCTCTTTAACGCGATAACTTTGTTATCGATATTCCCTTGAGCTTGGGCCTATCATCCTAGCTCAGAGGGTATATTTCAATCTGTTACTATAGGTAACTATTTTTGATTATCAGTATTGTACACGCAGATAAAAAAATCCGGCAAAATGCCGGATTAAAAGGAAAGGACAGTGTGTTGTTACTGATGGATGTTACTGACGAATACCTTCGACATGTAGCTCAAGATCGGCGTAGCTTGATTCACCCATTACCTGAATACCGAAGTCTTTGAGCTCAATGCGGGTTGTACCGGTAAAGCCTGCGCGGTAGCCTCCCCACGGATCTTCGCCTTCACCGACAAACACGGCATCAATGGCAATCGGCTTGGTCTGGCCGTGAAGGGTCAGATCACCAGTGATAGTCATTTCGCCGTTGCCTTTTGGTTCGACCTTGTTACTGGTAAATGTTGCCGTTGAGTATTTTTTCACGTCCAGAAAATCTTCGCTGCGTACGTGCTTGTCACGCTCTGCGTGGTTGGTATCAAAGCTGGTGGTATCTACATTCACGCTTACTTTGGATGCCGAGATATTCATTGGATCGTAGCTGAAAGTACCGTCGAAAGTATTAAAACGTCCCTTGATCCAGCTATAGCCGAGATGCTTGATTTTGAGGTTGATGGAAGCGTGTGCTCCCTTGGTGTCAATCATGTAGTCTGCTGCAGAAGCAATAGACGGAATAGATAACGCAGTCAGTAGACCCAGAGCCAGTAGTTGCTTTTTCATGTTTACTTTACTCCCAACATTTTTTTTAACGTATTGTCTTTGTTGATATAGTGATGCTTTAAAGCAGCAAGTGCGTGCAGCGCAGCCAGCCCGATCAGGCCGAATGCAAGGTAGTAGTGAACCTCGCCAGCAATATCTGCCTGGTTAGGAAACAGTTCACCTGCCGCTGGAACCGAGAACCAGTTGAACACTTCAATGGCTCGCCCGTCGGCAGTGGAAATCAGATAGCCCGAAATAAAAAGCCCGAATAGCATGACATAGATAACCCAATGAGCCATTTTTGCTCCCATTTGCTCCCAACGGGCACCTTCAATGGCCGGGTGGCCTTTGAGGGTTTTCCAAACAAGGCGGAAAAGGGTGACAAAAGCTAGACATAGACCGGCTGATTTATGCCAGTGCGGAACCGGTTTATACCATTGAGAATAGTAGTTCAAATCAACCATCCACAGCCCAACGGCAAATAAGCCGATGATCACAACGGCAGAGAGCCAGTGAATAGTAATAGATAGCCAGTCATAAGGTTTCGGTGCATTTTTCATTACGGCAAATCAATCTGTTCCAAACTTGAATAGCTATATTTTAGTTATTAATTTGTGAAACATAAGTCACGCAAGTTGAACAACAACATCAAATTATTTGAATGAACTATTTTGAGGGAGCCGAAACAGTGGGAAGGCGAGCAGCTCAGGCAGGGGGAATTGCACTAGAGCTGCTCTTTGTATACTTGAATATTATGAGTAACTTATACGCGAATAGTCAGGTATTTATCTGTTGCAGTAACTGAAACAGACGTCATGTCTTCGATATGGCTTAGAATATCGGTTTGAATGTCGCTATGACCAGAAAATACTATTTGAATTACCTGCATTCCGGCGCTGTTTGCACTTTTTATCCCTGAAATAGCATCTTCAAACACCAAACATTGAGATGGCTCGACTTTCAGCTTCTCGGCTCCCAACAGGTACGATTCGGGGTTAGGTTTGCCGTGGGTAATATCGTCTGCAGTAATAAGTACATCAGGCATCGGCAGCCCAGTGGCTTCCAGTTTGGCACGTGCCAGTTCTCTTGAGCTCATGGTAACGATTCCCCATGGCAAATTTTTGAGGGAATGTAATAGAGAATCAGCGCCCGGGATAAGTGTTACTTCGGATGCGTGCTCGATTTCTTGCTTGAGCAGCTTGTCATTTTCCTCCAGGACATTCAGCTCTGGTTTGAACTTTGGGATAACTTCCAAGGCCCGGCAACCATGTACTTCTGCCAGCAGTCTGTCTTTATCGACATCGTGCCTTGTAGCCCACTCCTCCCAAACGGCTTCAACACAAGAGGTTGAATCAACAAGCGTACCGTCTAAATCGAATAAGATTGCCTTAACATCGACCATAGAACCTCTCAAAAATGCAAAATCATGCAAAATAACTTTATTTCACGCATGTTAGCGCAGTAACTTGCAGGTTTGCAACTGGTAATTCCGCTTGAATACAGTAAAATCACGTAAAAACATGCAGAGAACGGCAAAGTGTTATTACAAGAAAGGCAACATAGAATATTAGAGATGCTGCGGGCGCAGGGCAGGGTATATGCCACGGAGCTGAGTCATCACTTGGGCGTGTCTGAAGATACAGTAAGGCGTGATCTGAACAGTCTGTCCCAGCAAGGGCTGTTGCGGCGGGTACATGGTGGTGCTTTGCCTTGCCAGCACGATCTGGTCGACTATCGCGACCGAAAGGATGAAGTTGAGCCGGCGAAACAGGCCATAGCCCTTAAGGCACTGTCATTCATTCAGCCGGGGCAAACTGTACTGATTGACTCCGGTTCAACGTGTTTGCACATTGCCCAGAATTTGCCGACGCATTTTCCGTTTACGGTGGTGACCCCCAGTCCGCTCATTGCCAGTCAGCTTATCTCATATGAAAATATCGAGCTTATCTTAGTCGGCGGGCGAGTATTTAAGCCTGCGATTATGTCTGTCGGCGCTGCAACTAACGCAATGTTGCAGGAAATTCATTTCGATCTATGCTTCCTTGGCGTGTTTGCATTGCATACCAGTTCGGGATTAATGATCAATAATCTGGAAGAAGCTCAGACATTGAAAGTCATGATAGCGCAATCTGAGACTGTGGTTGGGTTAGCCGATGCCAGTAAGCTGGATAAAGTGGGTACTCACTTTATTGCTTCGTTCGATAAACTGTCGGCTCTGGTGACCAGCAAAGATGCTAATGAGGCTATTTTGGCAGAGTTGTCAGAAGCCGGAGTTGAGATTATCAAAGCTTAAAGCCTTTCCGTATTAGAAAAGGCCTATGCTTGCTGGAGGTACAGCCTTACCGCAAAATGTTGTTCTCGTGGCGCCAGTCCATTATCGTCCAATCCTGCATTTGTGCATGTAGTGCCAAAGCAGGGTCTGGATTGACGGCAAACGGGCGGTCGACGGCATCAAGCATCGGCAAATCATTGATTGAGTCGCTATAGCCATAGCTTCCTTTGAACTGGATGTCGTGATCGTCTATCCATGCTTTCATTCTTGTCACCTTTCCTTGTTGATAACTGAGTGTTCCGGTTGTTCTGCCGGTGATGATGCCGTTAATCTGTTCGAGGTTTATCGCAATGACATCATCGGCACCGAGCAACTTAGCAATAGGTTTTACCAGGTGTTCACCTGTTGCCGAAATCACCAAGACTATATCGCCGCGTTGTTTGTGCCATTGAATGCGAGAAATAGCATCGGCATAAAATGCCGGTTTGATTTTCCTCTCGATGAACTCTGCCACCAGTTGAGTCAGCGTTTTGCTGTCCATGCCGATAATAGGTTTCAGGGTCGCCTGCATGTACCTATCCATGTCCATCGTCCCGTTGGCATAAGCTGACATTAATTCGCGTTCTTCTGCCAGGTGTGTATCTGATGCCAGCTCTTTTTCAGCGATAAATTCACTCCATAGGCAAGCAGAGTCAGCAGCAATAAGCGTTTCATCAAGATCAAATACAGCCAGATAAGGCTTGCTGCTAATAGCCTGGTTCGTGTGTGTCAAACTGCTCTTCCTTTCATCTTTTCATCTGTCTTTTTGTATAAGCGCAGAGCATAGTGAGGGATTATGACAGTACCCTTTCATTCCTATGTATTTTTGAAGGCAGACGGTTGTCAGACATAGTGTTACTCGTCATAACTGACTGAAAATCAAATACTGTCTCATTAGTGAAACGAATGTAGATCTGAAAAATCTGTATAGTCCAAAGGAATTATGTGAGTTGCTTCCTAAGATATTGTACGGTTGCTATGAAAGTATGCGGGAAGAATTATGTTTGTTTATATCACATCGGCAACTATGGATAGTCAGTGGCGAGAATATTAAGAACAAGGGATGAGCTCGAACAGCACCTGACTCAATCGGAGGTCGGGAGTTGCAGTGCTTACTATAAGGGAAACACGATGAAAAGTGCTTTCCAGCCAATAGTCTCAGCGTCTGGTGCGCTGTTTGGTTATGAAGCGCTGCTTAGAATTTATGGTCAGGATGGACTGCAGTTACAGACAGAGCCTTTCTTTAGTACAGGTTTTATGCCTTCCAGTGATCGGATAAACCTTGATCGTTTGGCCCGGGTTATACACTTACGAAATTTTGTGCGTTTTGTCTCTGACGGCGCATTGTTTTTGAATATGACGCCCATTGCAGCGTTAGATGCCGGTAGTCAGCAATATGGGTATAACTCGCTTATTTCTAGAGTCAAGGAGCTGGGTTTGTCGAATGACAGGATTTATTTTGAAATCCTCGAGCATACCTGTGCCAATGACCGGCTGCTGGTGAGTTCGCTTCAGGATATGCAGGATTACGGTTTCCGTATTGCGATAGATGATTATGGTGTCGATGCTTCATCGGAAAGCCGTGTCAGGAAAGTTAACCCGGACATTATTAAGGTCGACCGCAGCTTGTTGACGGACTACATAGATGGTAAGCCGGAAGAACTTCAGGCTGTTATTAACCTGGCACATGAACTCAATGCCAAAGTATTGACGGAAGGGATCGAAAGCCAGAACGACTTCAATACGGTTAGGGAGTTGGGGGTCGATTATATGCAAGGTTATTACATTGGCCGCCCTGTGCTGGTGAGCGAACTTCCTTGTCTTTTCGAGTCTATTTGATAGAGCCGATTGCCTATTCTTTATGCTGCTGTCGAAGCCCTCTCATTTTCCGTTGTTGTCAGCAGAAAATGAGAGAATCATTATTGGTTAAGCCTAGTGAGCAACGCCACCTTCGGTGAGTTTTTTCGGGTTGAGGAGCGACTCAAGCTCTGAACGGCTGAGATCTGTTTCCTCTTCCGCGACATCGATAATCGGCCTTTGTTCTTTGTAGGCTTTCTTGGCTATTTCTGCGGCTTTCAGATAGCCAATTACCGGATTGAGCGCTGTCACCAATATCGGGTTCTTTGCCAGAGCCAACTGCAAGTTATCTTCCCGGACGGTGAAGCTACCGATGGCTTTATCTGCCAGCAGCGTGGATGCATTGGCAAGTAGCTCAATACTCTGTATGAGGTTAAGCGCGATCACAGGCAGCATTACATTGAGCTGGAAATTACCTGATTGTCCACCAACGGTGATTGTGGTGTCATTGCCGATAACCTGAGCTGCAACCATAGCCGCTGCCTCGGGGATCACAGGGTTCACTTTACCCGGCATGATAGAGGAGCCCGGTTGAAGAGCTTCTAATTCTATTTCGCCCAGACCGGCAAGCGGGCCTGAGTTCATCCAACGTAAGTCATTGGATATTTTCATGACGGCCACCGCAGCTGTCTTGAGCTGGCCAGATAAGGCGACAATGGCATCCTGGCTGCCCAGGTTATAGAAAAAGTTATCGCTGCAGGAGAAATTGATTTCTGTCGAGACAGAGATATTATTGGCAAAAATAGCCGCGAATTCTGGCTCGGCATTGATCCCGGTACCTACCGCGGTGCCACCCTGGGCCAGTGCTGTCACATTTTCCAGCGCATGTGTGATGCCCAACTGCGCTTTTTCAAGTTGTATCTTCCAGCCCTGCAGTTCCTGGCCGAGTGTGACTGGCATAGCATCCATCAAGTGGGTACGGCCTGTTTTTACCACGTGGCCAACAGATTCCGTTTTGCTATCAATAGTGTCAATCAGGTGCTGCAGTGCAGGAAATAGCTGGAAGTGGCAGGTAAGGGCGGCACTGACCTGAATAGTGGTCGGGATGACGTCATTACTGCTTTGCCCCATGTTGACATGGTCGTTGGGGCTGACCGTTTTACCACTTTTCTGGCTGGCCAGAGTGGCTATCACTTCATTGGCATTCATGTTTGAGCTGGTTCCTGAACCTGTCTGGAAGACATCGATAGGAAACTGCTCCAAATGTTGGCCGTCAATGATTTCCTGGCAGCTATCAATAATGGCGTGGGCAATATTATGCTCGAGTAACTTGAGCTCTAAATTGCTGCGTGCCGCTGCTTGCTTGACAAAAGCCAGTGCCTGAATGAACTGCTTGGGCATGGTAATGCCGCTGATCGGAAAGTTGTCGACAGCTCGCTGGGTCTGAGCCTGATAGAGGGCATCTTGCGGGACGTGAACATCGCCCATGCTGTCTTTCTCGATGCGATAACGGGAGTTCATGATAGATATCCTTAGAATCCGGAGGTGTGGTGTAATTGCAAGAGGTTACGTTGCAGAGAATGAAGCTGGCGCTTCCCTTCGTCTGACTGGCCGTAATGTTTCTTCAACGCCAATAAAGGGCAATGCAGATGATCAAGGCAGATGCGGCGGAAAATTCGCGAATGCCCTCTATGCGCAATGGCGTCTGTGAGATGAAAGAATACTCGGCGTAAAAAGAGTTCTTGAAGCAAAGGGTTATAGTTAGGCGAGTGGCGACAGTAATAGGAGGCGAGATTAAGCCCTGACTGGACAAACTCGATAATGATATCAGGCTCGAAACCAGGTATGACAGGGTGATTAAGAAATCGCTCTTCTGCTTTGAAAAATAGGCTATAGAGCCGTGCTTTTTTTTCCATGTAGTGAACCAACCCCTTGCAGTGATCGAATTGATAATTATTATCATCTAAGGTTGAAATGTGCAAGGTGCAATAATGGTTTACGATTAAGTTTATACTATCTTTCTCATTGGCCTTGCCGGTAGGCGAGGGTTGGTTTGCAATAATATATTGCGCCCCCCTTTATTTGTGAGCGGAATATCGTGTGGTGTTCGCAATTACCCTTAGAGTGAATTCATGTGTTATATGGCATATAACGTGACTTGGCTCACAATCATTTAGCGCTTGTGATCATTGATAGTGTGATTGCTCTGGTATGATGACCTATCACATACTTTTTTGTGGGAAGTAGTATGAAAGTATTAAGTGTCTTTGCGTCTTGGGTGTGCCTTGGCAGCCTGCTTGCAGCGGTACCGGCAATGGCTGATCCGGTTGAAGAGACAACCTCCAGTGCGTTGACCGTCCCCAAGGCGATGAGAATGCTCCAAAACCAAGGCTACCATGATTTCAGGAAGATTAAGGTGGAGCGCGAAGAGAACGAAATTGAAGTTGAAGCGCGAGACAAAGAAGGCCGCAAGGTAGAACTTGAAATCGACCTTTATACGGGCAAGATTACTGATATTGATTAGGCTGATAGCACTCGGCTATCAACCTTTAACCTATCCAACTGTCTGCTGTTTTTCTGCTAGGTTCTGACTAACATTGCGCAGGATTTAGCGGGAAGCCTTATCTGATAACACGTATCGTTGTTATTATTGTCTGGACACGCCTTCCCGGATGTCACTACTTCAGCGGTTTCAATTAATGTGCCGTCCATATCGAGCAAGTCCATATAGTTACCTGCCGGAAGCGAAATAGTGTTCTCCTTGCTACCGTTGTTGATCACCACGATACCGGTATCCCCGCGTTGGAACATCAGCAGATCGTCACTATGATCGAAGCTGTGCATCGGTTCGCCATGGGTAAGGTTATGGAACCGGATCATGTTTTGCATCATAGGATCCTGCCAGGTATCGAGCCATCTTGGTTTTCCGTTATCCGACAGAATACCGCTGGTATCCAAGTCCGAGTAGATCAGTGGTACGCCACCGTCACGGCCCAGCACGTAACAATAGGCCAGTCGCTCGTTGTGCTCGGTCATGACTTGGTTGAGGAACACGTCATTGTTGGGAATGTCGTGGGTCGTTGCGAAGGTAATAGCTCGATCATTAGCAAGCGCCTGACCGACAGAGTATGGATTGGCTAGATCCGTGATCGGTTCTCCTTTTTCAAACACGTTGAAAAGAGAATGAAATAACGGGAAGTCATACGCGCCAAGCCGGGTGTCTTTTAGGTATGGCTTGAGAAATAGCTCATATTCTTCTTTCGTTGCGCCACCGTCGGTAATGATCTCTCCGAAAATGTGGGTGCCTTCACTGATCTTTTCGTCCCAAACCTGTTGAATGTGCTCAAGGGTCAAATGTTTGGCCGCGTCAATACGAAATCCACTTATACCTAATAGCTTTAACGCTTTTAGGTAGGACTGTTGTATTTTTACTACATTATTATTGCATTTGAGCGTCGGTAACCCGGGATCTTCATGCCCGCTGCTAATACGGCCGTTCTGTACTTGCCATGGATCTTTCCAGTTTTCGATCGGAAATGCCTGAACAAAGTCACTTTCGGTGAAAAGCGGTTGAGATAAATCGCCAAATAACCTTATCGATTCAAAATATTCTTCTTTCTCGTCATAGTCTTGCAATATGCCCGCGTTAGGGTAGTCAAGATCAGTGCGAAGATCGGACTCGTTGGCCATGTGGTTGAATACAATATCGGCATAAACCAGCAAGTCGTGTTGTTTTAAGGTTGTTGTCATCTGCTCGAAATCAGCAGTATTGCCGAGTTGGTTGTCAATAACCCGGTAGTCCTGTGGTTGGTATCGTTGCCACCATTGAGTGCCTTTGTTCGTTATTTTGGACTTCATCGGTGGCGATACTAGTACCGCTTTGAAGCCTGATTTGGCAATGGCTTCGGCATTTTCAGCTATACGGCTGTAAGGCCAGTCAAAGGCATGGAGAATAACATTGGTTGCCTTTGGCGATAGGTGAGTTGAAAAGCTCGTCGTCATGTTTTGTGCTTCCATTAACAATCTACAGAAAGTCTACTGGCTGTATTTGAAAAAGTATTCAGCTATCTACCTCCCAAAGAGGTAGGAGACAGGGGGAGTAGAGCCGTTTAGCTAGCAAATTCGGGCGCTCCGTGAATTATGACAATTATATAAAATCTCGTTATTGATATTTCCCACCAATAAATAAGAGGACGAGACAGTCACTGTCGGAGTGAAAGGAGTAGTTGTCATACCAATAAGTGTGAACGTTGTAATAAATTTTTACTTTTGTAATGTATCAATCAAGATTCACTGCAAAAGCATTCTCAATAAGCATGGAAATGTGATATATATGAGCATGATTGCTTACTAACAAGGAGGTACACTATGGCTGGTGTTTTAGGAATGATTTTGGCAGGTGGAGAAGGGTCGCGTCTGCGTCCGTTGACGGATACGCGTACAAAGCCTGCAGTGCCATTTGGAGGTAGTTACCGCCTGATAGATTTCGCATTAAATAATTTCCTTAATGCTGATCTGATGAAGATTTATGTACTGACTCAGTTTAAATCTCAGTCACTCTACGTACATATGAAGAAAGGCTGGAATGTTTCAGGTATTACGGGCCGGTTTATTGACCCGATCCCTGCACAGATGCGGATGGGTAAGCGCTGGTATGATGGCACGGCAGATGCTATTTACCAGAATCTGCGTTTTGTTGAACTCGAAGAGCCGGATCAAGTTTGTATTTTCGGTAGCGACCATATTTACAAAATGGATGTTAAGCAGATGCTTGACTACCACCTGGAGAAGAAAGCGGATCTAACGGTATCGGCCCTACGTATGCCGTTGAGTGAAGCCAGTGCTTTCGGGGTGATAGAAGTGGATGCCAATGGCTGCATGGTCGGTTTTGAGGAAAAGCCTGAGAATCCGAAGTCGATTCCGGGTGATCCTGATCATGCGTTAGTCTCCATGGGGAACTATATTTTTGAAACTGGCGTACTGAGTAAAGAGCTCGAGGAAGACGCAGTCAACGAACAGTCAAGCCATGACTTCGGCAAAGATATTATTCCTAAACTGTTTCCGCTGGGTAAAGTATTTGTCTATGACTTTACGACCAATGTGATCCCGGGAGAGAAGAGTACAGGATACTGGCGCGATGTTGGTACCATCGAGTCTTACTGGCAGGCACATATGGATTTGTTGTCAGAAGATGCACCGTTTTCTCTATATAACCGTCAGTGGCAGCTGCACACCTTCTATCCGCCACTCCCGCCCGCAACAGTGCTTGATAGTGATGAGCACAAGGTTGATACCAATAACTGTATGATATCGGCTGGTAGCTATATTCGTGGCGCTAAAGTTTATAAGTCAGTATTGGGCTTCCGTACCAATGTTGATCATGGCACCACCATCAGTGAGTCAGTCATTTTGGGTGATGTAAAGATCGGTGCAGGCTGTTCGATTCGCCGTGCTATTATCGATAAGAATGTTCATATCGCACCTGGTACGATTATCGGTGAGAATCTTGAAGAAGATAAGAAGAAGTACCATGTGTCAGACGAAGGAATTGTCGTGATACCAAAAGGAGCAAAAGTTGGTTACTAGAAAGAAACCGATGTCAGGAAAATCGCTCAAGATTTTATTTGTGGCGTCTGAAGTCGAAGGTTTGGTCAAAACCGGTGGTTTGGCTGACGTTGCCAAGTCATTGCCTTCAGCGCTTAAAGAAATGGGGCATGATGTTCGTATTGTCATGCCGCTGTATCAGAAGGTTGCAAATTCTGAGCAGGCAGAGACACTGCTTGATACCGAGTTATATGTAGCTCCTCAGCCGGCACCTGTGAGTTATCAGGTGAAGGCGCTGGAGAGTGGCAAGGTGACTGTCTACGGCGTTGATGCGCCTCAGTATTTTGCGCGCCCCGAACTGTATGCGGAAAACAACCAGGCATATTCTGACAACGGTGAAAGGTTTGCATTTTTCAGTGCCGCATCGTTAGATTTATGTGAGAAGATGGGCTTTCAGCCGGATGTTGTTCATTGTAATGATTGGCATACTGGCCTGGTTCCCTTCCTGCTCAGGACTCGGTACGCCGATGATGCGTTTTTTGCCCAGACGAAAAGCGTGATCACAATCCATAATGCGGTATTCAAAGGCGTATTTAATTACGATCAGTACAGTTTGATCCCTGAGCTGATTCAGCGTCGTTATATCAATGCTGAAGTCGACCCTTCCCATGTCAGCATGCTAAAAGCCGGTGTGGCTTATGCCGACAAGGTCAATGCCGTCAGCCCGAATTATGCCTCTGAATTACTCACGCATTTAGGCTCGCACGGAATGGAAGCCGACTTTCAGGCCCGTGCTGCTGATCTCTACGGCATCGTGAACGGCTGTGACTATCAAGACTGGAACCCAGAAACGGATCCCTTTATTAAGCAGAGTTTTAAAGCCAATAAGGTTAGCCTGGTGCGAGGTAAAAAAGCGTGTAAACGTGATTTACAGCAACAGGTCGGCCTACCGGTTGAAGATGTACCGCTTTATGGAATGGTTTGCCGTCTGACCGAGCAAAAGGGTATTCACTATATCATTCCGATGTTGAAAGACTTCCTGGTCAATGATGTACAGGTGGTGATAGTTGGTACGGGTGATCCCAAGCTGGCTGCGGCACTGCGTGATATAAGTGAAGCGCATAAAGAGAAGTTTGCGTTTGTCGAGGCCTACAGCAATCCGCTGGCACATTGTGTCGAGGCCGGTGCAGATTTCTTTATGATGCCATCTGAGTTTGAGCCGTGTGGATTGAATCAGATGTATAGTCTTGCCTATGGCACCTTGCCGATTGTACGTGGGGTGGGTGGTCTGAAAGATACCGTGATCGACTATGATCAGACTCCGCAGGTGGCAACGGGCTTTATTTTTGATGCACCGATGCCGGAAGCCTTGCTGATCAAACTCCAGCGCAGCCTGTTGTTATACAGCCAGAAACCACAAGAGTTTAAGCGCCTGCAGCAAAATGCAATGGCGTGTAAGTTTGAATGGAAAGAATCGGCTGAGCAATATGTCAGTATGTACATGGGACAAGAGCAGGGACGTGTTGCTTCCCCTCAGACTCCCGAGTATTTAGCGTAGAATAGCTGCTGCTCAGTTATAGCTAATAAGATAGCAAGCAATATCCTCTCAAAGCCCTCTTTCATGAGGGCTTTGCTTTTTCTGGAATACAACCGCTCATCATAATGGCTGATTATCCTCTGATGGCATTTATTTTGTCGACGTGAGTCAAGAAATCACTGCTGATACTTTGAACAGTATAATAAAAGTGTAATAATTTTGAAGCTTGAAATAAATGGCGGGCATTTGATCTTCGCTTAAGTCGGGGGGCTTATTTTCAAGCCGTATACGGCACTGTTTATGTTGCCGAAAAAATTATATGCGTATAGCTGTATTATAAGAATCGTAAAGGGAATCAATGTCTAATCTAACTCTTCGGCAAAAACTGGCGCTTTCGGCCAGTATCGCCATTATCTTGGGTGGAATGCTGGTGACAGCACTTTCATTTATCTCCTCGTTGGGTCGTCTTGATGATGATCTTAATGATCGGCTTCGCGGTGTTGCATCGGCCTATAACAATTACGTTATTGATTGGATGGATTCAAAAGCCTCGGCTCTGTCGGCGATGCCAGTGAATGCGGCAAATGATGCCTTGACCGAACACTTAAAACAGGTTCGGGACTCGGCAAAATTCGACAATGTGTTTCTTGCCTTTAGCGATGGAAGTCAGGTGAATGCCAATGATGTCCAGCTTCCTCCGGGCAACAACGATCCGCGCAAATGGGGTTGGTATCAAAATGCCATTAAACTTAATGGCGCTGTAACGGTAGAAAACCCGACGATTGCGGCAGCAACAGGCGCAACGGTTGTTTCTATGGGCAAGGCGTTAACAGTGTCAGGCCAGCGTGCAGTGCTTGGTGCGGATGTCGAGATGGCGAACATCATCAAACAGCTGGAGGAGGTGACATTGCCTGGTGAAGGGTACATGTTCATCGCTAATGCCGAAGGGAATGTTTTTGCTCATGCTGATTCATCGCTGTTGAATAAGGCGATTAGCACGATTGACAGCGATCTGACTGATACCTTGATCAAGAACTTAGCTCGTGAAGGACATATCGAGAAGAAGGTACTAAACGGTAATGAAAGCTTTGTTTTTGTTGCGCCGATTGAAGGCAAGGGGCTA
The DNA here is from genome assembly GCF_009910675.1 of Photobacterium alginatilyticum. Taxonomy (GTDB): domain Bacteria; phylum Pseudomonadota; class Gammaproteobacteria; order Enterobacterales; family Vibrionaceae; genus Photobacterium; species Photobacterium alginatilyticum. The sequence continues at coordinate 18,806 of NZ_RSEJ01000017.1, read as the reverse complement.
AACACTGTTGTTGTGATTGACTATGACTCTGTCGTGGCGCCCCTTTACAGTACGCTCTATGATCAAATGCTGACGACGCTGCTGGTTGTGATTATTTGTGTCTTCTTGTTTAACCTGCTTTGTGGGTATTTGTTCAGGCCTCTGAAGCAAGTATCCAATGCCCTGGCGTTGATCGCGCAGGGCGGCGGCGATTTAACCCAGCGTATAGAATTGGACAGCAAGGATGAAGTGGGTGAGTTAGCTTCAAACTTTAATCAGTTTGTAGCCAGCTTGCAGTTGCTGATTGGCCATATTCGTACCCAAGGTGTTGAGCTAAGCCAGACGTCGAGTGAAGGGGTACAACGCGCAGATAAGTCGGCTCGTGATCTACAGTGCCAGCAAGATGAGATCGCTATGGTGGCAACGGCTGTTACAGAGATGGCTTCAGCGACTCAGGAAATTGCTTCTCATGCCGAACAGACTGCCCGGGCGGCGCAGGACTCGACAACTCATACTCACAGCGGCAGCGAGCTGGTGGCTCAGAGCAAGGTATCAATCAATAATCTGGCTACAGAAGTGAGCGAAGCGACAACGGTTATCAGTGAACTTAATGACCATGCCCAGGGGATCAACAGTATTTTGTCGACCATCCAGGGGATTGCTGAACAAACGAACTTGCTGGCCCTGAATGCGGCTATCGAAGCGGCACGCGCAGGCGAGCAGGGGCGTGGTTTTGCTGTTGTGGCAGATGAAGTAAGAGTGTTGTCTCAGCGAACTCATACCTCGACAGAAGAAATCCAGTCAATGATTGCGACATTACAGCAAACGACATCTAAAGCCGTTAACCTGATGGAAACCAGCTCGCAACTGGCACAGTGCTCGGTAGATGATGCCGATCAGGCGACGGCGGCACTGGAACAAATCAATGATTCGGTAGCCATGATCAGTGATATGGCCACTCAGATTGCAACAGCTGCGGAAGAGCAAACGCATGTCACCGATGAAATCACACAGAATACAACCACGATTAAAGATGTGACCGATCAGCTAGCGAATGATGCCAGCGAGGCTCGCCAGCAGGCTGAGCACCTTAGTACTCAGGCAACTAACCTGAATGACAAAGTGGCGACATTCGTAGTGTAACGAAATTAAGTTGGTTGCATACAGTCAGGGTTTAATACCCTGAACCTAGAACTGAAAGCCTGCGTAACCTTAGTCGGTATCGCAGGCTTTTTTATAGAGTTATTCGCTGAGCTGCTGTCCGCAGGCAATTAGCTGATGCTTGATGTCATTGACATGGTCAACAAGGGGCTCATTGAGGTGGTAAATTCCGACAGTTCCGGTCTGGGCCTTCTGATCCAGCGTGAGCGGTACGATATTCGATTGCGAGAAATAATCAGCCATGCTCAGCGGGTAGGGCATGATTGCAGTGGTGGTCGTGAGGATATCTATGCTTGCCGTGAGTGAGTTGATCTCATAGACGATGCGCTCAGAGACTTTTTTCCTTTCCCGCTCCAGTTGTTTGGGCTGCGGGTTCTCGATGAGGTGCTGATAGGTTTCGGAGTCCGGCGTGACCTGAAGCAACGGGTAGAGTTCGGTATCGGAGTCTTTTCCCTGATTGAGCAGTAACGGATGGGACTGGTGAACGAACAGGGCTTCTTTATCCTGGAGAAGAGGTATAAAGCTGACATTACAGCGTCGTGACAGGCCGATGATTTCGTGCCCGATAAACAGGTCAATTTGTCCATGGATCAACATATCCATTAGCTTGAGGTGGTTACCGAACTCCAGTTGAATAGAGATAGAAGGGTAATTGTGGCTGTATTGTTGCAGTGCTTGCTTGACGAACACCTCCCACCAGGCATCACCTGTCCCCATTCTGATCTTCTCGGTCTTTCGCTCTTTGAGATCGGCCATTTTGTGTAGCAGGGCATCATGGCGACGTTGTAGTTCAAGAGCCTGCTCCTGTAAGAGCTGGCCATACTCGGTGAGCTCTACGCCTTTTGATTTACGGATAAAGAGCGGAACATCAAAGCTCGCTTCCAGCTTTTTCATATTGCTGGTCAGTGTCGGCTGGCTGAGCCCTAGGTGGCTGGCTGCCAGGCTGATATTGCCCAGTTCGGCAACGATAAGGAATTGTTTGTAGCTTTTATCCATAGGGAAAAGAAGAACAGGAAAATAATAACGACAAGTCTCACATTTATTTGAATCGAAGAAAATGCGCAATGCCTAATTCTTGTGATCATGGTCGCCTAAATCCGCTTTGATATAGATTATATCTATATCATTTTGGGTTTTATGTATTTTAAAACCGCAGAAAACAGTTTTATGATATCGGCAATAAAGATATCACTTGTTTGATTTTGCCTTTTTAGGGAGCCAATTTTCATGAAGATGACGCCGAAGTGGTGGCATGATGCTGTTGTTTACCAGATTTATCCTCGTAGCTATTGTGATTCTAACAATGACGGCATGGGGGATCTGCAGGGGATCATCGGCAAGCTGGATTACCTGAAAAAACTGGGTGTAAACGTGATCTGGCTATCACCAGTGTACCGCTCGCCAATGGATGACAATGGCTATGATATTTCTGATTATCAGGATATCGCCCCTGAGTTTGGCACCATGGAAGACATGCAGCAGCTACTGGCTGAGGCCAAACAGCGTGACATTCGAATTATCATGGATTTGGTGGTAAACCATACTTCCGATGAGCACCCGTGGTTCATTGAATCACGTAAGTCAAAAGATAACCCATATCGAGATTACTATATTTGGCGTCAGCCAAAAGAAGACGGTTCTGTGCCAGATGATCAAGGTTCCGTGTTTGGCGGTGGTGCGTGGGAGTTTGATGAGACGACGGGTGAATACTACTACCATATCTTTTCAAAGAAGCAGCCTGATCTGAACTGGGAAAATCCGAAGGTTCAGGAAGAAGTACACAAGATGATCAACTGGTGGATCGATCAGGGTATTGGTGGATTCCGCCTTGACGTAATTGACTTGATCGGCAAAGAAATTGACAAGAAGATCACGGGTAATGGTCCGCGTCTTCATCAGTTGATCCAGGAAATGAACCAGGCGACCTTTGGCAAAAAAGATCTGTTAACGGTAGGCGAAACCTGGGATGCCACTCCTGAGATTGCCAAGCTGTATAGCAACCCTGCACGCAACGAGTTCTCGATGGTATTCCAGTTTGAGCATATCTCTCTGACCTGGAAGTACGGTGACAAGTGGAATCCAATCGATCTTGACTTGCCTCAGTTCAAACGTGCCCTGACTAAATGGCAGGTAGAATTGGCTGAGGAAGGCTGGAATTCCCTGTTCTGGAATAACCATGATTTGCCGCGTGTGGTCTCTAAGTACGGTGACGTCGGTCGATATCGTGTAGAGTCGGCCAAGATGCTGGCGACAACGATGCATATGATGAAGGGCACGCCTTATGTCTATCAGGGTGAAGAAATCGGTATGACCAATGTTGCCTTCGACAGCATTGATGATTACCGTGATATCGAGACCCTGAATTTCTACAAAGAGCGAACCGAGAACGGTGTTGCACCTGAAACAATGCTGGCTGCGGTACACGAAAATAGCCGCGATAATGCCCGAACGCCAATGCATTGGGACCAAACGGATAATGCCGGATTCTCTCAGGCTCAGCCATGGATAAAGGTTAACCCTAACTATCCGGAGATTAATGTAGAAGCTGCCCTGGAAGATCAGAACTCCATTTTCTATCACTATCAGAAGCTGATTGAGCTTCGTAAAGCTTTACCGGTGATTGTGTATGGTGACTTTGAACCTGTATTTGAAGATCACGATAAAGTGTTCGGTTATGTCCGTGTTGATGAGCAACACCGTTTGTTTGTTCTGAATAACTTCACCTCTGAAGAGGTGGTATTGAATATACCGGCAGAGCTGCAAGCTGCTAATGTTGAATGTATTATTTCCAACTATGACTATCGCCAGCAAATAGAGGAAACGGTAACGCTAAAACCGTATGAGTCTTTTGCGGTATTGCTGCCTGCATAACGAATACAACATGAATGATTAACTCGCTATAGCTCCATTCATTGTCTTGGCTCTATTCAATAGTTGTTTGAATAGAGCTTTTTTTTATGGTCATCAGCGGTAAGTCGTATTACTGGTGAAGACGCTCATCTCCAACCACTTGTCCGTCTTTGATGTTAATTATGCGGTGTGTGTGTTTTGCTAGTGCGGTATCGTGAGTTACGACAATAAGTGTTCTTCCTTCCTGGTGTAATTCATTGAACAGGGCTTCAATTTCGGCACCTGATCGTGAGTCTAGTGCACCTGTTGGTTCGTCAGCTAAGATGATCTGCGGATCGTTAACTAGCGCGCGGGCAATAGCCACACGTTGTTTTTGACCGCCAGACAGCTGGTTCGGCTTATGATCCATGCGATCGCCCAACCCGACTCGTTCTAATAAATATGCCGCTTTTTCTCGCCGCGCTTTTGCTTTTATCCCTCGGTAGACTAAAGGCAGCGCGACATTGTCCAACGCACTGGCATATTCCAACAAGTTGAATCCCTGAAAAACGAAGCCGATGTTTTGGTTGCGTATCATCGCCAGTTGTTTACTGGTCATGACTGAAACATCTTCATTATTGAGGTGGTAATTACCCAAAGTGGGCTTATCGAGGCAGCCTAACACATTCATGAGTGTTGATTTACCTGAACCCGACGGCCCCAGAATTGATAGGAATTCCCCTCGGTTTATTTCAAGTGAAACTTGGTCCAGTGCGCGAACCGTTTCCTCGCCACTTTGATAGTGCTTACTAATATCTTGTAATTGTACTATTGGGGTCGATGTCGACATACTTGTCCCGCTTGGTTGATTATTTCTTTCAGTCATTTTGCAATGCTTCTAATGGCGTAATAGTGGCGGCGCGATTGGCTGGAAACCATGCTGCAGCAATGCCAACAAGGGCCAAGGACAGCACAACAATGACTACAATGGGCATTGACAGCTCAGGTTTAGGCTTCCCTAATTCGTCATAAATGACGTTGCCGTCGAGCGGTATACTTTGAAGAAGTTCTATCAGGCTAAATGTCAACATTAGCCCGATCACGCCGCCTATTGTCATGGTCAGTAAAGATTGCAATAGATAGTGCCGCTTTATATCGCCTGGTGTGGCACCTACCGCCATTCTGATCCCGATATCACGGGTCGCCCGTTTTACTGTTGCATACATGACGTTGGCAATCCCAATACCCGCAACACCCAAGGTAACTAAGCCAATAATGCCAAGGAAACCCTGCAGTCCAATCAAGAAACGACGCATGGTTTTCTGACGCAATAACAAATCCTGCGTCTGAACAAGCTGATCGTCTTCCATACTGGCCCCGTATTTTCGTGCGATCACCTGCTTTACCTTCTGCGTAACCACAGTCCGAACAACGGTTTTTTTCGGCTCTATATTGATAGCGTTTAATTCACCATTGGGGTTGAAGCGCTGCCATGTTGAAAAAGGGATGAAAACGGCGTAATCCAGAGGAGTTCCACTTTCGATATAAGAGCTATCACTTTTTAATAAGCCAATCAAAGTAAACGTTTCATTGCCGACCTTGACGGTTTTACCAACCGGGTTGGTTGTCAATTTCGGTGAGTCAATCCAGTCAAAATCATCATTATCACTGAAGAGCTGATAGGCGGCACTCTGGCCCAGAATGATGACTTTGCGCTGTTCTTTTATATCCATTGGATTAAACCAACGCCCACCTAGTGCTATGTCAAAGTCCATCAGATCTTTATATCCCGGAAAGACGGCCAAAGGCGACTGCCAGGTGCCATTATCCCCATGAGTTACATTAGTCGTCCAAAGGGCGCTCGGCTCGGCTCTGTTAACAGACGGAAGGGCACGGATCACTCCGATATCCTCGGGCTTTAGTTTGAGCTGCTCTCCCTGATGAAATCGACCGAAATCTTTAATCGCATAGCCGCCATTCAAGTAAATCAGTTTACCGTTACCGCTTTCTGAGCTTCTAATCAGTCCCTGACGAAGGCCTTCACCCGCAGCCAGCATTACTGTAATACAAACCGTTGCCCATACTACGGCCAGGATCGTCAGGAACAGACGTAATTTTTCGGCAGCCATCTCTTGCAATATTTGTCGAATTACAAACATGTCATGCCCTCGCATTTAAGGCTATTACGGGCGTTAATACGGATGCTCTTTTCGCCGGAAAGAAAGATGCGACAAGCGCCAATACACCGGTAACGCCAAGGGTCATTATCACAGCATCAAGGGTAATTTTCGGAATGCCGAGCCAGTCAGGTATTCCGACTGTCGTCATGAGTATCACTGTGCCATAAGAGATCAAAAGTCCAAGCCCGGTACCGGCTAATACCAATAAGCCCCCTTCGGTAATAAACTGCAGCAATATGGATGCTGGCGTGGCGCCAATAGCTAAACGGATACCTATTTCACGTGTACGCTCTGTTACCGATAAAAACATAATGTTGGCAACACCAAGTGCACCTACGGCTAGGGTCATAGTTCCGCTGGCACCAAGAAAGAGCTGGATACCACGAAGCAATGACATGAAGAATTTGGCCTCCCGGCTGAAGTCAGGCAGATATAGCGCGCGATTATCTGTCGGATCAAAATGCTGCTGTTTGGCAAAGAATGAAATCAGGCTTTTCCTCAGAACAACGCCGGAGATCCCCTCTGCGGGTTCAACCAGCAACATGGAAGGGGTCTTCTGCCATAAATCGGTAAAGGTAGGACTTGGCATCATGACCTGTTGCTCGTCATTATCCATACGAACGCCTCCTTCACTTTGCTCGGTTATGCCGATGACAGTAAAAGGAATGCCGTTTACCTTTAGTTGTCCGCCTAAAGATAAATCGCCGATATTCGCTAATTGCCAGCCTACTACGACCACTCGGTTGTGATTTATAATGTCGCTTGGAGTGATATTACGCGAGCCCTTGATTAGCCTGAACTTGCGCCAGGTAACAAAGTGACTGTCAACACCTCGGACGTAGCCGGGTAAACTGCGACCATGCTTATCTGTAACGGATGCCTCCCAGTTCTGGTAAATTACCGAGAGTTTTTTAACGGCTGATTGATGCTCCAGCTGGCGCATTTCAGCTTCGCTGATCTTTATCTCCCGTCTGGCTGGTAATCCTTGCCAGGGCTTGCTGGTCACTCCCTGATAAACCGACTGAGTATCACTCATCAGAATCGAAAATGACTGAGTATTAACCTGATAAAATCCTTCACCAAGCGCCACCAGCACCAATACCGAGACAACCCCCCATATAATGGCAATTATCGCCAGTAAACTTCGTAGCCGGTGGGCGAGCAGAGTTTGTAGCGTTTGTTGAAGCATTGCACTCATGATTGTAATGCCTGTGAGATATGCTTAACGGTATCGTCGTTGAGCTGGCCAACAGATTTAAACAGTGCGACTCGATGTAACCAATATTGGTACAGCAATGATTGCAACAGGTTACGGCTGTCAAACAGGTTATTGTGTGCAGTGATCACATCGTCAGCGTCCGCAAGTCCGGCTTTATAAACGGTTTGTTTATTTTCAAGCGCTTTTTCTCGTGAGCGAATCTGCTTTTTCGCCATTTCAACACGTTGCCAATCGAGGTCGATCTGATTAAAGCGACTTTGAACAAGTTCCCTGATATTGATTTCGACCAAGCGGACATCTTGTTTCGCTTGCAAAACGTCCAGTTTGGCAAGATCAACACTGGCGCGGGTAGCACCATTTAGATCAAGCGGTAAGCTCACAGAGATACTGGCATTTAAATCACTATGATGGGCGTTGTCGTTATCGCTATACATAACCCGCCCGTTGACGACCGGATAGTAACCAGACTGCGCCTGTTCCTGCTTAAGCTCGACCGTTCTGAGTTTTTGTTTGGCAGCAAGTAGCTCGGGGCTATTATTTTTCGCCATGGCTAGCCATTCCGCTTCAGTTTCAATAGCCATACGCGGTTGGGTCAGGTTCTTGGTACTAATTTCATCTATTTGTTGTGGGAAGTGGTTTATCAAGGCTGCGAGGGCCGCTTTCTTTTGTTCAAGCTCGGAGCGTCGAGCCAACAGTTCGGCTTCAATATCAAGCTGATTTGCCCGGGTATCTTCGAACTCGGTTGACATTACCTTGCCAGCTTTAAATTTCTGCTCAATGACATTGAGCATCTTAGTTCCTTCTTTTAGCTTTTGTTCCGCAAGGCGAAGATCTCCCTGAGCTTTGGCCAGTTCCAGATAGGCAGTAATGAGTTTTTCAGCTAAGTCGTTGTGTGCCTGTAGGCTTCTTAATTGCGATTCCAATGCAGATGCTTCAGATGCATCCAGTTGTGACCACTTACTGTTATCCCACAGAACCTGAGTTAAAGTCACGTCGTAGCCATTGCTATCTTTGTCGTGTTCATTCCAGTTGCTGCTGGCACCAAGTGATAATTCCGGAAGCAACTGACTACGACTGCTGCGAATATTTGCCTCACCTACTTTTTCGTTAATCAGTGCTTTCTGGTAGTTGGGGTCATAAGATTTTGCTGCGTTCCAGGCTTGTTCGATCGTCAAAGCGTAACTTGGCATACCTGTGCTTAGCAGTAACAGAAATAGCCCGGAATATAGTGCTTTTGGCATGACGGTATCTTTGAACCGCCCATATAATTGATGGTTAGACATTAGGACCTCCCATCATACTTGAATCTACGATCTCATCTCCGTCAGACAGGCCTGAGATCACCTCAACATTAATGCCATCAGACAGGCCTAGCTTCACAGGTTTCGTATGGAAGCCCTGCTTAGATTCGTCGGCGACCAGTACTTCCGGTGTTTCTCCCTCAAACTGCAATACACGCTCCGGAATGGTCGTAACCGATTCCGCCTTTTTAAGGGTTATTTGGGCTGTTGCCGAGAAGCCGGAGCGGATTGTAATGCCTTCCGGGAACTGAATATCACCGACTTCAACCTCAAAGCCATTATCAAAGCTCTGGTTCTTATTGCTTGTTGTCGCATTTAGCTTTTCTGACTGGACGGCAACCTTTTTTAAGATGCCGGTTAATTCTTGGTCAGAATACGGAGCTAGAGTCAGTGTAACGGGCATGCCGACATGAAGTTGCGCCGCATCATGCTCGCTGACGCTGCCTTTGAAAATCATGTCCTTCATATCCGCCAGTGACATCATTTCTGTTGCGGACTGGCTGGATTCAGTTGAGATGATTGGCTCGCCAACTTCTACTTTTAGGTTGAGAACCGTACCGCTGATGGGGGCGAAGATAGTCGATGTCAGCTTTGATGTCCCTATCGAAGACTCGCCACTGCGGATTAAATCCAGGTTTTGTTGCTTTTGCTGAAGATCGGCAATTGCTCGCTTCACTTTGGCCTTAGCTTCAATATATTGCCCGTAGTTTTCCGGTACGATTTTCTGAACGACAAGACGTTTAAGGTTATCTAGCTGAATTTGACTGGATTCTAGCTCGGCTTCGCTTGCCATCAGTTCAGTCATTGCCTGGGTAAGCCGCGCAGGTGTTGGATTGGGACGAATTTTAAATAGAGGTGTACCGACTTCAACATTATCACCTTCCTGGTGATAAACCTCGCCGACAATCCCTTCAATCTGGGATTTTATCTGTACCGAATGGGCTGGAACTATCTGTCCAACAGCGACTGCTTGCTTTTCAATCGTCCCGATTGATGCCGTAATGACAGGCAGAGTGTTATCAGTCTCCGATACTGGATACAAGTAATACCCGACACCGGCCAAGCAAACAATAGTCAATGACATTGCTATCCAGCGTTTTTTCATAATGAATTCCGTGGTTGAAAAGGTGATAAAGAGAGTGTCAATCGCAGCGAAAGTATGCCTAAACAGACAACGATTCTTTGTACTTATTTGTCATGTTTTGTATGAGACAGTTTGATTTCCAGAAGCATTAAACAGTAATTAGTTATCGTAAGTCAATAAGTAATTATCATTTTATGGCAGGGTGTTCATGCAAGAGCCGCTAAGACCTCTTGTAGAAACACTTGGTGTCATTAGCTCTGGCACTCAGTTTTAACTCGTAATAAAATTGGACTATATGTATTAATCATACAAATCGGCTCACGAAAGAAAAGATCTAATGACGGGGTGTTTTTTTGATAGTGATCAAATGATTGTGCTCACTGTCTGCGAAATTAGGGATATTGCAACCTCGGCTGATTTCATTATTACAGGCTGAATTGCTGTACTAACAAATACAATTTTATGGGAAGAAAATGCTGCATTATCAATATACAGAGCATGATGTTATCTTCACGCTGCCTTATCGGGGAGATGAGCTTTATCTGGTTGGGACTTTCAGTAATTGGCAAAAGCAGGCGGCATTCAAATTTGAAAAAAACGGCAACGGCTTTGTACTGAGAAAAACGAGAAATGAACTGAACAAAATTGGTAACTCAGGTTATATAGAATACTGTCTATGGGGGGATGATGCGTCTCAGCCGCTTCCGTTTAACAATGAATACCCGGTTGGCTATTACTTCAATAGCCAAAGCTTTGATAGTCAAGGTAACGGCGGGTGCAATTACTTATTGTTGCCGGAAAATATCAGCCAAACAGAGCTGTTCCAAATAGCCGAAGACAGCCAATGTTCATTTAAAGTCAAACAGTCAGCGGCAGAGTTCTCGTCCGAATATACCTTGGCAAACTTTCGTCAGGTTGAAGGGGGGAATATCGCTGAGGGTAACCTTTTTCGATCTTATCATCCGCTTGTTCCATCCCGTTCTGAGCATGTTGCTCTGTGTGATGTTGAAGTACAGCGTCAGGGCGTCGCGATGAAATTGCTTGAACGGCACGGTGTTCGTACTGTGATTAATTTATCTGAAACATCACAACAGCTGGCCAGTTATATCCGTTCGGCTCCAGCCAGCTATTACAAAACACTGTGGTTAGAGCAGCAGGTTGTAAACGTACCGGTAGCCTACGAGACGGTCTATTTTATGTCAGATCGTGATGAAAGCTTTAATGCCGAGGAGCTTGGTTTTCAAAGCGGAATACGGGCGGTGATCCGATACATTGCGGACAACCCAGGTCCTTACCATGTGCATTGTCGCTTGGGTTCGGACAGAACCGGTGTGATTATTGGCTTTCTTCAGCTATTGATGGGGGCCGACAAAGCGCAAATTAGGCAGAATTATTTGCAGACTAACAAGATGGCTATTGGGGAGTACCGAAGCTTCCGTTTGCTCGAACAGGCTTTGTGTCGCGCATTGGGGGAGGATTGTTTTGACAATGATGTTGTCGCTAAGCGCTATCTGCCTAGTTTGGGCTTATCAGGCGCAGTCATTGACAAAGCCTGTCGAAATTTGGCTTGTAACGCGTAGGTGATACCTGTTTCTAACCAGTAATTCCTTATTGGCGTATAACAAAGCCCAGCATGAGCTGGGCTATTGTTCGTCCGCTGCCTCTGACATGGGCAAGGTGTAATACCAATCTACATAAGTATTTGATCATTCTTGCTGGTTAAAATCACTTATAACTGTGTTATGAATTTTGTAATTAGAGCAACTAGTTATCTGCAATTCATGCCTTGTTTTAAGTGATTTTTCCTGCGCAACTATCTGAACAACTACTTATCCAGATTGGTATAATGATTATTCGCGATAGAGAATCGTCATCGATTTGGCACTTTGCATATAGGTCGTCTGAACCTGTCGCTGGTTGAGGCGAGATTCGGATGTATCGCAAACGACGGACCATTTACTTCCGCTAGGCAGGCGATAGCGGGTAGGGATATCAGAGCTATTGACCAGGAACATCAGCTCGTTGCCTGTTTTGTATAACCCCAGATAGAGGGCAAAAGCATTGAGTCCCTGCCAGTCCTCGGCCGTCATCATCTGACCGTTGGAACGATGCCAGTGGATACGGTGATGGCCGCGTTCATGCCCGCTGAAGGCTTTAATAAACGGACTCATTATCTGTTTTCGCGCTGCCAGCATTTGCGTTAGCCATGTATTGAAGCGCTTATCATCCTTGCTAAGATCCCAGTCGGCCCAGCTAATCTCGTTATCCTGGCAGTAGGCGTTGTTGTTGCCGCCCTGGGTGTGCGAAAGGCTGTCCACGGCAAGCAGGTGAGGGATCCCAAAACTGAACAGCAAGGTTGTCATCAGGTTACGTTTTTGTCGCTCTCGCTTGTATATCACGGAATAGTTGGACGTTTCACCCTCTACCCCATGGTTGTTAGAGCGATTGTCGCCATGCCCGTCACGGTTGTTCTCGCCATTGGCATGGTTGTGCTTATGATTGTAAGAGACAAGATCATGCAGGGTAAAGCCATCATGGTATGAGATAAAGTTGACGGGAAGTTTGTCCGGCCAGCCTCCTGCACTGAACATATCCCGCGACCCCATCAGTCGGGTCGCAAACTCCTTGACGTTATTATTGCCTTCCAGCCAGTAGCTTTTTACCGTATCTCGGAAGCGGTCATTACATTCGTTCCAACCACGCGGGAAGTGACCGAGCTGATAGCCGTCAGGGCCCACATCCCATGGTTCGGCAATGAGTTTGACTTGCCGTAGGATAGGATCCTGGGCGATGGCTTTGAAAAAGGCGCTTTGGGTGTCAAAACGATCTCGTTTTCGTCCCAATGTGGCAGCCAGATCAAAGCGGAAGCCGTCAATTTGATAGTGGGTTACCCAGTTGCGCAGGGTATCTAATACAATATTGAGGCTAGGCTGGTAAGTGAGATCGACGGTATTGCCGCAACCTGTGTAGTTGAGGTAGTTCTTGTTGCTATCTTGTAGGTAGTAGTTTTTATCCAGGCACTTGAAGTGGAACTTAGGACCGCCTTCGCCACCTTCAGCGGTATGGTTAAATACGATATCCATAATCACTTCGATGCCGTTTTTGTGCAGTTCCCGGACCATGGTTTTCAGCTCGGTGACTGCATCGTTAGCCGCGTAGCGTGGTTCGGGGGCCATGAAGCACAGGCTGTTGTAACCCCAGAAGTTGACCTTATCCATTTTCAGCAAATGCGGCTCTGACATACAGGAAGTGACAGGCAATAGCTGAAGGGTGGTGATTCCCTGATCTTTAAAGAACTCGATAACTTGGGGTTGGCATAAACCGAGATAGCTACCCTGGTGCTGTTCGTCGAGTTGGGGGTGTTGCTTGGTGAAACCTTTGACATGGGTTTCGAACAGCACGGTTTCTTCATAAGGAACTTGCGGTAGTGTCGCTTGTTGCCAATCAAATTGGTGATCAACAACAACAGACTTTGCAAATTCCCAGCTCTTATCTGCAGTGAAAGGTTCTACATAAAAGGGGGTTTTATCCAGTGCTTGGGCATATGGATCGAGAACTAGCCGGAGTTCGTGCTTGTCTCTAATTTGATAGCCGTATCGCTGTCCTGCTTTTACGCCTGGAACAAATACATACCGGCATCCCATATATTCGTTGCCAAGTTCAATGGTTGTTCTTTTATTTTCAGCGTCAAACAGAATTAATTTAATTTCTTGGTTATCTGGGCAGTGAATTGAAAAATTACAACCTTGATCACACAATGTAGCCCCTAGTGGATAAGGTTGAGCTAATTTAGCAAACATTTGGTACTTCTCTTTGCTTATTTTACCTATTTATACCCGTTATTAAATCGGGAAAATCTCGTCAGTCAAGGAATGATTTTTTTTGATAGAAATTTAAATTAATTAAGATTACTGATTATTTCATTATTAGTTCAAATAAGTGACTGGCCTCTTATTTTTCTTTTACTTTTCGTATTTTTCTTACAGTATTACGCCTGATCTTCGTGAGGCGTATCACGAAACATCGCTACACCCTAATTACTACGCCCCTCTACTCCTCCCTACTCCCCCCGGTATTAGGAGGATGTGTTTGTCTGAATGAAAGCTGAATATGAGTCCCGAAAGAAAGGCTGCCAGATAGTAGCCAACACAATAATTATGAAGGGACATTCCTATGAAACACAAGTTAGTACCTGTAGCAGCGGCATTACTAACCGCACTAGCTTCCGCCAACGTAGCAGCAGAATCCGGAACAGACGTAATTACTGACGGCTGGGAAGTACACGGCTATGGCTCTATGAACTACCGTATGGTAGAAGGCGAGACAGTTGATACTGAATTTGGTAAGCCTGACTACAAAACTGCAGGTACACACGGTAAAAGTACTAACCAGGTTGAGTTTGTAATTAAGAAACACACTGAGCACCAGAATGGCGTTTGGTCTGACTTTGTTGTTCGCTCTGAATATGGCAATGGTAACTCTTACGCATATTCATCACCTGGTAGCCAGAAAGATAACGACCAAGCTCAGTTTGAAGTGAAAGAAACTTATGTCGAAATTGGTGGCTTTTCTTTCCTAGGTGAAGATACATCTATCTGGGGTGGTCAGCGCTACTTCAACCGAGCAGCAGGTCTTCTTTCTGGTGAGTTCTGGAAACAGTCTTCAGGTGTTGGTGCTGGTATCCAGACTAAACTGGCTGGCAACACAGCAGGTATTGCTGTAGTTTCTGCTGATGCAGATAAGTTCCCTAGCGGTATTGACTTATTACCTGAAGGTGAGCGTAAGACGCTTACATCCATCGATTTATATTACTACGGTGTAAAAGCACTTGGCGGCAGCTTTGATTTCGATCTGAAAGTAATGTCTCAGGCGAACCAAGACTCAAGCTCTGACAGCGGCTTAGGTATGGCAATTACTTATAACCGCGACTACTACGGTCTAGACGGTTGGACTCAGACTGCAATCGCATACGGTGAAGGCGTTGCACAAAACCGTGGCGTAAACTTCGGTAGCTGGGCTGGCGGTAATGATGATGCACAGTCAATCTTCCTGACTTCATACGGTGTACTAAACATTTCAGATAACTGGCAGATGGGTTCTGAATTGACATACATCGGTGCTCTGGATGAACTGTTTGGTGCTGAAGATCTTAAGCGTTACATCGCAGCGGTTCGTCCTTCTTACAAAGTAAACGATAACCTACGTCTTGAAATGACTGCTTCTTACGGTCACGAAGAAGGTAAAGATGGTTACTGGGGCCGCTCTGGCGACTCTGTTGAGAGTGATATCATCAACCTAGAACTAGCTTCAGCGTTCACAGTTAATGCTGACTACTTCGGTCGTCCACAAATCAAACCTTACGTAAGCTACATTAAAGCTGACGATGAGGAGAGTGCTGGTATCATCGGTATTCGCAACGGTGATGACCAAGTTGTTGTTGGTGTTCACACTGAAATCTGGTTCTAAGCCATTTAATGTTAAAGGCAGCCCAAGGGCTGCCTTTTTGAGTATATATCTATTGGATTCTGCTGTAGATTTGTCCGGATGCTAATAGATATATACCCGGGAAATGTTGTTAGGGTATGGGAGATCAAAGATGAAAATAATTAAAACAACACTTGCGGCTTTGCTGGCGGCAAGTTTACTTGGCTGTACGGCTTCCCCTTCAACTGAATTAACAAAAGATATCGCAGTGGCTGCACCAATTTGTTGTAACTCATTTAGTGAGTTTTCTTGGGTGCCAATGAATGGAGATAAGATTGATTTCATCATTGATGACTATTCTCAAGTGAGTGAATTCGCTGAAGGGAAAAGCTATTTTGCGGCATTTGCTATCCCTCGCAATATCGAACGCCTGCAAGTTGATGTAAAAAGCTGGATGAAAATTGCCGGTGTTTTTGCTCCAAAAGTTATTTTGTTAGACCCTGAATTTCAAATTGTTAAGACCATTGCTCTTGATGACTTTGATGTCATGCCAGCAAACCTATTTAGCCTTTCAAGCTACCAGCATCGTATTGTAATGGATCAGCAAACAACGCCTTATATGGTTATCTACTCACCACTGGATTACCGCGAAGGCGAGATCACGATCCCTCATCCGGAGCGTCTTCGTGCTGAAGAACTTGGCCTGGCGAGGCCTATGGTGACCGATCCTGTCATTCAGCATCAGAAATTTGGCTCACTAGAGTTGGATCTGAAACCGCTGAATTTGCGCTCTTATCGTGCTGACGAGTTCGTTGTTTCAGCCTCGGCAACGGCTCCAGTATCGAAAAAGGCACCTGTTAAGGCACCGACTACTGCCGTTGTTGCGCCTGTGCCTGTTGCAGCTGCAGCCTCGACACAGCAATCTAGCACCAATACGGTAAGTACACCGGCTATGTTGCCTGAAACAGAGGCCTTCTATAACTCTCAAATTAAAGCCGCTGTTGAGAAGAATGATATGCACAAAGCGCTTCAGCTCCTGGAAGAAGCCAAGCGTGCCGGATCTCGTTCAGCCGAAACGACTTTCGTTGAGCTTATCAAAAAGTAGCCGCTATAAACTGACCACGCCAGGGCGATGACCATCTGTCCTGGTGTGGTTTGAGAATACGGGTAAGCCTTTACCCGTTCTCGCATCTCTCTAATCTCCACTATTAGCTTTCTGAGTTAACCTATCATGACTGACGTTAAGAAACTCAAAACACCTGATAAGCATGTTGTCTATCAGGTATTTACTCGCTTGTTTGGAAATACCAACACAACCAATAAAGCCTGGGGCACCATTGAGGAAAACGGTGTCGGGAAATTCAATGACTTTACGGATAAAGCATTAAGCGAGATCCGTCAGCTGGGTGTAAGTTATATTTGGTATACCGGTGTGCCTCATCATGCGTTGGTACGAGACTATAGCCAGTATGGGATCAGTGCCGATCATCCCAGTGTGGTAAAGGGGCGCGCGGGCTCGCCATATGCAGTAAAAGACTATTACAACGTTAATCCTGATCTTGCCGTCGATCCGGCCAGGCGTCTTGAAGAGTTTCAGGCTCTTATAGAGCGTAGCCATCAACATGGCCTGAAAGTCATCATTGATATCGTACCGAATCATGTCGCACGACGTTACGAAGGACTGACGAACCCGGTCGGTGTCGAGGATTTTGGCGCATCTGATGATACGACACAGGCCTATCACCGGGATAATAATTTTTATTACATTCCGGGCGAAGCCTTCAGACTGCCAGAACCTGAAAATGGTTATCTGCCTCTAGGCGGCGAAGCCCATCCGGATTTGAATACCTCTTATGAAGAGTACCCTGCCAAATGGACCGGTAATGGTTCGCGCTTGGCTCAGCCAAACTTCGATGACTGGTACGAAACGGTCAAGGTAAATTATGGTGTCAAACCAGATGGGACTAAAGATTTTGATGAGTTACCGAAGGGGTATGAGCTAAAAGATCACCATGAGCATTACTTATTCTGGCAAGATAAGTCAGTACCTGATTCGTGGATTAAATTCCGTGATATCGCCTTGTACTGGCTAAAGCTTGGTGTCGACGGTTTCCGTTATGACATGGCGGAAATGGTACCGGTTGAGTTTTGGAGTTTTATGAACTCTTCAATCAAGCAGGCAAACCCGGATGCCTTCTTGATGGCTGAAGTCTACCAGCCGCACCTATATCGTGACTATATCCACCTCGGTAAGATGGACTATCTCTACGACAAAGTGGATCTGTATGACAGCCTGAAGTTAGTGATGCAGGGCAAGGGCTCTACCGATGCGATTGCCGAAGTGCAGGAGCAGTTGGAAGATATTGAACACCATATGCTGCACTTTCTTGATAACCATGACGAGCAGCGAGTCGCCAGCCCTGAGTTTGCCGGAGATGCCAACAAAGGCATACCAGCGATGCTGGTGTCGACAACGTTGAGTACCTCACCGACCATGGTGTATTTCGGGCAGGAAGTGGGTGAAGCCGGTGCTGATGATGCCGGGTTTGGTCTTAAATCACGTACGACGATCTTTGATTATTATGGCGTCCCTAGTCACCAGCGTTGGATGAACGATGGTGAGTTTGACGGCGGTTTACTCACTGATGAAGAAAAGGCATTACGCGATTTCTACCAGCGTCTGCTTAATTTCTCGCTGACTAACTCGGCAATGACGGGTCAATACCAAGAGATTCACCGTTATAACCGGAAGAACAATCCGAGCTATAACGATCAGCTATTTTGTTTCAGTCGATATGACGAACAGCAAAAACTGTTGATCATTGCCAACTTTGCCGAGAGTGATCATGGCACCACAGACGTTATTATACCTGCGGCTTTAATCGATGCATGGAGCCTCAGAGATGGTACCTACGAGCTGAAAGAGCAGCTTTATGGCAATGAAGACGTATTGCTATCGGTTGCAGACGGAAAAGGCAATGTCTGTATCGAACTACCGCCGCTGGCTTCGAAGGCGTTTGCCCTGAGCTAGTTTCGCAACTATCTGAGCAGATAAGTCCAGATCAGGTCAATAAAGTAAAGCCGCTGACATATTCAGCGGCTTTGTCATTTAAGACGATGTCCCGTCCTGAGATAACTTGTCACTTATTTCTTAGGAGGGTAAGGATCACTAGTCGGGAAATACGGTGTACACCAGCCACGATCTTCGATGTACCAGCTACAGTGATCAGATGCCACAGCAATGTTGACAGAGAATAAGCTGACGGCAATCAGTAGTGCTTTCAACTTCATCATTCTTCTCCTCGTAAACAGCTTTACGTCTACAATCCAAATGAACCCGGCAGGAGTTATTTGGGTATACATATAGAACATGTTTCTTGCCATTTATTACACAGAAGTGATGACTTTCCCGGTTTAAAGCAACAGGGTAATACGGATCTATCCTGCATGGCGGTTCGCCTTCTGAGAATGGAAGAAGTAGATATACCCAAGCTACCTCAAGATGCTCGTTTCAGCGAGAATTACTTGGCTTGTAGGCTAGGCACCGATTAGAAAATCTAGTGGCTCTAAATTAATAATCGGTAACAACGCATAGAAGCCAAGTAAACTCGCCCTTTGGGAGTGAGCCA
>NZ_RSEJ01000128.1 GCF_009910675.1 Photobacterium alginatilyticum | reverse complement strand
TGGCGAAGTACAAGCAGTTCTCTGCCTGTATCAACTGTGGCCTGTGCTACGCGGCATGTCCTCAGTTTGGCCTGAACCCAGAGTTCATCGGCCCGGCGGCACTGACGCTGGCTCACCGCTACAACCTGGACAGCCGTGACAACGGTGCTGATGAGCGTATGAAGCTAATCAACGGCGAAAACGGTGCTTGGGGCTGTACATTTGTTGGTTACTGTTCTGAAGTTTGTCCGAAGAGCGTCGATCCAGCCGCTGCGGTAAACCAGGGCAAAGTGGAATCATCTAAAGATTTCGTTATTGCGATGATCAAACCTCAGGAGGCATAAGGATGAGCAATCGTAAACCTTACGTTCGCGAAATGAAGCGTACCTGGTGGAAGGATCATCCTTTCTACCGCTTCTACATGGTACGTGAAGCAACTGTATTACCACTGATTTTCTTCACTATCTGCCTGACTTTCGGTCTGGGTAGCCTAGTGAAGGGCCCTGAAGCATGGGCGGGCTGGCTAGAATTTATGGCTAACCCTGTCGTTGTGGTTCTGAACATTCTGGCTCTGGCAGGCAGCTTGTTCCACGCGCAAACTTTCTTCAGCATGATGCCTCAGGTGATGCCTATCCAGATCAAAGGCAAGAAGCTGRATAAGAAAGTTGTTGTTCTGGCTCAGTGGGCGGCAGTTGCTGCAATCTCACTGTTCGTTCTAGTACTMGTTTAAGGAGAACCACGTGGTTAATCTAAATCCTAAACGTTCTGACGAGCCAGTATGGTGGGGTCTGTTCGGTGCCGGCGGTACTTGGTTTGCAATGCTGACACCTGTGACTGTACTGGTACTGGGTATCATGGTTCCACTTGGCATGCTTGATGCCGAGTCTATGAGCTACGAGCGTGTATCAGGCTTCGTGACCAGCATCATCGGTGCACTATTCACGATTGCGACACTGGCACTTCCAATGTGGCATGCAATGCACCGTCTGCACCACGGTATGCACGACCTGAAATTCCACACAGGCGTGGCGGGTAAAGTAGCGTGTTACGCTTCTGCCTTCCTGGTATCTGCACTGGCGGTT
>NZ_RSEJ01000127.1 GCF_009910675.1 Photobacterium alginatilyticum | reverse complement strand
AGCTTTATGATAATGGAACCAACCAGCAAAAAGCATTAACGCTGCAAAGATYAATGCACCAATTGCGGTACAATAGAGTTGTAATTCRCTAGTTATTCCAGATGCTCGCCAMATCTGAAAAAAACCAGAKGTTATTTGTATTCCTCGGAAACCACCGCCCACATCACCATTCAAGATTTCTTGACCCACKATTGGCCAAACCACTTGGGCACTAGGCCCAATGTGAGTAGGATCGCTTAACCATGCTTCATAGTTGGAAAAACGAGCACCATGGAAATACATGCCACTCAACCAAAGAAAGATGATGGAGAGTTGMCCAAAATGRGCACTAAATACTTTTCGAGAAATCTCCTCCAAATCACCGGTATGGCTATCGAAATCGTGAGCATCARCATGTAGGTTYCAGATCCAAGTGSTAGTCTCWGGGCCTTTAGCTATTRTTYTTRAGAAATGACCCGGTTTGGCCCATTCCTCAAAARWWGTTTTTATGGGATCCMTRTCTACCAAAATTTTYACTTCTGGTTCCGGCGAACGAATAATCATTGAGTCCTCCTCTTTCCGGACAACACATACAAAKAGACTTGCCAACTAAATAATTAGTGAACCTCTGAGATATTTTTTTTTATATAAATTKTTTCTATTTTAKATTCTATCTCCCRTCTATTTCCTTTAGTTATTCACTAGAKCAATTCGGATTTGGAAGTCAATCCGGGGCAAGTGTTCGAATCTATTATGACATAGCCCTKAGGCGCYCAACGGACCMYTTTTRACTTTAAAACTTTTTKGGGRGCKTTRGRTTGATMCAAAACKACTTTTTCTGCAACCTATAGTGTGTATTCATACYGAGTTAGWAGTGATKGCTTATAAGGATATACGTTATATTTTACTATAAAACATATACTAAGAAACATCCCAATATCTTATCGGATATTTGTCTCTTTTTTATTATATTTGTTTTAACAGCAATTTGTTTTAWCATTATCAATAGAAAAAAAAAAGAAAGATATTTTKACTCTATCTGTCTATCGTTTATTCCTATGAAAKACCAGACGAATACGGAATGATCTTAGAAGAGATATAATGAAATTA
>NZ_RSEJ01000126.1 GCF_009910675.1 Photobacterium alginatilyticum | reverse complement strand
GGGTTTTATCAATTTGCAAATTCTTCCTCAATTAGTTAAAAGWATGAAATTGGCTGATATTATGACGATACTAGGTAGCATMGATATCATTATGGGAGAAGTTGATCGTTGAAATGATAATTAATACAASAGAAGTAGAAGCTATCAATTCTTTTTCTAGGTTRGAAKTCTTAAAAGAAATCTATGRYATCRTATGGSYRTTTGTCCCTATTTTAACTACTGTATTAGGAATTACAATAGGTGTACTCRTAATTGTTTGGTTAGAAAGAGAAATATCTGCCRGSATACAACAACGTATTGGCCCTGAATATGCSGGCCCWTTGGGKATTCTTCAAGCTCTAGCRGATGGGACAAAATTGMTTTTYAAAGAGAAYCTTYTTCCAKCTMGAGGAAATATYAGTTTATTYAGTATTGGCCCCTCCCTAGCTGTCATATCMATTTTRTTAAGTTATTCAGTAATTCCTTTTGGCTATCATCTTGTTCTAGCCGATCTCAGTATAGGYGTTTTTTTATGGATTGCTATTTCAAGTATTGCTCCCATTGGACTTCTTATGTCAGGATATGGATCAAATAATAAATATTCCTTTTTAGGTGGTCTACGGGCTGCTGCTCAATCAATTAGTTATGAAATACCATTAACTCTATGTGTGTTATCAATATCTCTACGTGTGATTCGTTAAAACAAAAACTTTCTYTTATTTCATTTTTCATTTCTAGTAAAAAAGTTAAATGAATTGAATCCATTTTCATTTTTTTTTTATTCATCAGTTAAATTGATGAACTAAACCAGATAGTTATATGAGTGAAAGAAAACAGCTTACAAATTCGCAGTAAAAAATGGAGCCTCATTGCCTATGTACAAGAGTTAAATGAAAAGRAAACARCAGTCTATACTRTTTACCCCAARCTTGATTSATTARTCATTATGKCTTGAAGCGGGTTTAAAMWAAAARATCCAATTCTAGAAAAYTTTGACTATYTATTCCCATATTACTATAAGAAKAATAGAGGATTGAKCAAAAAARAGTGGATGATTAGGAACACCAAGATACAAAAAGGATTAGTAATGTAAMTAATGMAAATTATCCAMYSGRATATTTCGACRTCAAGAAAAT
>NZ_RSEJ01000125.1 GCF_009910675.1 Photobacterium alginatilyticum | reverse complement strand
ATTAATTTCTCATAAGGGTATTGAATGGTTACAGGTAAACGATTYGCGTGAGATAAGGTAATCATGAAACCTTGACCAATGTACCTTGCAGCTCGTACTGTTTGTTGACCATAATTCATGAACCCAGTTACCATAGGGAACATATCGTAAATGTCTATAGAAATTTTCTATTTGTTTCTTTCTCTTGTTTKAGACAAATGGKAAATARAAAATMTCACTATTTTTTTTATAGYGAAAGAAGKTGGGAAGAAGTTGTTAATAATAGATTACCGAGAGAAATAGGTAAAAGAAATTTCCATCCAAGATTTAATAGTTGGTCCATTCGCAGCCTTGGTAGAGTCCATCTTGTTGTGATAGAAAAGAACAAAAATAAATACGTTTTAGCCAATGTAATAAAGATACCAATTATGGCTCCAACTATTTTTCTTGCTTTAGTTACTTCAAAAAATTCAGGAATGAATATGTACGGCATAGAAARATTCCAGCCGCCTAAGTAAAGAACTGTTACAAATAATGAAGAAACTAGTAAATTTAAATACGAAGCAAYGTAAAATAAACCAAATTTGATACCTGAATATTCGGTTTGATAACCTGCTACTAATTCTTCTTCTGCTTCTGGTAAATCAAAGGGTAATCTCTCACATTCCGCTAGCGAAGAAATTAAAAAAACGAAAAATCCTATAGGTTGACGCCACAAATTCCACCCCCAAAAACCATATTTTGATTGTGCTTCAACTATATCAACTGTACTTGAACTGTTAGATAATCATAGTCGGTGATAACAGCACTGCTATCATCTCTATTACAGAACCGTACATGAGATTTTCATCTCATACGGCTCCTCGAGGGTCCCAGATAAATCTAAAAACCTGTTTGATATTCTTTAAWTTTTAATATGTTTGTACGATAGATAAACAAACTAAAAATCTATTGTAAGGTTCCGAAKTAGACCAATGGAATTCTGTCTGCTATARAATATAGTTCKAATAAACCGTGCTTAGGAATTTATCTCATCTTTTTTTAATAATTYAATTGTTCTKTGTTGAGTAATAACTTAATCCTTGAAWAAAATMTTTTTKGTAGCAATTTTGATTAATAGATTAATATAAATTTCAACCTATTATTGTTGATTACA
>NZ_RSEJ01000016.1 GCF_009910675.1 Photobacterium alginatilyticum | reverse complement strand
GGGCATTGTTCTCTAAGGGAGTCGTGTAGTATTTGAATATCACGCATCTTGTTTTCTTCTTTTGTTTTTGTGGTGAATTCATTAGATCAGAAGGCAAGGTGCGTGTCTACTTATTGAACAGTAAAGGAATTTTGTGGGGATTCCTGAGATCCAAGTATTACCAGAATCAAAAAACGCTCATTAAATGATAGCCATTTTTTGATACCAAAAATTATCACAATGAGACCATTCGCTTTCTATAGAGTATCTACAATAAAGCAAACCAAAAAAAATCAGAACCTTGCTATCCGATAGGCTAGCTATGATATAGGTGACATCGAGTAATCAGTGAAAATTTAAGTGGTAGTGTCTTGACGATAGAACGAAAAAATATTCAATACTCGTTGACCACAAACTGGAACTTGGTGATAAATTGGTTGTACTGAAGATAGACAGATTAGGGAGAGATAACTTAGATGTGCAGAAAACTATCTAAATGCTAACGAAAAAAGTATATCTGTTGCCTGTCTATATTTACCAGTCAAAGAATTATCAAGTAATGAAGGTAAAGGTGTTTAGTGCTTTTCCGAGTTTGAGTGTGTTCGAATCAGAGAACGAACCAAAGGTGGACTAGAACGCGCAAAAGCTGAAGGTAACAAACTAGGTAGGCCTACTACGGCTATAATGACAACAAGGAAAGCCCAAGTATGCCGCTTAAAAGCTCTAAGCCAGACTGTGATACTACTAATGAACTAAACATAGGAGTGCCACAGTGAAACAACATTGGAATAAAAAAGCCCCCATAGATTAATTTTCTTGCATCATTGAAAGTTAGTATTACCGATAAAACGACTGAACCGCTCGGTTTACATATAGCTCGTTTAGTGTTCCAAGAGGCAACTGTAGAAATAAAATATAGACTAATCATGAATCTGCCATACAATAGCCACAGTTATGCAATGCTGGCACAGTTTATGATAAGACAAATTACCATTACTAACTTTCGCTCTATACGCAAAGAAACTATATCTGCAGAAGAGATTACAACTCTTGTTGGTAAGAATGATGCAGGCAAGTCGAACTTGCTCAGAGCATTAAACTTGTTCTTCAATGGTAAGACTGACGCTGATACTGACTACAATTTTCAGTCTGATTTCAATATCAATGCTACCGTTCAACAACGAAAAGCAAAAGAAATCAAAGTAGAATTGGTCCTAAAGCTACCTCGAAGTTACCGTAAGTCCGGTAAACCAGACACTGTATATTGGAGTAGAACGTGGCGTGCGGATGGCTTCCACGACGAAGTGCAACAGCATTGCGAAATGAAAAGCGGAAGAGTGGTAAATAAGACAAACTTTCCTCAACGAAGTAAGATCCCTTACCTACTAAAAAATATTAACTATATCTATATCCCCGCAATCAAAGATGCCAACTTCTTCCGAGATCTTCAAGGTCAGCTATACGATGTATTAGCAGCTGCATCAGAGCAAGGGTTGCATGCCTCTGCTAACAGCTTTGAGGAAGAAATCAATGATCATATTAGCGAACTAATGGGGGAAATTGACGCTACTTTCGTTAATAGCAATAACGAAGTCAAGCTACCTCAAAACCTAAGAAACATCTTTGGTGCTTTAGAGTTTAATGCTGATAGTATCCCTTTATCTCGTAGAGGTGATGGGATAAAAATTAGACACATCCCAATGATGCTCTCCTTTATTGCACTTAAACAACAAAACATAGGTGCTAGAACAACGATTCGACCTCAGATTTGGGGCTTCGAAGAACCGGAAAATAACGTTGAATTTTCTACTTGCTTTGAGCTAAATAGCCAATTAGTTGAAGCAGCCAAGAAGCACACGCAGATTTTTATAACAACGCATTCACCTGCAATATATTCACTATCTTTCAACGACACATTACCTGCTGGTCTCAAGAGCACTAGCTATTATGTCGATAAACAAGGATATGACACTAAGCTTCTATCATGCAGCGAGCAGGAGCTTCACGGTAATACGGGCTTCCTAAACCTAGTAACACCTATGATTGAAGAGCATCGAAAGGAGTGGCAAGAAAGAGAAAGCGAATATAACGCTACAGTAGAAGCTTTATCTTCTCAGCTAGCTAACTCTTCCAAGCCGCGCATATTTCTAGAGGGAATTAGCGATAAGACTGTAATCACTCGTATCCTGCGATACCTAAGCCGAGGAGATGAAATCTTCATTGATACTCCAGAGAATGCGCACAATAGTGCTAACGCAGCGAGTGACCGAGCAAAGGCGTTTTACTTACTCCAGAAACATGAAAATGACAAAGTTCTTGGTCTTCTTCTATTGGATGACGATGATGCTGGCAAAGAAGCAAAAAAACAATTTACAGAATTTTTCTCAAGTCAACAATCAACCGTAAGTGCTGCAACATACCCTCCACACGATGCACCTAAAGAACTGAAAAGGAAAGGTTTTGCATGGAAAGTTGAATTAGAGCACCTATATCCAGAATCTATTTGGAAACACGCATTAGAGCAATCTTGGCTTGAAGAGCAGACTGATGAAGAGCAAAAATTTACCGCATCTAAACGCAAAGAACTATTTAATAACGGTATAAGCCCAATCAAATATAAAAGTGATTTAACAGAATACCAACAGTTTATCGTTGATTACTCGTTTACATATCAAGGCAAACGTAATGTGAGTCAATATATTGAGCAGATGACAGATGAAGAGCTGCTTGAGAACGGCCTAGTGGCAGCTTTCAAACCAGTAATTGAACTAATAATCAAGAAGCTAAAATTGCCTGAAGCATCAACAGAAGCAGCCTCAGAGAGTAATGAGCAAATAGTTACTTCAGAAGCCTAAATTAAGGCTGCCTAGACCCTGTAAATAATTCTGTGTAACTGCTCTGAGTTACAAGTAATTAGTTAATCAATCTTCGAACATAATCATAAAGCGGTTCAGGGCTTGTCGCCAGTTTCTAATTGGCATCGTCCATTTCTTGGATGCCTCCTGAATCGCCAGATAGATAACCTTTCTTTCTGATTCATCCGTCGGGAATAGCTTGCGCTTCTTAATCGCTTTCCTGATAACACTGTTCTGGGACTCTATCGCAGTGGTCATGTAAATGGCCGTGCGGCTGATTTGAGGGTATTTGGCATCCCATATCTTGGAGAAGTGCTCAAGTGCTAGCAGAGCTTCATCTTCTGTCGAAGATTGGTAAATATGCTTAAGATCAGCCGTCACCGTCTTGTAGTCCTTCCAAGACACATATCAAACCGAGTTTCTCACCATGTGCACGATACACAGTTGGATTTGGGCTTGTGGGAAAACGGAGTTAATAGCGTCTGGAAAGCCCTTTAAGCTACCGACAAAGGCGATAAGGATATCTTTGACTCCACAGTTTTGAAGCTCGGTCAGGATTTTTTCCGGCTGTTAGCTCTGCATTGCTCTGGATAAATTTGATACCAGATTGAGTTTTTCCAACTGCTGTATTGCTTGTTCACCCAATAAGTCTAGTATCACTTTCCTTAATATATTTGTGCCGCTACCCACTTGAAAACCTTATCCAATAATACCAAAAAAATAGAAGCGCACTAAGAAACTATCACTTCATTTGCAAGGACTATTTTTACTAAAAAGTGGGATTGAAAAGAATAAACTTGTTGACAAAAAGGCTGAGAAAAAAGCTTACATTCATTATTTGGCACTAGCTCAAAATCATCGGTTCTTCCCTGTACTGTCCTTTAAAAAAAATGATTTAGATCAATGTTTGTTTTTTGGATTTCTCGCCTAATACGTGCTGTTGGATGCGGTTATTTTGAACAGCCTTCGACATAACCGCTCATCTAAAAAGCAAAAAAACACAATATGTTGTGTTTCTCTGACTATTAGATAACAAAAAACCCGCGGTGGCGGGCTTTATGTTGGCGTCACACACAGTGACATTTATCCATTAGATTGGCGTCCTTGGATGTGTGCATTGTATGCGGCGGCGAGCATAAATCAATAGTTTTTCACCTTAGATTTGACCACCGTCAACAGGGTGTGAGGATGGCTTATGCTCCATTACCTGATAAAAGCGATGCCCGTTCTATTTGAACTCATCAAAACTTGGTTTACTAATATACCAGTGCCAGTTCTGGTTATTGACTTTGTTTCTCTTGTTGTGTCTTTCGTTTTCGAATTGATCGAGGCGAAGAAAATCAAGCTGGTCTTTCACTGCGACGTGATGATGCGTATCCGTTTCAATAACGATGACGATACCAAGCATTAATTAATAACGGCTCACCATGGTGGTGAGCCTTTTATTATTCACTAGGTGTTTTCCTTACTTTTAATTACAAGGCCACCTGGCTACCTTCACTCAGCTTAACTTGCAAGTTGATCACAGATAGTCAGCATGGTTACCATAAAGGTACTTCTTTTCAGTTCGCCACCAATAAACCACTGAGTAATAACGTCTCCCGCTTCAAACACCATTAGCTTAGCGTCTTCAGAATCAAGACACCCTGTTTAACCTTGAAGCGTTGGAGAAAATCGGATTCCTATGTTTTTGCAAATGGGTTAACCTCAATCCACTTAACTTCTTTATTTTCAACGGCCTGAAAGGCAGAAATGTAAGGATATTCTCGCATTGCAGAGTATAGGTAAACCTTCAAGGACGTTATGGTTGAGGAGTATTCGAGATGGAAACAGGTATCGAATTCTAAGTAAGACTCGACTGTCATGACCTGATTCATCTTGGCACTGACGAACTTAAAAAGGTTCTTAACACGGGAGTGTTTGAGCTGACGACGGTACATGATGGTCTAGCCCGTTTTGTTGTTAAACTACAACAAAAATAGCTTATGCACGCTTATTGTGCCAATTATGTACGGTATTAGGGAAAATATGCAGGCTTATGGTGCAAACTACACGAACGCCAGATGGGTGGAAGCCCCCACCAGCCACATCCCGGCACACACGTCGCCTGCTGCGGTTGCTCCCTTCCGGGCCTGGCCGAGTTCACAGGTTAGTGTTGCGGGAGGACCAATGGGGGCCTCCATAGATTCGTTGTCTCGTTTCGAGAACGGGGGTGATTATCCGCTAACGCCTGCGACAATGCAAGGGGGCAATCCCCCTTATTGGACTGACTGCTGATTTATTACCCAGATAATACCGCTTAGGTAAAATAACCAGCATAACAGCCTGAATAGAAAGCAGCTTTACAGCTCTTCTTCCGGCTCTTCCAGCAAGAACTCACCCAGCAGCGCACCGCCCAGAACCAGTAACCAGGCCACCAGAACCGGGTTCGGTACTTCAAAGTACGGCACCAGTACCAGCGTGGCAAAGCCGACGGCCGGCAAGACCCAGGCAAGACGAGGTACCCACTCACGCAGTTTGCCTTTCATCATCTCCTGCATCGAGGCTATCAGGCCAGTGACACACAGAGCCACCAGCGCGGCATGCTCCATGCCACCCACCCACAGCGGGATCACCAGAAACAGCGGCCACCAGGTATTGCCCTCGACCGGACGCCAACTGCGGGCCACATACCAGATCAGAGTGACAGCCAGTACCTGGATCACCGTATAGGATGCATACCCCGGCAGTTTGCCTTCACCCTGAAGTGCCATCAGGCCAACATCCATGGCCAGCACGATAGAGATCAGCAAGGCTGCCAACTGCCAACCGCTCTTAGGCGAGAAACTGACAGAAAAAACAGGTAACATCATAAAGATACTGATAGACAGGGCCAGAGGCTGTTCGGGTAGTACGGCACCGAATGCACCGAGCCCGACGAGTAACAGCCAGGCGCGAAGACCACCTTGCGGTAGCAACCACAAGGCGGGAATAGCCAATGCCAGTGCGGGAAGCTCTCCTTGGCTGTAACCCAGAGCACTGACACCCAACACGGTCAGCGCAATGCTAACCACAACAAGTAACGCGGCATACAACATGGCAGCACCTCCTTGCGTTATCCGATAGTGCGAAGGAGAAAAACAGAATTCAGCAACTATCGGGATGTTTTGTTCGGTTCAGGTATAAATATGGACGATTTTGCGAGTCAAATCTATAGCCAGGTTCACCAAATTCCCCACGGAAAAGTGGCAACTTACGGGGATATTGCCAAATTTGCAGGCTATCCTGGTTATGCACGTCAGGTAGGACGGCTTATGGCGACCCTGCCCGAAGGCTCGAAGCTGCCCTGGCACCGCGTCATCAATGCGAAAGGCATGATCTCCCTATCCGGGAACGATCTGCAGCGTCAGCGCGAGCGGCTACTTCAGGAAGGTATTGAGGTTGCTGAATCTGGCAAGCTCAGGCTTGCCAAGTACCGCTGGGACGGAAGGTAGGCAAATCACCTCCACAGCCTGATTCCGCCGTGGAGGATTCTCGTATTACTGAACTTTTACCAGCATCAGGTTAAGCTTGGTCGTCAATGAGGGGTCGGTAATAACGGGATTGGACGTATCAGTAATAAACATCAGCTTTCCGTTCACTTCAATACGGGCACTGATTGAATAGGTATGGTTCGGCTTAATTTCTTCTTTCATAAAGTTAAGCTGAAAATCAAACGGAACCTGCTTGCCGTCAGACAAGAAAGCCTGGCTGCTGATCACCTCGGCAGGGACGTCCATTTTTGATACATCAGATAGGGTTACCGTAATACGGGCATTATTCGGTAATGCAATACGCTCTTTATAAGTCAAAGAGCCATCCACTGTTCCCAGATCCGCATCCTGTTTGATTAAATTGGTACAAGCTGAAATAACCAATAACGCGATCAATGCTGAAAGCAGTGTAAATATCTTTTTCATCCCTCTCCCCTTGCAATCAGGCACAAACCTGTAACATTGCAATTACCCGTTAATTACACTTGAATTTGTGACCAAGTATCCGTAAAAATCAGCTAATCATATCATGGAACTTGGATCTCCGATGAGCAAAGAACTGAATGAACTTCTCACTCTGTTACACTTAGAACAACTTGAACAAGGTTTATTCCGCGGCCAAAGTGAACATCTAGGCTTACCTCAGGTTTATGGTGGCCAGGTTATCGGGCAGTCTTTATCGGCCGCCAAAGAAACCGTTGACGAAAACCGCCAGGTTCACTCATTTCACAGCTACTTTCTACGCCCGGGCGACCCGCAAAAACCTATCATCTACGATGTCGAAAACCTGCGTGACGGCAGAAGCTTCAGCACCCGGCGGGTAAAAGCGATTCAATATGGCCGCCCTATCTTTTATCTGACGGCCTCTTATCAGGCTGAAGAGAGCGGACTGAGCCACCAGTCCACCATGCCGGATGTGCCGCCGCCCGAGTCACTGATTTCAGAACAGGCTTTAGTGCAGTCAATTGCCGAACACCTACCGAAAGCTGCCGTCGAGACATTTGGCCGCGAAAGGCCTATCGAGGTGAGGCCGGTCACCGTCGTCAACCCGCTGGCACCCAAACCAGAGGCCCCCAAGCAATATCTTTGGATCAAGGCCAACGGCGACATGCCTGATGATCCCCGCATCCACCAGTATGTACTGGCCTACGCCTCAGACTGGGGCTTTTTGGTCACGGCACTGCAGCCTCATGGGGTAACACTGATGACACCAAAGATGAAGGTTGCCACAATCGACCATTCGATGTGGTATCACCGCCCGTTCCGGATGGACGAGTGGCTGCTCTATGCCATCGACAGCCCGTCGGCCAGTGGAGCGCGAGGGCTGGTACGCGGAGAGATTTACAACCAGAAAGGTGAACTGGTGGCCTCGGCGGTCCAGGAAGGACTGATGCGCCAAGGCCAATAGCCAGAACGCAACAGAGGTTGAGCAATCAACCTCTGTTGTAGACCATCACAAACGAATAGCTTTCATACCGCTTATCTTAGATAGTTTTTTTAAATCGAGCATTTAAGCAGATAGTTCGGCAGCGCCCTGCTCTTCTATCTGATGCAAGTGCTCACCCGCCTGCTGCAACTGGTACATTTGCCAGTAGTGCCCTTCCTGAGCCAGTAACTGCTGATGATTGCCCCGCTCCGTCACGGCACCATGGCTTAGCACTAATATCTCGTCAGCCTCCATGATGGTCGACAAACGGTGTGCAATCACTACTATGCTCATATCCTGACGCAACGCATTGAGCGCCTGCTGAATATGATGCTCGGTACCCGAGTCAATATTGGCGGTTGCTTCGTCAAGAATTAAGATCTTAGGCTGCACAACCAGCACCCGCGCCATAGCCAGCAGCTGCTTTTGACCGGCCGACAAGTTGGCTTCACCACTGCCCAAGCGGGTATCCAATCCTTGGTGATAGGCCCGTATCTGCCCGGCGAGCCCTACCTTTTCCAACGCCTGCCAAATCAAAGAATCGCTGACATCCCGCCCGAGACAGACATTTTCTCTGACGGTATCGTTAAGAACATGCGGGTCCTGCTGCACCATGGCAATTCCCTCCCGCAGTACCGAATGCTCCAGCGAGTCCAACGGCCTGCCATCAAGCTTCAGCTCGCCACTGGTGATCGGATAGAACCCCATCATGAGCGAGGCCAGGGTACTTTTACCGCTGCCGGTATGACCGACCAAGGCCAGAAAGCCCCGATGCGGTAACTCGACATTGATCCCCTTCAGTACCTGCTGCTTGCCATCATAGCTAAACACGACCTCACGGCATTCCAGGCTGCCTGCAGCCATTGGCAGAGCATCATCGCCGTAGCGCTGCTGCTTGGCATCGATAAACCCGAAGATCCGCTCACTGGCCACTAACGCCTGCTGCAACAGAGAAAGCTGCTGGGTAAGCTCAATCAATGGCTCGGTAACCCGGCCGAGATAGCTGATAAAGGCATACAGCACCCCGACACCGACCAGCTCAGCACCACTGATACCGAACAGCGCAACCAGTGACAGCAATGCCACCCCGGAGAGAAAATCGATCAAGGGCCGGAGCATCAGTCCGTTGAGCTTCATGACCCCGATCTGCGACTCGAGATGGCGCCGGGTCAGGCTGGAAAACTGCTTGCTGAACGCCTGTTCCTGACGCATCAGTTGGATCAGACTCATGCCCTGAATAGATTCACTCATCGAGGCATTGATGTCGGCCAGCAAATCACGCATTTTCCGGTATGCATCTGCACTCTTGCGCTGATAGAGCACCATCACGGCAACAACCGCAGGCAGCAACACCAGAACCACCATGGTCAGACGCCAGCTCAGCATGCTCATGACCACCAGCATCACGCTGATAAAAATCACATTCTTCAGTACCGTGCCAATCACAAAGACATAAAAGTCCTTAATTGCCTCGGTATCATTGGTGATCCGGGAGATCAACTTACCGGTCGGCATATAATCAAAAGCCGACAGTGGCTGGTTAAGCACCTTGCCAAACAACTGCTTGCGGACGGTCTGCACCACACCGATGGCGATTTCGTTAAACCTCAGTGCCTGAATATACTTAAACCACGCCGCTATCCCCATCAGGGTGATATAGGCCAGTGCCAGCCCTGCTACCATATCCAGCGGGTACTGATCTTTGGCGATATAGTTATCGATAAAGTGCTGGATCATCCAAGGACCGGAAACGTCCGCCAGCGAAGCCACCAGCAGCAGGCCAATGGCAATCGCCAGTTTTTTCTTATCATGCAAGGCATAACCCAGCAGCCGTTTGAGGACGTCTTTGTTTACGGCTTTCCCTGTCATTTCGCCTCCTTAATTGCCTGCTCAAGTTGTTGATAGCGGTACATTTCACCGTACCAGCTTCCCGCCCCAATCAAGGTCTGGTGATCGCCCTGCTCGGCTATCTGGCCATGCTGCAACACCAGAACAGTATCCGCCTGCTCCAGCGCCGTCAGACGGTGAGCAATAACGATAACCGTCTGCTTCTGTTGCTGCCTCAAATTGGCCAGGATCCGGTGCTCTGTCTTACCGTCAACGGCAGACAACGCATCATCCAGAACCAAAATTTCCGCCTCTAGCAACAAGGCCCGGGCAATCGAAATACGTTGCTTTTGTCCGCCCGACAGGGTGATCCCCTTCTCGCCGACCAAGGTCTCGTAGCCATCCGGAAACTGGATAATATCTTCATCGATGCAGGCCGCCTTAGCCGCCGCACGGATCTGCGCCATAGAAGCGTTCGGTCTGCCAAGGGCAATGTTTTCGGCGATTGAACGCGAGAACAGAAACGGGCTTTGACTGACAACGGCAAACCGGCTCCGCCAATGGTTAAGGTCGGCTTCGGTAATACTGATCCCGCCATAGCTGATACTGCCCTGCTTTAACTCCTGCTGACGAAGCAGCAAAGAGAGTAAGGTGGACTTGCCGCTACCAATCGGCCCGGCTATACCGAGCATCTGACCCGGTTGCAAGGTCACATTCACCTCGCTCAGCGCTGGTTGCGTCTGCCCGTTCCAGTAAAACGCCTCGATATCAACCTGCAAGTCCTGCTGCGTGGCAGCCAGGGCGGCATCACCGCTGACAATTTCCGGTGCCTCGTCAAAGATATGCTGAAGTCGCTTCCAGGCAGCCGAGCCACGCTCGAGAATATTGAACAGCCAGGCCATGGCCAGCATCGGCCAGATCATCAGCCCCTGATAAAGCGCAAATGCGGTCAGATCACCCAGTGTCAGACGCCCCTGTGACACCATATAGCCACCACCGGCGATACTGAGAAAGAATGACATCCCAATCGTCAGCTGGATCACCGGATCAAACTTGGCATCGACCTTTTCCACCGCAAGGTTCTTTTCCCCGACCCTGTCGACCACATCGGCAAAGTCAGCCTGCTGACGCTGTTCCAGGCCAAAGGCACGGATCATTCTCACGCCATTGAGGGTTTCCTGCGTTTTATCCGTCAAGTCGGAAAATGCCGCCTGCGATTCAGAAAAACAGCTATGAAGCTGACGGCCAAAACGAAAGACCGCCATCGCCATGAAAGGCATCGGCAGCAAGGCCAGAACAGTGAGTTCCCAGCTCAGCATTGTGGTCATCACAAATAGTACCGCCAGCCCCATGATCAGGGAGTCGGCCGCGGTCAGCACGCCTTCACCGGCAGTCATCACCACAGCATTGACATCATTGGTGGATCGCGCCATCAAGTCGCCGGTTTTATAGCGTTCAAAAAACACCGGAGGATGGGAAGAAAAATGGCGGTACAGGCGGTTACGCAGCACAGTGCCAAGCTCGGCAGCCGCACCGAACAACCAGACCCGCCAGATAATGCGCAGGATATAAACCATGAACCACAAGACGGCAATGCCTGCTAACCAGCTCAGCATTACCGGCAGGGTGATCTCTCCAGTAACGACACCATCGACAATCCAGCCGATAGCCCGCGGCGGCAATAGCTCAAACAGAGAAACCAGGATCAAAATTACTATCGCGCCGCCGTAACGACGCCATTGTTGGCGGAAATACCATCTCAACTGCCAAAAAATCTGCATAGTCCCTCCACAGAAACAGGCATAGCCATAGTTTAAGACGAATTAAAGTCAGTCAGAGCAGCAATTACCTCGGGATGCAATTTGCAGGAGAAGAGATACCAATCAAAGAGAAAAGAAAGGCTGTTGTATCATGCTGGCCTTGTTGCTTATAAACAAAGCCATTATCGGAAAATTGACTAATAAATCAACCAAATGGAGACAGCAAAATTCAAAACAATCACTTTCTCCATGATAATTTATAAATCAGTTATATCTGCTTTTTTATACAGTATTTCACACCGGCAAAGCAGTCGTATATTTCAGCGGCTCCATGGCAAACGTCGAGGTCACATTGGTCAGCCCTTCGATGCTGTTGACCAGCTTTTTGTAGAACTTATCAAATGCGGCCATGTCAGCCACCTGCACTTTCATCATGTAGTCGTACTCACCGGCCATTCGGTAGAACTCCATCACTTCAGGAAAATCCGATACTGTTTCGACAAAACAGTGGTACCACTCCTTGGAGTGGTTACTGGTTTTGATCTGCACGAATGCCGTAAACGACAAACCAAGCTTCACCGGATCAAGCAAGGCTACCCGCTGTCTGAGGATGCCGCTCTCCTCCAGCCGCTTTAAGCGCTTCCAGCAAGGTGTCGTCGTCAGGTTTACCGCCTCGGCCAGTTCGGCCAGCGCCAAGGTACCGTCTCGTTGCAGCATCCGTAGCAACGTTCTGTCAGTGTTATCTAAGTCAGCCAATGTATTACCCCTAAATCACAACATAGAGAAAATTTTTCTCCATATTATCGATATAAAAGCAAACAAAGCAAAGTTTTTTCACGTGCTTCAAGTACTATGCTAAGCATTCCAATAAGAAAACAACCGTTGGTGTTCCCCCCGATTACCGACCGAGCCGCCTGAGAAAGAGGAAGAGACATGAGCCATGACCCGCAGTGGATTAACAGTGCCATCCGTAAGATAGAAGCTGACTTTCAGCGTTCGGCAGACACCCACCTCATCAAGCTGGATCTTCCCTCTCTGGACGGTATCGATATTTACCTAAAGGACGAGAGCACCCACCCGACCGGCAGCCTGAAACACCGACTGGCCCGTTCGTTGTTCTTGTATGCCCTGTGTAATGGCTGGATTGGTCAGGATACAACGGTTATCGAATCCTCGTCCGGCAGCACCGCCGTATCGGAAGCCTATTTTGCACGCCTGCTTGGCCTGCCCTTTATTGCGGTTGTGCCGCGCAAGACAGCCCGCAAGAAAATCGAACAAATCGAGTTCTATGGTGGTCGTGCCCACTTCGTCGACAGCCCAAGCGAAATTTACGCCGAGTCGCGCCGCCTGGCCAAAGAGCTCAACGGCCATTACATGGACCAGTTCACCTTTGCCGAGCGTGCCACTGACTGGCGCGGTAACAACAACATCGCCAACAGCATCTTCGAGCAGATGCAGCTTGAAGAGCACCCGATCCCGAGCTGGATCGTCATGAGCCCGGGCACAGGTGGCACATCAGCGACAATCGGTCGCTATATCCGCTACCAGATGCACCCGACCAGACTCTGCGTGGTCGATCCTGAGAACTCGGTCTTTCATAACTATTACAAGACCCGCGATCTGACTCTGACCGGCACTGTCGGCAGCCGAATCGAGGGTATCGGCCGCCCGCGCGTTGAGCCGAGCTTCATTCCGGACGTGGTTGACGAAATGCGCACCATTGCCGATGCGGCCAGTATCGCCACCGTCCACTGGCTGGAAAAACTGCTGGGACGCAAGGCCGGTGCCTCTACGGGGACCAACCTCTACGGCGTGTTGCAGCTGGCCTGCGAGATGAAGGCCCGCGGTGAAACAGGCTCTATCGTTACCCTGCTTTGCGACAGTGGCGAGCGCTATCTTGATACCTATTTCAACGAGCAGTGGGTGGCCGACAACATCGGCGATATCTCTGCTTACTTCAGCCAACTGGAAGCCTTCGAGAAAACCGGTTCGCTGTAACCCCAAACTATTGTGAAATAGCTTGGGTACTTTTTTCTTTGTTCTATCCTGCAATCTACACGTTAGTTTGCCGCAGCCTGTCTGCGGCTTTTTTTTACCTTCTGTTTGTCGGCTGAGCAGAGAAACTTTCCTCACCAACAACTCTGAGGTAGCATTGCCGTGCCAACAGAGAACCTGCTGATGGTAGTAATACCTGCTTATAATTAACTGGCCGATCAGATAATTAATAAGCCAGGTATGTTCATTCAAGCCACCGACTGTTTTTCGGTAAGGCTATAACACAGGAAAGACAAAGTATGCGTAAAGCCGTAGTCGTTTTTAGTGGCGGCCAAGACTCCACCACCTGCCTGATCCAGGCACTTGCCAACTACGATGAAGTTCATTGCATCACCTTTGATTATGGCCAGCGTCACAAGCTGGAAATTGAAGTGGCGCAATCTGTCGCCAAAGAACTGGGCGTTGCCGCGCACAAGGTTATGGATGTCGGATTGCTCAATGAGCTGGCGATCAGCTCGCTAACCCGTGACAATATTGCCGTTTCCCACGAGCTGCAGGAAAACGGCCTGCCAAACTCGTTTGTTCCCGGTCGTAACAT
The DNA here is from genome assembly GCF_009910675.1 of Photobacterium alginatilyticum. Taxonomy (GTDB): domain Bacteria; phylum Pseudomonadota; class Gammaproteobacteria; order Enterobacterales; family Vibrionaceae; genus Photobacterium; species Photobacterium alginatilyticum. Next base: position 119,354 of record NZ_RSEJ01000016.1, on the reverse strand, counting down.
TCTGTTCCTGACTCTGGCAGGGATCTATGCCTACCAAATTGGTGCCGAGGCGGTGATCACCGGCGTCTGCGAAACTGACTTTTCCGGCTATCCTGACTGTCGCGACGAATTCGTCAAATCCATCAACCAGTCTCTGGTACTGGGTATGGATCGTCCGCTGAATATCGAAACGCCGCTGATGTGGCTGAACAAGGCCGAAACATGGGCGCTGGCCGATCAGTACAGCAAACTGAACTACGTCCGCCAGCAGACACTGACCTGCTATAACGGGATTATCGGTGATGGCTGTGGTGACTGCCCGTCTTGCGATCTTCGCCGTGCCGGCCTCGAAGACTACCTGAACAATAAAGCGTCGGTAATGGCTGAGCTTAAAGCCAAACAGGCCAAGGGCAATGCCTAGCACCCTCTCGGTCATATCTGACTAGGTCACCCCATAAAAAAACCGGAGCTTGTGCTCCGGTTTCTAGTTTCTGGGTTCTTACAAGAACGACTCGATATTAGTCACGGTAAAGTGAAAACTCGTCCTGACATTCAAGCAACTGCTCACGGGTCATCATAAACACGCCGTGGCCACCGTTCTCGAACTCAATCCAGGTAAACGGAATGTGCGGGTACTGCTCTTCCATATGGATCATCGAGTTACCGACTTCACAGATCAAGACACCGTTCTCTTTCAGGTAATCCGGTGCATTGGCAAGAATACGACGAACCAGCTTCAGACCATCGGTACCCGCTGCCAAGCCTAGCTCCGGCTCGTGACGGAACTCCTCCGGCAGGCTGTTCATGTCTTCCTGATCAACATACGGCGGGTTAGTCACAATCAGGTCGTACTGATCTTTTGGTACATCGCGCAACAGATCAGAGCGTAGCGGGATCACCTGCTGCTCCAGGCCATGGTCCTGAATGTTCTGCTCGGCAACCTCCAGCGCATCCGTCGAGATATCAACCAAGTCAACTTCGGCTTCCGGGAAGGCATGCGCACAGGCGATACCGATACAACCGCTGCCGGTACACAGGTCCATAATACGAGTCGGGCTCTCGGCCAGGAACGGTTCAAAACCATTCTCGATCAACTCGCCGATCGGTGAGCGAGGCACCAGTACACGCTCGTCGACAAAGAATTCCATGCCGCAGAACCACGCTTTGTTGGTCATATAAGCGACAGGGGTACGTTCGTTAATACGACGGATCACACGCTCGACAATACGCAGACGCTCGCTGCTCGTCAGCCGTGAAAAGCGGACTTCCGACGGAATATCCAGTGGCAAATACAGGGTCGGCAGTACCAGTTGTACCGCTTCGTCCCACGCATTATCCGTGCCGTGACCATAAAAAAGACCCGCAGCATTGAAACGGCTTACCGTCCAACGTAGCATGTCCTGTAAAGTGTGAAGTTCGTTGACGGCCTCGTCGACAAAAATCTTATCCAAAATAGCCTCCGAATGACGCTACAATACCGCTATAGAGTTGTTGGAATATCATTATGAGTAAAAAAGATCTTACCCTGGAAGATGACCTGGCACTCTTTCAGGATGCGGTTAAAGGCGTAAAAAAGTTGTCGCATGATACCATAATCACGCCACGCCGACAGAGCCCAAAGGCTGATAAGCCCAAAGTCTCGGAAAAAGAAACCCAAAACCACGAGTTTTATTTCTCCGATGAATTCGAGCCCCTCCTCAACGAGCATGGCCCGATGCAGTATGCTCGTACTGGTGTGTCAAAATATGAAGTGAAAAAGTTACGCCGCGGGGTGTATGTACCCGATATGTATCTGGACATGCATGGTATGACGCAACAGGAAGCCAAACGCGAACTGGCTGCCATGATTGCCGCCTGTATCAAGGAAAGTGTGTCCTGCGCCTGTGTGATGCATGGCATTGGCAAACATATCTTGAAGCAAAAAGCACCGCTGTGGCTGGCACAACATCCGGACGTGATGGCTTTTCACCAGGCTCCGCTGGAGTTCGGGGGGGATGGTGCGTTGCTGGTCTTAATTGATATTCCGGAGAGATAAACAAAAGAGGCGAGAGCCAAAGTACGAGTGTCGAGAAAAACAACAGCCTGTTTATTGCTCGTCACTCGATACTAAATTCTCACCACTTGGCTAGTATACATATTTCGCCAGGGCTCCCACATTGATCACCTGACCTTCGACAATCAGCGTCACTTCGCCACTGTCGCAAATCTGCATACGGGTTTTTACCGCCCCTTCGCTGTAGTAGTGTTCACAGTTACCATTACGGGCGCTGTCAATACGCGAAAAGATAGTGATCCCACCAGCACTAAAAATGCTCTGCGGCGCGGCAAACGTCAGGGTACTGCCGGATGCGGAAATGTGCATTTCTTCACTGACACCATTAGCCCACTTGATTGCACCGTTAGCATTAATGCTCGGAGCTCGAGGCCCCTGAATACAGCCAGCTAACAGTACGGCACTGAGGATTGCAAAAATTTTACCTTTCATAACAGTAACTTTGTTAATTCTCGTTCGATGAATGATACTCAATCCAGCTAGGGATGAAACCTCAATAGATAAAAACTGAGTCCTAAATCAGCTCTCGAGACCTATATCGGCAGCCATTCCCAAAGCTTAAGGTTAAATGTTGTTCATCCTTCAGGATTGGCCTGCCACAAAAACTCGACTTCTTCATCATCAGGCTGGTAGTCAAGAGCCGCAATCGCGGATGTGCGGAACATAGGAGGCTGCAGACCCGGTGCCAACTCTGCAGTCAGGTAGCCAACCAAAGGCAGGTGTGAGACAATCAGGACAGTTTCCGGTCGCTCAACGGCAATAACCGCCTTCAGATAGGCCGCCACTTCCTCTGCTTGCCCGTAAGGGGTGATTTCTTCGACAGTCATCAGGCGTTTGGGCTCCGGCAAATGCCCAGCCATCGCCTGCCATGTCTGCTGGGCACGCAGGTAAGGGCTCACCCAAACCATATCCAACCCATCGCTTAGCTGACTTGTCAGCTGGATCGCCATCTGTTCGGAGTGTGACTCACCACGCGCTGTCAGAGGTCGCTCCGCATCAGAGGGAGCGAAGTTCTGCGCCTCACCATGACGCATGATATAAATTCGCATATAGCCTATCCAATAAACCCGTCCTATTAACTAACCGGACCGTCGACGCCAGATTATCTTGCCAAACCTGAACACGTCCGCCCAATCAGCCGCTATGCTAACAAGTCCAGCCTATGCTGAATAGCCATTCCGCACATTCTGTTACCGTTCCGTGACCGGTGAAACGCCTGAGCAAAAAAAACGGCAATTCTCGACACAATGCATAATTAGCCTCATCCCTGCTCCGATAAGGGCTGATGCGAATAAGAATCACGGCGAAGTTAATTTGCCACCCTCTATATTGAGCGTCATAATTAGCTTAATTTCCTAAGAAAATAGGCTCTTCACGTGCATATCAGTCCTAATGATCCTAAGCAGTACCGCTACCTGACTTTAGATAATAAGCTTAAGGTTCTATTGGTACATGACGCAGACGCCCCACGTTCAGCTGCGGCATTATCGGTCAAGGTCGGTCATTTCGATGATCCCGTTGATCGACAGGGCATGGCACATTTCCTGGAGCACATGCTGTTTCTCGGCACGGAGAAGTACCCCAAAGTCGGCGAATTCCAGACATTCATCAACCAGAGCGGCGGCAGCAACAATGCCTGGACCGGCACAGAAAATACGACCTTTTTCTTTGAAGTCAGTCCCCATGCCTTTAGCGAGGGGCTTGATCGCTTCGGCCAGTTTTTTACCGCTCCCCTGTTTAATGAAGAAGCCGTTGATAAAGAACGCCAGGCCGTCGATTCCGAGTACAAACTCAAAGTCAAAGACGATGTACGCCGTCTTTACCAGGTCCATAAAGAAACCATTAACCCGGCGCACCCTTTTTCCAAATTTTCCGTCGGCGATCAAACAACATTAGATGACAGAGACGGCAAACCGGTCCGCGACGAGCTGATTGACTTCTACCAGAGCCATTACTCTGCCGATCTGATGAGCCTGGTACTGCTCGGCCCACAGTCGCTGGACGAGCTGGAAGACTTTACCACCACCTACTTTGCCCATATCCCTAATACGGATATTGCCAAGCCGGCGATCACCGAACCGTTGGTCACCGCCAACGAAACCGCAAAATTCATTAAGATTGAGCCCATTAAAGAAGTTCGAAAGCTCACCCTGTCTTTTGCGATGCCTTCTGTCGAACAACATTATCGCCAAAAGCCCCTCTCCTATATTGCCCACCTGCTAGGCAATGAAGGTTGCGGCAGCCTGATGTCGATGCTGAAAAGCCGAGGGCTGATCAATACGCTCGCCGCAGGGGGCGGCGTCAACGGTAGCAATTTTCGCGAATTCACCATCAGCCTTAACCTGACCCCGAAGGGACTGGATAATATCGATGATATCGTGACGGCTGTTTTTCAATATATCCAGCTCATCAGTCAACAGGGCCTGAATGAGTGGCGCTATACAGAGAAACAGGCTGTGCTGGAGCAGGCTTTCCGCTATCAGGAAAAAAGCCGCCCGCTTGATACTGTCAGCTATCTGGTCATGAACCTGTTCCACTATGCACCGGAAGACGTGATCTACGGTGACTATATGATGACCGAGTATGACGAACCGCTGTTGCGAGAGCTGCTTGCCTACCTCAGCCCGGACAACATGCGCCTAGTGCTGGTTGCCCAGGGACAGGAGTACGACCGTATCGCCCAGTGGTACCATACTCCCTACTCCGTCTCTACCTTTACCGACGGGCAACTGGCACGCTGGCAACAGGTAGACAATGAGCCCGATCTAAGCCTACCCGAGGTCAACCCCTATATCTGTGAAAAACTGGATCCGCACCCGCTGGCCGCCGAAGCCGAGCTTCCTCCCCAGCTAATCCAGGATCTTCCGGGGTTCCGCCTGTGGTACAAGCAGGAGCATGAATTTCGGGTCCCAAAAGGGGTGGTATATGTGGCCATCGATAGCCCGCATGCCGTCGACACACCCCGCAATATTGTCAAGACACGCCTCTGTGTCGAGATGCTGTTGGAAGCCATCAACGAGTCTGCCTACCCGGCCGAAATCGCCGGTATGTCTTATAACCTCTATGCCCACCAGGGCGGGGTTACCCTGCAGCTATCGGGCTTTAGCGAAAAACAGCCGCTCTTGATGAAACTTTTGCTGGAACGCTTCGAGGGAAGAACCTTCAGCCCGGAGAGATTCCAGAACATCAAGGCACAAATGCTCCGTAACTGGCGCAATGCCGCCGAGGACAAGCCGATATCTCAGCTTTTCAACGAGCTGACCGGGATATTGCAGCCCAATAACCCGCCTTACCCGGTGCTCATCGAAGCGCTGGAAACCATTGAGGTCGACGAGCTTCCGGAGTTTGTCGAGGCGATGTTTGCCGAGCTGCACATCGACACCTTTATCTACGGTAACTGGCTGAAGGAAGATGCGCTGGCTCTGGCAGAGCTTCTCAAGGATGCCTTCCGAGTTACCGACCAGCTCTATGGCGAATCACAAAGACCACTGGTTCGTCTGGGCAAAGTCGGCACCCTACGTCACGAAGTCAACTGCAACCATGCCGATTCTGCGATCCTGATGTACTACCAGTCGAGGAAAACGACCCCCAGAAAAATTGCCGTCTACACCCTGGCAAACCATCTGATGTCGACCACCTTCTTCCACGAGCTGCGTACCCGCCAGCAATTGGGCTACATGGTCGGCACCGCAAATCTGCCCCTGAACCGGCATCCGGGGCTGATTTTATATATCCAGTCGCCGGTAGCCGCACCAGCCCAACTGTCCGAGGCCATTGACGAGTTCACCAATGCCTTTGCCCTGGTATTGCTGGAGCTGACCGAGGCGCAATGGCAGGCCAGCAAGCAAGGACTGATCGCGCAAATTTCCGAGCCGGATACGAACCTGCGTGCCCGGGCACAGCGATTCTGGGTCAGCATCGGCAACAAAGATACCGAGTTCAACCAGCGCCAGAAAGTGGTGCAGGAACTGCAGGCACTCAGCCGCGCCGATATGATTCGCTTCATTGTCGAGATCATCAAGCCACGCACTTCAAACCGGCTGGTCATGCACTGCCAGGGACATGCCCATAGCAACCTTGAGCCGCTCAGCATCGGCCTGCCCCTTGAGTCAATCGATGAGTTTCAGAAAAAAGCGCGCTAACGTCTGCTAAAAAGCAGCAAAGAGAATAAAAAATGGCCTGCATTTGCAGGCCATTTTTAATGGTTACACTTATCAGGCTTGATAGAAGCTCTGGCCTTCGTTTGCCATCGCGATCAGCTTGTCACATGGCTTGAAGCGCTCGCCGTACTTATCGGCATGTTCGTTGAGCAACTCGACCACTCGCTTGATCCCCAACTGATCCATATAGCGGAACGGACCACCAAGGAATGGCGGGAAGCCGATACCGAAGATAGCGCCGATATCACCGTCCCGTGCCGACTGAATAACCCCTTCATCCAGACAGCGGGCCGCTTCGTTCAGCATCATCAGGCTACAGCGCATGGCCAGTGCCGCCCCTTCCACCTTTTTCTCCGGTTTGATGTTCAGCAGTTTATAGACCGTCTTATCGACAGACTTTTTCTTGCTGTTATACAGATAGAAACCTTTACCACTCTTGCGCCCTTTACGTCCGTCATTAAGCAGCACATCAAACACATCCGGGCCGCGGAAGCGCTCACCCAGTTCCTCGACCATAATCGGCATGATCTTGGCACCGATATCGACACCCACCTCGTCAAGCAAGGTAATAGGCCCGACCGGGAAACCAAAGTCCAGCAACGCCGCATCAAGGTGCTCGATAGGCTCGCCGCTTAGCAGTACCGATGCCGCCTCATTCATGTAGGGGGCAAGAATACGGTTGACGTAAAATCCGGCTTTGTCGCCGACAACGATCGGTGTTTTACCCTGTTTCTTTGCCAGAGCAACGACAGTGGCCACTGTTTCCGGAGAGGTACCAGTATGAGGGATCACCTCTACCAACGGCATTTTTTCCACCGGGCTGAAATAGTGAAGACCGACGACATTTTCCGGGCGCTCGGCAGCCTCAGCTATCTGGTGGATCGGCAACGAGGACGTATTGGTGGCGAAAATGGTCTCGGCCTTGGCATTTTCCTCAATTTCTTTCACCATCTGATGCTTGAGCTTCAGATCTTCAAATACCGCTTCTACCACCACGTCCACACAGTCAAAACCGGTATAGTCAGTGCCCCCGGCAATGCTCATCATCTGCTTTTGCAGCTCAGCTTTGCTGATGATCCGGCGCTTACGCTTTTTATCCAGTAGCTTATAGTTATAAGCCATGGCATTTAAAATACCGTCATTGGCAATATCTTTGATCCGCACAGGGTACTTGGCCTTGGATGCGGTCACATGGCTGATACCACCGCCCATCAGGCCGCCTCCCAACACGCCAACTCGTTTGATGTCACCCGGTTTGGCATCCGATCCTGTTTCTTTTTTCATTGCTGTGGTGGCAAAGAAAATGCTGCGCAGCGCGGCGGATTCCGAACTCATTACCAACTCGCCAAAGCGCTTGGCCTCCTGCTTCAGGCCTTTTTCCATACCAAACTGCAAGCCGAACTTGATAACTTCCAAAATGGCGTCAGCCGCCGGATAGTTACCGCGAGTTTTTTCATGGGTTTTCTTGGCTGCCTGATCGAACACCAAAGAGCGCCCCAGAGCATTACCGCCCATCGCCCAATCCTGGAACGAGTGCTTGCGCTTGGGTTTGGCTTTCAGCGCCTGCTTCTCGGCGATATCAAGCAAGATACTGTGTGGAACCGCCTCGTCGACTACCCCTAGCTTTTTCGCCTTCTTGGCCCGCAACTGCTTGCCGGTCAGGATCATATCCAGGGCATTGGCAACACCGATAAGGCGCGGCAAACGCTGGGTACCACCCGAGCCCGGCAGCAAACCCAGCTGCACTTCAGGCAGACCTAAACGGGTCTTGTCATCATCGGAGCAGACCCGACTATGACAGGCTAGCGCCAACTCCATACCACCGCCCAGACACGGGCCATGGATTGCCGCCACCACATGGAATGGCAATGCTTCGAGTTCGGCAAACAGCTCCTGGCCTTTTGCTGCTAATTGTTGAGCTTCTTCGGCGGTGGTGCAGGCCGCAAGCATACGAATATCGGCACCGGCAATAAAGTTGTCCGGCTTGCCCGAATGGACTACCAGCCCCTTGATATCTTGCTTGGACTTTAATTCGGCCAGTACATCGGATACCTGCTCGACAAACGCTGACTGCAGCGTATTCATTTTTTCTTCCGGCACATCGATTTTCAGCCAAGCGACGCCGTTGTCACCGTAAGATAAAGAAAATGCGGATTCTTGTTGGGTCATTATTCTGCCTCCAGGATCATTGCGGCGCCTAAGCCGCCAGCTGCGCAAGCGGTATTCAATGCCAAACCACCTCCTCGACGCTGCAGCTCACGCAGTGTCTGGGTGATCATTCGTGCCCCTGTTGCGGCAAACGGGTGACCATAAGCGATAGATCCCCCCAGTACATTGAACTTGTCCATATCAATTTCGCCAATTGCCTGACTGCGCCCCAGCTTCTCCTCGGCAAACTTCTTCGAGCCAAACATCTTCACGTTGGCCAGCGTCTGCGCGGCGAAAGCTTCGTGCATATCAATCAGGGTAAGATCAGACAGACTGATACCGGCACGGTCGAGAGCCATCGGTGTTGCATAGGACGGCCCCATCAGCATGTCTTTCTCTACGCCGATCGCCGAGAAGGCATAGGAGCGGATATAACCCAATGGTTTGAGGCCAAGCTCTTTGGCCCTGCCTTCACGCATCAACAGGATCGCCGCCGCGCCGTCTGTCAGTGGTGTCGCATTGGCTGCGGTAACCGAGCCAAACTTGCGATCAAACGCCGGGCGCAACTTGGCATAAGACTCCAGCGACGAATCTTCGCGAATGTTATTGTCTTTATCTATCCACTGTCGGTAAGGTTCCGGGAAGGCAGTGATCACCTCGCCCTGGATCAGGCCGTCTTTCCACGCCTGTGCAGCCAGTGTATGCGAGCGGTGTGCCAGTGCGTCTTGCTCTTCACGGGTGATGCCATGGGTTTTCGCCATTTGCTCTGCGGTTTGGCCCATACTCAAGCCGGTTGAATATTCGGCCACCGCCGGCGGTACCGGCATCAGGTCCTTCATGCTAAGTTTGCTAAGCAGTTTTAAACGCTTGCTCATGGTTTTGGCCTTGCTCAGTGCCAGCAAGGTCGCCGCCATTTTTTTCGAAACGCCAATCGGCAATACCGAAGAAGAGTCGGCCCCACCGGCAATACCGATATCAACGGTACCCGAAATAATACTCTCAGCCACATTGGCCGCCGCCTGGAAACTCGTTGCACAGGCCCGGGTAACACTGTAGGCATCTGTGCCAATGTTCATGCCGGTACCAAGAACAATTTCACGGGCGATATTCGGAGCTTCCGGCATCTGGACAACCTGTCCAAATACCACCTGATCAATCAGTTGGGGATCAAAATCAATCTGCTGCAGCATTTCATTGACCACCATTTTCCCCATGTCCAGGGCAGGAACGCCATTAAAGGCCGTGGCCTGACGGGCAAACGGGGTACGTAATCCACTTACAACGGCGATGCGCTCACCTTGATGGGTGGTGAGATTCTGGAGACGTGTCATCGCTACTCCTTATTATGATTTGCAGGGCACTCAATGTGCACGGTAGAGGTCTGACCACATCAATTGTAATCAACTTGTTACTTATTTCAAACAAATGTTTTAAGTATTTACAAGAAGCGAGACACGAGTTGGAAATTACGGCGGGATTATGTACTTTCTATCTTAGTAAAATAAAAGCAACTTGTTGCTTACTATGAGAAAAAGGCAAAAAAAAACCATACCGATATGGTATGGTTATAATTTACACGGATAAAATCCATGCAAGGTATAAGTCAATTAACATAAAGCCAATTGCAAATCAGGCAGAGCCTGATAGGAGAAAGTAAAGTCAGCCTTCAAAAGGAAGTTGTCATCTTGCTCAACAGATAGTAACCATACAAAAACAGACCTGTTCCACAGAACCGAATTCAATGTTTACCATCAGATGACGTGAACTACTATAGCTTCCTCACGGGGACACAATTTGAACCAGATCAATTTTAGTGCTGATAATCCGATGAATCATGCAATCGCTGAATAAAACGAACTGAATAACGACCCAGCGGTTTCTTTTTGATGGGCAAATTTATGATTAAGCAATTTTTTCGTAAGAAAAAGACGGATGCCTCGGTCTCTGTAGACATGAATAAGCAAAGACGGTACGAAGCCCTTGTCCGGGCCTGGCATCGGGACTTATATCGCTACGCCTACTGGTTATGCCACGATCCTCATATCGCCGAGGATCTGGTGCAGGAAACCTGTCTACGTGCGTGGCGCTCTCTCGACAGCCTACATGATGACAAAGCCGCCAAGTCCTGGCTGATTACGATCCTTCGCAGGGAAAACGCACGTCGTTTTGAACGAAAACAGCTGGATTTGGTCGATATTGATGACTATGCCATCGCAGATACCAAGCATCAGGGCTCCGAGATGGATGTCGAGCAGCAGATCCTGCACAAGCAGATCATGAAGCTGGCACCAGAATACCGAGAACCATTAGTGTTGCAGGTTATGGCTGGATTTAGCGGTGATGAAATTGCCGAAATCCTCGACCTTAACCGCAATACGGTAATGACACGCTTGTTCCGCGCCAGAAATCAATTAAAAGAGCAAATTGAAAAGCAATCCGAGCGGAGGGGCCAACAAAATGGACGATCTTGAATTCCGTCGTCGTATCCTGGCAGATCCTAACGATAACAGTCAGGAAATGATCGCAGCAAAAAACTCATCGATAACGAACCGAAAGTTATCGGATGAACTATCACAGCTCGATGCCAAGCTTGAAAGTATATTAAAAGTCGATGTGCCCGATGATCTGGCTGATCGAATCTTGTTTCACCAATCCGGACAGCCTGAGCAGAATCGAGGGAAAACGCGATTCCATCTTGCTATAGCCGCCTCAGTCGCTTTCGTCTTCGGTTTGTTTGTCGGTCAATTTAACTCGCAAATTGTACCGGCCGGAACCAACAGTGAAATCGCACAGGTTGCCATGGAGCATGTCTATACCGAAGCGCCGTTTATCGAAGATATTGATGAGTCGGTCTCGCTACAACAGGTTAATGCCAAGCTAACCCCCTTTGGCTCTGAGCTGACCAACTTGCCCGGCCATGTCTACTATGTCAACCATTGTGGTTTTGGCGATAAAAATGCGCTTCATATGGTCATGGCAACGGAAAACGGCAAAGTGACTGTATTCGTCGTACCTGAGCAGCAACCCCAAATGTCATCGTTCAGTGACAATAATTTGAACGGGGTGGTAATGCCTGTTCAAAATGCAAGCTTGATAGTGGTTGGTGAGAAAGGACAAAACGTCGCCCCTATCGCCGAAAGTCTGGGCGCTGATCTTAACTGGGAAATTTAACCCACTTGCCTCATATTTGCGGTCATTCCCTGAAATAATGGAAATGACCGCATCTATTCCCCTGAAAAATAAAGCAATTTAAATTGTTACCTTGATTGCATATTTTTGATTTTACCATCCCTTTCCTCGATGAAAATTCGCTAGAATCCTTTCCTAGTTATTAACTTTGCAATAACAACCAATAAGTTACTAACTGGTCTGATTTGATACGTCAGGCTACCCACCTACAATCGTGCGCAATCTGCAAAAATAGCAGATAAATGCAGTATATGATTAGGAATAACAATAAATATGAATAAGAAGCGTCTGTTTACAAAATCTGTGGTTGCGGTAGCAATCACCATGGCATCGCAGCAAGCACTCGCTGCAGGTTTTCAGCTAAACGCACAATCTGCAACCGGCCTTGGTCGTGCTTTCGCGGGTGATGCGGTTATCGCTGATAACGCATCGGCAATGGCTCGTAACGCAGCGGCAATGTCGCTGTTTGATGCGCCGGCTATCTCACTGGGTATCAATGCTATTGATAGTGATATTGATGTAAAAGATGCCCAATACACAGCCTTGACTCAAAGAGGTCCGGTAACAGCCTCTTTGGCAGACCAGCAAGTTGGTGATACCTCGTACGCTCCAAATATCTACTATATCCACCCAATCAACGACAAATGGGCTGTGGGTGCAGGTATTTACTCTAACTTCGGCACTAAGACTGAATTCAGTGATAACTATGCTGCCAATGAATACGGCGGTATGACCGATGTGAAAAGCATCAACTTTGCCCTGAGTGCCTCTTACCGCATCAACCAGCAGTGGAGTGTCGGTGGTGGCCTGGATGTGATTTATGGTGCAGGTAAACTTCAACGTTCTAACAAAGCGCTGGAAGCTGCCCTACCTGGAGACGGCCCTCTTCTAGATGTAGATGCAGACGGTGTTGCTTTTGGCTGGAACGTGGGTACTGTTTATGAGCTGAATGACAATAACCGCTTTGGTCTTTCTTACCGTTACAGCCCGGAACTAGAAGCCGAAGGTGATATGCATTACCAACCTGGCGGTGGTGATATCGGCAACGAGAAGCTGAAGATGCCTCTGCCAGATATGGCCGAATTCTCTGGTTTCCATAAGCTTAACGACAAATTTGCTGTTCACTATAGTGTGCAGTGGATTGGTTGGAGTGCATTCGACAAACTAGAGACAAGTGGCAACAAAGTACTAAATACCTATGAGTGGCAAGACGGCTGGCACTACGCTCTGGGTGGTACTTACTACCTAAACAGCGACTGGACGCTACGTACCGGTTACATGTATGACACCAGCGCACAGGATCAGAAAACATCTATCTCGGTACCTGATTCAGACCGTCAGTGGTTCTCGGCAGGTTTCACTTATCACATCGATTCCAAGTCTAATATCGACTTTGGCCTGACTTACCTTGTGGGTAAAGATGTTAGTGTTACTGAATCAACACCTAACCCAGATCCGAATACAAATCCAGTATTCCCTGATGCAACAAGCATCAGCGCCACTACGCACGCTAACGCACTGCTATACGGCATCCAGTACAGCCGTTCATTCTAATTCAGCGAATCATTTTGCTTGAATTTGTAAAAGGGAGCCTTTGGGCTCCCTTTTCTATTTCTATTATAACTCACTGTCACCAAAAGATTTTATGACTATAGATACCTTTTACTCGCTAATTTGAGTGAACAGGGCGTCGCTGAAACTCTCTGTTTCATATACATGTGTACGCTGAAATCTCATCCGACCAGAATGAGATGGGTATTTTTTACCAGATGTAACACCAAAATCCAGAAACAAATCAGCATAAACAACTTAATGGTTGTTAAGAACAAAGAATAACTTAAAGCTTTTACTCTAAAGCGTATGATTCGCACCATTACATTTCAGCGAACATTTAGACTGATGAATAAAAACAAAATTACGCTTTCTTTGGCAGCAGCAGTAACTCTAGGCATGAGTGCCAATGCAATGGCAGCTGGCTTCCAGCTAGCAGAGTACTCGGCAACAGGCCTTGGCCGTGCATTTGCCGGTGAAGCCGCAATGGCAGACAATGCCAGCGCCCAGTTCCGCAACCCGGCGATGATGACCTACCTGGCAGGGACGCAGCTCTCTGTTGGTGCAATCTACGTTGATCCAAACATTGATGTCGATGGCAGTGTTGAATATGGTCCACTAAATGTTCAGACTAAAGCTAGCGATGTCGCGCATTCTGCGGTTATTCCAAACTTTTATCTTTCGCATCAAGTCAATGACCAGTGGGCTGTCGGCTTAGCCATCGCAACCAACTACGGAATGGAAACAGAGTTAAACGGTAACTTCTACGGAACGCTGTTTGGCAACCAAGCGATGATTAAATCTGTCGAAATCAACCCGAACCTTGCTTACAAGATTAATGAGCAGTTCAGTGTTGGTGGTGGTGTTCGCTATGTCATGGGCGAAGGTCATTTCGGTGCCTCTCTGCCAAGCTCATTACCAGCAGGAGCTGAAACACTTCTGCAGTCTAACCCACAATTAGCGCAACTAGCCTCTCAGCTTAAGGGCAAAGATCTTAAGTACATGGAAGGTGATGATACCGCATGGGGCTGGCAGCTAGGTGCGGCATGGCAAATCAACCAGGATCACCGCATTGGTGTAAACTACCGCTCTGAAGTTGATTTCAACCTTGAAGGTGATGCTTCCGGTCTGTCATACACAGGTATAAGTGGGATCCAACAAGGCACCAAACTCCCTGGTAGCATGGAGCTAACCCTGCCAGCAACAGCCGAAATTGCCAGTTTCCACCAGCTAACTGACAAGTTTGCGATGCATGCGAGTTTCAACTGGACAGACTGGAGCAGCTTTGAAAAGTTGGTGGCTGTCATTCCAGGCCATCCAGACAGCCCTGATACGATTAAAGTAGAAAACTGGAAAGACAACTACCGCCTTGCCGTAGGTACAACTTACCAACTAAATAACAAACTGGCGCTTCGTTCTGGTGTCGCATACGATACCTCTTCTGTCGATGAAGAATACCGTACCCAGACTATTCCAGAAACTGATCGTCTATGGCTAAGTATTGGTGCTGGCTACAGCTGGTCGAAGAACCTAAGCTTTGATGCCGGCTTCACTTACATCTTTGCTAAAGATGCGAAAATGAAAGAAGAAATCGAAGACATTCCAGGCCTAAGCTTCAACGGTGAAACCTCTGGCAACGTATGGCTAGTTGGCGTACAGGCAAACTACAAGTTTTAATGACAAGCTGAAACTAGAAACTAGAAACTAGAAACTAGATCTTAGCTACGTCCATGAGGAGAGTGTATTGATATGCACTCTCTTTTTTATTGCTTGCATCTCATGCATGAACTGAGTTAATCCATAAAGAAAGAAATTTCATTCGACGTCACAAAAATTGCCTCATAGAATCGCATCTTTCTTAGCATTCTTAGTATTTCATCAATTTTTCTCATGCTTTTAACAACACTATACATCATCGGAATAACTGCCGAGGCAATGACCGGCGCACTGGCTGCTGGCAAGCGTCATATGGACTGGTTCGGGGTCATGCTGGTTGCCAGCGCGACTGCAATCGGCGGCGGTACAGTACGCGATATCTTACTGGGCCACTACCCGCTCGGCTGGGTGGCAAATCCCCAATACCTTGCGATTACTTGCCTGGCTGGGTTGTTTACAACTATGGTGGCCCCTCAGGTTGTTCGCTTTCACAAGGTATTTGTTCTGCTCGATTCTCTGGGGCTGATTGTATTTAGTATCATCGGCTGCCGGGTAGCCATGGATATGGAGCTGTCTCCGCTTATCTGTATCGTGGCCGCCGTGGTGACTGGCGTTTTCGGTGGGTTGCTACGGGACTTAATCTGTCGTCGTACCCCCATGGTGCTGCATAAAGAGCTGTATGCATCTGTCGCATTCATGGCAGGTGGAATGTATTACGCAATGATGTATTTTGCCGTACCGGAAACAATAACGACGATTGCGACTCTGGTTGTCGGCTTTACGGTACGCGTTGCTGCCGTGCAGTTTGGCTGGCGCCTGCCGATATTCAAGTTCGAAGAAGTCGGCAAGGTTGAACCCAAAGAGCTCGATTCACAACCCTGACAACCCAGTTCAGGCATTCCGTCGGATATGCAGGCAAACAAAAAGCGAGAGGCTCAACACCTCTCGCTTTTTTGATTCCAAATCGATAATGATCAGATTTTCGGTGTTTCTGTCACCACATCGGCATTCTGACCGCGATGGCGCAACAGGTGATCCATTAAGGTGATCGCCAGCATTGCCTCGGCAATCGGTACCGCGCGGATACCCACACACGGATCATGGCGGCCTTTGGTGATCACTTCCGTACTTTCGCCCTGGCGATTGATCGTTTCACCCGGCACAGTAATACTCGATGTCGGCTTCAGGGCAATATGCGCGACCACATCCTGACCCGATGAGATACCACCCAAAATACCGCCAGCATGGTTGGTCTTGAAACCCTCCGGCGTCATCGCATCACGATGCTCGCTGCCGCGCTGCTCAACCACGTCAAAACCATCACCAATCTCAACCCCTTTCACCGCATTGATACTCATAAGCGAGTGGGCAATGTCGGCATCAAGGCGATCAAAAACAGGCTCACCCAGGCCCACAGGGACATTGCAGGCAACCACTGTCAGCTTGGCGCCGATGGAGTCGCCTTCTTTCTTCAGTTTGCGGATCAGCTCGTCAAAGGCCTCGACCTTGTCGGCATCCGGACAGAAAAACGCATTCTGCTCAATCTGATCCCAGTCAACCTTATCAATGGTGACATCACCCATCTGAGAAAGATAAGCACGCACTTCAATACCATGCACTTGTTTCAGGTACTTCTTGGCCACAGCGCCAGCGGCTACACGCATCGCCGTTTCGCGGGCTGATGAGCGACCACCGCCACGGTAGTCACGGACACCGTACTTCTGGTGGTATGTGTAGTCGGCGTGTCCCGGGCGGAACTTATCCTTGATGTTGGAGTAATCTTTCGAACGCTGATCGGTGTTCTCGATCAGCAAACCAATCGAGGTACCGGTAGTCTGACCTTCAAAGACGCCAGACAGAATCTTTACTTCATCGGGTTCGCGACGCTGGGTTGTGTACTTGGAAGTGCCCGGACGGCGTCGGTCCAGATCATGCTGCATATCCGCTTCAGTCAGTGCCAGTCCCGGGGGACAGCCATCAATAATGCAGCCCAGTGCCAGGCCATGGCTTTCACCAAAGGTAGTGACGCGAAAAAGTTGTCCTATCGTATTGCCTGCCATTACTTCCTCTGTTCTTTTCGATGCTTCAGATATACCCGAGCAACATTTATCTTGCTGGTATGTTCATAGTTGTGTCTTTGTTAATGAGTACATAGTGCAAATTAGTCGCAGGGAATGCAAGAGGGGAAATACGCTTACTTACCGGCAATTAAAATATTGAGGGGAAATGAGGTGGGAATATAGCGAGAGAAGCCTCTCTCGCTATACAAACAGAAAGGCAGGACTAGACGTCTTTTTTCGACTTCCACTTCTTGATGCCGCTCGAGCCAGAATTTCGGTCACGAGAGAAGTCGTTGTCACGGCTTGGTCTGCCGCCGCCTGATTTACCTTGGCCTGACTTATTGTGGCTAGGCTTGTTGCCACGCCCCGGACGAGAGCCCCGGCGGTCGTCTGAGCGTGAATCCTCTTGCTCGCCTGAACGGCGCTTGCGGTTAAACTCGCCTTTGCCCTTGTAAGTTTTGTACTGGATCTTGCCGCCATTACGCTCTGCTGCATCTTGCTGACGACTGTCAAACAGCTTGGCATCCGTCGCTTTTTTGATGGACTTGCCTTTACCGTCGACCTGCGAGGCTTCCTCAGTACCGCAGGAATCAGAAATCAGGCTATGGATTTCAGCAATTTCTGCATCTGTCAGGTAACGCCATTTCCCATTCGGCAGCCCGTCAATGCTGATATTCATAATACGAACACGGCGCAACTTGAACACGTCATAACCCAGTGCTTCACACATACGGCGGATCTGGCGGTTCAGCCCCTGGGTCAGCACAATTCGGAACGAATAGGTCGTTTCCTTGGTGACTTTACATGGCAAGGTGACAGTGTCGAGGATTGCGACACCCGAGGCCATCTTGTCGATAAATTCCTGGGTGATCGGCTTGTCTACCCGCACCACATACTCTTTCTCGTGCGAGTTACCCGCACGCAAGATTTTATTGACGATGTCGCCGTCGTTGGTCAGGAAAATCAGACCGTCTGATGGCTTATCGAGGCGACCAATCGGGAAGATACGCTTACGGTGGCCAATAAAATCGACAATATTATCTTTTATATGACGCTCGGTAGTACAGGTTATGCCTGTCGGCTTGTTAAGCGCAATATAAATTGGCTTTTCTTTGGCACGCAAAGGCCGGTCATCGACCAGTACTTCGTCGCCCGGTTGTACTTTCATGCCCATTTCCGGCTCTTGGCCATTGATGGTCACTCGGCCTTGATCAATAAGCTTGTCCGCCTCACGGCGTGAGCAAAAGCCCGTATCACTGATAAATTTGTTTAAACGTACTGCTTTTGCCTGGTTCTGGTCGGCATTGTCAGTTGAATTCTGAGGCTGATTCTGAGACATGGTGTTCTTCTTTGCTATGCGTTTCACAACGCGATCAAGGTCAGTTAGTTGGCTATACTCCCTAATTCTACCAACCCCGCAGGGTGCTGGAAAAGAAATTATGTTTAATAGCGAAAAAAACCGCCCGGATGGGCGGTTTCGTTTCAGTCAAAGAACAGCGCCAAAAGCTATTAGCTCTCTTTTGCTGTCGGCAGCTCGCCATGATTCGAGCGACCGACATAATCTTGCTGGAGGGCTTTTTCAAGCTGTTCGGCAACATGACCCGGTGATGCAGTTTTCTCCGACATCAAGCGATACATCGCAGGGATCACCAACAGGGTCACAAAGGTGGCAAACGCCATACCGAAGAAGACGACCGTACCCACGGCAATCCGGCTTTCAGCCCCCGCCCCTGTCGATAAGATCAAAGGGACAGAACCAAACAAGGTGGTAAATGCTGTCATCAGGATCGGACGCAATCGGCGCTCCGAGGCATCAATAATCGCCTGCTCGAAGGCCACCCCCTTGTCACGTAGCTGGTTGGCAAACTCGACAATCAGGATACCGTTCTTGGTCACCATCCCAATCAGCATAATCATCCCGATCTGGCTGAAAATATTCAGGCTCTGGTTTAAGATCAACAGCCCCGCCAGACCACCGAAGATCCCCATCGGTACGGTCAGCATCACCACCATCGGATTGATAAAGCTTTCGAACTGGGCAGCCAATACCAAATAGGCCACCAGCAACGCCAGACCAAACACCAGCAGGATGCTGCTCTGGTTTTCACGGAAATCCTTTGATTCTCCGGCATAGTCAATCACGATATCGCTCGGCAGCATTTCCAGTGCCTTGGCATCAAGAAATTCCAGCGCCTCGCCCAGGGTATAACCGGGCACCAGACTCGCTTTCAGGGTGATCGACTTCTGCTTCTGGTTATGGCTCAATTTCTGTGCCGATGCCACTTCTTCAACCTCAGCAACAGACTCCAGAGTGATCAACTGGCCGGAGCGGGCGCGGACATAAATCTGGCTCAGATCTGTTGCATTGTTAAAGCTATTTTCATCACCGCGCAGGTAGACATCGTATTCTTCACCGCGATCAACAAAGGTGGTTTCGGTACGACCGCCCAGCATGATCTCAAGCGTCTCGGCAACCTCAGATACCGGGATACCCAGCTCTGCCGCACGCTGGCGGTTCACGGTAACGACCAGCTCAGGCGTCGTTTCGGCATAGTCCAGATCGGCCCCCTCCATCATCGGACTGGCTTCGGCAATATCCATCAGCTGGCTTGCCCACTGAAACAGCTCATCATAGTCTGCACCGTTAAGGACAAACTGGATCGGCTCGGAAGATCCACCACGAAAGCCCGGCATGAAAGGCCACACACGCACATCCGGGATCCCCTGCAATGCCTTGCGCACCATACCAAGGGCTTCGGTCGCCGAAACGCTGCGATCTTCCCAGTTCTCCAGCGCCATGATCACAAAGCCGGTCTGATCCCCGGCACTACCGCCAAAAGCCGGCGTCTGGATCGACAGAGACTTAATCACGCCCTCACCCACCATCGGCAGCAGTCGGCGCTCAACTTCTTCGACATTGCCAACCATACGGTTATAGCTGGTCCCTTCTGCCCCTTTGACAAAGGCAAAAATCACCCCGCGATCTTCCTGCGGTGCCAGCTGAGAAGGCACCGACTTCATCAGCACAGCGCTCAAACCAATGAAACCCAATACAATCAGAGGAGCAATATATCGGTAGCGCACCGAATATGTCACCACCTGGCGGTATCTCGCCTCCAGCCTGCCGAACATCCCGTCGACCCAACGGTTAAACTTGCCTGGCTTCACGTTGGCCTTCAGCAGCTTGCTGCCCAGCACCGGACTCAGCGTCAGGGCAACCAGAGACGAGAAGATAACCGCAACCGCCAACAATACCGAGAACTCGGTAAACAGCGGGCCGACCATACCGTCCATAAAGGAAATAGGCAGGAAGACCATTACCAACACAACGGTTGTGGCCACCACGGCGAAGCCAACTTCACGTGTTCCTTTGTACGCTGCCAGCAGCGGCGGCTCGCCCTTTTCAATATGGTGATAGATGTTCTCCACCACCACAATGGCGTCATCGACGACGAGTCCGATAGCCAAGATCAGCGCCATCAGCGTCAGCAGGTTGATTGAGAAACCCAAGAAGTAGGCCACCATAAAGGCAGATATCAGTGAGACCGGTACGGTGATCGCAGGGATCAAGGTCGCCCTTGCCTGCCCGATGAAGATATAGAGTACCAATACCACCAACATACCGGTGACAAACAGGGTGCTATAAACTTCGCTGATCGAACGGTCGATAAACACCGTGGAATCGTAATCGACATACAGCGAGGTCCCTTCGGGGATAAAGCGTTGCATCCGCTCAACTTCGGCATGAACATCAGCAGCCACATTCAGCGGGTTGGCATCTGTCATGGTAACCATGCCTAAACTGAGGTTAGAGACACCGTTATTTTTGAACGTCGCGTTCTCGTTCTGGGCACCAATCGACACCTTGGCGACATCTTTAAGATAAATCGGCGTTCCATCATCGGACGTACGAACAACCAGGTAGGCAAAGTCATCAGGCGTCCGGTACAGGCGCGCGGTCCGTACCGACATGGTTGTCGTATCATTACGTACCTCCCCGCCCGGCAGTTCGACATTCTCGCTATTAAGGGCACTGACGATATCTTTGGTTGTCACCCCGCGACCGGCCATCTGCTCCGGCATCAGCTTTACATACATAACCCGATACAGGGCACCGCTTAGCTGCACCGAGCTGACACCGTTGATGAGGCTAAAGCGGTCCATCAGCACCCGCTCGGCATAGTCTGTTAGCTGGGTCCGATCCATGATGCTAGAGGTCAGGTTGATATACAGCGCCGGTTCATCGGAACCATTGTCTTTCGATACCACAGGATCGTCGGCTTCATCCGGCAAACTTCGCTGTGCCCGTGAAACCGCATCACGAACATCACTGACGCCTTCGGTCAGGTTCCAGCCCATCTCGAACTCAATCTTGATCCGCGAGATACCGTTACGGGTCGTTGACGTAATACTGTCAATCCCGCTGATCCCCGACAGCTGATCTTCCAGTACCGTGGTGATCCGGCTTTCCATAATGGTTGCCGAGGCCCCTTCATAGCGCGTCGAGATACTGACCACGGGGTTTTCAACATCCGGCATTTCCCGAACCGATAGCTTGGTAAAAGAAACAATACCGAAGACACACAGCAACAAACTTAAAACAATAGCGACAACCGGACGCTTAACCGAGACATCTGATAACCACATTAGGCACTGTCTCCTGATTTAAGCGGCTTCTTTGCGGTTAAATCATTGACCTTGGAGCCGTCACGCATGTTAACCAACCCCTGGACAACAATACGATCGCCAATATTAATGCCGGACTCAATCACAACCTCGTTCTCGACACGGGCCCCGAGGGTTACCTCGGTGCGGCGGGCGATATTTTGCTCGTCCACCAGGTAGACAAAGCGCTTGGTACCGGAATACTCCAGTGCCTGTACCGGAATAATGGCCGCATCATGTGGTGTGAAACCAATGTTTGCCGCCATCAGCATGCCCGGCTTTAACTTGTTGTCAGCATTGTCAATATTTACCCGCACCTTGATATTGAGCGAGTCTGCCTGCACCCGGGAATCGATAGCTTGGATCTCTCCCATAAACTCACGTCCGGGCCATGCCTGACTGGTGGCCGTGACTGACATTCCCTCACTCATAAAGGAGAGGTACTGCTCGGGTACCTGGATATCGAGACGCATCGAAGATAGATCATCAAGAGAAAATAGCTCGCTGCCAACCGTCAACATGTGGCCCGGGCTGATATCAATCAGTCCGACGGTACCGGCGAAAGGGGCGTGAATGGCATGATCATCAAGTTCGGCTTTCGCCGCTTTCAGTCTGGCATCGGCAATATTAACACTAGCCTGCTGGGCATCGATTTCAGTTTGGGTAATGGCGCCACGCTTCACCAGACTTTTGAACTCATTTAATTTACGCTTTTCATCATTCAAATATGCCAATGCCTCTTCGTAAGCCGCCCGCGCCTTGGCATCATCAAGCTGAACCAGCAAATCGCCCTTGGTCACCTTATTATTGACACCAACCACAATACTATCGACCTTAGCCGCAACCTGAGTAGCAACATTTACCGAGCGCTGAGCTTCCAATTTACCGATCAATGACAGCGACTGGGCAACCGGATGAGAAGATACCTCCCCGGTTGTCACCGGGATAAACCTGCCCGCCCCCGGGGCGGCTTTTTTCTCTGCCGCATGAGACTCGCCCTGAAAATACAAAAAACCACCACCGGACAGAGCAGCGGTAACCAATGCTGCTACGAGGATTTTTTTCATGATAAAAAACGCCTAAAGAAAACTGGTTGAATAATATCGAAACCAGAGCGCAAACGGGGTAAAGAAATGTAAAGTTACGCAATAATACGTTCATTAGTCCGGAACCTGATACGAACAAATCGGCGGTAATGTCCTGACAAGCAACAATATGATGAAAATTACAGCAGGCAGACAGAATTTCGCAGGAAAAGGGTTTACAGCAACGTAATGTTTGATATTATCCGCTCCGCACTTGTGGAGGGGTTCCCGAGTGGCCAAAGGGATCAGACTGTAAATCTGACGGCTCTGCCTTCGATGGTTCGAATCCATCTCCCTCCACCATTATTCTTGAAAGCTGTTCCTTATTTGTTGTAAGGTACATCTTTCCGGCCTAAACAAGCTTTGATGGCTTGTTGCCAAAGCAACACCCCGTGGAGGGGTTCCCGAGTGGCCAAAGGGATCAGACTGTAAATCTGACGGCTCCGCCTTCGATGGTTCGAATCCATCTCCCTCCACCATTATTTTGAAAATTGTCTACCTCGTTAGAGTGGCCGGCAGTTTTCTGGCTTTGAAAGCCAACAACTAGCAACACCCCGTGGAGGGGTTCCCGAGTGGCCAAAGGGATCAGACTGTAAATCTGACGGCTCCGCCTTCGATGGTTCGAATCCATCTCCCTCCACCATYATTYTGAAAATTGTTTASCTCAWTAGAGTGGCCGACAGTTTTMTGGCTTTGAAAGCCGACAATTTAGCAACACCCCGTGGAGGGGTTCCCGAGTGGCCAAAGGGATCAGACTGTAAATCTGACGGCTCCGCCTTCGATGGTTCGAATCCATCTCCCTCCACCATCATTTATAAGCCAGTTGCGCAAGCAACTGGCTTTTTTTGTGCTGTTTTTTTGTTCTTACTAACTCAAAAAAAGACTACCATTTAAGAAGAATCTCTTTTTTGAGACTATACCGATTCCACAAATCACGCTAAGGTAAAACCAAGTGCATATTTAGTGCTAACGCGGGGGTGCGTAATGGCCCAGATCCTGAGCAGCAATTCTCAGTCAATGGATATTGACTTCAGTAAGTTAAGAGTACTGATTATTGATGATCAGCGAACAGCTGCGGCCATGTTAAAAAGCCTGCTGAACAACCTTGGCCTCCGCAATATCGACGTATCGCTCACCCATCAACAAGCTGTCGAAAGCTGTAAAAAGCATCATTACGATCTGCTGCTGACCGACTACCACCTTGACGCCACCCTCAACGGCTTTGAACTGCTTTGTCTGCTGAGAAAACGTAAATATATCTCGGCTGATTGCGGCATCATAATGATCTCCGGCGATGCCTCTACCGAGGTGATCCTGACCTCGATGGCGGTTGAGCCCGACAGCTTTATGACCAAGCCCGTTACCCTGTCAGGACTCAAGAAAAAACTAGCTGAAGTGCGTACAGCCTGCATCGAGCGCAAACCGATTTACGAAGCGCTGGAGGAACAAGGGCTCAATACAGCCATTGAGCTGTGCAAAAAACAGTTGAGAGAACAGGGACATAACCACCGAATTGAAGCTTTATTACTGGATTTGCTGATTGAATCCGGGCAATGGGAACAGGCCGAGCAGATTACCACTATTTTAAAACGAAAAAATCCCACCCATCAGATAAGTCTGATTGAAGCTCGCCTTCTTCACCATAAGGGCATGCTGGCCGATGCTATTGCGGTACTTGAGCAGCTTATCAAACGTTCGCCGCTTATTATGGATGCCTACGACTGCCTGTCTCATTATCAGGAAGAGAGCCAACACTATTACGAAGCGCTCACAACAGCCGAAACCGCCTTAAGCTTCACTCCGAGCATCAGCCACCGGGCACTGAGAGTTGCCCAACTGGCCGCAGATCTGAATAACACAGAGAACCTTGTTACTGCAGGAAAGACACTTGCCTCACGGCTACCTATTATTGATATCGGCTGGATCATTCGCTTTGCCGAATTTACCGCGATTTTTGAACAACTGTACTTTGCTCAATCATCAAGTAAAAGCCGCAGGCTTCTTCGACAGGAACTGAAAGCGATCCACCATCGTGCCCATTCAAGGCTGCTGCCGATTCAGCAACCCTTCCTGGATTGCTTTGGTCATATTACGCTTGCCAGGCTCTACCTGGCTCAAGATCAGCCCCTCAAGGCCAAGCGGCGGCTCCTACTCGGTTTGTCGACCTACTTCGACTCTATTACCAAGCTGCCCTCGGTGATTCTGGCCGATGTGCTGCCTGCCTTGGTTCACCTTGGCGAAACAAAGCTGATTGGCGAGATAAACCGAGCCTTGAAACTACGCGATCAGTTTGATGGCCATAGCCAAAACCGCCTTGATGCCCTGAGAAGTAATGAAGCACTGATACAGTCAGTGAGAAATCTCGAAAGTACCCTCGCCCATTGCTATCAGCTGTTTGATATTCATCAGGCAGACCAGGCCCTAATTCTCTACGAACACATTCTCATTGATTACCCCTACTGCAGTGAAGCACACATAGGACGGTTGCAGTGTCTGTATCTTCTGAAGCAATTTAACGAGGACAAGGTTCGGCAAAGCCTGCAAGCCGTTTCCGCCATGCCATTACCGGATGATCTGACACAATGGCGCGATAGTGTGCTGAGTCTGATGAGTGAACCGCAACAACCCCCTCGCCAGATGCGGCTTGCACTAACTTACAGGAAGAGAGTCAGCCACTACCTACCCGCCAGTAGCCAGACGCCACTTGCCAGTTAGTCCGGCACGAGAGTACAACTAAATTACAGTCGATCACGACCGTGAGAAGACAACAAGTCCAACTCCGGTCCTAGCGGAACAACGCCAGTCGGATTGATCATGGTATGACTGAAATAGTAATGACGCTTGATGTGGTGAAAATCGACCGTTTCTGCCACTTCTGAATATTGATATAGCTCTTTGAGATAACCTTGAATATTCGGGTAATCAGCAATCCGCTTGAGGTTACATTTAAAGTGGCCAACATAGACGGCATCAAACCTGACCAAGGTTGTAAACAGGCGCCAGTCCGCTTCTGTCAATGTATCACCGGCAAGGTAGCGACTCCCTGCCAGGTGATTTTCAACCTTATCTAATGCTGCAAACAGTTCTGCAAATGCTGCCTCATAGGCTTCCTGCGTGGTCGCAAAGCCGCAGCGATACACACCGTTGTTGATGGCTGGATAGATATATTCATTCCACTCATTGATATCCGCCTGCAATGCCTGCGGATAATAATCATCATGATTGCCAGTAATGCCATTGAACGCCGAGTTAAACATCCGGATGATTTCTGACGACTCATTGCTGACAATGATCTGGGTTTGTTTGTCCCATAATACGGGAACCGTTACCCGGCCAGTGTAATCCGACTTGGCTTTGGTATAGAGCTGGTGCATATATTGAAAACCATACAACGGCTCGGGCTCACTAAACACCCAACCTTGCTCACCCATATCAGGACTCACCACCGTCACATCGATATGTGGCTCCAATCCTTTAAGATGACGGAAAATCAAGGTTCGGTGCGCCCAGGGGCAGGCCAGTGACACATAAAGGTGGTAGCGTCCGGATTCAGCCTTAAAGCCCTGTTGCCCTTCAGGGCCACTGTTACCATCAGCCGTTAGCCAATGGCGAAAGCCTGCATCTTCGCGCACAAACTCACCGTCACTCGACTTGGTGTCATACCAAACATCCTGCCACACTCCGTTTACCAGCTTACCCATCACAACCACCTCATATCGATTAATTGGCTTTGAGTATAAGCGCTTCTTTACTGAAGATCGGCATCAAGGATTTGATGATATTGTTCGAAGTTTCTGAATAAACGGTCGTGGCTAGCCACGGAGCAAACACCAGTAGTGTTTAGAAACCGCTTCCGAGGCCATGCATTGCAATACACCATAATATGAAAGATGAAATTGCAGGGGCTCACCTATTTGATAGCAGGTATTGGCATCAGTGATATCAAGAATCAACACCTTATCCGTAGCCCCGATAATCATAATGCCATCATCAGCAGGCGTTAGCTGTCGAACATCAACATCTCGCTTCCCGATAGCACACAGGGCTCTTAACCTGAGTCCGCGATCGTTGAACGGCAGCTCGTGATTGGGCTGCTCTGCATGAATGGAGTACATATACACAGAAGACTTTTCTTTTATCTCAACGATTTCTGCCTCAAGGCTGATTGCGGACTGGGGCATATCAGGGATTAAGGTCGTCTTTAAACCGAGCCCCATGATTAAAGCACTCCCCATACGTAACTGAGTCAGGCTGGGCAGGCTATTTTTTTCAGGCACCCTGAGTACAACGCCTGCAATGTCGGCCCCCGGTAAGCTCTCGACACTATGACTGCTTGCACAGTCAGCAGAGCAAATCGAATAAGCCGAATAGTCGGTTGCGTAACCCGCTCCCGCCGCGCCCCCTTCATAGTCTTCATAGCACGCCAACTGGCTGCAGATTCCGCCAAACGTCAGGCCCGGTAGCCTCAACACTTGCTCGACCAGTATTTCCGTACCGAAGCCATTAGCCGGAGTATCAGGCAAACTGTCGAAATTATGAACAAGAATAACCTCATGACTCTTGTTGGCCGCGACCGCCGCTCTCGACAAAGCCTCAAGTACTACACCGTTGGTATGCAAAGAAATATCTGCATACTCAACAACATCCTCAACATCCGACAACAACACTCTTCGTAGCAGCATTTTTCGCAAAGGAAGATCGGCGATCTTCATCAGGTTTTGTAGCTGTGTATCCCCAATCGTTTGAATACCGCCCAGTATCATCGCTCGGGCGATCGACTCCGTACCTGCTATTAACTTGGAAATTCCAACAGGAATAACCCCTTTATCGCAGCAAAGACGCCCCAATATCCGGGCATTATCTTCAATTACACGAAGGTCGAACGATAAAGAAGGGTGTTGCATAGGTGGAGCCTCAAAATAACCACATCGAAGAGGGCGTAGTTATATCTATTTAGCTCCAAGATTAAATAGCTATTTTATTATATTCACTTGGCTTTTTAATAAAGTAAGGGAAAGAGGCCAAAAACAAGACATTACTATTATATATACCTTATTAAAAATACAACCAGTTTAATATTATCACCACAAAATATTAAGCCAACAATAACACTTGTTACTGCTAATGTTAATTAACTGTCGGTATTAACACCATGAGCCTCTTTGATAGCAGAAACCAAGGCTTTCGCTGCACAGGACAAATCTTGCTGCTCATTTATCGTCAAATAAAAATTCGGCTTATATTCCAATTCGGCAGTTATCGGTATTTTTACCATTTTCTGACGTTCTAACCATATTTGAGCATAATGCTCTGGAAGATAACCAATGAAATGACCAGAGAGAATCATATGTGCTGTTGCTTCCATGTTCGTCGTTTTCGATTTATACGCCTGCTCTTTAATATGATTCAGCGGTGTTACCGGGTGGGCCAAACCACGGTCAACAACAGGGTATGCCAGGATATCATCAGCTGTCACTGTCCGCCCCAAACTCAGGATAGGATGCGAAGGGGTACAATATAAATACTGTTGCTCATTAAAAATATAAATATATTTTAGGCCACTTTTAAACACTTCTGGTGATGTAATACCAGCGTCAAACTTACTGTCTAACAAGTTAGTTTCGATCATTGCCGTATCAAATATATGGGTATTGATATTTACTTTTGAATATCTTTTACAAAACTCACTGATCGCAGTCTGAATGTGACAATGGTTATTTGTGGCCAGGTTATCGGTTAAACCTATCTGGATATTTCCACTCGATATATTGCGTATATCATTAATTTCACATTGAAAATCATTGATATGTTCAAACAGTTTCCTACTGGTTTCATAAACCTTTAAGCCATCTGCCGTTAAATTAAACCCCCCTCTTCCACGTTGGCATAGTGTCATTCCCAACCGCGTTTCCAAATCACTCATTTTTTTACTTATGCTAGATTGGTGCATATTTAATTGATATTGAGCTGCAGAAAAACCACCACTATCGGCAATTGCCAAAAACAGCTTTAGCAACCGAATATCGATATCATCTATTGGTTTCATTATTGTTAGGCTTGATAAATAGATGAATGAAAATTATCACACCTGTAAATATATTAAAAGTAAGAACTTGCTTGTCTCAAAACATTTAGTTTCATCTATTTGCCCAATATTAAACCCGTAACCAACAAGAGTTCTTTCACCGCCTCCCCGGTTGTATGGTAATATCCAACGAATGCCAGTTAACAGCCTGATAACCTTTGGGAATAATTAAAATGAAAGTCATCTCATTCAACATCAACGGCCTCCGGGCTCGCCTTCACCAACTTCAGGCTCTGATCGACAAACATCAGCCTGACGTGATCGGCCTTCAGGAAATCAAAGTTCACGACGAAGCCTTTCCGCTCGAGGATGTCGAGGCGATGGGCTACAAAGTCTACCACCACGGCCAAAAGGCGCACTACGGTGTTGCTATGCTTTGCAAACAAGAGCCTGTCGTGGTGAAAAAAGGCTTCCCGACCGATGACGAGGATGCCCAGCGCCGTATGATCATGGCAACCTTCGAGCAGGCCAACGGCAAAAAAGTCACCGTCCTCAATGGCTATTTCCCGCAAGGCGATAACATCAGCCACGAGACTAAGTTTCCGGCCAAAGAAAAATTCTATGCCGACCTGATGGGTTACCTGAACGATCACCACAACAATGAAGAAGAAGTCATTGTTATGGGTGATATCAATATCAGCCCTATCGACCTGGATATCGGTATCGGGCCAGCCAACGCCAAGCGCTGGCTGAAAACAGGAAAATGTTCTTTCCAGCCAGTTGAACGCGAGTGGTTGAAAACACTAATGGACTGGGGTTTTGTCGATACCTTCCGCCAGCTTCATCCTGATGTTGACGACAAGTTCTCGTGGTTTGACTACCGCTCAAAAGGGTTTGTCGATAACCGTGGCCTGCGTATTGATGTGGTACTGGCGACCCCGTCACTGGCAGAGCGCTGTGTCGAGGCAGGGATCGACTATGAGCTGCGCGGGATCGAAAAGCCGTCTGATCATGCGCCAATTTGGTCGACATTCAAGTAACTGCAAGTCCGAGCAATGCAAAAAGCCCAGAGAATCTGGGCTTTCTTTTCTTGCCAGCAAAACTGGCTCTATTCTATACCAGTGCGGTCTCCATCAAGTCAGCGGGCGCAGATGCTTCATCCAGTGACCTTCCAACTTCCTGAAGCCCCAGATAATGATAAATGTCAGCACCATATAGCACAGACCTGCAAACAAGAAAGACTCAAACGGCGCATAGTAGCGTGAGTTGACAATACGAGCAGCCCCGGTCAGATCAACAATGGTTACAATACCGGCGACAGCCGAGCCATGAACCATAAAGATCACTTCGTTACTGTAGGCTGGCAGCGCACGTCGCAAAGAGCTGGGTAGTATCACTCGGCGGAACGCCTGTGGCGTGCTCATGCCATATGCCTTCGCTGCTTCTATCTCCCCCTTTGGCATACTATTGATCGCACCTCGAATGATTTCAGCGGTATAGGCAGCCGTATTAAGAACAAAAGCCACCAGCGCACAGAACCAGGCTTCCTGCCACAGGGTACCCTGTACCACAATCAACTGGCTCAATCCGTAATAGATCAAATACAGCTGGATCAGCAACGGTGTACCACGGAAAAAGTAAATAAACGCCCATGCCGGTCCGTACACGACAGGCAGTTTGCTATTTCTGGCGATCCCAATCGGAATTGCAATGATGAGCCCGACAATCAGGGCAACAAACACCATCCATACCGTGGTATAGAAGCCTTCGAGGTAAAGTGGCCAGCTCTCAATAAGAATACTAAAGTCCATCACTTACCTCGCATGAATACTAAATTTACGCTCTACCCACTTAAGAGCCGTGGTGGAAAAAGAGGTAAAGATAAGAAAAATAACAGCAACCGTCATATAGAAGGTAAATGGCATCTGGGTCGTTCCGGCGGCCAGCGCCCCCTTACGGACCATGTCGTCGAGGCCAATAATTGATACCAGAGCGGTTGTTTTGAGCAATACCAGCCAGTTGTTACCAAATCCCGGCAAGGCATGGCGGATCATCTGCGGCAACAAAATACGGCGGAAAGAAAGGAAACCACTCATGCCATAGGCTTTTCCGGCTTCAAGCTCACCTTTGTCGACCGATAATATTGCCCCACGGAAGGTTTCGGCCATATAGGCGCCGAAGATAAAACCAATTGTCAGGATACCGGCAACAAACGGGCTGATCTCAACATAATCCGGCAGGTAATCCGTCCATTCATGGTTCGGATCCGACGAGGAGAAGTAATTATTGAGCCATTCGTTAATGCTGTACAGACTGTCATTTAGCAGCATCTGACCGCCGAAGAAAATCAGCATCATCAGCACCAGATCAGGGATCCCGCGGATCACCGTGGTATAGACGGTGGCAATAGCCCTTGCCCAGCGATATGGAGAAAGCTTCGCCAAGGCCCCCAGCATACCTAAGATCATCGCCAGTACTAACGATAGCAAAGCTACCTGCAGGGTAATCCATGCCCCTTCGACCAGCGACCATTCATATCCTTTTAAATCTAACAAAAGGTTGCTCCTTTATACTGCAAAGGGAAAAGTAACCAGCGACGAGTAACGAGCATACCGGCTCGAAACTCGCCTCTAGAGACTCATACCTACAACGCTTTACTGACCGTAGACATCGTAAGCGAAGTATTTCGCTGCAATTTCCTGGTAGATGCCTTTTTCACGCAGAGACTTAATCGCCTGATCCAGCTGCTTGGTGAGATCTTTGTCTTGCTTACGCACAGCGATACCGAAGCCATCGCCAAACCACTTAGGGTCGGTCAGTGACGGTCCAATGAACTCATAGCCATCACCACCGCTCTTATTCAGCAGGCCTTCTTCAAGCGCTGAGGCATCGCCAAGAATAGTGGCAATTCGGCCGGCCTTAAGATCCAGGTAAGCATCATCAAAGGAGCCGTAACGTACAATAGAAACAGAACCTCCATAATTGTCTGTCAGATATTTATCGTGAGTTGTTGCACGTTGAACACCCACCTTCACGCCTTTGAGCCCCTCTTTGGTGAACTCAATATCCGTTCCCTTCCTGGCAACAAACTTGTTTGGAATAAGGGCGTATTTGCCAGTGAAGTCAACTTTCTTTTTGCGCTCTTCGGTAATCGACATCGCCGCAATAATGGCGTCGTATTTACGGGCTAGCAGCGAAGGAATGATGCCGTCCCAGTCCTGGGCAACAATCTTACATTTAGCCTGCAGCTCCTTACACAGAGCATTGGCCATATCAACATCAAAGCCTTTCAGCTCACCGCTTGGCTCTGTCCAGCTAAATGGAGGGTAGGCACCTTCGATACCAAAACGTACAACCTTCCAGTCTTTTGCCTGCACCGATGTTGCACCAAGTGCTGATACCATGGCAGCTGCCAAAATCCATTTTTTCATCTTCTACTCCTGTTGTGTTTGCACCTGAACCGGCCTGTCCCCAAACAAGCCGACGCAGTGATAAAAAAACCGAATACTCAGTTTAGTAAATCGAAGAAATAAACTGCTGTAACCTTTCTGATTCAGGGTTGGTAAATAATTTGTCGGGATGCCCCTGTTCTTCTACCAATCCCTGATGCAAGAACATCACCTGGTTGGACACATCGCGGGCAAACGCCATCTCATGGGTGACCACCAGCATTGTTCTGCCCTCTTGTGCCAAATCCTGCATGACACCCAACACTTCGCCCACCAGCTCCGGATCCAGAGCAGATGTCGGCTCATCAAATAGCATGACTTCCGGATCGACTGCCAGCGCCCTTGCTATTGCAGCCCGTTGCTGCTGACCGCCAGATAAATGGCCCGGGTAATAGTTACGTCGTTCGTACAGACCCACTTTCTTCAGCAACTCCTCGGCCTTTTCGATAGCTTCGGCCTTGGGAACCCCCAATACATGAATAGGCGCCTCGATAACATTACCCAGCACTGTCATATGCGACCACAGATTGAAGCCCTGAAAAACCATCGCAAGCCGCGAACGAATTCGCTGAACCTGTTTTTCGTCCACCGGTAAAAACTCTCCCCGGCGATTATTTTTCATTTTTATCAGTTCGCCATTCACCCAGATTTCACCCTGAGTCGGGGTTTCCAATAAATTGATGCAGCGAAGAAATGTACTCTTCCCTGAACCGGAAGAACCAATAATTGAAATAACATCGCCACGGTGAGCCGTCAGCGAAATTCCTTTTAGGACTTCGTTCTGACCAAAAGACTTATGCAGTTCCTTTACATCAAGCGCCACTACATCTGCCATGCGCGCTAACTCCTGTTGCTCCGTGAATCGGGAAATTACGCTCTTTAATGACTCTCATCTGACCGTTTTTTAGCCTTCTGGCACATAAATTCAGTTATAGAGATATAGTCTGTTTTCCGAGCACTTCATCGAAGGTATCACCACGAACCACAATTGGCAACATTTTGTTAACCTAAAAACCTCAGGAATCAACAGTTAAATAGTGTGCATAATTAGTCATTTATCAGCCCGATCAGGAGATTTGATAATAGCCCCAACTTAAGGTAGGTTATTGCGATAAAATCGTCATAACGTAAGTCGGGCCGGGTTGGTATATGTATAGAGCCTATTTTAATCAAGTAACTCACTATAGCATTAGGCTGTTACTCATTGGTTTGATAGTGCTTTCCTGTCAAGCAGGAGTATTGGCCCAAGAGCAAGAAAATCGCAGTGTTCTTACTGTAGTCCCGGCCTACGTCGATCAGATTACTGCCAATTTTAACCCTTTCTCCAAGGCAAGCATGCCTACGACGCATGAGTTTATCTTTGAGCCTCTCATTGTTTTCAATACCCTGCAAAACAATAAGCCGGAATACCGACTTGCTACGGGTTACCAGCTGGACCCTGATCTGAAAGGGATCACTTTTACCCTCAGAGAAAAAATATCCTGGTCAGATGGAAAATCATTCACCGCTGATGATGTTGTTTTTTCATTTTCTCTAGCACAAAAATATCCAGAACTTGATTCACATGGCATAAATCAATGGGTAGAAAGTGTAAAAAAACTTGGCCCGCACGAAGTCTATTTCAAGCTTAATAACCCCAGTGCCCTCGTCGCCTATAATCTGGTGCTATTGCCAATTGTTCCCAAGCATCAGTGGGAGAAGGTTGCCGATCCCGTTACCTATGCCAATACCACACCTGTAGGTACCGGCCCCTATACCCAGATAGAATCACTTAGCGAAGCAGGTTATCTGCAATGCGGCAACCCGTTCTACTGGCAAGCAAAAGCGCGTCACATCGACTGCCTCCGTTATCCCAAGATCACCAATAACGATGACTTTATCGCGCGGATATCAAAGGGGGAGTTCGACTGGGCTGGATCGTTTATTCCTGATATCGAACGTCAGTATGCCTCCTACTCGCCGGACTTTAAGTACTGGCTACCGCCATCCAGCCCTATCAGCCTGCTATTTAACTTCAAGGCCTCGGAGCCGGAAATAAGATCCGTCTTTGAGGAAGTCGATTTCCGCCGGGCGGTATCTATGTCGGTACAACGTCAGCAACTGATCAATATCGCCGCCTTTGGCCAGGGGGTACCCTCAAGATTCGCCTCGGGGATGAGTCAGCGCTTTGAACATTGGGCCGATCCGATTGCGACAGAGAAATACCTGCCCTATATGACATACAACCCGGAACTGGCAAAAGAGCAGCTGTCGTTGTTAGGCATCGAGGATAAGGATGATGACGGCTGGCGGGAGCTGCCATCCGGCAGCGCGCTGGAGCTAACGCTTCTGACGCCAAGAGGCTGGTCTGATTTTAATACCACTGCCCTGCTGCTGGCGGAAATGCTGGAACAGGTTGGATTGAAAATTCGATTGGTCGAGGCCGATTTTAACCACTTCGTCGACCGCCTGACAGATGGCGACTATACCTTGGCCCTGACCAACTTTCCGCAAGGTCCGACCCCGTTCAAGTACTTCGATACGGCGTTCAATAGCCGTTACCAGGCTCCGCAGTACCCGCGCTATGCCATGCATTTCTATAAAAATGCCCGGGTCGATAGCTTGCTGGCACAGTTTCCGACCGTCTCTACCGCCCACCAGCGGCTGGCCATTATTCGCGAGCTCAACGAGATTATTGCCGGCCAGCAAGTAACGGTGCCACTCTACAATACTGTGCAGTTTTATCAGTACAACACACAGCGCTTCACCGGTTGGTTCAACGAAAACAATCCGGTTGCCAGCCCGCTTATCTGGCCACAGACCCCGGAAAGGTTGCTGCATGTTCTCGCCCTGCGGCCAAAATCATAACGCGATTGGACGTTTATTCCTTTTCGTCTCCCGCAGGCTGGCTGCTGCAACACTCATCTTGCAAAAAGCCCACCACCCCATCAAGCATGTCATATTGGGGGATGCAATAAAGGGTTCTGCCGTCGCGTTGTTGCTCTATCAGCCCGGCCGACACCAGCCCTGATATGTGGTGTGATAATGTCGAGCCCGGAATATCCAGCTCTTCTTGCAACTTACCGACAGGCAAACCGTTATAACCTGATTTCACCAAATGCTTATATACCCGCAAACGCGTCGGATGGCCTAGCTCTTTCAAGGCCTTGGCAACAATTTCTAGTTCCATATTCAATTCCGTCAGATTTTATATTTCGATATTATCAGAAATAACAAAGCAGCCCTAGTGTTTGTCTCAATCCGCCATAAAGCAAAAAAGCGAGCCCGACTTAACATCGGACTCGCCTTCTATTACTACTTTCGACATCTCAACCCAAGGTTAACTCAGGCCAGTATGCCACCTGTCAAACGCAGGGTTAGGCCATCGCAGCGCCGGCAAATAGCGTAACCACAGTCACTGCCAGCACCATAATCACAAACGGCATTACCCATTTAAGGAAACGCTCGTACGGGATCTTGGCCAGAGCCAAACCGGCAACCAGGTGTCCCGCCGTTGGCGCGAAGATATTGATCCAGCCACTGGCAGACTGGTAAGCCGTAATGATCAAGTCACGACCGATACCCGAGAAATCAGCCAGCGGTGCCATCAATGGCATTGAAACCGTCGCCAGACCGGAGGTTGAAGGAATGAAGAAGCTCAGCACGATGTGAACAAAGTATGTCACGACCACAAACACGCCCGAGGACAAACCGGTTACCACACCTTCAGCCCAGTTAAGGATGGTGTCGATGATCACGCCGTTATCCATCACCACATAAATACCACGAGCGACCGCAACCACCAGCGCTACGCCAATCAGGTCTTTGGCACCTTCAAGGAACGTCTTGATAAAGTCGCCTTCAGACATGCGGTTAATAATTGCGATCAAAATGGCAGAGGCGAGGAAGAGCGTCGACAGTTCATCGAACCACCACCACAGGGTCGGAATTGCGGTAATGCCCATGTCTTCCCAAGGGATCACACCGTAAATCATGACCAGGAAGGCGCCGAAGAACACGCCCATTGTCAGCTTCTGCTTGGTGGTAAACTCGCCAGTATCTTCTTTTACGTGGGAGAACTCATCGTTAAACTCAATATCGGCCAGCACTGAATGGGATTTGTCTGCCTTGACCTTGGAGGCATAGCGCATAACAAACCATGATGCCAGAACAATCAGGATGATCAGCTGAATCACTCGTAAGCCAATACCCTCACCAATTGGCAGGCCGGCAAACCCTGAAGCAATACCGGTAGCAAACGGGTTAACCGTTGAGGCCAGTACGCCCACCCCCGAGCCAAGCAGAATGATCCCTGCCGCAACCATGCGGTCGTAGCCGGCCGCCGCCATTACAGGCAAGATCACCGCCCAGAAAGCCACGGTCTCTTCCGCCATGCCGTAGGTCGATCCACCGAGTGCGAACAAGCTGATCAATACCGGGATCATCATCTGCTCGCGACCATGGAACTTACGTACAATCGCCGCCACCCCGGAGTCCATGGCACCGGTTCGCATAGTAACGGCCAGGAAGCCACCAATTACCAATACAAACAGTGCGACGTCTACGGCTTTGTGGAAGCCCTTGATCGGCGCCATCAGCACGTCAATAAAGCCCTGTGGCGAAGATTCCAGTTCCTGGTAGGAGCCCGGGATCGGCAGCAGTCTTTCGCCACCGTCATAGTCGAGCACTTCCGCCGCCGGGATCACCTGATCAGTGCCGTTGACGATATAGTCATACTTACCTGCCGGCATGATCCATGTCAGCAATGCCACCAGAGCAATAATAATAAAGAGAATGGTGTAAACCGTTGGCATCTTGAAGGATTTCTTCGCTTTGCCAGCCTCTGTTGCTGTTGTCATAGCTCTACTCCCTGCAATTGATAAATCGCATTTGCATACACGTTCATCGCTTTAAGCATGTCATCAATAATGAGGTACTCGTTGGGCATGTGCTCAACTTTGTCGCGACCAGGAAAAATCGCCCCAAAGGCCACACAGTTAGGGATAGCACGCGCATAGGTTGCTCCCCCAGAGGTCATAGGCTGGCTTTCCAGATCACCGCTTACTTCCTGATAGGCTGTCATCAAGGTCTGGATAACCGGGCTTTCAGCCGGCATATACAACGATGGCAACACATCAAACTCTTCATATTGAAGATCATACTGCTCGCTGACAGCCGTCATGTCGCTGTCAAAATTCTCTTTGCTAAACGTCACCGGTACCCGGATATCAATACCGAGCTTGCTATGTTGTGAATCAATACATAGCTGAGCCACATTAAAGGTCAACCGACCGCTCACATCTTCAACCGGTCCAAAAATCTCTTTGGCATTGGCATCCTGTCCAACCTGCTCGGCCACAAACCGTATCGCAGGATGTGTCACACCAAGCTCACTCAGTGCCATACACAAACGGGCAATGGCATTAACCCCTTTGATATCAGCTGCCGCAGAGTGCGCGGCTTTGCCAAATACGGTTACCTCGGCATCTTCGGCCGTAAAATCAAAGCCAAGCTCATCAAGCTTGCTTGCCAATTCTTCCCAAAGCGGCCCTTCATATTTAGCCAGCTCAGGAACGGCATTCAGGGCACCACCACAATCAAGTTGTAATAATTCATCACCCGGGCCATGCAACCAGGACTGGATCAGCATTTTTTCCGCATGAATTAACGGGAACGCAGAATCAGGAGTAAAGCCGCACTGCGGCACTTCTTCTTTTTCCAGATAACGGTCAATACAACGCCACAAGGTTTCTTCATCGGTGCCAAAAATAAACCGAATCCGTTTATTTAATTTAACGCCACTATCAACCAGTGCCTTAACGGCAAAAATGGCAGCTAAAGTCGGACCTTTGTCGTCCTGAGTCCCGCGGCCATAAAGTCTGCCATCACGAATTTCCGGTTCAAACGGGGCTGAATCCCAGGCTGATAATTCACCGGTAGGCACAACATCCAGGTGCCCCAGCACACCAATCATTTGCTCACCGTCGCCTATTTCAGCGTAACCGTAATAGCCTTTATGGTCTTTATAAATGGCGAACCCC
This sequence comes from Photobacterium alginatilyticum, assembly GCF_009910675.1. Classification (GTDB taxonomy): domain Bacteria; phylum Pseudomonadota; class Gammaproteobacteria; order Enterobacterales; family Vibrionaceae; genus Photobacterium; species Photobacterium alginatilyticum. Next base: position 81,314 of record NZ_RSEJ01000016.1, on the reverse strand, counting down.
AGCTCATGACAAAGGTTCAGGGTTTCCGTCAGGCAATCATCGATAGGCTGACCAAACGGCGTACCGCTATCGTCATCCTGGTAAACACTGGGAATGGCAACTAAACGCTTCACTGCGGCAATATAGTCATCACGCATCGCGTTTATAGTTGATGCTATTGTTGCTTTCATCGTATCCCTCATTTTCTCATCTATTTTAGTCTGAATACTTTTGAAATATTGGACTAAAGTAATGAATAATTATTAGTTATCAGAGAAAGTATTTGAGATTACCCCCTCTAACCAATTCATTCTGCTACAGAGAGCAAGAGATAACTGTGATTACTTTCACTTGGTGCTGTTTCAATATGGGACGACGGTCAAAAAGTCAGCATTAACTTACAACACTGATGAGTTTTCTCTCAAAAAGAGCAAAATAGTGCCTGCACGGCATCTATATATGCCAAGCCGGAACACATGTAACAGACTTGCAAAACCATAGGGAATAACACGTAACCAAAAGAGCTGGGCTGGTATACCGAGATGACCAGCAGGCTAATTCTTATATTTCGTAATGAACTTAATTAGTTATTTAAATTTGACTTTTATTATTTAATGAAAATAAGAAGTTTTATATTAGAATATTAAATATTATTTCAAATAATGACGATTCGATATTTTATTATTCATGACGACCTATTTACAGACAAACATAATAAACCTATTAAGTTAACCTCACTGGATATATAATAAAGGGCAACTCGATTGCTTTCTCCGATCTTATATCAATATGCAACGATAATTCTAATTACTATCACTGGTTTCATTTTCATATGAAGCCACTTTTCGACGTTGATTAAACATGCTAAATACAATTAAAAACCTTCCTTTGCGGATACTGCTTTCGTTATCGTCAGCCTTTGCCGTTCTATGTTTTATTATTACTATCATTATTAGTCAAAATCTTTTATCAGAAGTTGAGGCAAACACAAATAAAGTCAACGACTTTATTGCTTTTAACAGCACGATGAAAGAATTTCAGGACTTACAAGATGTCAGCCGCATGAAGTCAATTTATGCGCTAGGGTTTTATGACCGCCTTGATGAAATGGTACAAGTCAACAATGACAACCTGGCCAAGGTACAGCGCAGCTACAACACCCTGATGCAATCTGACAACCGCGCCCTCACCCACCAGGCGAAGCTGTCGCTGGATAACTTTGTCAGCAACTACAAATTATATGTCCAGGCGTCCGAACAACTCAGAGCCCAGCGTCAGAACATCATCAAGCTATATGATGCGACCAGTTGGATCACCACGGACATTACCGCCGCGGATGCACTGATCGCCAATAATAGAAGCATGGAAGACGTTGATCGCTGGACAATGAACCTCTCCGATATATCGGATACTGCCGGCTTGATGCTTTACCATCTTGCTGTCGGGGTAAAAGGACAAAGTCAGCAAGATACTCAGACAACATTAGAATATACAATAAAACTCAATGCATACCTGGATGAATTTAAGCACTGGCCTGAAGCACAAACAGTCATTAAAAATGCCCAGCTTTGGGAACACCAGTTATTGGAAATTATCCAGTTGCAGAAAGACAAGAAGGCAACGACCCATCGTATGATTGAGCTGGGTAATAACAACACCCAGATCATTACCGGCCTGGCAACGGCCTCGCTGCAAAAAACTGAAGAATTATCGGACAAGACCTCTGAGCTATTAGCCTCGGTGACAACCAGCCAGTTAACGGCAACAGCGATTGCAACCGTGCTAGCCCTGACGATCAGTATCATCTTGTCCAACGCGATTAGCAGCGTAATGGGATCACTGTATCTTGCCGTCAAGGCACTGGCTGAAGGCAACCTCAACGTCCAGACAAACATCAAGGGAAAAAATGAAATTGGCCTGCTAGGTACCAGCCTTGATGATGCCATTTCTCAGCTTGCTGCTACCATTCGCTCGCTGCGCGGTGTCAGTGACGAAGTTGCGACCTCCTCGACCGAGCTGGCTGCAGTTATGACCCAAAGTGAGGTCAACGGCCGGGAGCAGCAACAACAGGTGGAGCAAATTGCTGCTGCGGTTACCGAGCTATCTGCTGCCGCCACCCAGGTAGACGGTTATGCCAAGACCGCCGACGAAAGTGCCCAGCAGGCACTGGCGATGGGCGCCGAAAGTACCGAAATTGCCCAGCACTCCCGTCAGCTGACTGAGGATTTAGCCTCGCAACTTGATGAAACGTCAACCCAGGTTATCGATCTCAACGAGCAGAGTATCAAGATCAGCGAAGTCATCACTGTTATCGATTCAATTTCGGAGCAAACCAATCTACTGGCACTTAACGCAGCAATCGAAGCCGCCCGAGCTGGCGAAAGCGGTCGCGGGTTTGCCGTGGTTGCCGACGAAGTCAGAGTGCTTGCCGCCAAGACACAGGACTCAACCCAGCAGATCCAAACTATCATCGAACAGCTGCAGCACAAATCCTCAGCCGTTGTCGATGCCGTCAACAACAGCTTGAGCAAGGTCAGAACCAATAGCGAAATTGCAGAACAAACCAGCAACCAGATTGAATCCATTACCCAGGCGCTTGAGCATATCAGTCAGGTCAACGGCGATGTTACCGCATCAGTTGACGAGCAAAGCCGGGCGATTGACGATATTACCCGCAATATCACCACGATTAATGACATCATCAGCCAGAACGTGGCCGGTATTAGCCAGACGGCCGAGGCCAGCAGCCACCTGTCACAGCTGGCTGAGAATCAGAAAAACCAACTGGGTGAGTTCCAAATCATCCAGCGGTAAAGGGTTGCCAGTGGCATCGCACAACACGGCTGGTCACTAAAAAAGCAAACAATCAGTAATTTTATTACAAAATTGCAACTTTGACGCCAAAAAAGCCAGCAACTCAGTTGCTGGCTTTTTTTTATGACTATTTTTACAGCCCAATCACCCTGGTCATAAAATGCACGCATTACTGCCTCTTTTGGTGTAGACTCCCCTGTGGAACGTAGATTATGGGCCGCTTTATATCAATCCATTAATAATCAATAACTTAAACCAAAAATAGCTATTTGCGACCCCGTTCACAGTTTTACTTTAGTTATATAATCTCTTTCATTTTTCATAACAAACGCACTTCTCGCTCAATTTTTTTTGGTTTTTTTCCTACATTTTTTTAAGCGTAGTGATCGAGATCAATTCCCTTTATCGGGCCAAGCGGTACACTTCAGTAAAATTTGGTGAAATATAATTACACTATAGAACAGCTTGCACCTGAGGGGTTATTTCCAGGTTGCGCTCAAAGTTAGATACACTAAATACAAAAATTATTTAAACGTAGAACGAGGCACTTATGTCATCTGAAGAAAGAAGTTATCAGGAGCTGCACCGCCCTGCCTCTGACTTCTCAAGTCGCTCTGACTATCTTGATCATGAGCTGAAAATCATGAAGCCACGCCGCTTCGGCCTGAACCTGCCGGGTCGTGACTTCCGTTTTGAGCTAGAAGATTTAGTCCCAGCCCTGGCCGGTACTATCGGTATTATCGCGATGTACTCTGCGGTAATGATGTCTTGGGCCGACGGCCTGACTCAAGCCTGGGATCACATCAACCTAGGTAAAGAGTTCGCTATCGAAGTTGCTCGTGTAGAGATGCTGCTTCCTGCGCTTCTTTTCTGTGTCTTAGCATCCGGATTTATCAACCCCCGCGCCAATCTGGCCGGTAACCACGGTCCGATGATCCCACTTATCGGTGCTATCGCCCTGGCCGGTGCCCACCCTCTTGCTCTTGCTATCCTTCTTGGTGTATTCGGTCTTCTGCTTAGTTACTTCAAAGGCGGTTCCAAACTGGTGAACCTGACCTCGGAAGGTACCGCCGGTGGCCTGCTGATATTCCTTGGCTTTACCGGTACCATGAGCCAGATCGGCTCAATCCAGACCTGGGCGACCGGCCTGCAGTCAGCTGATATCGCAGCGGGCAGCATGGGCTATGTCGGTCTGATTGTACTGGCTGTCAACATTGTTCTTTATGCTTACCTGGCCCGCATCAACAAGCGTTGGCTGGCTATTCCTGCCTGTGCTGTTACAGGCCTGCTTGTTGCTCTGGTTCTGGGTGCTGGCTTCGATCTTAAGTTTGAAACTGAAATGGGTCTGCCTAACCTGAACCCTGTGTACTGGTGGGGCAGCACAGAAGAAGGCTGGATGCTAGGTCTGCCGACTATGCAGCACTTCATTGCATCACTGCCGTTTGCCATCCTGGCTGTTGCTATGTGGTCACCAGACTTCCTTGGCCACCGTATTTTCCAGGAACTTAACTACCCACGCGGTACTGACAAAGTACTGATGGATGTTGATGACACTATGACTATGTGTTCTATCCGCCAGATGGTCGGTACAGCACTTGGTGGCGGTAACATCACATCGTCTTGGGGTACCTACATGATCCCGGCTGCTATCGCCAAACGTCCTATTCCTGGCGGTGCGATTATCCTAGGCCTTCTGGTTATGTTCATCGCCATCCTGGGCTTCCCAATGGATGTGGCTGTATGGCCACCAGTAATGCGTGTAGCACTACTTGTAGGTGTATTCCTGCCACTGCTGGAAGCGGGTGTGCAGATGGTTAAAGAAACAAAAGATTCACAATCTGCTGGTATCTGTATCTTTGCAGCAGCAGTTGTTAACCCGGTTCTGGCATGGGCACTGACTATGCTACTGGATAACAACGGCCTTATCGGTGACAAAGAGCGTGCATCGAAGCTATCTTTCGCAGACAAAATCATCATCCCTGGCGGTGTATTGGTTGTCTGTCTGATTGCGATGCTGGCAGTAGGTATGCTTGAAGGCAAATACGGCATTCCAGCATTACTATAATGAAATCTGGGGCAGTATGTTATGCTGCCCCAGCTTAATTTAGGCATTGATAACTAGCGTTAATACGAATAATGAAATCATCACGATGCACTAATCGATTTGATTATCCGTATTATTGTTAATAAAAGTGTACTGTTCACCATCAACCGGTGGTGTTGAGCTCAACAGCGATTCAATCAGTACGTGTTTTTTCTACTAAAAAGGTAGGTATGTCATGGCAGAGCAATTTGCTAAAGCTTGGGAAGGGTTCGCTGCAGGCGAATGGCAGAACGAAGTAAACGTTCGCGACTTCATCCAGAAAAACTACGCACCGTATGAAGGTGATGAGTCTTTCCTAGTATCTGAAGGTACTGAAGCGACTAACAAGCTTTGGGATCAGGTTATGGAAGGTATCAAACAGGAAAACAGCACTCACGCTCCTGTTGACTTCGATACTTCTGTTATCTCTACCATCACTGCTCACGACGCAGGTTACATCAACAAAGATCTAGAGACTATCGTAGGTCTTCAGACTGACGCTCCACTTAAGCGCGCTATCATCCCTAACGGTGGTATCCGTATGGTTGAGGGTTCGTGCAAGGTATACGGTCGTGAACTAGATCCAATGGTATCTAAGATTTACTCTGAGTACCGTAAGACGCACAACCAGGGCGTTTTCGATATCTACACGCCGGATATCATGAAATGTCGTAAGTCTGGTGTTCTGACTGGTCTTCCAGATGCATACGGCCGTGGTCGTATCATCGGTGACTACCGTCGCGTAGCACTATACGGTATCGACTTCCTAATGAAGGACAAGTTCGCTCAGTTCTCTTCTCTGCAAGAGAAGTTCGAGAACGGCGAAGACCTACAGATGACTATGCAGCTTCGCGAAGAAATCGCTGAGCAGCACCGTGCGCTGGGCCAGATCAAAGAAATGGCAGCGAAATACGGCTACGACATCTCTGCTCCTGCAACAACTGCACAAGAAGCAATCCAGTGGACATACTTCGGCTACCTAGCTGCTGTTAAGTCACAGAACGGTGCTGCTATGTCTCTGGGTCGTACTTCTACGTTCCTGGATATCTTCATCGAGCGTGATATCGCTGCTGGCAAGATCACTGAAGAACAAGCTCAGGAAATGATCGACCACTTCGTAATGAAGCTACGTATGGTTCGTTTCCTACGTACGCCTGAATACGATGAGCTATTCTCTGGCGACCCAATCTGGGCAACAGAGTCAATGGGTGGTATGAGCCTTGACGGACGTACGCTGGTAACACGTACTAACTTCCGTTTCCTAAACAGCCTATACACCATGGGTCCTTCTCCAGAGCCAAACATCACTGTACTTTGGTCTGAGCAGCTACCTGACGGCTTTAAGCGTTTCTGTGCGAAAGTATCTATCGATACTTCTTCTATCCAGTACGAAAACGACGACCTGATGCGTCCTGACATGAACTCTGATGACTACGCGATCGCTTGTTGTGTCTCGCCAATGGTTGTTGGTAAGCAAATGCAGTTCTTCGGCGCACGTGCGAACCTGGCGAAAACCATGCTTTACACCATCAACGGTGGTGTAGATGAGAAGCTGAAGATCCAGGTTGGTCCTAAGATGGACAAGATCACTGATGAAGTGCTGAGCTATGACGATCTAATGGAGCGCATGGATCACTTCATGGACTGGCTAGCTAAGCAGTACGTGACTGCGCTAAACAGCATCCACTTCATGCACGACAAGTACAGCTACGAAGCATCACTAATGGCTCTTCATGACCGTGATGTTATCCGTACAATGGCTTGTGGTATTGCTGGTCTGTCTGTTGCTGCTGACTCACTGTCTGCAATCAAGTACGCAACAGTTAAACCTGTACGTGACGAAGACGGTATCGCGATCGATTTCGAAATCGAAGGCGACTATCCTAAGTTCGGTAACAACGACGCACGCGTTGATGACATCGCTTGTGAACTTGTTACAACGTTCATGAACAAGATCCGTAAGCTGAACACTTACCGTAACGCAATCCCAACTCAGTCTATCCTGACTATCACATCTAACGTGGTATACGGTAAGAAGACTGGTACTACACCTGACGGCCGTAAAGCTGGTGCTCCTTTCGCACCGGGTGCAAACCCAATGCACGGTCGTGATGAAAAAGGTGCGGTAGCATCTCTGACTTCTGTTGGTAAACTGCCGTTTGCTGATGCGAAAGATGGTATCTCTTACACTTTCTCTATCGTTCCTAACGCGCTAGGTAAAGAAGCTGAGACTCAGAAAGCTAACCTTGCAGGCCTGATGGATGGTTACTTCCACCACGAAGCCGGCATCGAAGGCGGTCAGCACCTGAACGTTAACGTTCTTAACCGCGAAACTCTAGAAGACGCAGTTAAGCACCCAGAGAAGTACCCACAGCTAACTATCCGTGTATCGGGCTACGCTGTGCGTTTCAACTCTCTGACTGCAGAACAGCAGAAAGACGTTATCGCGCGTACATTCACTGAATCTCTATAATTGAGAGCCAGTCTGACTCATCGGCTAGTTCGCTAGCCGGTAAGTAATAAAAACCGACCTTTGGGTCGGTTTTTTTTATGTCTGCGAAAAATTACACTCCAATAACCGAGCTAAACCTTAAAATGCTGTAGCTGGTGAGCAAGCTCTTCCGAGGCCTCGGCCAATGCCTGGCTCTGGCTCGCCAGATGCTGGGCAGCCGCATTCACTTCATTCGCCGATAAATGAATACTGCTGACATTACCGTTGATGTCTTCCGACACCGTACCCTGCTGATCTGCCGCTGCCGCGATCTGGGCTACCCGATCCGTGGACTGATACAACGCATCAAGCATATGCTTCAGCTCACGCTGGCTGTCCTGAGCATTCTCGACACTGTTCCGGCTGCTATTATGGCTCGCCTTCATCGCCGTCGCCGCCTCCAGCGCTCCGCGCGTCAGCCCGTCAACCGTCACCTGGATTTCCTCGGTGGATTTCTGTGTACGCTGGGCAAGGTTACGCACTTCGTCGGCCACGACGGCAAATCCCCGCCCCTGCTCACCGGCACGTGCCGCTTCAATCGCCGCATTCAGGGCCAGAAGGTTAGTCTGTTCAGAAATACCCTTGATCACCTCGGCGACCTCGCTGATCTGAAGAACGCCCTGCTTAAGCTCCTCCACCCGCTTGTCGGCCTCAGCGATTTGGCTGGCGACCTGCTGGATATTCTGGGTAGTATCCTCCAGCCGTTCACTGCTGGCTGTTGCCTTATGGGACATGTCCTTGGTCATGGAAGCCGTTTGCTCTGCATTTTGCGCCACATCGGCAACCGTTGCCGTCATTTCATTCATGGCCGTGGCAAGCTGCTCTAGCTGCATATGTTGCGACTGGATACTCTGAGCACTCTCTTCGCTGGCAGAAGCAATCGTACTGGCCATATCTGTTGAGTGATGGGCGGAGGCGGCCGCAACCTTGAGGGCATTGCGAATTGCACTTATCGAGATATCCATGCGACGCGCCAGCTTGCCAATTTCATCGCGACGTTCAGAGTGGCAATCGACCCTGAGATCACCGTCGGCAATAGCATCAAACTTACCCACCAGCGCCTCAAGCGGATCGGAGATGTTGTGGCTGATAAAATAACCGACCGCAAGCAGTACCAGCATCGCAGCCGCAGCCATCACGCCTGTTTTCATTGAAGTCAGCATAAACTCATCTTCGATATCTTTGACATGGACGCCAGTGCCTACAATCCAGTTCCATTGAGGAAAGCGTTTTACAAACGAGAGCTTGGGTTTGATTTCGCCCTCGGGAGAGCGCCAGCGATAGTCGAGATAGCCGGCACCGCTCTTCTCACTGGTCGTTACCATCTCTTGCCAGTGAAACTTACCGTCGGCATCGGTAAGCTGGCGGGCATTGGTTCCGTTGAGCTTAGGCTTGAGCGGGTGGGTAATAATTTCAAGATCAGGAGTCGTCACCCAAAAATAATTCCCTTTGCCATAGCGCAGGGCATTTATCATCGTAATGGATTGCTGCTGCGCTTTCGCGGCCCCCAATACCTCCTGCTGCGATGCATAAAATTCAAGCGTGCTGATAGCCAGCTCGATCTGGCTTTGCAACGATGCCTTTCGTTCTTGAAACGCGGCCTGCCGTTGTTCCAGCGCATTATAAACGCTGACACACAAGAGTAGCCCAATAGCAGTAGCGACAAAGGCGATTAACTTCTTCCTGACGGTCAAGTTGCTTAAACTGAACATAAATCTCCTTGTTTATTATTATCTTGCCTGACTGCTGCCTCTTTTCTGCCTCCGCCTTCCCACTCTGAATATCTTGGTTGGGTCCCCTTCAGCAACAATAAATTGTTAAGCAAAATGAAACGAGCTCATTAAGCTAAGAGCGCATAGGCACTTTGGAGCGTATAGTGCTGGGATTTTCACCGCACTTCAAGCGACAGATGTAACAATTTCGTGGTTGGTGTGCATATTTTTCGCATTAATATGGTTATCACTATGAAACAAAACAATAGTGAAGCAGACATCAATGGCTAAGTCATAACAGCGAGGCAAGGAATGAAAAAATGGACGGAGAAGGAAATGTATTACCCTTACATGTATAACGCTTTTTTCGCTATTTTAGCCTGTCATTTTGTAATAAAATGACAGGTAAACACGCACCATGCGGAGAAATAAAGCAATGTCAGTAAAAGGCCGAATTCACTCTTTTGAATCCTGCGGTACCGTGGATGGACCCGGCATCCGTTTTATCGTATTTATGCAAGGCTGCTTAATGCGTTGTCAGTATTGCCACAACCGTGATACGTGGGATCTCCACGACGGGCGTGAAATCACTGTTGACGAGATCATGAAAGACGCCCTTTCGTACCGTCACTTCATGAAAGCCTCCGGCGGCGGTGTCACGGCATCTGGCGGTGAAGCCATGCTGCAACCTGAGTTTGTCCGTGATTTCTTCCGCGCCGCTCAGGCTGAAGGGATTCATACTTGCCTTGATACCAACGGCTATATCCGCAAGCATACCGATGTCGTTGATGAAGTACTTGATAGTACTGATCTGGTGATGTTGGATCTCAAGCAGCTTGATGACAGCATCCACCAGAATTTGGTCGGCGTACCGAACAAGCGTGTGCTGGACTTTGCCCGCTATCTTCATCAGCGCGGCCAGAAAACCTGGATCCGCTACGTTATCGTACCGGGCTTCACCGATGACGAGCGCTCAGCCCATCTGCTCGGCGAGTTTATTCAGGGAATGGACAATATTGAGAAGGTCGAGCTGCTGCCTTACCACCAACTGGGCGAACATAAATGGGAAGCTCTCGGTTTTGAATATCAGCTAACTGATGTTAAGCCGCCATCGAAAGAAGTCATGGAGAAAGTCAAAAGCATTATCGCCAGCTACGGCCATACTGTGATGTACTGATCCGCAGCGACCTACCTTGTCAAATGGCAGGAGCAAAATGCCCTAGCTTGCTCCTGCATTAGAATCAAGATCTTGCAACGATATCTCCCCGTGACTGATTACGCTAGTCAGTAACTAACTGGCAGCTTGGTCGTTGTCGGTAGTCTTGCCCGTGATAGCCTCGCCAGTTGGCTGGCAAAGCTGTGATGCCGCGTCACTTGAACACGCCTTCTTCACAACGTCACATTTACCGCCGACACCACCATCTAAGATCGTACATTGTGCATTGGCCAGGCAAAGATCCTTACGCGTCGCAAGCTTAGGGACTGAAGCAATAAGCATTTTATCTGTAATACAAGTTTCGATTTCGCTTTTTACATTAGCGCCAAACGCATTTAGCTGCCGTTTAAATGCCATTTCTGCGTCAGGCTCAAAGCGCCCAAGAGTAGCAACCGAAAGAATATCGTCAAACTTCTCGACCTTTAACGGTTTACAGGTAACATCCCACTTATTTTTGAAGCGGTTGCGGCTCAGTTCAACCGGCTTTTTGGTTCCGTTAAATTGATGGTAGTTGGCTCTGTCATCCTTGAAATAACCATGAACGCTATATCTCTGATTTAAAAAGTCGTAAACCAGGTCAATGATGAATGGCTCTCTCTCACGGGCAAGGCCCATGGCATTTTTCGCCGCATAATAGCCACATGTCGTTAAATTAAGGACGTTGTCTTTATTCTTTACTGTCGCCGGGCTAAACATCCAGTTTTCACGGCTGGCCAGACTATAAAACTCAACGGAGTTGGGAAAATTAAACTTGTTGGCAAAGCGTACCAGCGCGGCCTGTCTCAGCTCGACTACTTCGTCTTCGAAAGTTGCGGCTTTCTCTTCGACCGGTGCTTGATCAGCCAGCGCTGTTTCTAATATAGCAGGCTCTGCCACAGGCGAGACCTTGCTACCTGGCCCCATCGCCGCCGTCAGCTTTTGAAGCGACTGGGCCGAGTTGGAAATAGTATCTGTAAGTGAATGTAAATTAACTAAAAAAAGCAGAAGCAACAGGCAGCCTAATCCGCGAAACAAGGTATTAAGCTTAAGGGACATATCCCTTACCGGCTTTCCTTTGATGATCATTTTCTCGTCCCTAGCAATATCAACTAAGGCCGGATTTTAAAGATAATCACCACCTTGTCCAGAGACTAGCAGCTCAAAATTTAACCAGTTATTGATGCGCTAAATGAAATCAAATAGATGTATCTCACTTTTTTTCAGGCTTTGGGAGCAACCTCTTTTTACAGCCGCACAAGAGGCCGGTTTGGCTTATTCTGTCTCAAATTGCCATTGTTCAAGTGGGTATGCCTGTCATCAGAAAGACTAATGACAAGCCTTGTGAGAGATGAATATGATAAAGCCACGAATAACTCATGCAATATCTAGCCTGATCTTGTCAGCCCCTATTGAGAGTCAATTGAGAAACAACTCTGGGATATCAATTTTTTGTTTATAGATCATAAGGATGAAAACAAATGCAATAAAGATCTATTCCCTCAATATCAACATAAGCACCAAATAGCATATAACAAATACTGCCCATAATAATCATAAATATTGATATGAAAACTAACAAGATCCTTAACTGCGAATACTGCTGTTGAGGCATCACAACAGCTAAACTGTAGTAATCAGCCGAAAAAATCAGCAATAACGCCAAATTAAAACCAATAATTGTACCCACTTTAATCAATTGACAAACCGATATGCACTCAACCACCTATAACTTTAGCTTCTTGGCATCATCAAATTCACTTATATATCTTACATCTCCATTTTTCGGTCTTTTATCATCCGGATGGCTTCGCGGCGAATACAGTCGCGAAGCGGGTTTTCTATCGCATCGGCACGCCAGATAAAAGATAGCGTTCGCTTCATATTCAGTTCAGGAACATTCAAGGCCACCAGCTCACCGCGATCGATATATTTCACTACATCCAGATAAGGTAGACAGCTAAGGTAAGGCCCATTGGTAACCAGAGCACGAAGAACCGGGATCTGTTCATACTCCCGCCAGACATCCAAATCTTCAATCACCCCGTGCAGCGCACTTTCAAAACTTTGCCGAGTACCGGCTCCCTGCTCGCGAAGGACCCACTTAGCCTGCTCTAGCTGCGCAAAGCTCACCGTATCAAGTTTGGCGTAGGGGTGATGCTTGGAAGCAATAATCACCAGATGGTCGTGGCACCATACTTCCTGATCCAACCGGCTGTCATCACAACGTCCCTCGATGATCCCCAGCTCGCACTCGTAGTTCCTCACTCTATCGATGACTTTCTGGGCATTCTTCACGATAAGCTGAATGCGTAACTCTGGAAAATCTTTATCAATAATACTGATAAGCTCTGGCAAAAGGTGTTCAGCCGCCGTCTGACTGGCAGCCAGGCTGATTTCGCCACTGACAAGATGCTGATCATAAAACCCCAGTTCTATCTGCTGGGCATCAAACAATAGCTGCTTGGCTCTGGGGCGGAGCCATGCCCCCCAGTAGGTCAGTGCCATTTGCTTCCCCTGCCGCTCAAACAACGGACGCCCCAGCAGCTTCTCGAGCTGGGACAACGCCATGCTCGCTGCAGACTGCGTCAAAGCCAGGTTTTCCGCGGCTTTGCTGACACTGCGTGTGCTCGCTACCTCCTCAAACACCGAAAGTTGCTTCAGTGAATAACGCATTAAAACTCTCCCCGATAAATGCAATTTGTTTTCTATCGCCAAGAATATCAACTTTAGTGATTAGGGTTAAAGAAATTATCAATTTTACTCAACCATTTTTCCAACCGTATGCTGAATGCCAGTTACCAGTCACGACAGGAGGAAATGTGACGTTATCTACCCCCTATGTAATCACAACAACCGGCCGGCATACCGGACTACACACAGGAGACGCTTGAAATGGCCACGGCAATGGCATCCAACAACAGTAACTTCACTCCCAAAGAGATGATGAAGCAGGCAGAAAAATACGCGGTCGGGAAGGCATCCAAGCCAACCCGTACCACCATCGCACTGGCAATTACGGCGGGCGTATTTATCGGACTGGCGTTTGTCTTTTACATCACCGTCACCACTGGTGGCAGCAATATGAGCTGGGGGATCAACCGCTTATTTGGTGGCCTGGCGTTTAGCCTCGGACTGATCCTTGTGGTGATTTGCGGTGGTGAACTCTTTACCAGTACCGTGCTGTCCTCTATCGCCCGAGCCAACAAACACATCACCTCAGGCAAGATGCTCACCACTTGGCTGAAAGTTTACTTCGGCAACTTCCTCGGCGCGATGATGCTGCTGGCACTGGTGTCGATGGCTAGCCTGTATCAGCTAGACGGCGGTCAGTGGGGACTCAATGCCCTCAACATCGCCCAGCACAAGCTGCACCATCAGCCGATGGAAGCCTTTGCTCTGGGGATTCTATGTAACTTACTGGTTTGTTTGGCTATTTGGATGACATTTTGTTCAAACAACATGATGACCAAGATGGCGATGATGGTACTGCCCGTGGCTATGTTCGTCAGTACCGGCTTTGAGCACAGTGTCGCCAACATGTTTATGGTGCCTCTGGGTATCACCATCCAGAACATCGCACCGGAATCGTTCTGGCTTGGTCTGGGTGTATCACCAGAGCAGTATGCCGATCTGAACATCCATAACTTTATCTTTGCCAATCTCATTCCCGTCACGCTGGGCAATATCGTTGGCGGCGGGGTACTGGTCGGCCTGAGCTACTGGGCAATTTTCAGTTCGCCGAAAGAACACCATGCCACAGCAACCATTATTAAACCCGACTTCTCAAATACGACCGCTTTAACTAAGGACAACACCATGCTTCAGGAAAATCTACTAGTAAACGACCATATGCGCCCGGCTACCACGACCCTTCTACCAGGCATGCCTGTCGCAGAAGCACTCGATATCCTGATCAAGGAGGGCCTGTCCGGTGCACCGGTGCTTTCCAGCGATCAACGTCTGGTTGGCTTCTTCTCTATCCACGACACTCTGGTAGACCTTTGGTGCAATGACTACATGCCGGAAGCCGAAGACAAAGTTCAGGACCTGATGCGCCACGAGATCCAGACTGTCAGCCCTGAGAACTCAATTCTGGAAGTGGCCGAGTACATGTGTATCGACAAGAATATCCTATACCCAGTCAGCAGCGGCGGCATTGCTACCCAGCTAACCACCTTGTCTCTGAATGAACGTGCCCGCACCATGGTTGTTAACCGCCCACACTGCTACCCGGTCGTCAAGGATGATCAGCTTGTCGGTATCATCAGCCGAAACGACATTATCAAGGCCGTTCGCCCGGTCTACGGCAACCTGGTTTCTGTTGCTGGAATCAAGGATGACCAGAAGAAAGCCGAAATAGCATAATCCAATAATAACCTGCCGACATGGTCGGCAGGTTATTATACCCAAGCCATTATTTCACCTCTGATCTACAGCAAATTAACCACACTTATATCGGATTTTTTCTACATACACGTGATAAAATTATGGTATAAACCAAACGCAAACGATTGCGCGACCTGCAAATGCAGCTCTATGCAGTATATCTTTATTGCTACCGATGCGAGGTTATGGCCCCCATGAAAAGTGATATTCAAATTTGCCGTGAAACAACACTCACTCCAATTGATCACATCGCTCAACACGCTGGCATTTTGCCGGATGATCTAACCCCACAGGGTACGCTAAAAGCAAAAGTAAAACCCTCGATCCTTAAGCGCCTGAATAACAACAAAGAAGGCAAACTGGTACTGGTTACCGCCATCACCCCGACGCCACTGGGCGAAGGCAAGACCGTCACTACCATCGGCCTGGCACAGGGACTGGCCCAAATAAACCAACGCGTGATGGCCTGTATTCGCCAACCCTCGATGGGCCCTGTTTTTGGCGTCAAGGGCGGCGCTGCCGGCGGCGGCTACAGTCAGGTGGCCCCGATGGAAAAACTCAACCTGCATCTCACCGGTGACATCCACGCCGTGACGGCTGCGCATAACCTGGCAGCTGCCGCACTGGATGCCCGGCTATACCACGAAGAGCGCCATGGCTACGAGGCATTTGCCGAAAAGACCGGCCTGACCCCGCTTAGAATCGATATCGATCGCATCTGCTGGAAGCGGGTGATGGATCACAACGACCGTGCCCTGCGGATGATCACTGTCGGCAACAACGAGCCGGGCAAAACCATCAACGGGATCGCCCGTGACGACGGCTTCGATATTTCTGCTGCTTCTGAGCTGATGGCTATCTTGGCCCTGTCCAAAGATCTGGCTGACATGCGCCAGCGTCTTGGTCGACTGGTATTAGCCTACAACATCGACGGCCAGCCGGTAACGGCCGAAGATCTCCAGGTTGCAGGCGCAATGGCCGTGACCATGTGCGAGGCTATCGAACCGACCCTGATGCAGACACTGGAAGGTGTTCCCACGCTGATCCATGCCGGGCCGTTTGCCAACATCGCCCACGGCAACTCGTCGATCATTGCCGATCGCATTGCGTTAAAACTCAGTGATTACACCATCACCGAGGGTGGCTTCGGCTCGGACATGGGCTTTGAGAAAGCCTGTAACATCAAAGCTCAGCAAGCAGAACGCGGTCCTGACTGTGCGGTTGTCGTCGCCACCTTACGAGGCCTGAAAGCCAACTCCGGCTGTTATGATTTACGACCAGGCCAGGCACTGCCAGAGGCAATTTTCTCCCCGGATGAAAAAACCCTACTGGGGGGCTTTGAAAACCTGAAATGGCATATTCGCAATGCAGCGAAATACGGCATTCCGGTGGTGGTGGCAATAAACCGCTTCCCGCAAGACACCGATGCCGAGCTTAACTTGCTCAAGACCTGGATCCGCGAGGAAAATTTCGGAAGTTATGTCGATGTCGCGATCAGCGAAGCCTTCGGCAAAGGCGGCGAAGGGGCTACCGAACTGGCGCAAGCCGTTGTCAATGCCTGCCAGACGCCGGCACAGTTCAAGCCGCTGTATTCACTAGATCAAACCCTGGAAGAAAAGCTGATGACCGTTGCCGAGGTTGGCTATGGCGGCCGCGGCGTCGAACTGTCACCGCTGGCCAAACAGCAGCTGGCCGAACTGAAGCGGCAAGGTCACGACAACCTCGCGGTCTGTATGGCCAAGACGCCACTCTCGATCACCCATGACCCGAGCCAGAAAGGCGCACCATCAGACTTCATTGTTCCGATCCGCGAACTGCGCTTATGTGCCGGAGCCGGCTTTGTCTATGCGCTGTGCGGCAATGTTATGACGATGCCGGGGCTGCCTGAAAAACCGGCCTACATGGCATTGGACATTGATGACGACGGCAATATCGTCGGATTGAGCTAAGCCGCTCACCGGTTATCAAACTAACGGTTAAACGCAAAAAGAACGCCAGCACATCGTCTGGCGTTTTTTTATTCCATACAACTTATTTATCTTTCTTATTGGAGGGGTAAATATAGTCACGATCAGCAAAAGTTCTCACCCATTCCGGCTTATAGACAACCAACAGCGTAATAGCCATACCGTTTATCAGGGCTTCGGGGAACAGCAGCAACGGAAGCAGCACCAAATAATTATCGACGATATAGTCCCACGAATAGCCATAATCAAAATATATCCAGCCGCTAGTCAGCAGCAAATGAGCGACCATGGTCAATGCGCCGTTAAAAAAAGCGGCAATGAATATATAGATAAACAGATGCCTTGCCATATAGCGGTAGCTAAACAGGAAAACCCCGAAACTGAATATGGCTGGCAGCATCACTCCGGTTAGCGCATATAAGCCGGCATCGGGCCACTCGACCACTCCCACAGCGACCAGCAATAAAGTCACTACAGAACCTATCAGCCCGGCAATCTGCCAACCGTGCGACAACACCAAAACTGTCAAGGCGAGAAAATGCACTTGCAGCCCCTCGGCAATTCCCGCCCTGAGACTCCATAACAGAAACAAGCCCACTATCGTTGCCAGTACCAGGTGCTGATAATCTTTCTCTGCTCGCAACTTGGGCCAGAATTCCCGAGGAAAACTCACCACCAAAATCAGCAGCCAAATCAGATAGCCAATCCACTGTAGCATCGTCATCCTTGCAGCACCTTCTAAGCCAATTAAGCTAAAGTTATATCAACAGGATAGCTTATCAATAACCTTGTAAAAATGAGGGCTAAAAAATTGTTAAATCTCGACCTCAAGCCTGATTGCACAAGCTTTAGCCAGTCAATTTTATTTAACAAAAAATCATTGGCAAGACGGAGTCAGATCAATTTTTTTTGCCTTCAACCTGATAATCTCAATGCCAGCTCAATACAATATTAAAGGCCAACCATTATGGAAATGACCAACGCACAACGTCTTATTCTATCTAACCAGTATTACCTGATGTCGAAAATGAACCCGGAGAATGCTGCAAAGTACCGTCGCCTGCAAACGATTGTCGAGCGCGGCTATGGTCTGCAGATGCGTGAGCTGGATAAAGACTTCGGCTGCCTGGAAGAAGAAGACTGCCGTAACGTAATTGACTTTATGGAAATGTATCACGCGATGCAGGAATCATTCAAAATGCTCAGCGAAGACAACCAGAACCAGGTTGATCAACGCCGCCTGCAATTCCTGGGCTTTGATGCCGCGACAGAATCTCAACTTGTCCATTACGTTCGTTTCCTGACCGACGAAGAAGGCCTGTACCCACAATTTGACAAGTCTGAGCACATGTTCAACAGCCAGGTGCCGATGCTGGAAAAATACCACCGCATGCTTCAGACATGGCGTAACTGCCCACGCCAATACCACCTGTCGGCGACAGAAATCCAACAGATTCAAAATGCCTAATCGCTAACGTTAGGAATGACTAAGCCGGGGTAACACCCCGGCTTTTTTATTTCCCAAGCCGGATTCAATTTTATTTTCGCCATAACTATTACCTAACTCCGACTTTCTATTCAACAGCCAGCAACGTTCACTCTGTGCTCACACAAACGCCGCTTGTCCTCTTGCCATAACAGCAATAAAATGTGACATCCAACAAATCTTGACACCAAGATGAGTCACTATCGACCGAAAGTTAACCTGTATAACTATAAAATCGATAGCATCTTAGAAAATCATTCATCGCCTCGTTTAATTCACTACAATCCTGCGAAGTAACCTTGTATACAGGGGCTCTCAATACAAGGTAAATAGTAAAGATCATGATTCGACTTATTATATTAATGCTATCTTTTTCATCAGCCTGTATTGCTGCCCCTACGAAACAGTTGATTATTCTGACGACTTTTACCGAATCATCGATCACCCCAATCACCCAGCAGTTTCAGCAACAGTATCCGGATGCAGTCATCAAAGTCCTTCACCGACGGGAAGAATCAGGCCTCCGTCTACTGAGCAAGAATGATCATGATATCGACATTGTGATTTCATCGTCTCCCACGCTGTTCATGCCGCTCATAGAGAACAACCGGCTGCTGCCCCTGGACTCGCTTAACCAGAACCTAGATAACGACTGGCACCCCTTCCTACCTGGTTCGGCCTCCTCTATCGCGGTCTTCGGCTATTCAGGCTACGGGCTAATGTGGAATAAGGATTACCTAATCAAGCACCGGCTCGATATTCCCCAGACCTGGGAGAACCTGGCCGAACCACAATATTTCCGGCACCTGATTATGAGCAGCCCCGGCCGATCCGGCACCACGCACCTGATGGTCGAAAACATCTTGCAGCAGTATGGCTGGACAGACGGCTGGAAGTTACTACTCCAAATTGGCGGCAACCTTGCTTCCGTCTCGGCTCGCAGTTTTGGCGTCAGCGATGCCATATCTCGCGGCTTGACCGGTGTTGGCCCTGTTATTGACAGCTTTGCCTTTGAGGATCAAAAACAGTTTCCATTTATCGGGTTTCACTACCAGGAACAAAGCCCACGGCTACCTAGCTATATCGCGGCGGTCAAAAACCGCCACCAGGCTCGCCACAGTTTGGATTTCATCGGTTTCCTGCTGTCTGACAACGTGCAGCAAAGCCTGTCTACCAGCTCCCTGAACAAGTATGGCCTGCACCAAAAACCCAGTCAGCCTTTTACCGTGCTGTCGATTGATTATGAACAGATGCAGCATCGCACCATCTTAATCAAGCTGCTGTTTGACCAAATCATCAACCACCAGCTGGATTTGCTCAACCAGGCATGGCGCCACATTCACCAGCTAGCCCGGCAACCGTCGCTAACCGACACCCAGCAACAGCAACAGCAATATCAGCGCGCCATCGAGCTGGCCTCAACGCCACCCGTTACCGAGGCGCAGGCCAACAGCACCGCCTTTAACCAAGCCCTGATCCACTCTCAGACAGATGTGCATACCGCCAAGAGCGTCAAGCACTGGCGCCGGGTGATGAGCAAACAGTTGGAGGAATCGATTCTCATCTCCGAGCAGCTCCTCGCCGCGATCAAAGAGGTGAAGTGATGTTGCTGAGAAATACCATTGGTAATCGGCTGGTCGCCGCCATCGGCTTTATGGCCCTGCTCACCATCAGTGTCAGCCTGATTGCCGTTGTTAACTGGGAAAACCTGAATACCCAGGTTAACACCATCATCGAGAAAAACATGCCGACCCTGCGGGTCAGTTACCAGCTGGAAAGAAATACGGCTGGGCTTCAGGCTGCTCTCAATATGCTCAGCAATAATACCGATCCGATTTTACATGCCGAGCTCAAGCAAAATATCACCACCAAACTAGAACAGATATCGGCCGCTATCAAAGAAGCGGCGAACTTGAAATTCTACCCGGCAATCAAGGCTGAGCATGAAACCCTACTGACAGATATTTCGGCCTATGTCGGGTTGCTATACCGACGCAATACGCACATGTACTCGCTGGCCCAGACAGAAAATGCCATCAAGTGGCTCCATCAGGATCTGGTCGATGAACTTACACCGCTGCGCCAGGAGGTCGAGTGGCAGGTTACCCGAATGCTGCCCAACGCGATCAATACCGAGGCGATCACCGACGTGATGGCGGAGTTTTCGTTTATCCAGTCAATCACTATCAAAGAAAATGAACTGCACCAGCTGGTGCAGGAGATCATCCAGCAGCGCAAGAACCGGGATCTCGGCAACGCCTTTTACTTTATCGGCTACAAAACCGAAGAAATCAGTAAAATGAGCCAGAACCTGAGCCATTACCCGTCAACCATCTCATACCGGCAACTGCTGCAGGAACTGATCACCCTCGTCGAACCGAAAGGCATGCTGGAAGAACAGTTGAGACTTGATGTCGAGCTGCACAACGCCATCAGGCTGTATGAAGGCCAGATCCAGACGCGGCTGGAATATCAGGAAGAACTGATCCAGGCCATGGTTGAACAGGAGAATGCCTCCCTCAAAGAGCTCAACGAGCAGACAAACCACTCGATCAAGATCAGTAACATCGTGCTGTTCGGCGTCGTGCTGCTGTCTATATTCCTGACAGTGACCCTCTCTATCTACCTTGTCGGCCGCGGTATAGTCAAACGACTCAACCTGCTGTCGCAAGATTTGTATTCTGTCGCCAATAACCGACTCAATGCCAATATCCAGGTCACCGGCAATGACGAAATAGGCATGCTGGGCGATAACCTGCGCTACTTCTGCCGCCAGATGCAGGAAATGCAGCAGAGCAATGCGCTGAACCTGATCAACAATACCCAGGCCAGCATTATCACCTGCAACCTGGACGGCGTAGTCGAATCCGTCAACCCCAGCGCTCAGGCCTTGTTCAACTACGATGCATCACCGGTCAAACAGACGATCTGGACCCTGTTTAGCGATAACATGCAGCAGCGGCTTCAGGCCCTGTTTGCCAATACCAGCCCGTTGCTCAGCAACCGGGCCTGTAATCTGACCCTGATGCACAGCCACAGCGGCGATAACAAGCTCTATCTGCGGCTGGATTTTCGCCTGTTCAAACAGGGGAACAACGACAAGGTCATTGTCACGATGACCGATATCACCGAACAGGAAAACGCTGCCCGCTGGCTGGAAAATATGGTCCGGGAAAAAACCCAGTCCCTCACCAACCGTAACCGCCAGTTGAAAGCCGAAGTCGAAGATAGAAAACGCGTCGAGGCGGATCTGCGGGCGACCCAGGATGATTTGATTCAGGCCGCCAAAATGGCCGTCGTCGGCCAGACAATGACCTCGCTGGCCCATGAGCTCAACCAGCCTCTGTCTGCCATCTCGACCCATGTCTTTGCGACCAAAATGGCGGTCAACAAGGAAAACTACACCCAGTTGCCGGCCAGTCTGGAAAAAATCGACAACCTGACTTCTCGCATGGGGCGGATCATCTCGACCCTGCGCAGTTTTTCTAAGAAACAGTCGGCCAACAGCTCGCTGACAGCAGTTGATATTCAGGCCTCTTTCCATCAGGCCATGCTGATTGTCGAAAGCCGGGCCAAGGTGCAAAAAACCACCATTTCCAGCCAGCTTAACAGCCCGCTCAATGCCCTTGCCGATCAGGTGCAGCTCGAGCAGGTGCTGGTCAACCTGCTGGTTAACAGCTGTGATGCTGTCGCAGGAAGCGAGCGACGCGAAATAACTATTTGCGATCTGAACAGCATAGGTAGCCGTATCCGTATCGCTGTCACTGACAGCGGAGGCGGATTTGCAGCCGATATTATTGAAAAACTATTTACACCTTTTACCACAACAAAGGACGTCGGGCTTGGCCTCGGGCTAAGTATCTGCCGTTCAATTATGACCCGCTTTGATGGTGATATCTTTCTTGCCTCGAACCTTCAAGGTGGTGCAATGGTCGTATTGGAGCTAAACCGCTATGATAATGAATAATGATATCGAAGTTGTCATCATTGATGATGACCAAGATGTACTTGATGCCTATCAACATTTGCTTGAAGTATCTGGCTATAAGGCGCACGCCCTAACCGATCCCACTGCTGCAATCTCCATGCTGCATAAAAACTGGCCTGGCGTTGTCGTGACCGATATGTACATGCCGGGGCTCAGTGGCATGGAGCTGCTGGACAAAGTCAAAGCCCTGGACCCCGAGTTACCGGTTATCATGATCACCGGCCACGGGGATATTCCAATGGCCGTAGACGCGGTCAAGAAAGGCGCGCTAGACTTTTTGCAAAAGCCTCTCCAGCCCGCCGAACTCATCACGCTGCTGGAAAAACACTTACCGATAAGAAAACAGAAAATCGAGCAACGCACCAATGTTACCTACTCGGCATCGGAGGTGTTGCTGGGTGAAAGCCCGCTGATCATTAAAATCCGCGAACAGATCGCCCAAACCGCCCTCACCACCAAGGACGTCCTCATCGAGGGCGAGAACGGAACAGGGCGCCATACCATTGCCAAGCTACTGCACCAGGAAAGTGAATTGCGCGATCAGCCTTATGCCAATGCTATCGGCCAGGCGATCAGCTGTACTGCGGATCTGCAGCGTAGCATGATTTCGGCCCGCGGCGGCAGTCTGTGCCTGAGCAACCCGCAAGATATGCCAATAGAAACCCAGCAATGGCTATGTCGCTTCCTGCTGGAACAAGAGCGCCAGGGTAAAAAAGAAGTCCGCGTGCTGGCAGTGCTTGAAGGCGCACCGGAGGCGAAGGTTGAGCAGGACAAACTGCTGCCAGAGCTGTTCTACTTCCTCAGCCAGGTCCGCTTCACTCTGCCGCCACTGAAACAGCGCAACTGTGATATCACCCCGCTGTTCCGCCATTTCCTGAAGCGAAGCTGTCAGAAGCTCAACAAAACCGTCCCGGCCGTGGACAAGGCGTATATCAACACCCTTAACCGCCACGAATGGCCAGGCAATGTGCTCGAGCTGAAAAATGTCGCCGAGCTCTACGCCATCGGCATTGTCAAACTTACCGGCCAGGAACGGACCAAACCGCTTGAGCAGATGAGCAGTCCGCTTGATGATCTGGTCGACAGCTACGAAAAGCAGGTTATCGAGGATGCCCTTTACCTGTTTGCCGGGCGGATCAACGAAGTCTCGAGCTACCTGCAGATCCCGCGCAAGAAACTGTATCTGAGAATGAAGAAACACTCTCTGGACAAGGCGGAATACAAGGTAAGAACACCCCACTAACCACAGACAAGGCAGGTGGCCGTTTCACCTGCTTTCCCTCAAGCGGCGGGAAATGAAAGCAATAAAAAACCGCTCACAAGTTGTGGGCGGTTTTATCTATTTACAGCAAGCCAACGAACTCCCGGTCGAAGCCAGGCAATTCACACTCTAGAACCAGCCTCCCTGTTACCCTGGCTTGCAGCTGTATAAGGGGATGTTTACAATACCCGCTGTCTTATATCATCCGGTTTTCACCATGTCCTACCAATGTCCACTTTGTCATTCGCCGCTCAGTCTTCAGGCTAACTCGTGGCGCTGCGAAAACAACCACCAGTTTGATCAGGCCAAAGAAGGCTATGTCAACCTGATGCCGGTCCACCACAAAAGCTCGAAAAATCCGGGGGACAATAAAGAAATGATGCAGGCTCGACGTCTGTTTCTCAATACGGACCACTACCAGCCGTTGCGTGAAAAGGTGGTCGAACAACTGGATCAATATCTGCCGGCGGATTCACAGCACCTGCTCGATATCGGCTGCGGTGAGGGTTACTACACCTCTGAGTTTGTTCAGCTGAAACAGGCCCACCCGGCGCTTTGCATCCACGGGCTGGATATCTCCAAAGTCGCTGTCCGTTATGCGGCCAAACGTTATCAAGCCTGTCGCTTCTGTGTCGCCTCCAGCCACCGGTTGCCGTTCTCCGACGGTATGCTTGACGGCGTGGTACGGATCTATGCCCCATGCAAGGATGAAGAACTGTACCGTACCATCAAGGCCGGCGGAATTTTGGTAACGGTAACCCCTGCGGCCCGTCACCTGTACCAGCTAAAAGCCCTCATCTACGATGACGTACGCCTGCATGAGATGACAGCAGAAAGCATCGAAGGCTTCGAGTTGGTTGCCGACCAGCAACTGCATTACGACATGAGCCTCTCCGGTGAAGAAGCGACAGCATTGATGCAGATGACGCCGTTTGCCTGGAAAACCTCCGAGGCAGTGTGGGAGCGGCTCCGTTCGGCCAACGAATTTAACTGCGAAGCAGACTTTTCAGTTCGGGTGTATCGCAGACAATAGATCCAACGCATAACATTATCTGTCCGGTCTCGGCTTCTGGCCTGGACCGGGTTGAGCACTGGGTAAATAGAACGCTCAATATCAATTGAAATTAATTCTTATTTTCATTGCCAGCCAATTTCATCTCTCTTATCATTTCGCACCGTCTACAGTTATATCAAGTGATTATCTCAAGCGGCTATCAGCAATAGCTTCTGTGGCTAACGCTTCATGCTTGGTATTTTTCGCAGATCAATACGGTTTTAACCTGTAACTTCTCAGAGCACAGTGGTGAATGAATGAAAAATTGGCTCTCCCTCGGATTGGTCAGCCTGCTAATGGGATGCGCGACCCAGCCAGCCACAACGCAACCAGACCCGGATACCGCCCCACTTCCGGCAACTTTCTATGATTACACAATCACCTCTCCGCAAGGCCAGGCCTTAAGCATGAGCGAGCTAGCCCGGGCTTTGCAGAATGCCGATATCGTTCTGGTCGGCGAGTGGCACGGACACCCCGGTACCCATCTGATGCAGGCACAACTGTTTGCCCAGCTCTATCGTCAAAATCCAAATATGGCCCTGTCAATGGAACAGTTTACCCGGGAGAAACAGAATGTTGTGAACCAGTACCTTGCCGGGGAGATTGGAGAACAGACATTAATCAAGGAAGGTCATGCCTGGCCAAATTACGCCAGTGACTACCGCCCACTGGTCGAGTTTGCCAAACAAGAGCAGCTCGACGTCATTGCGGCCAACGCGCCCAGATCCATTGTCCGCTGCATTGGTAAAAACGGGGCTGAATATCTCGACAAACTGCCGACCACCGAGCGCCGCTGGGTAGCCGAATCGCTGACTTTGGACAACGACGCCTACCAGCAAAAGTTTATAGCTTCGATGCATCACGGCGATGAGGCAAGAACCCAGCGCCAGTTTGCCGCCCAGACAACCTGGGACGATACGATGGCTGAAAGTATGGTGAATTATCTTGCTCTGCACCCCAACAGGCAGATCATCCACGTTGCCGGTCGCTTTCATGTGGCAGAAGGGCTCGGTACCGCGTCGCGCATTCGTGTTCGAAATCCGGATCTGAATATCATGATGGTTACCCCGGTAACTGCCAGCTCGACGCTGGCTGAATCGGCTCCTGACTTTCGTGTAGAGGTAATGGCACTGCCGCAAAGCTACATCGACAATGACAAGATGATGGCAGCCATGATCAAAATACACGGAAGGAACAAGACGTTGAAGTGTTACCCGTAGGGCATTTGAACAGAACCCCACCGGCGGCCAAGCTTGTGGGGTTCTTTGGGAGAGATACAGCTAATATCTCCTAGAGGACATCATATTGCCTGATAGCTGTCTGATGGCTGAACACATGCCGTTATGAAACTAACGTTCAGAGTGCATTATCGGTTTGTCACCAATGAATACCAATAAAGAATATAACTCTAGCAACTAACTACCCGCTCGAAATTTAACCCGCCATCACCCCTCCATTCAGCCCAACTATCCATGTCAGAACCGAAAGTCAGCATATCCGACCTGCCAGTTGTTTCACTATTGTTAAAATATAGATGTTCTTTCTTTCTCTGTTGCGATAAAACATTATTCCGGAGGGTAAACAATAGCCGACTTGTCACCCTCATACTGACCATCACTATTGGCAAGGAGCTTGTGACATGGAATTCAAGAAAATCAAAAACAATAAACTGCTTACCGCAGCCTGCGTTGCTGCCTCTCTCGCGATCTCATCCCCTTCCGTATTGGCTGATGTTGCCAAAGTTGCCGTCTCGCAAATTGTAGAGCACCCGGCCCTTGATGCGGCTCGACAGGGACTGCTGGATGGTCTAAAGGAAAAAGGGTATGTCGAAGGGGAAAACCTCGAATTTACCTATCAGACTGCTCAGGGCAATCCGGCCATTGCCGTTCAGATTGCCAAGCAGTTCGTCGGCGAGCGTCCTGATGTCCTTGTCGGCATTGCGACCCCTACTGCCCAGGCACTGGCAGCCTCGACACGCTCCATTCCGGTCGTATTCACCGCTGTAACCGATCCTATCGGTGCCAAACTGGTTAAAAACATGGACAAGCCTGGCCGCAATGTTACCGGCCTTTCCGACCTGTCTCCTGTTGCCCAGCATGTTGAGCTCATGCAAGAGCTGCTGCCGAACGTGAAAAATATCGGGGTCGTTTTCAACCCCGGCGAAGCTAATGCCGTTGCCCTGGTTGAACTGCTGCGCGAAGCTGCTAATGCCAGAGGCCTGAATGTTGTTGAAGGCACAGCACTGAAAAGTGCCGATGTCCAGGCTGCCGCCCAGATTGTCGCCTCCAAAGCCGATGTCATTTATGCTCCGACGGATAACACTGTTGCCAGTGCCATTGACGGCCTGGTCAATGCAGCCAACCAGGCCAACAAGCCAATTGTCGGTGCCTCGACTACGTACATCGAAAACGGTGCCCTGGCGGCGCTGGGCTTTGATTACTATCAGGTCGGAGTTCAGACAGCAGACTATGTCGATGCACTGCTAAAAGGCAAGAAGGTTGCCGACCTTCCGGTGAAAGTTGCCAAAGGCTCTGATTTGGCCCTGAATCAGAAAGCTGCCGCCAAGCTGGGGATCACTTTCCCGGCATCCGTTCTTGATCGTGCCACGTCTGTCACCGAATAAGCACCAGACAAGGTTGGCCTCGAGGGACGAGAAAAGCGTTTCGGAAGCTCGTCTCTCAGGTTACGCCTCTGATTTATACCAAAGACAAGGAGTGTTTTAGATGTCTTTCTTTGCCTTTCTGGGCACACTGGAAATCGGTTTGGTTTACGGCCTGGTTGCCCTCGGTGTTTACCTGACTTTCCGTGTTCTGGACTTTCCTGATCTTACCGTCGACGGCAGTTTCCCGATGGGTGCAGCTGTTGCCGCCACCGCCATTGTAGCCGGTGTTAACCCGTGGATTGCCACCCTGCTGGCAATCTTTGCCGGTGGCCTGTGCGGGCTGGTAACAGCTTTTCTGGCGATCCGCTGCGGTATTCTCCACCTGCTCGCCAGTATCCTGACCATGATTGCCGCCTTCTCGATCAACATTCGGATCATGGGACGGCCAAACCTGGCCTTGCTGGGCGAAGATACCATCCTGACTCCGTTTGAGTTGCTGGCCATGGATCTCGGCATAGATTCGGGGATCATGCGCCTCGGCGTTGTCCTGCTGCTTGTTATCTTCAGTGCCTGGTTCATCACCCGTCTGCTCGCCAGTGACTTCGGGCTCGGTCTGCGAGCGACCGGTGTCAACAGCCGAATGGTCAGTGCCCAGGGCGGTAATACTGCGTTGTACACCTACTTTGGGCTGGCACTTTCAAACGGCCTGGTCGGTTTTTCCGGGGCCTTGTTTGCCCAGACCAATAGCTTTGCCGATGTCACCTCGGGGGTCGGAACCATTGTCGTCGGACTGGCAGCCGTGATCCTCGGTCAGACCCTGATCCCGGGACGCAAAATCTGGGTGGCCGTGGTTGCTGTTATCCTTGGCTCGGTTCTGTACCGTCTGGCTGTTGCCTTTGCATTAAGCAGCGGTATGTTTGGCCTGCAAGCCTCGGATCTTAACCTGATCACCGCATTGCTGGTTGCCGTCGCACTCATTGCGCCAAAAATGAAAACCACCATTCAACGCAAGAAGAAACAAGCCAGCACGGCAAAAAAGCTGGCTTGAGCCGTTCAGAGGGTAAAAATAGATGATTGAATTAAATGACATCCGCGTTACCTTCAATGAAGGCACTATATTAGAAAACCAGGCCCTTCGCGGTGTTTCGCTTGCCGTGCCGGAAAAGCAGTTTGTCACCGTGATCGGATCCAACGGCGCGGGCAAGTCAACGCTGCTGGGCGCCGTTAGCGGGGAGACCCCTATGGTGGGCGGCCAGGTGCTTATCGACGACATTGATGTGACCCATAAATCGGTCCATGAACGCGCGCAGTATGCCGCCCGTGTTTTTCAGGATCCGCTGGCGGGCACCTGTGCCTCGCTGACAATCGAAGAAAACATGGCACTCGCCTACAAACGCGGCAGCAAACGAAGCTGGAAACTGGCCCTGTCGTCACAGCGCCGCAAACTCTTTCAGGAACGTATCAGTATTCTTGGCCTCGGCCTCGAAGACCGTCTGGGCGATCACATCGGCCTCCTTTCCGGTGGTCAGCGCCAGGCCGTCAGTCTGGTCATGGCCTCATTGGCCGACAGCAAGCTTTTGTTGCTCGACGAGCACACCGCCGCTTTGGATCCGCGCATGGCTGCCTTCGTACTGGCACTGACCAAAAAAGTGGTCGAGGAGTTTGACCTGACCGTCATGATGGTTACCCACTCAATGAAAGATGCCCTTGCCTACGGCGACCGCACCGTGATGCTGCACCAAGGCGAAATCGTGCTGGATGTCCAGGGACAAGAAAGAGAGAACATGGATGTGAAACAGCTGCTCGAAATGTTCAGCAAAGTACGCGGTGAAGAGCTGGCGGATGATAGCCTGCTGCTTGGCTAGTACCTGACTTGAACGCCTACAAAAAAGCGCCGTGGTGAACTTCTATGCAAGACAGGGGAAGCTCCGGCGCTTTTAATTGGACATTAAGTTGATATGACAGTGAATGCCCCTCCGCCTATTCAAGGCAGAGGTTCAATGGAGAGGCTGGGAGGGGATGAGTGTAACCACCCCCCCTACCTCTCTTCTTAATAAGGTTATGGAATAAATTAAAACCACCGCTCCAGCGATGTCTTATCCAACTGCTTGAACGCCCGGTTCAGCACCTGCGCCAGTTCAAGATAACGCGGTCGAGGCTTTATCGGCTGCAGCGCATACCCCTCGCTGGTGATCTTGTCATGGATCTCACGATACCAGGTCGCCAGCGAAGGCGGTAAATCTGTCCTGCTGCGTTTACCCAACCACCACAGCCCTTGCAACGGCATGCTCAGTGCAAAGAATGCAACAGCAATTGCCTGTGGCAAAGCATCATAGTTGTTAAACGCCATCTGACTCAGTACGCTCATCACTGCCACGGCAGGCATCACTCGGGTCGCAAACTTCGTCGCCTTGATGTAACGAGGCTCCGGGAACATCATTGCCAGCTCTTTCCTCATCGGCCAGGTAGCCATGTACTGCTGACCATTTTTGAAAGACTGCCAGATCGATTTGTTTTGACTCATAAAGCACCAAACTTCAAAAAAAACAGTAAAAATTCAAATCCAGGAATAATAAACTTGATTCAAATTAAATTTTTCTAAAAATCTTTTTGTTATATTGCTTAACAATCGCTATCCTAGACGCGCCTAAAGTAATTGTTGCCTGTAATCATCGTTCTGGCAACCTAAGGCAGCCTCCAGGGATGGCCCAGGATTGTGGGTTTCTCAATTCTCTATTATACGGACATAACACGAATTTGACCCAGATTGGATCGGCATAATCAAAAGTCGTCTATCCTATGGGTAATTTTTCATCAGTTGAATATCAACTTTCAGACAGATTATAGGTAGTCACTCTCATGTCTAAGCTGGTTTTAGTTCTTAACTGCGGTAGTTCTTCTCTTAAGTTCGCTGTTGTTGACGCGGTATCAGGTGAAGAGCACCTGACAGGTCTTGCAGAATGTCTGCACCTTCCAGAAGCACGTATCAAGTGGAAACTTGACGGTAAGCACGAAGCACAACTAGGTAACGGCGCTGCTCACGAAGAAGCGCTTGCGTTCATGGTTGACACTATTCTTGCTTCTAAGCCGGAACTAGCTGAAAACCTAGCGGCTATCGGTCACCGTGTTGTTCACGGCGGCGAGCAGTTCACTAAGTCTGCACTAATCGACGAAGCTGTTCTTAAAGGTATCGAAGACGCTGCAACTTTCGCACCGCTTCATAACCCAGCTCATATCATCGGTATCAAAGCTGCTCAGAAATCTTTCCCAGCTCTGAAAAACGTTGCTGTGTTCGATACTGCTTTCCACACAACAATGCCAGAAGAAGCGTACCTATACGCTCTACCATACAACCTATACAAAGATCACGGTATCCGTCGCTACGGCGCACACGGTACTTCTCACCTGTTCATCACTCGTGAGACAGCTGAGCGTCTAGGTAAGCCTGAAAACGAACTAAACATCATCAACTGCCACCTAGGTAACGGTGCTTCTGTTTGTGCTATCAAGAACGGCCAGTCTGTAGATACTTCTATGGGTCTGACTCCTCTTGAAGGCCTGGTAATGGGTACTCGTTGTGGTGATCTTGACCCAGCTGTTATGTTCCACCTACATGACAAGCTAGGCATGAGCGTTGATGAAATCAACACTATGTTCACTAAAGAGTCTGGCCTACTAGGTCTGACTGGCGTAACTTCTGACTGCCGTTTCGTTGAAGACAACTACGGTGAGAAAGAAGAAGCAACACGTGCAATGGACGTGTTCTGCCACCGCCTGGCTAAGTACGTTGCCGGCTACACTGCAACACTAGAAGGCCGCCTGGATGCTATCGTATTTACTGGTGGTATCGGTGAAAACTCTGCACCAATCCGTGAGATGGTTCTTAACCGTCTTGCTATCCTGGGTGTTGAAATTGACGGTGAAGCTAACCTTAAAGCACGCTTCGGCGGCGAAGGTGTGATCACGACTGAAAACAGCCGTGTACCTGCAATGGTTGTTTCAACTAACGAAGAACTAGTAATCGCAGAAGATACAGCGCGTCTGGCTGAGATCTAATCTGGCGATACTTTGCTGTGCACCAGGCGCGGCAAATAATGGCTGGCTTTGGCCGGCCATTTTTTCATGGCTTTATCGTCGAAGACGAAAGTTGTGACCTTTTTTTTGTGGTGCTGCTCAATAACGGTTAACAAATCATTATTGAACAGCACTGTATTGTTCAATAGTTGAGGAATCCATAGTGTCCCGTACTATTATGCTTATTCCGGTTGGTGCCGGAGTTGGTCTTACTAGCGTTAGCCTTGGTGTGCTACGCGCAATGGAACGCAAAGGTGTTCGCGTTTCTTTCTTCAAGCCTATCGCCCAGCCACGTCACGGCGGCGGCCAGCCTGATCTGACAACCAACATCATCACTGCCAACAGTGACATGAAAGTTGCAGAACCTTTCTCAATGGCTTGTGCCGAAGAGCTTATCCGTAATGATAAGAGCGATGTACTGCTTGAAGATATCGTTGCCCGTTTCAAAGAAGCGACAGCTGATGCTGAAGTGGCGCTAATCGAAGGTCTAGTACCAACTCGCAAGCACCCGTTTGCAAACCAAATCAACTATGAGATCGCAAAAACACTGGATGCGGAAATCGTATTCGTTGTTGCACCGGGTACAGACAACCCAGCTCAGCTTAAAGAACGTATCGAAGTCGCATGTTCTAACTTCGGCGGTATCAAGAACGAGCAAATCTCTGGCGTTGTCGTTAACAAACTAAACGCACCAGTTGATGCTGAAGGTCGTACTCGTCCGGACCTATCTGAAATCTTTGACGATGCAGAAGCAACCGTTCCTTCTCACGTTGAAGTAATGCAGGTAT
Source organism: Photobacterium alginatilyticum (assembly GCF_009910675.1). Taxonomy (GTDB): domain Bacteria; phylum Pseudomonadota; class Gammaproteobacteria; order Enterobacterales; family Vibrionaceae; genus Photobacterium; species Photobacterium alginatilyticum. The sequence continues at coordinate 49,434 of NZ_RSEJ01000016.1, read as the reverse complement.
TCAACTCAAGCCCAATCCGTGTACTTGGCTGTGCACCTTGGAGCTCAGAGCTGATCGCGACTCGTTCACGCGATATTGCCAAGCACCTGAACGCTGAAATCATCAACGAAGGTGATATCGATACTCGCCGTATCAAGAGCATCACTTTCTGTGCACGTTCTATCCCGCACATGGTTGAGCACTTCCGTCCGGGCTCTCTGCTTGTAACTTCTGCCGACCGTCCTGACGTTATTGTTGCAGCATGTCTGGCAGCAATGAACGGCGTTGAAATCGGTGCCCTGCTGCTAACAGGCGGCTACGAGCTACCTAAGCCAGTCATGGATCTGTGTGAGCGCGCATTTGAAACAGGCCTGCCTGTAATGACTGCACAAGGCAACACTTGGCAGACGTCTCTGAACCTTCAGAGCTTCAGCCTGGAAGTGCCAGCAGACGATAAAGAGCGTGTTGAGCTAGTTAACGAATACATGGCCAGCCATGTTGACGGCCAGTGGATTGAATCACTGACTGAAGGTTCAAGCAAAGAGCGTCGCCTGAGCCCACCGGCATTCCGTTACGAGCTAACAGAACTTGCCCGTAAGGCAGCTAAGCGTATCGTACTTCCTGAAGGTGATGAGCCACGTACCGTTAAAGCGGCAGCTATCTGTGCTGAGCGCGGCATCGCGGAGTGTGTGCTTCTTGGTAACCCAGAAGAAATCAAGCGTGTTGCAGAACAGCAAGGCGTTAACCTAGGTTCTGGCGTCACTATCATCAACTCTGAAGAAGTTCGTGAGAACTACGTTGCTCGCCTGGTTGAGCTTCGTGGCGCGAAAGGTATGACTGACGTTGTTGCTCGTGAGAAGCTACAAGACTCTGTTTTCCTAGGCACAATGATGCTTGAAAACAACGAGGTAGACGGCCTGGTTTCTGGTGCTGTTCACACAACGGCGAACACTATCGTTCCTCCGTTCCAGATCATCAAGACTGCACCTGATGCGTCAATCGTATCATCTGTATTCTTCATGCTACTGCCTGATCAGGTACTGGTATACGGTGACTGTGCAATCAACCCAGATCCAAATGCCGAGCAGCTAGCGGAAATCGCTATCCAGTCTGCAGACTCAGCAAAAGCATTCGGTATTGAACCACGCGTTGCAATGATCTCTTACTCTACCGGTACGTCTGGTAAGGGTGCAGATGTAGATAAAGTACGTGAAGCAACTCGCATTGCTCAAGAGAAGCGCCCAGATCTAGTGATCGACGGTCCTCTTCAGTACGATGCTGCGATCATGGAAAACGTTGCTGCTTCTAAAGCGCCTAACTCGCCAGTAGCGGGTAAAGCGACTGTATTCGTATTCCCAGACCTAAACACTGGTAACACGACATACAAAGCGGTACAGCGTTCAGCTGATCTGGTTTCTATCGGTCCAATGCTTCAGGGCATGCGCAAGCCGGTTAACGACCTTTCTCGTGGCGCACTGGTAGACGATATCGTATACACAGTGGCACTGACTGCGATTCAGGCCAAACAAGCCGAAGAAGCTAGCGCTTAATCGTTATTAACGACTAAGAAATAGTTTAAACGCCTCCGCCATGCGGGGGCGTTTTTATAGGATAAAAGTGAATTAAATTAATCGCTTCCGATGATAAAAGCCTGTCAGTAAGTCGCCTTAATTCACAGCAACCTGAGGCTTTTGATTGGTTTGGGCATGAAGTTTCGCCATGGTACGAATACGATCGACACAATAATCAACTGACTTGCTCAACTCTCGTTTCAACCCGGTACCATCTTCAAGTTGCTCATAAGATGGTGCATCATTAGTTTCAACATAGTCCGGTACATAACTACATAGCTCTTCAACAATCGTAACCTCTGTTGCTGTATCAATTAGGCGAGCATGAGCGGTATACATCACTTTATAGTTATCGAAATCATCTAAGAAATAGATGCTACCCCAGCCTAATGTTTTGACATCAAGAATATAGTCATAACCTGCATGTGACTTAACTAAGTCCGCTACATCACTTTCAGCTGAAACCGTTTCTTCCGCTTCAACCACTTTAACGTTGTAATTCTCGCTCAATCCACTACCAAGTTCTTTCGCTATGTCTCTTGCCGGATCTTTAACCTGGTTATTGATGATCATATCATTGCCATTACTTACTGCAGTGGCAAAACCAATGAGTCCAAACTGCACATTAAGTGCAGTTTGAGCCGGAAAATCAGGAAGCGCGTCATACTTATTAAGCACGACGGATCTATTTTTTAGTTTTTGTGACTCATCGAGTGTTAATTCATTGGTTTTAATTGTTGTACAGCCCACACCGAGAAGACTGATCAACCCGACCAACATGGCCCTTGCAATAATATTCATTGTAGTCTTTATTCCCTTATTGATTATTTTTTGACGCTGAAGAAATAACCATCTGACGGTGTGATACTCTAGATAAAATAAGATAAACCCACCTGACTGCCAAATGGCAACATTCGAGTCTATTCGATACTAAAAAACCAGTCAAAGCGATATTCCGCAGGCATCCATTCAGCTTAAAAACATCCTTCATACTTCTTGCTAATAAAACTAGCACTTTTACGGAAGTTAATAATCAAACAAGTAACTTTTATAACCGAAATATACCCACACAACATCAATTAAAACAAAGTACCACCCTATAGGAATTTAAAAAAATTAATAATGTTCAGTTCAAGGAAAGTAACGGCAGAAATGATAGCCCCTGTCCACGTTACTTGATACAGAAATGAACGCGGTGGCTCACTCCCATAGGGCAAGTTCCAGTTCTTTAAGTAGATAAGGGCTTCTATGCGTTGTTACCGATTATTAAATTAGAGCCACTAAATCTTCAAATCGATACTAGGCCTAGTTGCCAAGTAACTCTCGCTGAAACAAGTATCTTAAAGTAGCTTGGGTATAATTACTGAAATGTCAGCAATTTCAGTATATTACTCACCCAGTAATATACTGTAAAATAACTAACAAAAAAATAGAGATAATACCTGAAAGCAATATAACTAACTGTCCCGGAAAACGTTGCGGCTATAATCAATGAGGTTAGAGGTTGACGCAAACTCTTAGCCCATTTTAATAATTTATCATCCATTATATTGCTATATTCCATAATCATACTTTACTGGCAATGCCCAGAATTTAAATAAACCGTTTACCTTGCTTGCTTTCCCTGTTCATCCGAGCCAACTCTTGCTTGAATTCCTTTTGCGATGTATAACCAAGCAACTTCCAGTAGCGGGTATTATTGTAGCCATAGGTATTGAATAAGGTATGTATCCACTCACGACGTGTATTTTCACTCAACATCATAAAATATTGACATAGGTTTTCCATGAAATCATCCCTCTCGTATTTCTCTATGTGAGGTACTTTAGGTCGAAATATTCACAAAACTAATACTAAGCTTCAATTATTTGGTACTTTTCTGTCACTCTATTTAATTTGACTAGGAAAGTAGTGTTATTTAGCTAAAAATAAGTACTATCTCAGCAAAAGGAAATAACTGTTCAATGAGGTATAAATTAGAAAAGGTGCCTCAACGGCCGGGAATGTCTTGGCGCCATAAGCATCAACTAGCACCCGCAGGCATCATAGAGCCCCATTACCATCAGGAATTTGAACTTAACTTACATCTTCGCTGCCAAGGACAAATTCAGTTGGGGCAGTATCAGGGAGAACTGCAGGAACATCATCTCATACTTATTCCACCACACATGCCGCACGCGGTTTATCACCAGAACCCGGCACCTTCCCGACAAGCTGAATTGCACTCCATCTGGTTCAAGAAAGAGTGGATAACCAATATGATTTTTAGCTGTGTTGAACTGAGAAAGATGGACTACCTACTCAAAAAGTCAGATAAGGGTATTTTGTTTTCATCACAGACCGCCAGGTGGGTACATCAAAGACTTTCTCAACTAGACTATTCATCTTCATCAATTCAACAGCTTGCCGTCTTAATCGACATTATTGCCATTCTTTGCCAGGATAAAACGGCAATTACTCTGGCGCCGATCTCATCAGATACACTCGCGAAACAGCAAGATGAGAATAAAAATAAGATTGACAGACTATGTGCCTACCTAGAGAAGAATTACGCAGAAAATATCACCCTCAGTCAGGTATCCCGGCACCTCTACATCAGTGAAAGTAGCCTCCACCGGCTTTTCCAGCGACATTTTGGCGAAAGTTTTAGCCAGCACTTAACAAAGGTACGGCTCAGCCATGCTGCCCGCCTGCTCGAGACAACCAACCTGCGGGTAGGCTGTATTGCCGAAACCGTAGGATACCGTAACCAGGCCAATTTCAATCGTAAGTTTAAAGGCTATAAGCAGCTAACCCCCAGGGAATATCGAGAGAAGCATCAAAGCTAGCCGGTATACAGCGGCCATAAAAAATGGCCACAGCTTTTGCTATGACCATTATTACTTTCAGTTTTAATCAGGAAGAATTCTCTACGCCAATGATACTCGACGTCACCTGATCATTACTTGCCGCGCAGGTAAATAATCCAGTATCCCATCCCGACAAAGACACCACCACCGATAATATTCCCCATCGTCACCGGAATCAGGTTATGAAGGATGAAGTTGCCCATGGTCAGGTCGGCAAAGTCGGCCGGGTTCATGCCGCTCATCTGCCAGAACTCCGGGGAAGCCAGGTTTTTGATACCGATGGCCATCGGGACCTGGAACATATTGGCAATACAGTGCTCGAAACCCGCCGAGACAAACATTGCAACAGGCAATACCATCACGATGATTTTATCCGTCAGGGTACGACCGCTAAACGTCATCCATACCGCGACACACACCAATACATTACACATGATCCCCAGGGCAACGGCCTGGAAAAATCCATGGTGCAGCTTGTGCTGGGCAATTTGCATGGTGTTGATCCCCAAAGCACCGTCAGCTGACAGGTACTGTTTACTAACCAGCATAATCCCCACCAGCAACAAGGCGCCGATCAGGTTGCCGATATAGACAACGCCCCAGTTCAGGCACAGGCTTTTCCAGCTGATTTTACCGCTGGCACGGGCGACCAAGGTAAGCACCGAACTGGTAAACAGCTCACCACCGGTAATCACCACCAGGATCAATCCCAGGCTAAATGCCAGCCCGCCGACAAAACGGGCCATTCCCCACGCCATGTCACCCGAACCAGTAGTCACCGTAGTATAAAAAACAAATGCAATGCCGATATGCATCCCAGCAGTAATGGCCAGCAAAAGCGATTTCACCGGATCTTTTGTGGCTTTGCCTACCCCGACCTCAGCGGCCTTCTCGGCCATCTGCGGCGGTAAAAGAGAATCAAACTGCCCCTGACTCATAATCTTGTACCTGTACCTACTGAAACACATAAAAATGGATGCCGGATAGTGAACCTAAATCAGGTGAAATACAAGACTCGACACCAACAAAAACTCGATAAAAACGATATCATGACTCGAATATTCCGAATCAACATATTTGGTAAACATCACTCAACATTTCAGTAATCCAATTGCTCATTTCGATCAAAATCGCCCTCACAACCCGAGTGAAAAAATGCCCTTAGATGCCGGATGCAGCTGGCCTGCGAAGTTGATAAGATGCAAGTCACTTGCAGATAAAGGGAATTATCTACACATCATGGATCTATTAAACACTCTCGGCCTGTTTCTCGGCTCACTGCTGTCCAACACCCTGGCCTCTTTGTCCGGAGGCGGCGCTGGCCTGATCCAGTTTCCGTTACTTATCTTTCTTGGCCTTCCCTTTGCCGTTGCGCTGGCCACCCATAAAGTCGCCAGTGTCGCCCTCGGACTGGGGGCTGCTATCAAGCATATAAGAGCCGGCAGCCTCAACTGGCCACTGACCGTCTATGTGATTGTGGCCGGTATGCTGGGCGTGATATTGGGCGCCAATGTGATCTTGTTCGTGCCGGGCAGAACCGCCGAAGCGATGCTGGGACTATTGATTTTGGGACTAGGCATATACTCGCTCACCAAAAAAGAACTCGGTCAGTTCGACCAGCCTCGCAACCGCCACTGGCAGGGGATGGTGATCGGCGGTCTCGGGCTAGCCCTGATAGGAATATTAAACGGCTCGCTCACTGCCGGGACAGGATTATTCGTGACCTTGTTTTTGATCCGCTGGTTCGGTTTCGACTACAAGCAGGCTGTTGCCCTCACCCTGGTCAGTGTCGGCCTGTTTTGGAACGGTATAGGCGCTGCCACCATGTATGTAGCCGGTGCCGATATCTATTGGCCTTGGATCCCGGTATTGCTACTCGGTTCGTTTCTTGGCGGCTACCTTGGTGCCCACCTTGCCTCCAAGAAAAGCAATAGCCTGATCAAACGCAGCTTCGAGATATTAACCTTTCTCATCGGCTTCAAACTGCTTGTCGGCTTTTAGCGACGATCCGGCATTACTCGGTCAGATAGAACTCGATACGGGTCACGACACGTATATCTTTTTCTATCTTGTGCCGATCACCATACTCCTCGCCAGCATCCGTGATCGAGAAGTTCCCCTGCCGGGCCGAGCGGATCCCCCCCACCACGACACCCGCGTTGGCAGCAAACTCATTGGCGGCAATACGCGCATTGGTCGTGGCGGCTTTGAGCATCTCTGGCTTGATGTCATTGAGCTGGGTAAAACGGTAGGTCGGTGCATAGTTGGTAATGTTGTAGCCCTTGGCAACCAGCTTGTTCACTTCACCGCGTACGGTAGCCACATCACGGACTTTCGTCGTCTCCAGGCTTATCATTCCTTCAAGTTCATGATCTTGATCGACGACTGTCTGGCTATCGTTGCGGTATTCATAATACTTGTATTCAATCAACCCGATTTCAATTTCACCATCGGTAAAACCATTGGCCTTGAGAATCGCAATGATTTCCTGCTGTTGGGCTTCAGCCTGCTGGTAGAGCGCCGGGATATCTTGCTTATTCTTGGAACTAATAGAAAAGCGCAGCTGCCAATTGGCGATATCAGATTCAACCCGCTGCTCCGCCAGGCCCTTCACCTCGGCAATGTTCATCGCCACTTTGGCGTTATACATTGTCTGACCGATAAAATAGCCACAGCTTCCTAATCCAAGGGCAACCAGTACCCCGCCGAGCACAATGCCCAATACCTGTTTATTCATCCTTAACACCTTATTTTCATTCCGATATTTATCTGTATTTAGTGTGGCAGGCGGGAAACTGGAGTACTAGAGGGAAAGTGTCAGTATTTTGTCAGAACAACAAAAGGTTAGCGGTTGTTGCAAGAAATACCAGTAGGAATAAAAGAGCGCACAAGTTGTGCGCTCTGGCAAGTATCTATGCATCGACAATCAGGAACTAGCTCAGCCCAACCGAACAGATCGTCGCCCCATCAAAGCTCACCACTTTCAGCGTATTGTCTTCCAGCAAACCGTAGCTAGCCTGGTGCTCGCCACGCGGAATAGTGACAGATCCCGGATTAAACAAATACAGTTCTTCTTTCTGCTCGGCAACCGGCAGATGGGTATGACCGGAGACAATCACATCCCCGACACGCAGACGTGGATGCTTGTCGCCGTTATACAGGTGGCCATGAGTCAGGAACAGGCGGCGGCCATCGGCAAGCAATACCAGGTTGTAGTCAGCCATCATCGGAAACTCGAGCAGCATCTGATCAACCTCGCTGTCACAGTTACCCCGGACAGCAGTAATGCGCTCGGCATACGGGTTCAGCAGTTCGGCAACCTCAATCGGCGCATAACCTGCAGGCAGGGCATTTCTCGGGCCGTGATTAAGCACGTCTCCCAGCAGGATCAAATGGTCGGCACCGCTTTGCTCAAACGCAGCCAGCATGGTTTTGGTGCTCTCGGCGCAGCCATGGATATCAGAGGCAAAAAACAGTTTCATAAGAAAATCACTTACCAAAACTTACTAGAACAGAATGCCGAGATACTACACCGAACGATTCAACATTTCTAATAGCAGTGGGCCACAGGCCGCTCTCCTTCCGGGAGCGGCTAGTCATCCCGTAACATCCCGTTAAGCACAATATTGTTATAGCTCACCATGCCGAGTACCTGCCCGTTCTCAATCACCGGTGCCCGGCTGATACCGAAGCGCTCAAACAGTCGGGCACAATAACGAACATCCATGGTCGCACTCACTGACAGTGCTGGCTTGGTCATGATCTCGTAGACATTGGTTCGCTGCGGCGAGCGGTTGATGGCCAGCACTTTCTTGGCGATGTCATTCATCAGCACAATGCCGTACTCGTCATCGTCATGCCGCTTGTTGACAATCAATGCCTTTACCTGACGCTGCTTGGCAATATGCACCGCCTCAGCCACCGTGATCAGTCCCTCGACAATCGCATAGGTATTCATCATCACATCTCTCACTTTGACCACCTTTTCAGCGCTCATAGCTTATCCTCCACAACCTTGGTCAACGTCTCTACCTGGTGAGCCACGCCTATTGCGTCCTCAATATCAAGTTGCACGGCGATCCCCAGCCCGGGACCGGAATCAAACTCACCGACTTGCTCTATAGTCTCAAGGATCGAGCGAGCCAAATGCTCCTCCACAACCAGCAACAGCACATCACGCTGAACTTCCAGGCTCAACCCCAAAAAGGTTTTCTTCTTATGAAGCCCTTCTCCGCGAGCATTGTTAATAACGGTAGCGCCGGTTGCACCGGCCTCGCGAGCCGCATCCAGAACGGCATCCGTTTTTGTATCTTCAACAAAAGCCACTAATAACTTAAATCGCATTAGTCTAACTCCTTACGGCCTTTCCACACCGACAGCTGGGCATAGCCCATTACCGTGATCATCGGAAATAAACTGGCAAATGCTATCAATCCAAACCCATCGAGCATCGGGTTACGCCCGGGGACTGTAGATGCCAATCCGAGCCCCAGCGCCGCCACTATCGGCACAGTCACCGTTGACGTGGTTACCCCGCCCGAATCATAAGCAAGCGGTACTATCATTTTGGGGGCAAAATAGGTTTGTACAACCACCACGACATAACCTACCAAAATGTAGTAATGCAGTGGATCACCGACAACAATTCGGTAGCTACCCAGAGCAATACCGAACGCTACCCCCAGCGCAACTGAAATCCGCAGCCCGTTAACCTTAATCGTACCACCCGATACCTGATTAGCCTTAATCGCCACCGCAATCAGAGACGGTTCGGCCACAGTGGTACTGAATCCGATAGCGGCAGAAAATAAGTACACCCAGTAGTATTCCTCCCAGGGAACCTGCTCCGGTATGGCTTCACCGCTATCAAACAGAAAATCCAGGGCTGTCAGCTGGGCAGCCATCGACTCCCCGAGTGGAAATAGCGCCAGTTCCAACCCCATTAGAAAAAATGACAGCCCGAGCACCACATAGACAAAGCCCAATACGACCCGGCTCCAGTTGGCGACCGGGCGTCTGAGTACCGCCAGCTGAAAACCAAAAATGATGATCACAATCGGCAGCACATCACGCACTGTTGAGCTTAGTGTATCGAAAAAATGAAATAAAACGGACGATAGCTCGATCATGCAACCTTCACTTAATGCACCAGCATGCCGTAACCCATAACAAAAATCATCGGGGTCAGGGAGGCAAAGGCAATCAGCCCAAAACCGTCAACCATCGGGTTTCGACCTTTGATCGACGAAGCGAGTCCAACCCCCAGAGCCGTGACCAGGGGGACAGTAATGGTCGATGTTGTCACCCCGCCGGAGTCATAGGCAATCCCGACAATACTCTGAGGGGCAAACCAGGTCATCACCATTACCAGCACATAGCCACTGATTATCATCCAATGGATAGGCCAGCCTTTGAGAATACGGATCACCCCCAGCATAATGGCAATCCCGACAGACAGTGCCACCGTAAGCCGCAGGCCGTTAGCATAGTCATCCATCATTTCTTCATCTTGCGCTATCAGTCCCCCTTCGGCAGCCACTTCAGCGGCCTCGGCGGCAACCGCTGTCAGCGCCGGCTCGGCAACAGTTGTGCCAAAGCCAAGACAGAATGCAAAAATCAGCAACCAGACTACACTGCCTTTACTGGCAAACGACCGGGCCATCGACTCCCCGATTGGAAACAATCCCATTTCCAACCCGAAGATGAACAAAGTCAGCCCCACGACTACCAGCATCAGGCCAAGCAAAATCGCCCCCCAGTCCGGTAAAGGCTGCTGAAGTACCACCAACTGAAAAAAGCCAATCACCACAATGATCGGCAGCAAATCACGCAGGCTGGACAGCAGTGCCTTAAACATTGCCAGAATCGATGCCATGCTGCCTCCTGTACCACTTACCCTGTTACTAATACATTACTGGTCATTTACATTTGGAAACAAACTTTATTTCGTAAGTCGAGAAGCTAGGCACAGTATTGAATATTCATCATAAAAAACCTTGCATTTATCATGGGCGCAGCAAGCTCCGGACAATGGGACATTTCTCTTTTCCCCATTCTGCCAGCCGCTTTCAAGCCATTGATTGAAGTACTATTCCCTAAATCGTTTATACTTGTAGTGAGTTGAATTCTTTCAGCTAGGTCGTGTTTTGCTCTGATTTTTCGGTTATAGGACAATGGATGGAATGAAGATATTAGTTACTGGTGGTACTGGATTTATCGGAAAAGCACTCCTTCCGCACTTTAACCATGAACATTTAGTGGTACTCAGTCGAAATCCCAACCGTGCCTACCAGCAACTCGGACACCATATCAAGGTCATTACCTGTCTGGACGAGTTGCCAGACTTTAATGATATTGATGTTGTCATCAACTTGGCGGGCGAGCCAATTGTCAACAAACGCTGGAGTGACAGGCAAAAAGAGGTGATCTGCCAGAGCCGCTGGGATATCACCCGCAAGCTGGTCGAAAAAATCAAGGCCAGCACTAACCCGCCCCACACATTTATCAGCGGATCGGCTGTCGGGATCTACGGCGATCAAAAATCAGCAAGTTTTGATGAAAGCCTGGAGGTAAACAACGCCGATTTTGCCCACCTGGTTTGCAGGAAGTGGGAAGAAGAGGCACTTGCCGCCCAGTCGGAAAAGACCCGTGTCTGTCTGCTCCGAACAGGAATCGTCCTGGCCAAGCAAGGAGGTGCACTGGCGCGTATGCTGCCCGCCTATCAGCTAGGCTTAGGCGGACCTATCGGCTCCGGCGAGCAGTATTTTCCCTGGATCCATATGCAAGATATGGTCAAGGGGATCTTGTTTCTGCTCAAGCATCCCGAAGCCAGCGGGGCCTACAATTTTACCGCCCCTAACCCGGTCACCAATAAAGAGTTTAGCCAGACTCTGGCGCGTGTATTACATCGCCCCCACATTCTCAAAACGCCGGCATGGTTGCTTAAAATGGGACTGGGCGAGTCCTCGACGCTGCTACTCGACAGTCAGCGGGCGTTACCGGGCCGCCTGCAAGAGCAAGGGTTCCATTTTAGCTTTCCCAAGCTTGAGCACGCATTAGAAGAGACACTGAGTTAATACATCAATCGATGAAAGTGATAGAGCCTAGGTTATCAACCCAGGCTCTTGTTTTAGGGCGTGTTGACCTAGCCTTTCAGCGGCATTAGCAGGCGCTTAATCATCGTTCGGATAATGATCACCACCAGCCCTAACGATAACAGAGGCAGCATCACCCATAACCACGGGTGTCCAATAACCGGCAGCTCAAAGCCCCACTTCAGCAAAGCCGCAACCACAGATTCTGCCCCGGCAGCGGCCATCACCCCGGCAATCAGCGCCATGAGACCATACTCGCCCCACACTGTCGCCGAGATCCGTTTCCGGCTTGCCCCCAGGGTACGATAAAGCTTAATTTCCTGCTCGCGCTGCGACAGGCTGAGCCTTAGCAAGGTCAGCACCAACAACAAACCGCTACTGACCCCGAGTACAGCCAATACTGAAAGCGACAAAGAGACCTGCTGCAAGATAGCCTGGATTCGGGTAGCCATGGCTCTCAGATCAAGCAGGGTCACTGTCGGATAGTCTCGTCCCAGCTGGTTGATCAACGTATTCTGATCAGCGTCGATCCTGTAGCTGACCAACCAGGTAGCCGGCAGATCCGCCATGACATCCGGGGTAAAGATAAAATAGAAGTTCGGCCGCATATTACGCCACTCAACCTGGCGAATACTGGTCACCACGGCGCTAAACGGCTGGCTGCTGACATTGAAGGTCAGCTCATCGCCCAAACGGATCCCGAGTCGCTCTGCAATCCCCGATTCCACGGACACTCCACGGCTATCGGTCCATTCCCCTTCAAGCAACGTATTATGTACCGGTAAGCTGTCACGCCAGGTAAAGTTAAGCTCTCGTCGGAGCGATTCATCCCGCTCTTCGCCCTGACTCGTCCCCGCCAGCAAGTCTTGTTGGTTAATCTCAATCAGACGACCGCGGATCACCGGATAGCCCTCAGAGCGCACGACCTGATTGCGGTCGAGTTCATCCAGGTATGCCTGTTGCTGCTCGGGGCTAATATTCAACGCGAAGACGTTGGGGGCATCAGCCGGCAGGGTTTGTTGCCAGTCAGCCAGCAAGTCGGTTCTCAGCAGCCAAATCACCGCCAGCAACATCAGCGAGCTGGTCAAGGCGGCCAATTGCGCCCCGGTAGCCAACGGGCTCCGGCTGATCCGGCTCAGCGCCAGTTTGATCGCCGCCCCCCATTTTCCCCGGCGAAGCAGAGCAACCACCAGTAATCCCGACAGCGCCAGGATCCCCAGCAAGGCGACTAATCCGCCCAGTGTCAGCCACATAAACTTGTTGCTGCCGAACCATATCAGGGCCGCAACCACAGGCAACAGCACCAGGGCATAGCCCTGACGTTTAACCGGCCAGTCGACCTGCTGCTGGATCACCGAAATAGCCGGCGCGTCTACCAGCCGCAATAGGGAGATCCCCAGACCGGGGATCGCAACCAGCAACGCAACGGCCAGGCTGACAAACACCGGCGTAAAACCAATCTCCGGCAGCGGATCGGGCAGCACATCCGACAGAGGAAGCCGCAGCAAAAACTCGAGCAGCCAACCGATGGAAAGCCCGGCAACGGCGGCAATTGCGAACAGCAGGCTTAACTGCCGTGCCAACCACTGCCACAACCATCGCTTGCTCGCCCCGAGGCTTTTCATCATCGCAACCGCCTCAATGCGGGTTGAGGTGTAATGCCAGCAAGTCAGCACCAGGGTCGCTGTAGCCATCAAAATCACCAGGATCAGTGTCAGAGACAGATACTGCCTGGCTCGCTCAATCATATCTCCGGTTCGTCCCTGCGTGGTCTCGCTGATCCAGCGCTGACCGGGCTGGAGCTCAATGTTCTGCTGCAACAACTTGAGCTTATCGTCCGGGCCGTTGAAATAAGCTCGAAACTGTACCCGACTTCCCGGCTGTACAGCCCCGGTTTTGGCCAGATCACTGTTATGAATTAATACCGCCGGCATCTGGCTGAACGGATTGAATGAAAGCTCCGGCTCCTGGGTGATCTTCCCGGCCACCGTCAGCTCAGCATCCCCGATGGTGATCGAATCACCGCGCTGTACTGCCAGCAAAGAGAACAAACGCTCTGCCAGCCACAGCTCCCCGGGCTGCACCCGGTGACGAACATCCGCACCTTCCAGCACCAGCTCGCCGCGGAGCGGAAAGTCACTGCCAACGGATTTCACGCTAACCAGCTGCATTTCCTGCTCACTAAAGGCCATGGTGCCAAAGCGAGTTTGTTGCGACACTGTCAGTCCCAGCTCTCGCGCCTGATCCAGCAGTGATGCCTCCAGCGGATTAGCCGAGCGAAAGACCAGATCGGCAGCAATCATGGTTCGCCCCTGATCTACCATAATTTTCTCAACCCGCACCACCAGCGCCGACAGCGCAAAGACACAGGCAATAATCAGGGTTAGTGCCACCGCAACCGGCCATAGTTGTCCATGCCACAGCTCACGCCAACTCCATTTCAGCAACAGAGGTTGTTTGCGTGGCCTCGCCACCTGATTCGCCTCACTCAGTTCACTCATGCAGCCTCCACACTTCCGCCCTGGATCCGTAAGGTACGATCACAGCGTTGCGCCAGTTGCGGATCATGGGTCACCAGTACCAGGGTGGTGCCATGATCACGGTTGAGGGCAAACAGCAGGTCAATCACCGTGGCGGCAGTATGCTGATCGAGATTGCCGGTCGGCTCATCGGCGAACAAGACCTGAGGACGGGTCATAAATGCCCTCGCCAGTGCCACCCGCTGCTGCTCACCGCCCGAGAGCTGTGACGGCAGGTGGCTCTCCCGCCCTTCAAGCCCAACCTGGGACAGTAGCTCCGCCGCGCGAAGCTCATCACCGTCCTGTCCTTTGATGATTGCCGGCAGCATCACGTTTTCCAGTGCGCTGAGCGACGGAATAAGCAAAAAACTCTGAAAAACAAAGCCTATCGAATCACTACGCAATGCCGCCCTGGCCTCATCGTCAAGCCGGGACAAGGGCCTGCCGAGAAGTTCGATCTCACCATCGGTTGGTACATCCAGTCCCGCCAGCAGCGTCATCAACGTGGATTTACCTGCACCGGAGACGCCAACTAAAGCAATTGCCTCTCCTTGCTCGACCTCAAGGGAAACATCCTGCAATATGGTGAGCGACGATGATGCTGTCGTCACCTGTTTGGATACAGATACAGCCTTAATCACGGAAGTTGACATGATGCGATTCCTTTCAGTTTTATTGTTCGTTGTTTTCTCGCTAAACGCCTACAGCAACACTTTGCTGGTTGTCGGCGATAGTCTGAGTGCCGGGTACCAAATGCGTGCTGAACAGAGCTGGCCGGTTCTGATGGAGCCGGTTCTGGCGCAGCAGGGACACTCGATAAACGTTGTAAATGCCAGCATTTCTGGTGATACCACGGGCAACGGCCTGGCGCGGTTACCCAATTTATTACAACAACATAATCCAGATTACGTCATTATCGAGCTGGGCGCGAATGATGGCCTGCGCGGTTTCTCTCCCTCTACTATACGCAATAACCTCGGCCAAATGATCACCCGGATCCATGACGAGGGTGCAACCGCCCTGCTGATGCAAATCCATGTGCCGCCCAACTACGGCAAGCGCTACAGCGAGATCTTCAGCAAGATATACCCCCAGTTGAGCAAACAATACAATGCGCCGCTACTGCCTTTTTTCCTCGAAAAAATCATTCTCAAGCAAGATTGGATGATGGAAGACGGCCTGCATCCCAAGCCGGATGCCCAGCCATGGATAGCCCAGTTTGTGGCATCTGAGCTTACTCCGTATCTTCATTAAAAAGTTTGAAATTTTATTGCTGTACATTTTTATTGACTAAGCTTCTTACTGTTTACAAACAAGAAAGTAAGTGAGTGGATATGTTGAAGGGAAATAGCTTAATTTTTGCAGCCATCACGGTTGCTTTTGGCATCAGTGGTTGTCAAAGTGCCGATCCGGGTACCTACGGACTATATAAAGACTACCGTTTGCAATCAGACAACAAAGCCTACGCCATTGGCACCAATAAAATCGCCGGTGCGGCCTGGGGAGCCCGAGATATTCAGGAAGCGCAGAAGCTTGCCATCGAGACCTGTGTCAAGCTGGGCGGAAAGAACTGCAATATCGTTGATATCAACGGCTCATCAGTCACGAACTAAGGCACTCAGCACCCGGCAACTAAGGGGTGGACAATGATCACGCGCTCAAATCCAAAAAGAACAGCCAGGTAGCAGCCCCTGGCTGTTCTTTTTTTGGCTATAACTCTTTATTCTCAATATACCTTCCGGGACACGCGCTAAAGGAACAAGAATGAAAGAAACCATCCTGATCACCGGTTGCAGCAGCGGCATAGGCCGATTCTGTGCTGAACAGCTCCACAAGGCCGGCTATACCGTTGTTGCCAGTTGCAGGAACCCGGATGATGTTGCAGCCCTTCGGCAGCAGGGATTGAACTGTATCCAACTTGACCTCGACAATACCGAATCCATTCATCAAGGTATCAAGGCTTGCCTGGCAATAACGGGAGGGCGCATCGATGTGTTATTCAACAATGCCGCCTATGGCCAGCCCGGCGCCCTCGAAGACCTACCGACACAAGCCCTGCGACAACAGTTCGAAACCAACTTATTCGGCTGGCACGAGCTTACCCAGGCAGTGATTCCGCTCATGCTCGAACAAGGCAACGGGAAGATTGTTCAGAACAGCTCGGTGCTCGGATTGGTGGCAATGAAGTACCGCGGAGCCTACAATGCCAGCAAGTTTGCCCTCGAGGGTTATACCGACACCCTGCGCCTCGAATTACAGGATACGCCACTTCATGTCAGCCTGATCGAGCCAGGTCCGATCGAAAGTCATTTCAGGGAAAATGCCAAACTCAAGTTCGAACAACACATTGATATGGCAGCCTCCCGCCACCATGTCAGTTACCAGCAAACCCTCGACAGGCTGGGCAAATCGTCGCCATCAAGCAAGTTCACCTTGGCACCAGACGCAGTTCTGAGTCCCCTGCAGGCAATCATAGACAGCGAACGCCCCAAGCCTCGTTACTATGTCACCCAGCCAACCCATATTTTTGGCTTTCTGCGCCGGGTCCTGCCTGTCTCCTGGCTGGATCAGCTGCTAAGCAAAAGTAATTAAAGAAAAACCAGCCTATATACCGGCAACGTCGATAAAACGGCTTCGATATGTCGGTATTTGATCCTTTCCTGCTTTGGAATATGAAATAAAACACATCTATCTCTGATCAAAAAAGCCACGATTCAGCCACCTCAAATAGCAAAAACATTGCTTAGCACCCTAAATTGAAGAAATTGGCCAGAAAAGACAACTAACGTAATATTTGTGTCATATTGAGTCGTTATCTTAGTCAGGTAAGTTGAAAGAGGCCCTAGCAGAGCCTACTCATCGCCTTGAAATACCAGAATAGATAACCAGGTTACGTCATGACTTTGCGTCAAATTAATATTCTCTGTGTCTGCGTGACACTTGCCCTATTGTTGACATTACAACCCTAAAAAGGAGAGCGCGGCTCTCCTTTTTTATTGCCTGCCTACCACGATAAAGATAATACCTCTTGATTTTTCAGCCATTAACCCCATAAATAACTACAGAGGCCACTAAAATAAAGAGCAGCAACATGTATGAAAAACTAGCGATCGAACTTAACGAGCAGAATCTGCAGCAGGTTATCGAGCAATCTATGCAGACGCCGGTTGTGATCAGTTTCTGGGCGCCATCGATGCCTGAAACCGCAGAAGTTAACAACATCTTAGAAAAAATCGCAGCGCAATATCAGGGGCAGCTTGTCCTTGCGACGTTAGACTGCGAAAGCCAGCAGATGGTTGCAGCTCAATTTGGTGTTCGCGGTTTGCCAACCGTTGCATTGTTCAAAAATGGTCAGCCGGCAGACGGTGCCGCCGGCCCACAGACTGAAGAAAGCCTGCGTACCATGCTGAGCAAACACCTGCCAAGCCAGGAGGAGCTTCAGCTAAAACAAGCACTGGTGCAGGTCGACAGCCAGCAATACGACCAGGCCCTGCCTGTTCTGCGTGAACTGTCAGCCCATTTCGGTCAAAACAGCATTATTTCTCTGGCTATTGCCGAGTGCCTGGTTGAAACCTCGCAATACGACGAGGCAGAAACGCTGTTGGATACCATTCCGATGCAGGATCAGGATGCCAAGTATAAAAGCCTGATCGCCAAACTCGAGTTACACAGACAAGCCAGTGACTCACCAGAAATCCGCCATCTTGAAGAGCAGCTTGCTGCCGCTCCGGAAAATACCCAGATAGCCTACGAGCTGGCTGTCCAGTACAGCCAGGTAGACCGCTCGCAAGATGCTCTGGAGCTGCTGATTAACATTCTGCGTAAGGACATGAACTTTGCCGACGGCAATGCGAAAAAGAGCATGATGGATATCCTGTCGGCGCTGGGGCAGGGTAATGCCATTGCCAGCCAGTACCGCCGCCAGCTTTATTCGCTACTGTACTGATCGCAAAGAAACAACGCTTCACACCACAAAGCCGCGATAATCATCGCGGCTTTGTCATATCTACCCAAGCTACCGTTTATTTAGTGTGCTGGCACAATCCCTCGATGATCGGGCAGCGGGCGCTGTCATTGCCAGGGCATTGCTTAGTCAACGCCTCAAGGGTGGTTTTCATCTCTATCAGCTCGGCGATTTTATCGTCAATCTCAGTAAGCTTTTGCTCGGCCTTAGCCTTCACATCTGCACTTCGCCGTTGGGGATCCCGCGAAAACTCCAGTAACTCACGACACTCGTCCAAGGTAAACCCGACCAGTCTGGAGCGGCGGATCAGCTGCAATTCATTGATATTATTCTGGCTATAACTGCGATAACCGTTACTTGCCCGTGACGGCGCCGTAATGATCCCTTTGTCTTCGTAGAATCGAATCGTTTTGGCGGTCAGCCCGGTCTGTTTGGCAACATCACTAATATTCACATTTCATCCTTACAGTTTCTGGAAGGTTATAGTTCTATTATTCAGCCATTTCTCAGGCAAAATCAAGCTCTGGTACAGTCGCTCAATCAAGGGGCCACATCAAAGTCAAATAGCCTTTGACATTCTACTTGATGGAAGGTTTATTCTCAGGGCATCATTAAATGAAATGACGAAATAGACCGTCTGTGGTTACCGTCTGCTCACCGCTAAGGAAAAACACATGACTGAATTTACCCTCCCGCTAGGCAAGGTTCGTTGCATGAACTGTGCGGGAAAAATCAAGGCATCCTTAATCGCCCTGCCCGGCATTGAATCTGCCGATGTTGATACCCGGCGAGCAATTGTTCGCGGTGACACCGAGCTTCTCCCTCTTATCAGTGCGATCACAGCACTGGGTTACGAAGCCGGTTACACGCACTCGCTGCCTTTAGCCGGCTTGTCATGTGGCAAATGCGTAAAAAAAGTCGAATCTGAGTTTGCCGCCAATCCTGACATTGCAGACTTTTCTGTCAGCAAAACTCAGGCCCGGGTTACCGGAGCCATTACCGAACAGGCCCTAACGGCAGTAATCGAAAAACTCGGCTATCAGGTTGTTGAGCGCCAGCATCACACCCTGCCGCTGAGCGGCCTTTCATGCGGAAAATGTGTAGCCAAACTTGAAGCCGCTTTCTCTGACAATCCCCTGATAGACAGCTACTCAGTCACTAAAACACAGGCCGAACTCACAGGCTCTCTCTCAAGAGAAGCGGCCATTGCTATCATCGAGCAAACGGGTTACCGCGTACCTGACGCGCAAGTCGTCGAACTCACCTTGTCTGGACTTAGCTGCGGAAAATGTGTGGCTAAAGTAAACAAGGCACTGGACGCACACCCGCAGATCACTGCGTATGAGGTAAGCAAAACACAGGCTGAGATCACCACCTATACCGATACACAGACACTCATTGATGTTATTCAAGAACTTGGATTCTCGGCAACACTGGTCCAGGCTGACGATAAATTGAGAACAGAGCCTGGTGAAAAACCAGAGACGCCAGCAGATACAACAGCACCTGTTGCCAACAACACACATGCTCCGGCCAATGATGGCAACACCGCTCAGTTGCTGCTTTCAGGCATGACCTGTGCCAGTTGCGTAGCCTCTGTTGAAAAGGCGATTCTCGCCGTTCCCGGTGTCGACAAGGCCAATGTAAACCTCGCTGAAAGAACGGCGCTTGTTTCGGGGCAGGCACCGTTTGAGAACGTCATTTCAGCCGTGATTATAGCGATCAATGATGCCGGTTATGGTGCAGAGCAGAGCGAGGATGAACAAAGCCGCCGTCTGCGGCAACAACAGCAAAACGAACAAACCTTCCGACGACACCTGCGCAATGCCTTTATTGCCCTCGGTGCCGGTATCCCGATGATGGCCTGGGGAGTATTTGGCGGCAGCATGATGATCACTTCAGCCACCAGCCAGATCAGCTGGGGACTCGTCGGCCTGCTGACATTCTTCCTGTTGTTTACCATCGGACGACATTTCTATATCAACAGCTGGAAGGCCTTCAAGCACCACCGCGCCACCATGGACACCCTCGTCGCCCTCGGCACGGGTTCTGCCTGGCTCTATTCGATGCTAGTCGTCATCATGCCGGATATCTTCCCGATGCAGGCCCGGCATGTGTATTTCGAGGCATCCGCAATGATCCTCGGCCTCATCACCCTAGGCCACGCCCTCGAAGCCAGAGCCCGGAGCCGCACCTCGAAAGCCCTCGAACAACTGATTGATCTGCAGCCTCAGACAGCCATTGTCGTGAGCCAAGAAGGTGAGCAGGAAGTGCCTCTTGCAGAAGTACAAACCGACATGTTGCTACGCCTGTACCCCGGTGCCAAGGTGCCAGTCGATGGCACCATCGAAAGCGGCCAGAGCTATCTCGACGAATCCATGCTGACCGGCGAACCGCTCCCGGCCAACAAACAACAAGGCGACAAACTTCACGCCGGTACCATTAACCAGGACGGCAGCCTGCTGTTTCGTGCCGAGCAAATCGGCAACGACACCATGCTGGCGCGAATTATCAGCCTGGTCCGTCAGGCCCAGAGCAGTAAACCCGCTCTTGCCCGCCTGGCAGATACCATCTCGGCGATTTTTGTCCCCGCAGTGATGATCATCGCCATCTTAACGGCCATGATTTGGTATTACTTTGGTCCGACTCCATCCTCTATTTATATGCTGGTCACAGCAACTACGGTGCTGATCATTGCCTGCCCGTGTGCGTTAGGGCTAGCGACACCAATGTCGGTCACCGTCGGGGTTGGCAGAGCCGCAGAATACGGTGTGCTGATCCGCGATGCCGAAGCGATGCAGGTTGCAGCCGGTATCGATACGGTGGTACTCGATAAAACCGGTACATTGACAGAAGGCAAACCTCAGGTCATCGACTGTCGCAGCTACGGCACCAGCGAAGATCGCCTGCTTGCCCTCTCAGCCAGTTTGGAGCAGAGCTCCGAGCACCCGCTTGCCAAGGCGATCGTCAATGCTGCCACAACTCGTAAGCTGCCTCTGTCAACCCAGTCCGAATTCAAGGCAATGCCCGGCTTTGGCGTTATAGGGACTGTCGACGGACACCAGCTAGCACTCGGTAACCAAAAGTTGATGACGAAAAACAACGTAGGAATTGATCTGGCAGCTGTTGATGCCGAAGCTATTGCCAGCCAGGGGGCAACCCCTATCTATGTAGCCATCGACAATCAGCTGGCAGGAATTTTGGGCGTCAGCGATCCGCTGAGGGCAGATTCCGTCGCTGCCATCAACCGACTGAGAAAAATGAAGCTTGATGTGGTTATGTTGACTGGTGATACGGAAACCACCGCCAGGGCAATTGCTCGCCAAGCAGGTATAGATACGGTGATCGCCGGCGTATTGCCTGACGGCAAGGCGGCGAAAATTGCCGATCTTCAGCAACAAGGCAAACGCGTTGCTATGGTCGGTGACGGGATCAATGATGCCCCAGCGTTGGCGCAAGCCGAAGTCGGTATTGCGATGGGCAGTGGTAGCGACGTGGCCATTGAAAGTGCCCAGTTGACACTGATCCGCCACTCCCTGCACGGAGTCGCCGATGCACTGCAGCTATCAGCTGCAACCTTAAAAAACATGAAGCAGAACCTGTTCGGCGCATTCGTCTACAACACCCTGGGGATCCCAGTTGCCGCAGGCATACTGTTTCCGTTGACAGGCACCTTGCTCAGTCCGGTTATTGCCGGAGCTGCGATGGCATTATCCTCCATCACTGTTGTCAGCAATGCTAACCGGCTACGGCTGTTCAAACCCGACCATCAGGAGAGCTAATATGATTGCACTTATCGGCTTGGCGGCCATCGCGTTTATTGTCTGGTGGTTCTGGTTGCACCCTGCCACCAAGGGCTAGCATACCGGATTTTATCGGCCTATCCCGCAACCGCCATCTCTGCTGTTAGCCATAATTACAGATAACTGATATAACCCAATCAGTTATCTGTCTTATTTTGCTACGGTGATCATGCTTAAATCTATCTTATCCAAAGCACTGCTTTTACTGCCTTTCGTAACGACCAGTGTCGTCGCTGAACCCTTGGTCTGGCTGGCCAAGGATTCGCAGCGTCAGTTTGTCCTGCTAGGCTCAATTCATGCCGGGGAACAAGATTTCTACCCGCTCCCCCAGGCATTTCTCACCTACTGGCCCGAAGCTGATGGTCTGGTTGTCGAGGCAAACATCCTCAAAGCCAGTGATGTCACTATCAACCGGGACATTCCGACCTCAGATACCCTGCTCGACACAAATGACAAAGAAGTGCTGATTGATATCGCCAAACAGGCAAAGCTACCTTATCAGTCACTCATTCATAGCCCGCCGTGGCTGGCTGCCATGAACTTGCAAATGGCCATGGCGACTCAGGCAGGCCTGAATCCGATTCACGGTATTGATGTCGTTCTTCTTCAAAGGGCACAGGAGCAGCAGCTCCCCATTCTGGAATTCGAAAGCGTCAGTCAGCAACTGGCCCTCATGGAAAATTTACCTGACTATGGTGAAGACATCCTGCTCAGCACAATCCATGAATGGAGTGCAATGCAATCGGAGCTCAATTGCCTTGTATCAGCATGGAAGGCAGGCGATCTCCAACACCTTCTTTCACTGCTGGAAGAGAGCCAGTATTCAGACGCAACAGAAGAGAAACTGATTTTCGAACGCAACCGTGACTGGGCCAACCAGCTGACCAACAAGGCAAGCTACCAAAAGGGGACCTACCTTGTCGTTGTCGGGGCGATGCACATGCTCGGTGAACAAGGCTTACCAACGCTACTGGAAAAGCAGGGCTTTACCCTCAAGCGGCTGACAGAGGGTGAAGAGTCCCAATGTGAATTAGGAGGTTAAGCGCTTGGGATGCGCTGCCAAACTGCGCTATTCACCATCAATAAACAGATGCAAAAAAGCCCGGCTACGCGCCCCGGTCAAATGACGAGGCTTTAGAAGAGGGTCGGTGAAGAGCCAATTCAAGGTCTCAGCGAACCCCCGACCCTCTGGTCCGCTATTCCAAAGAGCTTGGGATGCGCTGCCAAACTGCGCTATTCTCCATCAATAAACAGATGCAAAAAAGCCCGGCTACGCGCCCCGGTCAAATGACGAGGCTTTAGAAGAGTGGTCGGTGAAGAGCCAATTCAAGGTCTCAGCGAACCCCCGACCCTCTGGTCCGCTATTCCACAGAGCTTGGGATGCGCTGCCAAACTGCGCTATTCACCATCAATAAACAGATGCAAAAAAGCCCCGTCAAATGACGAGGCTTTAGAAGAGTGGTCGGTGAAGAGGGATTCGAACCCCCGACCCTCTGGTCCCAAACCAGATGCGCTACCAAGCTGCGCTATTCACCGACTAAATTGGCTTTTGGTGTACCCCGCCGAGGGTCGCCCTCTGGTCCGCTATTCCTAAAATCAGGATGCTCTTCCAAGGTGCGCTATTCACCGACAATATATTTAACATCGTATCCGATGATTCTGCCCGGTAATACCCAGCAGATTGAAGAGTGGTCGGTGAAGAGGGATTCGAACCCCCGACCCTCTGGTCCCAAACCAGATGCGCTACCAAACTGCGCTATTCACCGACTAAGTTGGCTTTTGGTGTACCCCGCCGAGGGTCGCCCTCTGGTCCGCTATTCCTAAAATCAGGATGCTCTTCCAAGGTGCGCTATTCACCGACAATATATCTAACATCGTATCCGATGATGTCTGCCCGGTAATACCCGACAGATTGAAGAGTGGTCGGTGAAGAGGGATTCGAACCCCCGACCCTCTGGTCCCAAACCAGATGCGCTACCAAACTGCGCTATTCACCGACTAAGTTGGCTTTTGGTGTACCCCGCCAAGGGTCGCCCTCTGGTCCGCTATTCCTAAAATCAGGATGCTCTTCCAAGGTGCGCTATTCACCGACAATATATTTAACATCGTATCCGATGATATCTGCCCGGTAATACCCGACAGATTGAAGAGTGGTCGGTGAAGAGGGATTCGAACCCCCGACCCTCTGGTCCCAAACCAGATGCGCTACCAAACTGCGCTATTCACCGACAATCATCAGCAGTATCATTGCTGAGGCCGCTTATAATACTCGCAAGTTAAATTTACGCAAGTATTACGCCGGATTTTTTTCCGTTCTCAATTCGTTTGCTCATCTAAGCATCAAAACCAAGGAAAAACTAACAGTTAAGTGATCTCAGACTCATCTTTAGAACAGTTATTAAACAATGCGCCTACCATTGATCCAGATCATCATAACATTTTTGTTGCATTAGGTATCGTGTAGCCACTATCCCACGACTTAAAGGACTTAACATGGATTTTTGGCTAGATCTCCTATTTGGCAATGCCGTCGGACTGTCTTCAATGATCGTGATCTTCGGAGCCTTGGGATTAATGTTATTTTTCGGTGGTTACTTTGTCTACAAAGCACTATCGGCACCTTCTCCTCACTAGAGCCAATTAGCAAACTAATTTGCTTGCACCAGGGTCAAAGTGTCGGTCTTGACCCTGGATTTCTTTTTGTGCCGGAGTGAAATGGTTATAATCAGTTTAACCATAGTCAAACTCCGTACCACCATGTCAGATTCCGATGAACTCGATCTCTTTCGTGAGATGATGGCCGATGTCTCGCCAATCAAACAAGACCAAGTAGAAACTGTTCATAAACATCAGGTTACTGATGCGCATATCGCTCGCCGACTTGCCGCTCAAACCCTGTCGGACAGCGATCCCGAATATCTGTCGCTCGATTACGCCAAAATGCTCAAACCAGATGATATGGTTGAATTTAAACGTGATGGCGTTCAGGAAGGGGTCTTTCGCAAGCTCCGACTGGGTAAGTACGATCTCCAGGCCCGGTTGGATTTACATCGCAAGACACTCAAGCAAGCCCGTGATGAAATCCTGCACTTTCTCAAGCAGTGCCAGCGCATGGATATCCGCACGGTGATCATCGTCCATGGTAAAGGTGAACGCTCAAATCCCCCAGCTCTTATGAAAAGCTATGTCGCTACCTGGCTGGAGCAAATTTCCGATGTTATGTGCTTTCACTCTGCCCTGCGACAACATGGCGGGAACGGAGCCTTGTACGTCATGCTCAAGAAAAGCCCGGAACGCAAGCTAGAAAACCGTGAACGACACCAAAAGCGGCAGAACTAGCCGACAGAACATCTTGCATCAACGGAAAAGAGGAGCCAACGGCTCCTCTTCGGCTAGTTGCTATTACATAAACGAGTTACGCCATTACAACGACCCGCACAGCGAGCAAAATCAACACTACGCCTGACAACCGGTCAATCAACTGAGCCTTCGAACGCAGCTTGTCCAGCACCTTGGGATTGGAGAGTACAAACGCTATCAGGGTATACCAGAGTCCATCTACCAACAGTGGTGTGGCAACAATCACCGCCCGGCTGATTACCTCGGTGCCGACGGCTACAAACTGGCTAAACAGAGCCAGAAAGAACAAGGCAAGTTTAGGGTTGAGCAGCGAAATCATCAATCCGTCACGGGCTGCCGTTTTAAGATCAGCCTGTTTGCCTGCCGCCAGCTTTGCGGCAACCCCGCCTTTGGAGCGCAGGGCGTTCACCCCCAAATACGCAAGGTATGCAGCACCAGCGTATGTGATCACCGAAAATAGCGTGGGTGACTGCTTGAGTACCACAGCCAGGCCCAGCAGGGTCAGCAATGCATAGACACCCACTCCCAGGGCATGCGACCAGGACGTTACCACGCCATGCAACCGTCCTCCGGCCAGGCTATGCTTAGCGACCACGGCCAAACTCGGCCCCGGCGACATCGCCCCGAGCATACAAATCATTAATAACGAAAGCCAAATACTGAATGTCATCTTTTACTCCTTAAGCTGACATTCAAGGTAACAGCCAAGAACTATTATCTGAAATCAAAAGAAATCATCACCGTTATGATTTTAAGTCATACTAATGGAATACATCGAACTGCGCATCACACCTAACACCTGCTCTCTTAACCAGCTGTGAGCAGGATCGCTATCAAATCTCGGGTGCCACAGCAGCCAGTATCTGTGCTCGGGAGCAGGAATCGGCAGCGACACATAGGTGATCGGGAACAGGCGCTTCATGTTAATGGCAATATGCTCGGGGATCACCATCAGCATGTCAGTGCGGCAAATCGTATGAAAAGCAGAACCAAAAAACGGAACAGAAAACTGAATATTCCGGGTAAGCCCCTGCTCGGCAAGATTGTGATCGACAAAGCTGTCCTTGTCTCCCCCGCCAGATACCCTTAGGTGGTTATATTGTACAAACTCATCGACAGTCAGTGAGGCTTTTGCTGCCAGCGGGTGATCACTGCGCATGACACATACCGGATAGTCCGCGCCGATAGATCGGCCGCACAGTCCTGACGGGATCTCGGACAACATCGTAGAGACCAACTGAATATCCAGCTCAGCCAGCCGGGCGAACTGCTCCGGCGACCATAGCTGATAGGCAAGGCAAAGCTTTGGTGCCCGTAGCTCAAGTTGCTCCACAATATCAGGCAAAATATATTGGGCCACATAATCTGATGACGACAGTACGACTTTTCCCTGCCACTGTGCCGGATCAAAGTCATCGCTGGCAAACAGCGACTGGCACTCGGTCAGTACCCCATCCAGCTTTTGCTTAAGCTGCTCGGCCTTGGGGGTCGGCAGCAAGCGATTTCCGTCTCTCACCAGCAAGGGGTCATTAAATAACTCCCGCAGTTGGTTGAGCTGACGACTCACTGCCGACTGAGTAATATAGAGCCGTTCAGCTGTGCGGCTGACATGGCACTCATCGAGCAAGACCTGAAGAGTACGAAGCAAGTTGAGGTTCGTGTGCTTATCCATAACAAAGCCTGACTACAGTAGACTAGCCGTTGGTGGTTTTGGCTATCGGTGCAAAGCTTCCCCGGGTCAGAGACAGCAGATCAGCCGGTGCCAGCTCAATCTCCAAGCCACGTCGCCCGGCACTCACACAGATAGTGTCGAACTGCTCGGCCGATTGATCAAGAAAAGTCGGCAGACGCTTTTTTTGCCCCAGCGGACTAATGCCTCCGACAATATAACCAGTCGTCTTCTCGGCTATCTGAGGATCGGCCATATCTGCCTTTTTGCCACCTGCAGCCTTGGCTGCCGCTTTCAAATCCAGCATACCGGCAACCGGTACAATCGCGACCGCCAGCTTCTTCGGATCACCATTTAGCGAAAATAACAGCGTCTTGAACACCCGATTAGGATCCTGACCGAGCACCTCTGCCGCCTCCAGGCCAAAGTTCGTGTTGGCCGGATCATGGTCATACTGGTGAACGGTGTAATTGATTTTTTGTTTTTTCGCGAGGTTGATTGCTGGCGTCATCGTTTTCTCTGGACGGTTAACACATAGGGGACCAATATATCCAACCTATCTACAATAAAAAAGCCCCGGTACACGACCGGGGCTTAGCGTCATAACATATCTCTAAGACATGTTAGCAAGAGGGATTACTTGTAAACCATCTCACCTTTAGGCGCGTACTTGTTCACATCAATCGGGCTGTTAGCCTGCAGGTACTCTTTCAGTACTTCCGCATCAACAAAACCAGTGTTTACGTGGCCTGGGTGGCCAGTTACCTTCGGATAACCGTCACCACCAGCAGCATTGAAGCTTGGAATAGTGAAACGGTAAGTCTCAGTCAGGCTCAGAGGTTTGCCGCCAATCTTAACGTTGCTCACAGCACCGTTCTGAACAGTCATAGAGATACCGTAAAACTGTGCGTAGGCACCTGAGTCAACAGGCTTAGTCGCAACGACATTCAGGTAGTCCATGATTTCTTTACCGCTCATGTCGGTATAGGTCACGATGTTGCCAAACGGCTGTACAGTCAGAACGTCTTTATAAGTGATATCGCCAGCTGCGATTGAATCACGTACACCACCAGAGTTCATTACCGCAAAGTCAGCTTTCGCGCGCTGCATGTGAGAAGCAGCAATCAGGCGGCCCAGGTTAGTCTGCTTGAAGCGAACAACGTTACGATCACCTTCCAGCTTGCCGTTTGACTCAGAAATCTTAATGTTCAGCTGAGCCTGACCGCGCTCCTGGTAAGGCTGAAGGAATGTTTTCACTTCTTCGTTCTGGGCAATCTCGTCTTCAATGAACACGCGCTTCTTGCTACCGTCTGCCAGCTTCACTTTCTTCTTCAGGTTCACAGGGATCAGATCATAGCTGACCATCTGTAGCTCGCCGTTCTTGAATTCGAAATCAGCGCGGCCAACATATTTGCCCCACTCGTGTGCCTGAACAATCCAGGTACCGTTCTGCTGATCCGGCTGACACTCATCACCCGGATTGAAGTTCTTGTTGTACATGTTCGGACCTTCCATGCAGACAGGCTCTTGCGAGTGGCCGCCTACAATCATGTCCAGATCACCTTCCTCAAGGTAACGAGCCAGCGCAACATCACCCGGCGCGTTCACACCGCGGTTACCGTTTTCGTAGTGACCCATGTGTGTCGCTGCGATGATAACATCAGGGTTTTCAGTCTCTTCCAGCTCAGCAATCAGCTTTTTCGCTTCAGCTTTAGGGTCACGGAAATCAACGTCGCCAATGTACTCTGGGTTACCAATCTTGGCGGTATCTTCCGTTGTCAGGCCGATCACGGCAATCTTGATGCCTTGCTGTTCGAAGATCTGATACGGCTGGAACAGGCGCTCGCCCGTTTCTTTATCGTAGATATTCGCCGACAGCATCGGGAACTCTGCCCACTCTTCCTGCTTGCGCAGTACTTCCAGCGGGTTATCAAACTCATGGTTACCCAATGCCATTGCATCGTAACCCAGCATGTTCATACCTTTGAAATCCGGCTCTGCGTCCTGCAGATCAGACTCAGGAACACCGGTATTGATATCACCACCAGATAGAAGCAACGTTGTACCACCCTGAGCCGCCACTTCGGTACGGATCTGGTCAAGCAGTGTCTTACGAGCAGCCATGCCGTATTCGCCGTATTTGTTCTGCCAGAAGCGACCGTGGTGGTCATTGGTGTGAAGAATTGTCAGTTTATACGTTTCGTCAGCCTGCCAAGACGGAGCCGTACTGTCGGCCTGGCTTGCGCAACCAGACAATGTAGCCAGTACCGCAGCTGTTAATGCTGTTTTGGCAAATAAGCGTTGCTTCATGGGGATCCCCTTAACCAATAATATTATTATGATGCCAAGCGATGCGGGAGCTGTCCTTTTGCGACAATTTCAAAAGGCCCTATTGACTCTTTCGCTTGGCATTACCACTCGCTACCACTCATCCTTGGGAAGGTATAAGTAGCTGTTTATATTGTTCCAATAAGCGCAAGTTTAAATTAAACAATGATCAGTTTTCTGTTGTTTTCATAAATCTGTTGACTAGATCACCATACAGGTAACAAATTTTCACTAACACCTGATTACGCGCAAAAAAATGCCTCGCAGTTGCGAGGCATTTGATACACTTTTGGGCTTTTTATAATTCAGTCAATTAGATAAGTCGCCAATCAGGCACTGGCCAGCTGGCGGGCAGGATGTTTGACAAATACAGCGACGATAGCGGCAATCGCCAGGAAGAAACAGTAGTACGAATGGCTGACCACCTCTAACGGCGACAGACCGAACACCGAGCCGAGCAATAGCGCCTGTGCGCCATATGGCAGCACGCCCTGAATCACGCAAGAGAAGATATCCAGCAAGCTAGCCGAGCGGCGCGGTGTCACGCCATTTTCAACAGCCAGCTCTTTGGCCACACCGCCAGACACAATAATGGCAACGGTGTTGTTGGCCGTGCAGCAGTTCGTCAGGCTGACCAAGCCGGCAATACCCAACTCACTGGCCCGCAGGTTCTGCCCCTGTGTGTGCGCTTTGCTAAATACGCGGATAATACGGCTGATAAGCTGGGTCAGATAGGCCAGGCCCCCCTGTTGGCGCATTAGTTCACTAATGCCGCCAATGAGCATCGAAAGCAGGAAAATTTCCTGCATATTGCCAAAGCCGGCATAAATATCCTGGCCATAAGATGACAGGCTATACTCTGGCGTAGCAAACAGCCCGACACCACCCGCCAGCAGAATACCAATACTCAAGACCACAAAGACATTCATCCCCGAAACGGCCAGTACCAGGATAGTGATATAAGGTAGTACCTTCAGCCACTCAACCTCGGTTGCTGCCGGTACTTCTGTTGCCGTACTGCTGAACATAAATAGCACAACGGCAATAATGGCAGCTGGAAGTGCAATACGGATATTCTCACGGAACTTGTCTTTCATCTGACAGCCCTGCGAGCGGGTTGAAGCAATCGTGGTATCCGAAATAATCGACAGGTTATCACCGAACATCGCACCGCTCAGTACCACACCGGCCGTTAACGCCACATCCATACCGGCGGCCTGGGCAATGCCCAGAGCAACTGGCGCAACAGCCGCAATGGTCCCCATAGAGGTACCCATCGCAGTCGCGATGAATGCTGATATAACAAAGATCCCGGGCAGGATCATGCTGGCAGGCAGCATCGACAAACCCAGGTTAACCGTCGCGTCAACGCCACCGGTCGCTTTGGCGACCGAGGCAAACGCACCGGCCAGCAAATAGATCATACACATCGCGATAATATCGCTATGACCGACACCACGCAGAAATTGCTCAATCGCCTTGTTGAGCTTCTCTTTGCTCAGCAGCAAGGCCACGATAACCGCAGGCAGGGCCGCAACCGGTGCAGGCAACTGGTAAAAGGCAAAATCCACCCCCTGCATGGTCAGGTAGCTTCCGACCCCAATAAACAGTGCAAGAAATACCCCTAGCGGCAACAACGCCAGTGCCGATGGCGTATTTATAGAATTATGTGATTGTGTTGTGTTCGACATGATGACTACAGGACATCTATTTTAGAATTTGCCCTAGACTAGAGTGTCATTCTGGATGTGTCAACATCTAGACGTCTAAACATCCAGATATAATCATAATCTCATTACTATTACTCGTCCTTTATATATGCAAAAAATTTGTATGCAATCACAATAATTGGGATGGCGTTTTCACCCCATAAATATATCATATACAGTCTACCGTACTATAAATAGACAGCCTCAATGAATCTAACACTAAAACATAAATTACTCGGATGTGTTTTCTCAGCCATCATACTTATTGCCGGGGGCTTGATATGGCTTGCCTCCAATGAACTCTTCTCCCAAAGCCGGAGCGGTATCTATGCCCGCGCCACCAGCCTGACCAATATCGCCACCGACGCGGTCGGCTACTGGCTGGAGGAGCACAAAATTATCATCGCTTCAGCCGCCCAACTCTCCGGCCTGGAGCAACTTCCCACTGTCATGGATCAAGCCAAAAAGAATGGTCAGTTCAACGATGTCTTCTTTGCTGATCTGGAAGGTAACCTGTTCATCGCGGGCAACCATACTACTGCGTTAGAAAACTTCGATGCTCGCACCCGCAACTGGTACCAGCAGGCGATAAACTCGTCATCGGTCAGCACGTCCGCGCCCTATAAAGGCACAGCGAATGGTAAGCCGATGCTGACCTTTTCCGCCCCGGTCAGGCTCAATGGCCAAACAGTCGGTGTGATTGGTGCCGATATTACCCTGGATTACTTACAAAAAACGATCACCGGCTATGATGTCGGAAAGAGCTCCAATGCCATGTTGCTCACTCGCCAGGGCGATATTCTGGCTTACTACAAAAGTCAGCTCGCACTTCAGCCACTCGCCGAGCTTGCTCCCGAACTGACGGTCAGCCAAATACACGCCGCCATGGCCGAGAAAAGCATCCAGATTTTTGAACAGAACAATCAGCAAAAACTGATCTACTTCGGCGGGGTTGATAACAGTGACTGGATTTTTGCTGTTGAAATGGATCGAGCCACAGAAGAAGCCAGCCATAACCAGTTGCTAAAAAGCCTGATTGCCACAGGCATTATCGGCACATTGATTGCCCTGTTGGCCGTATCCATGCTCGTCAATTACCTGTTCCGTGATTTAGGCAAGGTTTCCGTCGCCTTGGCCGACATCGCCAACGGGGAAGGCGATTTAACCCAACGCCTGCAGCCCCACAGCAACGATGAGATAGGTCAGCTGGCCAATAACTTCAACCGCTTCCTGGATAACATGCACGGCATGATCAGCCGCCTGAGCCATATGTCAGGTTCACTGGCCGAACAAGCCCATGATACGGCCAACCATGCCCAGCAGCGCAGCCAGCGAATCCAGCAACAGCAGGATGAAATCAATATGGTCGCGACAGCCATTACCGAAATGGCCACAGCCACCCAGGAAATTGCCAACAACGCCGAAAACACCGCCCAGACATCAGAAAAAACGGTCTCCCACGCCCAGCTTGGTGCAGGAGAAGTGGACAAGAGCCAGCATTCAATCAGTAACCTGGCTCATGAAGTTGATAGTGCTACCGAGGTGATCAAGGCGCTTGATCATCATGCCCAGAATATAAATAGCATTCTTTCCACTATTCAGGATATTGCCGAGCAAACCAACTTGCTGGCACTGAATGCAGCCATAGAGGCAGCCCGTGCCGGAGAGCAGGGCCGAGGCTTTGCCGTTGTCGCCGACGAGGTACGGATCCTCAGCCAGCGCACCCATTCCTCGACTCAGGAAATCCAGCAAACTATCGAGACGCTGCAGCAGACCACAAGTGAGGCGGTCTCCATCATGAGTGACAGTAAACTACTGGCCGAAACCAGTGTCACCGATGCAGCCTCAGCCAGTACCAGCCTCGGCCATATTACCCAGTCGGTCAACCAGATCAGTGATATGGCGACCCAAATCGCCTCGGCAGCCGAAGAGCAATCGCTGGTAACATCAGAAATCACCCGCAATACCGAAGCTGTCAGAGAAGTCTCCGATCAGCTCGCCCTGGAAGCCAACGAAGCGAGCGAGCAAGCTCTTCAGCTTTCGGAGCTATCGGCAAGTTTACGCAAGGAAATCACTCGCTTTAAGCTCTAGCCCATAATCATATAACCGCACAACTCACGACTATATGATAGAAAAAATGCCGTCATTACCCCAAGCAATGACGGCATTTTTTTGACGCGCATACCATATTAACGTCAATAAAAAAACATTACTACTCAACAAGTTACACATAGTATGACGCACATCACTTTTCCGTGCATATTGATTGAAATGTCTATAAAATTCGGGCCTACCAATCCCCCCTACTATTTGCCTTTAAAACTGAATAAAAATGAAATTATCATTGAAACAGAAACTAATAGGAGCCAGCTTGTCTGCAGTGGTTGTTATGGCAACCGCCCTGACCTGGCTAGCTGCCGATCGGCTTTTTGAGCAAACCCGCAGTGGCATCTACTCGCGGGCCGAAAGCCTTTCTAAAACCGCAACCGAAGGCATTTCAGACTGGATCTCTATCCGTAGTGACATTGCCAAAGCGTTCAATGACTACAGCACCGAGAGCAATGTTGTTCCATTTTTGCAGCAGGCCCGAAAAGCCGGCGGCTTTGATGATATTTTCCTGGGTACGCCAGCAGGTGGCATGTATCGCTCACACCCGGAGCGTAACCGGGCCGACTACGACCCACGGACTCGTCCTTGGTATCGTGATGCCCAAAATGCCGGCACCCAGATCATTACGACGGCCTACCAGGATGCCATTACCAACGCGCTGCTGGTGACCATTGCTGAGCCGGTGATGAAAAACGGCACTATGATGGGGGTCGTTGGTGCCGACGTATTAATCGACCAGCTTATCAAGGATGTGATCAACCTGGATGTCGGCCAGAACGCCTACGCGATGCTGCTTAACAAGCAAGACAATACTTTCCTGGCCCACCCTGATGAATCGCTACTGCTTCAGCCAATCAACCGCTACAGCGACGAGCTGAACATGGGCCGCATCGAGTCGGCAATTCAGTCAAACCGTATTGAAGTCGTCACGATCAACGGCGAGGAAAAGCTGCTGCATTTTGCCAATGTACCCGGCACCAGCTGGATCCTCGGCCTTGAAATGGACCGTACGACAGAAGAAGCCAGCCATACCAGCCTGCTGCGCCAGCTCATTGTCACCTCAATCATTATTACCCTGATTGTCGTCAGTGCTGTTGCCTGGCTAGTCGGCTTCCTGTTCCGCGATTTAGGCCGTGTTTCCCAGGCCCTGGCCGAGATTGCAACCGGCGAAGGCGACCTGACCCAGCGCCTTGACCCACGCAGCGACGATGAAGTAGGCCAGCTGGCACACAACTTCAACCGCTTTGTCGGCAACATGCACGGTATGGTCTCGCGTCTGCAGGAAGTATCCAGCTCGCTGACCCAGCAAGCCCACATTACCGCTTCGCAGGCCGAAGAGCGCAGCACCCGTATTCAGCACCAGCAAGACGAAATCAACATGGTGGCAACGGCTATTAACGAGATGGCTGCCGCTACCCAGGAAATTGCCGGTAATGCAGATAATACTGCTCGCACCTCGAGCGAAACAGTCGAAGTCTCGGAGCACGGTTCGGTACAGGTCAGCCAGAGCCAACAGTCGATCACCGGCCTTGCCGGTGAAGTTGACACCGCAACCGGTGTGATTGGCGAACTCAACACCCATGCCCAGAGCATCAACACCATCTTGTCAACGATTCAGGGTATTGCCGAGCAGACGAACCTGCTGGCACTGAATGCAGCCATCGAGGCCGCACGTGCCGGTGAACAGGGCCGCGGATTTGCCGTGGTTGCCGACGAGGTACGCGTACTGAGCCAGCGTACTCACGCCTCGACGCAGGAAATCCAGCAAATGATCGAAACCCTGCAGCAGACGACAGGTCGCGCTGTCGGTATCATGGAAGACAGCCGCCGTCTGGCCGAGACCAGTGTTGATGACGCCAATGCCGCCTCTGCCAGCCTGTCTCAGATCAACAGCGCCGTCACCAACATCAGTGACATGGCAACCCAGATTGCTTCTGCGGCTGAAGAACAATCGTCAGTAACGTCCGAAATCACCCGCAATACCGAAGGGATCCGCGACGTATCCAACGAGCTGGCAGTAGAAGCCGACGAAGCTGCCAAGCAGGCTGCTGAGCTTTCTCACCTGTCGCACGAACTGCAGCAGGAAATCAACCGCTTCAAGCTGTAACAGCAAGAACGGTGATGAAACAAAAAAGGCTTGCCACAACGGCAAGCCTTTTTGTTTGTTATTCTTTGTACTGGCTAGAACAGGCTAAACACAATTGCCGAGACGGCCAGCAGCCCCACCAGCAGAATAAAGTAGGTACTGAACCTACCGCGATAACACTTCAGGCTCTCCACCTTGTACACAGCCAGCATCGGCATGATAAACAGGATCATCGCAATCACCGGGCCGGACAAGGCTTCCATCATGCCAAGAATGCTCGGGTTCATCACCGCAGCAAACCAGATTGCCAGGAACATAAATACGATCCCTAGCTTATCCAGTTTTGCCGGTGCCAGGCTGAACTGTTTCTGCAGCATGCCATTCAGGCTTTCACGTGCCCCCATGAAATGACCAAGAAACGACGAAGAGATGGCAATAAAAGCGATCAGCGGTCCCAAGGCAACAATGAACGGACTATTGTGAACATTGGCCAGATATGACAGTACCGAGACATTTTGCGCCTTGGCTTCCAGCAGCTGCGCCGGGCTCAGGCTCAATACACAAGAAAAGACAAAGAACAAAACGAACGAGATCAGCATCACCGAGGTGCGCTTGAGGATCTGTTCGGACTTTTGACCCGCCTCGCGACCATAGTGGCGACGCTGGGCATTGGCAAAACTGGAAATAGCCGCCGCATGGCTAAAGGCAAAAACCGTCACCGGTACCGCAAGCCACAGCGTCACAGAAAAGCTTCCCCACTCGGGCAAAGTGGAGAGATCCGGCATCTGCCAGTTCGGGATCAGGTAGAATGACAAGCCCGCCAGGATAGCTGCCAGCGGATAGACAATCACCTCAAACGCTCTCAGCATCACTTTTTCGCCCGCCATCATAATAGCGATCATGCCGAATACCAATACACCCGACAGGAGCACCCGTGACGGTGCCTCCATGCCCAGCTGGTTAACGATAAAGCTATCAACCGTATTGGTCAGACCCACGCCATAAATCAGCAGGATCGGAAAAATAGAAAGAAAATACAGCAGAGAAATAAGGCGCCCGGCACTGGCTCCGAAGTGCTCTTCCACCACATCGGTAAAGTCAGCATCAGGCTTGGACGACGACAAAACGAAACGGGCCAGACCACGATGGGCAAGGAACGTCATCGGCCCCGCCATCAGGGCCATAATTACCAGTGACCAAAAGCCACCCACGCCGATATTGATCGGCAAGAACAAAATACCGGCCCCCACAGCAGTTCCAAACAGGCTCAGCATCCAGCTGGTATCGTGTTTGCTCCAGTGAGAAACCGACTCCTCAGAATGACTCAGAGGTATATCTTGAGATAATGACACGTAACACCCTACTTCCACGAAATTTTACTCGGCAGTGAGTATACAGATGCAGAATAAAAGTCTCACAAAGCAAACGGCAAACTTCCCGCTCTGATAGCCGCTTAAGGGCAGGGATATTCGCTATCACTATCAAGATGAATAATTGATATCACCACAAGATAGAGATATACCAGACGGATTCACTAAATTTTCACAGGTTATATTTTTTTTATCTACGCAATAATCGTACAAAAAAACAACGGCCCAGCAGGAAAACCTGCCGGGCCGTATATTATTCGAGTCAGTTTTGGTTATTTGATCTCGATCGGTTCAAAGCCCTTGATCAGATCATCAAGCTGCTTGATTTGTGCCAGGAACGGCTCTAGCTTGTCCAGCGGGAACGCTGACGGGCCATCGCAACGCGCCTGATCCGGGGTCGGGTGAGCTTCCATAAACAGACCACCGATCCCTGTCGCGATACCAGAACGCGCCAGATCAACCGTCTGCTCACGACGACCGCCGGAGGCAGCACCCTGCGGATCACGGCACTGCAGGGCATGGGTCACATCAAAGATGATCGGGCTGCCTTTTGACGCCTTTTTCATCACATCGAAGCCCAGCATATCAACCACCAGGTTATCGTAACCATGCAGTACGCCGCGCTCGCAAAGAATAATGTTCTCGTTGCCGCACTCGGCAAATTTCTCGACAATATTCCCCACCTGGCCCGGGCTCATGAACTGGGGTTTTTTCACATTGATCACAGCACCGGTTTTTGCCATCGCCTCAACCAGATCAGTCTGGCGGGCAAGGAAAGCAGGTAACTGGATCACATCGACAACATCAGCTACAGGCTGAGCCTGATACTGCTCGTGGATATCGGTAATGATCTTCACGCCGAAGGTGTCTTTCAGCTCCTGGAAGATCTTCAGGCCTTCTTCCATGCCCGGACCACGGTAAGAGTGAACGGAAGAGCGGTTTGCTTTGTCAAAAGACGCCTTAAATACATAAGGAATACCGAGTTTGTCGGTCACTTCCACGTATTTCTCACAGATCTGCATAGCCATATCGCGAGATTCAAGTACGTTCATGCCACCAAACAAGACAAACGGCTTGTCATTGGCAACATCGATATCACCAACTCGAACAACTTTCTGTTCCATCATATTCTCTCTTTCATTCAGAATGTTGAAGTAAACGCCACACTGTACCCCGACGCTTACCTCCGAATTATTGCCGCTCTACCCTGCCAACCTTAATGCAGCGTAAGAGGCTCTTCATTGAGTGCCTGCACCTGAAGCTTCAACAGCTCAGCGGCCGGGTCTTCCGGACATTGCTCGATGAAATACTCATAGTCCATTGCCGCCACATGGCTGCACTCCAGCTGCTGGTAAATATAGCCGCGATCGCGAATTTCATGCGGATCGCCCGGGCTGAACTCCAGTGCCATGTCACTGCAGCGAAGGGCATCAGCGAAGTGCTCTTCCCGAAGCAGCGCACTTTTCATGACAGTCAGCCAGCGGGTCAGGATGTCGGCATTGTCAGCCTCGTCCAGGTGCTCCTGGCGCAGCTCGGTAAACGGACCGCGGTGACCTTTCAACCAGGCCCCCATTGTCCGCTTGCTCAGGTACTCACCGTCAAACGGGTTGATGTACTGCTGCTCACCGTCATACCAGTCAACCTTGAGGATAAACTGAGTGGGAAAGCCCACACTGCTAACCGGTAAGTCAAGATGTTGGGCAAGGTAGAGGAAAATAGCCCCCAGGCTGACCGGGATGCCTTTCTTGCGTTCCAGTACCTTATCGAGAAAAACATTTTCCGAAGAAAAGTACTGCTGCTGATCACCACAGAACCCCCACTCGCGGTAAAACAGCCGAATTAACCCTTCCAGTCGCAAGTGCGGGTTTGGCTCGTCCATCAGGGCATGCTCCGCTTCCTGAGCCAGCTTATTAATCTGCAGTCGAACCCAGCCGGTAGGAAATGCAGGATCAATTGCCGCTGTCATTTCCAGGGCGCCTTCAACCAGCGCCATCTGCTCTAATTCTTCATCAGTAAAACGTAACATGATTACCCCAGGAATGATGTCTTAGTCGTTGCAATGTTTGCAGCCGCCACCACCCAACCCAGCGCTCCCAGAAACGCAAAGGTCTTAAAGACTTTGTTCTTGCCGTATTTCAGAGTGAAGAAGCCCAGTGCGATGTAAGCCAGAACACAGCTCAGCTTCTGGGTCATCCAGTTACCCGCTTCGGTAAACGGAATAAAGCCGGTAATGAAAATCAGCACGACACCGGTAAGCAGCAGGAAGGTATCAACGACATGCGGCGTGATCTTGAGGAACTTTTTCTCGAGCAGCGAGGAGTTTGCCATCAGCAGGCAATAACGAACGACAAATAGCAAAACGCTCAAGGCAATTGCCAGCATGTGGAGGTGTTTAAACGCAGCGTACATATAGTTTTCTCTCTTCTATCCTTGCCAACAGCCCATGGTTACCCGATCAAGGCCGGCATAATCCTGTGCTGTTGATACCTGGTTATATCCCAGTTCCAATAAAATTGCCCTAACCGCCTCACCCTGCTCAAAGCCGTGCTCCATCAGCAGCCAGCCGCCGGTTTGCAGGTATTGGCGGCCCTGCTCGCTGATAATGCGAATATCAGCAAGGCCGTTTTCTTCTGCTACCAAAGCGCTCTTTGGCTCAAAGCGCACGTCGCCCTGTTCGAGGTGAGGATCAGTTTTATCTATGTAGGGAGGGTTACTGACCACGACGGCAAAGCGCTCGTCAGATGTCAGCGGGCTGTACCAGCTTCCGGACAAGAAGCGGGTATTGGTGATCTTCAAGTTTTGGCTGTTTTCCAGCGCCAGCTGGGCCGCTTCCGGGCGCAGGTCGATACCGGTGACACTCAGCTCAGGCCGTTCCGAGGCGATGGCCAGGGCTATCGCGCCGGTTCCTGTTCCCAGATCCAGCACCGAGCAAGGCTCCGCCGGCACTTTCTCCAATGCCAGTTCAACCAGTCGCTCCGTATCAGGACGCGGGATCAGGGTATGGGGTGCCACTTTCAGCGGCAGCGACCAAAATTCACGCTCGCCGACAATATAGGCGACTGGCTCGCCCGCCAGACGGCGGCGCAACACAGTGTCGAACGCAGCAGACTGCTCACTGTCTAGCGTTTTTTCCGGCCAGGTCAGCAAGTAGCTGCGCGGCTTGTCCAGCACAAAGCAAAGCATTACGGCAGCATCCAACTGCGGGCTGTCTGAGCCCGCGTCAACAAGCTGCTGCACTGTCTGCTTCAGCAGCGCTTCGATGCTCAGTGGCATTAGCTTTGATCAGCCATGGCAGCCAGCTGATCTGCCTGGTGTTCCTGCAGTACCGGCTGGATCAGGGTATCCATATCCCCTTCCATCACCTCGTTCAGGCGGTAGATAGTCAGGTTGATACGGTGATCAGACACTCGGCCCTGCGGGTAGTTATAGGTGCGGATACGGTCCGAGCGATCGCCCGAGCCCAACAGGTTACGTCGGGTGCTTGCCTCTGCTTCATGGCGTCGCTCTTCTTCAGCTTTAATAATACGCGCCGCCAGCACTGACATTGCCTTGGCCTTATTCTTATGCTGTGAACGCTCATCCTGACACTCCACCACGATACCGGTTGGCAGGTGGGTAATACGGATAGCTGAGTCAGTGGTGTTAACGTGCTGACCACCAGCGCCCGAGGCACGGAAGGTGTCGATTTTCAAATCGCCAGCATTGATTTCAGGGATCTCAGCTTCCGGGATTTCAGGAAGCACCGCAACCGTACACGCCGAAGTATGAACACGGCCTTGAGATTCCGTTGCCGGAACACGCTGAACGCGGTGACCGCCGGATTCAAACTTCAGCACACCATACACACCCTCGCCGTTCACTTTGGCGATCATTTCTTTGTAACCGCCGTGCTCGGCATCATTGGCGCTCATCACTTCGATACGCCAACCGCGGCTTTCTGCATACTTGCTGTACATACGGAACAGGTCACCGGCAAAGATACCGGCCTCGTCACCACCGGCACCGGCACGAATTTCGATAAAGCAGTTGCGCTCATCATTCGGATCTTTCGGGATCAGCAGCACCTGAAGCTCATCTTCAAGACGAGTAATTTCGGCTTTCGCTTCTTTTACTTCTTCCTGCGCCATTTCGCGCATTTCCGGATCATCTTCTTTCGTCATTTCTTCAGCAGTTTCAAGATCCTCTTTCGCCTGCTGATAAGCCTGGAAACACTTGGTCACTTCTTCCAGCTGAGAATATTCACGGGAAAGCGCACGGAATTTATCCTGATCGCCGATCACGTCAGGATCGCCAAGCAGGTGCTGGACTTCTTCGTAACGCTCAACCAGCGTTTCTAATTTCACTAAAATTGAAGATTTCATAATCGACTTAACTATTGTGTTCCGGTCATGGCAGAGCACGGTGGCCCTGCCTCATATTAATTTTTGAACGACTCCAACCCCAGCGTCTCGCGGATCACCGCTAATTTTTCCGGCTCGCCGTTATGCGCAGCCTGCTGCATTGCCCGGGTTGGTGCGTGGATCAGTTTGTTGGTCAGTTTGTTGCTTAGTTCTGCCAGTACTTTTTCTGGCTCACTGCCATTGGCTATAGCCTGCAGGCTTCGGCTCAGCAGCTCGGCCTTGATATCCTCGGCGTGACAACGATACTGTCGGATACTGTCAACCGCCTCCAGCGAACGCAGCCAGCTCATAAAGGCGGCACTTTCCTCGCTGACGATAGCTTCGGCCTGGATCGCGGCAACCTTGCGCTGCTCGCGGTTCTTCTCGACGATACTGTGCAAATCATCGACCGTATACAGGTAGGCGTCGTTCAACTCACCGACTTCCTGCTCGATATCACGCGGCACGGCAATATCCACCAGCAGCATCGGCTGATGACGACGCGCCTTAATGGCTTTCTCGACCATGCCCTTACCGACAATCGGCAGCGGGCTGGCCGTCGAGCTGATCACGATATCGGCGCGCGGCAAATATTCGGGAATGTCCGGCAGGCTAATCACCTCGGCACCGAACTCCCTGGCCAGGTTATCAGCCCTTTCTTTGGTTCGGTTAGCCACAATCAGCTTGTTGCAGCCCTGCTCGACAAGGTGGCGCGATACCAGTTCAATTGTCTCGCCTGCGCCAATCAATAATACCGTGGCCTCAGACAGCGACTCAAAAATTTGCTTGGCCAGGGTACAGGCCGCAAAGGCCACCGATACGGCATTACCACCAATATCGGTTTCGGTACGCACCCGCTTTGCAACCGTAAAGGACTTGTGGAATAACTTCTCCAGCATACCATGTACGGCTTCATAATCGCGGGCGTCAGAATATGACTGCTTGACCTGTCCCAGAATTTGAGGCTCGCCGAGCACCAATGAGTCCAGACCGCAGGCGACCCGCATAAGGTGCCTCACAGCAGCCTGCTCTTCGTGAAAATACAGGCTCGGCATCAATTCTTCGGCCGTGAGCTGGTGAAACTTGGTCAACCAATCAATCAGGATTCCCGGCCCGGCCTGGGTCACGTCACAATAGAGCTCGGTGCGGTTACAAGTCGAGACGATAACGCCACTTGTTACCTCCGGGTGTGCTTCTAACTGCTGCAATGCCTTGGTCAGCTTGTCCGGGGAAAACGCAACACGCTCGCGTAAGTCCACAGATGCCGTTTTATGATTTATTCCTAATGCAAGCAATGTCATGGAGACGGTGTACCAACTTCGCCGGTGAAAAAGATCCAGGGCGGGATTTTACTTGATGCCCCAACGTAATTAAAGAAAA
The DNA here is from genome assembly GCF_009910675.1 of Photobacterium alginatilyticum. Taxonomy (GTDB): domain Bacteria; phylum Pseudomonadota; class Gammaproteobacteria; order Enterobacterales; family Vibrionaceae; genus Photobacterium; species Photobacterium alginatilyticum. Next base: position 7,265 of record NZ_RSEJ01000016.1, on the reverse strand, counting down.
CTAACGCAATCAATCTGGCATTCCTGAGCAATTGTTGAAATTTAAATACCATTTATGGCCCAGATGCCTTAAGCAATTCCTTGTTGCAATTGGTATTATGGTCCAATTCTCGCTATTGTTTGCCTAAACCCATAAGTTAATTACAAACTATGCCATCGATTTCATTTGTTCGATTGTATTTACACTCGAAACGGTACTTGCTCGCCGCCCTTTTGCCTCTTTCCCTGCTATCCGGCTGTGCCAGCCAGGCACCAGTTTCCCCTCTAGTGGACTGGGAAACCCACCAGGCGTCGCTCCAGCAACTTAACCATTATGAGGCCAAAGGCCGGTTGGGCTATAAAGGCAAGCAACGTTTTGGTGCCAACCTGCTGTGGCGTACCGTCCCGCAGGCCGATCACCTGCTGCTGACCAACTTCCTCGGCAAAACCCTGCTCAAGCTCGATGCCACGCCAGTCAGTGCCACCTTGATTTCCCACGATGGCCAGACCTATCAGGGAACCAATGCCTCGCGCCTGATCCAGGAGCTGACCGATATAAATCTTCCCGTCGAGCAAATGCGTGACTGGCTGATAGGCCTGCCAACGGCTGCCGATACCTACCAGCTCAACAGCGAGAACCGGGTGGCCTACCTGGCGAAACAAATAGACCAGCAACTTTGGCAGCTCGACTACAACGAATATGACAACTCGGTGACCCCGGCCCTGCCGAGTCGAATGATTCTGTCGCAAGGGGATGTCCGTATTACCCTCATTATCAATGAGTGGGAAATCACCGAAAGCCAACAGCCATGAACACGAGCCACACTATGATTACCCGTACCACTCGCTGGCCCGCGCCAGCCAAGCTAAACCTGTTCCTCTACATCACCGGTCGCCGTCCTGATGGTTACCATGAGCTGCAAACCCTGTTTCAGTTTCTGGATCACAGTGACACCCTGACGATTACCGCGAACGACTCTGGTGATATCACCCTTTCGCCGGCCATAGAGGGCGTTGCAACCGAAGACAACCTGATCTATCGCGCTGCCGATGCCCTGCGACAGGCGGCTGGCATCCGGGCCGGGGCCGAGATCCATATCGATAAAATCCTGCCGATGGGCGGAGGCCTGGGTGGCGGGTCGTCCGATGCGGCCACCACCTTGGTTGCCCTGAACTACCTGTGGCAAGCCGGGCTCAGCGAGGATGAACTGGCCGATCTCGGCCTGAAGCTCGGTGCGGACGTGCCAGTTTTTGTCCGCGGAATGAGTGCGTTTGCCGAGGGCGTAGGGGAAAAACTTCAACCGGCAGAGCCGCAGGAAAAGTGGTATTTGGTTGCCAAACCGGATGTCAGCATTGCAACTGTTGATATTTTCACCCATCCGGAACTTACTCGTGATAGCAAAAAAATGACGTTGGATGCCCTGTTGGCGGGGATTTACGAAAACGATTGCGAAAAAATCGTCAGAAGACGGCACCCCGAGGTTGATAAGGCGCTTTCGTGGCTGTTAGAATACGCGCCGTCAAGACTGACCGGCACTGGCGCTTGTGTGTTTGCAGAATTTAGCACTCAACAAGAGGCCATTGCAACACTGAATAAATTACCTGACTGGCTCCAAGGATTCGTCGCAAAAGGTGTCAACACATCTCCCCTTTTGACAGCCTTGAACGCACATTCTACGGATTGTCAGTAACTACAACTTGGACGCAACCTGAGGTTTCCACCGTGCCTGATATGAAGCTGTTTGCTGGTAACGCTACACCAGAACTAGCCCAACGCATTGCTGACCGTCTTTACATCTCTTTAGGAGACGCAACAGTTAACCGTTTTTCCGACGGTGAAGTCTGTGTTCAGATTAATGAGAACGTTCGTGGTAGCGACGTTTTTATCATTCAATCTACTTGTGCGCCAACCAATGACAACCTGATGGAACTGGTTGTTATGATCGATGCCCTACGCCGCGCTTCTGCAGGTCGTATTACAGCTGTAATCCCTTACTTCGGTTATGCTCGCCAAGACCGCCGCGTTCGTTCTTCCCGTGTGCCAATTACTGCCAAAGTGGTTGCTGATTTCCTTTCTAACGTCGGCGTTGACCGCGTTCTGACTGTTGATCTTCACGCTGAGCAAATTCAGGGCTTCTTTGATGTTCCAGTTGATAACGTATTCGGCAGCCCAGTTCTGCTAGAAGACATCCTGGCGAAGAAACTGGAAGATCCAGTGGTTGTTTCTCCGGACATCGGTGGTGTTGTACGTGCCCGTGCGATTGCCAAGCTGCTTGATGACACTGACATTGCGATCATCGACAAGCGTCGTCCACGTGCCAACGTTTCTCAGGTTATGCACCTTATCGGCGAAGTTGAAGGCCGTGACTGCGTCATCGTTGATGACATGATCGATACTGGCGGTACGCTGTGTAAAGCTGCCGAAGCGCTGAAAGATCGTGGTGCCAAGCGCGTTTTTGCCTACGCAACTCACCCGGTATTCTCTGGCAATGCGCCTCAGAACATCCGTGAATCAGTGATCGACGAAGTTATCGTTACTGACTCTATCCCACTGTCTCAGGCAATGGTTGATACAGGCCGCGTATCGGTACTGACGCTATCTGGCATGCTGGCTGAAGCGATTCGCCGCATCAGCAACGAAGAGTCAATCTCTGCGATGTTCGAGCACTAATCGCTCCCTATACCGAACAGTTCGGCATAGCGATAAAATCCAAACGCCCCGCGCCATGCGGGGCGTTTTTCGTCCGGACATATCAATCTTGCTCGGTTTGGTATAACATAGCGCGCGTTTTAAGCCCCTAAGACTTGAGAGACTAGCGTGAGTAACAATATTCGTCTATTAGTCGGCCTGGCTAACCCTGGTGCCGAGTATGCTAAAACCCGCCACAACGCGGGTGCATGGGTCGTAGAAGAACTGGCCCGAGTCCATAACATTAGCCTACGAGAAGAGTCGAAATACTTTGGCCAGACCGGCCGGATCCAGGCCAACGGCCATGATCTACGCTTGTTGATCCCTTCCACGTTCATGAACCTCTCCGGGAAGTCCGTGGCGGCTCTGGCTAATTTCTATCAGATCAAGCCGGAAGAGATCTTAGTTGCTCATGATGAGCTGGACCTGCCACCGGGGGTGGCCAAGTTCAAAAAAGGCGGCGGCCACGGCGGACATAACGGCCTGCGCGACATCATCAGCAAAATGGGCAATAACAAAGATTTCTATCGCCTGCGTGTCGGTATCGGCCACCCTGGCGACAAAAATAAAGTGTCCGGTTTTGTACTGGGCAAAGCGCCGGCCAAAGAGCAAGGCAACATTGATGCAGCCGTAGACGAAGCCGTCCGCTGCATGGATGTCTTGCTGAAAGACGGCCTGAATAAGGCGCAAAACCGACTACATTCATTCAAAGCCGAATAACTGTAGTTGCTCTAACTTGTTCCTGCTTTGCGCATTGTGTTGTCGAGACACTGCAATACGCAGGGCTGTTTCACCGAATAATCACCAAAAGGGTTTCCAACCATGGGTTTTAAATGTGGAATCGTCGGCCTGCCAAACGTAGGTAAGTCAACACTATTCAACGCCTTAACGAAAGCGGGTATCGAAGCGGCAAACTTCCCGTTCTGTACTATCGAACCAAACACCGGCGTTGTACCTGTGCCAGATCTTCGTCTGGATGCTCTGGCGAACATTGTTAATCCTGAGCGCGTACTGCCTACCACAATGGAATTCGTCGATATTGCAGGCCTGGTTGCCGGTGCGTCCAAAGGTGAAGGCCTGGGTAACAAGTTCCTGGCGAACATCCGCGAGACCGATGCGATCGGCCACGTCGTACGCTGCTTCGAAAACGACAACATTGTTCACGTTGCCGGCCAAATCAACCCGCTGGACGACATCGAGGTGATCAACCTTGAACTGGCACTGTCCGATTTGGATACCTGTGAGCGTGCTATCCAGCGCCAGGCTAAGCGCGCCAAAGGCGGCGACAAAGACGCTAAATTTGAAATCGCAGTACTGGAAAAACTGCTGCCGACCCTTACAGAAGGTGGCATGGTTCGCTCTGTCGAGCTGGCCAAAGAAGAAACTGCAGCGATTAGCTACCTGAACTTCCTGACCCTGAAACCGACGATGTATATTGCCAATGTGAGCGAAGACGGTTTCGAGGACAACGAGTTCCTGGACATGGTGCGTGAGCACGCAAGCAAAGAAAACGCCGTTGTGGTACCGGTTTGTGCAGCTATCGAGTCTGAAATTGCCGAGCTTGACGATGCTGATCGCGAAGAGTTCCTGGCGGACATGGGTATCGAAGAACCAGGCCTGAACCGCGTGATCCGCTCTGGCTACGAGCTACTGACACTGCAAACCTACTTCACCGCCGGTGTAAAAGAGGTCCGTGCCTGGACGATCCCTGTGGGTGCAACCGCGCCACAGGCTGCAGGTAAGATCCACACCGACTTCGAAAAAGGCTTTATCCGTGCCGAAGTTGTCGGCTACGACCACTTCATCGAGTTCAACGGCGAAAGCGGAGCAAAAGAAGCAGGTAAGTGGCGCCTGGAAGGTAAAGATTACATCGTAAAAGATGGTGACGTGGTTCACTTCCGCTTCAACGTCTAATACCGGCGCGAATAACGCGCAGCAATGACAGCAAGATCAAATAAGCCAGCACGATTGCTGGCTTATTTTTTATCTCCCTGACAATTTTGGAAAATTCTGACAAGCCTTTCAGCCTAGCGGCAAGGGGCTAAAAATCGTCATTCCAGTGTGGCATTCGCCCATTTCGTCCAAATAACCATCGAACACACGGGTTTTCGGAAGATATTAAAAAAAACTGTTGACGCTTTTACCTGGTATGAGCATAATGCGCCCCGTTCCCGAGACAGCGCCCAGTAATTGAGGGCTGTTAAAGGATACAAAATGGCTACGTAGCTCAGTTGGTTAGAGCACATCACTCATAATGATGGGGTCACAGGTTCGAATCCCGTCGTAGCCACCATCCTCCCTCTACCGGGATGATGTAAAACACATGTTGCGGAAGTGGCGGAATTGGTAGACGCACCAGATTTAGGTTCTGGCGCCGCAAGGTGTGAGAGTTCAAGTCTCTCCTTCCGCACCATTCTCTCCTCTCTTAGAGACGCGAGAGACAGTTCTTAAGTGAACATCCTGCAGGTCTATCGCCAAGCGGTAAGGCAACGGGTTTTGATCCCGTCATTCCCTGGTTCGAATCCAGGTAGACCTGCCACTATTTAAAGCTGTTGAGCAACGTGTTTGGTCAGCAACTTAAAATTGGCTACGTAGCTCAGTTGGTTAGAGCACATCACTCATAATGATGGGGTCACAGGTTCGAATCCCGTCGTAGCCACCATCCTCCCTCTACCGGGATGATGTAAAACACATGATGCGGAAGTGGCGGAATTGGTAGACGCACCAGATTTAGGTTCTGGCGCCGCAAGGTGTGAGAGTTCAAGTCTCTCCTTCCGCACCATTCTCTCCCCTCTTTGAGGTACGAGAGCAGTTCTTAAGTGAACACCTGCAGGTCTATCGCCAAGCGGTAAGGCAACGGGTTTTGATCCCGTCATTCCCTGGTTCGAATCCAGGTAGACCTGCCATCTTTCAATGCTGTTGATTATCATGTATAGTCAGCAACCTTGTGAGGCTACGTAGCTCAGTTGGTTAGAGCACATCACTCATAATGATGGGGTCACAGGTTCGAATCCCGTCGTAGCCACCATCCTTCCTTTACCGGAATGATGTAAAACAGTAGAATGCGGAAGTGGCGGAATTGGTAGACGCACCAGATTTAGGTTCTGGCGCCGCAAGGTGTGAGAGTTCAAGTCTCTCCTTCCGCACCATTCTCTCCCCCTCTTTGAGGCAGTGAGAGCGGCTTTGGAAAAAGCCTGTTGTGAGAACAACAAATTGTAGGGCTATCGCCAAGCGGTAAGGCAACGGGTTTTGATCCCGTCATCCCCTGGTTCGAATCCAGGTAGCCCTGCCACCTTTTCAAGGTGTTGATTATCCTGTATAGTCAGCAGCCTGTAAAAAAATGGCTACGTAGCTCAGTTGGTTAGAGCACATCACTCATAATGATGGGGTCACAGGTTCGAATCCCGTCGTAGCCACCATTTTCTTTTACGAGAAAATGACACCATGTGCGGTGGTGGCGGAATTGGTAGACGCGCTAGCTTCAGGTGCTAGTGTCCGCAAGGACGTGAGGGTTCAAGTCCCTCCCTCCGCACCAAGTTACAAACTCAATGCTTACGGGCGTTGATTAAAAAGAAAAAATGCGGAAGTGGCGGAATTGGTAGACGCACCAGATTTAGGTTCTGGCGCCGCAAGGTGTGAGAGTTCAAGTCTCTCCTTCCGCACCATTATTCTTCAGTTCGGAACACCAATTCCCGGCAATCAGAGTTACATCAGCTCGTCATGGCTGAATAAATGCGGAAGTGGCGGAATTGGTAGACGCACCAGATTTAGGTTCTGGCGCCGCAAGGTGTGAGAGTTCAAGTCTCTCCTTCCGCACCATTCTCTGATTAACTCTCTTCGAGAGTGCTCTAGCGAGCATCCTGCAGGTCTATCGCCAAGCGGTAAGGCAACGGGTTTTGATCCCGTCATTCCCTGGTTCGAATCCAGGTAGACCTGCCATCTATCACTTAACGTTAGAATCGTTTGATTCAACGGTAAGTACTGCGGAAGTGGCGGAATTGGTAGACGCACCAGATTTAGGTTCTGGCGCCGCAAGGTGTGAGAGTTCAAGTCTCTCCTTCCGCACCATTCTCTTCTTCACTGCGAAGCAAGAGCAGCTTTGAAGAAAAGCACCTGTAGGGCTATCGCCAAGCGGTAAGGCAACGGGTTTTGATCCCGTCATTCCCTGGTTCGAATCCAGGTAGCCCTGCCATTTTCAAAGATACTGATTAATAATTCTATCAGTAACTTTAAAAGCGGCTACGTAGCTCAGTTGGTTAGAGCACATCACTCATAATGATGGGGTCACAGGTTCGAATCCCGTCGTAGCCACCATCCTTCCCTCGCGGAATGATGTAAAACACAAGATGCGGAAGTGGCGGAATTGGTAGACGCACCAGATTTAGGTTCTGGCGCCGCAAGGTGTGAGAGTTCAAGTCTCTCCTTCCGCACCATTATTCTTTAGTTCGGAACACCAATTCCCGAACTGAAAAATACAATCAGAGTTACATCAGCTCGTCATGGCTGAATAAATGCGGAAGTGGCGGAATTGGTAGACGCACCAGATTTAGGTTCTGGCGCCGCAAGGTGTGAGAGTTCAAGTCTCTCCTTCCGCACCA
>NZ_RSEJ01000124.1 GCF_009910675.1 Photobacterium alginatilyticum | reverse complement strand
TTGCACTTCACTCTCCTAATTTTTACTTCACGCTCCCAATKTTTKATGAKTCAATTAATAKTTCTTTTGGKCAARRTRGAGGATAYCTCGATCGGGKGAGAAAACGGGKAAATCCSATATGACCCAATATATCKGACAAKTCGCACTATACGTCAATCCAAGATGCATCTTCCTCTCCAGGACTCCGAAAAGGTACTTTTGGAACACCAATMGGCATTAAAAAAAAAAGAGCWAAATACTATATTTCACTTTGATGTGGAAACGTAAGAATGGGTTTATTATCTTTCKAATATTAGCCCTTGTGTTAGTTTACCCATAGATTAGAAAACTTCATACATAATATAATAAAACGAAGACAAAATGAATAAAGAMAMATTATTMCAAATAGGTCTTTTCTAATGATAAAGTAATATRGGCATATTCCYTCATAAGGAGTAGTTTCAACACCCATTGCGTATWGGTACTTATWGAGTRTAGAATAAATTTGCTTCGCCTTGTTCCTACGAASAGAATTGTTMCATAKATTATCAACAAAATAGAACAAACATTCTCCCTTATTCTAAGAGAATCCACTGAATAAAGGGGATCTATAGCATAGTCTATAGTGGAGTCTTTTTCAATGCAATAAAGTTACGTAGTGTCTACTTTTCTTTGATAAAGGGGTATTTCCATGGGTTTACCTTGGTATCGTGTTCATACTGTTGTGTTGAATGATCCCGGTCGGTTGCTTGCTGTCCATATAATGCATACAGCTYTGGTTKCTGGTTGGGCSGGYTCAATGGCTCTSTATGAATTAGCAGTTTTTGATCCYTCTGACCCYGTTCTTGATCCAATGTGGAGACAGGGTATGTTYGTTATWCCYTTCATGACTCGTTTAGGAATAACCAATTCRTGGGGSGGTTGGAGTATCACAGGAGGGACTGKMACGAATCCRGGKATTTGGAGTTACGAAGGTGTAGCYGGGGCACATATTGTATTTTCYGGCTTGTGCTTCTTGGCAGCTATCTGGCATTGGGTGTATTGGGATCTYGARATTTTTCGTGATGAACGTACAGGAAAACCYGTTTTRGATTTGCCCAAAATCTTTGGAATTCATTTATTTCTTGCAGGGTTGGCTTGTTTTGGTTTTGGTGTATTTCATGTAACAGGCTTATATGGTCCTGGAATATGGG
>NZ_RSEJ01000123.1 GCF_009910675.1 Photobacterium alginatilyticum | reverse complement strand
GTGTAGGTCACTCTTTAGCTATCCATTCTAAGGACGAGTCTGTTATCTGTGCGTTTGGCCTGAAAAAGCCGGTATCTCGCATGTTGGTCAATACACCTTCGACTCACGGAGCTGTTGGCCTGTCTACGAATCTGTTCCCGTCGTTTACATTGGGCTGTGGCGCGGTAGGCGGAAGTTCTACTTCTGACAACGTTACACCAGAGCACCTTTTTGATATTCGTCGTGTAGCTTATGATACGGAGGAGCTATCCCTATCCTATAGTAACAATGCACCCACTAATGATACTGACGTAACATCTACAGAAGGGTCAGTAGATGTAGATATGATCACTAAAATGATCATTAACGAACTAAAAAAAATGTCTTAATATCAACTAATTAAACAAAAAGTGAGAATAACATGTCTTTAAATGCCCTAGGAATGGTTGAAACTAAAGGTTTGGTTGGCGCGATAGAAGCTGCTGATGCTATGGTAAAAGCTGCAAACGTCGAACTTGTTGGACGTGAACAAGTTGGCAGCGGTTTAGTTACTGTTATGGTGCGTGGTGATGTTGGCGCTGTAAAAGCAGCAACAGATGCAGGCGCAATTGCTGCTAAAAATGTAGGTGAACTTGTAAGTATTCATGTTATCCCTCGTCCACATAGTGAAGTAGAAACAATCCTACCTAAAGCTTAATTTTTCTTGATTACCACCCCGAGCCTCAGCCAGTCTAAGTAAACGCTGGGGCATCGGCGCTGTACGGATACTTGCAAAATTAGCTCTTCCAGCAGGTTTTCGAAATCAAACCACCAATTAAACTGCCGCTTTATTCGAATAAACTCGTTCAAATATTTCTGCCCCAAAGTTTGCCAGAATTTTTTAACCGATTAATTCCCCCCTTGACTTATTGGCATGGACTGAAGGAACACAAACGAGTGTGTGCTGAAAGAAAACTCCTGATTAATTCAAAATCGGTATATCTAATAGTGTAGGAGGAGGTTAGAAATACCCATATTATTAGGTGTTTTTGCCTGACGAACCGGAGTGTTGACCTAAAATAAGGTTCATCGCGGCTTTCCGGGGAAAGCTGCTTTTATCTTTAGGAAGAAGTATTCCGTATCTCGATATCCGTATCCCATACGCTTGATGAGTTTTATCTTGTTATTGATCCCCTCCAGCGTACAAGTATTCAGATGATAT
>NZ_RSEJ01000122.1 GCF_009910675.1 Photobacterium alginatilyticum | reverse complement strand
CTTAAAAGACTTTCTGATGGGAGGCTGGCGTATTGAAACCAAAACGTATAACAAGGCAATCAAGTGTGACGCATTACACTCGGCGGTTTTGGTACGGAGTTCAGTGTGCTTTGTCGCTTCAGTGGGGCGCACCTTATTGCGGGCGTTATAAAACCTATGGAGAGTTCAGTGGTACAAGTTCGAGAAATGGATATCTCAGATTATCAAGATGTAATCAATCTTTGGACTGAATCAGAAGGTATGACCCTTCGTGATGCAGATTCAAAGGAGAACATTGAAGCGTATTTAAAGCGAAACCAAGGGTTGAGTTTTGTTGCTGTCGACAACAATCAGATTCTTGGGGCAGTTCTAGTTGGTACAGATGGACGAAGAGGGTATTTACAGCACCTCTCAGTATCGTCAGCCCACCGTTCAAAAGGCATAGGGCAACAACTCGTTGATAATGCAATATCGGCGTTGGGGCGTATTGGAATATCGAAAACTCACCTTTTTGTTCACAATACAAATGAAAAGGCACAGTGTTTTTATCAGAAGATGGGTTGGTTTCCTCGTGATGAAGTTCGCATGTTTTCTTACAATTCATCTTCTAACTCAGATGTATAGCTCGGTTTTATAACAAAGCAATCAAGGTGATGCGCTACACTCGGCGGTTTTGGTTCGGAGTTCAGTGTGCTTTGCAGGCTCAGTGGGGCACACCTTATTGCAGGCGTTAGGCATGGGAAAAGCCTGCTTTATGATCTGGCCGTAACCACATCGTTCAAGAACGGGAAATCTTAGGCCATTCGTTCATCGTATGGCTGTCCTTAATGTTCGGAGAAATGCAGGTTGTTCCATTCTTTGCTGTCTCAAACGTTGGCAATAAGCATTCCTAGCTTCCTCGATACATCGCTGTGAAAAGCTTGTCGTCAACTTAAACCATCAGTTTGGTGGTGCAGCCTCGATTAGCATCTCATCAGGGTGTCATGCAATTGTAGCTGGCTTTAAGGTGTTGATAGTTTACATGTCTCGCGAAGATTCGTGTGTGCTGTATCCCATGGTTGGCGCCGGGGCACGCTGAGAGTTCGACGGCCAGGTAGGGAAGCCACAAGTGGAAATGCCTAACAAAGCAATCAAGGTGACCCGTTACACTCGGTGGTTTTGGTCTGGAGTTCGGTGTGCATTGTTGGTTCAGTGTGGGGCACCTTATCGCAGGCGTTA
>NZ_RSEJ01000121.1 GCF_009910675.1 Photobacterium alginatilyticum | reverse complement strand
TTTTTTCATAAAAAAAATTATATTATTAAATTAAAGGTATATGCGTGAAACACAATCTACTAAATAAATTTGAATCTATTTCTTTCCAATACCCTACTATAACTATATCGTAGTCTCATCTTAAATTTTAAGACTATTATAATACCTCGGGCGCTAATGAAACTATTTTAGTAAAATTTAAATGCCTCAATTCCCGYGCGATCGCACCAAAAACGCGAGTTCCTTTAGGATTTCCTTCTTGATCAATGACAACTGCGGCATTGTCATCATATCGTATTAGCATACCGTTGTCGCGTTTAAGTTCTTTGCAGGTACGTACAATTACAGCTCTGACCACTTCTGATCKTTCTAGGGGCATRTTTGGTACTGCTTCTTTAATCACAGCAACAATAACRTCACCGATATAAGCATATCGGCGRTTACTAGCTCCTATGATTCGAATACACATCAATTCTCGAGCCCCACTGTTATCTGCTACATTCAAAYGTGTCTGGGGTTGAATCATTTTTTTRTTTGTTCTTTCAATGCAAAGGKCGAAGAAAAARAAAGAAATATTTTTTGTCAAAAAAGAAAAAAAGAAACCTTGCATTTTTCATTCCCAGGATTTATTTTCTTTGATTCTACATTCTTAKCCCAAAATAATAAATTKAGTTTTGATAGGCWTTTTKGATGCTGCTATTGAAATKGCTTTTCTGGCTATATTTTCTGCGACTCCACCCAKTTCATAMAGTATTCGWCCTGGTTTAACAACAGCTMCCCMATATTCWGGAGAGCCTTTACCYGAACCCATACGTGTTTCTGTGGGTCTTACTGTAACTGGTTTGTCGGGAAATATACGTACCCATATTTTTCCACCMCGACGYGCATTTCGTGTCATTGCCCGGCGCCCCGCTTCTATTTGTCTAGATGTGATCCAAGCGGGTTCAAGCGCTTGAAGAGCAWATTTMCCGAAACTAATATGATTACCTCGATAAGACATTCCCTTCATTCGTCCTCTATGTTGTTTACGGAATCTGGTTCTTTTGGGGTTATAGTTGATGGTTCTTTCTGAATTCCACCTCTACTACAGAACCGGACATGAGAGTTTCGTCTCATCCAGCTCCTCGCGAAAAAAGGATTCAAAATATTTAAATTGATATATATATATTTAATTAATAATAGATGAAATCGCGGGATTCTTTGACTTCTTTGACATTGAATCTAAT
>NZ_RSEJ01000120.1 GCF_009910675.1 Photobacterium alginatilyticum | reverse complement strand
TACCAATGAATCACGAAATGCTATGGTTCTTGTATATAATTTCTTAATTTATTCCCAAGTTATTCGCTAGATTATGCACCCCTCCTTTCCTAGTTATAAGGGCAAAAAATGCAGCTGGTTAGATCCAGCCTATTCTTGAAATAAACAACTCGCACACACCCCCTTTCCAAAAAAGATCAATACACCAAGGACTACAGTTAGATTTATTGGATTTGTTGCTAAAATATCGGTATTAAACCCGAAACTCCCGGCGAATGGCCAGTAGTCCAAAGAAACGAAAGAATCGGTTACATTTTTCATATGCTCTCCTCTTATAGATAGACTAACAAATCAAACAGAGTTCTTTTTTCCTCACTTCACCTATTTTTCTTTTATATATATTCCTATTTCGAAATTCGCAATTAATTATTATTAATTTAAATTTAAAATAGAATACAAAATCTATTTTTTTTTCAAAAATTTTTAACTACTTGGTTTGTTGCAACACTTCCTCTTGAACTACGAATGGGAAGGACAAAAGAGAATCGGTATGCTAATTCCTCATCCTCAAATCAGTCCTTCCCATCCCACGGGTTATTTTCTCAACGAAAACAAATAAATAAAATAATTAATAATTAGAAGAGTGAAATCTTGATATAATTAAAAAAAACAAAGGACAAGTCCAAAACAATAAAATATGAAAAATAGGTATTTCATATTTCTAGGATTAAACAAAAGGATTCGCAAATAAAAGTGCTAATGCTACAACTAGCCCATAAATTGTTAAAGCTTCCATGAAAGCTAAACTAAGCAATAAAGTACCTCGTATTTTTCCCTCTGCCTCGGGCTGTCTCGCGATACCTTCGACAGCTTGGCCTGCAGCAGTACCTTGACCAACTCCAGGTCCAATAGAAGCAAGCCCTACGGCCAATCCAGCAGCAATAACGGAAGCGGCAGAAACCAATGGATTCATGATAAGTTCCTCGGCACCAAAAAAAAGAAATGGTTAATGATACAATCAACTAACGAATTATGACGTAATTATTCCGGCACTCAATGCATCCAGTCGAAGTAACTAAGAATTGCGAATTGGAGTCAAAAAATATTATTGAAGCATCGGAACTACTTCGATATCGTTTATCCACGGAGTATTTGTGAATTCATATGACTTTTTTGTGTTCTTCCATTTCTTGGTTCCGAGGGGCCTGTTCGGCCTTTTTCTTGATTT
>NZ_RSEJ01000015.1 GCF_009910675.1 Photobacterium alginatilyticum | reverse complement strand
GAAAGCCTTCCCAGAAGGAAGATAGGAAAGTATTATTCGACATGAAAACGGTAGTTTGTGTAGGTTTTTGTTTGGCGACTAAACCATATCACTTACTACCGTTTTTGTTTTCAGTTCCCGCTAATCTGCGAAGAACCAAAAAAAAGCCGTAAGAAAACGGCTTGATCAAAAACTACCAATATAAGGAGGTCTTATGGTGGCTATGGAAATCAAATTGAATTTACGCAACCAATTTAACACGGAAAATAGAAAGCGCTTTCATTTTCGTGTTAAATCCTCCACAAACGGATGTAGTTGTGTAAAAGCTAGAAATAACGAGAGCCGTTAATGACGACTAAGTTAATAAGCTAATCAAATAAAAACAACCTAAAAGTTAGGTATGTCTTGCAACAAGACTGCTCTATAGTTACACAGGAATTGTTACAAAATGATTACAGCGGTCATACTGTGATTATGAATTCGAAAGTAAGTGACCTCTCTGGGAGGACTAGTAATTAGGCTTGCACCACCAAGCAATCTATAAGTTTGGTTAGATCTTGTTAGGAATATAGGGTTGTTATGTGTACATCATGACAGGTATGTAAGAAGAAAGTTATTTTGTGCGTGTTCTTTTGTAAAAGATCTTGCTGTATATAAGTAATCCCAACTAACGAAGAGTGGGTTATCGCAAAAGAATCTATGGCGTTACTGCACGCTTAATTGATTTAACCCATCGATTAGAACTGAATTTGAAATGGCCCAGGGCATTTGCTCTGGGCCTTTTTAGATCTCGTAATCTTATCTAATGGTAAATTGATGTGCAAGATTTTGCAATTTCACCGCAAGTTGCGTTTGTTCTTGTGCAGCCGTTGCGATTTGTGATCCTCCCACAGCGGTCATTTCAGCACTGTTACTAATGCCTTGTGCTTTAGATGCGATCTCAGCACTTACGGCAGCCTGCTCTTCTGCTGCTGCGGCAATTTGAGCGGCCATATCGCGAATTGCATTTATGGCTTCGACAACACTGCTCAACGCTGACCGTACTTCGTTGGCTTTATCGACACTTGAATCAACCCTTCCTTTGGCTTCACTCATTTGTGAGAAGGTACTTTCGCTATCTTGCTGGAATGTTGCGATCATTTCCTCAATTTCCTGGGTGGAATCCTGCGTACGCTGAGCGAGGGTTCGTACTTCATCGGCAACCACAGCAAACCCACGTCCTTGCTCGCCAGCACGGGCGGCCTCAATAGCGGCATTGAGTGCTAAAAGATTCGTCTGATCGGCAATGCTTTTTATCACATCAACAACTCGAGTGATATCCTGGCTACTCGCATTCAACTTGTTGATAGTTCTAGATACCGATTCAATACTGGTTGAGACGTCTTGAGTCAGAGTCGTCGATTCATCAACTAGCTTACTGCTTTCATTTACAAGTGTATTTGCCGAGTTTGCTGCTTCAGAAGTGTTGCTGATATTTTGAGATACTTCCTGTACTGACGCTGTCATTTGCTCGATGGCACTGGCCACGTGCAAAACATCGGTTTGCTGATCTTTCAAGTTTTTTGCGTTTTCTTTAACCGCAATGGAGGACTCTTCGGAGGCAGTTGCAAGCTGTTCACTCGAGGCACTGATAATGTGAATGGCATTGGTGAATTCGTTAAGCATATGATTAAGATTGTTGGCGACAGCCCCAAGTTCATCGTTAGCAACGATATCAGCTTGGTAAGTTAAGTTTTTGCTTGCAGATTCTTTCATGGTGTTCGTTAAGCTTAAGACCTGCTTATTTAAGTCAGTAATCAGCTTATAGCTGAGAATAGAAACGCCTGTGGCTAGGGCAAAGGTTACAAGCAAGTAAAGCCAAAGAGTTCTGGTACGGGACCGGGCTATATCGTTGGTTAGAGTCAAAATGTCGGCTGTGAGTACGTCTTCGAGACCTTTCAGCAAATCAATCCGTTTGGTTGACTCCTGAATCCAGTTGCTTGCATTTTGGTTGAGGTTGTTGCTAAATGCTTTAGCCCGGAACCCTTCTACTTTTTTTGATACAGGTTGCATCGAAATATGTTCAAACTCTGAGATTTGACTATCACTGGCATAGATTTTAAAGTCAGCGAAATAGTTTTCCTGCTCACTGACTAGCTCTATGAACTGTCTATACATCCCATCCCCAAATTTTCCTGAGCTAAAGGTACTTCCCAAAACCGCACGTTCAATACCAGCTCTTTCCTTACCTTGTAAAAAATCATAATAAGATTGTAAAGATTTACTTATTACAGCCACTTCTGAAGTCTGAACTGTATTTGATAATGTCGAAATAAGCTGCTTGTTCAAATTTGTATAATAGTCAATAGCTTCGCTTGCTGGAATTGATAGCGATGCAACACTTAAACGAATCGTTTTTAGATGTTCTAGTTGTGAATCGATGGACTGAAATTGTTGCCAAATGCTTTTGAAGTGTCGAAATTCTTCTTCGTTTTCGTATAAATATGATTGTAACTCTTTGATATATTTGTCAGTTGTATTTTGTTGAGGTTTTAATTTGGAACTGAATTTTTTTCCATTTGAACCTATAAAACCTGCTGAGTATCCACGCTCTTTTTGCAATTCATGAACTAACTGACTGCTATATGTAGAGAGTTTGACGAGATGGGAAATATTATTTGCTGATGTAGTTAATGTGCGGGCCTCCAAAATTTGAGTACCCGTCGAGAGTATTAGTGCAACTAATATCGGTATAATTAGTATCATTAGTTTCATTTTTACTGATAACTGCATTTTTATATTAGCCTTGTGTTATAGCGTTGTTGAAGAAGCATCCACAATGCATCTTAGCAGGTGCTAATCCTGCCTTCATTGAAAGCGCTTTCTTATGTGATTTGTGTCGAGTTTTTGCTTGTTTTGAATTGAGCAAGTTAAGGCGTTGATACACCCAGTTTTATCTAAGACAGTAACTATTAGAAATCGTAGATAATACAATTGCTAGAAGAGGTTACTTCAATGCTGGATGGCTTACCCTTCTGACTAAACCTGAACACGATGGTGAATTACCACTTACCTAAAACTACCCACACTTACAGAGGAACGCTATAACACATCAAAAGCTTGAAAAATCATGGGTTTATCAGGAGATGCTTTCTATTGCAATCAAGAACTAGTTGGAATCAACGGCGTTGATGTCCGAATCAATTAAAGTCGTAGAACACCAAATTTATATAATCGTGTAGACAGTGAAAATAAATAGACTGTTCTTAAGTATGCTATTGATTTATTGGCACATTGCCGTGTTGGAATGGATGTTGCCTGTAACCTGTTTTTGTGACTTTTGGGTTAACGGGAGGGGTTAAATGTGCGCGGTTAGTTTAACTTTTGTGTGTTGTATTGCTGTGTGATTTGCATAGGATGGCGATATCCTCCTTTATTATTGGGTGTTTTTTAGTGGATTATTCTTTGCGGGAGGGAAGGTTAAGTATGATTTGGTTAAAAACCTTGTTGGAGATGAGTATTGTAGAGCTTTTACTCTAAACTAAGGGGGGAGGGGAGAGGTTATGATTTAAATCAATATTATGCATATAACAAGAACGATAATGAAAGCGCTTTCCTATGAGAGTTAGAGTTGATTTTTTGTCAAGACGACTTCGTTGGATGAGATGGGGTGGAAATATGTTTAAGAATTTGCGGTTAGGCTTAAAAATAGGGCTGGGTTTTTCAGTTGTTTTAGTTTTGCTGTCTGTGGTGCTCGGAGTCAGTGTTTTGGCTCTTAAGGAAACAGATAATGGGATCACCACATACCGAAGCCTGGCAAGGGAAACAAATCTTGCGGGTCGTTTGCAGGCCAATATGCTGATGGTTAGGATGAATGTGAAGGACTACCTGATCTCAAAGAGTGATAAAGACTTAGTCCAATACGAAGTCTATCTTGAAAAGATGAGCACCTTTCTGGCTGAAGCCAAAAAGGAAATTCAACAGTCAGAGCGAGCGGAATTGATAAAAGATATCAATTCTTTTATATCTGAATACGAAAGCGCTTTCACAAAGGTGGTATCATTGATCGAGCAGCGAAATCGTGTGGTTAATGAGCAGCTTGTCCCTCAGGGAGAGGTGATGAGAAAGGCCATCGCTGACATTATCCAGTCAGCCTATGATGATAATGATGCTGAGGCTGCCTACTATGCTTCTCATATCCAGGAAAAATTATTGTTTGGACGCCTGTATGTTTCTAAATTTCTTAACTCCAATAGTGATGATGAATACAATATTGCTGTCAATGTAATAGATAAGAAGCTTGGAGCTGCAGCGACTGAGCTGAAACTGCACCTGCAAAATCCAACCCGCCGGAATCTATTATCTCAGTTTATTAAAGCGCAACAGGATTATGTTAACGGCCTGGTTGACATACACCGGCTTATCGAAGAAAGAAATGAACTGATTGAAAACAAACTGAACCGGATCGGTCCGCAGATCGCGAAAAATGCAGAAGACGTAAAATTGTCGGTTATGGCTGAGCAAGACAGGCTGGGGCCTGAACTGGCAGCAAGTACTGATGCTAGTGTCAATCTCAGCCTGTTTTTATCCGTTTCTGCCATTGCTATAGGTGTTATTGCCGCTTATTTGCTGACGGTTTCGATTACGCGTCCGATTCACCAGGCCGTGGATGCTGCCAACCAGCTGGCTGAAGGTGACTTAACTCTCAAAATCAACCATGAAGGACGCGATGAAACTGGCTTGCTACTGGCATCTATACAGGGGACGGCGACCAATTTGAGAAATATTGTGACGACGATATCAGGTGCTAGTGATGAGCTGGCTTCAGCATCCGAAGAGCTGGCTTCAGCATCCGAAGAGCTGGCAGTGGTGACAGAGCAGTCCACGCAGGGAATACAAAACCAGCAGACTGAAACGGATTTGGTTGCTACTGCCATGAATGAAATGGCGACGACAGTCCATGATGTGGCAGACAATGCCGCTAAAGCTGCCGAGGCTGCCAACCAAGCAGACAGTGATGCGGGAGTCGGTGCTCAGGTGGTTGCGCAGACAATTTCGACAATCAATACGTTGGCTGACAGGGTGAATGAGTCTTCTGAAAAACTGGGCGAGGTCGAGCAAGAGTCTATGAATATCGGCAAAATACTGGATGTAATCCGAGATATCGCTGACCAGACTAACTTGCTGGCGCTCAATGCCGCGATTGAGGCTGCCCGTGCAGGCGAGCAAGGACGTGGCTTTGCTGTAGTGGCTGATGAGGTTCGCTCCCTGGCACTGCGAACACAGGAGTCTACCCAGGAAATCCAAAATATTATCGAGCAGCTTCAGGCCGGCACACAGAGTACGGTTGCCGTTATGAATCAAGGGAAAGAGCAAGCGGAATATAGTGTGAAACAAGCCAGCGAGGCTGGTGATGCATTGCAGGCCATTACCGATGCTATCGGTGTGATCAACGATATGAATATTCAGATTGCCAGCGCATCCGAGCAGCAAAGCTCAGTGGCCGAGAATATTAACGAGAACGTGATAAACGTAAAACGTGTCGCTGAAGAGAATGCGGTTGCTGCCAACCAGACCCGGGCCTCTACCAGTGAAATCGCACAGTTGTCAGAGCAGTTAAAAGAGCTAGTTTCCCAGTTTAAGGTTTAAAAAAACACTTGGAGGTGAAGGGCGTGTCAGGTGTCCTTGTTTTATCTGATTGTCATGAGTTGAATTATAAAAAAAGAAAAAGAGTGTGATTAAAATGAATGCCAAGGGATGGAAGGACAATACTTTGACAGCTCATGAACAACCTAACGTTGGAGATGGCTTGCATAAGAACACCTCAACAAGACTAATTAACAAGTTAAAAGACCTGCAAAAAAAAACAGACTTTTTTTATGCCATCGTTCATCAGAGTGCAAATGCGGTTGTTATAACAGATAGTCAGAGAAACATCCTGTACGTTAATAAAAAGTTTGAAGAAATAAGCGGGTATACACTTAGCGATGTGTTGGGGAAAAATCCGAGAGTGCTCCAATCAGGGAAAACACCAGAAAACACGTATCAACAGATGAACGAGACGCTTGCGAAAGGCAATGAGTGGAAAGGTGAGTTTACGAATGCCCATAAAGATGGGCATGAGTATACTGAAGAAGCGGTGATAACCCCCATTAAAGATGAGAAGGGGAAAGCTGTTTACTATTTGGCGGAGAAAGTCGATATTACAGCGCTTAAACTCGCTCAAAATAAAATTCACGCCCTTGCCTATCTGGATTCATTAACAGGCCTTCCGAACAGGATGTATTTTGTTGAAGAGTTGAAAAAGCTGATTAATGAATTCGTTTCAAAGCGCAGGCAGAGTTTCTCTGTGCTATTTGCTGACTTAAATCGGTTTAAAGAGATCAATGATACACGAGGTCATCTTTCAGGGGATATTGTACTAAAGGAAGTTGCCAGCCGTTTTACAGAGGCGGTTAACAATGGTGATATTTTGGCCCGAATTGGCGGGGATGAATTTGTCTTTCTACATAGGCATACATCAGAAACCAGTGCTTCTGAACTTGCTGAGCGGTTATCAGGTAACTTGCAGGCACCTTTTTTCATTGACGGGCATGAACATAACATCGGAGTGAGCATTGGCAGTGCCACTTATCCTGCTGATGGTGATTCTGTGGAACAGCTTTTACAGTGTGCTGATATTGCTATGTATCATGCAAAGGCATTAAAAAGCTTATACAGTGCATATCAGTCAGAGATGGGGACAAAACGTCATAGAGAATGGAATATTGCTCGCAAACTTGAAAAAGCGGCGGACAAAAATCAGTTCTATTTAATGTACCAGCCAAAAGTGGATGTAAAGACGGGACGTTTGATCGGCGCAGAAGCCCTGTTACGTTGGCAAAACCCTGAACTGGGTGAGGTGTTTCCTGCTGAGTTTATTCCGGTTGCAGAACAGTCCGGGCAGATGTTTGCAATTGGTCAATGGGTTATCAGGCAGGTGTGTTGTCAATTAAAGCAATGGGAACTGGGTGGGTTGAGGCTGGCAGGGCGTTTAGCAATCAATCTCTCCATTCAGCAGGTAGAGCATCCTGATTTTTATGACCAACTGGTTGCCATCATTGAAAGTGCAGGTGTTTCACCATCGCAAATTGAATTGGAAGTGACTGAGTCGGTCTTGATGACCCACCCAGAAAGCACTTCGGAGACATTGACCTCGTTGACAAAGCTCGGTTTTACGATAGCGATTGATGATTTTGGTACGGGGTATTCTTCTTTAGCTTATCTTAAAAAAATACAGGCGAGTATTTTAAAAATAGACAAGTCATTTATTAAAAATATCACCATCAATGCGGATGACAAAACCATTGTTAAGTCTGTAGTGGAGATGGCTCATAATCTGGGCTTGAGAGTCGTTGCTGAAGGTGTTGAGCATCAAAGCCAAGCTGATTATCTATCACTTGTAGAATGTGATATGGCTCAGGGGTTTTTATATTCATATCCGTTAACAGCAAAAGGGTTTGCATTAATGTTGAATACTCAAGTCGGTAATAAATAGTACAGGTTATAAGCCAGTAAACCCAAGGCTGGGAATGTGTCTGAGTCCTCAGCCAGAGGGCAGTGAATATATACTGTGGATGCGTATATCATTGGATAAGACAAATCTATGATTACCTTCAGTAAATAAAGATTAATAAACAAATATTGGAGTAAATTGTGAGTGCAAGAAACCAACTGATGCTATCAATTGGAATACTGATTATATTGATCATCTCGGTATTATCTGCATTGGGATACTCTCAAATTAACGAATCATCGACTCGTGATTATAGAAATAGTTTATCAAATAAATCCTATTTGGTAGCAAAAGCCGTAGAGGGAAAGGTCCATAGCTATTTTGTTGCTTTGGAAGGTATTGCAGCTGGACTAGAAATAATCCAGGGAAACATCATTGTTAATGACCGTACGTTGGACCTATTGGTGAGTAATAAAGATAACATGAACGTGCTGAATGTATTTGTTGGCTTGCCTGACGGCACGACGTTTGATGCATCCAATCATGGGCCAATCCCTAATTTTAATGCCAAACAAAAGCAGCGTGAATGGTATATAAAGGGAATGTCAGGTACCTTGAGAACGGTTACCAAGCCGTTTATGGCTACAACAGGGGACCTCACTATGGCAATGGTCATACCGTTGAAGCTGAGTGGGAGGGTCGTTGCTGTTCTTGGTATGAGCCTCAAAGTAGATGATATTACAGATTATATTAATGCGCTGTCTGAGGAGAAACTAAATTTGTTTGCCGCCAGAGAGGATGGATTTTTGATGGCCTCCAGTTACTCAGAGCTTGTTGGTAAGGACTTATTTGAGTTACGTCCTAGCTACCGGCAATATGCAGATAGAAACCGTAGTGAACACTCCTATGTGGTACCTGAAAAAGGTGAGTTTTATGTTGTTTCCTCAAAAATAGCCTCGCTGAACTGGACGGTTTGGGCTTATGCTCATTGGGATGATATTAACGCCACATCACAGTCAGCGGTGAAAACCAACATCATAGCTGGGTTAATGTTCATCGTGTTTGGGGTTGCAGCAATTTACTATCTCATCACAAAGTTGATGTATGTTCCGATTGGTGGCGAACCAAAAGAAATTGAAATGCTGGTTGATAGAATTGCCAATGGTGATCTGACGGGTATTCCAACCGCGGGAAGTGACAGTATTGGGGTATATCGTTCGACGCTTATCATGGCAAATAAGCTTCAAGACATCATCACAGACATTAATCAATCATCAACACAACTTATTGAAGTGTCGGGACAACTTGGCGACTCTTCTCGCAAAGTCGATACTTCTTCTAAATCGCAAATGATGCAACTTGAACAAGTGGCGACTGCAATGAATGAGATGACTGCAACCGTTACAGATGTGGCACAAAATGCGATGCAGGCTTCTCGTTCATCAAATGATGCAAGTCAAAATTCCGATCAAGGACTGCGTGTTGTCAGTCAGATGAATGACGAAATAGGACGACTGGTTGCAGATATCGTTCAGGTTCAAGAAGCCATTGTAAATGTACAAAGTGAGACCGAAAGCGTCGGAGGGATTTTAGATGTTATCCGCGGTATTGCTGATCAGACCAACCTGCTTGCATTGAATGCAGCGATTGAAGCGGCACGTGCGGGAGAGCACGGTCGTGGGTTTGCGGTCGTGGCGGACGAGGTGAGAACCTTGGCGACTAAAACTCAAGAAAGTACTAATGAAATTCAGACTATGATTGAATCACTGCAAGAGCAAGCCACCCGCTCAGTAAGCCTGATGACAGAAAATGCCAATAGTGCAAAACAAACATTGAGTAAATCGGATGATGCGAGTAATGCGCTTCAGGTGATTCAGCAGGAAATCAAGAAAATACAAGACATGAACAATCAAATTGCAACAGCTGCGGAGCAGCAATCCAATGTTGCTACTGAGATAAATGAAAATGTCGTTAATGTGAATGATCTTGCGACCAGCACAGGGGAAGATGTACAGGAGAATGTTCGTACATCGGAATCGCTAGATTCAATGGCGAATCGTCTTAGTGATACGGTCAGGATGTTTAAGGTATAGCGAAAGTTCTTGCTATGAAATTTAGGCCAACAATTGCGTTGGCGTCACCAAGTTGCCTGTGAGTTTGGTTGGCTCTCTGCTTGGAACACAGGGAAAGACGGAACGGGAAACGGCCCCGAGCATCTGCTCGGGGCCGTTTTTGTTGGTGCCTGGCGTAATTGACTTCATTTAGCCCAGGCTGTTTGAACAGAGACGGAGCGATGTTCTTGTGCGTTTAATTCACGATGTCTTTGATGTATTCGCCCAACTCCGAGTGGTGCATGATTCTCGACACCGGGACTATCTCTTTCAGCGGTCCCCAGGCAAAGACGTTGACTGGCGTGTGGGTATGGGTGCCTGTGCCCCATACCGTGTTTTGAGCCGTAGCCTGTTCGCGGGCAAGCAGGTTACCCCGGTCGTTGTACGGGAAGAAGGCATCAAAGTCTTTGATTGTCGGGATGTCTTTCAGCTTGAGGTACTTGTGATTGTCTTTGAAGTACGGGTTTGGCTTGGTGGCCAGGACATTAGCAGCCTGTGCCGTGGAGATCGGGAAGCTGCTGTTGGCATTGACGATATTAGCCAGCTTTTCCGCCGTTTGCTGCGATGGTTCCAGTTTATCAAACTCGCCCAACATGGCGGCGTAACTCAGCTTCTGGTTATAGAGGCCATCCAGAATTTCAAATTGGCCGAAGTTGAAATTAGGGGCGTAATCGCGCTTCTGGAAAGCTTCGCCTGAACGCTTCTCTGGTGCCGGGAGATCGTTCGATGAGTAGCTAAAGCCGAATGATCCGGTTTCATGGTCGGCGGTGACGATGATCAGCGTATCATCACGATCTTTGGCCCATTCGTAAACGGAGCCCACTGCTTCGTCAAACTTGATCATTTCATGCAGCATAGTGCCGGCATCGTTGCTGTGGCCTGCCCAGTCTATCTGCCCGCCTTCAACCATGAGGAAGAAACCGTCCTTGTCTTTAGATAGCAAGGCAAGGGCCTTTTTCGTCATCTCTTTCAGGGTTGGCTGGGTGCGGTCCGGATCATTTTTCGAGTTGGTGTAGGCAACGCCGTCATTCATGCCCGAGTAGGCGAAGAGCCCCAGTAGCTTATCGCCTTGGGCGGCTTCAAGCATCTTCTTGTTGAAAGCCAGGCTATAGCCGTCGCTTTTTGCTTCGGTGAGCAGGTTACGGTCGTCTTTGCGTTTGGATTTCAGCTTGACGCCTCCCTGGGTAAGGGTTTCCAGCTCTTTATAGACAGCCCCTTTATCATTCGTCGATTTAGGGATCCAGTGGCGCAAACCACCAGATAACATGACATCGACACCGGTTTCCAGCATATCAGAGGCGATGTCATTTTCCAGCGAACGGTGTGGCTGGTGGGCGGCAAACGCTGCGGGTGTCGCGTGTGTCAGTCGGGTATCGGAAATCAGTCCTGTTGCCTTGCCGGCGCGCTTGGCTTTTTCAAGCACGGTTTCGACATGGTTGCCGTTTGCGTCGATGCCTATCACTTCGGAACCGGTGTAAATGCCAGTCGCCAGCATCGTTGCCGAGCATGCCGAATCGACCACGATAGCATCTTCCGGGTGGGTCAGTGACGAGCCGATAACGCCCTCTTGGGCGAGTTTAAAGAGGGCCGTCGTTTCGCCCTTGTAAATAGAGTGAGGTGCATTGTTGGCGTAGGTTTCCAATAAGCCGACCTGTTGCGGCCCCATGCCGTCACCAATCATTAGGATGACGTTTTTGATCTCTGCCGAGTGTGCTGAGAAGGAGAATGTAGAGGTTACCGCGGCAAAAATGAGAGGTTTAACAATGTGTTTCATTTTAAAATCCTGATATTAAAATACGGCGATAGTAAATCAAGGACTTATGACGGTTTTATTGCAGTAATAAGTATTTGATATGAATTGTGGTGCAATTATCTTTTTCGTCATGTATCTCTGTCGTGAATAAAACAGGTGAATTTTTATTTGCCCCGATCACACTTATTGATCATCAATATATATTTATTAATTTAACTATAGGATGATGACCTCATCAATTTCGAATATTGCTTTTCAGATAGGAACATAAGATGGACGTGTACCTCAAATTGCAATCTCCCTCACAGCCGATATTATCGGCCTGGTATAACGTAGACCATAAGCTTTCTTTCCGTCTTTCTTCTGAGTAAGTCCTTCTGGCGTGATTACGCCGAATATTAGCACTTAATATTTTGTACCCATGTCACTTTATCGTGAATAAGGGTGATTTTAATTAATAGTGTTAATGCACTTGATTTATTTGTCTGATAATTAAATTGTATTTTCATGTGAGAGCATAATATGAATGTGTGCCCTAAATTGAAAGTATCATCACTGCCATTGCTGACGCCATGGTATGTTGAAGACGATAAGCTGTCTGATTTCTTTCCGATACTGTAGATATCTATATTGTAAATAATAGAACGCTGCCGTTTCTATTATTTCAAACTAAATCATTATTTTGATGTTCGTTATTTATTTAGCGTGTCTTCGTTCGTCTTGAAGTTAGCTCGTTAGATGAGTTTCAAAGCATCTGGCTATATTTATACCCCATACCTAAAAGGTGCGGTTAAGCACCCGACATGATTAAAGGCATTATTATGGAAAACTTTAAACACCTACCTGAACCATTCCGCATTCGTGTTATTGAGCCTGTCAAACGTACAACCCGTGCCTACCGTGAAGAGGCCGTATTAAAGGCAGGTATGAACCCGTTCTTGCTAGATAGTGAAGATGTGTTTATCGACCTGTTGACCGACAGCGGAACCGGTGCCATCACCCAAGATATGCAGGCGGCTATGTTGCGTGGTGACGAAGCTTACAGCGGTAGTCGCAGCTACCATGCACTGGCAGATGCGGTGAAAGATATCTTTGGCTATGAGCTAACAATCCCAACCCACCAGGGCCGTGGTGCCGAGCAGATCTACATTCCGGTTCTGATCAAAAAACGCGAGGTCGAGAAAGGGCTTGATCGCAGCAAGATGGTTGCCCTGTCAAACTACTTCTTTGATACCACTCAGGGCCACACCCAGGTGAACTGCTGTGTGGCGAAAAATGTCTACACCGAAGAAGCCTTTGATACCGCGGTCAACGCAGATTTCAAGGGGAACTTTGATCTGGTCAAGCTAGAAGAGGCGATCCTCGAAGCGGGGCCGGCCAACGTGCCTTATATCGTCAGCACCATCACCTGTAACTCCGCAGGTGGCCAGCCGGTTTCTATCGCGAACCTAAAAGCCGTGTATGACATTGCCCGTAAGTATGATATTCCGGTGATCATGGATTCTGCACGTTATGCGGAGAATGCCTACTTTATTCAGCAGCGTGAAGAAGGCTATCAGGACTGGACGATCGAAGAGATCACCCGCGAGAGCTATAAGTACGCCGATGGCCTTGCGATGTCGGCCAAGAAAGACGCCATGGTCCAGATGGGCGGCCTGCTTTGCTTCAAAGATGAATCCATGATGGACGTGTACACCGAGTGCCGGACGTTGTGTGTGGTGCAGGAAGGTTTCCCTACCTACGGTGGCCTGGAAGGTGGTGCAATGGAACGCCTTGCTGTCGGCCTGTATGACGGTATGCGTCAGGAGTGGCTGGCCTACCGTATCGGTCAGGTTCAGTATCTTGTCGACGGTCTGGAGGGGCTGGGTATTGTCTGCCAGCAAGCTGGTGGTCACGCTGCATTTGTTGATGCGGGCAAGCTGTTGCCGCATATTCCTGCCGAGCAGTTCCCGGCACATGCGCTGGCTTGTGAGCTTTATAAAGTGGCAGGGATCCGAGCGGTTGAAATCGGTTCATTGCTGCTTGGCCGTGATCCTGCGACGGGTAAGCAACATCCGTGTCCGGCCGAGTTGCTTCGTTTGACGATCCCTCGTGCGACTTACACCCAGACGCACATGGATTTCATTATCGAGGCCTTTGAAGAGGTGAAGAAGAATGCGGCGAACGTGAAAGGACTGGAGTTTACCTACGAGCCTCCGGTACTTCGCCACTTTACGGCTCGGCTTAAGGAAGTTGAGCCTGTGAAGCCGGCAACGAAGACGCCGGAAGTCAAGGTACTGGAAGAAGCATAACAACCTTAAAAGAGCGCCCCGATGGGCGCTCTTTTCCTAAACACATACTCAAAAAAACAGTTTAGGTTCATGGTTCCAATAACGTGAAATTAGAAGAGTGACTGCATTATGGATAAAAGTCCGTCGTTAGTGGTAAATGATACAGTGAAGGAAAAGCATCCGTCGTTAATTGGCGGGGCATGCATTATCGCCAGTGTTTGCGTCGGGGCTGGAATGCTCGGTTTGCCCAGTGCCGGTGCGGGGGCATGGACAATCTGGTCGGTGCTGGCGATCACATTGACTATGGTCGTCATGACGGTGTCGGGATGGATGCTACTGGAGGCCTTTAAACATTACGACTTAAAAGTGTCGTTCAATACGGTAACGAAAGACATGCTTGGCGATAAAGCTAACATGTTCAATAACCTGATGGTGTATTTTGTCGGGGGAATATTGCTCTATGCCTATATCACCTCTTCCGGTCTTATCCTTCAGGATGTGCTGGGCATTGACAGTAAAATCAGCTCAGTATTGTTTGTGTTGATATTTTCGGCGTTTGTATGGCATTCAACGCGTGCTGTAGACCGCATCTCTGTTTTACTCATTATCTTCATGGTCTTAAGCTTCGCGTTTGGTGTGTCAGGGCTGGCCGTCAAAGTTGACATGTCTATACTGTTTGATTCCATCAATGAAAAAGCAAACTATGCGCCTTACGCAATGGCGATGCTTCCCGTTGCGCTGACGTCGTTTGGTTATCACCACTCGGTTTCGTCAATGCGTGCCTATTATGGGGATGAGAGCAAAGCCAAAAAAGCGATTCTGGGCGGCACCACGATTGCACTTGGGCTGTACTTTCTGTGGCTATTCAGTATTTTTGGCAACCTGCCAAGAAATCAGTTTGGCCCGGTGATTGAGCTGGGTGGTAATGTGGATGCTTTACTGACCGCGCTGGGCTCTGTGATTGAGTCCGAAAAAGTAGCGAATGCGATCAATGCGTTCTCGATGGCGGCCATTCTGTCCTCTTTTATCGGTGTTGGGCTCGGGGTTTTTGATTACCTGGCTGATTTGTTCAAGTTCGAAGACACCAGACAAGGTCGTGCCAAAACCTGGGCGGTGACCTTCCTGCCGCCTTTGGTTATGTCACTGCTGTTCCCGTTTGGTTTTGTTATCGCGATTGGTTATGCCGGCGCTGCCGCTACAGTGTGGACCTGTATAATTCCGGCTCTTCTAGTCAGAAAGTCGAGAGCATTGGCAAATGGTCGCGAAGGGTTTCGGGCTCCGGGTGGCCAGATAATGATTGCCTTGGTGATAGGCTTCGGGGTATTAACCGCAGTATTCCACTTTATGGCGATGCTGGGTATTCTTCCTGCCTTTACTGGTTAAGTAAGATGAATTAGTCGTTATATTCAATCTTGGATTGGTTATCTTACTTGAACAATTATTGTGCTGAGAAAGATAGCCAATCTTTACAGGAGTGATCAGTCATTATCGCTGTAACGAGTATCATGAGGTTGCTTGAATATAATTCGTCTATAGTTTATAAAATCAAATATCCTCCTTTCTCTTTTCTGGCCGCTATCATGATGTTTAAATGTATGATAAATTCAAGTCCGACAGCCGCTCTATTCAAAAATTGATATCGAAATAAATGGCGAGTTGGAAATTAATGGCGATTAGCATTAACCATCATTAATAAAATTAATAATACTGCTAAATTGTGTTATTGAATATTAGCTCTTCTTGAAAAACACAGTTTGGCCTGGTTCTAGATTAGTAATACCTGAGCTATCTCCATGCTCGCCGGGACGAGTTTCTCGAGACACTTCGGTATATAGAAAGGAAAACATTATGCGCGGCATTTTATCTATTCAATCTCATGTGACATACGGGCACGCAGGTAATAGTTCTGCTGTTTTTCCGATGCAAAGAATGGGATTTGAAGTATGGCCAATTCATACAGTTCAGTTTTCCAACCATACCCAATATAAACAAGGTTGGACTGGACGAGCCTTTTCGGCGTCAGATATCGATGAGCTGGTCCAAGGCCTTAATAATATTGATGCATTATCGCGTTGTGAGGCTATTCTTACCGGTTATCAAGGCAGTGCAGAGCAGTGCGAGGCGGTAGTTAGAACCGTCGAAAAAGTGAAGGCTCATAACCCGTCTGCGATTTATGTTTGCGACCCTGTAATGGGCGCGCCGGATAAAGGGTGTATTGTAGCACCCGGTATTACGGAACATTTGGTCAATAACTTAATGCCAATTGCTGATGTTATCGTGCCAAATCAGTTCGAGCTCAGCCAGTTTGCGCAAATGGAAATCAATACTCTTTCTGATGCTGTGACGGCCTGCCATATCGCTTTGGAGAAAGGGCCCAAGGCTGTGCTTGTTAAGCACCTGTATTGCATTTCAGATGATAAGTTCAGCATGATGCTGGCCACCCGCGAAGGCTGTTTTCTTGCCCAGCGTCCTCATCTACCGTTCGAGCTGCAGCCGGTCGGTGTCGGTGATCTGATATCTGCCGTCTTTACCGCAGGCTTGCTGAAAGGCAACTCGCCAAGGGAAGCCTTCCAGCATTGCCATGATGCCTGTTACGGGGTGCTTAAATGCACGCAGCAACAAAATGAATGGGAGCTGCAAACCGTTCTGGCGCAGGATGAGCTTGTCGAGCCAAGCGAAACATTCCCAGTTGAAACGCTTGATGTGCAGCTGACGTCGGCTTAACACCGGCGCTGGCAATAAGCGAAAGATCTTCCGGAACTAGAGTGGCTCTGAGTATTGGCTCAGAGCCATTTTTATTGGCACTGGCTAATAGCCAGTGATGTCTGCTGCCTATTTCACCTTGCTCATCACGTATTCGCCCAGCTCAGAGTGGTGCATGATTTTTGATACCGGAACAATCTCTTCCAGTGGTCCCCAGGCAAACACATTCACCGGAGTATGGGTGTGAGTACCTGTGCCCCATACGGTGTGCTGTGCTGTTGCCTGCTCGCGGGCGAGCAGGTTTTCGCGGTAGTTGTATGGGAAGAAAGCATCAAAGTCGTTGATCTTAGGAACCTGCTTGGCAGCTAGGTGCTTGTGGCCTTTGCGGTAATACGGGTTCGGCTTTTTCTGCAAGACGTTGGATGCCTGGGCGGCAGTGATAGGGAAGTCACTGTTGGCATTGACGATCTCAGCGAGCTTTTCAGGTGTTTTCTGGCTGTCTTCCAGCGCATCAAACGCCTTGATCATCGCGGAATAGCTTTGCTTCTGGTTGTACAGTTTGTCGAGAATATCAAACGAGCCAAAATTATAGTTCGGGGCGTAGTCGAGCTTCCGGAAAGCTTTTCCACTTCGTTGTTCAGACGCAGGAATGTCTTTTGACGAATAACTGAACCCAAAGGAGCCTGTCTCGTGATCGGCTGTGACGATGATCAGGGTATCATCCCGGTCCTTGGCCCATTGATAGACCGAATCGATGGCTTCGTCGAATTTGATCATTTCGTGTAGCATGCGTCCGGCATCGTTTCTGTGCCCTGCCCAGTCAATCTGGCCGCCTTCGACCATAAGAAAGAAACCGTCCTCGTCTTTCGACAGCACTGCCAGGGCTTTTTCTGTCATCTCCTTGAGCGTCGGCTGCGTACGGGCGGGATCGTTTTTTGAGTTGCTATGGGCTATGCCGTCATTCATGCCCGAGTTGGCAAAAAGCCCCAGTAACTTATCTCCTTCTGAGTTTTCAAGCATCTTCCTGTTAAAGACCAGGCTATAGCCGTCGCTTTGCGCTTCCGTTAACAGGTTACGCTCATCTTTGCGTTTGGACTTGAGCTTGACGTCTCCCCGGGTAATGGTAGCCAGCTCTTTGTAAACCGCCCCTTTGTCATTGGTTGATTTCGGAAGCCAGTGGCGCAGGCCACCGGAGAGCATCACATCGGCGCCGGTTTCCAGCATATCGGCAGCAATATCGTTCTCGAGCGAGCGGTGTGGTTGGTGCGCGGCAAAAGAGGCCGGGGTGGCGTGTGTCAGGCGGGTATCCGACACTAGTCCGGTTGCTTTTCCAAGCCGTTTGGCTTTCTGTAGTACGGTTTCGACATGGTCGCCGTTGGCGTTGATACCAATTACTTCCGAGGCAGTAGCTAGGCCGGTGGCCAGCATTGTGGCCGAGCATGCTGAATCGACCACAATGGCCTCATCCGGGTGGGTTAATGAGGAGCCGACCACACCTTCCAGAGCAAGCTGATACAGGGCAGTGCTATTGCCCTGATAGATGGAGTTGGGAGCATTGTTGGCATAGGTTTCCAACAGTCCGACCTGCTGCGGCCCCATACCGTCTCCAATCATAAAGATAACGTTTTTGATTTCTGCCGACAGAGCAGACATGGAGAAGGTCGATGCCGCGGCGGCGAGGATGAGGGGTTTAACAATATGCTTCATTATATTTTCCTGATAGAGAATAGCCTACTGAACCCGACAATATATCAATTGATTCAATCGCTTGTGTCGTTGGTTGGAGGTTGCAACCGGGTTTCAATCCGTTTCTCGAGCGGCTGTTCATATCAGGTTGTGGCGGGTGGGAGATGTCAGAAGACCTGGAATAAAAGCAGTGCCGAGCGATTGCCCGATACTGCTTTTTTAGTGTTCCACGTTTCAATATAAGGAAGGTTAGTTCTGAGTCAGCTTCACCGGCTGGCTGATCAGGCGGGCAATCATTTTATTGATGGCAACCATCTGTGGCGCTTCTTTGCTGTAATAGTTATACGGTGGCAAGTTATTGGTACTGTAGCCCCAGAAGTCCCAGCACCCTTTCGGATTCATGGGGTTTAGCGATGATTTTTTAACCTGGGGGAAGAGCACAATCGTACTGTTGGTATCGGCCGCTTCCAGATACCCGGTTTCTTTTACATAGGTGGTTCCGATCACTGAGACTCCTTGCTCACAACCATGCACGGCAACGTGGACCTTGCATTGCTCGCTCTGGCAGTTTTCCGGCACATAGACAAAGGCGGTTTCGTTCATGCTTGTCAGCGGGTCGTCAAAGAAGGCACTCTGATCAAATTCAATCAGCTCACCTGTGAGTGTTTTGGCCGCAGGCTTCTGAGTGCCATAGATATGCTTGAGAATACGCTGGGCCTGTGGAATGTCGCAATCGTTGATATATGGTGATTTCGTTTTACTACACGGGGTATCGTTTTGATCTGTGGTGATAAAGGCATGGCCTGCATCCACGCGGTTGTTGTAGAGGATCTGGTCATCGCCGACACCGAGTTTCTGGTAAAACTCCGCCGTGGTATCGACTACGCCGGTGACGACAGTTTCGTCACTGGCGCCCGAGAATATATAGACTTTATCATCTTTCAGGTTGTCGACAGGATCAATTTTGCCGATACGGGCGGTTTGCTTGGCGAGATCGACCAGAAAACCACTGCTCGGATACATCATGGACGGACATCCGACAATACTGCCTTTACAGGGATTCATACAGGTCGTGGTGGCGGTCAGTATCGGGGTAATGAACGGGTTGCTAAACGGATTGTTGCCGGCACAGTTCCACGGCCCCCCGGCAACTATTCCGGCCCCGACCAGTTTTTCGGAATAGGCGACGTGAAACTGGGCTGCCATGAAGGCACCGGAAGACAGTCCGGAGATAGAGGTCGCGTCGGGGAGGGCGTTCAGGGCCGGTAGTTCTGTTTTTGCCGCAAGGGCATAGTTACTGTAAGAAGTACTGAATAAAGCACTGAATAAAACAAACAACAGAGCAAGGGTGAGCTTAAGTTCCTTTATCATGTTTGTCTCCTGATAAATTAGAATATTAACAAAAGGTTAGTGATTGATTTGTTTATAGAATGCTGGGCTATAAGCTGAAGAAAGAATATGCAGACATAAGAATATTTACGTTTTGGCTTATGCCTTAAAAAGGAGGATTTGCGAGTGAGACAGGATTGTGGAGTGATAGGCGCAGGGGATTTGCAAGGAACGTTAAACTAGCTCAAATAAATAAGCGGCCCCGAGATTACTCGGGGCCGCTCTGTTGTCTGAAGGCAGTGCTAGTGACTGGCCTCTATGTCATCGGCTTTGCGAAAAGCGGCATGGGTGCTGAGCTGCTTGGCGTAAGCAGCAATGTTGGGGAAGCTGCCCAGTGTGTTGTTGTTCGCTAATATCTCGACAATAAAGGACATCATAATGTCTGCCCCGGTGAGCTTGTCGGCCACCAGGTAGCGTTTTCCCTCGAGTGACTGGTCAAAATAGCTGATGACCTTGGCGATCTCGGCATCGGCATAACCGGCGAGGAAGTTGGTTTCGCAACCATCTTTGTCGATGAACAGTTTCAGTAACAACGGGAGGATGGCAGAGCTCTCGGCAAAGTGCATCCATTGCGAGTACTCGATATATTCCTTCGTACCCTTTTTTGGCGATAATTGTCCGGCAGCATGCTTGTCGATGAGGTATTCAGTGATCGCCCCGGACTCGGCAATCACCATACCATCATCTTCAATGACCGGCGATTTGCCCAGAGGGTGGATGGTCTTCAGCTCTGGCGGTGCCAGAAATGTCACGCTATCGCGCTGATATGGCACAACTTTGTAGTCAAGCCCTAGCTCTTCCAACAGCCAGAGAATACGTTTCGAACGTGATTTATTGAGATGATGCAGCTTAATCATAGATTTATTCCTTGCTTATAGTGGCTGGTTGACCTGGATCACCAGTTTGCCGAAGTTCTTGCCTTCCAGCAGGCCGATAAAGGCTTCCGGTGCTTTATCAAGCCCTTGCACCAAATGCTCCCGGTACTGGATTTTTCCTTCGGCTAGCCACTGGCTCATGTCCTGAGCGAACTCGTTGTAGCGATGTGCGTAGTCATCAAAAATGATGAATCCTTGCATCTTGATCCGCTTGATCAGCAGTGTGCCCATCAGCATCGAGAGACGGTCCGGACCATCTGGCAGCGAAGTTGCGTTGTACTGGGAGATCAAGCCACAGACCGGTACGCGGGCTCCGGTGTTGAGCAATGGCAGCACCGCGTCGAAGACCTTGCCGCCGACATTTTCAAAATAGACATCGATACCCTTGTCGCAGACAGCCTGAAGCTGCTGCTCGAAATCCGCCGCCTTGTGATCGATACACTCGTCGAAGCCCAACACCTCTTTGGCATAGCGGCACTTCTCTTCGCCACCGGCCACTCCGATCACCCGGCAACCTTTAATTTTGCCGATCTGGCCAACCGTAGCACCTACCGGGCCGGTTGCCGCAGCGACTACCAGCGTGTCACCTTGCTTTGGCTGGCCGATATCAAGCAAGCCCATGTAGGCAGTAAAACCGGGCATGCCCATAATGCCTAATGCATAGGACGGGGCGGTCGGTTGTTTTCCTAGTTTAAGCAGGCCTTCGCCATCGGAGATGCCGTAACTCTGCCAACCGGTGTAGGCAAGCACCCACTCACCGATTTCAAACTCAGGGTTGTTTGACTCGACAACCTGACACACTGTTGCGCCGACCATGACATCATCAACGGCAACAGGATCGGCGTAGGATTTGGCATCGCTCATGCGCCCGCGCATATAGGGATCCAGCGAGAGGTATACACTGCGAAGCAATACTTCGCCGTCCGCCGGGACGGGTATTTCAATGTCTTCCAAACGGAAGTTATCCGGAGTCGGGGCACCGACTGGTCGTGAGGCTAACACAATACGTGAGTTGGTATTTTGCGTATCTGTCATCGTACATTCCTTTTGAATTTCAGCTTTTTTGATTGGTCTATAGCTACCTAATTAGACCGGTCGTCTAGTGATGATTTAAAAAAATCCCCGTCATCATACTGACGGGGTTTAGAGTTCGTTAGTCACCTAGCGGGCGGCTTCACCAGCCAATAGGTTTTTGGTTGTTTTCATCGCCAACTCCAGGCCTGCTTGATCTTGTGTGAGCTTTCTCATCAAGCTAGCACCAATCCATAGGTTATAGAGTAGCTGGGCGGTCTCCTGGCTATCACTGATGGTGATGGAGCCGTCTTTCACACCGTCATCAATACACTGGCGGATAGCCGAGATAATACTCGTGGCCCCTTCTAGCAGCGCCAGACGCATGGGATCGGACAGATCAGAGACTTCGGCTGTCAGTTTGACTACCAGGCATTTCTGCGCACCGCATACACCTTCTTCAACATCTACCCAACGCTGCCAGTAGCTGATAAGGCGATCATAAGCGGTGCCGTTATGACCACTGAACAGCAAGGTATCAAGCCGTTTAAGGTAGTTGGCAAAGTAGTCCTGGATCAAGGCTTCACCAAACTGCTCTTTGGATTTGAAGTAGTGATAAAACGAGCCTTTTGGTACTTCGGCATGCTTTAACAACTGTGACAGACCAACATTCGAAAACCCTTTGGCGACGATAAGTGCGTAACCGGTATCCAGAATATGTTGGCGAGTTTCATTCGTTTGTGCGTTCATGTCGGTAAGAGTAAAGCAAACTAGACCAGTCGTCTAGTCCCATTTTTTGTCTTTATTGACTTGGGGTATATTCACATTGCATTCAGTGTCAGTAACAACAAGACACTAGGTTGAAGGCTGCTTGGAGAACCTAGCCTTCGGCCAGTAGTACCCGATATAGTTCCATCCCACCCACATGACCAGTCCGGTCGCGACGGTTAGCTCAAACAACCCCAGTCTGCCAAGCCAGGCCCAGTGAGGAAAATCGATGACCAGCCACTGGGTCAGGCGCTCGATAGCCACCGCACTAATGACTGACGGGAAGGTGACCGCAGCCAGCGAAGGCTGAAAGCGTTGCTTGAGCAAATTGAAATAGCACAGGTAGACCAAAATGGTCATTGTAATGCCGACACCGGCTAGTGCACCGGTCAGCACCGGATCCGGCTGTTCGACGTTAAGCAGGTAGGCGGTAAGGGACAGGTTAACAGGCGCGGCCATAATCGCCAGTGTCGGCCGGGCCGGGCGGGGCAGGCGTCCGGCAAAACAGAGCCGGTATAGTACCAGAGGCAACATGACAAAGTAGATCCCGACACAGGTATTGGTCATGGTGATCGCAAACTCGGTATGTCCGAGCTGCGGGCCGGCAAGGGTGCCGCTGATGGCGCCGACAGGGTACAGGAACCAGCTTGGGTACAGGTTGGTCAGGCGGAACCGGCGGATCTGGAAACTGAAAAAGTAGATCAGCATGGCAAAATGGAGCATTAGGGCCGGATACCAGAGCAAGCGGGCACTCTCGATATGAATAGATGACAGATAATCAGCCAGTACCAGCATGGTCATGGTCACTGGCGCCATCAGGCTACCGTAGAGGGGATGGCGAAGATCCTGGATAAAACGCTGCGGGCTTAACAGGTACTTCAGGAGTACGGGCATCAGCAGGCATGCGCCGATAAATGCACAGAAACCGCGGATCACCTCACCGCTGCCCGGTAAAAACAGTGACCAGGCAAGGCCCGTTCCCGTTGTTGCCAATGCCAGCGCAGCCTGAGCTGTCGGCACGTGTCTCAGCGCATTCCCAATTGCGATCATTAAGCCTTTATCCCTTCTGTTAAGACTGTGTGATGTAACGGTGGATCTTACACCAGATTGGCGGCAAAAAGCGCTATATTGAAATTGGTCAATAAGTGCTGCAGGTCACGTTTTAAACAGCTTTTCCTGGAAATTGAATTTGCGAAAAGCAGATTTTCATACCATATTTAATATGAAGCTTGTGATGAGCTGTTTCTTGCTTAGCTTCTGGAGGATTAAGCTGTATTCATATGGCTCAAGGGTGCAAGTTTCGTGTTGGTGCTGATGTGAATCAACATTAACAAAGCGAAAAGCTAAGTGCTTTATTGCTTAGTGACTTACAATTTGGTTAAGTGACAAAAAACATATTTATACTTCTTCGCCAAATGATAAAGATGTCCGATTTAAAGAAGTGACTGTATCGGACACGGCATACTCAACGTAATGAGTGGCGAAGCCTCATGATGGCAACAGGTCCATCGTAACACCTTATGTGTGCTGAGTAGGTAGACTAAGGTGAAAAGAAATATAATCCAAGCCGCACTGCAATGGTGCGGCTTTTTATTTTTCTCGTCATATCCATCTTTCTCAACCCGTCCCATTACCGGGAAGCCCCTGTCCCATAATCAGGACACTTATTGTCGAACTATCGCTCCCTTTCAATACAAAGTGATTTAAAAACAATGATTTAAAAACTGGCCTGCTTTGTGCTCTACAGTGCATAGGAGGATGGTGATGGACAGAGTAAGAAAGAAGCGAAGCCGGTTTAAACGCTGGTTGTTGCTACCGGCCGTGGGCCTGCTTTGTGTGATGGCACTCTTGGGATACCGTCAGATAAACAAGCAATACGCCGGTTTTAATGTCGAACGCGATAGCCTGATCATCGGTGAAGTTCAATATGGCTCATTCAATGTCAGCGTGCGCGGCCCTGGTGTGCTGTTGCCGCTTCATGAAAGATGGGTGGCATCCCGTGTTGCCGGGCGTGTTGACCAGCTGAACATCAAGCCGGGCACGTTTGTGAAGCCAGGCGAGACGCTTATTGTCATGGTCAATCCACAGTTGACGCAGCGGGTTGACGAGTTGAACTGGGAGCTGAAAGCCATGGAGGCCAAACATCTGGCAGATCGGGTGCTGCTTGAATCTAAGCTATTGGATCAGGAAACTGTGATTCTGGCGGCCAAGATGCGCTACGACAAAAATGCCCTTAAGCTGGATGCCGAAACCGAGCTGGTGACTATTGGCAACAGCACCGTTTCCCGTATCGATTACCAGCGCTCTCAGCTGGATGTTGCCCAGCAACAGCAGGCGTGGCAGATAGAAGTCCGGCGACTTGAGAAGATGCGGCAGAATTTCGAGGCGCAGATACATGCCGCCAAGGCTAATTATCAGCGTCTGCATCAGCAGCATCGCCGGGCTGTCGAGGATGTCGAGGCATTGACGATTACGGCGTCTATTGACGGTGTGGTGCAAGATATTCCTGTGGAACTGGGGCAGCGAGTCAGTGTCGGTACTAATCTGGCGTTGATTGGTCAGCAAGATCAGCTCTACGCGCAAGTGAATATTGCAGAAACACAAGTCAGGCAAGTTAGCTTGGATCAGGCCGTTACCGTCGATACCCGCAACAATTTAATCAAGGGAAAGGTTAGCCGGATTGCCCCGTCAGTGAATGACGGTATCGTCAAAGTCGACATTATGTTCACCCAACCTCTTCCTGCCGATGCCAGGCCCGATTTGTCTGTCGATGCAAAGATTGCCATCGAACAAATTGATCAGGCGCTATTTGTAAGACGCCCTACTTATGCCAAGGCAGATCAATTGAACAATGTCTATAAGCTCAGTGAGGACGGAAAAAGCGCATTTCGTCATGATGTCTATTTCGGAACCGGCTCCCTCTCACAAATTCAAATTAAAGAAGGGTTAAACCCCGGTGATCAGGTTATTTTGTCTGACTCCACACCTTGGCAAAGCTATGCGGAAATTAATATTTATTAAGGAACAGAAATGAAGGGAAATAATGTTCTTATTGAACTTAATAACGTGACCAAGGTGTTTTATACCGAGGAGCTAGAAACCCATGCATTATCCGATATTAGCCTCAGTATTAATGTCGGGGAATTCGTGGCAATTACCGGGCCTTCTGGCTGCGGTAAATCGACATTGCTCTCTATTCTCGGCTTGCTTGACAGTAATACGGAGGGGCAATATTTATTAAAAGAAAAAGATATATCCCAAGTATTACCTTCCCAGCGAGCCGTTATTCGAAATCAGGAGATGGGATTTATATTTCAGTCATTCAACCTGATCAGCGATTTAACCGTTGAGGAAAACGTCGCCTTGCCGCTTACCTATCGTCGTGGCATTAAGCGTGGAGAGATTAAGAAAAAAGTGGACGATGCCCTGCTTAAGGTTGATATGGCCCATCGCTCGCAGCATTTTCCCGGTCAGCTTTCCGGTGGTCAACAGCAGCGGGTGGCTGTTGCCCGTGCTATCGTCGCCTCGCCATCGATTGTGTTTGCCGATGAGCCAACCGGTAACCTGGATTCGAAAAATGCCGCCATTGTGATGGAGTTGCTCAAGGCACTTCACCGTGATGGCTCGACGATTTGTATGGTGACCCATGATCCGGCCAGTGCGCTGTTAACTGATCGTGTGATTGAACTGTTCGATGGCAAATTGGTTGATATTAAATGCCAGCAATCAGAAAAAGTAGCGTAGGAGCCATAGAAGATGTGGACAGATTTTAAGTATGCGCTGCGGTTGTTGATGAAAGCGCCGGCGTTTTCGCTGTTTACTTTACTGGTCATGACCGCCGGGCTGGCACTTAGCATATATATGTATTCCTTTATCAACACATTGGCCTTGAAGGCACTGCCTTTTCCAGATAGTGACAAGGTAGTGGTGATAGACCAGCTTCAAAACGGGATGCGGCATATAGGTGGGCGGATCCCGGAAGCCGATGCCTTGGAAATCAAGCAACGAAATAATGCGTTCGAGGACTTTGTTCTGTATGCCTACTATTTGGCGAATGTGGATGTGGACGCCAAGGCCCGGCGAAATCATGTTATCGCGATTGAGGCGGATAGCTTTTCGTTCACCGGGGTTAAACCGGTGCTCGGGCGGGTGTTCAACACTCAGGATATGGCGCAGGGAGCAGAACCGGTTGCTGTCATCAGCTATACCATGTGGCAGGAACGCTTTGCCAGACGGGCTGATGCTATCGGGGAAGTATTGTATGTCGACGGCCATCGAAAGAAAGTCGTCGGTGTGATGCCTGAGGGGTATGAATTTCCGGGGACGGCCGATCTATGGTTGCCTGTTAGTGTCAAATATATCAAGCGTGATAGCGGCTTTACGTTAGCCGGGGTTGCCCGTCTGAAAAATGGTGTGTCGATAGAGGCTGCCAATCAGGATGTGCAACGTATCATGGCGTCACTGGCGATAAAATACCCGGAAACTAACCATGGCACCAGTGCTTATGTCGATACTTTTCAGGTGCAGGCCATTACGCCGCAGATGATGCCGACGGTATGGGCCTTGCTCGGGGTCAGCGTATTGGTATTGCTCCTTGCGAGTATTAATGTCGGCAGTATGCTGCTGTCGAAGTCGGCAGAAAGAGCCAAAGAAATTGCGACCCGAATGGCATTGGGGGCACCACGGTTCAGGTTAATCGGCCAAATGTTGTGGGAGAGCATTATCATTTGTGTGATCAGTGCTGTTTTCGCGCTCTTTATTGCTGCCTGGGCGCTGGATCTGACAACGTCAATAATGGCAAATGCCAGCTTTACCAAACCCATTTACTGGTGGGATTTCAAACTTGATAGCGACACCGTTATTGCGACAGTGGTGGTCGTGATTGTGACTATTTTTATCTCGGGGTTCTTGCCGGCCTGGAAAGCAACCAGCCGTGACTTTAACCAAATTCTGCGTGATGGCTCCCGGGGGGCGACCAATCATTATACCGGGCGATTTAGCCGAATATTGGTGAGTATCGAAGTTATCCTGTCGGTGTTTATATTGATTGTTGCCTCTATGTTGATCAGTTACAGCAAGAATGCGGCTGAAACCAGCGCGCGCTTCGACCAAGATAAGATGTTGAGTTTTAACATTTATATGCCGTGGGAAGGCTACGTAGACCCTGGTAAGCGATACCGTTTCCTGAGCAGTGTCGAACGAGAGATAATGGCGTTGCCGCAAGTGAGGAATATAGCGTTGGGCTCGTCGGCGCCCGGTATTTTCTCGTGGGCGAGCACTATCAAAGCAATGGATACCCGGTATGAGCTGGAGAAAGTGCTGGCAAATACCGTGAGCACCAATAACAACTTCTTTGAGTCATTTGGTATTCGGCCATTATATGGGCGGTTATTTGATCATCGGGACACTCAAGAGAGCCAGCGTGTTACGGTGATCAGTGATTCATTGGCAAAACAGCTGTGGCCAAACGAATCTCCTCTCGGTAAACAAATTCATCTTGTAGACATTTCAGATGACCATGTTGCCACAGTAATAGGTGTGATTTCGCATATCGACTATGGGTCACCGTATTTGCCAAGTTCACAGCTCGGTTCTATTTACTTACCTAATTCGCAATTTTCTACCCTATTTAATTACGCAGTGATTGACTATGATGGGAGCAGCCGAGAGCTGCTGAATAGTATTGATACAATAATGCGTGAGCTTGATGCGAATGTTTCCCTGGCAATGGTCATGCAATATGGACGCTTGCTTGATAAGCAAATTGTCGGAATGGTTTTCGGTGCCAGGTTGTTTGTGATATTAGGCGCTGTTGCTTTGTTATTGGCTGCAACGGGTATTTACGGCGTGATGGCAAACAGTATTTCTCAGCGGGTCAGGGAAATAGGTATTCGGCGTGCATTGGGGGCGAGTGAAGGGCAGGTAATTTTGTTCTTTATTCGAAAAAGTTTTATTCAACTGCTGATAGGTGTCACGTTAGGATTAGGCTTGGCCCTGTTTATTTGTTATCAAGTGCTGTATTTATTTGTCGGTTCTACGATGACGATGTCACTGATTTTTGTTCTTATACCCTGCCTGATCGCAGTTGTGATTATGACAGCAACATTAATTCCGGTTAAACGAGCATTAAGGCTAGAGCCAGCAATTGCATTACGTGAAGAATAAGATTGGAAGTATTTTTCCGAGGAAAAGCTATGACTAAAAAAAAGTTATTAATAGCTGATGATGATGCCGGAATACTTGCTGGCTTACGTATGCTGTTAAAGCATCAGGATTATCAGTTAACATTTGCAAATAATATTCAGGAAATTGAATATTTCGTGAAAACAGAGCAATTCGATCTTATTTTAATGGATCTGAATTACGATAAAGACACCACGTCGGGTGAGGAGGGGCTGAGCCTAATTCCCAGGCTAAAGTCCGTTGATGAGAACCTCGCCATCGTGGTGATGACAGGGTGGGCCAGTATTGAACTGGCCGTTGCCGCCTTGCAAAAAGGGGCTGGCGACTTTATAGAAAAGCCTTGGAACAATGAGCGCTTGGTGTCAGTACTGCAGCATCAGTGCCAGCTGATGGATCAAAAGCGTAAGTCGCGTACCCTTGCCGAAGAGAATGAGCTGCTAAAGCAAGAGCTGGGGCTCAATCACCCGACGCAGCCTGTGGCCCATTCTGCCGCGATGCAGGCATTGCTCTCTCAGATCCATCAATTGTCAGCGACGGATGCCAGTATATTACTGTTGGGCGAAAACGGCACCGGAAAAAGTCTGCTGGTTAATTATATTCACCAGCTGTCGTCACGCCGGAACGGCTTGCTTGTATCCGTTAATATGGGCGCCATCAATGAGGGTCTGTTCGAAAGCGAAATGTTCGGCCATAAAAAAGGCGCTTTTACCGATGCCAGGGAAGAGAGAATTGGTCGTTTTGAACTCGCAGACAAAGGGACGCTGTTTTTAGATGAAATCGCTAATGTACCGCTCTCGCAGCAGGCGAAATTATTACGCGTGTTAGAGGAACGGCAGTTTGAAAAGCTTGGGGCGAGCAAGACGCAGCAAGCTGATTTCAGACTGATCTGCGCGTCAAATGCCGATCTCAATGGCATGGTTGTCAATGGTACCTTCAGGCAAGATTTGCTGTATCGGATCAATACGCTTATTTTGAGGCTGCCAAGTCTCAGAGAACGAGTGGAAGATATCCCTGAGCTTTGTCGCCAGTTTATTGCCCAAACGGCGACAAAGTACAAAAAGCCCAATGCTGAACTCAGTCCTCAGGCCTTGCGGGCATTGCTGGATTATTCATGGCCCGGCAATGTGCGGGAGCTTAGCCATACCATCGAAAGGGCCGTGTTGATTGCTGGCAGTGTGATTGAGCCAGAGCACTTGATGCTGATGGGGGATATTGCCCCTCAGGTTGATAGCGGTTCCCCTGGTTTTGAGGAGATGACACTGAATGAGATTGAAAAAGATGTCATCGCCCAGCGCTTGAAGTCCAACAAGGGTAATGTGATGGCGGCCTGTCGCTCGTTGGGATTGAGTCGCAGCGCATTCTATCGTCGTTTGGATAAGTTTGGTCTGTAAGTGAAAGAAAATAAAAGCTTTTTCTCTCAGTTTGTCTTGGTGCAAACCCTTCTGGCTGCTCCCGGGCTGATCATGCTGCCCTGGTTGTTGTGGAGCTACGCAATCCCCGCGCCGCTCATCGTTATTGCGACGCTGCTCGGTGTTGGGATTGCCTTGTTACTGAGCCGCTCTGTCTATCAGACGCTGAGCAAAAGGCTGAACTCGTACAGCAATCTTATGTACTCGATAGCCAGAGGAGACTGTACCCACAGAGCCCGATATCAGTATGACGATGAAATGGGGAATTTTGCAGAGGCCATTAATGAGCTGGCCGACCGTATTCACCATCAGCAAATGGTCGAGCAATCCACGCCTTTATTGCTGCGAAAGGTGGTGAAAAATATCAATGTGGCAATCATTGCTGTTGATGGCAAGCAGCAAATTACCTGGGCGAACCCGCAGGCTGAACTCTTGTTTTCCCTGCCAGAAGGGCTGGTGGGTGAGTCCAGTGTGCAGCTTGGGCTGGATACCCTGTTTAAGCAGAATCGCCGTTCGCCGGTTGATTATGCCTTTCCGGCTAAAAGAGGCCGCTGGCAACTGGTTGATGAGTACTATTACGATCAGGGAAAACGCCAGCAGCTTTTCTTTATTACCGATGTCAGCCTGTTGCTGCGGGAAGAAGAGCTTAAGGCGTGGAAGAATTTACTCAGGGTGCTGAGCCATGAAATCAATAACAGCCTGACACCTATTTCGACCATCAGTGACTTTTTACGAACCGAAACGGCGCCGTTGGGAGATGAGGACTTGCAAGAGGGGCTGACATTGATCTCCCAACGGGCAAAAGGTCTGGAAGCCTTTATCAAGAGTTATCGTCATGTAACTCACTTGCCAGCCCCTAATAAGGCTGATGTTCAGTTAGAAAGCTTGGTATCTGGATGTATGGCACTGCTGGCAGATAAGCGAATTCGGCTAGTCACATCTCCTTCGGTTGCCTTGATGCTAGATAGAGTGCAGATTGAGCAGGTTATTATCAATTTGCTCAAGAATGCCCTCGAAGCGGTCTGCGATCAGCAAGGTGTGGTCACTGTGTCTTGGAACAAGGTGGCAAACGGTACAGAGCTGCTGATTGTCGATAATGGCTGTGGGATCAGTAATCCCGAGAATCTTTTTGTTCCTTTTTATTCAACGAAAAAGCAAGGTTCCGGCATCGGGCTGCTTTTATGCAGGCAGATACTGGAAGCCCACCATGCTTGCTTGAGCCTGCAGAATAACACTGATGAAG
Source organism: Photobacterium alginatilyticum (assembly GCF_009910675.1). Lineage (GTDB taxonomy): Bacteria > Pseudomonadota > Gammaproteobacteria > Enterobacterales > Vibrionaceae > Photobacterium > Photobacterium alginatilyticum. The sequence goes on along the minus strand of NZ_RSEJ01000015.1, from coordinate 113,921 downwards.
CTGGCGTGACGGTACGGATTCTCTTTGCTGAATCTGTCAGTTAGCAATTTGCTTGGTTAGGTCATTGAACATCTAATTATATATAAAACCTTTAAACTGTTTCTTTATTGCCCTTGATTATCAACACAAACAAGTACTGCTAATCTATATCTCAGTTGGCAATGGCTTGCGTGAATCCTGTCTATATGAAGGCTTACCGAATTTCCTTACCTGCTTGATGAGGATCCTCTCGAAAATTCTCAAACAAGGCTCTTTAGCTCCTCAAATAGCCACTGAAAAGCGACGCCCTTTTTTATGCCTTTGTGGGTGACAAGATCGACGGGCATCATCCAGGGCTTATCGTCGAGTTCAAAATTGAACGTCGCAAGATTGCCGTTAGTAATGGCCTTATTTGCCATATGAAGCGGTAAAAAAGCCCAGCCTAAATTTTCTTCAACCAGCTTGACTGTTATATCAAAGCCGTTGCAGTACCAGATATCAGGGGAGATTTTTGGTAAATGCATCAGGCCGTCACCTGAAATACCGCGAAGGTAAAGCTGTCTGTGATTGACTAGCTGGCTGATGGATACCTTCTCATTGAGAAGAAGAGCTGATTCCGGATGGCAAACAGCACAAAATGGCTGACTGCCAATATAGCAATACTCCAGCTCTTGAATAAGAGGGGGAGTTGTAAACATGATGCCAATATCTGCTTGTCTATTTACAACTAGTTCGGCGATGTCGGTACATGGTACAGATAGAAGTTCAATTTGTGTCTTGGGAAACTGTCGGGAAAACGCACCCAGAATGCTGGAGAGTTTATTGGTAAACAATGCGTTATCGAATGCCAAACGTAGGTTCGGTTCTTCTTCATTTTGAATTGCCTTAACGACGCTATCAAGCTCACCGGTCAGCGCAAGAACCGATTTGGCGTAGGCATAAATTCGCTTGCCGTCTTCCGTTAAGGTTGGTTTTCTTGTTGTTCTGTCAAACAGCTGAATCCCGATATCTATTTCCAGGTTTGAAATGCCTTGGCTGACGGCTGATTGGGCTTTTCCAAGTTTTCTTGCACAGGCAGAAAACGATCCTTCTTCGGTGGACCAGACCAACATTCTAAGGTGTTCCAAATTATACATATCAGAAAATCTTATAGTTAATAACTTTGTTCAATAATAATTAAAGATACTATGAGCTTCAAATCAGGTAAGGGGGTATGGGCAATATATATAACCTGCCTCTCTGTTTATGACGTTCACAATAGTTCAAAAACTCTTTTGGAAAGAAGCTATGAAAAAAGAAACAACTCCCGAGATGTCTAAGCAAGTTGAAAGTGAAACGGAAAGTCTGTTAGCAAGGTTAGAAAGAACGAAAGCGATTTTGTCATCCAGTCATAACACTAAAAGTGACTCACAAGAGGTGCTATCCGTTATGATTAAAAGCACTGGTACATTTGAGCAAAACTAAGGCAGCAATAGGTTGGATTGCCAAAATAGTCGGCGAAGTAATCAATGAATGCTCCATGTTGAATTCATTGCGATCCCCAGTCCGGGGCTGGTGCGATCATCGGCCAGCGCCTGTAAGTACCCGGGTGTATTACCCTCCATGCAAACTCAGTTGCTTTAGCAGGCAACCTCAGTATTAACTCTCGCCTAGAAGTAGTTTAAATATTTTAAATATGCTTGCTTTTGAAGCTTGGTATCTTTCCGAACTTGGCCACGACAACCCCGGCCAATATAAACATGACGCCGGCCACCTGTGTGAGATCGGCACCATGGCTGACAGCTTCCCAGATAACACCCGTGATCAATTGCCCACCGATAACCAGCAGCGCGGTCAGTGTGGCTCCAACCTTTGTTAATACATAGCTGTTGAGTGCGACAAACAAAGCGCCGATCACACCGCCAAGCCAGGTGGCTGCCGGTGCATTTGCTAACGACCCAACCGGTTCGGAGGCGGTGAAATAAACCACAACGCTGAGAAAAATAAAGCCCACCGCATGGTTCCAGAGCGAGGCGGTAAAGGCACTGGCGCCTTGGCTGAGCCTCCCATTCAAGATCCTGCAGAAGCTGATGCAACAGCCGTTTAATAGTGCGAGAAAAATTAATGTTGTCATTATTATCCCCTACCGAATAACGTCAAAAGGCAGCCAGTCGCCATGAGCCCCAGTGTTATGCCGTCAGTGAGCGTTAATGGACGCTTGGTTAACCCAAACAGGCCAAAGCCGTCACAGACAAGACCGAACAACACCTGGCCTGCCATAATGAGTGCCAGTGAGCCTGACAGCCCGAGCGGGCTGTTTACCGTGATTGCCGCCAGAACCACAGTAAACGCGCCCGGTATGCCGCCCAGATAGGCCCAGAAAGGCGTCCCGACTTTTGGCAATATAGTTAGCTTTTTTCCAGCTAATAGAGACGCTGTTATTAATACGAGCAAGGACGTTATCGCGCCTATGCCATGCGCAAACCATGAGGCTAGTACAGGGGAACTGTACGCTGCAAGTTCACTGTTGATAGCTATCATGCTGGCAAGTGTTACCCCGCCTGCAAGCGCCAGAGATAAGTTAAGTGGATGAGCTTTCATGTTATTTACCAACGAGTTTCTGTTGGCGAGTAATATATTTGGTTTCCCTATTATTGATAACCCGATATATTTTGAACTCTTTGTTTCTCTCAGGTTGACAGTGGTAATGGATACTTTTTCTACGATACCGGTCTTTACGGCAGTGGTTGAATTGGGCAGCTTTTCCGAGGCAAGCCGTCAGCTAGGGATCACCAAGTCGGCAGTGAGCAAGCGGATTAGTGCGCTGGAGGCCCACCTTGGCGTCAAGCTTATCCAACGGACAACGCGCAAGCTCAGCCTGACCGAAGCCGGAGAGCAATACTACAGCTATATCCAAAAGGCCAAGGTGCTGGTCAATGAAGGAGAGGATGCGATCAGCAGCCTGCAGGGATCGCCGAAAGGGCATTTGAAGGTCAGTATTCCCATGGTATTCGGCCAACGCCATATTGCGCCTCTGCTCGGTGAGTTCTTGCGCCGATATCCGGATATCAAACTGAGCTTGTCACTGGATGACAGGCTGGTTGATTTGGTGGAAGAAGGAGTGGACATGGTGCTGCGGATTGGGGCCTTGTCGGATTCGAACCTGATAGCCCGCAAGCTGTCGCCGTGCCGCAGTGTAGTCTGCGCGTCACCGGGATACCTGGAAATAAATGGTACGCCCGAAACCCTGGCCGAGCTTAAACAGCATAACTGTTTATATTACTCCTACTTCAGGGCTGGCATGGAGTGGGTCTTTGATGGCCCAAATGGCCTAGAGCGTATCAAGCCAGAGGGCAATATCCAGGTTAACAACAGCGAGGTGCTCAAGCAGCTGATGCTCGATGATGTGGGGATCTGCCAAATGCCGCTTTTTCTGGTTGAATCTGAATTAGCCAGCGGTGAGCTGGTACCGATTTTGGAACAATACCATCTGCCTGAGCACGGGGTATATGCTGTGTTCCCGCAAAAGGCATTTAAGCCGGCCAAGCTAAAGGTCTTCCTTGATTTTCTGGAACAAAATTTGAGCCTGAAAAACCAAAGTTGGTAAACACAATAATAGGGTTAAACAGACGGCAGTTGAGCCGCCTGTTTGGTTGAGTGAATCGTTGGGTATAAGCATGAAAAGAGTATTAATTATTGGTAATTCTGGCTCGGGGAAGAGCTGGTTGTCGTCCCGTTTGTCATCATTATTGCAAGTCAAAGAAGTGAATTTGGATAGCGTTGTGTGGGAGCCGGGAGGGTATAACCAAAAACGTTCTCAAGAATCGATAGATCTTGAGTTAGATAAGATTTCCGCACAATCGAGCTGGGTTGTCGAAGGCGTTTTTGGCGCATTAGCCGAACAATTAGCACCTGTAGCCGATACGCTAATCTTTCTCGATATTGATTGGCCTGTGTGTGAGCAATCGTTGTTATTGAGAGGTTCGGAGAGTTCAAAGCAATTGGACAGTGAACTGGCTGAAAAGAATTTTCAGGAGTTACTTAAGTGGGCATCGGAATACGGTTCGCGAACATCTAAGAGCTCACATCAATATCATCGTCATCTGTACGCAGGGTTTAAGGGCAACAAGATATATCTGTCTACCCGCGATGAGGTAAATGTTTTTGTTTGTTCCCTCAAGAAAAATGTCGAGTGCCTCGAAAAGCCGCTCTGCTGAGATTTCGCCAAAAATGTAAACAAAATCAGCATAATGGACTGAAGCAACCTGATGCTCGTTGAAGATAATAAACCTCTTTGTTAATAACAAGTTGTTGTGGTTTGCTCACGCGGGAGATGGTGCTTTATTGTTATAAATCAACAGTTTACTGTGTGTTGATTTATGCGTGAGTCTCCCTGTCGCAATAATTATTCAGAATCAATAACTAATAATCCGTTGCTTTGTTTGCGATTAATTATATTGATTGGTTGAATTGTTGGTGTTCTATTTTGCGGGATTGTCTAACAATAATGCATTATTTTGCTAACACCTTGATTTAAAGATACATTCTAGTTCATAAAAACTCTCTGATTCATCGCAAACTCTGTGTAAGGCTTTGAAAAAAAAGATCAATATCAAGTACTTTCGAAAAAGCATTTGTTCGCAGTCAGCGTATTTCAGCCTGGTTGGCAAGACGCTGCGTACGATTGTCTTCATTACATAAAGGACTAGATAATGATCACTCAATTCAGCGTTTTTCGCAGTGCGCTAAATAAAGTAGCGCTCGGTGTACTGCTGGCAGGCATTTCTGCTACTGCTATCGGCGCGCCACATAAGCATAATCACTCTGTTGACCTGGGTATCGTCAATCAGGATAAGCTCATCAGCATGCTCAAAGCGGGTGGGCAAATTCCGGCGGATGCCAATGAAACGGAGGCGGTAAAAGCCCTTCACCTTTATCTTGAAGCGAACCATACTCATAGCGGTGAACCGGGTGAGCTGGTTCAGTTTGAGCAAAAGCGCAAAGATCGCTTGCTTCAGCTAATGAGCAGCGGGCATCAGCAGGCATCGGGCCAGACACAAAGGGCTGGGCAGTCTGCGGTTAGCTCGGATAATGCCTGGAATGGCCCTGTGGTTCAGGACAAAATCTTAGCTATTTTGATTGAGTTTCCTGATTACCCGGCGAATAAGGTGACGCCGGAAGAAACGTCGAATTATTACCAAGACTATACTCCAGGCCATTATCAGGACATGCTCTTCGGTCCGGATGGTTATACCGGCAGTAACGGCAAGAACTTGATTTCCATGGTGCAGTTCTATAACCAGCAAAGTGGTGGCTCCTATACCCAGATTGGAGATGTGGCCGGCTGGTACAAGGCGCAGCACCCGGCGGCATTCTATGGTGCGCAACAGGGTTCCAATAATGATGTTAATGCCCGGGCACTGGTACGTGAGGCTCTGGTTGCGGCTGCTGCCGATCCAGCAGTTAACCTGGCAGATTATGATCTTGAAGATCGTTATGACTTGGACGGGGACGGTAACTATCGCGAAGCAGATGGTCTGGTGGATCACATCATGATCTTCCATTCTGGTGTCGGGCAGGAAGCCGGTGGCGGTAACCTGGGCTCTGATGCTATCTGGTCGCATCGTTGGAATCTGGGTGGCGTGTTTGCCATTGAAGGTACCCAAGCCAGCGTACCGAACTGGGGCGGGTTAATGGCAGCCTACGATTACACCATCCAGCCAATTGATGCCGCTGCGGGAGTCGCTGCGCACGAGTATGGTCATGATCTGGGTCTGCCTGATGAATATGACACTGTCTATGGCAAGGATGAGTACGGCACGCCGCCGGGAGAGCCTGTTTCCTACTGGTCTATTATGTCATCCGGTTCATGGGCTGGCCTGATCCCGGGGACAGAGCCGACAGGGTTTAGCCCGTGGGCGCGTCAGTTCCTGCAAAACTCTCTAGGGGGTAACTGGCTCCACGGTGCAACCATTGAGTTTGCAGAACTGGCGGCAACACCGAAACCATATGTGCTAGATCAGGCTGCAATGAAAGGCCCCAATAATGATTATCTGCGGGTCAATCTGCCACCGAAGCGCATTAACTTGATATCGCCGATCGGCACCACTTCGTTCTACTCGGGTCGAGGTAATAACCTGAACAATGCGATGTCTTTTGCTGTTGATCTGAGTGCGGTGGCTGAAGCTGCTCTGTCGTTCAAGATCCACTACGATATCGAAGATGATTTCGATTATGGTCGGATCCTGGTTAATGGTCAGCCAATAGCCGGCTCGATCACAACCAGCAATGATCCGAATGAAATCGGATTCGGAATTGGTTTTACCGGCAAGTCTGATGGCTGGACTGATGCAACCTTCGATCTGAGCGCTTTTGCCGGACAGCAGGTTGAGATCAGCGTTCAGTACATGACAGATGGCGGTTTGATCAAGAACGGTTTCTGGGTTGATAACATCACTGTTGCAGCGGACGGTCAGAATACCCTATTGCTAGATGCTGAAAGCGTGCATCCGGAAGTGACCTATGCCGGTGTCGAACTTAATGACGGTAATTTTGATTATGAGCACTATTATCTTGTCGAGTGGCGCCAGCACAAAGGTGTCGATTTAGGGCTGAGCCGGATCAACCGTAATAATCACATCATGACGTTTGATGCCGGTATGATGGTTTGGTATGTCGATACGTCGCATACTGACAACGGCGTTGCCTCGCATCCGGGCGAAGGCTGGTTAGGCGTGGTTGATGCTGACCGTAATCCGCAGATCTGGAGTGACGGCACACCTGCAACGTCGCGCTACCAGGTGCGTGATGCGGCTTTCAACAGCAAGCCGGGGCAGCAAATCGATCTTGTCGACAGGGAAGGCAGAACACTGACCGACCCATACGTTGTTGCTAATCCGATGTTCGTTGACTGGGAAGATTACTCCAACCCGCTTCGCCCTGCGACAGGCCGTTTGACGCCGCATTACGGCATCCTGTTCCAGGTGGCCGATCAGTCTGAAAACGGTGATACGGTGACGATTAACGTCTCTAAAATCTGGTAATCAACCAAGCTTCTATTGCCAAAGAAGTACTATCAAATGCCGCCCGGTCAGGGGCGGCATTTCTTATCTGATAGCAGAGGTTTCTAATTTTTACTCACTTAAAGTGATGACGGGGAGGTCATCCCAAATCTTGGGTTCTGAACTATCGTTACCAGTGAAATTCCACGGTCCTTTTTGAGTATCTAGCGGACGGTAGACGGCCGATAATCCGTCGATATCCCATGTCGTGACATAGATACTGATACCGTCTAGCGAATCGGGGCGGCCAAGCGCATCACTGGCAAAATCGAGATAAATGGCTCTGTTAGCCTTATCGACCGAGACAACAGGGGCGGGTGAGACTGCTTCTCCCCATGTTTGTGAGTCTGCTCCGGTTGAATTATAAATTGAGCTTTGCCAGCCAAATATCACGGCGTTTCGGTTCCAAGTGCCCGTGGGCATTTCGGCATTAAGCTTAGGCAGAGTGGTTAAGCCCTTTTCACTTTCATCGGGCAAGCCAAGAAAAACAGAAAAGCCGACATGATCAAAGCCATTGGGCGGTAACCAGCTGTTGGTGACGTTATCCATGGTCATTTTTAAGCGAACGTTGCTGCCAACGGTATAAACCTCTGCCTTTTCAATCGAGAGTTGGTTCTTATCTTTATTGAAAGAGGGGTCTGTGGGTAGAGAATATGAACCGTATGGCCCGCCACTACCATCTTGGGCATCGCCTGCATCATCAATGACTTTTACGGGTGTGTCTGCCCATGACAGATCAGAAGTAAACGCAATATCTTTTGTTCCGGTTTTCGCTTCTGGGTAGTATATCGCAAAGCGGTGCTGTTGTTCTCCGATAGCAAAATGACGGATTGAAATTGTCGTTTTCCAATCTCCGTTAGCATCAACAGGTATGTCTTTTGCCACGGCCAAGTTACCATCGACGACCAGTTTCAACATCGCATTGGGTGTTGCTGTCCCGGTAATTTCGGTGTTTTGTGTTATTACCGTATCTTTCCAGTCGTCATTTAGCTCGACGGTTGCCTTCGGGGTTTCGGCATTACCTGCTCTGGCTGTTTTGAAATAAATCGCTGCGGACTTTGGTGCGAGTTCAAGACTGACTTCACCGTGACTATTGGTTGTGAGTGTTTCTGGTGCGGCTTGCCAGTTGGATTGAATTCTCCGTTCAAAAACAGCTCCAGCACCTTGGTCTAGATCTAGCTGGTTTAACAACATAGGGGATGAAGAGGTATTCATGACAACGAACGCTTCATCATCATTTAGACGACGAGTAAAACTGAATATACCGGCTCCCGCTTTATCACTGGCGATGACTTTTAACTCTCCTCGCGTTAAGACTTTGTTGTCAGTCCGAAGCTGGGCCAGTGATTGTATAAATTGATACATTTTATTGTCTGAATCGAAAGAATCGGCAAGTTGACCGTCTGTACGGTAGCCGCCGTTAAACATACTGTCGCGACTGTTGACGATGGCTTGCTCTGTACCCTGATAGATAACCGGAATACCGGGTATTGTCATCATGGTGATCAAAGCCTGCTGCATATCTTCCGGGCTAGCCTGGGACAAGAAGCGCGGCATATCATGGTTGTCGATGAAGTTAGGCATGATGTAAGGGTTAGGGAACATTTCCATCATACGTTCTAGACGAAAGCGTAAATAATCCGTTGGTTGGCCTGAGGCAAAGACACGGGTCATGGTGGTCTGCAGAGGGAAGTTTAAAACAGATGTTAACTGTGCCGGAGAGCCACTCTCACCAATATAGGTGAGCATTTTTTCTTCGCCTTCTGTCTGGTACGGTGTCGAGGCTTCAAAGACTTCACCAAAGGTCAGGAAATTATCACGACCAGTTTCTTTGGCTTGCGATAAGACGCCGTCTTCACTGTGGAAAAAGTCATTCCAGAAATCGTGATCGACAAATTTTGCGGTATCCACTCGATATGCATCTACACCGACGTCTTTGATCCATTTGCGGTAGCTTTCTTTTAGGTATTTTCTGACTTCTGGATCCGAGGTGTTGAGATCATCCAAATCAGAGAGTTGCCATGTTTTTTCTTGTATCGGATTATTGTGATCGGTAATGCTTGGTGTCCAATGATAACTACCTGTACCGTCGTCTTTGCACTGATTCTGATTCAATGGGTATGGTAGGGGTTGGTTCGCAGCCAATGCACTATCAATGAGACGAAAACCGGTACAAGGGTTTGAAGCATCATAATTGTACGGGTTATCGTAGGTAAAAAAGTTACCGACATGATTGGTTACAATGTCTTGAATGAGGAACATATTTCGGCTGTGTATTTCACGAGAAAGCGCTTGGTAGTCTTCTAGGTCCCCGAAATGCTCGTCTACTTTCTGAAAATCACGCGCCCAGTAGCCATGATAACCGCCGTAGTTTTGTTCAGCATCCCACCATTGATTCGCCACCGGGGGAGTGATCCAGATAGAGGTTGCCCCTAAATCTTGGATGTAGCTAAGTTGCTCGGTTACGCCTTGTAGATCGCCACCGCTGAACTTCTTGTCTGATGCCGGATCATATTCATTCTGGCCTTGGTCATTATTCTGGCTATTACCATCGTTAAATCGATCGATCATCAAGAAGTAGATGATTTGCTCTTGCCAGTCAGGTGATGCAATATGACTATCAACTGGCGCCACAGTGTTATTGTCTTTTTCGATGACCTTACTGTCTGAGTGACAACCGGTAAGAGCAAGTGCTATCGATAATGACAAAAACTTAATACTATTCAATGGATTATGTTTTTTATGTTTCACGTTTAAATTTCCCGTCTACAAATCTGCGTAAACAGTAATGGAAATTTAATACGATGAGAGTGTCACTTCGCGCCAAGTTATTGGTTGTGGCGTGTCATCTGACGATAATTTTGAGCTTGTTATCATTAATGTGGCTATGACAGCGGTGAGGTGAATAGGTAGCCTTGTTGGTAATTATCACAGCGTAGATGTTCGCCTTGCTGTGAAATGAATTCAAAATGACATTTCTGAGGGGGGGCGGTCAGAAATGTAGATAGAGACCACGATGAAAAGTGACGGTTTTGGGCCGATTTTGTCATTGCCCAGCGGTTGTTTTCTTGAGTATCAATATGGCAATGGATGGTCTCAATATCTGGCAGGCGGCATGCTAGCTGTATAACAACACGAAAACCGTTCATTTCGGGAACCACGACAAGGACTGGAACGACAATAATCGGATGACCTAACAACATAGGCTCGTCGACAAGAAAGTTGCGTTGAAGGTTATCATCGATGAATTGATTGCCGTCGACTTCGTAACATAAGCGAAAACGCAATGGATGGGCCACAGGTAGATTTGCCGTTGACCAAAGTTCGATGCCATCAGCCAGAAAGTAATCAAAAAAGGCCGGGTATCGGCGCCAGACACCATCTCTGTCTTCACATTCTACCGCTACTTTTTTTTCAAATGCGATGTTATCAACTTCAATCCAGACTCGACCACTTTGGCCTTGTTTGCCTGTACTCGATTCGACCACGGCTGTCGCATAGTGCAACCTGATGGGATTATTTTGTTGGATGACTCGATTGGTTCGGCATTGCTCACGGTACACTTGGGGCGAAAATGGATACCATTTTCGAAATGCGCGGTGGAAGTTCGAAGGGTCATCATAACCGAGTTGGTTTGCGATACTGGAAACGCTAATTTGTGTATCGGCAAGCAGGCGTAAAGCGATGGATTTTTTCTCGTTATCAACCAGTGTGGTGAAGTTGATCTGTTTTTCCTGTAGGCGCCGTTGCAGTGTTCTGGGTGATAAGCCGAGATGAACGGCTAAGTCGGATAAACGTAAAGGTGAACGGATGTCATCATGGATATGTTTTTTCAATCGGCAGACCAGATCTTCTTTCTCAATACGGACGTGCTGTAGCAGTAAAAAAAACTGTTTGGCGAGAGAAAATAATTTGGGATCGGGGGTCGCATTAACCTGAATCTCTTGATGGTCAAAATGCAATAGCAGCGACTCTCCGTATTCGCTGCGAATTAAAGAGTTGCGTTTGCTGGGGGTTTGCTGCCAAGTATGCGTTAAGTTGGTAAATGAGGAGATGTGCTCGAGTAAATCTTGGGTCAGGTAGTGAACCCACAAAGGCAATTCAGTGTTTGTTCGTGATTGAAAGTGTAGCGATAGGCCGTCGAATCGGGAGGTTGGTTCAACATAGATTGAACGGTCGTACAATGACACCGACTTGCTCCACCAAAGTAATCCTTCTTTGATTGTTGGGGCTGTTAACAGCAAGAGGTGTTGCAGGGAAAGTAATTCCTCAATGTGCCAATGATCATGACCAATACGAAAATAGGAACTGCCAACGGCTTGAGAAAACATTACGGAGAAAGACTTATTGGAACTCACGATTTTTCCCTTGTCAGGATTACATGCGTGCATTTTAGCGAAACCATAACACTGAAGCATAACTTTGTTTCAATATTTCCCTATGCCAAAGGGGGGATGACTTTTACGTCTCTAAGATCTGGTAATCGAGCGAACAGCTATCGCCAGGTGAGAACTATCAAATGCCGCCCTGTCATGGGCGGCATTTTTATTGATAGGAAAAGTGTATGAACTTCATTTTCCTATCGTAGGTGCCTTGACTATGGTTTAGCTTGTGACGAAAAGCGTGGTCTGACCACCAATGCTTATATCGCTAAATGGCAAATGTTGCGATGGAAATCACATCCCTTACCTTGTGCATCTTGTTTTATATTCTACGTTTAATCATGAACGTCAGACAGTTTACTCTTGATGGGTAAACGGCCAGGTTAAGTGCTTTATATCCCCTCAAATTGTTGCTGAGAGAGCGGCTCATGTTAGACATGGGTTATGTAGTGTTTGAAGCAATCGTTGGGCTGTATTGATTTGAGGAGTAGCTAGCACTTTAAACGGAATGAAATCCGTTAATCATAAATAAAATGTCAAATATAAGGAACAGCTCAATGGATCAAGCAACAGAAACAAAGGTTCTCAATACATTGTATGACAGGCTTTTTCAGGCTGTCACATATGCACCTGAGGGTAAGCAAAATGATGCGTTTACCAGTGAGAATACATTTCTCCAGTTTGCACAAAATCAGGCGCTGAATCCAAAAGATTTCACAAACTTAGTTTCACCAACGAATCCAGCGGGAGACCTAGGAGCTTCTCAGACATTTGCCAACCTTGTTGATCAAATGCCATCTCAGACTTCGAGTTACTCTCCATCTTCAACACTGATATCGCAAACTTATAAGGCGATTGTCGATGGCGCTAATTCAACGACAAAGCCAGATCCTGAACAAGAAGAAAAGTATAAGCAGGCTTATAACTACCTTAACACCACATCTACTATTAAGGACTACACGGGGGCTGAGACAACTCAAACAGACAACTCGGCGATATACAAGACTTACCTTAAAAATCAAACAGCTTATATCACAGCTGTGAGCGGGTATCGTACGGCATACCTCGGTTATGATTTATCCGATCCTGCTCAGCAGCGACAGTGGCAGGCGAATGAGCCAATGTTAAGCAATAACGTCAATCAGACATATGATACTTGGCGTGCTCAGGGGGCTGCTCAGGTGGAGGAAGCATTATCGGTATTAGCTTCAGCCATTAATGATGCGGTTGGTAATGTAATTCGTGATGCTCAAAAAACTATGTCTTCAGGAATGGCATCATCAACAGGTGATGGCAGTAAGTGGTACTTTTCTTATCCTTTCCCTGCGGACTTTGCTGATCCGAATGCGTCGGGGTTCACAGCTTTCTCACTTAAGAGCGATTACTTAGAAGAGACCGCCAGTGCAAAAGCGACGGATTGGGGGGCAAGTGGTTCTGCAAGTTGGGGATTGTGGAGCGGTAGTGCCAGTGCCAGCGGACATCATGCGGAAAGTCACTCACATATGGACGCAAGTAAATTTGACTTAAGTGCTGAAATTGCTGTCGTTCGCGTTTTCCGCCCTTGGCTTAATGATCTTATCTTTAAGTTGAACAACTGGTATACGAATATGACGGATATTCATGGTATATCAACGGGTAAACTTACCAGTGAAAAACTTATATTACCTTTGATCCCAACAGGGTTTGTTGTTGCTCGTAATGTAGAGATCACAGCAGATTGGAGTTCAGACGACAAAAAACATGTAGAAGATTCCATTTCCACCAAGGCTAGTGTTGGATGGGGGCCATTCAGTGTGGGTGGCAGCTATTCACATAGTTCATCCAAAGACTACCATAAGTCGACTTTCGATGGTGGTACGTTGAAGATCCCTGGTATTCAAATCATCGCTTGGGTTAGTGAAATTACACCAGCTAGCCCGCCAGAAAATGCACCTGTGCAGGAATCAACTGAAGCTGAAGCACCTGCTATTTAATTAGCGCATAAGTGCACGATAAAACTATGGAAGGTGACTGGTATTATTTAATATCGGTCACCTTCTTAATCGACAAAAAGGGAGAACACTTTGTCTTTTAACCTAACAAGCAAATTAGGAAAAAGTATTCAACCTCCTGCTGTTATGCCTACGGCAAAGAGCAATATGCTGATGGAAAAAGTCGGTAAAAGTCGGCTTTCTAACAGTAATATCAAGATCGATAATAGACCTATATTACAGCTCAATGCGCTTCCAATGACATTGTCACCAAAAACATATGAAAATGCGCATTCAAGTATTAATCCTAATGGGAGCTTTACATCACTGTATGCATTTTCTCAGTTAGCTAATACTATTCCTACTTTCTCTGAGTACTATTCAGATAGTCTGAATAGGATTTCATCCGTATACGGTAACTTGCTGCATGGTTCATCAGTAGGAAACGATGAACAATATACGGAAAGTGTAATATCTGACTCCCTAAGAACATATGAGTCGTCTGACTTTTCCAATATGGATGGGATCCCTGACTCCTGGTATCCGGTATATGCCACCCCCGTGGATTGGTATGATACGAGTGATCCAGAACGGTTTAGTGAAATCACGTTAGATCTGATAGGAGAAGACGCTGATGATGGACCATATCGAGTTTTACAAGGCGGCACCAATATTCTCTCATCTTTAACACAAAGCGGAAGTGGATTGTCAGTGCCAATAGATAAAGACACATCGCTGAAATCCATTAAGTTTAAATATCTGGAAGTACGCTTAAATCGACCTTGGCTTAACTTTGAAGTATTCAAGTTAGATGGATGGTTTATCAAAGGACAGAATGCAGGTTACTTTTCTAGTGGAAATTTCGATATTAATTCAGGGGTTATCCCTCTTATAACCACCTCTATGTTGGTTGCTATTGATGTTGAGTTGGCCGCAGAATGGAGTGTGAAAGATAAACAGGCACTTGATGACGCTCGGCAAAAAGGAGAGCGAGTGTCGGTTGGTCCTTTCGTTACACATTTAGAACCAGATTCAGAGCCCGAATTACACGTTATTGGCTGGGTTAGCCAGTTGGTGCCTCTTTCTCCTCAAATAGAAGACTAACACGAAAGCAGGCAGTTTTAAGTTCCTTCAAACGTTATCTCTCCATTAAAGCGCCTGAATGTAAATGCCGTCCCGCACTGGACGGCATTGTATTTCTCTCAAACAAGTTTCTCGGGTTTTCTATTGCGCTAGTGCTCCCGGGCAGATGAAGCTCTGGAAAGAAAGCTTAGGTTCATAACGCTATGGGGTTTTAGTGCCAAACGCTCGTTGGCGAGGGCTTCAGCCAGATCTGTCAGGCCGCCTCGCAAAGCTGCCTCGGTCAGCGTCCAGTCGATGATATCGCGTTGGGCATGGCTGCCTCCGAAGCTATTGGCGATGTAGCGGGCAGCGTATAGTTGATCTGCTGCGGTTTTATAGTCACCATGCCAGAATGCCTTGAATCCCTCAACTAGCGGCAATCCGATTTGCCGTGCCCATAGCTCCACTTCGTTTCGTGGGGTGTTTTCTTGCCGGAAGATTGTCAGGAGCCGTTCGACTTCGTCATGCCGATAGGCGCCTAGATAGGCCATCACAGCATGCCAGTCATTAAAGGGGTAGAGTTTGCCATCGGCGTGTTTATCCCACATTGTTGCCAGTTCCTGCCAACGGTCTGCCACCTCGCAGCCTGACAATTTCAGTCGCCATAGCAGTGCTGAGGCATCAACCATATCCAGGGCTACACTGCTGGGACCCTTGCGAACCGGCCCGTCATAGAGTGCAAGTGCGGCTTCGGGCTGGCCCAGATCCAGGTGATAGAGCGCCAGATGCCACCAATTGTGAACCTTGAAAAAGTTATCATCGCCAGACCAGTAAGGCTCTCGGGTCGTCATCCAGCCAATACCGTCCTGGACCCGCCCTTGCATCTCCATGACATGGGTAACAGCATGGTGTGCCCAGCAATCTAAGGGTTCTAGTGCAATAGCCTGTCGTCCAGTCTCTTCGGCTTGGGCATAATGGCCGTACTCTTCCAGGCCAAACGAATACATGCCAAGTACGATAGAGTAGCCAGGAATTTCTGGAGACCAGTGCTTTAATACCCGGGCCATACGATCGCGCAGGTTCCTGGCATTAGCCCGGTAGAAGTCGATCAGATGGCCAACTTGTAAGCCAACAAGATCTTGCGGGTACGCGGCATTATGGTGATCCAGGGCGATGGCCGCAGCGGTCCAGTTGCCGCTGAGCAATTGGTTCAGGGTGGCAATATGGGAGTACTCTCTTTTGTTGAGTGAGAGCGCTTTTGCTTTCTCAAGGTATTGTTGAGCCGCAGCATTAGCGGCCGGCTCTGTCGCCATAGCATACAGATACGCATTGAGAATATAAGCCATCCCGAATCCAGGGGCCTGTTCGGTGGCATTGTCTAACAGGGCAAAAGGGTCGCCTCGATAAAGGTTGAAGGCGGTGACAGCCTGATTGTAGAGCTCAACCGTTTCCGGTGTTGCACCTGATAAATGATTACCTTGTTGATCGGATAGCATAGCGGAACTCTCCTGAGTGATGTTTCTACTCGTCGGTGCTATTCCACAGGTTGGGATGGCTTAAGTGTAGTCGAACAGCGGCCGTGGCTATACTTACCCTAAAGGAAAGGGAGCGACGGATGTATCAGGCACTGTTTTTTGATATCAGTGGCGTTCTGTATGACGGGGAGCAAGTGATTCCCGGCGCTGTAGAAGCCATCTCCCGAGCACAGGCCAGTGATCTCGAGGTGCGCTTTGTCACCAATACTTCCCGCAAAACCTGCACGCAAATCTATCGTGACCTTATTCGCTTTGGCTTTTCGTTGGAGTTGGGACAGATTTTTACTGCGCCAGTGGCAGCCCAAGCATTGCTCAAGCAACATCACTGGCGCCCGTATTGCTTGCTTCATGACAACATTCGATCTGAATTTGCCGATCTCGATCAGTCCGATCCTAATGCTGTGTTTATCAGTGATGCCGAATCAGGCTTTAACTATCATGCCTTGGATAAGGCCTTCCAGTTGTGTCATGCGGGGGCGCCGCTCATCGGTATCGGTCTGAACCGTTATTTCAAGTCAGACGGAAAGCTACACCTTGATGCTGGGCCGTTTATCCGGGCGATAGAATATGCCGCTGCTACCGAGGCGATTATTGTAGGCAAACCATCGGCTGACTTCTTTGCCCAGGTTGTGAGGTCAGTAGCAGCACCGGCAGATAAGATGCTGATGGTAGGTGATGACGTATTCGGCGATGTCGAAGGGGCGCTGAATGCTGGGCTGCAGGCGTGTTTGGTGAAAACAGGCAAGTATCAGCCTAGTGATGAGCAGCTGATCAAGGGATCGTTTCTGTGTGTTGACTCAATAGTCGAAGCGGTTGATTGTGCACTGCGAGTGGCATGATTTCATTCCATGACAAACGATAAAAAAATCCCATTATTAACATTGCAATTGATAAGTTTATGTTTTTTATATGATAAATAAGTTTATCCACAAAAACAGTGGGTAACTTTATGGTAAATGTCACAGCGTGTTGATGGTTTATTGAGCGTTTAAAACAGCGGCAAACTATAGCTAGCTTGTTGCAGGTAGCGCAGTATTGGCGGGTGCTCATACCATTGATGATTTATATGGCTTTCACCTATGGTGTTTTAACACTGATTTATCTCGGTGTTAACATGCAAATTATAGACTCAGGGCACTGACTTACATTGCATACTCGCCTGTATTGATAAATAATGTGCTACATAAGCTTAAATATGCATATGTATTACATCTAATGATCTGTTTTATAAGTGGTTTACAGAATTTTGCTGAAAAGGATTGCTGAAGCCAAGAGGGATGATTTGAGCTGGGTCATAATTCCTTATAGTATGCGCTAAAAGCATTTTGGCATAGTTGTTGCCTTTGCTATTTTGTATAAGAAATGAAAATAATTATAACGTTAAGGTTGCATCATGTTTAACCCTACCCGTGCTCTGAATATTCGAACGACGCTGATTACCGTCTTCGTTATTCCTACTCTTTTGCTACTTATTTTTATTGGGATACAAATCAAAAATGCCAATGAACAGCTTATTAATGCCGAGCTTTCCCAGGAAACGGTAGCGCTGTTTAACCTTTATGATAATGTCGCGCACCAGTTTGCAGTTGAACGTGGGCTTACTGCCGGTGTGATTGCGGCAAAAGGGCAAGGTAAGCAGCGTGACGCTCTGCAAAAACAGCGTGATGTTGCAGATGATGCCTACAATAGCTTGCTGGCGTTTCGCCCTGAAAGTCTGGATCCTGCCGTGGTATCGACCTTGCTGAGCGAGGTCAAGGCGCAGCTGGACAAGCGGCAAAATATTCGCTCTCAGGTAGACAGCCTTAATCTGGTTGATTCTCCCTTTGCGTATTACTCGAACGTGAACCGTTTGTCGCTGGATAACCTAGCGATTGTGATGTCGCTGGTGAGTAACCGTGAGCTCAAGCAAGAGCTACAAGGGTTGCTGTCTTTATTGGTTATCAAAGAGCAGGCCGGTATGGCGCGAGGAGCATTAAATGGTACTTTCGCAGGGAAAAAATCAACGCTAGACAGGTATGCGCAGATCTCAACCTACATTAAAGCGGAAAGCTATGCGCTAAGACAGGCGAAGATGTTGCTGACCGGTGAGCATCTTAAGCAACTTCAGGAAATTACCCGTAACTCAACCTGGCAACAGGTGATGGATATTCAGCAGCAGTACCTGGCCCAGAAAAATAACCTGTCGACGGTTAACGGGCCTGAAGCATCGGCTTGGTTTGCGCTGGCGACAGAGCGTATCGGTATGGTGAAAAAGGTACGTGACAGTCTAGCAGCGGACATCAATGACAAGGCTATTCAGGACAGCGCCGATGCCAGCATGATGCGGATAGTATATATCGCCGTGACGTTGCTGATTGTGCTGCCATTGATCCTGCTGACCATTCGGGTGGTGAACAATGTGCGCCGTCGGGTCGAGAGCTTTACGGCACAGCTAGACAAGATGGCGTCAAATAAGGATTTGACTATTCGTCTGTCGGATGGAAATCGGGATGAGTTTGGTGAAATTGCCCAGCATTTTGACCATCTGGCGGTGAGCCTGGGTGAAACGCTGAACAAGGCGCATCAGGTGGCCAGCCAGACAGAAAAAGAAATGGTGGCGATGGTGACTCTGGTCAACCAGGCCCACAATGCCAGTGAGCAGACTCACTTGCGCTGCGACAACATTGCTACCGCAATGACAGAAATGGCCCAGACCAGCGAGCAGGTTGCCGAGATAACCGTCGATGCCCAGCGCGGAACGGATTCGGTGAAAGACAATGCCGAGGCATGCCATAAGCATAGTGAGCAATCATTTACGTCGACGACCACATTGCTGGAGAGTGTGAACCAGACCTTCGACTGTATCGAGATACTGGAGAAGCAGATGGGTAATGTGTCGGAAATTCTCGATACCATTAATGCCATCTCCGAGCAGACCAACTTGCTGGCATTGAACGCAGCTATCGAGGCGGCACGTGCGGGTGAGCAGGGGCGCGGTTTTGCAGTTGTGGCTGACGAGGTACGTACGCTGGCCCAGCGCAGCAAACAGTCGACAGAGGATATTCGCCAGTTGCTGAGCGGCATCGGGCAAAATGCCAAGGACTCTTTCGATAATATGCAGCAGAGCCGTGAGGCCAGCTACGAGACTCAGGAAGTCGTCTCTGATACCAAGTCGCTAGTCGAAAACCTGATTGTGACGGTCAACGAGATAGCGGAATTCAATGCCAGCATTGCTACTGCTTCCAATGAGCAATCGCAAACGGCGAAAAGTGTCGATACTGATGTCGATGAGTTGCTGGAAATGGCTGACAACACCAAAAAGACGATTGTTGATATCCAACAAGAGATGGAGCTGGTGAAACTGCGGATGACCGAGCTGGTGGATGAGGTGAACAAATTTACGATCGACGATCCGAGTGCCCAGATAAGGCTGAGATAAGAATATAGCTTTGTCTCTTGTTCGAACAAGGCGCATGAATAAGTAAACTAACACCGGGCATTTGCCCGGTGTTTTCTTATGCCTGGCAACCTGAATGGCAGCATCGACAATAACTATAAAGTGAGTAGGTAATTACTTAGTCAAACATTTTCCAGGACTGCTGCTGGATCTTGGTGATGAACAAGCGCAGATCACCTTCTAGTGGGCGGTCTTCGTTAACCACTTCGAAGTCTTTGAGGATTGAGCTCTGCATTGCCTGTAAGGCAGGGCTCAGATGACTGTTATTTAGTTCACCCTGTTGTTTGCGGATCTCCAATGCCTGGGTAGCGGCTAGCAGAGAGGCTGATGCGACTTGCTCGGTAAGTTCAAGTACCCGCAGGCAGTCACGTGAGGCTATTGTGCCCATACTGACCTTGTCCTGGTTGTGGCACTCTGTTGAGCGCGAGAACACGCTGGCTGGCATGGTGTGTTTAAGCGCTTCGGCCGTCCACGCCGAGATACCGATTTGTACAGCCTTGAAACCATGGTTGATTGGCTTGCGGCTGCCGGTCGCGCCCGTCAGGTTGAATGGCAGGCCATTGTTGAACTTGTAGTCCATCAGCTGAGCCATTTGGCGATCGAGCAGATCGGCAATGTTGGCAATAGCTGTCTTGAGTGTATCCATCGCCATGGCGATGTGGCCGCCGTAGAAATGCCCACCGTGCAGGACGCGCTCGTTATCACCGTCGATGATTGGGTTGTCGTTTGCACTGTTGAGCTCGTTTTCAATCAGCTGGCGGATCCATGGCAGGCTGTCTTGCAGGGCACCGATGACATGCGGCGCACAGCGCAGCGAGTAGCGATCCTGCAGGCGGTCGCTGTTGCGCGGTGGCTTGGCTGCTTGCAAATCAGCACGTAACCAGCTGGCAATCTGCTGCTGTCCAGGGTGAGGTTTGACGTCAAATAATGCTTCGTCAAAGTGGAAATCATTCCCCTGGATACCAACTGTAACCATAGAGGTGATACGGGTGGCTAGCTGGGCCAAATACTCGGCACGCTTGTAAGCCAGGCAGGCCAGTGCAGTCATGACCGATGTGCCGTTCATTAATGCCAGCCCTTCTTTTGGTTTGAGCTTGATTGGGCTCAAACCGAGTTCGGCATAGACTTCTGCCGTCGGGCGGACTTCATCTTTATAGAGTACTTCACGCTCGCCGATTAGGGCAGCGGCAAGGTAGGACAGCGGAGTCAGATCGCCGCTGGCGCCGACCGAGCCTTCCTGCGGAATACGGGGTGAGATGTCATGATTGACCAAGGCCACGATCTGATTCAGCAGGTCACGGCTGACGCCCGAAACGCCTTGTGAGAGTGAGCATAGACGGGTTGCCAGTACGGCGCGGGCCTGCTGGTGGTCGAGGTGTTCACCCAGACCGCAGCCATGGAAACGTGTTAAGTGGAGTGGCAGTTCGTCGACCAGCTCGGGCGGGATCGCAACGGTACAGGAGTCTCCGTAACCTGTCGTGACACCGTAGATCACTCCTTCTTCTTTTAGTAGGCGCTCAAGAAAAGCCGCTCCCCGGTCAATTTTGCTCGTAAATTCTGGCGAGCTGTTTAATGCTGCCGGTGCCCCGTTGGCAATGTCGATAACATCTTCGATAGTCAGACGATCGGCACCAAAGAGGATAGAGTCTTGAGTATGTACAGTCATGTTGATTTTCCACCTAAGTGTAAGAATATTAAGCGCTTATAGCGATATTAACGGTTCGATCATCGTATATGTTATGCGCTGGGTTGCGTATTGGTTGGGGAGTGTTTTTCGAGTCTTGTCACGGAGAAGTTTGGTTGTTTAAGTAATCAACAGGATGTTTTGGGGGAAGTTCTGGAAAAAAAAGAATAACGATGAGGAATACCGTCAGGGAGAGTGACTACCTAACGGCATTCCTGCTGTAAAGCTAATTAAGCGACCTTGGCTGCAGAGATAAATTCTGCCAGAGTGGCGACCGAGGCAAAATGCTGTCGCGCATCATTATCATCGGCATTGATGGCAATGCCGTAGCGCTTCTTGATAGCCAGCCCGAGTTCCAGCGCATCAATTGAATCCAGCCCCAGGCCGTCATTAAACAGAGGGTCGTTGGTGCCGATATCATCGACGGTAATATCTTCAAGGTTGAGTGAGTTGATGATGAGTTTCTTGAGTTCGGTATGTAGTTGTTCCATAGCCAGCTGATTCCTGATTATTTATTTAAGTTATTGATTTAACGTGTTTCGCATTCAAATTGTGCCATAACGACTTTAATTCAAAACCGCTAGAGGCAATAAATTCGAGTCAATTAACAATGTTGGTAGTCATTGCTGTATATCGTGATTTACGTAATGGATCGCTGCCAATGCCACAGCTGTGATCCGGTCGCTATCGTCCAGGCAGAGTCATTACCGACCAGTTGGTTGATCACCGTGAGTGTTTGCGGATAGATAGGGGACATTGGCGCTTTCTGGGGCTCCCAGCTTAGCTGGTAGTCGTTACCGCCAGTTAACAGTAACCCTAAGGCATAGCCATGGTACTTGCCATGGTCAAAATCGCGGAAGGGCTCGGGGAGCGGCTCGTCAAAATCAACGACCAGTACGGTATGGCTCGGAAATTCAGCCAGGTAGGCAGCCGCTTCAATCAGGGCACTATGCAGCGTGTTCGCGCCGGATGCCAGTGAGACGGCCGGAACCGGACGTTTGGCCGCAATGGTGAATAATCCGGAGGCTGTGTTATGTACTGACTGGGAAAAAATGGTCGGTGACGGGCTTTCTCCCTGCAACGTTTCCTCAATCAACGGAATTGAACGTGTTAGTTCTCCGTGGCGGCTGGCGAAAATGATGTAGTCGATGTCCTTGTCCTGGGTCAGGCTGAGAGCGGTTTGCAACGCCAGTTTGCTCAGGCTGCTGGTGCGGCGGCGCATCATCGGCGGGATCAGATTGGCCGGGGCGGCAGGCGGATCTTCAGGCCAGGTCATATCAAGTTCGGCCCAGGTTTTCCATTTATCGAGATCGGTCAGACCGGGCGATAGAGCTTCCCAGTCAATTAACTTAAAAGAGATGGTGTTCATGACAATATAGCCGTTGGTTACAAAATTATGGCTATAGTTGCATATGATGTAGGGGCGTTCCCAGTGATGCTGGTTATATTATGAGTCACCTCACTGTTTGATTGTTGATTTGATTGGCATTTTGCGCGGTATAAAGTGAACCCGCCCTATTCTTCTCGCAGGTAGGGCGGGCAATTGAGAGGCTTATTATTGGTGACGGGTATCCCACCATTGCTGTGCCTGAATGAGGGCCGATTGCTGATTGGGGCAGACCTGCATCATTTTTAGCACAATGGCCATGGTCGATACGACGGCATGGGTTCCGTAGTTGTTCTCCACCTCGCCACTCCAGACTTTCTGCAGGTACTCGCCGCTGATTTCCCCGTGTTTGCCCGAGGCTCCTTCAAGAAATGTCGGCCATTCCTCCTCATAAATCTGCCCGCTTGAGACACCGGCTATCCGGCAGGCAGTACGTGGGCTGCGTTCACTTTCCCCGCCCTCGCCTTTGAAGGCCACCATATTGGGATCGCCGACCAATGCTGCTGCCTGGGCATGGAGCTTTTCATAACCCTGATGGAAAATACCGTGGATAGCAAAGGTTGCTGATGATGGGTTCAGGGCGCGGGCCACCGTATTGAGCGGGGTTCGCAGGCCAACTTTGTTCCGTAGTGCCAGGAGATCGACCAGAGGCTCACAATAGGCCGACAGCGGGACATAGCAGATATCATCGTGAGCAAGGATGACTTTGGCTTCTTCGGGGGTATTGGCTTGTCTGATCCCTAATGCCGGGCAGGCTGATTCTATCTGGTATTTAATCGCGTCGACTGCGGCGTGACCATGCAACAATACCCGGACACCGTTTTGAGCCAGCAATTTGGCCGCCAGTAGCAGCCATGGCGGCTGGCGTCGTTTACCGGCAAAACACGGCCAGTCGAGGTCGATATCGAGATCTTGCCAGTCGTCATCGATATGCTCACGTAGCGCCTGAATATAACCTGCGGCTTCTTCGCCGGTTTCACAGCGAACACGTTGCAGCATCAGCAGAACGGCCAGCTGCAGCAGATCTGCTTTCCCGTCAATGTACATAGACAGCGCTTCGCGCGCTTCTTCCTGGGTGAGTGGACGACGGCCCTTCTCACCGCGACCGACATGTTTGATAAATTCTGAAAAGGCTGGCATTTCAATCCCTGATTTTTTGAGTTATTCGAATAATAGTATACCCAAGCAACCTCAAGATGCTCGTTTCAGCGAGAATTACTTGGCTTGTAGGCTAGGCACCGATTAGAAAATCTAGTGGTTCTAAATTAATAATCGGTAACAACGCATAGAAGCCAAGTAAACTCGCCCTTTGGGAGTGAGCCAGCGAACCCATTTCTATGTCAAATAACGTTGAAAGGGAATAGCCATTCCTACCGTCATTTTCCTTGAACTGAGTTCGCTGGTCTCACTCTGAATCCTGCATCTTGAGGTAGTTTGGGTATATACCCAAACACCGCCAAGGTGCAGGTTTTGAAAGTGATATCAGTAAGTTCTGTCTAAGGTGGGAGTGGGGGATATCCGCTTCGGCAACTTCATTTCGTCTGCTGCCAATCATCTACACTGAAAGAGCTGTGCTGAATTTAGGACTGACAGAAGGTGAGCCGATGAATCTCAAACTTGTGACAATAGTGATGACCTTGTTGTTTTCTCTTCCTGCCTGGGCGGAAGGGCGTGCTGTGAGCTACAAGGTCAATGGCGAAGATTACGAAGGGTATTATATTTCACCTGATGCCAAGGCGCCGTTGGTACTGTTGATACATGACTGGGACGGCCTGACCGATTACGAGGTCAAGCGGGCCCAGATGCTGGCCGAGGAAGGCTACGCGGTATTTGCCGCCGATTTGTTTGGTGCCGGGGTGAGACCGACCAAGGTTGAGGATAAACGCCAGCATACCGGTGAACTGTATAAAGACAGGAATAAAATGCGGGAATTACTCATTGGTGCCATGACAATGGCCGACTCGCTCGGGGGCAATACTGATAATGCCGTCGCCATGGGCTACTGTTTCGGCGGGGCTGCCGTGCTGGAAATGGCCCGCTCTGGTGCCGAGATGAAAGGGTTCGTTACCTTTCACGGTGGATTGAAAACGCCTAAGGGGCAGGATTACTCGAACACCAAAGGCAGCCTGCTGATCATGCATGGCGGAGCCGATCAGGCCATTCCGATGAGTGATTTTACCGCCTTGTCCCAGGAGCTGGAAAAGACGTCGCTTGATAACGAGATGATCGTCTATAGCGGCGCGCCTCATGCCTTTACCGTCTACGGCTCGGATAACTACCGTGAGAAGGCCGACTATAAGTCGTGGCAGCGTTTTTTGACCTATATTGGTGCAGTAATTGATTGATTTGTAGGTACTTGTTCTGCATGCTGTATGTCATAGAAGGAGCGTAAGATGAACAAGTACCAAGACAAAACGATACGTTGGGGGATCATTGGCTGCGGTAATGTGACCGAGGTAAAAAGTGGCCCGGCCTATCAGCAAGCCGAAGGGTTCGAGCTGGTTGCTGTTATGCGCCGTGATGAAGCAAAGGCCCGGGACTACGCCGCGCGCCATGGTGTAAAAAAATACTACACAGACGCCGACCAGTTGATCGCCGATGATGAGGTCGATGCGGTGTATATTGCCACCCCGCCTGACAGCCATCGGTACTATGCCCAGAAGGTTGCTGCGGCAGGCAAGCCGTGCTGTATCGAAAAGCCGCTGGCACTGAGTCATGAGGATTGCCAGGCCATTGTTGCCGCTTTTGAACAGCAACAGCTTCCCTTGTTTGTGGCTTATTATCGTCGTTCCCTGCCGCGTTTTCAGCAAGTGAAGGCATGGCTCGAGGCCGGGAAGATTGGGGATATCCGCCATGTCAGCTGGCATTTGAGCAAGCCAGCTAATCCTCTTGATTTATCCGGTGACTATAACTGGCGTACTGATGCCACTATTGCTGCCGGCGGCTATTTCGATGATCTGGCCAGCCATGGGCTTGATCTCCTGATCTATCTGCTGGGAGAGGTACAACACGCCTCCGGATTTGCGGTTAATCAGCAAGGACTATACTCCGCAAATGATGCCGTAACGGGGTGCTGGGTGCATCAAAATGGCATCACGGGATCGGGAAGCTGGAACTTTGGTTCGGCGAAGCGAGAAGATCGGGTAGAGATCATTGGCAGCCAGGGCAAAATCATGTTTTCTGTCTTCGACGAAGCGCCAGTGTGTCTCGCCAACCAAGATGGTGAGCAGAGCCGGTTTATCGACAACCCGAAACATATTCAGCAATACCATGTGGCTGCCATCGACAGGGATTTGCGAGAGCAGAGATGCCACCCGTCAACTGGCAAGACCGCAACCCATACGAGCTGGGTGATGGAACAGATCCTGGGCCGATAAGGGCTGAACCTTTCTGTTTGCTGTTAGTCAAAAAATTTAAACACTGTTTTTATTAAAAGGAATGGATTTATGCTGTGTGTTACTACACCGGATGTCGCCCATCGAGAGATTAAGGAAGTTTTAGGTACCGTCACTGGAAACGTGGTCCAGTCCAAGCATGTTGGCCGTGACATCATGGCGGGCTTCAAAACCATCTTCGGCGGCGAGATCCGCGGCTACACCGAGATGCTTACCGAAGCGCGCGAACAGGCATTGAGCCGGGCAATCGGGGAAGCCGAAGCCATGGGTGCCGATGCCATTGTGAATATGCGCTTTACAACCAGTGCGATTATGCAGGGCGCATCCGAAATTCTGGTTTATGGCACTGCGGTGAAGTTTAAGTAGCTCATTCTCAAAATATCTGAAATAAGTCCTGCCGGATAGGCAGTAAAAATAATCACGCACGGTTATAACGCAAAGACGTACGTTTCAACGCCTCCGTTAATAGGGGGCTATTTCTTCTCACTACCTGAACTGAGCGTAAATCTAGTTGCATTTGTCTGGATGCACCAAACGACCGATGTATAGGTTGTATTATCGAGAACCTAGGTAAGCTCCCCCGAATCTTGGTCTTGCTATCTAATAACTCGTCTAGTTAATTATCCGTTGTAATTAGAAAGTAGAAGATAGATCACAGTAGGTGTTCAATTAATGCTCTATCATGTATTACAAGTAATTAGTAAATGAATACAAGAATGACAAAAGCGAAATCAACGTTAGCGATAAACCAAATAGTTTGTGACATTTTAAAGGAAAACACGCCTGCTGGTGAGTATTTGAAAGGCGAAAACGAATTAGCACTATCACTAGGTGTTTCAAGAACTTCAGTGCGAAGTGCTTTGCAAACCTTAGCAAGCAAAGGTCTTATTACCATTACACCGAAAGTAGGCAGTGTGGCAAATACGCCAGATAAATGGAATTGGTTGGATCATGATGTGCTGCGTTGGGTGACAGAATACAAAGCTTCTGACACTTTTATTCCGCACTTACTTGAAGTTCGCTTGATGGTTGAACCGAATGCTGCCGCGCTAGCTGCGTTGAACGCAACAGGGGATAACCTCGCCGCGCTTGAACGAAGCTATAACATGATGGCGCAAGGCGTAGAGCAAAACGACAGAACGCAAATTAATACGGGGGATATCGATTTCCATAAGCAGTTGTTGCTGGCAACGAAAAACCCATTTTTGATTTCTTTGGGGGATGCCTTAACAACCACAATGGAAGTGTCTTTTTCTCGAACCCTAGAGAAAGATGTGTTGCTGAGTAAACCAGCATTGGATGATCACTATGAAGTGATGGATGCAGTCAGAATGCGTAAGTCTGAAGAGGCGAGGGACAAGATGCGCGAAATTATCATGGGTGCGATTGAGAAAACGGTCAAAAAACTAAAAGGGACAGAGCTAATTCGCTAAAGAGCGACCCGCTTATTTCGTTTATATAGCCACTTGCTCTAAAGAAGATTTAACACAGCAAGGTGTTACTTTTTTTAATGAAATACCTTGTATTACAAGATTGCAATCATAGTCGTACATGGAGGAGAGATGAACCCGAGTTGGATTGCAGTAGATTGGGGAACGACAAATTTTAGAGCGTTCTTAATGTCAGACGGCGGGGAGTGTTTAGATAGGATCGATCAGGCTAAGGGGCTGCTCTCTGTGCCACAGGCACAGTTTCCAGCGGTTTTTGATTTGCTGATTAGTCGTTGGAATGATAGCTACGGTGATTTACCTGTGATCATGGCGGGCATGGTGGGTTCGCAGCAAGGCTGGCGAGAAGTGCCCTACGTACAAGCGCCAGCATCTGTACAAGACTTAGCAAATAACACATATAGCGTGGAGCTGCTTTCTGGGCATAAGGCAAAAATCGTATCTGGTGTCAGTTGTATAAATCAGTTTGGTAACCCCGAAGTGATGCGAGGGGAGGAAATACAGCTCATTGGTTTAAACGAAATAATAAAAGAAGACTTTCAAGCCATATTATTTGGCACACACAGTAAGAATGCGCATTGGATTAACGGAAATATAGACAGTTACTCAACAGTAATGACTGGGGAGCTGTACTCTGTTTTGGTGAACCACAGTATCTTAGGTAAATCTTTACCGACACAAGAGTTTAATAAAGATGCGTTTATTAAAGGTGTAGATATTGGTCATCAATATCCGTTGAATCATGTATTATTTAGTGCCAGAACATTTAAGTTATTTAATCAAGTTAGTGAGCACTATATTCATGCATATATCTCAGGATTATTGATTGGGCACGAGTTTTTTATATCAAACTGGTTGGGTAAGTTGTATTTGGTGGGCTCACAAAAGCTGGCATCCAATTATGCAATTGCATTGGATTACCTTAATATTGATTTTGATGTTATTGATGGTGATGAATGTTTTCTAAAAGGTATGACAAAAATCTATAACAGTGGTGAAAACGATGAATACTGAAGAATTAAAAAATAATCCATGGTTTAAAGAGTTACCATTGATAGCAATATTACGTGGTGTGCAACCGAGTGAGGTTTTAGATATTGCTGGCATTTTAATTGATAATGGACTTAGATTCATCGAAGTTCCACTGAATTCACCAAATGCGGTATTAAGTATCAAAATGTTGGTTGAAGCGTATGGTGATCAAGCCATTATTGGTGCAGGAACAGTGACCAATATAGGTAAATTAATGCCTGTGCTTGAAACCGGAGCGCGATTAATAGTTACACCCAATATGAACCCAGAAGTCATTCGCGCAGCACGTGCCAAAAACTGCGTTGTTTTTTCTGGGGTGCAAACCGCAACAGAAGCCTTTACTGCGGTTGATTGTGGTGTAACGGCATTGAAATTCTTCCCTGCAGAACTGATTCAGCCATTAGGTGTGAAGGCAATCAAATCAGTATTACCTCCTGAGATGATTTGTTGTCCTACTGGCGGTATTGAGGCAGATGTTGAGCAGATGAAGTCGTACGTAGATGTTGGTGTAGACGGATTTGGCTTAGGGTCTGGCTTATATAAGAAGGGCATAAAGCTCTCAGAGTTAAGCGTACGCGCAAAAGCGTATCGTGACAGTTGGATGTCCATATAACATACGAAAAGCAAAAGGTTACCTTATGAAACTAAGTAAAATTGCTGCTCTAGCTGCTGTCCCCTTTATGGCAATGTCGCTTCATGTTCAAGCGGAAACGATGCGAATTGGTATCGGGGTGCCAGAATCTCACTTTGAGTATGCGGCGATGCAAAAATTTGAGCAGTATGTAGAAGAAAATACTGATATTTCTGTAACAATTTACCCAAGTAACCAGTTAGGTAATGATCAGGAAGCGTTAGAGCAGATCAAGTTTAATGCGGTTCAGATGAACCTGCCATCGCCAGCGGTGCTTGGTAACATTGTTAAAGACTTTAATATTTTAACCCTTCCTTTTATATTTCCCAATGATGAGGTTGCCAATAAAGTAGTAGATGGTGAATGGGGGCAAGAACTGTCTTCCAAGTTAGAAGCTGCGGGTTATGTAGGTTTAGGTTATGGTAACTTTGGTTTCCGCCATGTTACTAACAATGTTCGCCCAATCAAAAGTATCGCAGATATGGATGGTCTTAAGCTGCGTACCATGCAGAATAAAGCGCACCTTGATGCTTTCCGTTCATTAGGCGCGAACCCAACCCCAATGGCGTTCTCTGAGTTGTTCTCATCCTTACAGCAAGGGGTAGTTGATGGTCAAGAAAACCCATACACCAATATTTACTCGCAACGTTTGTACGAAGTACAGAAATACGTTTCTGATACCGGCCACGTTTATTCTTGGGTTGTGTTTGTCGTGGGTAAAAAGTTCTACGATGGCCTAACAGCCGATGAACAGCAAGCTATGCAGCAAGCGGCTCGAATAGCGATCAACCATATGCGTGTATCGGTGAAAGCCCAAGATGAGAAATCATTGCAAGGTATGATTGATGCAGGTTTGGTTTATACCCCACTTTCACCGGAGGTAAAAGCAGAAATGCATGAGAAAGTAGCACCTGTGGTTCAAAAATATGCCGATAGAATTAACCCTGAGCTATATAAGAAGCTGACCGAAGAAGTCACGAAGCTACAGTAAGTTCTTGCCAAAAGGGCTGTGCAATGCAGCCCTATAATTAAAATATGGTGCTGTTATGGATGATAAAAAAAATTCATTCTTAGATAATATTGAGGAGTATATAAGTACTTTCCTTTTTATTATGCTAATTATTTTGTGCTTTTTGCAAATATTATTCAGGTTCGTTTTTAATTTTTCCCTGTCGTGGACTGAAGAGTTATCCCGTTATGTATTTATTGCATTAGTTTATTTCTCAGCAAGTTTAGCTGTTGTACGTGGAGCTCACGTACGTGTTGAAGTTATTGATGGCGTCGTCAAAGGAAGAAATAAAAAAGTATTAGATTCAATTATTGATTTATCATTTGCTGGCTTTATGGCTTGGGTTGGTTATTACGGATTAGAACTTTCTGTTGATGCGTTAGCGTTAGAACAAACTACTCCAGCATTAGAATGGCAAGTGGGTTGGATATATGCAATTATTCCTTTCACATTTTATTTAATTGCACTGCGATTAGTTCAACGTGTATACCGCCGAATGACTGGTAAACTCGAGCAAGAATATGCACCGAGTGAAGCCGAAGAAGCATTAAAGAAAATTGAAGATGAGCGAGGAAACAAATAATGGATGTGTTCCTAATAACCATGTTTGTCTTTGTGGTATTGCTCGCGATTGGTATGCCGATTGCGATCAGTATTGGTATGTGTACGGCATTTGCATTATTGCTGGCTGATATTCCAATCTCATTTATTGCGCAAATTGCTTTCACCTCACTAGATTCATTTACTTACCTTGCCATTCCTATGTTTATCATGGCGGGCTTTGTGATGGAAAAGGGCGGGCTGTCGAAACGCATTGTTAACTTTGCCGCTAGTTTGGTTGGTCGTACCGCTGGTGGGCTAGGTATTGTTACCGTTGTCGCTTGTATGTTCTTTGCTGCGATTTCTGGTTCATCGCCAGCGACGGTTGCCGCTATCGGTTCCATGATGGTGCCGTCGATGATAGAAAAAGGCTACAACCGCCACTTTGCAGGGGCGCTAACCGCGTCAGCGGGTTCGCTCGGGATCTTAATCCCACCGTCTATCCCGATGATTATCTACGCTGTGACAGCTGAAATTTCGATTGGTGATATGTTCCTCGCAGGCTTTATACCGGGCGGTATGATCGGCTTTGGTTTGATCTTAGCGGTGTACTTGATTGCGAAAAAACGCGGTTATAAAGGTCAGGACGAAGACTTCTCACTATCAAAAGTCAAAGAAACCTTCCTTGAAGCTAAATGGGCACTGTTAACGCCTGTTATCATTCTCGGCGGTATTTATTCCGGTATCTTCACTGCGACAGAAGCTGCGTGTATCACCGTTATTTACACCTTGGTTGTCAGTTTCTTTATTCATAAAGAAATGAGGTTTGAAGATCTGATTCCAACGGTTTCGCGTGCGGCGTTAACCACGGGCTGCGTCATTATCATCCTTGGTTTTGCGACAGCCTTTGCTCGCTACCTCACCATTAGCATGATCCCGCAAATGATCGGTGAGGCGATATTACAAGTCACCGACAGTCCAACGCTCATCTTGCTGATCTTTGTTGCGCTGATCATGTTTACTGGCTTGTTCATAGAAACCGCGGCGCAAATCTTAATTTATACCCCGTTATTCCTACCTATCTTGGTTGAGTTAGGTGTTAGCCCATTCCACTTCGGTATCATCTTGATCGTGGGTACCGAGCTGGCACTCATTACGCCGCCAGTAGGGGTGAACTTGTTTGTTGCAAAAGGTATTACCGGCTCGTCGATGGTTCAGCTGACTCGCGCTGTTATTCCGTTTTTAATTAGTATGTTGCTTGTGCAGATAGCATTGGTGTTTATGCCTGGCGTTATTACTTTCCTCCCTGAATTATTTAAGTAAGGCTGAATTATGAAGATTATTGGCTACGAAAAATTCATTGTTGCTCCACGCTGGGGGTATCTAAAAATCATCACTGACGAAGGCATTGTCGGGTGGGGGGAGCCGTGCTTAGAAGGTCGAACGCATACTGTGCATGCTTGTGTTGATGAGTTGATGGAATACTTGATCGGCAAAGATCCGCGTGATATCGAATTGCACTGGAACTACTTATATCGTGCCACTTTCTATCGTGGCGGCGCTGTGATGATGAGCGCGTTATCGGGTATCGACCAAGCATTGTGGGACATCAAAGGGAAAGCGCTGGATGTACCTGCTTACCAACTGCTTGGCGGCAAGTGTCGTGACAAGATCCAAACCTACTCATGGATTGGCGGCGACCGACCTGATGACGTGGTACGAATGGCAAAAGAGCGCAAAGAACTTGGCTTTAATGCGATTAAGATGAACGGCACTGAAGAGCTTAACTTTATTGATGATTTCAGCAAAGTGGATGCGCTATTGGATCGCGTTCAAGGCTTGCGCGATGCGATGGGTAAAGACTTCGGCATCGGTATTGATTTTCATGGTCGCGTTCACAAATCGATGGCGAAAATAATGATGAAAGAGTTAGAGCCAATGCGTCCAATGTTCGTTGAAGAGCCGGTTTTGGCAGAGCACTTTGATTGTATTCACGAGATAGCGCAATACGGCGCGATTCCAATTGCAACGGGTGAACGTCTCCATTCACGTTGGGAGTTCAAACAATTATTGGAACGTGGTGGTGTAGATATTATCCAGCCGGATGTGTGTCATTGTGGCGGGCTGACGGAGCTTAAGAAAATTGCATCAATGGCTGAGGCTTACGATGTTGCGCTGGCACCACACTGCCCATTAGGTGCGATTGCGTTAGCGTCATCGGTTCATATTGATACCACGTGTCAAAACGCCATTATTCAAGAGCAAAGTATCGGCATTCATTACAACAAAGGTAACGACGTATTGGATTATATCAAGAACAAAGAGGTGTTTGATTTTGATGAAGGCTATTGCTTGAACCTTGAAGGGCCGGGGTTAGGTATTGAAATCGATGAAAATTTCATGCGAGCTCAGCACGACAAAGCGCTCACTCAACCAAAATGGCGCAACCCACACTGGACCCATAAAGATGGTTCGTTTGCGGAGTGGTAACTATGAGTAATTGCGGATCATGTGGTTCTTGTGGCGAAGGGGTGTGCGTACCTCACCACAATGAAATCTTAAAAGACGACGACGGTGCGCTAAAACGCGCACTGTATAAATCAATGGGACATACGGACAGCGCATTGCGTAAACCCATTATTGCGGTGGTTAATAGTTACACCAATGCGACCGCAGGACATGCGAACCTTGATGTGGTCGGGGCGGAAGTGATCCGAGGTATCGAAGATGCGGGTGGCACAGCCATGACCTTTGGTACCATTGCCCCGTGTGATGGCATTGCCGAAGGGCATATCGGCATGCGTTATATCCTCGCGGGACGGGAAGTGATCACAGCATCGATTGAAATCATGGTAAGAGCACATAACTTCGATGCCATGGTGCTACTCGGCTCGTGCGACAAAATTGTTCCTGCAATGCTGATGGCTGCCGCAAGGCTGGATATTCCTGCCATTCTTGTTAATGGTGGACCAATGTATCCCGCAGAATATGCAGGCAAACACTGGGATGGCAACATAGTTACCGAAGCGATTGGTTGGAAAAACAAAGGACAGATCGACGAGCAAGAGTTTCGCAAAATCGAAGATCTTGCCGAGCCGACCATAGGATCTTGTACCATGTATGGTACGGCAAACACCATGTGTTGTTTGTCTGAATCTTTGGGGATGACCTTGGCCCAGACCTCAACCATTCCCGCTATTCACCCGCAAAGGCTCGAAGTGGGTTATCAGAGCGGCAAACGTATTGTTGAGATGATCGCCGAAGGGTTAACTGCGCGTAAAATCATCACCAAACAAGGGATACACAACGCAATTACCACTTTGTTGGCAACAGGTGGTTCAACCAACGCCATTATTCACTTACAAGCAATTTATTATGAAGCTGGTTTAGGTGAGCTGGATCTTGACGTATTTGATCAAATGAGCCGCAAAGTTCCGTTATTGGCTTCGATCTATCCGGCATCAGAATATGATATGGTCGACTTCTTTGAAGCGGGCGGTGTTGCGGCGGTAGAAAAAGAGCTCGCGCCGTTATTAGAGCTTGATGCCATAACGGTTGCGGGCAGCAAAGGTGAGTGTCTAGCGCAAGTGGCTAACAGTACCAACCGTGAGTTGATTCGTCCGTTGGACAATCCTTTTATGCTTGAGTCTGGTGTCGGTGTTTTGACTGGGAACCTGTCACCTCTAGGATCGGTAGCAAAACCTGCGGCAGTGCCAAAATCCATGTTCCATTTTAGCGGAAAAGCCATGGTGTTTGATTCTGAGCAGTCGACAATAGATGCCATTATGCGAGGCGATATTAAATCAGGCACCGTGGTGGTGATTTGCTATGAAGGTACAACGGGTGGCGCTGGATTACCTGAAATGTATAAGCCAATGAAATTGCTTGAAGGCATGGGATTATCAGAAAGTTGTGCGTTAATTACGGATGGCCGTTTTTCAGGCTCCAATCGTGGACTTTTTGTCGGCCATGTTTCACCTGAGGCCTACGAAGGTGGTTTGATTGGACTGATTGAAGATGGCGATGTGATCACCATAGA
Source organism: Photobacterium alginatilyticum (assembly GCF_009910675.1). Taxonomy (GTDB): domain Bacteria; phylum Pseudomonadota; class Gammaproteobacteria; order Enterobacterales; family Vibrionaceae; genus Photobacterium; species Photobacterium alginatilyticum. The sequence continues at coordinate 79,352 of NZ_RSEJ01000015.1, read as the reverse complement.
TCTCACTAAGCGAGAGATTACTCTAGAACTTGATGAAAACGTAATCGCGGCGCGCCGAGCAACATGGAAAAGGATACATAAAGAAATACCAAAAGGCTTTCTGCGTTTGTACCGTGAACGCGTTTCTTCCGCTGCCCACGGAGCGATTTTGAAATGACATCTTTAGCTTCAACACACACACCATCTTTACCGCTTAAACCTCAAGATATTTACGGTGTTAATCCTATTGTGGCTATGCCGTTCAATGAAAGTGGTGAAGTTGATATTGAGAGCTTTAAGCGATTGGTTCAGCATTTGGTTCAAACTGGATGTAATGGCTTAACTTTATTTGGGATTGCTAGTGAGTTTTACAAGCTGAATCAAGAAGAGAGACTAGAGCTCGTTTATTGGTTTAAGTTGATTACGGCGCAATCTCAAGTGTTTAGCTGTGTCTCGGTAACAGAGCATGCCACTGAACTAGCTGTGAAACAGGCAAAAGAGTACCAGCAACAAGGTTTTGATAGTTTGATGCTATTACCACCGTTCTTTTTGAACCCAAGTAATGAGCACATTATTTACCATATTCAAAGCGTGCTTGAAGCGGTTGATATTCCAGTTTTGCTCCAATACGCCCCAACAGAAACCGGACTGCCAATTACGCCAGAAGATATGAAAGCCATCACCGATGGTTACCCAAACGCGGTATTTAAAATAGAGTGTAATCCGCCAGTAAACTATTCACAGCAACTACTTTCGTTACTGCCCGATGCGATAATCATGAACGGCTACGCTGGTTTGTATATGTTAGATATGCTCGAAACCGGCGGTAAAGGCGTGATGCCGGGCTGCTCGTTTACCGAGATATACACCGCCATTTACCATCTATGGCAAGACGGTGAACTGCAACAAGCCAAAGCTCTTCACACCTTGCTGTTTAGATACATTAGTAAGTGGATGACTCATTGCGAGTACATCATTGCAGTAGAAAAGGCGATATTGGTGAAGCGAGGTATTATAGCTAAGAATTACTGCCGAAAGCCGGATTACCCACTAAGTGAATCGGACCATCAAGATATTGAATCTTTCTTGAATGAGTTTTCATTCATTTTTGAACAATATCAGGAGTAGGGTATCCGCGCTGCCAAGCAGCTTTGGCTCAGTTTCCTTGGAACCGCTTAAAAACGGAAAACATCCAGACTTAAGGTTGTTTTCCGTACGATTTGATAATAACGGGCCTCAGTGTTTCATGGCGTAATTCACCAATCGTTCGGTTATTCAGCGTAAGGTAGTCTAACAAGCTATGTAGATAATCGTATAGCTTATTAGACTAGCAATAGATTTTACGTGGATAGTTATTTAACAATTCCCTCTTAATATGTGTTTTGGTGTTAATAGGGAGTTGAAGACTTAAAGTTAACACTCTAAATGATTTTTGTCTGAAACGTGCAGAATTGTATCCTGCTGATGTTTCATTGCACACACTAAATCAGGGTTCAGTTCCGATTCTGGCTAGTCTTGCTCCCGAAAGTCTTTAGACTTAGCAGTAGATAAGTCGTCGAGAGTTCAGTCATGGATATGACCCCACTTCAATGTCAGCAGGCCAGATTAGCCAGAGATACCCGTTATGATGGTTTGTTCTTTACCGCAGTAAAAACCACTGGTATCTATTGCCGTTCGATTTGCCCGGCTCCTGCACCGAAAGAAAAGAATGTCGAATATTTTCCGACAGCGGTTGCTGCGGCCAACGCGGGCTACCGGCCGTGCCTGCGCTGTCGACCAGACAGTGCGCCGGGCTCGCCAGCCTGGCTGGGCAAGAATGCGACCTTAAATCGGGCACTACGCCTTATTGATGAGGGAGCGTTGGCGGAGCAACCGCTTACTCACCTTGCAGACAGGTTGGGGATCACCGAGCGCTATCTCCGCCAGTTGTTTGTGGAGCAAGTTGGCCTGTCGCCCAAATCCTACAGTTTGTATCAGCAATGCCTGCTGGCAAAAAAGCTGTTGCATGATACCCGTATGCCGGTAACGGATGTGGCGTTGGCGTGCGGTTTTAACAGCATTCGTCGATTCAATGACTGTTTCAAGCAGCAGTTTTCTCTGACTCCGTCCCAGATCCGCAAACAGCAAAAGTCGACGCTTGAGGCTGGGAAAGGGATCTGCCTGTCGCTTGCCTACCGTCCGCCGTATAACTGGAACTATCTGCACCAGTTTTACGCATCACGTCTGATCCCCGGTCTGGAGTGGCTGGATGAGAAAAGCTACGGCCGGACCTTTCAATACGATGACTGTACCGGTCGCTTTACCGCAACGCATGATGAAGGGAAATCGGTATTTCATGTCGAGATACACCTTAGCGATTTGAAATATCTTCCCCGGGTGATCAAGACGATTCGCCGCTGCCTCGATTTGGATGCGGACTCGTTGTTGATAGAGCAGCAGTTGCTACAGGCTATGGATTGCGAGCAGCTGGAAATGACTGGGGTTCGCCTGCCGGGGATCTGGAGTCCGTTTGAGGCCGGGATCCGGGCGATACTCGGCCAGCAGGTGTCAGTCAAGGCGGCACGTAATCTGGTTAGTCGGTTCGTGGACTTTAGTCCTCGCAATGATGGTGATTATCGTTATTTTCCCGAACCGGCCCAGGTTAGCCAGTTTGATTTGGAACAGCTTGGTATGCCGCAACGCAGGCGGGATACATTGAGGAATTTCTCGGTCTTTGCCGAAAACAATCCGCTAGATGACGCTAAAAGCTTGTTGGCCTTGCCGGGCATCGGACCGTGGACGGTGGATTATATGAGGATGCGGGGGCTGAGCGAGCCTGATATTTATCTGGTCAGTGATTTGGGCATAAAAAAAGCGCTGGCCGTATTACCCAACCTTATTGACGATTCACTCGCCGCCCCGTGGCGCAGTTATTTAACTTTGTATTTATGGAGCACTTTGTCATGAACAACCAACTGTTGCAGACGCCAATCGGCTGGCTGAATATTGTTACCGATGAGTCGGCGGTGGTGGCCATTGAGTTTGATGCCAATCCGGATAGCAGCGAAACGCCCAATGCCGTTTCTCGCCAATGTTGCGAGCAGTTAGTGGCTTATTTTAACGGTGAAATACAAGATTTTGACGTGCCGCTGAAAATGAATGGCACCGATTTTCAGCGCCAGGTTTGGCAGGCGCTCAATCATATTCCGTATGGCGAAACGTGTTCATATGGCGATATTGCCAACCGTATCGGTAATCCCAAGGCGGTGAGGGCGGTCGGTGCCGCGAACGGTAAAAACCCGATCCCGATTATTGTTCCCTGTCACAGGGTCATCGGTAGTTCCGGCAAGCTGACCGGTTATGCCGGCGGGCTGGATTTGAAAGTCTGGTTACTGGAGCATGAAAAGTGCGGTGACTGAGGACAAAAGTCTGCCAAAAAGTAGGGATATTTTGGTGTTTGTGACTGACTACATCGACGTTGAAGTAGTGATAACTGTATCAAAAGGTGACTGGGTTAACGAATTGTTAATGCATTGTAATTAGATCGGTAATCGCTACGTGTAGATGAAAAGATAACAGTGTGGGCTGGCCGGCGTCATAAAACCAGTTATATATCGTATAAAGCTTCTCCGCAACAGCAGGAAACACTGTTTCCTAAGTGCGTTGTATGTTGAGTTCGTGTTTCCTTATTGCTAATTTTTTTCGCCACAGGGAAATGTTGGTGATTAGGTAAACACAGTGCTGAATGGTGAAAAATTCTGCTGTGTTCCGCCAACAAAATATAAATACACAGGTGGAACGGAATATGATATCAAAAATTAGTTGTTATCTTGCTGTAGCGTTAACCATGTTTACTTCTTCGGCGTACGCAGCGGGGGAGCAAGTTGGAATTGATAAGGCAATCGATCACTTTTTTAGCGAATACCTCGGTTGGTTCGCGAACACAATTTTTACATCGGTGCCTGTTAATGGGGCAAACTTTCCGGTCATCGTTGGCTGGCTGTTCGTAGCTGCGATTATCTTCACGCTGTATTTCGGTTTTGTGCAGTTCAAGCGTTTTGGCTTGGCGGTGAAAATCGTCAAAGGAGACTTTACTGATCCGAACAACAAGGAGCCGGGTCAGGTTTCGCATTTCCAGGCGCTGGCAACGGCACTGTCTGGTACGGTCGGTCTGGGTAACATTGCCGGTGTAGGTGCGGCGCTGGCGATTGGTGGTCCGGGTGCGACTTTCTGGATGATCCTGTGTGGTCTGTTGGGTATGGCCTCGAAGTTCTGTGAGTGTACCCTGGGTGTTAAATACCGTAATGAACTGCCAAATGGCGATGTGTCGGGTGGTCCAATGTACTACCTGAGTCGAGGTCTGAAAGAGCGTGGTTTCGGCGGTCTGGGTAAAGGCCTGGCCGTTGGCTTTGCGATTATGACCATTCTGGGAGCGCTGGGCGGCGGTAACATGTTCCAGGGTAACCAGGCCAATGCCATGATTGTCCAGACGCTTGGTTTGCCTGAGGGCTATGGTTGGGTAACAGGTCTGATTATGGCGGGTATGGTGGCATCAGTAATCATTGGTGGTATGCCGTCGATTGCTCGAGTAACCGGTAAGCTGGTTCCAGCGATGGCCCTGATTTATGTAGGTATGTCGCTGATTGTTCTTGTGGCCAATGCTTCACTGATTGGCGATGCTTTCGGTCAAATCATTGAAGGTGCGTTTACAGGAGCAGGTGTAGCAGGTGGTTTCATCGGTGCGCTTATCCAGGGTATGAAACGTGCAACGTTCTCTAACGAAGCGGGTGTGGGTTCGGCAGCAATTGCGCACGCGGCGGTTAAAACCAAGGAGCCTGTAACTGAAGGTCTGGTATCGGTACTGGAACCATTCATTGATACGGTTGTGATTTGTACAATGACTGCGCTGGTTATCACTATTTCGGGTATGAATAACGGTGAGCTGAGCGGTGTTACCCTGACGGCGGCGGCATTTACCCAAACTGCTGATATCTTCCAGTATGTTCTGGCTGTAGCAGTCGTGATGTTTGCCTTCTCAACCATGATTTCCTGGTCTTACTATGGTCTGAAAGCCTGGACTTACCTGTTCGGTGAAGGCAAAGGTACTGAGCTGGCCTACAAAGTCATGTTCTGTTGCTTTGTGGTTATCGGTGCCAGCGTTAGCTTCGGTGCGGTAATCGACTTCTCGGATGCGGCTATCTTCGCTATGTCTATCTTCAACATCATCGGTCTGTACTTCCTGATGCCGGTTGTGAAGAAAGAGCTACAGTCATTCATCGCCCGTGTACAGTCAGGTGAAATCAAGGATTTCAGCAAAGAAGGCGAGAAGGGCTTGGCATTCTCCAAGGAAACTGAGACAAACTAAACTCACTTAGTAATACGTCTGTATAGAACAGGCCAGCCAAAGATATTGGCTGGCCTGTTTTCTTTTACGCTTTCCTGTACGTTTATTTCCTATGAATGTCGCCAGTGCCTGTCACTACTTTATGGTTCTAGTGAGTGGCAGCGCTATGCGGTGTTTCCTGCCGAAGCTCAATGAGCTCGAACTTATCGACATCCACCAGGCCTTTTACCGTCATCTTCAGCGACGGGATCACGGGCAGGGCGAGGAAACTCATTTGAACAAACGGCTCTGCAACCTCTACGCCTATTGCTTGTGCGGCTTGCTTGAGGGCAACTATTTGCGTGGTTATTGCCTCTGAGCTGTCGAGGCTCATGATCCCGCCCAGCGGAAGCTTGAGATCGGCAGAGACTTTCCCGTCTTGCACCACACAGTAGCCTCCACCGATTGCGATCAAGTGATTGATAGCAATAGTCATGCTGTGCTCATCGGCACCAATAGCGACGATATTGTGCGAGTCATGGCCGACGCTGGTTGCAATCGCTCCCTGATTGAGGCTAAACCCTGTTACCAATCCCTTGGCGGGCGGCAGTTGGTGGCCATAGCGCTCGACAACAGCCAGCTTGTTAATGCCTTCACGATCAAACTGCTTACCGTCAAAGTGACAAACGAGGTGATTGGTCAGCAGCTCGTCCTTGATGATTTCAATCACATGGTAGTCACCGGCTGTCAGGGGAATTGCCAGTTCGTCTTCTGTTACCGCTTTATGTTTCAGGGTGGGTTGCAAAGGGGGAACAGAAGCATCTAGCTTGGCCGCTACCGAATCGGCCAGGTGCAGCTCGTCGACAAATTGCCCGCCAATCACAACCCGCTGGATATCGACCTGATCGAGATTTTTGACCAGATTGATATCAGCTTTATAACCCGGAGCCAGCAGTCCCAATCGTTGTAAACCAAAGTGCCGGGCAGCTGACCATGATGCGACCCGGTAGGCTAGGTGAGGCTTGATCTTATGATGCTGGATCAGCCGCCTGACCATGTAGTCGATATGACCTTCTTTGGCAATTTCGTGGGGGTTACGATCATCGGTACAGAGCAGGCACAATGGCGAGCTGAACTCGGTGATCAGCGGTGCCAGCGCATCAAGGTTCTTGGCTACCGACCCTTCGCGCATGATCACTGCCATGCCTTTGGCCAGCTTTTCTTTTCCCTCCTGGTAGTTGGTGGTTTCATGGCAGTTCTGGATCCCGCTGGCGACATAGGCCGACAGTTCCCGGCCGCTGAGCAAAGGACAATGCCCGTCGATATTCAACGAGTTAAATGCTTCAAGCTTATCCAACATGGTAGGACTACCATTAAGAACCGCCGGGTAATCCATGACTTCGGCCAGCCCCAATACATGCGGATGGTCGAGGTAGGCGCGCATTTCATCCAGCGTGAAGTCGCTGCCGTTGATATCCAATCCGGCAACGGCCGGTACACAGGAGCTCACCTGAACGAACATGTTCTGTCGCATCATCTCGCTGCAGCGAAGGAACCACTCAATGCCCGGTTTGCCCATTACGTTAACAAGTTCATGGGGATCACAGACGATGCTGGTGGTGCCGAGTGGCAAGGTGGTGCGCTCGAACTCGAACGGCGTCATGGTAGAGGTTTCGACATGCATGTGGCCGTCGATAAATCCCGGTACGGCAATCTGGCCCTTGCAGTCGACGGTCCGTGTGGCCGTTAGTTCCTCAGCCTCAGGACCGATAGCGGCAATATAGCCTTGATCGATCACAATGGGGCCGGGAGATACCTCACCGTTGACGAGATCAAGTACCGAGATATTGGTCAGCTTGAGATCGGCGGTTTGCTCTTTCCGTAAGGCGGCCAGCAGGTGAACAAGCTGTTCCCGGTCAAGTTGCTGGGTATGTTTGTGTTGGAGGTTTGACATCCTTTTATTCCTGATTAATGACCGTCGACAAAGACAAATTTGATGATGAATAGCAGGGCGACAATAGCGACGCCGGGATGGATTTCACGCCAGCGGTTGGTACCTGCTTTCATGACGCAGTAGGTGATAAAGCCGGTCGCGATCCCTTCTGTGATCGAAAAACTAAACGGCATCATGACGGTGGTGATAAAAGCCGGTGCGGCTTCGGTCATATCGGTCCAGTTGACTTTGGCGAGCCCGGAAGACATCAGGATCCCGACATAGATCAGGGCGCCGGCCACGGCGTATCCCGGCACCATTGCCGCGAGCGGGGAGAAGAAGATCACCACAATGAAGAGCAGTCCGGCCACAATGGCCGTTAGTCCGGTGCGGCCACCAACGGCAACCCCGGCAGAGCTTTCGATATAGGCTGTGACGGTTGAGGTGCCCAGATAAGCGCCGGTGACAGAGGTGATGGAGTCTGTCATCAGGGCTTGTTTCATGCGCGGGAAACGGCCACGTTCGTCGGTAATACCGCACTTTTCGGTGACGCCAATCATGGTGCCCGAGCTGTCGAACAGGCTGACCAGAGCAAAGGAGAAAATGACGCCGGCCAGGGCGATATCAAACGAGCCTGCCAGATCGAGCTGGCCGAAGGTGCTCTCAATGCTTGGCGGCATAGAGATGATACCTGTGTATTCGACATCTCCCATCAGGGCGGCAATGGAGGTGACGACCACAATAGAGATCAGTACTGCGGCATGAATGTTACGTGAAGATAGGATCACAATGATAAAGAAGCCGAGGGCACCCAGCACGCACTGCATTGAGCTCAGATCGCCGACAGTGATCATAGTAGCCGGGCTGGCAACGACAATACCGGCATTGCTCAGGCCGACGAGTGCTATCAGTAGGCCGATACCGCTGGGGATCCCTATGCGCAGGCAGGTGGGAATGTTGCTGAGGATCCAGGAACGGATACCCAAGGCAGACATCAGAGTGAAGCAGACCGCGCCCCAGAAGATGGTTCCCATCCCGACCTGCCAGCTGATGCCCATACCGACGACGACCGAGAAGGCGAAGAATGCATTGAGCCCCATGGCGGGAGCCAGGGCAATGGGGAGGTTGGCAATCAGGCCCATGGCAATACAGCCAATGGCACTGATCATACAGGTCACGACAAAGACCCCGCTGGGATCCATCCCTGCGGCAGACAGTATCTGCGGGTTAACAAACACAATGTACACCATGGTCATAAAGGTCGTGATACCTGCAATAACCTCGGTTGACGCCGTGGTGTTATGGGCGGCAAGTTTGAAATATCGCTCGAGGAAACCCTGCTGGGGCTCGGGCTGAGACTGAGTCAGCGAGTCTTTGGGGAGATCGCTGATGGGGGCACTGTTTTCATTGCTCGGTGTAGTCATAAATGATTCCTTTTCCGTCTTCCATCCAGTAGATGAGCGCCTGTTGTAACCATCTTGTCCCGAGGTGTTGCTAATCGATTGTGCTGCCTTTCTTTTGTTCTGTAGGGAGTTCACAGCCCTAAGGGACTGATTCCAAGGCGCTGACGACTTATGATTTTTGGGTTGTATGTTTTTTGTTCAGATTTATTCTAAGGAAGCAAGAGGGGAAATTGGGTTGATGCAGGTCTCATTAGGCCGGGTAAATTATTCCGCAAAGGCCGGCTTTTGATGAATACGAAAATAGCAACATTGATGTGTGTCAAATTCTCTAGAAGAATTGGGCACTTAATACTGGAAGTTTGAACAGCCCCTTAGTTTTAGGATTGTTAGTTAAGGTCTAATTAGAGTAGTGCCTGAAATTTGAGTGGAAACGTAACAACATGAATGCCTTAACCAAATCCCGTGGTCGTCCGAAGCAAGAAACCGAGCTGCCCAGTAGCCAGCAGGTTATTCTTGATGTAGCCAGGCGTTTGTTTATGAAGTATTCCTATAACAAGGTCACTACCCGGAGAATTGCAGAGGAAGCTGGGGTCGATGTCGCCTTAATCAGCTATTATTTTGAGAACAAGGCCGGACTGTACAAAGCGGTGTTTGACGATATCTACGCCCCGTTTTTTGAAAAGCTGGACCAGCTCAAGAAAGCCTCTTCAAACCGGAATACGATTGAAGAGCTGTTTATGACAATCTTTTATCTGGATATCGAGTATCCGGAGCTGCTGGGTATCATCTATAAAACTCTGGTGCTTAATGAAGGGCCGCGCCGGAGCTATATTGATGAATCTATCTTGTCCTATACCGATGCTTTTCATATTAAGATATTTACGACTTTACAGGAAAAAGGCTTTATTGATCCCAGCTTGGATGTCGATTTGCTAAAAGACAGCTTCAATGCGCTGGTGATGATGCCATTTTTCTTCTATCCGCTAAAAAGGGAAGGCCAATCGGAAGAAGAGACCATTGGGTATTTGGAAAGTCTGTACCGGCAAAATATCCGGTTGTTTCTTTATGGTTGCGCCGTGGATTAAGGACTACCAGTAAGGAAGGCGTATGACAACCTTAAGCCTCGCCATTAAAAAATGGTTGTTTGACCGTAACAGCATCATTTTTCTTGCCGATGTGGCTTTGTTGGTGCTGATGCTAAATACCCTGCCGTTTGAGCCTGATGTCGTACTTGGGCTCAGCTTATTAATCTTCATTGCTATTTTGTGGCTGACAGAAGCCATTCATATCAGCATTACTGCCCTATTGGTTCCTCTGTTGGCTGTCGGGCTGGGGATTTTCGAGACTCCGCAAGCTCTTAGCAATTTCGCCAATCCGATCATCTTTCTTTTCCTCGGTGGCTTTGCGCTGGCGGCCGCCATGCATCGGCAAGAGCTGGACAAAGCGATTGCCGATAAAGTCTTGTTGCTGGCCAACGGACATATGGCCATTGCCGCCCTGATGTTATTCGGGGTCACGGCCGTACTGTCGATGTGGATCAGCAACACGGCAACGACGGCCATGATGCTGCCTCTGGTGCTGGGAATACTGAACAAGGTGGATGCCAAGCGAGAGCATAATACCTATGTGTTTATTCTGCTCGGGATCGCCTACTGCGCGAGTATCGGCGGTATCGCGACGATTGTCGGTAGTCCGCCCAATGCGATTGCCGCTACCGAGGTTGGATTGAGCTTTACCGAGTGGATGGCGTTGGGGTTGCCAATCACACTGGTTCTGTTGCCGATGGTGGTGGCGCTGCTCTATCTGATGCTAAAGCCAAACTTGAAGTACACGTTTGAGATCACCCATGAGCCGGTCAAGTGGGATAATGCCAAGCTGACTACCCTGGTTATTTTCGCAATTACCGTTTCCTTGTGGATTTTCAGTAAGCCGCTTAATGCTTTTTTGGGTGGCTTCAGCAAGTTTGACAGTCTGGTTGCAATGTCGGCAATTGTAATGCTGGGAGTTGCCCGGGTTGTCGAATGGAAAGATATCGATAAGACCACTGATTGGGGCGTATTGCTGCTGTTCGGGGGCGGGATCTGTTTGAGTAATATTCTCAAGGAAACCGGGACCAGTGTCTTTCTGGCTCATAGCCTGAGTGGGCTGCTTGAACAGGCAGGGTTGTTCTTCGTCTTTCTTATCGTGGTTGCTTTTGTCGTATTTCTGACAGAGTTTGCCAGCAATACTGCAAGCGCAGCCCTTCTGGTGCCGATATTTGCCTCTATCGCTGAGGTATTGGGAATACCGCCTGTCATTCTGGCAGCGTTGATTGGTGTTGCCGCTTCCTGCGCTTTTATGTTGCCGGTGGCTACCCCGCCCAATGCGATAGTATTCGGCTCGGGTTACATCAAACAGCGCGAGATGATGCGAGTGGGGGTGATCGTCAATATCGCCTGTATCATTGCCCTTGCCATTTTCGCCTGGCTGTTTTGGCAGTAGTTGATGCTAGCAGGCAGTAAGCCAACTCATTGATAGTTGGCTTACTGAATGTTATTGCTTGTGGTTATGCCTCGCGAGCAATTTGCTGCTGTGCTCTCTTTTTAACGAGAACAGTAATTGCGGCGATTAGCGCGATAATCCCGGCCAGGAACGGCAATAACTGCATGATTTGCCCGCTGCGGGTAAAGGTGATAACCAGCATGATGAGCCAGCCACTTAGCATTGGGATAAGGGTTCGGCGGACAATGTCAAAAGGTGACAAGCCCGAGATACCCGCCACGGCGATGATCACCCCGGCAATTGGGGAAATCGTACGGCCAAAGCCTGCTGATAGCTGGATAGGGAGGATCATGTCAGCCACATTGGTGCCAATTTTCTCTGCTATCTGCGGCACCATAGGCGCAAAGGAGAAGAAGGCAGCATTGCCCGAACCCATTAAGGCCGAGATGGAAAAGGTCAGTACTGCCATGAATAGCACGATCACACTGGCGGTAAAGCCGGCGCTGCTGGCCATGTGTAGCAGGGCGTCGATAGCACCGATGGATTTCAGTCCCATGGCGAAGGTTTGACCGGCGATGATCAGGGTAACGACAGTGGCGAACACTTTGCCCATATCATTGAAGATCCCCTGTAGCTTTTCGAAAACCGGCTTGGCTTGCTTATGGCGGGCGTATTCGCAAACAAGGCCGATAAAGATACTCAATAAAATGGCTGTGGCCATGCCGACCTTGATGGTACCCACGCCCATTTTGCTGAATGTCAGCATAAAGAACAGCGGCAGCATAGGTAGCAGCAGGTAGTAGAGTGGTGCATCGTCCTTGGCTTCGGTCTCTTTTACTTCATCCTCAAGCGAAACTGATTGCCCGGCCTGATCTTGTCTGCGGTCAAAATAACGCTGTACCAACGCATGGATGGCGGCAACCGCAACAATCAGGATACTGATCACCGGCAGCTGTTCATTGATAAAGAATTCGGTAATGTCTATTCCGGCTGTCTGTGCAGCAAGAATCGAGTTACCGGAGCCCGGTCCGAATTCAATGGCACATGTACTGGCGAGCACGGCGGCAACGGCAGCTTTGCTGCAACCGAGACGGATCAGTACCGGATAAAGCGTAGCCATCAGCAGTAGCCCCAGCCCGGTAGCACTGGAGATAAACAGTGACAGTGCCTGCCCAAGGATGAAAGCCATGGCCAGCATCAGGTAGGGCGAGTTCAGTTTCATTAAAGGTTTGGCGGCGACTTTAACCATGACCTGACTGGCACCGATGGCCGACATGAACATGGCAAAGCCACCGATTAGCATGATTTTGAGACCAAGCCCACCGGCACGGTTACTGAAGGTATTGCGGATATACTCGAAGATATCAAAGCCGACCCAGCCAGTTGATTTTTCGACAAAGACCGCGTTGTTGGTAAAGATGGCGATGGCCATCATGGCAATACCGGTCAGAAACAGCACTGCCTGGGGGTTATAGTTTTTGAGGATCAGGCGACCGGCAAACACCAGCCCGATCAAGGCGATTAGTAAACTCATAATTAATCCTTTATTCGAAGTTACCGGTGACCAGAAGTTCGTTGTTTAGCTGTAATGTCTGCCCCTTGGCAATCACGCCATGCAGGCTGAAATCGTCGTTGAAGATACAGACATCGGCATCTTTGCCAGGCTGGATACGCCCTTTGTTGATCCCGAGAGAATCGGCAACATTGGCGGTCATCATGGCGATTGCCAGCTCCGGGGCTATTCCTTGATCGATCAGTTTGGGTAGCAACAGCAGGTTGCTGTCGACATTAGCTGCCGTCAGCCCTGTAAGCTCCCCGTGCGAGTTGAACTTAGGCAAACTGCCGTTACCGTCGGAGCTGATGGTGATTAGATTGGCTGCAACCCCTGATTCGAGCGCCATTTTGGCTGCCTGCTCTGGTGGCGTAAATCGGCTGCCGCCTGAGGTGATGTCGATACAGCCGCCTCGCAGGGCAAAGCCAATGGCTTCGTCAAACAGGGCCTCTGTCCGGGCGACATGGGTCGGGGAGAAGTGGTGGATCGGCAGCCCCATATCGAGTAACTCGTTGACTAGACTAAAGGGCTGGGGCAGACCGCCCATATGCACATGCAACAATCCCCGTTTGCCTGAGAGCATGCTGGCGATACGAATATCAGAGACGATCCGTGCCAGCTCTTCGAGGGTTGGGAATGAACAACGGTGATCGGCCAGTGCGATTTTGACCCCTAGCACGGCTGGAATGAAAGCAAGATCATCGCGGATCGACCCGGTAATGGTTTTGGTCGGCACCTCGTAGGAGCCAGTGTGCATAAATGCGCTGATGCCTTCTTTGGTCAGTGCTGCGGCTTTGGCATAGAGATCTTTGGGTGAGCGGGAGATCCCGTCAGTACCTAACACCCCGACAACCGTGGTTGTTCCGGCCTGGATCAGTTTTTTCAGCGTAACTTGCGGCGTCCGGCTGGCAAACCCGGCTTCGCCACCGCCGCCGGTCAGGTGGATGTGTTGGTCTATCAGTCCCGGCGCTACGATTTTTCCCTGGCAGTCAATGGTTGTGACTTCACTCAGGCCATTGATATGCAGTTCTGGTTCAATGGCGAGGATTTTTCCTTGTCCAATTAACATATCGGCTTTGCCAATATGGTGCGGGCTATAGAGATCGGTATTTTTCAGTAGGGTAAACATGATTTCCTCTTGGTATTTTATTGGATAATCGTTACTGGTAATACGCATTGAAAAGGTGTCGAAATACGTCGTAAAACAGCATTGCCTAACATTGCGTCAATCAACGAAAATGAGCATACCCCTACTTTTTCTATATGTATTTTGATTTCCATTGCTGATTTTGAATGATAGTATTCGCTCAGATCATAGATAGGGACAATTAAGGATATTTCCATGGAATTCAAGTGGTTAGATGACTTTATGAGCCTGATGGAATTGGGTAACTTCTCTGCTGCGGCAAAAGCAAGGCATGTTACCCAATCGGCGTTTAGCCGCCGGATCCAGGCATTGGAATTGTGGGTTGGAGTACCGTTATTCGACCGCACCTCTTACCCGATCACGTTGACCGAACAAGGTAAGAAGTTTGTTCCCTACGTCGAAAATCTGCTTGAAATGGTCAAAGTTACTAAAGAAGATTTTTCCCGCGAATCCCTCAAAACAGACAATACGGTGCGTATCGTTTGTCTGCATTCCTTCGCGGTGAACTTGATGCCGCGATTGTTTCGCCAGGCCGGTTCGTTATTAGATGGGCTCAATCTCGCACTCAATCCCTCGGTGCAGGGAATTGATAACCACTTTCAGGCGCTGCTAGATAATTCCAACGATATTTTATTTGCCTATAACACCAAGGGTATGCGCCCTTCCTTTTTGCTTGAAGACAAGGTTGAACGGTGTCTGGTGTTTAAGGAAAAGATCATTCCGGTGATCTCTCCTGAGTTGCTGGAAAATCATCCCAAAGATAGCCGCTACCCTTATCTGGCTTATTCCGAGCATACTTTCTTGTTTAACGTCGTCGCTCCCCTAACCGAAAGAGTAGGGCTGCCGCTAGAGCCTGTATTTGAAACGACCTTAAGCGAGTCGCTGATTAAAATGGCTGTCAGTGGTATGGGGATTGCGTGGGCGCCGTTACATGCGATTGAGGAAGAGCTTGAGCAAGGCCTGTTGGTCCAAGCCTTTGCGGAAAGACCTGAGTTGGCTATTTCGCTGGATATTGTCTGTTACCGATCGAAAGGGGCGAATCGCCCTGCAGTAGAGCAGTTTTGGCAAGGGATCAACGAGGTTGTCGCTCAGCAAGAATGAAACACAATTGTTGATTGATTAAGTATTGTAAGCCGTTGAATATAAAAGGCCGCCCCAAAGCGACCTTTTAATTCGTCCTATGAATATTGACACTGATCTTGCTATCCCCCAAGCCCGTATTTGAAGAAGTCTATCTTCAGTTAACTCAACTATTGTTTGTTAGTGTTTAGCTGCTTTGTTCCAAAGCTTTTAAACGTAGTTTGGTTGCGTGCTGGGTGGATACTGGCTCGTCGCGATCACGTTGCACAAATGGTTCAGCATTACGTGATGGTGACGACAAGGCTTGTATACGTAATTCAGTCGCATGTCGTGTTGAGGTCGGCTCGTCTCGGTCAATATATTTCAGCGGAGCGACCTGTGAGTGAATAGCCGGCGCATTGTCTAAAGCTTGCAGGCGTAGCTCTTTGGCCGAGCGGTCAGTAATGCGATCATGATCATTACCAGGTGCTGCAATAGCTGTTGAGACAGAAGCTAATAGTAATGTAGATAGAGCGATAGTTTTAATAGTCATGATGTTTCCCCTTTGCTTTCTAAACTAAACTGTTTCGTTTCATTTGTTGTTAAGGTTAGCTCACAAAAATAATATGTCAACACTTTTAATACGAAACGGTTTAGTTTATTTTTTAGGTATAGAGTTACCGGGAGACTGAACATGAGCAAGAAAGACGAGAAGATACAGAAGATACTTGAAGTAACAGCTGATCTCTGTATTCGAAATGGCTACCAGGGTACGAGCGTTGATGAACTTACGTCAAAAACAGGTTTCTCAAAAGCGACGATTTACCGCTATTTCAAATCAAAAGAGTGCTTGATCGCTGCAACTCTAGAACATTACTCGAAGATGCATACGAAGGCTCTAGTAGAGCTTATCAATGATCAGGAATTATCGTTGAGAGACAAAATCGATGCTAGGTTTGAAAAACTTCGCCAGTTGGTGGCAGAGAACCAGTTCTATGGGTGCTACTTCCAGCTTGCCTATAGCGAATTTTGTAACAAGGATGAAGATATTACGTCGATATGTACTCAATACAGTCATGATAGGGTTGAATTGATAGCCGAAATGCTCGCTCGACATGATGTCGACGATGCTCAACAGAAAGCAACGAAAGCTGAACTCATTTTCAGCGGGCTGATAGCGACACTGCCTATAAGCAAAGATACTCACCTTATTGATATTGCAAAAGAAATGTATCTAAAAGAAATCTTTTGAGTCAATTAACAGGTTTGCAGGCAGGAGCTCAGAGGGTATGCCCTCGTTTCTGCTTGCACCTGTATTTGAAATAACCTTGAGCGAGTTGCAGAACAAATCGATTAATCAGCCCTTCATTTTAATCTATTGAATAATCGAACATATTCACCTATTGCCACGTTGTCGGCCTCGATACCGACCGGAAGCTCGCCATCAAGGTCGCACCACTGGAGCTGCTCGGCCTCCTGGCTCTGGATGTTACCTGTCCACGCGTCCACAACATAGTAATGAATGAGCTGTAGCTCTTCGGTCGGATGGTACAAAGTACATAGGAAAGTGTAACTGGTCGGATTGATGTCCAACTCTTCTATCATCTCCCGCAACAGCGCCTGTTCTCTGGTTTCGTTATTTTCAATATGGCCCCCGGGTATGGTGATTAGCCCCGGATCTGTGGCCTTGTTCATTGCCCGCTTTTCCAGCAATACCTTATTGCTGTCAACCAGTAAGAATGAAACGCATTCATTGACGTCCATTGTGAAGAGTCCTTTTGGTGTATATGGCGTGATGTAGTATTGCAGCTTGTATTGTTGATTTACAACGACTTATAGAGGTTTGTCAGTATTTATTCTTTTGACATTGTTACTGTGGTGGCAGGTGCTGAGTCTGCTTCACATTTCTTTTAACCCATCAGATGATAAAGTTGCGCAAAATCCGTGTTACATCAATGATTGAATAGGGCTGCTCTTCTAAACTGGCGGAAACCATTTCACCCGTTTAGAGCATGAGCCAGACCGACATTCATCAAAAAATAGCCAGTTTTACCTCTATAGAACAGGCGCTTGAGTATTTCGAAATCGACTTTGATAGTCGTTTTATCAATGAGTACCGTACACAGTTGGTGAAGCGTTTTAACGGATACCTGTTGATTTCAAAACCGGACGATTGGTTTTCGGCCCGCCGCGCACTCAAAAATGCCTATTGCAAGGTACAGCGAAGTCGCCTGGACCCACATACCCGATCCGCCTGTCGAGGTTGTACCTCGTGTCAGCGTCGATAATCGTCGCTAAATTCTCATAACGCTAGCCACGAATCAGGAACACCGAGATATCGGCGTGATCCGAAATGTAGTTTCCGTGGTTGGCAAAAATATAATCGCTGACATTGGGGACATGGGTTGCCATGAGAATGAGATCTGCGTCTATTTCATCGATGGCGTCAAGCAGCTTCTTGTTGAGGTCAGCAGTGGGGTCGACGCTGAAGATTGGGTGGCTCTCGGCATCAATGTCGTGGAGATCAGATTGCTCCTGAGTGAAAAGTTCGAGCTTAGCTTTGTATTCTTCGGGGTTACGAGATATCTCCGTCGGAGCGGCCAATGAAACACCGACAAAGACAACCCTGGCGCTATAGATTTTTGCCAGTTTGGCGACCACATCCAGTGATTTAGTGAGCTGTTCTTCATGCCTTAAATCTACAGGCACCATAATCTTGCTAAACATAACCAACCTCTCTGGCCGTTACTGGAACAACAATGCCGAGCTTACTGCAAAGTGTAATGTATACGATGGAATGCGCGAGTTTTCATCAAATTTGCCAGGACTGGTATGAAAGGAAGTAAGCGAGTTGACGGGTTTTTATTCTATTTATCTGCTGAATTAGTGTTAAAACACTAATAATGATAGCTGAGTCAAACTTGCCCCATAAGTTTCTACACGCTAGACATTGTAAGTGTGAGAATACGCAACTTCAGGCTATGTGTTACGTGGCTAATTTATAAGTTGTATAGGCAACAAGCAGAGTAAAACAATGATAAAAAGAACAACGTTAGCTGTAGCTATTTCATCACTGTTATTAGGTGGATGTGGAGGTGGTGGGAGTTCCTCTCCGACGCCTGCAGCAAAACCACTACCAGTGATCCCTGTGGCTCCAGCTGAAGAGGGACAGTTAGTTGGTACGGCTGCAACAGGTGCGCCTATAAAGGGCAAGCTGACTTTGCGCGCAGCTGATGGGGCAAGCACAGAGTATACCGTTCAGGAGCAGGGTGCGTTTGCATTTGATTCTGTAGCGGATCTTAAAACACCGGCTTTGTTAAAAATGGTCGGTGGCTCAGGAGGGCAAGCCCATGAGTTGTATTCGGTTGTAGTTAAGGAGCAGTTGGCTGCCGGTGTGGTAAATGTTACTCCCCTCACTCAGCTGCTGATTTCTCATGCGACTGGAGCGGCGGCATCGAAAGTCTTTGACGCGCCGGAAAATTATTCCGATAGCCTTACCAAAGAAAAACTTGCTTTGGCCCAGACAGAGTTAAAGCAGGTGCTTGCCAAGCTATTTTTAGCCGCTGGGGTGGACGCTGATTTCGACTTGCTTAGCAGTAAGTTTCAGGCTAACTACACCAAAGCTGATGCCGTATTGGACTTGCTTGATATTCAATTTTCAGACGATCAACTTCAGGCCACAGTGACTTATCGGGCAAAACCTGAGTACTCAGTGACTTTGGTGTATGGCCAAAAATGGACTGACAGCTTGTTGCCAGATAGCGTGACTGTTGAAGAAGCTGCGGAGTCATTAGGTTTTCTCGTTACGGCTGACTCGATTCTTGAATCAATGATACTTGAGCAAGACCAACAAGATTATATGGCTTATGTGCACCCTGACGCGTCTTGGTTTGGTGAATCAGATACCGGGCTTTGGGAATATAAAGAGCGCACTATGGGCAACGAGATCGACACGGGAATGGACCGGTATCGTGATCTTTCCCTAGTGAGCGTCGATAGTGCGAACCAACGTTTCGAGATTAGCTTTACCCAGCGACTTGAAGATTCACAGTTTGCCAGTGGTAGCCGAATGCATGCGTGGTTCGAAAAAGATTCGGACGGTAAGTTTAAGTTTCTTGGTGAAGAAACCCAGTTGCCAATCCATGCCTCACTTTTCTTGAAGCTGGAGTCATATGATAAGGCAGATAAAGAGTTCGCAGATAATGTATGGCGGATGGAAATCGATGCATTTCCGAGTCAAGCAGCATGTGACATGTTTACAGCCTCGCCAAACGGCTGGGAGTGGGGCAACCCGGACTTCTCATCGAAGCTAGAGAATATAAACAAACATATTAACTTGGACTATGTGACGATCAGCGGCCCGGGTTTTGACAAGCCATTCAAGCTGGACAAAGTCTTCAAGATGGAAAATAAAGCTGAAGGTGCGCTTGCCAGTTGTCATTTGGCATCAAGTGAATATCAGTTTAGCCCGGTGTTAACTGGTTACACCTTTGATTATGATCCAATGTCTGAGGCAAAAGCACCTATCCCGGATAATTCGGAATATACCATTTCCTATTACCGTAATAGCGAATCTACACCGTTCTTTGAGAGAAAAATCAATGCCGGCAAAGGTATCAGCCCGATGAGTGAAATGATGCCGTTTATGGCTCGTAAGACTGAATTATCCCTTGATGCCGGAGAGTTTAAGTATGCTTGGCGCCGAGATTCGGACTTGGTCACTGATGCTGATCTGTGGATTTATGCCCGTGTTAACCATGTAGGGGCAGGGTTTAGGGCGTCAATTGAAGATGGTAAGACGGAAGTGTCTCGTTCCAAGCTTCCTGATGTGGGTGATGTTTACCATTCCTCTTATGACCCTTACGGACGAGTGATTACACGTGGTTATCTTTACCCATATTCAAAGTAAGATCGTCTGAATATAGAACGACATAATAAAATGCCAGTCTTGATGACTGGCATTTTTAGTTGCGGAGATTACAACCTGAACTGTTGTTGCCGGAAGGGCCAGCAAGGTGATCACCGCCCTGCTGTGGGGTAATGTGTCGAGTTCGCCAGCGGCCATAATGGCAATACGGTGAAAGGCTTCGAGGCTGATCCCGTATCTTTTGCGAGCCATCTATGGGCTCAGTATAGAAACACTGCGTTTTAACACGATAAAAGCAGGCTTTGCGGCCTAGTTAAAATTTGAGCAGGTGACATAACGAGTGACCTTGTGGCAAGGTGTAACCACAGTAATGCCCCTGAAAACCGAATTAGTATAGTTAGGAGTAACCCATGATTATTGAACCTGTTGTGAAAGGGGTCGTTGCACGCTCTGCGCACCCGTATGGTTGTCAACAGGCGATTCGAAACCAGATCGATTATGTCAGAGCGGCAGAGCCGATTGTTGGCGGTCCCAAGAAAGTGCTGGTTATCGGAGCCTCATCCGGGTTTGGGTTGGCTTCGCGTATCGCATTGGCGTTCGGCGGCTCGAATGCTGACACCATCGGAGTCTCGTTTGAACGTGGGCCAAGCGAGAAGGGGGTCGGAACGGCTGGCTGGTATAACAATATCTTCTTTCGGGAAGAGGCAGAGAAACAAGACCTTATTGGCAAGAACTTTGTCGGCGATGCCTTTTCGGTATCGATGAGGCAGCAGGTGATTGACTATATCAAGGCGGAATTTGGCGGCAAGCTTGATTTGGTTGTCTATAGCCTGGCAACGGGAGTGAGACCCGATCCCGAGACGGGCGAAATGTGGCGCTCGTCGATTAAGACTATCGGTGAATCGGTTACCGGCCCGACGATTAATATCGAAACCGATACCATGGAGCCTATGACCATAGATACCGCCACAGAAGAAGAAATTGAAGCCACGAAAAAGGTCATGGGCGGTGAGGACTGGGAAAGCTGGATAGATATCCTGTCGGAAGCCGATGTACTGGCCGACGGCTGTAAAACCGTCGCCTATTCCTATATTGGGCCTGAAGCAACTTACCCGATCTACCATAAAGGGACGCTGGGCAGGGCGAAAATCCACCTTCATGACACCGGTGATTTGCTCAATGACAAACTGGCCCGGATTGGCGGAGAGGCCTATGTTTCGGTTTGCAAGGCATTGGTGACCAAGGCCAGCGTCTTCATCCCGGCGTTTTCACCCTATATCCTGGCACTGTTCAAGGTTATGCAGGATAAGGGAGTGCATGAGGGATGTATTGAACAAATGCAGCGCCTGTTTTCACAGCGACTCTATGGGCCACAACAACATGTTCCTGTTGATGAGCAGCGTTTGATCCGTATTGATGATTGGGAACTGGACGACGATGTACAGCGTCAGGTAAGCCAGCTAATGGCACAGATCACCCCGGAGAACTTTACGGCGGTGGGTGACTACCAAAGATACAAAACGGATTTTATGCAGTTGAATGGTTTCTGGCTTGATGGCGTTGATTATCAGGAAAGAGTTAATCTGGAGGCGCTAAAAGCGTTGACGCCATAATTTCAAAAAAGCATGTTATGACTGCCCTGCCTTTGTGCAGGGCTTTTTGTGTTTGGTCGAAATATAATATAAAAAACAACCATATAATTTGCATGCTGTATAAGATCACACCATTCATTATTGCGGATTAGGGATAATCCGGCTTTATAAATTCGGTAGTATAAGTCCTGAAAAGCATAAGGAGCACGCTATGCGCCAAGTTAGCCCGAAACTACAACCGTGGCTTGATAACTTTAACCAGCAGGTAGCCGTTTTAATCGAGAATGGATTCAAACCGACAGCAACGAATGCCCGAGAGGGGTTAGCGAACTTAACCCGCGCCCTGATCACCGACATTCCGGATGTTGCCTGGATACAAGATGATTTGGTATTGAGTGAGCACTATTCAGTTCCTGTACGAATCTATCATCCTGCTCCCGAACAGGCGTTGCCGGTACTGGTTTATTATCATGGCGGCGGCCATATGGGGGGGAGTGTCACGGTATATGATCCGATTTGTCGTAAGTTAGCCAATGCTACCGGGCATATTGTTGTTTCGGTTGATTATCGTTTGGCTCCCGAGTGCCCTTATCCGGCTGGTGTCAACGATGCCTATGGTGTCGTTAACAACCTCTGGGCAACGCTGGATGAACGTGCACTTAACTACCGGCGTGACTTGTCGATTGCCGGTGACTCGGCAGGTGGTGCCCTGGTCGCGACGGTTAGCGGGCAGGCACAGTATGACGATGATGTCGTGATCCGCAAACAGGTGATGATTTATCCCAGCCTGGACTACACCATGGATTCAGGCTCGATGGAGCAAAATGCAACGGGGTATTTACTGCAAAAAGGCAAAATCGCCTGGTACTTCGACAGCTATTTTCAGCATGGTGAAGACCGGCTGGAGATCTCCCCGCTATACGGACGCTTTACGTTGAAGCTGCCAGAGACCTTACTGTTTACGGCTGAGTTTTGTCCGCTACGTGATGAAGGAATAAGTTACTGCGAGAAAGTCAGCGCAGAAGGGGTAAAGGTAGAGCATGTTCACTTCGACGACATGATTCATACGTTTTTGAATATGGAAGATCTGGTCAAAGAAGAGTGTGAGCAGGTGTATCAGCAGATAGCCAGATTCTTGAACGAGTAACTGTATTTCCTAAACCTGTTGGGATCGAAAAGCCTCCATTTTTGATTAGCTACGGCTAACAAGAATGGAGGCTTTTTCCATTTTAAGAATACCACCGCCTGATTAGAGTACGTGGAGGCTGTAAGACTTTTTCGCAGCGCGATACAGCGAACAACAAGGTATTCATGAAGTGACTCGAAAATCAGCCAATCAGTTTTAATAACTTTCTGATTAGTTAATAGTTTTCGCAAATGATAGAGGGTGAATTTGATAAAAACCAAGAGGTCGGGTGACCTTTGCAAATGCCCGCACCTTGTAATGTTATTTATTTTTTACGTTTGTTCCCTTTATTGACGTGAATAAGGAGTGTTTATGAAAAGGACACTATGCGGGCTGCTGGCCTGTAGTCTCTGGGCTGTCCCTGCTGCTGCCGAACAACCTGTGGTAGCGGGTTACTTTGCTGACTGGCAGTATGATAACGAAGCCAATCCCTACACGGTGGATGATATTCCTGCTGATAAGCTAACCCATGTGATTTATGCTTTTCTGAGTATGTGCGGTCCGCATGAAGGGGCGAGCGAAAAAGTACAGAAACAGGTTGCCGGGGCTTGTCAGGGGCAGGCCCCTTTTACTGCAGTCGTGGTTGATCAGAAGGCGGCTTTGGAGATTGATTTTGGCGAGGTGAGCACAGGTGTACCCTACAAAGGACATTTTGCCCAGCTCACTGAATTGAAAAAACAGCACCCGGGTTTGAAAATTCTCCCGTCGTTCGGTGGCTGGACAATGTCAGAAGCCTTTCATGCGATGGCGAAAGATACCGCTCACATTGATCACTTCGCCAAAACAGCAGTGGAGCTGATTGCCAAGTATGATTTCTTTGATGGCATTGATCTTGACTGGGAGTATCCGGGCGGTGGAGGCTTGACAACGTCGCCATGGAATCCTGATACCAAGCTGAGTGTCGAGGAGCAGGCGGCTGAGCGCGAGGCTTTCTCTTATTTGGTTAAAACACTGCGTATTGAGCTGAACAAACTGGCGGCCAAAACTGATCGCTATTATGAGTTGTCGTCCGCCATCGGTGTCGGCAACAAGGCGGCCCAGATCGACTGGAAATCAGCCGCTCCCTATATGGATAACATGTTTGCGATGACCTATGATTTCCTTGGTGGCTGGGGGACGCAAACCGGTCACCTGACCAACCTGCATGCAACCAAGCGTAGCTGGTGGGGACAGGGTGCCGATGTTTTTATCGAGCAGATGATTGATCTTGGCGTACCGGCCGAGAAGCTGGTGCTGGGCGCCGCATTTTATGGGCGGGGCTGGGAAGGAACGCAAGACTTTGACGGCAAGCTGCCGACCAGCAACCTGGTGTCTGAGAAAGGGGCATCCTTTGGGACCGATATCGAGGAGCCGGGCTACTTTATGTACTGGGATCTGAAGCGTAATTACACCGCCGAGCAAGGCTATCAGTACGGCTATGATGAAGCTTCCGAAGCGCCTTTCCTATGGAACCCTCAGAAGCAGGTCTATATTTCGTTTGAGGATAAGCGCTCGGTGAAAGCCAAAACACAATGGGCGAAGGAAAAAGGGCTGGCTGGCGTATTTACCTGGGAATTGTCAGGTGATGTTGATGGTGAAATGACTGAAGTGATGTATCAGACTCTCAACGACTAACAACCACTATACGCTGCGTATTAGCTGCATGAACAAACACCAAGGTTCAGATAAGATATTACAAAGTCTTTATGCCTTGGTGTTTTTTATCCCAGTAAATTGTTTCTTTTACCGCCAAAGGCTGGTAGTGTCGCAGCCCTTAAAACGGCGTCTTGTACGCTAACTGTTTACTGCTGCCAGACGTTCCAGCACCACATAGGATATTTCCCTTGAGCCAGACTGCCTTTTCTACCCTGAATCTGAAACCAGATTTACTTTCAAACCTGTCTTCGCTTGGCTATGAAGCGATGACGCCAATTCAGGCGCAGAGTCTGCCGCATATTCTTGCGGGCAAGGATGTGATCGCGCAGGGAAAAACTGGCTCGGGTAAAACGGCAGCGTTTGGCTTGGGGCTGCTTGACCATTTGAATGTGAAGCGTTTTCGTGTTCAGTCACTGGTACTGTGTCCGACACGTGAGCTGGCAGATCAGGTAGCCAAAGAGATCCGTAAACTGGCCCGTGCTATCCATAATATTAAGGTGCTGACCCTGTGCGGCGGTATGCCGTTTGGCCCGCAAATTGGTTCGCTGGAGCATGGCGCGCATATTATTGTTGGTACACCTGGCCGGGTAGAAGAGCATGTACGCAAAGGTTTTCTGAACCTTGACGACCTGAATATGCTGATCCTCGATGAAGCCGATCGCATGCTGGAAATGGGTTTCCAGGATGCCCTGGATGCGATTATCGATGCTGCCCCGGAGCGTCGCCAGACTTTGCTGTTCAGCGCAACGTATCCGAAGCAGATCGAGTCGATTGCCAAGCGCATTATGTATAAGCCGGTAATGGCGAAGGTGGAATCTACCCACGATAGCAGCAGTATCCAGCAGCATTTTTACAAGGTAGACAGCAACGAGGACAGAATGACAGGCCTTCGTCTGCTACTGTCGCAGCATCGACCTGAATCAGCAGTGGTGTTCTGTAATACCAAACGTGAAGCGCAGGAAGTAGCAGACGATCTGGAGCATTATGGTTTCAGTGCTATTGCCCTGCACGGTGATCTCGAGCAGCGTGAACGTGACCAGACTCTGGTTCGTTTTGCCAACAAGAGTGCCTCTGTGCTGGTGGCCACTGACGTGGCGGCCCGTGGCCTGGATATCGATGCGCTGGATGCCGTGATCAACTACCATGTCGCCCGTGATACCGAAGTGCACGTGCACCGCATTGGTCGTACGGGGCGTGCCGGCAGCAAGGGGATTGCCTGCTCGTTCTTCAGCGACAAAGAGCATTACAAGATTGCCTTGCTGGAAGACTATCTGGACAAGACGATTGAAGGCGAGGAGTTGCCTCCGCTGCACCTGCTTGATCAGCCGACTCACCGTCCGGCCATGGTTACCCTGCAAATTGGCGGCGGCAAGAAGCAGAAAGTCCGCCCGGGCGATATTCTGGGTGCGTTGACCGGTGACAATGGTATTGCCGGCAACCAGGTTGGCAAGATCAACGTGTTTGATATGTGTGCCTATGTTGCCGTCAATCGCGAAGTGGCTCGCGCCGCATTGAAAAAATTGGAAAACGGCAAAATGAAAGGCCGTTCGTTCCGGGTGCGCCAGATCCGCGCCTAACGCTAAGAATCAGAGCTAGAACCACATATTGAAAAGCCCGCCTTGGCTATCCTGGGCGGGCTTTTTTTGCGGACAAATTTAACGTTGCTTTCTGGCTTTGTCGTCACGAAATCCCTGATGAATATCCGTGAGTCAGATAGTGTTGCGTTGTTTGAACATCAACGCATTTTGATATTGGTCGAGAAAGTTATTAATTTCTGATGAGTCCCTGATGAAGTAGCATGCCAAAGTGGTTTTATTTTTGCTGCGGCTGAGGCAGGATAAGTGGATATACCCAAGTTACCTTACGAGGCAGGGTTTAGAGGTAACTTGGGTATAACTAAAAAAACTACAGCCATGTAAGGTAGAGGGTGAAGATTTGGAAAGAGATGTATATCTTGTTGACTCGTTTACTTTCAACGGAAAGGGCGGAAATCCGGCGGGTGTAGTATTCGACACGGAAGAGTTGACCGAATTACAGATGCAACAAATAGCGGCGCAGGTTGGCTATTCGGAAACAGCGTTTGTCTTGCCAGATCCTGAGTGTGACTTTCACGTGCGCTTTTTTACTCCGACCTCGGAAGTTGACTATTGCGGTCATGCAACGCTGGCTACGTTTTCGGAACTGTTTGGTCAAGGCAAGATTGAGGCTGGGCAGTATAGCCAGCGGACTAAAGCTGGCATACTGACTGTTGTGGTCTCTGCTGACAGTCATGTCGAGATGGAACAGCAATTACCCGTATTTGGTGGTGAACTGGATGTGCTCGAGGTTGCTGAAACATTGGGTATTCCGGCGGAAGTGATCACCAATACCGGGCTGCCGGTTGAAGTGATTTCCACTGGGCTTGCTGATGCGATTATTCCGGTAATGCCGGGCACGTTGGATGACATTGTTCCTGATAACGAAGCGCTGGCTGATTTTTGCCGTGAAAGGCAACTGGTGGGTGTTCATTTATTCGAGTTAAGTTCATGGTCTGAATTTACTGCCCGGTGTCGGAACTTTGCTCCGCTGTTCGGGATCCCCGAAGAGTCTGCGACAGGCAGTGCCAGTGGCGCATTGGCTTGTTATCTTGCCCAGCACCGTCCGTTCCTGGGGTATCAGTATGAGTTCGAGCAAGGTCGCAAGATGAAGCGCACCTCGTTAATCTCGGCATCGATCCAGCAGAAAGCCGGAACTATTCAGGCCGTTAAAGTCGGCGGGTATGCCAAGCACAAAGGGACTCAGCGTGTGAGCCTTGCCAGTGGGCTAACACTCAGAAAGATGGAAGAGAATGATCGCCGTCTTCTGTGTGAGCTGGCGGTTTCCGAGCATCAGTCTGATTTTGTTCTGCCGGTTGCGGATACGCTGGAAAACAAGACGTCAAATGAAGATTTCCATGTTATTTGTCTTGGGGATAACGAGGCTGATAGCACTATCCTCGGCTTCTTTATTCTTGATAACTCTTTTGCAAACCACCCTGAGTTTAGCCAATTTGGTGAGTTGGGCTTGCGGGCTTACTTTATTGATGCCCGTTATCAGGGTAAAGGCTTTGGGCGTCAGTCGTGCCAACTAATGGGCGACTATGTGGCGACTCACTATCCTTCGGTTTCAAATCTAGTTCTGACTGTGAATCAACGGAATACGCCAGCTCGGGCACTCTATCTTTCTTGCGGTTTTCTGGATTCTGAATCACTGTATCTGGGAGGACCAGCAGGGCCTCAGCATATCATGTATCTTCCTCTCGCTGCCTGAGCAATCAGGTAAGCTTTACACTGTAAACTGGCGGTTTAGTACTCTCTTAAGCCGTCAGCTAAACTTACGTAACAATTCCATTCTTTTTCTATAGTGCCTTCTGTTTTTCCGGTTGGGCGTTATGTCTTCTTGTTTATATCAACCTTGATGCTGGCGAATTACGTATCGAGGTTTCGTCTGCTCTCACTTTTATTATTCCAACCTTTATATTTTTAATAGCGTGATCGGCTAAACAATAAACAAAAGGCCAGAGATATACACTGCGCTGGTGGTATTTATTGACATAATTAGCATAAAAGAGATAAATATCATCCCAATCGTGAATATATATTCATCTTGAGATTCGTTCCTACATGGAGATGTACGATGAAAAAAATGTCTGTGACTCTGTTATCCGCTGCCGTTTTATCTGCGCTCAGCTTGAGTGCCAACGCGTGTACTGGCCTTATCGTGGGCAAGGGGGCATCTGTTGATGGCAGCATCATGATTGCCCGTAACGAAGATTTTGGTATCAACAACTGGAATAAATATTTAGCTTATCGCCCGGCACAAGAGAATGAAGCCGGTGACTGGACGTTAGGAAATGGTCTGGTTGTGCCAATGCCAGCGAAATTCTATGGCTACTCTGCCATTCCTGACTGGGACGCCAACACGGTCGATGGTGACGGAAAGTTTTATGAAGAGCGCGGGATAAACGAATATAACGTTGCTATTTCCGCAACGACCAGTGCCGAGGTGAACGACAAGGCGCAAGCGGCCGATCCTCTGGTTGAAGACGGCGTGATTGAGGCCATTATACCGACGCTCATTCTGCCTCAGGTGAAAACCGCGAAGGAGGGAGTCGAGCTGCTAGGTAAATACATCGAGCAGTATGGTGCCGGTGAAGGCAACAGCCTGTATATCGCTGATGTCGACGAGGCGTGGTTGGTTGAAATTGGTTCTGGACACCATTGGATTGCGGTCAAAGTACCTGATGACAGCTACGCTATGATTGCCAACGGGCTGCGCGTCCATGGCGTTGATCTTGGGAGCGAGGATGTGCTCCATTCTGCCGGTCTTGTTGAGTTCGTCAAAGAGCATCAATTGCTGGAGCAGCCTGATACAGCATCATTTAACTTCGCCAAAGCCTTCGGGGTAATCGGGGATGTGTATAACATCGACCGTGAGTGGCTGGGACAAAATATGCTGTCGGCATCCAACGAGCAGCCAACCCGCCAGGATCAGTATCCGCTGTTTATGACGCCGGATCAGAAAATTTCGGTTCAGGATGTAGCAAATGTACTGGGTGCTACCTATAAAGGCACCCAACTAGAGGCGAATGGCGAGCGTCCGATGCGCGTCGAGCGCCAGCTGGAATCGCATATTATCCAGTTACGCCAGGATATGCCGAAGGAGCTACAAGGCTTGATTTGGCAGAGTTTTGGGGTCTTACCTGAGTCGGTACTTGTTCCGCTGTACTCCAGCCTGAAGGACTATCCGACACCGTATCAGACAGGAAGCGATACCTACTCGGATCAGTCGGCTTACTGGCAGTTCCGCAGCCTGACAGCGCTAGCCTCTGCGGCACCGGATAAGTACCTGCCGATGCTCAAAGCTACCTGGGACAAGGAAGAAACTAAACTGTACCAGCAGGTGAGCAGTTTGGATATGACGCTGAAATCTTTGTACCAATCAGATAAGCAAGCAGCACTGAACATGGCGTCTGACTATTCTTACGGCCAGTTGCAGCGTACCTTGACGATGGCGACAGAAATTCGCTACAAGATGATGACAGATCTGACCAAGAGTACCGAGAAGAAATACTCTGAAGAAGAATTCAAAAAGATCATGAGCTTGTAGTAAAGATCTCACTATAGCTATGCCCTCAGTGAGTTATTTACTGAGGGCTTTTTTCTGTCTTTTTTACTGTGGCAGAGTGAGTTTTGCGCACGCAAAGGAATGGTTGATCAAAAGCTGCGCGGTTGGTTGGTTGAAGGGTTTACATAACCAGAAAGCTACCGTATCATTCGCCGCACTTACGGAGAGATGGCTGAGTGGTTGAAAGCACCGGTCTTGAAAACCGGCATACGTTTGTAGCGTATCTAGGGTTCAAATCCCTATCTCTCCGCCAATTTGATACGGGAATGGGAACTGAGAAATCAGTTCCCATTTTTGTTTTTGAGGCCATGAATACAGGTGCGATCTTGTGGCCTTTTAGGAAAAGTTTTTTTTTGGGGTAAACACGTACTTCCTTTAACAACTCCAGCAACGCAACTTTGACTTCCTCATCAGTACCTTCACGAAATAACTTAGTCAGTCCAATTTGCAACAATTTTGCTTGTGTCTCACCAAATCGCTTAATCGGTAGTGTTGGGGATCTTTTTAACGTCTCAAGCTCGATTTCTAATTTATTAATTGTTGCTGTAGTTGTATTAATAAATTTGTTTGTTATTTCTGTTGGGTCTAGCGTGCCATCTGCAACTTTTCCCAGAATTCGATGAACCTTCTCTTTGTTTGTTTCAATACTTTTTGATATTGCTGTCATCTTTTGTGTTGAAACAAGATTTATACTATTTAGTACTAATTTTATTTCATGGTAATTTTTAATAATAGACTGGACGGTAATTACATTGTTTAAAATATAATCTGTTACATGTTTTTCAACAACTTCCTTTCTCACTGGAGTACATTTACAAGTCCCCTTACCATAGCGTATCTTTTTGCCACAATCATAATATGAGTACTTACCGCTTTTCCCTTTCATTATTACCATGTTAGAACCACAAAGTCCGCACTTTAAAATTCCAGTTAA
This sequence comes from Photobacterium alginatilyticum, assembly GCF_009910675.1. Taxonomy (GTDB): domain Bacteria; phylum Pseudomonadota; class Gammaproteobacteria; order Enterobacterales; family Vibrionaceae; genus Photobacterium; species Photobacterium alginatilyticum. The sequence continues at coordinate 49,137 of NZ_RSEJ01000015.1, read as the reverse complement.
TTTATGCTTTGACCTAATTGAAGAGTTATTTCTGTTTTTTAAATTACGTGATTTAACCCCTGTTCTTACATTGTTAAACAGTTCTTTAGAAATGATTGCTGGGCATTTGGTTGTAATAGGAGCCCTTTTATTATATTCTTTACTATTCTTTCCAAAAACTCTTTCCCCAATATAAATTGTATTTTGCAACATGTTACTTATTGCGTTTTTTGTCCACTTTCTTCCTCTTTTTAGTAGATTGTTGTCGTTTAAATGTTTGGCTATTGACTTAACACCCATTGGCTTTCCATTCGTACCTCTATGCGCGAGGTCAAAAATCATTTGTACTGTTATTAATTCCTCTTTATCAATAACTAATGATTTTCGACGCTTGGATGTTTCACCTTCAACCTCAACAGATTTATATCCAAATGGAAGAGTTCCGCCTGTAAAATAGCCTTTTTCAGCAGTATCGTAGAGGCGGTCCCGAACTGTTTCTGCATTTTTGGCACTTTGATGTTCATTAACCATTCCTAGCATTGAAGCAAATAACCTTGAATCAGGATAATTTTCAGGCAGTCCTTCAGTTGCTGAGATTAATCGTATACCTGAAGCCTCTAACTTATCCATCACAGCGCATTGGACTGTTAAATTTCTGAAAATTCGAGAGAGGTTATAGACGACAACTGCATTGACCGCATCACCTTCAAAGTCTCGTGTCTCAATCTTGTTGATCATGAGATCAAATTCTTTGCGTGGCTTTATCTTAAAAGCGCTTGCAGATTCATCTATAAACCACCTAACTATTTCGTGGCCGTTATCAGTTGCCCATTTATTGATAAATCTTTTTTGCCCATCAATTGAGTCCCCTTTTTCTGCTTGACCATATGAAGATATTCTTAGATATGCGTAACATTTCATTATTGCTTACCTATTATAAATTATTAAAAGATACTCATGAAAATTGAGTTACCACTTTGATTAAATGTATTTTCATTATGTAACAATGAGTCATCGCTGGTGTTTATTTGTCTTTAGATGGTTAGATAATATTTTTTGTGTTAAAAGGAAGTCGCGTGAATTGTAAAAATAGGATAAATCTTCAGTTGCCGAGATTAGTTTCACCCCGTATGTATCGAGATTATCTGAAAAGCTGTAACATAAGTCTATATTTCTAGATATACGAGAAATAGAGGATACTATTACCCCATCTATTTTGGGGCTAATAATACATTGCTCAATCATATTCAGCATATTTACAAACTCCGTACCATTCAAATTTTTGTAATTGCTTACAGCTTCATCAGTAAAAAAACAAACTAATTCATGCCCATTTTTATTAACCCATTCGCAGATACGATCCCTTTGATTTTCTATGGAGTTATAACTTCCACTACGATTGGTAGTGCATGTCCTTATATAACCATATAATCGCATATTATAACCACTATATTGACTGTAATGTTAAAATGAAACTGGATATTTCATTTGGCCATGAAGTTATAGGCTAAATATTTTTTTGAATATAACTATAGATTCAGAAGTATTAACTTTCTGACAGTTTGTCTTTTTCCTTAGAGAGGATTTTTATAATGTTGTCTTTCCCTATGTTGTTGAGCAATTTTTTAAGTGCTTCAGCAAAGTTATTATTTGTTTTAAACTCAATGATGTGACATGTTTCTGGTTCATATTTCATTTGAATACCTTATAGGATTGATGTTAGAACCTGATAACATTCACTCTAGCTCACTTTTGTAGGTTTGATGATTTTTATATGTTTACTATCAATATATTAACTGTGGTAATATAGCAATATTCCCTTCGATATTATAAGTTTAAGATACTCTTTATATAGCTCCTGATAATAATAATCATATTGTTATGACAAAATGGTATATAAAGGTTATTGTTGCGTCTTGAATTCAGATAATAAGTGCAACTCGCTCCCTGTATATGTTATTAGCGGAGTTACTCTGCCAAGTATCTTGTGTGACATTGGATTTATCAACAACTCCATGTCTCTGATATCTTGAGCTTTTAATGCTTCCTGCGTCACTTATTCGGTCAACTTCGATGAATAATATCATTGGTATTTAGATTCATTGCATAGGCAGGGCAAACGCATGAACATCATAAAACATATTAGGTTCAAATAGTTACGCTTTCACTGAAAATCAGTCTGATGTCGTAACGTATTGATTTAAAATGAAATCAAATTCTTCGTGCGTTCGCCCTGATTGCATAGGGTTTAGCAAAATAGGTATCAACTTTTGTCGCTGTGGTTACACCTTTATGTGTGAGCATATTTCACACCATTATCCAGAGTGACTGTGTACGTTTTCTGAATCGACACTCTTTTATATGCATATCATGTAATTAGCTTTACCATTATGTAATAATAGTTGAAATCAAGTGCATAATCTGAGGGCTGTCATGGCAACACTCCTTACTTGGCTCGGTAAAACAGACGTAGACAACATGAAGCAAGATAAAAATGCTTCAATATCTGCCATTGCTCTTCGTGGCCCTGTTTTTGACAAAATAGTGATCCTAGCGAGCAGCTGGGAAGACGACTGGTTCGATTACAAAGACTGGCTAAAAAAGAAACTTGCTGTCTCAGGACGGCCACACAGCGATATCTCCGTAATCAGAGCCAGAATTGTTAGCCCTATTGACTACTCAAGTATCACTAAAGTGATGCAAAAAAAACTGAATGAAGTAGGTGAAGTAAGTGACATGATATATATCAACCTTACTTCTGGCACACCTGCGATGACAACTATCTCTGTTCTTCTCGGCAAGGGGGTGGGTAATTGCATGTTTCTCCAGTCATCTCCACATGGTGACATTGATGAAGTCGAGATCCCTGTCGATTTTGCAGCTGAGTATGGGCGAGCTTCAGGTTCTGGTATTTATGCATCAATTGCAAACTTACCTAAGAGTGAATCTGCATTCGAGAAAATCAACGCAACTTCGCAAATCATGAGGGATGTAATCAAGAAAGCTCAGCGTTTAGCATCTTCAGATCTTCCTGCTTTGATACTAGGTGAAACAGGAACAGGCAAAGAGGTGATGGCTAACGCCATACATAAAGCAAGTCCTCGTTCAGGTAAACCGTTTAGAGCAGTAAACTGTGGAGCTTTGCCCGAAAGCCTTGTTGATTCTATTTTGTTCGGACATGTTAAAGGCGCTTTCACAGGTGCGCAGCGAGATCATGCTGGGCTATTTGAGCAAGCGAATGGCGGCACCTTATTTCTTGATGAAGTAGGTGAACTCCCTTTAAATATTCAAGTTAAGCTACTCAGGGCTTTGCAACAGAAAGAAATCACTCGGGTTGGAGACACAGCCATTAGAGATATTGATGTGCGAATTATTGCCGCAACTCACCGAGACTTATTCACTATGATTTCAAGTGGTGATTTCCGGGAAGACCTTTTTTATCGCTTAGCTGTAGGGGTAATACACATACCACCTTTAAGGGAGCGAATAGATGATATTCCTGATCTTGTTGAGTCTCTGTTGAATGACATAAACCAGCAGGCTACGACTCACCCACAATTTGGCTGTAAAAAAATTTCCAGCTCTGCAATTAAATTTACAGCCTCATACGACTGGCCGGGAAATATTCGAGAACTTTGGAACACTTTACATCGTGCTGTTCTTTGGTCTGAGCAAGAAGTTCTGGATGGAAATGATATAAAATCAGCCATTCTTAGTCGTTCTGGCTCGAATGAAGCTAATGCTGAAAAGAATAGTTTTGAAATTCCGGGTGATTTATCTCAATTTATTGATAGTATTAAAAAATCTGCAATTGAGAGTGCGCTGGAAAAGAGCGCTGGCAATAAATCGATGGCGGCCAGATTGTTGGGGCTGAACAACCATCAGACGCTCAACAATTGGATAAAATCGGTAAATCTAGAACCTTAAGGTAGATTGTTTTTCTCAAGTTGGCATATCTGTTGCGTTAAAACCAAGTAAGGAAGCAGAAAGAGTGAAAAGATCGATGAACTTTGAACATTTACGCAGTCAATGGCCTAACCTTGCTGAACTTGGTGCTTACGCTGAAGCATATGCAGTAAGTGATCCGCAAAGCTCTATGGTGAAGCTACGCTGTTACGTTGAGAAAGTTGTTGGTTATCTCTACCACGAGCTTCGCTTACCTGTACTACCTAATGCAAATATTTACGACAAGCTCACTAGTGGTGCATTTACCTCAGTGGTGGATAAAGCCATTTTGGATAAGTTTCATGCAGTGCGTCGTGGCGGTAACAAAGCCGCTCATGAAGGGTATGTGAATCAGCATGATGCTCTGTGGTTGCTTAAAGAATCTTACTATATTGGCTGTTGGTTATTTATGGCTTACGGTGACGGTAAGCTTGAAGATTGCCCTGCCTATCAAGCACCAGAAAATGCGCCGCGTGAAGATGAAAGTAAAGTTGAATTTAAGCGTAAGAATAAACAGCTACAGCAAAAACTGGTCGAGAATAGTGAGCAACTACAAAAAGCACTTGAAGAGTTGGAAGTTGCTCAACAGGCACAGCTCGAAGCACAACAAACAGCAGCTAAGCTGAAACAAGAAGTAGACCAAGTACGTGCAGATAGGCTAAAAACCAATACCGCGAAGCTGAAAAATACTTTTGATCTCAATGAAGCGGAAACACGCAAGCGCTTGATTGATTCAGAGCTTCGCAGTGAAGGCTGGGATGTTGCTCTCGATGAAGAAAGCACCGAGCAAGTTGCAAAAGAATATGAAGTAGACGGTCAGCCGACTTTAACAGGTAAGGGCTACTGCGACTATGTACTTTGGGACGATAATGGCAAACCGCTTGCTGTAATTGAAGCTAAGCGAACCCGCCGCGATGCAAGGGAAGGCCAACAGCAAGCCAAACTTTACGCTGACGCGCTAGAAAAAGTGACAGACCAGCGCCCGGTGATTTTCTACACCAATGGCTATGATATTTGGATGTGGGACGATGCTCAAGGGTATGTACCGCGTAAGCTATATGGTTACTACTCTAAAGACAGCCTGCAATATCTGATTCAACAGCGCACCTTGCGAAAAGATCTAAACCAAACGCCAATTGATATCGACGTTGCTGGTCGTATGTATCAAATCGAAACCATCTCCCGCGTTTGTGAGCGTTTCAGTGATAAGCATCGCAAGGCATTGATTGTTCAGGCAACAGGTACGGGTAAAACCCGTGTGTCTATTGCATTATCCAAACGCTTACTTGAAGCTGGTTGGGCGAAGCGCGTGCTATTCCTATGTGACCGTAAAGAGCTGCGAAAACAAGCGGGAAATGCTTTTAACGAATTCACCAAAGAGCCTTTGTATATCAAAGGAAAAAGTAAGAAAGAAGTAGCGAAAAACGCACGCATAGTGATTGCAACCTATCCGGGTATGATTAAACATTACGAAGAGTATGATGTTGGTTACTTTGACCTTATCATTGCCGATGAATCACACCGTTCTATCTATAACAAATACGGTGATTTGTTTAAGTACTTCGATGCACTGCAAGTGGGCTTAACGGCAACGCCTGTTGAGATGATTTCTCGCTCAACCAGCCAATTGTTTGGCTGTGACTACAAAATGCCTACGGCAAACTATCCGTTAGAGCAAGCGATTGAAGAAGGCAATCTTGTTCCATTCAGAGTTGTGTCACACACCACAAAGTTCCTACGTGATGGTATCAAAGGTAACGACTTAACCGATGAGCAAATCAGTCAGCTAGAGGAACAAGGTATTGATCCAAATACTTTAGATTTTGATCCTAAGTTGGTGGATAAAGCCGTATTTAACAAAGATACTAACCGTGCCATTATCCGCAATCTGATGGAAAAAGGGCTGCGTGATGTAGATGAACAATTGCCGGGTAAATCGATTATATTTGCTCGAAATATCGCTCATGCGGAATTGATTGCAGAACTATTTCAAGAGATGTATCCAGACTTGGGGGGGGATTTTTGCCGAGTGATACACTCTAAGTATGAACGAGCTGAAGAGTTAATTGACAACTTCAAGAGTGCTGAAAATAACAAAGATGAGGTCACCATTGCGGTATCGGTTGATATGCTGGATACAGGTATCGATGTACCAGAGTGCGTTAATCTCGTGTTCGCAAAGCCAATTAAATCAAAAGTGAAGTTCTGGCAGATGGTTGGGCGTGGCACTCGTCTTTGTGAAAACCTTTACGGACATGGCCAACACAAAACTCATTTCTTGATTTTCGACCATTGGGATAACTTTGAATTCTTCAAACTAAACCCTGATGAAGAAGATGTTACTCAAGGTAAATCGCTGGCACAAAAGGTGTTTGAAGCAAAAGTGAAGCTAGCTGAAGAAGCGTTGAAAAAAGCGGAAATAGATATTTTTGATGCTGTTATTCCAGAGATCAAAGCTGATATTGACACTTTGAATGACCAAACCATAGCGGTGCGCGATAAGTGGCAGGTCAAAGCTCAGCTGAGTGATGAAAAGCGCCTACATCAAATGGCACCAGATACTAAACAGTTACTTTATACTGAAATGGCTCCGTTGATGCAGTGGCGTAATATTACTGGTGAAAGCGAAGCGTTAAGGCTGGATCTTCAATTTACTGAAGTGCAGCTCACCAAGCTATTACAGCCAAGCAAAGTCGAGATGGTGGCTGCGCCAATTATGGAAAAAGTGACTCATCTTTCCATGCACTTAAATGAAGTACGAAGTAAAGCGAAAACCATTAATCAGGTTCAGCAGCAAAACTTTTGGCAGGATGCGGACCATCAAACTTTGGAATATTGCAGAAGCCAACTTCGTAGTGTGATCCATTTACGTGATAAAGGGGTTGCACCACTGCCGCCACAAACGCCAATCTTTGATATCAAAGAGGATGAAGCGGAATACCAATCTACTGAGGTGAAAACCGATATTGTGACGGTGGATTACCAAATCTATCGCCAAGAGGTAGAAAAAACCCTAGTGCCGCTATTTGAAAGCAACAATGTACTGCAAAAGATCCGCAGCGGAAAAAGTGTGTCTGAAACCGATTTAGAAACCTTAAATGCGCTTGTTCATACTCAAAATCCAAATGTGGACTTGGCTACATTGAAAGAGTTTTTCCCGGAATCGACCGCAGGATTGGATCTTATTTTACGTACAATCGTAGGAATGGATGCTAAAGCAATAGAGCAAGAATTTACCGTGTTCATACAGCAAATTCATACTCACATTAACGCTAAGCAGCAGCGTTTTATTGGCTTACTGAAAAACCACCTGTGCCGTTACGGCTCAGTCGACATTGAGCAGCTCTATGAAGCACCATTTACCCAAATTCATGATGATGGTTTAGATGGCGTATTCAACGAAGCCCAAGCCGATGTGGTGGCGGAGTTTGTCAAACGCTTTAGTGTTGGGCTGGGTGAGAAACAAGCAAGTGTTGAGAAAGCAGTAAACTAATGCTACTCCATACACTCTAGAAACATTACACTTAACTTCGCCTTATACGTATAAGGCGGGGGAAGAAAAGATTTAATATCACTGTATATGCAGTACCAACGACTAAAGAGAACAACATGATCACAGGTGCATTGAAAAGCAAAATCGACAAACTTTGGGAAGAATTTTGGACAGGCGGCATCACTAACCCGCTTACCGTCGTTGAACAGATCACCTTCCTAATGTATGCCCGAATGCTGGATATGAACGAGCGAAGCGATGAAAAGCGTAGCGCCCGGACAGGTAAACCTTTTAATCGCCGCTTTAAAGATGATGAGCAACACATTCGTTGGGAGAACTTCCGCCACCTAGGGGCAGAGCAGCTTTACCCATTAGTAAAAGATGATCTATTCCCACACTTTACCACACTAGCGGGTGAAGGCACGCTGTTTGCTGAGTTCATGAAAGACGCTCAGCTTATGATCCAAAAACAGTCGTTACTGGTGAAAGCGGTTGAGCTGGTCAGTGGTTTACCTCTAGAAAACAAAGATGTAAAAGGTGACCTGTACGAATACCTGCTTTCCAAATTGACCACTGCTGGTATTAACGGCCAATTCCGTACACCACGCCATATTATCCGTGCCATGGTAGAAATGTTGGATGTTGAAGAAACCCACCGCATCTGTGATCCTGCGTGTGGAACAGGTGGCTTCCTTTCTACCACTTACGAATATCTGCTAGAGAAATACTCTTCCCCTGAAGGGATTGAGCAAGAGCAGCTATTTGATACAGAAGGTAAGCCAATGCTAGATAGTGAAGGCAAGTCAATGTTCAATACCCTCTATTCGGGTGACTTAATCGAGAACCGTGCCCACATCGACCACGATATGTTCCACGGCTTTGATTTCGACTCCACGATGCTACGTGTTGCCGCTATGAATTTAGTGATGCACGGTGTAAAAGAGCCAGACATTCACTACCAAGACACCCTAAGCCAAAGCTTTGTTGATAAGTTCCCAAGCGAGGCGAAAGAAGGCTTTGACATTATCCTAGCCAACCCGCCATTTAAAGGCAGTTTAGACGAAGAAGATGTTGACCCTGCGATTCTAAAAGTAGTGAAAACCAAAAAGACTGAATTGTTGTTTGTAGCACTGATTCAGCGCATGCTCAAAGTCGGTGGCCGCAGTGCGACAATTGTGCCTGATGGTGTGTTATTTGGTTCATCCAAAGCGCACCAAACCCTGCGTAAATACCTTGTCGAGAATAATCAATTAGAAGCGGTGATTTCACTTCCGAGTGGAGTGTTTAAGCCTTATGCTGGGGTATCTACTGCTATTTTGATTTTCACAAAAGGCGGCAGCACCGACAAAGTATGGTTTTACAATGTGCAGGCTGATGGCTATTCGCTAGACGATAAACGTACCCCAATTAAAGATAATGACTTACCAGATTTAGTACAGCAGTACAAAGCGTACCAAGATGCAGTGCTCAACAACGCTTCAACTGAAGAATGGGCAGACAAAACCAGAAAAGCTTTCTTGGTTGATGCATCGGACATTAAAGCCAATAAATACGACTTATCTATCAATCGCTATAAAGAAGTCGTGTATGAAGCAGAACAATACGAAGACCCTAAAGTACTCCTCAAGCAGTTGATGGATTTAGAAAATGCCATGCAATCTGAGCTTAAAGAGCTGGAGGAGATGCTATGAGTTGGCCTTTAGTGAAACTAGGGGATGTAGCACCGTCTAAGCCAATCAAGTCGCCCATAATTAAAGATAGCTCAACAGTTTGGCAATTGAATCTAGACAAAGTGGAATCGCAGTCGGGTAAAGTTATAGACAAGCTATATGCTCCTGTAGAAGAAGCTGGTTCTTCTACGCATTGGTTTGATGAACGTCATGTATTGTATTCAAAACTTCGTCCATACCTAAATAAGGTCGTATTACCTGACGAACAAGGAGTCGCTACAACTGAACTCGTTCCTATGCTTCCTGATCAAAAGAGGTTAGATCGTAAATATCTGACTTATTATTTACGTTCAAATCGCTTTGTTAGTTGGATTAGTGATCAAGTTGCTGGGGCGAAAATGCCCCGTGTATCGATGAAGGTATTTTGGGAGCATGAAATCCCACTTCCTCCATTAGAAGAACAAAAACGTGTTGTAGCGATTTTGGACAAAGCTGATGCGATTCGCCAAAAACGCAAGCAAGCTATTGATCTAGCAGATGAATTTTTGCGTAGCGTGTTTTTGGATATGTTTGGTGATCCGGTGACGAATCCGAAGGGCTGGGAAGTTAGAGCTTTAAAAGATTTAGCCAAAATTCAAATTGGCCCTTTTGGCTCTCAACTGCACAAAGAGGATTATATAACTGGAGGTATTCCTCTAATTAACCCAACTCACATTGTGGATGGAAAACTTAGACCCAATGATGATTTGACGCTATCGAAAGATAAATTTTTATCTTTGTCACAATATCATTTACAGGATGGGGATATTGTGATGGGAAGACGTGGTGAAATGGGGCGATGCGCTGTTATTAGAGCACATCATGGTGACCTGTTTTGTGGAACAGGAAGTTTATATATTCGTCCGAAAAAGAATGGATTTTTTTCTGATTACTTATATAGCGTGTTAACAAGTCAGGCGGTAAAGGATCACCTTATTTCTGAGTCACAAGGTGCGACAATGCCGAATTTGAACAAAACTATCGTCGGGAATATAGAAGTTCCCATTCCAAGTGATGGTGTGGTTAACCGATTTGTTGCAGCATCAGAAAAATTTGCATCGACCAAACAAAAGATGAATTCACAGGAACTCAATGTATTATTTGGGTCTTTATCCCAAAAAGCTTTCGCAGGTGAGCTATAAAAATTAACCAACAAGGAGCGCTAGTTTATGCCATTGGATTTAATAAATACATTAGTGATTGGAATTAGCGCAACCGCCCTCTATGACATGGCTGAGTCTGACAAGATCTTCCGTGAAACACGTAAATCAGATCCTGATACAGCCATTGAAGCCTATCGTGATTTTATGCTTGAGCATGAGAACACGCCGCTTGACCCCGGTACAGGTTGGCATCTAGTAAAGGCTTTACTAGATCTCAACCAGTATCAACGAGATGACGGTCCATTGGTTGAAGTGGTAGTCATGTCACGCAATAGTCCAGATACTGGATTGCGCATACTCAATACCATTCGTTACGATAAGCTCAATATGACTCGTTCAGCATTTACTGCTGGAGAGTCTGTAGCCGACTATTTAGATGCCTTTGAAGTAGATCTGTTTCTCACTACTAACGTTGAAGATGCACAACAGGTTATCGACTCCAAACTCTGTGCAGCGGCAATACTCAAAGAGCCGCCTGCCGACGCGCCTGAAATTCCAGAAGGACAAGTTAGAATCGCCTTTGATGGAGATGCTGTTCTTTTTTCAGATGAGAGTGAGCTTGTATACAAAACACAAGGAATGGCAGAGTTTCATGCTCAAGAGGATGCAAAGCAAGACATTCCTATGGAAGAAGGGCCATATGCCAGCTTTCTGAAGAAACTATCTAAGTTGCAAGATCGGCTTCCAATTCGTGTTGAGTATTCACCAGTTCGTATTGCTCTAGTCACTGCGCGTAATAGCCCATCAGAAATGCGTGTAATAAAGACATTACGCCATTGGGGTGTTTACGTTGATGAAGCCTTTTTTTTAGGTGGCGTAGAGAAAACCAAAGTATTAAAAGCGTTTAGACCACACATTTTCTTTGATGACCAAGATGTACACTTGAATTCAGCAGCTAACCTTGTTCCATCAGGGAAAGTACCATACCTGAGCACTTCAGCCCTTGCAGAATCAAATAAACTCGAAAAAGTAGAATAATAAATTATGAGAATCACCAAGTTATCTCTTACCAATTTCCGTTCGTTTAAAGAAACGCAAACGATTGAGTTTGCGCCAGTGACTCTACTTTTTGGACCAAACAGTGTTGGCAAAAGCACAGTGCTGATGGCGCTGTTTTATTTGCAACAGGTCCTCGAAAAAGGTCAATGTAACCCGTTGCGTTTGGAAGCCTTGGGTAATAAGTTTGTTGGTGGTTTTAAGAATCTTGTTCATGGTAGAAATTTATCAAAGCCAATAGTAATAAAGATTGAGTATGAAGTGGGCGAAACATTTGGTTCTGGCTATTTTGATTATGTGGAAGACCTTGATTTAGATGTTCGTTTTGCGCTTGATACAGAGATTGTTGAATATGGTAAGCGTACTATTGAACTTGAAATTGCTTGGTCTGATTTTGAGCACACTGCTTATGTTAGGAAGTGCCGCTATTGGATAAGTGATACATTTCTGGGTGAGTTGGATTGTAGCTCATCACTTCGAAATGCATCCATTTCAATGCTGAATTACCTTCATCCAGCTCTTATACCACTATCAAATTCTGAATGGTTAGAAGGATGCTCCTCTATTGCAGACTGTATGCACAGTGCAGTATATGAAAAGGAAATGATGAGTTCTAACTTTGAAAAAGAACACCTTAACTTCAAAACAGATGATAATAACTCTGTGAGTTCTCTTCATCAACTCATGAATCATTTACGTGTTGGTTTTTCTAATATTGAGAAATATAGCATTTTTTGTGATGGTTATAGGCTTGCTCATGTGCCTATTGGATTTCATGGTTCTACTGGTGCATTACCTAAACTCCAAGCGAAAATGAAAACAGATTGGTCAATAGATGAAGATAAAAAGGACTTTTTACATCTAGAAATAGATGATGAGCGATATGTTAACGAGTTGCTAAGTGAGTGTTTTGTAAGACCGCTAGATGATTTATTGAATCTACTTAATGATAGTCTTTGTATCGGTCCATTAAGGGATATTCCAGATGTTTTATTTCAACCAAATCCTCATCCTGAAGCTGGCGACTGGTATAATGGGCGAGCTGCATGGGATTCTCTTTCTTTTTCAAATACAAAAAACCTCATTATTATTAATGAATGGATAGCAAGAAAGGATAAATTGGATTTAGGTTATGGAATAGCATTAAAAACTGAAAAAAAATACGCTGAAGTTAAAGTGATCTCAAAAGAATTCTCATATGACGTTCTTAAAGACCAAGTAGAACACTTGATCCCGAGGAATACAAATAATACAGAGCAAATAAAGGAAGTAGATGAAGTAAATGTAATTAATAAAAATATTCTCTGGGATTTGAATAATAAAATAGAGGTTACACCAGCAGAGGTGGGAGTAGGTGTTTCGCAATTGATGCCTTTGGTAGTGGCTACATTTACACAGAAAAAGGGAATAATAGCTTGTGAACAGCCTGAGCTACATGTGCATCCTCGAATTCAGGTTGCGATAGGGGATTTACTTACTCAAGCTAATGATAAAGTATCTTATCTCATTGAAACACATAGTGAACATCTAATTTTAAGGCTTCTCCGCCGTATTCGCGAGACAACGGATGGCGAATTACCTGAAGGCATTAAGCCAGTTCGTTCATCAGATGTTTCTATTATGTACATAGAGCCATCGAGTGAAGGTGTTGCTGTCAAGAAGATTGAAATAGACGAAGATGGTGAATTTAAGTCTCGTTGGCCGCAAGGTTTCTTTTCAGAGCGCAGAGAGGAACTTTTCTAATGTTAGTTGAGCATATCATTGAGCCTTCTGCTCTAGTAGAGCTAGCTAAATCCGCAAGGAATTGCCGAGAATTTGAACGAGAGTTTTCAAAGCCATCTCCGCGAGTTATTGGAGAGTACCCAAAGCTTAAAAAATTTAGACGGCTCGCTCTTCAGTCTCAATCGGTTGATGCTTCAGAAATAGAAAAAGCTCGGTTAGAAGAGCTACTTAGATTTTTGAGTGAAAAACAACGTGTAGAGAGAAACTCAAAATTTGATGGTGCGATAACTTTTATAGAAAACTTAAAAAAGGTTGAGCAAGACTTCTTTAGTGGATTTCACTTACTTCATAACAATGTAAAAGAGTGTGAGTTTCAGGCTAATGTTTTATGTGTAGATCAATTTGAGCAAGGTATTGAGCCTTTGCCAAATCAAATTGCCATGCCTAAAGTCACCGAGATTATGTGTGAGACTTTAGGAGAATTATTGAGGTTATCTAAACACATTACAGTTGTAGACCCGTATATTTGTATGCTTCCCGGTGTCTGGAAAACACTAATTGCATTTATAGAGCATGCTGTGACAGATACCCCCGTATCAGAAAAGTCTTTCTCAATTATGTTCAATAGTGAGCATAAAAATGGCAGGTCGTGTGAGCATTTAAAAAAAGCGTTATTAGATGAAAAGCCAGAATTAGCTGAACAATACTTAAAGATAGATTTTTACGACATTCGGGAAAATGGTAACGAGGCTATTCATAACAGATATTTAATAACTGAATTAGGAGCAGTTTCTTTGCCTTATGGCCTCCAAGAAACTAATGCAGATGAATGCGATGATGTGACACTTCTGAATGAAGAACTATATGCTAAACGATTTTCTCAATATACCGAATTCGGCGGGGTTATTGTTGCTGATCATGCAGCCGTAGAGTAGAACTTTAATTACATTTCTGACTTTAAGTGAACGCTTACGTTTATCTGAATTTAGGGGGGGATAGTAATATAACAAGAGGCTTTCAAAAAATTAGAAGCTATTAACACAAACACTATAAGGACTGGGATATTACCACATGCTTTTACATGTAATAGTATGTGGTAATATAGGATGTGTTCTGTCTTGCCGTTATGAAATCTATCTGGTTACCAGTGAAGTTTGATTGATGGACGCATTAAAACTTTGCGATCAATAAATTATTATATATCATTAGATTGACGTTACACTTGCAAGTCGATTTCCCAGTGCCCATAATCGTCCCATGTAGCCCGCCACATTCAAAAAAACCGCTGAACTATCAGCGGTTTTTTTTCGTCTAAATTTTGTGATTCGAGATAGGGTGAAATAAATTCAAAGCACTCCGTCGCATTTAAAGCCCAGCATCAATTCAACACTATAGCGGTTTCTGCAATCCCCTTGTTATGATGTCCGCTTCTAAGTCAAGGAAGCACTTTTTATTATGCAAACGCCTTTTATTTCCCATATATCGCCTGTCGTCATTCCTGATTTTGTCGGTGTTGGTTATCAGTGTCGTTTTGACCCTGAGTTGTTTACAGCACAATCGGCGGAACAACTGGGCATCGAATTTCCGGAGAGTTTGCATAGAGCGGTGACGAAGCGCCAGGCCGAGTTTATAGCAGGACGGTATTTGGCAAAGCGTTGTTTGGTTGCTTTAGGCTGTAGCGAAACCCAGGTCAGGATCAGCCAGCATCGGGCTCCGTTGTGGCCTGTGGGAATGACGGGATCGATCAGCCATAGTAACAATCGTGCGGTTTGTATTGTTCAACCGCTTGAGATAGCAGAGCAAGGTATCGGTATTGATATTGAGCAGCGCATGACAGACAGCACGGCTAACTCAGTTAAGAGTACGATTATTAATGATGCCGAATATAATCTCATCATGAACCATTATGTGAGTTTCGCCGAAGGGCTAACCGCTGTGTTCTCGGCAAAAGAGAGCTTGTTTAAGGCTTTGTACCCGCAGGTAAAGGCCTATTTTGATTTCCTGGATGCCGAAGTTGTTGCGATGGGGCGGGAAAACCTGACGCTAGTGCTAAGAAAGCGCTTAACAGCAAATTTATCGGCTGGCAGTGCCTTTACGGTGCACCTGCAGCAACAAGAGGAGATGGTGCAAGCCTTTACTCAAAGTTAATTGTTGATAATGCTTGTTATTAGCTTTTTTGAGATGTAGGAGTTGGCGGGTGTGCCGTGTTAACCATCAGTGAAGAATATCGTGATCCCCATGCAGTCTTCCGCAGCACCCCCTTAGCCAGCGGGATGACAAAGGTGCTGAGCAGGTTAATCAGGCCATTGAGTTGAAGCGGCTGGGCGCGATATTGCAACAGCCGATGTTGAGCTGATTGCTATTGGCAATAACACTGTGGTGGCAGCAGGTGATGTGGGCGAGGTAGTGACAAAAAGCCTGATTGATGAGCTGTACGATACCAATGTCGATATCTTGTATGCCCCGTATGATCAGGCGCCGGTTATCGTGCCTCGCAGGCAGGCTCATGCCGAGCGGTAGGGGATACCCGCACAGTGCAGTAACAAGTGTGGCTTAAATAAACAGATGAAACAGGGGGGCGATAATGCTCCCCTGTTGGTTTTAAGCGCTTGTCTTAATATTTTGTGTTAAGCAGTGGCCTAAGCGTTTATTGCCAATGGCACTGATGATTGAAAGTTGTCTCGGCGGGCTGCGACAGCCTCGGCAAATTGCACCAACAAATGTTCGGTATCATGCCAGTTAAGACAGGCATCGGTGACGGACTGACCATAGGTCATGTTGTCGCTGATGTCCTGGCGTCCTTCTTCAAGGAAGCTCTCAGCCATGATGGCGGTGATAGCTTGCTTGCCTTGTGAGATTTGTTCGCACAGTGACTGAGCGACGACCAGCTGATTCTTATGTTGTTTTTGACTGTTGCCATGGCTGCAGTCAACCATCAGGCTGGCGGGCAGCCCGGCCTTCTCCAGAGCCTCGCTGGCAGCCTGTATATCACTTGGGCTGTAATTGGGCTGCCTTCCGCCGCGCATAATGATGTGACAATCAGCATTGCCTGTACTCTCTACCGCATATAGCTGACCATCATGACCTGCTACTGTGAATAGGTGAGGGGAGCGGCTTGATAGAATGGCATCGGTTGCAATACGAACATTGCCGTCAGTGCCATTTTTGAAGCCAACGGGACAGGGCAGGCCCGAGGTAAATTGCCGGTGTACCTGGGATTCGGTCGTTCGTGCGCCAATGGCTCCCCAGCTCATGAGATCGGCCAGATATAAGAAACTGGTGTTGTCGAGAAACTCTGTAGACGTTGGAATGCCTAACTCATTGATATCTAGAACCAGCTTTCGAGCCTGGGTGATACCGGCCAGAAGATCATTGCTGCCGTCTAGGTGCGGATCGAAAATGAGTCCTTTCCAGCCCGTGGTGGTACGCGGTTTTTCGAAATAAGTCCGCATCACGATATGCAGGTGCCCACTGAATTGATCGATAAGTGGCTTCAATTTCTCGGCGTATGCATATGCAGCCTTGGGATCATGGATCGAACAAGGCCCAATGATCACCAGCAAGCGATCATCATTGCCCCGTAAAATCTCTCTTACATGCTTGCGCGATTCCATGATGTGGTGTGCAGTGTCGACCGTGCACGGGTAATCACTGAGCAGTTCTGCCGGTGAAGGAAGCTGACGCCAAGACGTCGTTCTCATCACTGACGGGTGAATAGCCATGTTAAATTCCTTCTTTGTCATTATGAAATGACATCACTCTCTCGCTATGTACCGTACTTCCTAATCGCTGTTTTTATTGTTTTGCGACTCTTTTGTGTTTCAATCCTGTTTAATACCTTTCAGGTTATTTGCTATCCATTACCGCATGGCGGTTTTGATGGTAGGCCTCCTCATTTTTGCCGAACGCTAATATGGCACGGAATAAATTGCGGTGACACATTGGTTATGTCTTTGACTGAGACCAGAAAGGGGCGAATAGGTCGACGGGGGGAAGGCGCACCTACTTGTGACATGAGTATCCTTGTATCTATCAATGTTAATGAAAATTATTCTCAGGTGCATTATACATAAGAACCTCAGCGCGCAAAGTAGATTGATGGAATCAATACCAAAGCTTTTAAAAATCAGAGGAGTAATGGGTGTGCGAGGCGAGGTTAGTGCCACCTTAACCGGGTTAAGGCGGCGGATAATGTCAGATAGTTTTTAGTCTTACCACCTCGTTGCCTTGCTCCGGCTGAGACGGAATGTTGAATGCCAGTATCAGCGACAGACCTGCCATCAAGGCGCCGGCAATGAAGACGCTAGCCGGCGAGACTAACCACAGCAAACCGAAGCCTACCGGTATGACAACAGCCGCAATGTGGTTGATGGTAAAGGCGACACCTGCGGTTGAGGCAATATCAGCCGGATCGGCAATTTTCTGGAAATAAGTCTTGATAGCGAGCGCTAGTGCAAAGAACAGGTGGTCGATGACATACAGCCCTGCAGCCCATTGGGCAGACTCGACAAAGGCATAGCTGACAAAGACCAGTATCAGGCCGATGTATTCGAATATCAGCGCTTTTCTTTCGCCAACTTTACCTATGATTTGACCGATCTTTTTAGCAAAAAGCCAATTGAATAAGTGATTAATCAAAAACAGCAGTGCGATGTCGGCGGCAGAGTAGCCGAATTTCTCGACCATTAGGAAGCCGGCGAAAACGGTAAAAATCTGCCTTCTGGCACCGCTCATAAAGGTGAGGGCGTAATAGAGCCAGTATCGTTTACGCAAGATGAGTTTCTTATGCTGAGCGGTTTTGGACTCAAAGGTGGGGAATCCTAACCAGATAAAGATGACAAGGCTAAGGGATACGGCACCGGCAATGAGGTATACCCATTTAAAGTCCAGGGCCAGTTGCTCAAGCAATACCCACAGGCAGGCATAGGTGATAAGCGATGCCAGCGCACCGATCGAGATGAGCTTCCCCAGTACCTCGGGTGCCTGGTCTTTGGACAACCACTGCAGGGACAGCGACTGTTTCAGGGTTTCAAAATAATGAAAGCCGACGGACATCAGCAGTGTTGTACACAGTAGCCCGGCAAAGGATGGAAAGAACCCGGTAATTGCGACACCTGTGGCTAGCATGGCCAAAGAGAGAACAATGAACTTTTGCTCTTTGATAAACAGCAGCATAAAGACGGCGGTAAAGGCCAGAAAGCCCGGGATTTCGCGTACGCTTTGCAATATACCGATGTCAGCACCGGTAAAAGCAGCTTTCTCAATAACAAAGTTGTTGAGCAGCGCCTGCCAGCTGGCAAAGGCGATAGGCACAACGATAGAGATGAGAATTAAAAAGGTTTGTGGCGTTTGCCATGGTTTGTTGTGCGATGTGGTTTTCATTGGCGGTCCTGATCGCATGGGATTTGATGCTGAATAGGTTATCAAGTATGTTGGTGGCTGACTTTCGACGATGGGCCAACTTATGTCGCTAAACGGACAAAACGAAGAAAAAATCGGGCTGTCTTTCCGAGGCTCCAACGAGCAAATCGCTGAGGCCGGCGATAAACGGGTGCTGGCACGGCAAGTCGATATGCTTTTGGGACACAAGGGCTCCTTTCATAGCCATACCTGGTATCAGCTGATGTATGCCTCTGAAGGGGTGCTAAATGTCGATGTGAGCGACCAGGCGATGGTGGTGCCACCGCAACGGGCGGTTTGGCTCCCGCCCGGTTGTGTTCATCGGACGTTTGCACCAAGCGGCGCTAAATTTCGAAGCCTTTACTTTCGCCCGGATCAAGTCGAAGGTGTTGGACATGTGTGCAAGGTCGTCAATATCACCAACCTGATCCGAGAGCTGATATTGGCCATTGTTGCCCGCTGTGACGTTGACTCTGAGTGGCAACAGCCTGACTACAACTTATTGACGGTGCTGCTGGAGCAGCTGAGTGCCCAGCCCCAGACGGCGCTATCGCTATTGATGCCGAAAGATGCCCGTCTCGGGGAAATGGTAGAAACGCTGCAACTCAGCCCGGACAACGATCTGAGTATGCAGCAATGGGCCAACAGGCTGGGTATGTCGAGCCGCACTTTGACCCGGATTTTTCTATCAGAAACCGGGCTAGGGTTCAGAGAATGGCGACAAAGGCTAAGGTTGCTGCACTCGCTGACATTGCTTGAACAAGGTAGGCCCGTGACTCAGGTTGCTTTGGATGTCGGCTATAGCTCACCGTCGGCTTTTGCTCATGCCTTCCAACAGTATTTCGCCTGTTCGCCACGGGAGTATTTTATGAAATAGAGCCCATTGCGATGTCGTCAATGGGCTTTGATGTATGCGGATGGATACTTAGTGCAGACCTTCCTGATCCGTTGGCAGATAGAGTTTGCCGTTAAAGGCGATGTAGATCCCCGGCGCTGCCAAGCGAGCAGCAACAAAGGCCGAACCTAAGTTAAATCCGGCATCGTTGGGGGAGAAACCAACCAAAGGCCACATAGCACCTGTGAAAACGATAGTTTGCCCATGATCTTCCGGCAACATTGCCATGAGTTTTCGAGCGCTGTCGAACAGCGTAAAGGTGCCATGGGTGACGATATGGCGAGTGCAGTTGCTACTAATAATGGCATTACTTACGGCTTGTATGTCTTTGTCGGTGATCTCCCGGCTATCTTTCATGCAAACCTCGAACAGTTCGCACTCTTGTTCGGTAACCCCTGCAAACTTAGCAAGGAAGTCAGGGATGGCCGTTTCATCATGACATACCGTGGTGCATTTGTCGGTATCGTAAAATGAATCAATCGTGCCTCCGGTAACGACAAGCTGTATTTTGTGCGCATTATTAAGGTTGCTCATGTGTTTCTCCAACGATAGAAGGTGCTAATAAGGTCAAACCGCTTCATTCACTTTTAGTTCAGGGGTTTCAAGTTTGCCACGCCCCCAACCAGTGAAAATAGCGAAAATCATCGTAGCCAGCATAAACCAGGCATATAAAACCATAGGGGTCAGCTCTAAAGGCGATAGGGCAGGAACACCTACGAAGCTTTCGCTTGCTTGTTGCGATAAGCTCGCCGCCAGAAGCAGTGCCGCAGACCAGGGCAGGGAATACACCAGGGTGCAGGCAAGGTTACCGATCACATTGGCACGACGGTAAGGAGAGACGCCAAACTTTTCTCCCATCGGCTTTGCAAATGATAGCCCGACAGCCAGAATTGCAGGAGCGTTAATACTCATTAGCGAGGACATCACTAGTGCCAGGAAGCCCGAAATGATCTCATAGGCCCGCGCATTTTTGACATTGCCAAATGCCTCAAGCAGGCGTTGGCTTCCGCCACCGTCTAGCATCATCTGAATACCGGCAGATAACAGAATAACCAAGATACACAGATCAGCCATCCAGCCAGAGACCCCGCGTAGCAGTAAGCCGCCGTCGACCGCAATAATATTGCCAAGGGTGTTGAGGCCAGTAAGGATTGAAACGACCGAGCCGAGTAAAATACCTATGATAGTGGCAAAGACAATGTCGCCCTTTTTAATCGCGGTGTAAATGGTTGCAGCGGCAGGTAGTAGCATCCATAAACCTCTCGGATCCATTACATCCTGAATCTTCTCGAGAGGAACGGCACCTGCAGATGTCGACTGGAATGCGCTCAATGCAACCATGGCAATAATCGTCATTGCTGCTGCAGGAATGACATAGCGAATACGGTGCTTTACCACGCCGCCTATATCGGTATTTTGTGAAGTGGCAGCAGAGATTGTCGTGTCGGAGATCGGCGCTAGGTTGTCACCAAAGGCACCGCCGCCAATAATGGCCCCGGCTAAGATTGCCGGGTCGGCACCTAGCAGTACGCCCGCCGGATAGAGCATCCCCATGCCTGCGGTGATGGTGCCAAATCCGGTACCGGCGGCAGTGGCAAAAAGGGCACTGGCAAAGAAGGTAATAACAATAAACATCGTGCCACTGGTGCCAGTATGGTAGGCCGCCCATAAAATACCGTTTACCAAGCCGGAATCACGTAACACGGTTGCAAAAATACCGGCAAATATCCAGCAGGCAACGGGTGCGATTGCTGTTTCGGATCTCATACCTTTTAACACAGTTTTTCCAAAAATGGCTTTATCTTTTGCGAGCAGGAAAGAAACAAGCAAACCAATGATGGCACCGACCCACATGCCTTGAATGGAACCGCCTGCAACTGTGGTTGCTACGTAAATAGCAATAACAACAAAGATGAGTATCGGGGTAAAAGAAACCCACGGCCCACCATAAAAACGTAATTGCTGATCTTTCATAATTTTTCCCTCAGTGATATATATTTGCTTCCGCTTAATAATTTGAAAGTTCGGTTTTACTGGGTGTTGAGTTACTGCGGGAATGATTACAACAATAAAAATGAATCAAGATAATTCCGTAATGTTGACTTAACTGACGTATAGTGACGTTAGGTATGCTTCACTTTACGAATATCTGCTTTTAAGTTGTTGATTAATATCTAAAAAAACAAGGTTTTTAAAATGAGCCTACATCACAATTTGAAATATCTCTGTAGTTTCTATCCGTCTATCGCTGAAATATGTCGCGGGATCGGCATTAACCGGCAGCAATTTAACCGATATTTAAATGGTGACAATTGTCCTCGAAGTTACAATATGCGCCAGATTTGTGATTATTTTGGCTTGAGCAAAGCAGAATTTTTACTGCCTCATGATCAATTTGTTTCATTGGTAAATAGCAGGGCAGACGGGCATACCCAAGCACTGCATCACCCTTTCTCATCACATATTAGTAAGTTGAGTGAACAAAATATCGAAATGTTCGAACCCTATATGGGGTATTACTATGAGTATTATTATTCGATGTCCTCACCGGGCAACATTCTGAAAGGTTTGGTTTGTATTGAGCGCAAGCAAGGTGGGATCTACCACCAGCGCACAGAGCGACTCACGGCTGAGGGTGAATTTGGTCAAACCAGTTATTGTAAATACCAGGGTATGTCTTTTTTCCTCAATGACAGGATCTTCCTGGTTGATTATGAGTCATTAACACAGAACGAAATTGTGGAAACGATCCTCTTTCCTAGCTTTCAGCACCGGGTTTCACTTCTGGAAGGAATGAAAATTGGTGTGGCTGCATCGGGGGCGAGAACGCCGATGTCGACCAAGGTTGTCTTCGAGTATTTAGGAAAGAATATTGATGTACTCAAAGCGCTGAAGAAATGCAGTCTTTACGCCAGTGATTCAGAAAGTATCAGTGCCAATATCAGAAGCAAACTCTAGCCGTTTTACGGTATGGCCGGCGACTACTGAATCCTGGCAGGAAAATTTTAATTTTTTTTCGTCTTTTTTGTCGGCTGCTCGTCTTATAGGTACTTAGCACAAGATGAGAGTTAGAGTTCAAGATGACCAAAGTCATTAGTTTTAAAATCTGTCCGTTTGTTCAGCGTGTTACTGCAGCACTGGAAGCCAAACACATTCCATACGAGATTGAATACATCAGCCTGAAAGACAAGCCTCAGTGGTTCTTGGATCTGGCACCGAACGGTCAGGTGCCAGTGTTGGTCACTGAATCGGGCACCGCGCTTTTTGAATCAGATGCCATCATCGAGTATATCGAAGACGAGTTTGGTCCAATCGAAGATAGTGTGACCAATGAGCAGCGGGCGCTTGATCGTGCCTGGAGCTACCTTGGCTCGAAAAACTACCTGGTTCAGTGCGGAACGATGAGCAGCAAAGACAAGGCGACATTCGAAGAGCGCGTCGGGAGGTTCACAAAGGCGTTGGCCAAAGTTGAAGCGCATCTGTCAGGTGAGACAAAGTTCTTTAAATCAGATGCGCTGAGTAATGTTGACTTGGCCTGGCTGCCATTGTTGTACCGCGCGGCCATTATCAAGAAGCATACTGACTTTGACTTCCTGTGCGGTTTGCCAAAAACTCAGGCTTGGCAGTCGGCCCTATTGGATACGGGTCTTGCGGACAAAACGGTATCGGCAGATTTTGAAGAATTATTTACTGATTTCTACCTGTCCAATACTTACCTGGGGACCGGTAACGATGTTCAGCAAAGCAGCGCCTGCGCGTCAAGCAACTGCTGTGGTTAATCTGCGGCGATAATACGATTACGCACAAACGCTCACATGAATAGAACAAGGCTATGGACTATCAGTTCATGGCCTTTTTGCAGTTATTGAGTTTTACTGATTGTGGTATAGAACAACGATCAGATGTTTGCTTAATATTGATAAGTGTCTAAACCTTAGTTTTTAGCCCCTCACCCCGGACACCAAGAGAGAACAATGAACCTGGATGCGATTTGGAACGAATATCGAGCGAGTTTGAAGGCATTTTTGCACTCCAATGTAGCCAACCCTGATGATGTCGATGACCTTCTTCAGGAAATCCTGATCAAGACCTATCACAATCTTGGTGATGTGAAAGAGACCAATAAGGTTAAGCCCTGGCTTTTTCAGGTAGCCAATAACACGATAATCGATTTTTACCGCAATAGGGCGAAGGGGAAAGAACTTACCCAAGATGAATTGTGGTACACCGAAGGGGATGTGACGGTTCATCAACAACTGTCCCAATGTGTACTGCCATTTATCCAGGCCCTGCCGGAGGATGAGGCAGAAATGCTGACAGCCATTGATATTCATGGTCAGTCGCAGAAAGAGTATGCCGAGAAAAACGGCATAAAGTACACGACGCTCAAGTCGAGGGTACAAAAAAGCCGCGACAAGATGAACATGCTGTTTAGAGAATGCTGTGAGCTTTCGCTTGATAAGCACGGCAATATCGTGGACTTTCAGGCAAAAAATAAACGGTGTAAAAACTGCTGACGGGGAGGTTCAGATGCTTTCCTATCAATAGTATGCCTATTCTTTATTCTCTGTCAGGAAGTGATAGAGGCTCTGATAGCTCCTGTCTTTAACCCAAAGACCTCATGGACGGGATCATCGAAATAACAGCCGATGCCCGTGGCGCTTAGCTCATCAGAGTTTTCAGCTGTTCGGCCATGAACGGATGCCTGAGTGTTTCTGAAGATCAATCTAGGCTTGATGTTGAGAACTGTCTAATGCCTTAAATTATTAGGTTGGCGTATTTCTACAATACCTACTTTCAAACGCTAGGTACGATGGCTGCCATCAACACAAAGAGGAAGCCAAAACATGTCAAACGTATTCAAAGCCGCGTTCATTTTTGTCGCACCAGAAGCAAACCCGTCAACCGACTACTCGTGGGTCCGCACCAAGGAAGTACATGTAAAGAATATTGCAGTCTCCGGTTATAGAGAAGCATGTGAACTGATAGATTCTTTGGTTGAAGAAGGGGTTAAGGCTGTAGAGCTCTGTGGTGGGTTTGGCCATCAGGGTGTCGCTGAAGTCGTGAAGGCTGCCGGTGACCGCTTGCACGTTGGTGTTGTTCGCTTTGATAAACATCCTTGCCTGGATTTTGTCAGTGGTGATGAGTTGTTTTCGTCCTGATTGCGAATAACCGCTTCTATTAGCACTAGGAGCGGTGTGTTAAAGTCGTTCTATGCAAACACAACTAATTAGACCAAGTTTACCGCTTGGCAGATATATAACGCAGTATTGGATGTGGGAGCAAAACACTCCCTTGATGATACCAGACATATTGCCGGGTACTGGGGTTGAGATAATGCTTAATCTCGGTGCGCCACTGGTCATTGATTCTCCGAAATCGGCGCAGCTTAAATTTGGAGATGGGCTAGTGATATGTCCGCGTAAGTCTGCTTATAAGATGACGTCGATGGGGGCGACCAAACTATTGTCTATCCGTTTTCGTTCTGCGGCTTTCTTTCCGTTGTTTGGTATCCCTTTGACCACTATTGCTGATCAAGTTGTAGAGATCAGCCAATTAATGCCAAAGGGATTATTGCTGAGGATTATCGAGTCAGACTCGACTCTTGCGGCGATAGCGTTATTGGAAGGCTGGTTAATGCAGCTTGTTCGGCCTGTAAGTGCCAGTACATCTGAATTGGGATGGGCAGTAGATAAAATTTATTACCAAAACAGCCCTGATGTTATTGCTGACATTAAGCGAAGCTTGAATATCAGTGAGCGAACATTCCAGCGCAAGTTTAAGGCCTATACCGGGGTCGATGCCAAATACTTTGAAAGAACATCGCGTTTTCAATCAACCCTAAGGACGTTGTTAAGCGGATGCCATCAGCAGTACACTGCTATTGTTTTAGACCATGGCTATTACGATCAGCCTCATTTTATTAAGGACTGTAAGCACTTTACTGGCTTAACCCCTAAGCAATTCCTTACTGAGAGTAACTTTGCGCTTAACCATTATAACAACGATATATATGCCTAATCGTTCCGGTGGTTATGAATAACCCGGTCGAAAAAAGAGTAAGCAGTACACCTTTTAGAGCTTGGGTATATACCTATACCAGCCCCTTTCATTTGTAGATGAATCAACAGAAAGATGTGGTACAGCTAAACTCGTAGGTAGGATACAGAGAATGAAACGCTGTTATGACAAAGAAACTGTTTGTGTTGGTTGGCGTCTTACTTATCTTTATCATCATTGATTATCTGGCGAGTAAGGACAGTGTGTCTGTCAGACAAGTCAAGGCGATCGCTATTCCGGAAGCGAACTACCTGCTTCAGGTTGAGCATCACATCCGTGATACCCAGCGACCTGAAGAGGTTTTTCCTTTTCCCATCAAGGTGGGAGGCGTTGGCCCTGTTCAGTCTCTTTATTCTGGTCCCAATCAATATCCTTTTTATTGCATGACAGTCGATTCTGGTTTGGGCCAGCCTCTTATCGACAATCAAATCGGGTTAGGTGTTCCCGTTTACGATGAGGAAAATGACTCAGATATTATTGGCTACTCTAAAGACTGTGCGATAAGAACGCGGCTTTCATATGTCATTGTCGCTAACGAGGTCGACAACAAGAATGAGTTTCACAGCAAAACGGCACTTGAGTTAGAACAGTCACCGCCAGAGGACAATGAGCTTCTCATTCGGGTGGAGCAGGGCACTATCAACCGCTACATATACACCATTCTAATGCCTATTCATGTTGATGAAATCGGTAGCCAAACCAGTGCCAATATCTGGAACCAGAAGTTAATTTATCGTTTTGATGGTGGCTCTGGCATCGGCTACCGGCAAGGCCGGGTGAAGGTGTCGAAATTACTTGATAAGCATCTCTCCCAATTAGAAAAGGGCTATGCAGTCATCGCTTCTAGCGGCAATAAAACCAGTTATGGCTACAACATGTTGTTGGCGGAAGATACGGCCAGAAGGGTGAAGAGGCAGTTTGTCAGCTTGTTTGGTGATCCCTTGTATACCGTTGGCATCGGGGGCTCCGGTGGCGGCCTCGCGCAATATCTCATCGGCCAGAATAGTCAGGGGATACTCGATGGTATTCTGCCGTTGTACTCGTATCCGGATATGGTAAGCGTTGCCACCTACGCTTTAGACTGCGATCTGCTTAATAATTATTTCAGTTTTCAGGCCCGCGATAGAGAAGACTGGCAAGACTGGCAAAAAAGGCAGTATGTGGAAGGCCTGCGGGCCATCAATGGTGCCAAACAAAAGGCCGCCTGGCTGCAGCCGTTAAATCAGTTGCTGCGTTGGCAAAAACCAGAATTTCCGCAGGGAAACAGCGAGTGCATCAATGGGTATTTCGGACTGAGCAGTTACCTTAACAATCCGAAGCAAGGCTTTATCAAACCCTATTTCCATGAGTCGGTTGCTGAGCAGGTGAACTGGAGCTACTGGCAAGATATGGTGCATATCTATGGTCATGATGAATATGGTTTCGGTTTGTCGACTTGGGATAATG
Source organism: Photobacterium alginatilyticum (assembly GCF_009910675.1). Classification (GTDB taxonomy): domain Bacteria; phylum Pseudomonadota; class Gammaproteobacteria; order Enterobacterales; family Vibrionaceae; genus Photobacterium; species Photobacterium alginatilyticum. Next base: position 22,329 of record NZ_RSEJ01000015.1, on the reverse strand, counting down.
TCGGGGTCCAATATGGCTTGCAGGCGTTGAGAAATGGACAGATCACTTTTGATGAGTTTATTGATTTGAACCGCAAGGTGGGTTCATGGAAGCCATTTCATGAAATGAAGGCAGAACGTATTATGGGGGCCAGCGGAATACTGCCTGCTGTTTGGCTATCGCTATGGGGCGAGCACAATATTACCAATGCCGACATGAGGCCGGCGAAACGCCATTCGGCCTCGATAGCTGCCATCAACAAGGCTTATGAGTACGGTCAGGTTTTTATTGGCCGTATTGATTTACCCACAATTGATAGTCGCCATTATCTTGAAGACGATCTGAATATGCACCATACCTCGGCTTCGTTTGTCAGTCGGTTGCGGATCCTCAATGCGCAAAAACAGACGCATAACCATGTAATATGGATTTCTGATAAGGAGCACAACCCCGCAGAACAGGCCTACGAGGTGATGGATAAATGGCTGATGGCCTTAAAACAATTGCCTGATCAATTTACTTTCCAGCAACGAGTACGAATGGCCAAGCCTGCTCTGGCTAAGGATACCTGTTTTGCCGAAGACGGCAGTGTCATTGCTTCAGGCAAGGGGGTCTTTAACGGAAACTGGAACCACTACCCTGACGGGGCCTGTACCAGGCTTATGCCCATCTATACCAATAGTCGTATACAAGCAGGCGCGCCCTGGCAGGGCAGCATCTTTAAGTGCCATACCATCTCTATAGAAGCTGCTATCAAGAAGGGTATGTATGGCGATTTAGATTTGTCGGCAAAGGTCGACGAGCTAAAACAAACCTTCCCGGGTGGGGTTTGTGATTACTCGCTTGGTGATATGGGCAGGCCTGAGCATCTAGATCATTTAAAGCATTAAAGGCTTCCGATTATTTCTGAGGCGGAAAGTACGGGAGGAGCTCGGCCTTAGCAAAGAAAACATTCCGAGGTTTTGATCAAAGTAATAGTGCTTTGTGTAACATAGTATTTCATAAGCCTTATTTATTGATTTAGAATGAATAATCCCCCTATCAGGGGGGAAGAATTCATAACAATAAGTAGATCTGAAATGCAAAAAATTGGCTTAGTTCTTTCGGGCGGGGGAGGCAAGGGCCCCTATGAGATTGGTGTCTGGCGTGCAATGGAGCAGCTAGGTCTGGCAAAAGATATTGTGGCAGTTTCGGGCACGTCTGTTGGTGCACTGAACGCCGCACTGTTCGCCCAAGGTGATCTCGCTAAGGCTGAAGAAGCATGGTTGAATATGTCACCAAGTGATGTGTTGAGTATCGACCTTAAACACATACTTATCTTGCTGGCAAAGCGCGGTTTCAAACCTTCACCGATGGCAATTGCAACGATCACCGCAATTGCAATGCATGGTGTTTTCTCTCGGAAAGGGTTATTGCGAATTATTCGGGACTATCTTGATGTCGACAAGGTAAAACAACGGGGCATGCCATATTATGCTTGTGCGACCCAGTTACCTTTCTTTAAAGCAGAATACTTCTCGATGCAGGAGTATCAGCAAAAAAACATTGAAGATATTTTGCTGGCATCATCAGCTATTCCTGGAGTCTTTCCTATCCAGGAAGTTGAAGGTAGTGACTACTGGGATGGCTTTATAAAAGATAATACGCCTATAAAGCCAGTTGTCGAGGAAGGGTGTAACATCATCATTGCCGTGATGTTGAGTCGCTCGGATTTGCTACCCGTTGAGCAATACCCTAACTGTAAAATCATTCCTATCTATCCACAGGAAGACCCTGGAGCTGCTCTTAATTTTAACAATAGCGCAGATAAGATGCAGAAGGGATATGACGATGCAATGCGGGTATTAGTGCCTGTATTCGATTTGGTTGAAACGAACTACCAATACAGTATTGAACAGCTTAAGTACAAAAAACAGCAGCAGGTACTTGAGCAGAAAAATGAAGAAAGCAAACGTGTTGATTTAGCCTTAGAAAAATCAAAACTGGATCTCCTAGAGGAACTAAACAAGTGGTAAGTAACAAAATTAGTCTTCCTATATATGAAAATATGGAATGCGATGATTTTCAATCTGCTGATGCGTTTGTTGACAACTTAATTGAAAAACATAGCAATAACTCAGAAATGACAAACTTGATGGTATTAGAGGCAACATCACTAATTACATCGGTAGAATCTCGCAGTCGGCATTTAGAAAGCCAGAGTTGGTTAGTTCGTGCATGGAGTGAAGCAACCAGTAAGAATCAGAAGATTGCGGCTAGAAATGATCTTGATCTGGCTAAGAGTCAATATATTGGTCAACAGATACTCAATAAGCTTGCGGAAAATAATCTGATGACTTACCAAATGGTAGTTGCATTAGGTGACAAAGTAAGCCGTGTTGTTGATGATGTTAATCATACTCGATTAGAGTTGGCGCAAATCAACCAAACATTAGCCACTTTCTTCTCTGGTATGAGACAAAAATTAGAACAGAAGTTTTCAGTTTTAGAACGCAATGATGAATTGCTCTTCTGGAAAGAAACAATGATGTTTGAGGCTGTATACAAAGGCAGAACATATGCTGAACTAAGTCGTCCTGAAAAAATCATCTGTATCGCCAACGATTTCTATCATTACTCACAGCAACAGTGGAGCCCGAGAGATTTAGCATTCCTTAAATCTGTTTTGGTTCAGGTAGGGCATAACCCTGACGAAAAGGTAACATTGAAAGAAGTCTACCAAAGTTATCAGCAAGACAGCGATTTGCTCGCAAAGTTATTCAAAGGCATTGACGATACTCCCCAGCTATCAGATAGCAATGAACTTACTCCGACTCTGCTTGCGTTTGAAAAAATAAACACCTTGGATAATGATGACATACATATAGTTGATACTATTATGCAGTATGCTCCTGAAACGCCAAGAAATGAAGTATCTCTAGAGTTAGCATCCAACTATATCTCGAAGCAGGTCGGCCGTGACTTGGGCCGTGAGCTACCAATATTTGATGCTGTTATGAACTTTGTCGAAGATTTATCTATTAACAAAACGTTGAATGCGGCTAAGGTTGATGCTGCTATTGCTGAGAAAATGAACACCGTAGATAGAGACGAACATGAAAATCTGAAAAATGAGTTAAAGCTATTGAAGTCTCAAGCGTCGACTATCACTCGCGATGATATAAACGATGTCTTGTTTGAAAATAAAATATCTACTATCAAAAAAATAACATTTAATGCTTCTGAACTAAGTCAAGTAAACAATACTATCATCCCTAAAGGTATCAGAGGGTTTATCCTTGGTGCTTTTAATGACCTTGAATTTGATAAGGTTGGTCTGAAAAGCTTACGTATGAGAACCCAAAGTAAGTCAATCGGAATGAGTCATGTATGGGGTAATTTTAGAAAAACATCCTCAGAACGATTCTCAACGGAAGCGACAATAACGATGGATTTCTACATCGGTGATTATTTTGGAAACCCTATATATGTTGATGGCTTAGAAGGGCTTGGAAATGATGATATAGCTTACGTAACTATTATTTTCCTTGACTTGTATGATGAGCTTAAAGTGGATTACAGCAACAATGACTCACCTGTTTCTATCCGAAACTTTGCAAGCGGTGAACTTTTTAAAGTCTTAGACTCTTAATTCTTATCACACCGAAGTGCTGGATCGGTAATATCATGCTGATCCAGCAACCTTAAAATATCAGACTGTTAGCTAAATACCGCAACGCTCTGTCGGCTGATCGCGATTAACTCTCCGGCGCTGTCCCAGATATTGGCTTCAAGGTGAGCATAGCCACCGGCAGCCTGTCGGGTATGGGCTTTGTACGCAAACCATTCGTCAGGCTGAACTGGCTGATGAGGGTGAATAAACTCCAGGTTCCACATCATGGTACTGGCAGGGGCCGGTTGTTTCATCATTTGAAGTACTGCTGGTGGCCAGGCGTCAATCAGGCTGATGAGATGGGCATCTGTTATTTGTTCCGGAGCTTGTTTAAAGCGCATCCAACCATTGAGAGTCGATAGCGGCGAGCCGCTAAAAGGCATCGCTCCTTCTGAAACTGCAAGATCAAGATGCTGGATGAAATTAGGTGTCTGGCCGGGGATCATGGGGATACGCGTTAGGTTCTGCGGGTCTTTTAGCTGGTGCGTGTCAGAGTTGCCAACCTCGATCTCAGAAAAGCGGTCGGTGCCAAAACAGGCTTGCTGGATCACCGCAATTTGGCCATCCTGAATAATTCTTGCCGTTAGTTGAGAGGCGTTTTTCCCTTCCCGTAGCACTTCGACGTCGAATGAAAACGGAATATCGGCAAACAGAGGGCCAACAAAGTTGGTTGTTAGCGAACGCAAAGGCCGATCGTCGGCGACTTTTTCCTTCATAACCGTATAGAGCAGTGCCGCGGATATCCCCCCAAAAGCGGTTCTGCCCTGAGCCCAGTCCTCCGGGAGTGTCATCGTTGCCTGACTGTTTGTCAGCTCTTTGGCCGTCTGAAGCAGGGTATCAATATGCATAACGTGTCCTTGTTAACATGCTGTTAATCAACTCTATCTGGTCGGATCTCTTTGGTCAATATTTAGACTGTGTCCGGTATCCGTTCTACGAGCTGCGTAGCTAGTTGAAAAACAGGCTTGACTTAGGCCTCTAATTGGCCTGACTGTCAACAATCTAGACTAAGGTCTAATACATATTGTTAACAATTGGCTTGATCGAAGCCATTTTTAGGGCTAAATTTGTTCGTAAGTTAACCAATTGTTGACAATAACGATGAGCAAACAAGAAGTAGCATTTGAAACTGTCGACAATCCTGATGAGAACGGGATTGCTAATAATCCAGTTAGTAAGGATTCAGCACTAAAGGGAGCTGACGCAAAAGAGCTGACCAAATCAGAGAACCTGACTGAGCAGCTGATTGACTTAATCGTGAACGGTGACTATCCGGCAGGCAGCAAGATTTCTGAGCCTGAATTAGCCCGCCGCTTCGGTGTTAGCCGAGGGCCGCTTCGTGAAGCCATGATGCGTGTTGAGTCTCTGGGGCTGGTAGAGCGTGTTCCCCATGTCGGGGCGAGAGTCGTCGCCCTGACGCAAGAGAAACTGATTGAAATTTACTCGGTACGAGAAGCTTTGGAAGGCATGGCCGCCCGTCTGGCGTGTATCCATATTACCGATAAAGAAATTAATGCCCTGCAGCAGTTGCTGGAAACTCATCAGCAGCATATCGAACAGGTTGATGGCGCCTCCTATTTCCATCAACAGGGCGATTTTGATTTTCACTACCGGATCATCAAGGCCAGTCGAAATAGTAAATTAATCAGCTTGTTGTGTGATGAGCTTTATCACTTGCTCCGAATGTACCGCTACCAGTCTCAGCGTTCGCATTCACGCCCACAACAAGCTTTGAAAGAACACTTCCATTTGCTTGCCGCCTTGCGGGAAAGAGATGGAGAGCTGGCGGAAATGTTGATGCGACGCCATATCATGCGCAGCCGCCTGCTGATTGAACAACAACTGAAAGATGACAAGGAGATAGCCTCATGAGTCCAGGGAAAAGCTTCCGGCATGCTGTTGCTGCCAACCATCCGCTGCAGATTGTCGGCACCGTTAACCCTTACTGCGCCATGATGGCAGAGCAGGTAGGACATCAGGCCATATATCTGTCGGGCGGGGGGATTGCCAATGCCTCATATGGTCTGCCGGATCTGGGGATCACAACCCTGAACGATGTACTGGAAGATGTTCGCCGTATTACCGCAGCAACAACGTTGCCGTTGTTGGTCGACATTGATACCGGTTTTGGTGGTGCATTCAATATTGCCCGTACCGTCAAGGAGATGGAGCGAGCAGGTGCGGCAGCGGTGCACATGGAAGATCAGGTGGCGCAGAAACGCTGCGGTCACCGCCCGAACAAGGCCATTGTGAGCCAGGAGGAAATGGTCGACAGAATTAAGGCCGCAGTCGATGCCCGTGTGGATGAAGACTTTGTCATCATGGCACGTACCGATGCACTGGCGGTGGAAGGGATGGATGTGGCGATTGAGCGGGCGATAGCCTGTGTCGAGGCCGGTGCAGACATGATTTTCCCCGAGGCGATCAATACGCTTGAGCAGTACCAGCAATTTGCTGATGCCGTGAAGGTGCCGATCCTTGCCAATATTACCGAGTTCGGTCAAACGCCGTTGTTCAGTGGTGAAGAGCTGGCAGAGTGCGGTGTCGACATGGTGCTGTACCCATTGTCAGCATTCAGGGCAATGAACCAGGCGGCGCTGAATGTCTATCAGCATATTAGAAAAGACGGCCATCAGCGTAATGTGGTGGATCAGATGCAAACCCGTGAACAGCTTTACCATTATCTGGGTTACCACGATTATGAGCAGAAGCTCGATAAACTGTTCAAAGAAAAGTAAGCCGCAATTAAATTACTGAATGTAAAGCAAAGTGTGTAGTAGATGTCGCTTATTTTAATAATAAATACATAAGCAACAAGATAACCCTAAATAATAAAAAATATAGATAACAACATAAATAATAAGAACTAGGCAAGGAAGCCAGAACGCTAATAAGCGGGAAGCCCAAGAAAATTATATTTTTAATATTACCAATAATTAACTATTTATTTAGTACTGATTCAGTCGCTGCCATTTTGATGGGCACAAGGTGTTTTATCACCTGTATTTCATCAAATGGCAATGGATTAACGTGAAGCAAATAAGGAGTCTGCTATGACTGCGATAGCCGTAGCTGATACGAATAAGGACAACAAGAGCGAAGACAAAAAAGCATTGAGTGGTGCGGGCCTGCGAGGCCAGAGTGCCGGAACAACATCACTATGTACTGTCGGCAAAACCGGTACCGGGTTGACCTACCGAGGCTATGACATTACGGATCTGGCCAATCATGCCGAGTTTGAGGAAGTCGCTTATTTGCTACTCAAAGGTAAGTTACCGACTCAGGCCGAACTGGAGAGCTATAAGCAGGTATTGAAAACTGCCCGCGGTTTGCCTCCTGCATTGTGCCAGGTGCTGGAAGCGATCCCTGCCGACGCTCACCCGATGGATGTGATGCGCACCGGTTGTTCTATGCTGGGCAATCTCGATCAGGAGTTGGATTTTGCCGAACAGGATGAGAAAACCGACACCTTGCTTGCCATGTTACCGGCGATTATTTGTTACTGGTATCGCTACAGTCATGACGGTGTTCGTATCGACACAGCCAATAGCAGTGAGGACAGCATTGGTGGTTATTTCCTTGAGATGCTGACAGGCAAAGCGCCGTCAGAGCTTCACAAGCAGGTGATGCATTGTTCGCTGGTGTTGTACGCCGAGCACGAGTTTAATGCCTCGACGTTTACAGCCCGTGTTTGTGCCTCGACATTGTCAGATCTTCATTCCTGTATCACGGCGGCTATCGGTAGCTTGCGTGGTCCGTTGCACGGCGGTGCCAACGAGGCGGCGATGGCGATGATTGAGCAGTGGCAGACGGCCGATGAAGCCGAAGCTGGCATCATGGAGATGCTGGCCAACAAAGACAAAATAATGGGCTTTGGCCATGCAATTTACCGTGAATCCGACCCCCGTAATGCTTTAATTAAAGCATGGTCGGAAAAACTCTCTGCCGATGTTGGCGATACCCATTTGTATGCAGTCTCCGAGCGTGTCGAGCAGGTGATGAAACGGGAGAAAGGGCTATTTTGTAATGCTGACTTCTTCCATGCCTCGGCCTATCACTTCATGGGGATACCGACCAAGCTGTTTACCCCTATTTTCGTGATGAGCCGTGTCACTGGCTGGGCTGCCCACGTGTATGAGCAGCGAGCCAATAACCGGATTATCCGTCCGAGTGCCGACTACGAAGGACCGGAGCATCAGGATTGGCTGCCAATTGAAGAGCGCAGCTAACTCTCAAAGACAGACTTTGAGTGAAGGCGTAGCCCTTCAAACTCCCTCCCCTGACGTTACAGGGGAGGTCCCATCGCCAGATAGGTCTGCGAGCAGTAAATTCACGGATGTAAGCTATGAATATTAATACAAAATACCGTAAGCCTCTTGCAGGCAGCGGATTGGATTTCTTTGATACCCGAGAAGCCGTCAACGAGATATCCCCCGGCGCGTACGAGACCCTTCCCTACACCTCGCGCGTATTGGCCGAACAGCTGGTCAGACGCTGTGACCCCGACTCACTGACAGACTGCCTGAAGCAGATCATCGACCGTAAGCGTGACCTCGATTTTCCATGGTATCCGGCGCGAGTCGTGTGTCACGACATTCTGGGCCAAACGGCCTTAGTTGATTTGGCAGGTCTGCGAGATGCCATTGCCGATCAGGGAGGCGATCCGGCGAAAGTCAATCCGGTGGTGGAAACCCAGTTAATCGTCGACCATTCACTGGCGGTTGAGCATGCCGGTTTTGATCCCGAGGCATTTGATAAAAACCGTGCAATTGAAGAGCGCCGCAACGAGGATCGTTTCCACTTTATCGAATGGTGTAAAACGGCCTTTGAAAACGTCAACGTGATCCCGGCGGGTAACGGTATCATGCACCAGATTAATCTGGAGAAGATGTCGCCAGTAGTTCAGGCCAAGAACGGCATTGCCTACCCGGATACCTGTGTCGGTACCGACAGCCATACTCCGCATGTCGATGCATTGGGTGTGATCGCAATTGGGGTCGGTGGCCTTGAAGCAGAAACCGTCATGCTGGGCCGCCCTTCGATGATGCGTCTGCCGGATATTGTCGGGGTCAACCTGACAGGTAAACGCCAGCCGGGCATTACTGCCACCGATATTGTCCTCGCGATTACTGAGTTCCTTCGTAACGAGCGTGTGGTTTCATCCTATCTGGAGTTTTTTGGCGAAGGGGCCAAAGATCTTACTATTGGTGACCGTGCCACCATCTCCAATATGACACCGGAATATGGTGCCACGGCAGGTATGTTCTATATCGATGAGCAGACCATTAATTACCTCAAGCTAACAGGTCGAGACGATCAGCAGGTTGAGCTGGTGGAACAGTATGCCAAGCAAACCGGGCTGTGGGCTGACGACTTGGAGAGCGCCAAATACGAGCGAGTGCTGGAGTTTGATTTGTCGACAGTGTCTCGCAATATGGCGGGACCGTCGAACCCTCACCGTCGCCTGCCGACTTCAGAGCTTGCTTCCCGCGGGATCTCCGGTGAGTGGGAGGAGAAAGAGGGCGAGCTGCCAGATGGTGCAGTCATTATCGCGGCCATTACCTCTTGTACCAATACCAGTAATCCGCGCAACGTGGTAGCTGCCGGTCTGTTGGCCAAGAAAGCCAATGAGCTGGGCTTGGTCCGTAAACCCTGGGTGAAATCCTCGTTTGCGCCGGGTTCCAAAGTGGCCAAGTTGTATCTGGAAGAAGCCGGACTGTTGCCGGAGATGGAAAAGCTGGGCTTCGGTATTGTGGCCTACGCTTGTACCACCTGTAATGGCATGAGCGGTGCGCTGGATCCTAAAATTCAGCAAGAGATCATCGACCGTGATCTATACGCTACGGCAGTATTGTCCGGTAACCGGAACTTTGACGGCCGTATCCATCCTTATGCCAAGCAGGCGTTCCTGGCTTCACCGCCACTGGTTGTTGCTTATGCGTTGGCGGGTTCTATTCGCTTTGATATCGAGCGCGATGCACTGGGCACGGATAAGCAGGGTAACCCTATTTACCTTAATGATTTGTGGCCTACTGATGAAGAGATCGATGCGGTTGTTGGCAAGTACGTTAAGCCGGAGCAGTTCAATCAGGTCTACATTCAGATGTTCAAGCTTGATGACGATGTACGTAACAGCAACCCGCTTTACGACTGGCGTCCGATGAGTACCTATATTCGCCGTCCGCCTTATTGGGAAGGCGCATTAGCCGGTGAGCGAACGCTGTCGGGCATGCGGCCGCTGGCAGTGCTGGGCGACAATATTACGACCGACCACCTGTCACCGTCCAATGCGATTATGGCCTCCAGTGCTGCTGGGGAATACTTGGCCAAGATGGGCGTGCCGGAAGAAGACTTTAATTCATACGCCACCCACCGCGGTGATCACCTGACGGCGCAGCGTGCCACGTTTGCCAACCCGAAACTGTTCAACGAAATGGTCAAAGAGGATGACGAGGTTGTGCAGGGCTCCTTGGCGCGCATCGAGCCGGAAGGCAAGGTGACTCGCATGTGGGAGGCGATTGAAACCTATATGAACCGCAAGCAGCCTCTGATTGTCGTGGCCGGTGCGGATTACGGTCAGGGCTCATCCCGAGACTGGGCGGCAAAAGGGGTGCGCCTGGCCGGTGTAGAAGCCATTGTTGCCGAGGGTTTTGAGCGTATTCACCGCACAAACCTAGTGGGGATGGGAGTATTACCGCTGCAGTTTAAGCAGGGCGTTAACCGCAATACCCTGGAGCTGGATGGTACCGAGTTATACGACGTTGTTGGTGTGATTGAGCCCGGTGCAGATTTGGCCTTGGTGATCACTCGTGCTAACGGTGAAAAGGTTGATGTGCCGGTTACCTGTCGCCTTGATACTGCTGATGAAGTCGCCGTCTATGAGGCCGGTGGTGTTCTGCAGCGCTTTGCCCAAGACTTCTTGGCTCAGTAGGGGGAGATGACAATGACAAATTCAACTTCCTGCTCGGAACCTAAAGCACAGCCCCAGTCGCAACTTCAGTCACAAATTAGGGTGCCCGCCACCTATATGCGGGGTGGTACCAGCAAAGGGGTGTTCTTTAATCTGGCCGATTTACCCCCCGAGGCTCAGGTTGCAGGCGAAGCCCGAGATAAGCTTCTGTTGCGGGTGATTGGCAGCCCGGATCCCTATGCCAAGCAAATCGATGGCATGGGGGGTGCGACGTCGAGTACCAGCAAAACAGTGATTGTATCCAAGAGCAGTAAGCCTGATCACGATGTCGATTATCTGTTTGGTCAGGTCTCAATTGATAAACCCTTTGTCGACTGGAGCGGAAACTGCGGGAACCTGTCCGCGGCAGTTGGCCCTTTTGCGATTCATGCCGGTTTGCTCCCCAAGGAGCGTATTCCTGCCAACGGTATCGTCACGGTTCGTGTCTGGCAGGTCAATATCGAGAAAACCATCGTAATACATGTGCCTGTCGTGAACGGATTTGTCCAGGAAACTGGTGAGTTTGAGCTTGATGGGGTGACCTTCCCGGCTGCGGAAATTCAGGTGGACTTTATGGATCCGGCGGATGGCGACGGTTCGATGTTTCCGACTGGCAACTTGGTTGATGATCTGGAAGTGCCGGATATCGGCACCTTCAACGCCACCTTGATCAATGCGGGTATCCCGACCATTTTTGTCGATGCCGAGGCGATTGGTTATACCGGTACCGAGCTGCAAGATGACATCAACAATGATGAAAAGGCGCTGGCAATGTTCGAGCGCATTCGGGCCTATGGCGCATTGAAGATGGGACTGATCAGCCGCCTGGAAGAAGCCGAGACTCGTCAGCACACACCGAAAGTTGCCTTTGTCTCCAAACCGAAAACCTACCAGTCTTCGAGTGGCAAAGTCGTTACAGATAGTGAGGTCGATGTGTTGGTCCGCGCCCTGTCGATGGGCAAGTTGCATCATGCCATGATGGGGACTGCGGCCGTTGCGATTGCATCTGCGGCCTGTGTGCCGGGAACGCTGGTTAATCTGGCGGCGGGTGGCGGTGAGAAAGAATCGGTGACGTTCGGGCATCCGTCCGGGACGTTAAAAGTGGGCGCCAAGGCAAAACAGGCAGAACAGGGCTGGGTAGTCGAGAAAGCCATTATGAGCCGCAGCGCGCGCATTTTGATGGAGGGTTTTGTCCGTGTTCCATCCACTGTTTTCGATTAACAGTCTTTGAATAAAGTCTGTGCGTAAAGATTATCGCAAGCGTCTTTGAATAAGCAATGTCAGGACATACTGGAGGAAGCAATATGTCTGCATATCAGAAAGAATATCAGTTGGCTCAAACCGCGCCGGAAGTATTTTGGAAACAGCAAGCCGACAAGATTGCCTGGTTTAAGTTTCCTCAAACTATCCTCAGCCAGGATGAGCAGGGGATCGACCGCTGGTTTGCCGATGGTGAGCTCAACACGGCCTATCTAGCGCTGGATCATCATGTCGAGCAGGGAAGGGGCGATCAAACCGCACTGATCTATGACTCCCCGGTGACTGGCCAGAAAGCCCGTTATACCTATCGAGTTCTGCGCGATCAAGTGGCCAAGACTGCCGGTATGCTGGCAGATCTCGGTGTGAGCAAAGGGGATCGTGTAGTGATTTATATGCCGATGATCCCGGAAGCGGCGATGGCAATGCTGGCCTGTGCTCGCCTTGGTGCGATTCACTCTGTCGTCTTTGGTGGCTTTGCTCCGAACGAGCTGGCAGTGCGTATTGAAGATGCTGAGCCGAAGGTGATCATGACGGCCAGCTGCGGAGTCGAAATCAACAAGGTGCTTCCCTACAAGCCTCTGGTTGATCAAGCCATTATGGACAGCCGCTGGAAGCCCGATCATGTGGTGGTACACCAGCGTAAGCAATGTCTGGCCGATCTGAATCAGGAGCGCGACAAAGACTGGTCAGCATTGTTGCGTACGGCCACACCTCACGATTGTGTACCTGTGTTGGCAACCGACCCGCTCTATATTCTTTATACCTCCGGTACCACGGGGAAACCCAAAGGTGTAGTACGTGATAACGGTGGGCATGCCGTGGCGATGAATTACAGCATGAGCACCATCTATGATGTTGAACCTGGCGATGTGTACTGGGCGGCTTCGGATGTCGGTTGGGTAGTTGGTCATTCCTATATTGTCTATGCGCCGCTAATTTATGGCTGTACCACCATCATGTACGAAGGCAAGCCGGTTCGAACTCCTGATCCGGGCGCGTTTTGGCGGGTTTGCCAGGAATATGGTGTGAAAGCGCTGTTCTCGGCGCCAACCGCTTTTAGGGCGATTAAGAAAGAAGATCCTGAAGGCGAGCACCTTAAGCAGTATCCGATGCCGTCATTGAAAACGATCTTCATGGCGGGTGAGCGTCTGGATCCGCCGACACTGGAATGGGTGCAGAGCAAGACCGGGCGTCCGGTGGTCGATCACTGGTGGCAGACTGAAACCGGGTGGGCCATTGCCGGTAACCCGATTGGGTTGGAGAACTTCGCCGTCAAGCCGGGTTCGGCAACCAAGCCTATTCCTGGGTATCTGGTCGAGGTGCTTAACGAGGTCGGTGAACCGCAGAAAGCCAGCGAGCAAGGCTATATCGCTATCAGGCGTCCGTTGCCACCGGGTTGCCTGCCAACTGTCTGGCGTAACCATGACCGCTTTGAATCAGGCTATCTTAGCCAGTTCCCGGGCTATTACATTTCCGGTGACGGTGGCTATATCGATGAAGACGGTTACCTGTTCGTGATGGGGCGTATTGATGATGTGATCAACGTGGCCGGACATCGCCTATCGACGGGTGAGATGGAAGAGGTTGTCGGCGGCCACGAAGCTGTTGCCGAGTGTGCAGTGATTGGTATTCATGACGATCTCAAGGGTCAGTTGCCACTGGGGCTGGTGGTACTCAAAGATGGTTATGTCTCGGAAGGCGGGGTGATAGAAAACGAACTGTTGCAAAAGGTGCGGCAGGAAATTGGTGCCGTTGCCTGCTTCAAACGGGCATTGATTGTTGATCGTCTGCCTAAAACACGATCCGGTAAGATCTTGCGCCGGGTGATCCGTCAGATTGCTGATGGTGAGCAATACGTCGTGCCGTCTACCATCGATGACCCATCCAGCCTGCAAGAGATTGAACGGGTACTGGAATAAGTATTCCTAAATTAAAAAGACTCCCTGTGTAAACAGCTTTTGCATCGCAAGATGCAACGGCTGTTTTTTTATGGAGTAAGAAAAAGCTTGAGCCTGTTCTTAACCTCAATGTTGGCGATAGTACATCGATCCGTCGCCAGTTCAGCTCTGGAGCGACTTGGCGTAAACAGGGTGTCATTACTTCCCTCGTGATCAGGGCTTACTGAGTGATATGGCTCTAAAATTGCTTGTGTCTTAGATAATTATGCAGAGTTGTTTGGATTTAGGATGCAGGGACAAGAGGAGACATCGGATGTCGATTAACGTAACGGTATTGTGTCTGGCACTGGCGGCGGTTGCCTTTGATTATATAGCCAATCGGGATGACCTGAATAGCGAGCCGCAGCTGCAATATGTCAATGATACTGGTTCATCTGAGCTGAATGTCGAGCAAGAGCCACTCAAGATTGAGTTGCCACCTCGTGGTGTCGTTTTGGGCGCTGTGTATGTCGGCCAGTAAGAGGCTTTCTCTGGCATTTTGTAAGAAAAATCCCCGCGAATCGTTCGCGGGGACTTGTGTTGATGCAGATAAGATCTAGGTGTCTTGACCGTATCGCTTTAAAAATGAACTCCGTGTTTTTCTCAGGACGGATTGGGACTGTTGTTTTAATTTTCGTCTAACCTGTGTTGTGTCCTTGTTCATGGTTATTGTTCAATACACTCCTTGTACGCTTGCCTAACTGTGATGGTTATTAATAGCAGCATTAGGGGGGCATTACATGCGAATTTTGCCTTGCAAGGGTGATGTGCATTCCATATTTCGAGCTGTCAAAAAGCGATGTTTGATAAGTGTTTGAAATGGATCTGGTTGGAATTATTACTCAGTAACAGTGAATCAATTCATATGAGTGGTATCGGTTTCAATGGCGAAGATTGAACTGGCTACAGGGGAATATCCTTTCTCTCTATTGAGAAGTATCGCTGGTTGTTGGCTTATTATTCAGGCTGTCGCGCAAATCAATCAGGGGTTGTTGGCTGACTTCGATAATGCTACGTGCAGGCCTGTCGAGTTCGATGATCAGAGTGAGTACCAGTGAGAAGGACATTGCGAAGGGAAGAGCGGCCACCAGCAGGCGGCTCTCTCCTTGTGCTCCTACTTGAACGCCGTTGAGTGCAATTGTCAGGAAGGTCAGAAGGGCAAGTGTGATCCAGATACTGATAGGGATCCTTCCTCTGAGGCTGTAATTAACTCGCTCGCTATGGATATCAAAGACATTATTCAATGAATCTATGTACATCATGCTTTGGACAGGCGGTGAGTTATGGTGGGCCTCGACGACGATTCGCCATAAATCTCGCTGAATTTGCTCACTCTCGCTAATGACCTTGTTTACCAGCTTTTTTACCTGACTTTGTTCTTCGACAACTCGAATATTGACATACTTGGTGAGCAGCTCACGGCTCTGGCTCCGATAAGGTTCATCAAGCAGTCCGGCTCGTAGTATTGCGGTTCCCACCGCATTAGCTTCCTTTAAAACCAGCTGCTTTCTGATGTCGTTTTTTGATGCCGCCATGCTAAAAGAGATGGCCAGAATAAAGGCGAGCAGGCTGGCAAGCCCGGTTGCCATCGGGCTGATGGCCTTGCTGATCTGACTGGAGGCAAAGCGTCGCGTAATGCGAAAGCCAAACTCAAACATGATGCTAATTGAACAAAAAACCAAAGCCAGAATGAGAAAGATAGACAGCGAGTCAATGTAGGTCTCTTGATACATAAATAGCCTGAACCTTTGTTTTTATTGGTAGCGTTTAAACGCTTTTGGTTAGTCAAAAGTATAGCGGCAAACGCTAAGTCAGGTGGCTAAGTGTAGTCGTAACTGTGTCAATCTAGAGTTTACATTGCTTAAAGTGGCCGTCTGGCCTATTTCATTTGGGTATTCTCTTCTATGGTTTGTGTAGTGCCGTAAATTGATTGATATCGCGGTATCTGATTGGGTTAACGGGGTCAGGCAAATTCGGAGGAGAATGTCATGGGATATAAGCATGTGTTGTTGGCACTTAACCTGGACGAGAATGCCGAATATTTGGTGAGCAAGGCGGCGGAGATAGCCCGTGTTCACCATGCCCTGTTCAGCGTGATCCATATCGATCCTGATCTTGGTCATTTAGAGCAAGGTGTCAGGGAGTTTGATGCGGTGAATATTGATGAAAGCGAGCATTACGAGTCTGTAGCGGCCATGAAGCGGCTGCTTAAGGGGACTAATTATCCGTTGTATAAGCACCTGTTTTACACCGGCTATATTGAAGATCAGATGGCCAAAGCGATACAGCAGTACGAGGTTGATTTATTAATTCTGGGTCATCATCAGTCAAACATTTTTCGTCAGCTGATGTTATCGCTCAGCGAGCCTCTGGTCCGGCAAATGCCCTGTGATATCCAGTTGCTGAAACTGGAATGACAACGAAATGGCTATATTCCAGCTGAGAACCATTGATTATCAGTGCTGATTGTCGTTAGTGCTCACTTAACGAAAAGTGGAGCTACGGATTGCCAGCGATACACAAACTCCTCAACTATGCTGCCGTCCGGAGCCTGCCATTGCTGGGCTCTGGCATTGAATGCCCCGAGTTTTTGATAAAAGGTTTGGGCGGCTTGATTGCCAGCCAATACTTCAAGATACATCCCTTTATCAGCTGTTTGCTGGTGGGATAGCTTGGCGGCCGATTGTAAAAGCTGCTTACCAAGTCCTACCCCCTGATAGGCCCTGTTGATATGCAGGTTTTCTACCAACGTCCCCCATTGTGAATGATTGTCCAGATAAATACAGATGAACCCGCAGAGGTTTTCTCCTTCACGGGCAACCAAAATTCTCTGGTGGGGCTCTGGTGCAGCAAAGCGTTGCTGCCAGATATTTTGCCGGTCCTGGAAAATATCGTGATTAAGATAGTTTTCCGATAGCAGTCCACGATAAATCGCCTGCCAGCTAGTAGCATGCAATGCCGCAATGGCGTCCATATCATCGGAGTTGGCAATACTCAGTTCTACCATAGTGTTTTTCAAAAATAGCCCCTTCAAAAATAGTTACCTTCTAATTCCGTTTAGCTTGGTATAGTGGCTGTATGTCAGTCTCTTAAGGTTAAGTATCAGCCATTTGAGGTCGTTTGGGTATAAGAGTTGGATAGGAAGTGTCGATGAATGTTCAGTACCTGAAAGCATTTGTACTGGCTGCGCAGTTAGGGTCGATTTCCGCTGCCGCCCGTGAAATGGGAAAGCGGCAGTCTCAGGTTAGCCAGTGGATAGCCGATCTCGAAATTGATTTTGGTGTCGAGTTGTTTGTTCGCACCGGTAACAGTACCCGTCTTAGCGAGGCTGGTGAAATCTTGCTGCCCCGTGTTATCCATACCGTTAGTCAGGCAGATAAACTGGCAGTTTGTGCGTCGGCACTGGCAAGGGACGAGCCGATGATCCTACGCCTGGGCGTCGATAACTATATTCCCCAGTCGTGTCTGAACAGGGCACTTTCGGAGGTTTTGCAGCAGCAGACACTGAATCTTGAGCTCTATTCCGACGACAGAGAAGTGCTGCTCGAACAGCTTAATAACGAAGAGTTGGATGTCGCCTTGCTCTCGGAATCTTCCGTTCTGCACTACAGCGACTTTCAGTATTGTCGCCTGGGAAGCTACTGTGATGTCTTGGTTGTTGGTAGTACCCATCCGCTGGCGGCTGAAACGACATCTACTAAAACGACAATATCGGCAGATCAACTTGCTCAGTACCGTGAGCTGATCTGGACCAGAGAAAGTATCTCTTCCGAAACGGAGGCTGGTTATAGTCCCAGTTATGCAGCCTTTTCGGAAATTGGCACCGTGGTGAACCTGCTAACAAACGGGGTGGGGTTTGCGTTCCTGCCAATCGATATGATTAGCATTGAGCTTGAGAGCGGCAAGCTGAAGCGGCTGCTGCCCGACTTTGAACAAGCTGAAATGATACGCCGGGTCGAACTGATCTGGCAGCAAGGTTTGGAGCTGACAGAACAAGGAAAGCGCCTAATCGACAGTATGAAGGCTTGCCACACCTTTACCCGCTAACAGTGAGTCCTTCTACACCATGTGGCCTCTCTATCACCATTTGGCCCCTCTACATCTTTTGAAATAGAGGGGCCACATAGATCATGATGAGCTGCTAGTCCTGGCTGTCGAACACGATGTCACCCTTAAGTACCGTCATTAAGATGTTGGTGTCGGCAATGCTCTCGGGGCTGATTTCAGTGATATCGTGGTCGAGAACCACCAGATCAGCAGACTTGCCTTCTTCGATTGAGCCTGTGATGTCATCAAGCCCTAAGCTGATAGCTGCGTTGATTGTATAGGCATCAATGGCAGCATCAATGTTCGGCATGCCAGTTTTGCCCATTAATAAGCTGTTGCCAATACCGACTAGCGGGTTGATGTCATTAACATTCCAGTCGCTGCTCAGGCTGACATTAGCCCCGGAATCATACAGGCGGCGAACCTGCATCAATGAGCGGGCACGTTTTGCTCCGATGAAAGCTTCAGCCCAGCTATGATCATGTTCGACGACATAATCTGATCCTACCTGAAAATCAGCAGTGACCTGTAATGGCTTGAAGCGCTTGATGTCCTTGCTGTTGACCATTTCGACATGGGTCAGGGTGTAATCCCTGTCTACACTTTGTTGCCGTGCAAATTCGACGGCATTGAGTGACTCCCGAATTGCTCCGTCACCAATAGCATGGATATGGGCACCGTATCCGATTTTATCCAGCTCTGTTAGCCAGCTTTTCATTTGTGACGGCGGAATGTAGTTAATCCCGTACGGTTCATCTTCGATATAGGTATTCAGGTAAGGTGCGAGTGTCTTGGCGGTACCGTTGATCAGGATGCCGTCACTGTACATTTTGACCTGGTCGACGATCAGTAATGACTCTGGATCGCGGCTTTGGATAGTCTGAAGGTACTTAAGCTGCGAAGCTTGGTCGTCTTCAGGATAAATCCATGGGCGAAGTGATACCCTGGCGGTCAGATCGCCGTTGGCCTGTACTTCTTTCCATACCTCATACCACCCCCGCTTCCAGTAAAGTCGGCCGTCGCCGATGGTCGTGATCCCGTGAGCGGCCGCTTCTTCGAGTCCGTTCATCAGGCCAGTGTAACTTTGTTTAAACGGGTTGCTCATGCTGTTCCAGGCCAACTCCATCACAATGTCGCCAGCGTTATCAAATAAAATCCCGTTTAGCTCACCGGTATCACGATCTTTGAGGATTTTACCGCCTTGTGGCTCAGGAGAGGTTTTGTTTATGCCTGCCTGTTTTAGCGCTTGTGAGTTGACCCACATTGAGTGTGAGGTCTGCTCCATAATAACAACGGGCTGATCCGGGAAGATGCGGTCCAGTACGGCCAGTGGTGTCTCTGCGTTGTCTTCATTCAGGGTTAGATCCAGCCTGAAGCCATACCCCATTAGCCATTCGCCTTTTTTGGCATTCTTGCGGCACTCCTCGAGGTAGGGAATTTGCTCGCTTAGGGTCGCGTCTGTGTTCAGCTCGCAGTTCCCGCCAGCTTCTGAAGCCGCCTCGAAGATATGGTTATGGTTATCGACAAAGCCCGGTAGCAACATAGCTCCTTCTAAATCGATGACTTTGGTATCTGGTTGCCGCAAACGTTCGGCCATCTGATTGCTCCCCACATAGAGGATTTTCCCGTCTGCAATTGCAACAGCCTCGGCAGGTTTGTCGGAATACACCTTGGCATTCTTGAAAATGGTATCGGCCAGCTCGGCGGCTGCCGCGTGTTGTGCTGACATTATTGCCATGCCTAGCAATACGGCTTGTTGGACTTTTTTCATTATAACGATCCTAACTTCTTCATAGTTGCGAGTAACAGAGCAGTCAACCTCATGAGGCTATATCCATTTTCCTTAACATAACAGTATGAATTACGTTGAGAGAAAAATAGCTGAGGGTCATCGCTCATCTCATTGAGGAATACCATAAGAAAAAAAGAGTGATAATGAAAAATACTCAGTATCATTATTTCATGATACTGAATTGTATAAATGATGGAGAGAGTCAAAGTGAGCCTGACGCGTTGTTCAGGCCCACTTGCAGAATTGACGAGGTGTCAGTCAGTTAATGGTGCGGATTTAGATTCTGTATTGTGCCATTACGCCTTCTTTATCTATGAACAGATGGCTGACTTCACCGACATTGTCCTGGCTATCGGCTTTCAGGGTGTAATTTTTGCCGTTATTGAGCTTGTTGAAGTCGACCGCATATTGCGTGTAGACATCACCGAACTGATAACGAACATGCATTATTTTCTGGTCGAGGTTGTAGGCCAGTGAATACTGGGTGGCATAACTTGTCATCACCCCGTCAATCTCCCGGTTGGCAGCATCCAGTGGGACGTGATAGGTCGAGCTGTTGATCTTGGCCAGTCCGTTCAGGTAGCTGGTAGGCTCTTCGAGTTGCTCTAGCATATATTTGTTCCAGATGAAGCGTTGCTCTGATGCCACGTTTCCGGGCAGGGTGAAAGAGCCACTTATTACGCTCTGGGATTTGGGCTGTTGTTCCTCCCAGCTCTTGAGATGCTGGTGGTATTCAGGGCTGTTGGTTAGCACATCATATTGTTTGCCGTGATAAACCTCCCATTGCCCGTCGATGAACTCCAGGATGGCAGAGTCGCCGCTGGCATCCTGGATAGCATAGTGGCCTTTGAGTGCCTCGCCGTTATGGGAAAACTGCTGGATCTGGATTTTTTTCAGGCCAGCTACGGCCTCTTCGACGGTTGCGTAGTTATCCAGGATATAGGGCACAATTCGTGAGTTTTCCAACTGAGGACGCTCGGCTGTGTAATCTCCCGGCGATTCTTCGTTGAAGTAAAGGGCATTGGCTGCCAGCCCTGCTTCGTTAAAGCCATCAACACCGGCTTTACCATAGAAGGTAGCCATAATGGAGGCATACTTAGAAGTCCATTGCTTGCTGTCAGTGCCTGAATCGGCACCTAGGTAGGACTGCCCTTTGGCGCGAACATCGATAGTCGGATGGGTTTCGACCATCCAGTCCATAGTACGAGAAACAAAGACCCCATGGTTTTCGGTTTCCCAAATCAGGCGGGAGCAAGCTTCTGCGGCAGTGGCTGTGAATACGACACCTAGGGCAACGGCAGTTGCGAGAACAGTCTTATTTCTTTTCATGAGCGGCCTCTGTTAAACGTTATGGAGTTAATGGGGCTATGCATGGATCCCATAGCCAAATCACGGTTCCTATATTAGTGACTTCACCACACATGTAATCTCAGTTATGTTGGTAAAAACCCAACAAAGATGCTTTTGATATGCTCCGATTCTCATTTGATCAGTTGCAGGCATTTATCGCTGTCGCCGAGCAGGGCTCGTTTAGCAAGGCTGCGAGAGAGCTGAAAAAGGATCGCTCCACTATCCATCAGCAGGTGGGCAACCTGGAAATCGACTTGGGGCTGACACTGTTTAATCGCAGCGGTAAGTTTCCGGTGATGACAGAGGCGGCCCAACCGCTATTTCGCCATGCGCTGTTGGTGATCCGTCAGGCCGAGCAACTGCAAAGCGTGAGTGAAAGCTTGTATAGCCGCCAGGAGCCCGAGCTAACGATATACCATGATATTACGCTGCCTGTGGCCGTGATCCGAAGCGTCGATGCGGCGCTGAGACAGCAGTTTCCTGATACGCAAATCCATTGGCTGCATCGCGGTAAGCAAGAAGGGGTCGAGGCTTTGCTCAGTGGCAAGGTTGATCTGTCTATCGTCATGAACTCGGCAAGAGCCATGGTACCGCCTAAAGGGATCGCGTTTACCAATTTGGGATTCATGGCATTTCATTTTTATACAGCCTGTGACTCTCCCTTGCAGAGCCTGCCGATAGTGACTCTTAACGAGCTGCAAAGCGAACAGCAATACATGCTGGAGAATTACGCCAATGCCGGCCTGGGTGAAACACTGCGGATGTCAGCTCGCAACAGCATGATCAGTAATATGGACGTGTTGCTGGGGTTGTTGCAAGACTCTGGCTGGGCGCTGTTACCCCTGCATATTGCAGAGTCGGAAGAATATTGTGGCAGGCTCAAGCGGCTTGAGGTGGACTTCCTTAATCATGTCGGGCGCTGGGGATATGCATTGCTGTATTGCGAGCAAGGTAAGACAGGGCCGGTTAAAACAGCCGCCATGGAGGCGGTGAAAAAGCAGTTTCGTATGCTGTTGGCTGCGGAATAAGGTGGCACACACTACGTACGGTTTTGCAATAAATTCAATGCAATCATTAAAATAGGCACACTCGCTCATGAACATGTCATATACCCAAGCTACCTCAAGATGCAGGATTCAGAGTGAGGCCAGCGGGCTCAGTTCAAGGAAAATAACGGTAGGAATGGTAGCCCCTTTCAACGTTATTTGACACAGAAATGAGTTCGCTGGCTCACTCCCAAAGGGCGAGTTTACTTGGCTTCCATGCGTTGTTACCGATTATTGATTTAGAGCCACTAGATCTTCAAATCGGCGCCTAGCCTACAAGCCAAGTAATTCTCGCTGAAACGAGCATCTTGAGGTAG
>NZ_RSEJ01000119.1 GCF_009910675.1 Photobacterium alginatilyticum | reverse complement strand
AGGATCGGGATCAGTTATTCATGCGATGGAAACCATTGTTGGGTACTCTCCTGAAAAAAGTCAAAATATGGTTCTTATGGGAGGTTTAACAAAACATGTGCCAATTACAAAAAWTTCTTTTTTATTRGGTACACTATCTCTTTGTGGTATTCCGCCCCTTGCTTGTTTTTGGTCCAAAGATGAGATTCTTAATGATACTTGGTTGTATTSGCCKACKTTYGCATTAATAGCTTGGTCCACGGCAGGATTAACTGCATTTTATATGTTTAGGATCTATTTACTTACTTTTGAGGGACATTGTAATKTTTATTKTMAAAATTACAATGGTAAAACAARTAYTCAGTCAATTTCTCTATGGGGTAAARGAAATRYAAAAAATAKKAACAAAAAKATTTGGTTATTAATGAATAATAATGAAAGTRCTTTRTTAAAAACAAAGAAGACATATRGAATTGATGARAATRTAAGAGAGATGACACGRCCTTTTATTACTATTTCTMATTTTGGYAATAAARCAAATKACTCATATCCTTATGAATCMGATAATACTATGTTATTTCCTMTACTTGTATTGTTCYTATTTACTTTRTGYGTTGGATCTATAGRAATTCCTTTCAACCAAGAAGGAATAGATTTGGATATATTATCCAAATGGTTAAGTCCTTCGATAAATCTTTTACATCAAAATGTGAAAAATTCAATGAATTGGTATGAATTTGGAAAAGATGCAATTTTTTCAGTCAGTATAGCCTATTTCGGAATATTTATAGCGCTCTTTTTATATAAACCTATTTATTCATCTTTTAAAAATTTGGATTTAATTAATTCATTTGTTAAAATMAGATCKAMAAGAAATTTTKGGGATAAAAYGATAAATATMATATATAATTGGTCRGAKAAYCGTGGTTATATTGATGCTTTTTATGCAACATTCTTAACTARAGGYATAAGAGTATTGRCAGAATTMAYKGATTTTRTTGATAGACRGMTAATTGATGGAATTACGAATGGMGTTGGTATTATAAGTTTYTTTMTAGGAGARGGCATCAAATATGTAGGGGGKGGRCGCATCTCRTCTTATCTTTTTTTGTATTTATCTTATGTATTAATCTTTTTTTGTATTTATCTTATGTATTAATCTTTTTTTTTTTTCTTTTCTATTCACTCGGATCTCTTTCGTTTGATCGATTTTGTCCGTATCCTCCTTTTCT
>NZ_RSEJ01000118.1 GCF_009910675.1 Photobacterium alginatilyticum | reverse complement strand
TACGCTGAGAGTTTGGCGGTCAAGTAGGAAGGTCGCATGTGGAAATGCCTAACAAGGCAATCAAGGTGACCCGTTACACTCGGCGGTTTTGGTATGAAGTTCAGTGTGCTTTGTTAGTTTCGTGCGGGGCACCTTATCGCAAGCGTTAGCCGCGAAAGGCGATATTTTAATCGCCAATACTCGCTCTTACATCTGCAATCGTGATGAACAGTTTATTTTCAGCATCTTGAAATGCAGTGAATCCATATTTTCCGTAGAAGTATTCAGCACCATCTTTAGCGTCAACGATAACAACAGGGAATGCTACAGTTTCACTGGCCATCAGTAATTTTCGAAGTGCATCAATAAGCAACCATTCGCCATAGCCATTACCTTTGTATCGTTGATCGACTGCAAGCCTTGCGATTAAGCCGCCAGAGCTGGCATTATGATGCTTCTTTTGTAGTTTAGCTGGTAGTGATGTTAAATCAATTGGTGTCATAGTAAGCGTGTAATAGCCTACAACATGCTCGGTACAGTCTACATCTTCAAGTACAAATGTACGGGTGTTATCTTTCTTGGCTTGTTGACTAGCCATGATTTTCAAATAATTGTTTAGAGCGTCAATACCACAATCAAAACGATGACGGTCATGCTTAGTTTTGTCTAATTGCACCGTCTTCATTATTGCGTTTTTTCCTTGTAACGAGCTGCCGCCTGTTGCAGTCGCGCATTAGGTTTAGCTGGTTCGTTAAGAGCATCCATGAGCATCATGGCATCACGTTGACTTAGTTTAAGCGCTCGTTCACGTTCCATAATCTGTTTCGCTTTTTCAACAGCGGCACTAAGAACAAATGAGTTAATACTAGACATGCCAGCGATGGCAGCGGCTTGTGATAGTAATTCTTGGGTATCAATGTCTACACGGGCAGTGATACGTGGTAGTGCAGTAGCCATACAAACCTCCATTGAGTGTCAAAGTGGCACATTTAAAGTATGGCATGGTTGTTACTGATTGGCAATCGTTGTGTCACTTTGGCACACGGCTAACAAGGCAATCAAGGTGATGCGTTACACTCGGCGGTTTTGGTATGAAGTTCGGTGTGCTTTGCTGGTTCAGTGGGGCACACCTTATTGCAGGCGCTGGCGGATCCCCACATAATTTACGCACGATAATTGTTCCTTGCCATTAGAATTAGGGTGGATTGCGCCCAACGAATTGCTGAATCGTTGATGTGATATTCCAGCCGTCGGAAGACCTCTTTT
>NZ_RSEJ01000117.1 GCF_009910675.1 Photobacterium alginatilyticum | reverse complement strand
TAAATAATGGTAGATAAAGATCTATTATCAATTCAAGAGGCGAGAGCTTTAGTTCACTCCGCTCGCTCCGCTCAAAATGAATTTGCTCAGCTAAGCCAAGAGCGTGTAGATAGTATTGTTAAAGCCATTGCTGAAGCAGCGAGTAAACAGGCGACCGAACTTGCTCAACTCGCTGTCGAGGAAACCGGGTTTGGTAAGGTAGAAGATAAAACCACTAAAAACCGATTGGCGAGTGAAAAACTGTACCAAGCCATTAAAGATATGAAAACTATCGGGGTGATTAACAACGATATCGCTAAGAAAATCATCGAAATCGCTGTTCCTACCGGTGTTATCGCAGGTATTGTTCCTTCAACCAACCCGACTTCTACAACGATTTATAAGTCCCTGATTTCCCTAAAGTCAGGTAATGCCATCGTATTTACACCACACCCGAGTGCAAGCAAATGTATTGGGAAAACCGTCACTCTTATCCGTGAGACCCTCCGTTCTTGTGGCGTAAGCGAAGACATGGTTAGTGTTATGAACATCCCAACGATTGAAGGCAGCGGTGAGCTGATGCGAAAAGTGGACCTTATTCTGGCAACCGGTGGCCCAGGTATGGTGAAAGCTGCATACAGCTCGGGGACTCCGGCTCTTGGAGTGGGTGCTGGTAATGTTCCTGTGTATATCGAGCGCACAGCAGATATCAATGACGCTGTGACCAAAATAATGGCGAGTAAGACTTTTGACAACGGGACAATTTGTGCCTCTGAACAAGCCATTATTACCGATAAGGTGATTGATGCTCAGGTGAGAACAACGCTTAAAGCGCAAGGCGGATATTTCCTYCAAGGTTCAGAGCTTGATAACGTGAAGAGAGTGATGGAACGCCCTAATGGCTCTATGAACCCCGCTATTGTAGGCAGAGACGCGAAGTATATTGCGGACTTAGCCGGAATTACGGTGCCATCGGACACTCGTCTTCTTATCGGAGAAGAGTCTGGTGTTGGTCCTGCATACCCGTTCTCGAAAGAGAAGCTGACCGCTTTAATCGGCTACTACACGGTAGAAGGTTGGAATGAAGCGTGTGAACTGTCGGTTAAACTGCTTCATAACGGGGGTGTAGGTCACTCTTTAGCTATCCATTCTAAGGACGAGTCTGTTATCTGTGCGTTTGGCCTGAAAAAGCCGGTATCTCGCATGTTGGTCAATACACCTTCGACTCACGGAGCTGTTGGCCTGTCTACGAATCTGTTCCCGTCGTTTAC
>NZ_RSEJ01000116.1 GCF_009910675.1 Photobacterium alginatilyticum | reverse complement strand
GGCATTGTTTTTCCAGCGACTCGTGTAGAATTTGAATATCACGCATCTTGCTTTCAATCTTTTGTGTTTGTGGTGAATTCATTAGATCAGAAGGTAAGGTGCGTGTCTACTTATTGAACTACAAAGGTATTTTGTGGGGATTCACAAGCGTCGGGCATAAGGTGCGCCACGATGAACTCGCCAAGCGCACCTAACTCCCTACCAAAACCGCCGAGTGTAATGCGTCACACTTGATGCCTTTGTTATATACGAGGAGCGTTCGCGGATTTGGCCTGGTCTTGAGCTATCTCAATCACAGCATGCCCAAGCTGTACCAAAGTACCAAAATTCGGGGATGTCTCTGGTTTTAATGATTTATATGCACTTGTACGACTCTTTATGCCGGCTCGTTCAACTACCTGACTATGGCCGAAAAACTCAACATATGAACGAATAGCAGCTTGAAGGATATCTACTCGCCCTTCTTTCATTGAGTCCCAAGCAGCCTGTTTGATGATTTGTTCCATCTCTTGAACATTTATGAGATTCAGAGGGGAATCAACATAACTACCTACAGCTAACTCACGAAGAACACTTGCAGGTAGATCAACCCCTTCCCAATCCAATGAACCATCACTACGTAAAGCGAATCGTTTGAAGTCACTTACTGATTTGAAAGCAGGTTTCTGAAAAATTTCTTCGAGGTCAACTTCACCACAAAAGCCATCACTAAACGTTAGCTCAAGCTTGAAGCCTTCCAACCAATCAACATCAATTACTTTTAGCATACGTCACCTATAGCTTACCTGGATTTTCGCCGTTGACAGCTTTCGCCCACATTTGCATTAGTTTTTCACGGTTGTCGGCAATGTGTGCTTCTGCTCGTTTTCGCTGCTTATTCGGAAGGTAACCTTCTAAACTTTCAGCTGTTTCTATCGCTACGATAAGTTCATAGCCGCCATATTTCACATGGACATGAGGGAGTTTGTGCTGCTTGTTATCAAAGAAATACATACAGAACGAAAGCCCCAACAATACATCAATTTCAGGCATATGAACCTCTATAGCCTTGTCATGAGCAAACTATAGCACCGTCTCTTAAGGGAGACAAAGAAAAGAGTATATAACGCTTGCGATAAGGTGCCCCGCACGAAACTAACAAAGCACACTGAACTTCATACCAAAACCGCCGAGTGTAACGGGTCACCTTGATTGCCTTGTTAGGCATTTCCACATGCGACCTTCCTACTTGACCGCCAAACTCTCAGCGT
>NZ_RSEJ01000115.1 GCF_009910675.1 Photobacterium alginatilyticum | reverse complement strand
TGAAGTGGTCAAGTAAAATTGGCCACGGTTTTAGAGTCATTCCAGAATAAGCGTTCTGACTCATTTGGCGTCAGACCACCGTTATATTGATGTGGCCTGATCTCGCTGTAATATCCTGTGATGTACTGAGTGATTGAACGCTGTGCCTGAGAAAAACTCTCATACCCTATTGATGGTACCCATTCTGTTTTTAAGCTTCGAAAGAATCGCTCCATCGGGCTATTATCCCAGCAATTTCCTCGTCGGCTCATGCTTTGTTCAATTTGATATCGCCAGAGTAGTTGCCGAAATTTCAAACTGGTGTAATGCGAGCCTTGATCACTATGGAACATAATATTTTCCGGTTTTCCTCTTGCTTCAAAAGCCATTGATAGCGCTTTGCTCGTTAAGTTGGTATCCGGCGATAACGACATTGCCCACCCAACGGGTTTTCTTGCAAAGAGGTCGATAACCACAGCTAAATAAGCCCAGCGTGTTCCGGCCCAAATATACGTGACATCACCGCACCAGACCTGGTTCGGCTCCGTCACAGCGAACTGTCGGTCTAATTTATTAGCTACTTCAATATGTTCTTGAGTCGCTTTCTTGTAGGCATGCTTAGGCAACTGACAGCTCACTAAACCAAGCTTTTTCATGAACTTGCTAGCACGATACCGGCTCAATGGTATTCCTTTTCCCGTAACAATATCAGCGATAGTTCGGGCTCCCGCAGAGCCATTACTGATGCGGTGCGCGGCTTTAACTTCGCTACACAACTCGACGTAATCAGGATTAATCATCTTAGGCCGGTCAGACCAATATTTGTAACTGCTTCGATGGATGCTGAACACATCACAAAGTGTAGAGACACTGTGGCTCTGCTTGAGTTTCTCGACTAGCGAGAATTGTTCAGTGAGTCGGACATCAAGAGAGCTGTAGCTTTTTTTAATATTTCGTTATGTTCTTCGAGTCGAGCCAGTTTCTTCTTCAACTCACGGATCTCGATTTGCTCTGGTGTCATCGGAGAAGCTTTCGGTGAAATGCCTTGTCGCTCTTCTTTGAGTTGGCGAACCCACTTATCCATGGTGGATTTACCTACATTCATTGCCTTGGCAGCTTCAGCTACCGAGTAGCCTTGGTCAAGAACTAACTGTGCGGCTTCAAGTTTAAACTCGGGGCTAAATGTTCTTCTACTACGTTTTGTCATTGTGTCACCTGTTAACTTCCGAGGTGATGATATCACCTCTAATCAGGTGGCCAAATTAACTATGCCACTTCA
>NZ_RSEJ01000113.1 GCF_009910675.1 Photobacterium alginatilyticum | reverse complement strand
TTAAGTCAATAATATTCTGGCGAGTAAAGATATCATCCAACGTTGTTGAAAGCTTACGGCGCCAGTTTGGATACTCATCGACGGTTCCCGGAATATTGACTGGCWGGTCCATTTCTAACCAGTCTTCCAGCTGAAGGCTCAACAGTGCACTCGAGCTTGCTGCCAGGTGCAATTGCATGCCTTCGCTTAGGTATCGGTCCATTGGGACATATGCAGCATCTTGCCCAACRCCTTCWGGAAGATAACCATGCCAGGCTAAACTATCAAGAATTTTTTGCTTGCTCTCCGCACGGCTGTCAAACAGGCCGGCCAGYTGTTCCTTGTCAGGATACAAACCCAGCTCTTCACCCATCTTAAGGTCATCACAATGCCAGAAGCCACGTAAGGTCGGCATATCATGGGTACACAGCGCCGCCATGGATTGCTGCGGATAATGCGATGGCGAGTAGAAACCACCATCTTCTGCTGTTTCGAAGAAGAACACCTTGTAGGAGTGAATACCCGCCGTCGATAGCTTCTCGACAATCTCGTCAGGCACGGTACCCAAATCTTCACCGATCACCGTACACTGGTGACGGTGACTTTCCAGCGCAAGGATCGCCATCATGTCTTCTACCGGGTAGTACATGTAAGCACCGTCTTTGGCACCCTCACCTTTCGGGATCCACCACAGGCGCAACAAGCCCAGAACATGGTCAATGCGAAGTGCACCACAGCTGCGCATATTGGCGCGGATCAGCTGAACATACGGATCATAGGCTCTTTCTTTCAGCACTTCCGGGTTAAGCGGCGGCAGTCCCCAGTTCTGACCCAGAGGGCCAAGAATATCGGGTGGCGCGCCCACGCTGACGTCCGGACACAGCGCACCGTGATCGGCCCAGGTTTCAGAGCCTGAATCACAGACACCCACAGCCAGATCGCGGTAAAGCCCCATGGCCATGCCCTTTTCTTCGGCCAGCACGTTGACTTCGGCCAGCTGGGTATCAGCAATCCACTGCAAGTACATGAACAGTTGTACTTTGGCATAGTTCTTCTTGATAAATATCTGCACGGCAGGGTTATCAAAGTGGCGGTACTCTTCAGGGAAGACCGGCCAACCCCACACGGAATCATCTTCTTTCTTCAGCTCAGCATGAAGCGCATCGAAGGCCGCCTGGTGAAGCAGGCTTTCACCACCCTGCTCAACAAACGCCTGGAATTTCTCTGCACGTGCCGTCTTTTTATCCAGGTGACGCTCACGGAACGTATCAAACAGCAAAGGAAGCACGGCCATTTTCAGGCAGGA
>NZ_RSEJ01000112.1 GCF_009910675.1 Photobacterium alginatilyticum | reverse complement strand
GGTTCTTCGCAGATTAGCGGGAACTGAAAACAAAAACGGTAGTAAGTGATATGGTTTAGTCGCCAAACAAAAACCTACACAAACTACCGTTTTCATGTCGAATAATACTTTCCTATCTTCCTTCTGGGAAGGCTTTCAGATTATAAAGTCCCATAAAACTGATTCTTTAATAACAATCACTTTAAAGCCTGATTCCACCGCTGTGTGTCAATGCGGTCGCTCATCTAACTCTGTCCATGACTATCATTGGCGAGTTCTAAAAGAAGCGATGATGTTCGATACTCCTGTTGAGCTAGTGGTACAAACTCGACGGATAAACTGCTCTTCTTGTGGAGTCAAAACAGAGGCCATATCCTGGGTTGCTCCATATTCACGGATCACAAATCGCTTAAAAGGTTATATCGAGAAACTGCTCCCGCTGTTACCCATCAAGCATATCTCCGAGCTGACCGGAGTGCATTGGCATACGATTAAGGACATTGATAAACACCGTCTTAAACGAGTTGTTCCAACGGTGCCTTGGAATGATTTGCGTCAGCTTGTTATGGACGAGTTCGCTATTTTTAAAGGTCATCGGTACGCTACCGTCATCGCTGACGCACAAAGTCATCAAGTGCTCTGGATTGGTATAGGCCGAAGCCGAAAGGACATTCGTCCATTCTTTGAAGAGCTCGGCGATAATGCTGCCAACATTGAAGTTGTCGCGATGGATATGAACACCGCTTTTGATCTCGAAGTGCAGGCGCATTGCCCAAACGCCCRTATTGTCTATGACTTATTTCATGTCGTGGCTAAGTTCGGTCGAGAAGTCATGGACAGGGTTCGAGTAGACCAAGCTAATCAACTAAAGGCTGACAGAAAAGCACGCCGTTGGATAAAGCGCTCGCGGTGGGTACTGCTGAAAAACAGAGAGAACTTAAGCGCTAAACAGGAAAGTTATCTGAATGAAATACTATCGATTAACCGAGATCTCATGATAACGCACTTACTCGGGGCTCAGCTCAAGGAGCTTTGGTATTGTGATTCAGAGGAGCAAGCTATCGGGTTATGGGAGGTATGGTGGCAGCAGGTGAATGAGAGTGGTATACAGCCTCTCATCAACTTCGCTAGAAAACTCAAACCTTACCTTCACGGTATCGTGGCATCCGCTTCATATCATCTGAATACTTGTACGCTGGAGGGGATCAATAACAAGATAAAACTCATCAAGCGTATGGGATACGGATATCGAGATACGGAATACTTCTTCCTAAAGATAAAAGCAGCTTTCCCCGGAAAGCCGCGATGAACCTT
>NZ_RSEJ01000014.1 GCF_009910675.1 Photobacterium alginatilyticum | reverse complement strand
TCATATCATCTGAATACTTGTACGCTGGAGGGGATCAATAACAAGATAAAACTCATCAAGCGTATGGGATACGGATATCGAGATACGGAATACTTCTTCCTAAAGATAAAAGCAGCTTTCCCCGGAAAGCCGCGATGAACCTTTTTTAATGGTTATCAGAGCAGGAAGGAAAGCTTGCTTACGCCTGGACACCGGCCTCGGCACGAACGCCCAGCGTATGGCAGATAGCATACGTCAGCTCTGCACGGTTCAGGGTATAGAAGTGGAAATCCTTGACCCCTTCGCGGCTCAGTACACGCACCATGTCAATTGCATTGCTGGCACCGACCATCTGGCGGCTCAGCAGGTCGTCATCCAGTCCCTGATACTGCTTCTCCAGCCAGCCCGGGATCTTCACATTGTTTGTCAGGGCAAAGCGTTTGGCCTGAACCATGTTGGAAACCGGCAAGATGCCCGGTACGATTTCCACATCAATCCCGGCAGCGACACAGCGGTCACGGAAACGCAGGTAGCTTTCGACATCAAAGAAGAACTGGGTGATCGCCCGGCTTGCGCCGGCATCAACCTTACGCTTCAGATTAATCAAATCCGACTGAGCACTCTTTGCCTCGGGATGCACCTCCGGATAGGCCGCCACCGAAATATCAAAGTCAGCTTCCTTACGCAGCAGTTCGACCAGGTCAGCGGCATACATATCGGGCTTGGCGCCTTTCTCCGGCAAGTCACCACGCAGTGCCACGATGTCGCGGATACCGTTATTCCAGTAGTCACGGGCAATGGTACGGAGCTCATCGCGGGTAGCGTCAATACAGGTCAGGTGAGGTGCCGCCACCAGGCCGGTTTGTTCTTTAATATCTTTAATGATGGAGTGGGTGCGATCCCGCTCACCGGAGTTGGCCCCATAGGTCACGGAAACAAACTTCGGCTTGAGGGTTTTCAAACGGTGAATAGAATTCCACAGGGTCTGTTCCATCTGCTCGCTGCTTGGTGGGAAGAACTCAAACGAAACGTTGATATCACCGTTAAGATCGGCGATGTTCTGGTTAAGCGAATCCAAGTGACTTGCGTGTGAATACCCCATAGTCTATTCCTTTCTGTTCCGGCCCCGGGCCTGCTCCCTAAAATGGTGACGCCATTAAATAACCGTTTAGACGTCTATATGTCTACAGAATGTCTTGTAACCAATTTAATGTCAACAAAGTGAACATGAATATTTCTCAAGTTGATCTTGCACGATCTTCAACATAGCGAACATCGAACTAATAAGCAAAAGCCCGCAAAATGCGGGCTTTTCACAACAAACTAGCGATTCATACCATAAGAGACTTTCTAGGCGAGACCTTCGACCGCGTTAGCATTTCCTTGTGCGATCTTTGTCTGCCAAAAGCCGCTATAACATCGCTGCCAACCGGTTAATGTCAGACAGCAATGCCCCGGCAGTCACATCCCGACCGGCACCCGGTCCGCGGATCACCAGCGGGTTATCCCGATACCAGCGACTTTCGATGGCAAAGATATTGTCACAAGGCAGCAGGTTTGCCAGTGCATGCTCCTGCGGCAGGGCTTCGACTCCGACACCTGCCTTGCCGTTTTTGTCCAAACGGGCCACATAGCGCAGTACCTTGCCTTCCTTCTGCGCCTTGACCAACCGCTCATTGAGCAGCTCGTCCAACACACCGGCCTGCTCGAAAAAGCCGTCCAGTGTCAGCGGAGCCAGTTCCTCGGGTACCAGGGATTCCACCTTGACCTGCTCCGGTTCCAAGTCCAGCCCGGACTCGCGGGCCAGGATCACCAGCTTGCGCATCACATCACTGCCATCGAGATCATGACGGGGATCCGGCTCTGTCAGCCCCTGTTGCCAAGCCTGTTCTATCAGCTGGGAGAAAGGCAGCGTACCGTCGAACTGCTGGAACAGCCATGACAGCGTGCCAGAGAAAATCCCCGACAGGGCAATAATATCATCGCCACTTTCACGCAAGTCCCGCACCGTATGGTTGACCGGCAACCCGGCACCTACCGTCGCGTTGTACAGCCAATGACGGCTGCTCTTGGCAAACGCGTCCTGTACGGCATGATAGTCCTCTCCCGAGGCAGAGCCGGCAACCTTGTTGGCGGAAATCAGATGCAGCCCGCTTTCGGCAATCTGCGGGTATTTGGCAGCCAGCTCGGCGCTGGCTGTCACATCCAGTACCATCACATCATCATAAGGGTGTGCAGCCAGTACATTCAGCAGCTCGCCTTCGGCATAATCAACCGCTTCGTCATCAAAGGCTGTCAGTGCCCGGGTCGGTTCAATCCCCTGGAAATCAATCCAGTGGCGGCAGCTATCGGCTACCCCCACCAGGGTAAAGCTCATGCCATGGCGTTTCTCCAGCTGTACCTTTTCACGATCAAACAGCTCCAGCCAGCGGCTGCCGATATTGCCTTTGCCACACAGTACCAGACCAATCCGCTTCTGCGCCTGGAACAGGCTCTGGTGGATCTGCGCAACCAGCGGAGCCGTATCTACCTTTCTGAGCACTGCCACCAGACTCAGCCCCGAGTCCGGCTCGGTCGTGAACTCAACAGGCTGGTTCTTTAGCTGATGATAAAACCCGTAGCAGTGGACGGCATTGTTAACCACCCCGGCTCCGACAGCGGCGACTACGGAGAAACCATCCCGCAGACGAAGTTCCGCGGTAATACCGCTGTCTTGCAGCAGGCCCAATACATTGTTGACGACCTCACCGGTATACGCGAGCAGAATACGTCCCTGATCGGCCTCGACACTCTGAGCCAATGGCAGTAGCTGGGCCCGCTGCAGGGTTCGCTCCAGCTCACCCAAAATGGGCTCGAAGTCATGCGAACGAGCCACGTCCAGCTCAATCAGACAGACATCATCGAGCGAGGTAATGATCTTGGCTCCCCGCCCCGATGCCAGTACCCGCTCTACCCGTGTCGATCCCGACTCGGGCTGGTGACTACAGCGCAACGTGAGATCAATCGAACTCTGGGCGACAGGCTGTAATGTCCGGCTGTGAAGTACCGGTGCCGCCAGCCTCGCGAGCTCGCTGGCCTCATCCAGTCGCAGCAAAGGCAGCAGGCAGGCATCCCCGACCTTACGCGGATCGGCACTGTATACCCCGGCCACGTCACTCCAGATTGTGACTCTCGAGACTTCAGCCAACGCGCCAATGATGGTCGCCGAATAGTCCGAGCCATTGCGCCCCAGCAGTACGGTTTCACCTTTCTGGTTACGGGCCATAAAGCCGGTGATCACGATACGGTGCTGGCTGTGCTGGGCCAGTTGCGCCTTAAGCAGCGGCCACGACTGGGCCCGATCCACTTCCGGCTGGGCCGAGCGCTCCGCCCGTAAAAACTCTCGCGAGTCAAGATGTCCGGATGACAAGCCATTTTGTACCAGCAAGGCGGACAGTAAACGAGCCGACCACAATTCACCATGACCTAAAATTGCTGCGACCGCCGCCTCGTCAAGCTTGGACTCGCCCAACCGGACCAGCTCGCTGAGTTCAAAATGTAGCTGAGTCTGCAGTTCATCTGCCACCGAGCCTGTTACTAGCTCGGTGATCAGTTGTTGCTGGAAGGCACGTAGCTCCTGCAGGGCCTCGTGGGCCTGACGGCCATCCTTACCCAGCAGTTCGACCCAGGCAATCAGGCGGTTAGTTGTTTTCCCGGCGGCCGACACCACAATCAAATCATCACTGCCGGAGTGCTCTTGCAAAATTGTCACCACCCGACGATAACAGTCGGGATCAGCAAGGCTGCTGCCGCCGAACTTATGTAACTGCCGCAGGGCCGTCTGTCTGTTTACAGGCTGGCTCATTCAGTTACCTCCGCTGCTTGCTTGAAGGCCTGTTCCAAATCGGCAATCAGATCGCTTGGATCTTCAAGTCCCACCGACAAGCGTAGCAGCGACGGCTTGATCCCGGCTTCGACCTGCGCCTCGTCAGACATGGCGCGGTGCGTCATACTCGCCGGATGGGCTATCAGGCTTTCCGTCCCTCCCAGCGACTCCGCCAGCGAAAAGCACGTCAATGCAGAGACAAACACCTCAAGCTGACGGTAACTCCCGGCCAGCTCGAAGCTGAGCATCGAGCCAAACCCTTTTTGCTGCTTGACGGCAATGTCATGGCCTGGGTGATCTGGCTGGCTCGGATGATAAATCTGGCCGACCAGCGGCTGGGTCTGCAGGTAGGCCAGCACTTGGGCACTGTTTTCCTCGTGCATTTTCATCCTCGGCGCAAGAGTACGTAATCCACGCAGGGTCAAATAGGCATCAAACGGCGCCCCGGTCGCCCCGATACAGTTGGCCCACCAGGCAATATTCTCAGCCTGTTCGGCCTCTTTGGAAATCAGCACCCCGCCGACCACATCGGAATGGCCGTTGATATATTTGGTGGTCGAATGGACAACAAAATCGGCACCCAGCGCGATAGGCTGCTGCAGAATAGGTGACAAGAAGGTGTTATCGACCGCCACCAACGCACCGACCTGTCTGCTCTGCTCACACAGTTCGGCGACATCCACCACCCGAAGCAGCGGATTAGACGGGGTTTCGACCCAAACCAGCTTGGGCTTTCTGGCCAGTGCTGCCGCCAATACATCCGGATCGGACTGATCGATAAACTCAACCTTAAAGTCGCCTTTACCCGCCCGGGTGTTAAACAGGCGGTAGGTACCGCCATAGCAATCATGGGGGGCTATCACCAAATCATCCGGCCCCAGCAGGGCAGACGCCAGCAAATTGATCGCTGCCGTCCCGCAACTGGTGACCACGCCGCCGGCCCCGCCCTCGAGCTCAGACAAGGCATCTGCAAGCATATTTCGAGTCGGGTTGCCGGAACGTGAATAATCATATTGAGGAAGATCACCCAACTGTGGGAAGCTATAGGTCGAAGTCAGGTAAATTGGCGGAACAACAGCATTATGCTGCGTGTCTGATTCAATACCGGCACGTACGGCAACGGTGGCAAGCTTCTTGTCACTCATATTTACTTTCCTTGTCTGGGGCAAGCCCTGCATTCGAATAACTTTTAATCAACAACATTAACCACATTTATTTAGGACGTCAACACTTCTAGACGTCTATATGTCTTTGCTTATGGCAGTAAATCCCGCTAAAATTCACCCATATTAAATTTATTGAATCCAACATCGCTGAGAAGGTAGAAAATGGCAGAGTGGAATGGCGAATACATCAGCCCATATGCGGAGCACGGTAAGAAAAACGAACAAGTAAAGAAGATCACCGTTTCGATTCCATTAAAGGTACTCAAAATCCTGACTGACGAGCGCACCCGCCGCCAGGTCAACAACCTGCGTCACGCAACCAACAGCGAGCTGCTGTGCGAAGCCTTCCTGCATGCCTACACAGGCCAGCCGCTACCGACTGACGATGACATCCGTAAAGACCGCCCTGACGATCTACCGGCAGAAGCCAAGGAGCTGATGGAAGAAATGGGCATCAAATACGAAGACATCAACGAATAATACTAGACTGGCTCGTTTTCTATAGACTGCCGCTTTCAGATAAAAAAAAACCAGCCCCAGGGCTGGTTTTTTAGTATTTCAACCAAACGGTGACTTACTCGCCCCCCATGTAGCCCACAGGCATCTCAATCTGCGCGACACCAGAGTCAATGGCCGCCTGGGCAACCGCCTTGGCAACACGAGGAAGCAGACGCGAATCCATCGGCTTAGGAATAATATAATCGGCCCCGAATTCCAGCTTGTCAGCTCCCGCCGCTTTCACAACTTCGGCAGGCACCGGCTCTTTGGCCAGCTCACGAATGGCATGAACAGCTGCCAGCTTCATTTCGTCGTTAATCACGCTGGCGCGTACATCCAGGGCGCCACGGAAGATGAACGGGAAACAAATCACATTGTTCACCTGGTTCGGGTAGTCGGAACGACCAGTACCCATCACCAAGTCATCACGTACAGCATGCGCCAATTCAGGTTTGATCTCAGGATCCGGGTTCGAGCAGGCGAACACAACCGGCTTATCGGCCATCAGCTTAAGCGCTTCCGGCGTCAACAAGTTAGGACCAGATACACCAACAAAAATATCGGCACCTTCAATCACATCTTCCAGCGTACGCTTATCGGTATTGTTGGCGAACAGCTGCTTGTATTCATTGATGTCATCACGACGGGTGTGAATCACTCCCTTGCGATCCAGCATGTAGATCTTCTCGCGCTGGGCACCACACTTGATCAGTAGCTCCATGCAGGCAACAGCGGCAGCACCGGCACCCAGACAGACAATCACAGACTCGCAGATGTTTTTGCCTTGGATTTCAAGGGCATTCAACATGCCTGCAGCGGTTACAATAGCCGTACCATGCTGATCATCGTGGAAGACCGGGATAGCACAACGCTCAATCAGGCGTTTCTCGATCTCAAAGCAGTCTGGTGCCTTGATGTCTTCCAGGTTGATACCGCCAAACGTATCGGCAATGTTGGCGACCGTATCAACAAACTCATCGATGGTGCGGTGCTTAACTTCGATATCGATAGAATCCAGACCCGCAAAGCGTTTGAATAGCAATGACTTACCTTCCATCACCGGCTTAGATGCCAGCGGGCCAAGGTTACCCAGGCCCAGGATAGCGGTACCATTGGTAATCACGGCAACCATGTTGCCTTTACCTGTGTACTTGTAAACGTTTTCTGCGTTTTGAGCGATCTCTCGAACAGGCTCTGCAACACCCGGGCTGTAGGCCAGAGCCAGATCTTCAACCGTATCTGCCGGCTTTGTTAGGGAAATAGCGGTTTTACCTGGAACAGGGTAAGCGTGGTAGTGCAGTGCTTGTTGACGAAAATCTTCAGACATAGTGGTCTTGATCCTGAATGAAAATGATGTTCAGTTCGGTATTGGGAGATAGATCATATTCTATAGCGATACAAAATCCTAGCGCAGCAACGCTGGTCGAGCCAATTAATCCCCACCGGAATACTCAGGTATAGCAGAATTTTGAACAAACACCGGAAGAATGGGTAGAAAACGTGCTAGCTGCCACGTCAAACAACCAGAAGCAAAGAAAGGTATAGAGGAAAAAACTAAATTTACCCGCGCCAGATATTGTCTGCAGACAAAAAAAGGGACGCTTGCGCGTCCCTTTTTCGAAATTCATCTGGCAATTACTTGCTAGAAAGCGCACCGAAACGCTTGTTGAACTTGTCGATACGACCGCCAGTGTTAACCTGACGCTGCTTACCAGTGTAGAAAGGGTGACACTTGTCGCATACATCAAGGTTGATGTCTTTACCCATAGTAGAGTTAAATACGAAAGTGTTGCCGCAAGAACATTTAGCGTTCACTGCTGTGTATTCTGGGTGAATACCTTGTTTCATGGGATAACCTCAAAGCTAAGGCCGTGTCGCTCTCCCGATCCAAAGCCGGGCACCACACGCGTTAATAACAGTATAACGTTTGGCTATCAGCAAGCTGACACCAATACGATAAATTAGGCGGCGTATAGTAATCAATCGCGTCGCCCAGATCAACTAATGCGCTCCTTTTTTCACCGCTTTGCGCCCGCAGCCGAGCAATGTACACTTCCTAATCTTAGTATATGTGGATTACTCGGTTAGTTATGACGCCCAACATTGCCCGCGTGGCTCTTCCTGTCCCCCTGGATAAGCTTTTTGATTATTTGATAAAGCCAGGCCAGTCCCCTGTTATCGGCGGCCGGGTCAAGGTGCCTTTTGGTCCGAAGCAGCTTATCGGGATCGTTATATCTCTGACGGATAAATCCGATTTCCCTCTGGGCCAGCTAAAAGCCGTTAACACCGTACTGGATAGCGAGCCGCTGTGGCATCCACCCTTGTTCGGCCTGCTGAGCTGGGCCAGCAGCTATTACCAGTACCCGCTCGGCGATACGCTGGCCAATGCCATGCCAACGCTATTGCGCAAGGGCCGGGAGGCAGCCCCGAGCAGCCTGAAAATGTGGCAGATCACCGAAGCCGGACGCGACCAGCCGCTGGCCGCGCTAAACCGCGCCCCGCGACAGGCTCAGGTGCTCAACACCTTACGTCATGGCAAAAGCAGCCACGAAAGCCTGCTGGCCGAGGAGGTCAGTTCGGCAATACTGAAAACACTGAGTGATAAAGGCTGGATTGAATCTCTCGAAGAACGCCCCGGCAGCAGAGAATGGCAACCTGACTTTGCCGTCACCGAGGAAAAGCCAAAGCTCAACGACGAGCAGGCATTGGCGGTCGCAACCGTCAATGCCAACCCGGCTTTCGGCTGCTATTTGCTCGAAGGCGTGACCGGCTCCGGCAAGACCGAGGTCTACCTCAACCTGCTCGAACCGGTGCTGGCTGCCGGCAAGCAGGCACTGATCCTGGTGCCCGAAATAGGCCTGACTCCGCAGACCATCAACCGCTTCCGCCGCCGCTTCAACGTGCCGCTGGAAACCGTTCACTCCGGGCTGAATGACACCAAACGGCTGTCATCCTGGCTGGCTGGAAGGGACAACCAGGCTGGCATAATCATCGGTACCCGATCGGCACTGTTTACCCCCTTTGAAAACCTCGGCATCATCATCGTCGACGAAGAGCACGATGCGTCCTACAAACAGCAGGACAGCCTGCGCTACCATGCCCGGGATCTTGCCGTGATGCGGGCCAACCGGGAGAACATCCCGGTGATCCTCGGCTCGGCCACCCCGGCCCTGGAAAGCCTCCACAATGCCAAAACCGGTAAATACCACCACCTGACGCTGACTCGCCGTGCCGGCAATGCCCAGCAGGCACGGCACGGTGTGCTGGATGTCAAAGGGCTCTATCTGGAGGCAGGGCTCTCTGCCCCGCTCATTGCCCGGATGCGTAAGCACCTTGAGGCCGGCAACCAGGTTATGCTGTTCCTCAATCGCCGCGGCTTTTCCCCGGCCGTGATCTGCCACGAGTGTGGCTGGCTCGCCGAATGCAAGCGCTGTGATGCCTATTACACCTTCCACCAGCAGTCGGGAGAGCTTCGCTGCCACCACTGTGCCACCCAGCGCCCGATGATGCCGCAATGCGGTAACTGCGGCTCTACCCAGCTCAATGCCGTCGGAGTCGGTACCGAGCAGCTGGAGCAGCAGCTGGCAACCTTGTTTCCCGAATACAAGACCGTACGCATCGACAGAGACAGCACCCGCCGCAAAGGCAGCCTCGAGAGCTACCTTGAAGCGATAAAAAACAACGAGTACCAAATTCTGATCGGGACCCAGATGCTGGCCAAAGGGCACCACTTTCCGGATGTTACCCTGGTCAGCCTGATCGATGTCGACAGTGCCTTGTTCAGCAATGACTTCCGGGCATCCGAACGCCTTGCCCAGCTATTCATCCAGGTCGCCGGGCGGGCTGGCCGGGCAAGCAAGCCCGGTGAGGTCATATTGCAAACTCACCACCCCGAACACGCCCTGCTTCAGGCTCTGCTGCATAAGGGCTATGACCAGTTTACCGTCAGTGCACTTGACGAGCGCAGGCAGGCGTTCTTGCCTCCCTATACCTACCTGACCCTGTTCCGCGCAGAAGCCAACGAGAGTGAGCATGTTGAGCAATTTTTACAGCAAGTTCGCGGTATTTTTGAGTCCAGCCCGCTCTGTTGCCAGGAAACGCCGGTGATGGGACCAAACCCTGCCCCATTGTCGCGCCGGGCCGGCCGCTATCGCTGGCAGTTACTGCTCCAGACGCCGGATCGCAAGACCTTGCAGCAAATGCTGACCATCGCCAAGCCGGCTATCCAACTGCTGCCTCTGGCCAGGAAAGTCAGGTGGTCGATTGATGTCGAACCGCAGGATTTAACTTAAAATGAACAATGCGACTCATGTCACACCTTGAATGTAATTTATGCTATTTCGAGCATGTTTAATCCCCTGCGGAGCGCCTACAATAGTAGGCTCGCTGGTATAGGTATCTGCCCGGTTTGGCTATGATCCTCCGGCAATAATGAGAGAAATATAAATAGAGAGGAACTGTAATTATGGCGACAATGAAGGATGTTGCCCAGCTCGCCGGTGTCTCAACAGCCACGGTCTCCCGTGCCTTGATGAACCCGGAGAAAGTGTCGGCTTCAACCCGAAAAAAAGTTGAACAGGCCGTCATGGATGCTGGCTACTCACCCAACTCGCTGGCTAGGAATCTTCGT
This sequence comes from Photobacterium alginatilyticum, assembly GCF_009910675.1. Lineage (GTDB taxonomy): Bacteria > Pseudomonadota > Gammaproteobacteria > Enterobacterales > Vibrionaceae > Photobacterium > Photobacterium alginatilyticum. The sequence goes on along the minus strand of NZ_RSEJ01000014.1, from coordinate 139,511 downwards.
CGTAACGAATCAAAAACCATTGTCACTATCGTGCCGGACATCTGTGATCCTTACTTTACAGAGATTATCCGGGGTATCGAGGAAGCCGCCATGGAACATGGCTACCTGGTACTGCTAGGCGACAGCGGTCAGCAAAAGACCCGTGAGAACTCATTCGTCAATCTTGTCTTCACCAAGCAGGCTGACGGTATGTTGCTGCTCGGCACGGACCTGCCGTTCGATGTCAGCAAACCCGAGCAAAAAAATCTGCCGCCGATGGTCATGGCGTGCGAGTTTGCCCCGGAGCTTGAGCTTCCGACCGTTCATATCGACAACCTGACTGCCGCCTTTGAGGCCGTCAACTACCTGACCCAGATGGGGCACAAGCGCATTGCACAAATTTCCGGGCCTGACTCGGCAGCACTGTGCCAGTTCCGATCGCAAGGCTACCAACAGGCATTGCGTCGTGCCGGTGTCGAACTCAACCCGGCCTATACCGTCAAGGGCGATTTCACGTTCGCAGCCGGTGCCCGCGCCGTCACCGCCCTGCTGTCCCTGCCCGAGCCACCAACGGCGCTGTTGTGCCATAACGATGTCATGGCTATCGGAGCCATGCAGCAAGCCAAGCGTCTGGGTTTCCGGGTACCGCAAGATTTATCGATCGTCGGCTTCGATGACATTCAGTTTGCCGAATACTGCGATCCGCCTCTGACCACCGTGTCTCAGCCGCGCTATGAAATCGGCCGTCAGTCGATGCTGATGTTGCTTGAAATCCTCAAGGGCAAGGAGATCTCATCAGGCTCACGCCTGCTCGATGCCAAGCTGGTGATCCGGGAAAGTGCTGCGCCACCGGCCCAGTAACCGGAACACAGTCCCAATGTGAGCTTATGTTTTGGGCATAAGCTCACAAAATTCACCCAATGACATGCAAGCATTTCGTCCAGATCTGATCCCAGCACTAGTCAGCCCCAGCGCAACTTTGTAACATAGCGAGAATTGTTTTCCCCGTTGTGTTTATTCTAACTGTGGCCACAAAAGATTATGTAAAGCGCGGACGCTCGCCGAAAAAGCCAGCCCGTAACACGCGTAAAGCCCCTGCCTCCGGCGGCTTCCCGATAAAATGGGCACTGATAGCATTGTGCCTGGTCAGCGCACTCGGCTACGGCCTGTATTTCCTGTCAACGACGCCGGCTCCGCAGACCGAAACCGTTCAGCCAAAACCCGCGCCGAAGCCACAGCCGAAACCCGCCGTTAAGGCGCAAGAGAAAAAGCTGCCGCCGAAACCGGAAGAGAAATGGCGCTATATCGAGGAGCTGGAAAACAAGGAAGTCCCGGTCGAGGCCAAGAAAGAGCAGAAGCCTAGCCGCCCTTACCTGATGCAGTGTGGTGCCTACCGCAGCCAGGATCAGGCCGAACAGCGCAAGGCTATGATCGCCTTCCAGGGCCTGACCAGCCAGGTCAAGATCAGCCAGGGAGAAAAAGGCAACTGGTACCGGGTGATCCTCGGTCCTTACCCGCAAAAGCGCAAAGCCGAGAGTGACCGCAATATGCTGCGCCGGGCCGGTATCGAGCCGTGCGCAATCTGGTTCTGGGAATAGGCTCCCCGCTCAGGACACCCCGCCGACATAAGAAAAAAGAAAAAGGATGCAACCGCATCCTTTTCTTTTTCCAATATCGATACCTTGAAAAAAACTTTTCCCACCCCCAGATAAGCATTAATACCGATACCGGCACAGGCCGGAGAGACTCAAAGAGGTAAAACCGTGACAACTATCGTATCTGTACGTCGAAACGGTAAAGTCGTTATCGCCGGTGATGGCCAGGTTTCCCTGGGCAATACCGTTATGAAAGGTAACGCTCGCAAAGTGCGCCGTTTATACAACAACAAAGTTCTAGCAGGCTTTGCCGGCGGCACGGCTGATGCCTTCACCCTATTCGAGCGTTTTGAGCGCAAGCTGGAAATGCACCAGGGCCATCTTCTCAAGTCAGCCGTCGAGCTAGCCAAAGACTGGCGCACCGACCGTATGCTGCGCAAGCTAGAGGCCCTTCTTGCTGTAGCCGATGAAACCGGCTCCCTGATCATCACCGGCAACGGTGACGTCGTCCAACCGGAAAATGATCTGATTGCCATCGGCTCAGGCGGTAATTTTGCCCAGGCAGCAGCAACAGCCCTGCTGGAGAATACCGATCTCAGCGCCCGTGAAATTGCGGAAAAATCACTGAACATTGCCGGTGATATCTGTGTCTTCACCAACCACCAACATACCATCGAAGAGCTTGATACCAAGTAAGGAAGCCGTAATGTCTGAGATGACTCCTCGCGAAATCGTTCATGAGCTTGATCGTCATATCATCGGTCAAGACAAAGCCAAGCGTGCAGTGGCCATTGCCCTGCGTAACCGCTGGCGTCGCATGCAGCTTCCTGAAGAGCTGCGTGTCGAGGTAACCCCGAAAAATATTCTGATGATCGGCCCGACCGGTGTCGGTAAAACCGAAATTGCCCGCCGCCTGGCCAGACTGGCCAACGCCCCCTTCATCAAGGTTGAAGCGACCAAGTTCACCGAAGTGGGCTATGTCGGCAAGGAAGTGGAAACCATCATCCGCGACCTGACAGATGTCGCAGTGAAAATGACCCACCAGCAGGCGATGGAAAAAGTCCGCTTCCGCGCCGAAGAACTGGCCGAAGACCGTATTCTCGATATTCTGCTGCCGCCGGCACGCGATGCCTGGGGCCAAAATGAAGAAGCAGACAGTAACTCCACGGCCCGCCAGTCTTTCCGCAAGAAACTGCGCGAAGGCAAGCTGGATGACAAAGAGATCGAAATCGAAATTGCCGCCCCGCAGATGGGTGTCGAGATCATGGCCCCTCCGGGCATGGAAGACATGACCAACCAGCTTCAGGGCATGTTCCAGAACCTGGCCGGTAACACCACCAAAAAGCGCAAGATGAAAATCAAGGACGCGATGAAGGCGGCGACCGAAGAAGAAGCGGCGAAACTGGTCAACCAGGAAGAACTGAAAGAGCAGGCTATCTTTGCGGTTGAAAACAACGGCATCGTGTTCCTCGACGAAATCGACAAGATTTGTAAGCGCGGTGAGTCATCGGGCCCGGATGTGTCTCGCGAGGGTGTCCAGCGTGACTTGCTGCCGTTGGTAGAAGGCAGCACCGTATCGACCAAGCACGGTATGGTCAAGACCGATCACATCCTGTTTGTTGCCTCCGGCGCCTTCCAGGTGGCGAAGCCATCGGATCTGATCCCTGAGCTTCAGGGTCGCCTGCCAATCCGCGTCGAGCTTGAAGCCCTTACCAGCGGCGATTTCAAGCGTATCCTGACCGAGCCAAATGCTTCGCTGACCGAGCAGTACAAGGCGCTGATGGCCACCGAGTCGGTAGAGATTGAGTTTGCCGAAAGCGGCATCAACAAACTGGCCGATGCCGCGTGGCAGGTTAACGAACGGACCGAAAACATCGGTGCCCGCCGCCTGCACACGGTCATGGAGCGCCTGATGGAAGAGCTGTCCTACGACGCAACCGAAAAATCGGGTGACAAGCTGATCATCGACGAAGCCTATGTCAACGAGCGTCTCGGTGAGCTGGTCGAAGACGAAGACTTGAGCCGCTTCATCCTGTAAGCCTGAAGAATCTATTTGTTCTCCCCCTATATCAAAACGGTGCCTTATGGCGCCGTTTTTTTGTTCTTGAACAAACAATCTGCCGATAAAGTTGCCCATCGCTGTGTATACGCCATAATAGCCCTTCGACTGATTCCGAAATAAGCACATTATGAATTCATCTTCACTCGCAATCTGGCTGGATGCCGCAAGACCGAAAACCTTGCCGCTGGCCGTCGCATCGATTGTATGCGGAAGTGCAGTCGCAGGATGGCAAGGAAGTTTTTCTGCTTTAGTAGCGGGCCTGGCCCTGCTGACCGCACTCCTACTCCAGATCCTGTCTAATCTGGCCAATGACTATGGCGATGCCGTCAAAGGAACGGACAACGAGCACCGCCTCGGGCCACAACGCGCAATCCAGTCCGGGCTGGTAACCCCGTCAGCGATGCGCAATGCGATGATCTTAAATATCCTGCTGACCGTCACCAGCGGCCTGAGCCTGATCTTCATCGCCTGCAACAACCTCCAGGATATGTTTGGTTTTATGCTGCTGGGCCTGATGGCGATTGCGGCCTCCATTGCCTATACCGTCGGTAACAAGCCCTACGGCTACCGCGGCCTGGGCGATCTCTCGGTACTCATGTTCTTTGGCTGGCTTGGCGTTGCCGGTACCTACTACCTGCAAGCCGGACAAATCGACTCGGTCATTATGCTGCCTGCCACGGCCTGCGGTCTGCTGGCCGTTGGTGTATTGAATATCAACAACCTGCGGGATATCGACAATGACCGGGCCTGCGGCAAGCTTACCCTGGCGGTACGCATGGGCCCCGACTGGGGACGCAAGTACCATTTGTTCCTGCTGGCCGGCAGCGTACTCTGTCTGGCATTATTTGCCGCCCTTGAGCTGCACTCGCCGTTTGGCTGGCTGTTCGTCCTGAGTGCCCCCCTGCTGTTCAAGCACGGGAAACAGGTACTACAATCGACCGACGGAGCCGCCCTGCGCCCGATGATGGCCACCATGGTGAAATGTGCGCTGCTCACAAACCTGCTGTTCGCCGCCGGTGTCGTGCTGGCAGCCGGCTAGATCTGACACGCTAAACTTGCCCCTACTTTATGAGGGGCGTTATTGCAATGTCATATTAGCTAGTTATACTTTCAACAGGTTAGCAAAAAGCCATCAGCAACGAATCATGCTCAGCAGGCTGTATACCGACCCTTTTCAATTGCCACAAGAAGAAGCGAACTTATGGAATATAATACGTCCGAACTATGCGATATCTACCTCGACCAAGTCGATGTTGTTGAGCCAATGTTCAGCTCTTATGGTGGCCGAAACTCTTTCGGCGGCCAGGTAACCACCATTAAGTGCTTTGAAGATAGCGGGCTGATTCGTGATGTGCTGCAACAACCCGGTGCGGGCCGTGTATTGCTTATCGACGGCGGAGGCTCACTGAGACGTGCGCTCATTGATGCTGATATCGCGCAGCTGGCTGCCACCAATGAATGGGAAGGAATGATTGTCTACGGCTGTGTCCGCAACGTCGATGAACTGGACGAAATGGAACTCGGCATCCAGGCAATGGCTTCCATTCCGGTCGGTGCCGATGAGCAAGGTATCGGTGAAGTCGATGTCGCCGTGAATTTTGGCGGGGTCACCTTCCTGCCGGAAGATCACATCTATGCCGATACGACGGGCGTTATCCTTTCACCCGAGCCGCTGGATATCGAGTAGGCAGGATAACGAACAAGCTGGAGCCATCAGGCTGCCAGCCTTTCATTACATCGCGTCCCTGACAGATAAAAAAACAGAGCCCAAAGGCTCTGTTTTTTTATTCGACGCTGTCCATCTTGCCAAGCAGGTTGCGTACACGCTCCTGCCAGGCCTGGTGGTCATTTCGTAGCTTCTCGTTGTCTTGTTCCAGCGCTTCTCGGCCAGAGCGTAGCTCTTGAGCTTCAGTCGATAGGCTATCGTTTTGTTCTTTTAGTTCTTCAATTTCCATTTGTAGCAGGGAAATTGTATCAACAGCCATCTGTACTTTGGCTTCTAGCTTTTCCAACATTTCTAATGACATATTGTTCACCTGATCTCCGCCTATCATTTTACCTTAAACCGTTAAGGTAATTTCCCACAGGCTCTGTTTACATTACTGTTGCGCCTATTCTAACGAGGCTGCCGCCTTCTAGCATCTACAAATCCGCCGCTTTGCAACAAATGAGTGAAATTTACACAATTCTGACGGTTATTTTGCCTGCCCCCAGCCAAATCCAGCCACTCCCCTCCGGCCACCCTGCCGACATCCGTCCAGCATAGCTTTTTTCACCATAATGCCGAGTAACTGAACAAATGCTCGACGGTGTGTGAGCGCAACGTGACGAAATGCTTAGAATTGCGATCTAACTCTATTTTAATGCAGGGTTGCCATGCTAATTTTTATCTTGATCGTATCTCTCTTGGAATTATCCAAGATCTTGCCCTTATGGCACATCCGGCCTTTTTATGGCCGGATTTTTTATTTCAATTCAATAAGATAAATCAAAACACCCGAATTAGCATACCAACCAAATTGCAGTGCACCCAAGCTAGTTCGATCGAGTTCAAAAAAACCGCAACCGTTTGCGCGAACGCGCAAAAGTGAACCTAATTTTATGCTCGAACGCACAAAATTAATTCTTTAACATTTCAATCACGTTTAGTTCGAGTACATTAAGAGCGAATAAGAAAGATAAAAGAAATACCCCTACAACATTCGACAAAAGGACTGAATAATGACTACCCCGAAACAACATACGCTACTTGGCGAATGTATTGCCGAGTTCATTGGTACAGGACTATTGATTTTCTTCGGTGTTGGCTGTGTCGCAGCACTTGTACTGACTGGTGCAAACTTCGGTCAGTGGGAAATCAGCATCATGTGGGGCCTAGGTGTCGCTATCGCCATCTATTGTACTGCTGGTGTCTCCGGTGCCCATATCAACCCTGCCGTCACCATTGCCCTGGCACTGTTCCATGGCTTTGACAAACGCAAAGTAGCACCCTACATTGCTGCTCAGCTACTGGGCGCGTTCTGTACCGCCGCTCTGATCTATAGCCTATACAGCAACCTTTTCGCAGAGTTTGAAGCAACTAACCAAATTGTTCGAGGCAGTGAGGCAAGCCTGGCGACCGCCGGTATTTTCTCTACCTACCCGAATGCCGCCCTGTCTTTCAGTGGTGCCTTTGCGGTTGAGTTTGTTATCACAGCCGTACTGATGTTTGCCATCCTGGCCCTGACAGATGACAAAAACGGTGCCCCTCGCGGTCCGATGGCCCCGTTGATGATTGGTATTCTGATCGCGGTGATCGGTGGCTCGCTCGGTCCACTAACCGGTTTTGCCATGAACCCGGCGCGTGACTTCGGTCCGAAATTCTTTGCCTTCCTGGCCGGCTGGGGTGATATGGCACTCACTGGCGGCAAAGACATCCCTTATATGATCGTTCCAATCCTGGCGCCTATCTTCGGTGCCTGCTTCGGCGGTTGGCTATACCCGAAAGCCATTGGTGCTTATCTGCCAGGCAACGCTGAGTCCGTTGCACAAGAGCAAGAAAGCGCAAGTGACAGCGAAGCAGCAAAAGCATAAAAATCTCTCTACTACCCTAAAATATAATTACTACTAGAGGAAACCATCATGACAACAGAGCAAAAGTACATTGTTGCACTAGATCAAGGTACAACCAGCTCCCGCGCCGTTGTGCTGGATCACAACGCAAACATTGTGTGCTCGTCACAGCGTGAATTTACTCAGATCTATCCAAAAGCCGGATGGGTTGAGCATGATCCTCTCGAAATCTACGCGACCCAAAGCTCGACACTGGTTGAAGCTCTCGCCAAGGCCGGTATCCGCTCCGATCAGGTAGCCGGTATCGGTATCACCAACCAGCGCGAAACCACTATCGTGTGGAACAAAAACACCGGTAAACCGGTATACAACGCTATCGTCTGGCAGTGCCGCCGTACCGCCGACACCTGTGAAACACTTAAGGCACAGGGGCTGGAAGAATATATTCGCGACAATACCGGCCTGGTCGTCGACCCTTATTTCTCGGGCACCAAGATCAAGTGGATCCTGGACAACGTCGAAGGGGCGCGTGAAGAAGCCGAAGCCGGTAACCTTCTGTTCGGTACCGTTGATACCTGGCTGATCTGGAAGATGACTCAGGGACGTGTCCACGTTACTGACTTCACCAATGCCTCACGTACCATGGTGTTCAACATCAACACCATGCAATGGGACGAGAAGCTTCTGAAGGCAATGGATATTCCGCTGTCAATGATGCCGGAAGTGAAGGCATCGTCGGAAGTGTACGGCCAGACCAACATTGGTGGTAAGGGCGGTACCCGTATCCCGATTGCCGGTATTGCCGGTGACCAGCAGGCCGCACTGTTCGGCCAGATGTGTGTCGAGCCGGGCCAGGCAAAAAACACCTACGGGACAGGTTGTTTCCTTCTGATGAACACCGGCAAGGAAAAAGTGACCTCTCACAATGGCCTGCTAACCACCTTGGCCTGTGGCCCTACCGGTGACGTAGCTTATGCCCTCGAGGGTGCGGTATTTATGGGCGGCGCTTCAATTCAGTGGCTGCGCGATGAAGTGAAGCTGCTGGACGATGCCAAAGACTCAGAATACTTTGCCGAGAAAGTGGGCAGTGCCAACGGTGCCTATGTGGTACCGGCCTTTACCGGTCTGGGCGCACCATACTGGGACCCGTATGCGCGTGGCGCAATTGTCGGCCTGACCCGTGGTGTTAACTCCAACCACATTATTCGTGCGACGCTGGAGAGTGTAGCCTACCAGACCCGTGATGTTCTGGATGCAATGCAGACGGACTCCGGCATCAACCTGGCTTCCCTTCGTGTCGATGGCGGCGCAGTGGCCAATAACTTCCTGATGCAGTTCCAGTCCGATATTCTGGCTACCGAAGTTCACCGTCCGGTTGTTACCGAAGTTACGGCACTGGGTGCAGGTTACCTGGCCGGCCTGGCTGTTGGTTTCTGGGGCAGTATTGACGAGCTGAAAGACAAAGCCGTACTGGATCGCAACTTCGTTCCAGACGGTGATGAAGAAAAACGTGAACGCCGCTACAGAGGCTGGAAGCGTGCCGTTGAGTGCGCCAAGAGCTGGGCTGTCGAAGACGACATCTAACAGCATACACTCCCTCTGAGTTCCCCCCTCAAGAAGGCCAGCAATGCAGGCCTTCTTTTTTATTCTCGCTTCCACGCTGGCAATCACGCGTCGCTGGACGCAAGCGCCTCCATCTTCGCGAATATAGCGCCATTTCGGCGGCAAAAAATTAACGCAAACGTTTCACCCAAGCTGTGATAAAATCGCGCCAGATTTTTTTGGGCCTTTTTTCTTTCTGGAGTAACAATGAAACGCGATTTAGCAATGGCATTTTCTCGTGTCACCGAAGGTGCAGCACTGGCTGGCTACAAATGGCTTGGCCGCGGCGACAAGAACGCCGCTGACGGCGCTGCCGTGGAAGTGATGCGTACCCTTCTCAACCAGACCGAGATCGAGGGCGAAATTGTGATCGGTGAGGGCGAGATTGATGAAGCGCCTATGCTGTATATCGGCGAAAAAGTAGGAACCGGCGGTGATGCCGTCGATATTGCCGTTGATCCTATCGAAGGCACCCGTATGACGGCGATGGGCCAGAATAACGCCCTCGCCGTATTGGCTGCCGGCGAGAAAGGCTCGTTCCTGAAAGCACCTGATATGTATATGGAAAAACTGGTTGTCGGCCCGGCGGCCAAAGGCTGTATCGACCTAAGCCTGCCACTGACTGAAAACCTGGAAAACATTGCCTCGGCACTGGGCAAAACGCTCGATACTCTGGTAGTTACCACGCTGGCCAAGCCTCGTCATGACGAGGTGATTGCCCAGATGCAGACAATGGGTGTACGCGTGTTTGCCGTGCCTGACGGTGATGTGGCAGCTTCTATCCTGACCTGTATGCCGGACAGCGAAGTCGACGTCATGTACTGCATCGGCGGCGCGCCGGAAGGTGTCGTCTCAGCGGCGGCGATCCGCGCCCTTGGCGGCGACATGCACGGCCGCCTGCTGCCGCGCCACGAGGTCAAAGGCGACAGCGAGGAAAACCGCCAGTTGGGCCAGATTGAAATCGAACGCTGCCGCGAAATGGGTATCGAACCGAACATCGTGCTGCGTATGGAAGACATGGCCCAGAGCGACAATGTGATCTTTGCCGGCACCGGCATCACCAAAGGTGATCTGCTTGACGGGATCAGCCGCCAGGGCGATATCGCCACGACGGAAACCCTGCTGATCCGCGGCAAATGCCGTACTATCCGCCGCATCAAGTCAACCCATTATCTGGCACGCAAAGACGATGCTGTCAAAGGGCATATTCTGTAACCGGCCCTCCAGGTTGTAACGAAGGCGTGCATTTGATGCACGCCTTTTTTTGTCTGCGCAACCAACAACAGGCTCTCCCACCGGCTAGGCACTTCTGGTTTATACTTAACTTTGTAAAGCTGTTGCTTTATTTACTTAACTGGCTACATAATAAACCAATAAAGGAAATAGCAGCTGATATGAAAACGATTGAAAAAATACTCTATCGCATGAAGCGGGATGGCCCCGTCACAGCCAAGGTGCTGGCCGAAGAATTCAAACTGACGACCATGGGCGTACGCCAGCACCTGCAGGGGCTAGAGGAAGACGGATTGGTGGATTACCAGGACATCAAGGCCAAGGTCGGTCGCCCGACCCGCCACTGGAACCTGACCAGCAAGGGCCACCGCCGTTTTGCCGACCGCCATGGCGAACTTATTATTCAAATGCTTGATTCTGTCGAGGAGCTCTTTGGGACCGACGGGCTCAACCAGGTGGTTGAACGCAGAGAGAATCAAACCTTTGAACAATATCGGCATGCATTGGCAAACAGCTATAATGTAAAAGAAAAACTGGAAATACTAACTACACTGAGGGAACAGGAAGGCTACATGGCCCAGCTTCACCAGGACGGTGAAGACTTCATTCTGGTGGAAAACCACTGCCCGATCTGCCATGCCGCCACGCGCTGTCCTTCCCTATGTAAATCAGAGCTTTCTGTCTTCCAACGTCTGTTGGGCAACGAGTACCGCGTCGAACGAAACGAACACATTATTGCCGGAGAGAGGCGCTGCGCTTATCGAATACAAAAATCATAATTAGGAGATTATTATGGCCGACTGGATCCCCGCGAAGGTTATCACCAATCGTCACTGGAATAGTGACCTGTTTAGCCTTGTCTTGCATGCAAATATAGAGCCCTTCAAGGCTGGGCAGTTCACCAAGCTTGGATTGGAAATTGACGGCAAAATGGTCCAGCGAGCCTACTCCTTTGTCAATCCCCCCAGCGATAACAATATAGAGATCTATGCTACCCGGGTTGCCGACGGCCTGCTCTCCCCACGCCTCCATGCCCTTGATAGCGAGGATACCGTGTTTATTTCAGCACGGGCCAATGGCTATTTCACTCTCAATGAAGTCCCCGACAGCGAACACCTATGGTTGCTGGCGACCGGAACCGCTATCGGCCCCTACCTGTCTATCCTGCGTGAAGCCGATGTCTGGCGCCGGTTCCGCAAGGTCGTGTTGATCCATGCGGTTCGCTACGCCGCCGATCTCAGTTATCAGGCTGAAATTAACGAGCTCAAGGCACGGTATCCGGAGCAGTTGATCGTCCAGCCCTTTGTCAGCCGCGAACCTGCCCCCTTGTCGCTTCCGGGCCGGATCCCGCTGGCGATAGCCGATGGCATGCTGGAGCGCCATATCGGCCTGCCGCTCAGCCCCGAAAAAAGCCAGATCATGCTTTGCGGCAACCCGGAAATGGTCCGTGAAACCAAGGCCGTGCTGGAGTCGATGGGATTTACCAAGAACCTGCGCCGCAAGCCCGGCCAAATTACCATGGAGCACTACTGGTAGGCATTAGCTAACGGCCAAAGATCACCTTGTCTCACTGCAATCTCATGCAACGTCTCACAATTGAGTCAGTCCGCAACAAACGGACTGGCTACCTTTAAAGGCATAACACATACCAGCCCACGCATCGTTCAGGGTGAATCTTGTGGGTATAGACGCCGATGGCGAGATTGTGGGAGCCTTTATGCAGGATTTACCTTCCTTTGATGAGTTACGAGCAATGGCGGAACAGGCACCTGACGAGCTGGAAGCACTACGGCTGTCGATGAGCGAAGAAATCATCAGCAATGCCAGTGCCGAGATGCAACCCAGGCTCCGGGCCCAGATGAGCCATATCAATCAGGTCATTGCCAAGGGGAAAAACCCCAACCACACCAACATACTGCTAATGGCCGAACTGCAAGTACAGCTAAAACGCTTTGCCCAGGCACTGAACGCGCCAGAGACGCTAACAGAACACCAGGCGAAGATAATGCCCTTCTCCCGTCCGTCAGAGAAGCAAGAGGTGTTGCCCCAGCAACGGGAAGAATGAGCCTGCAGGCAGCGCGTTAGCAGCTTACCTTGATAAAACTGTCACGATCCATGTCGCGCACATCGACAGTCAGGCTATTGATGGTACTTGCGTGCTGCTCCAGTACCGATATCAAGCTTCTGGCCAGCTCCCGCTTTTGCTCCGCAGTGCGCCCGGACAGCATACTCAGCTCGATATGGATAAAGGTATTGAGATCTCCCTCAGTGCCTACCAGCCAGGTATGACAGGGATAGCTGCGGCATTTCACTGAGTCGGGCTCAAACAGGCCGCATGTTAATAAGATTTGGTGTAAGTCTTCCAACAACCCCGGTACATTGACACGTTCGGCAACCGGATCGGCATATTCCATGACAAGATTCGGCACATCTTCCTCCATGACGTTAAGAAATGCTGTTAATCGTTGAAAATACAGGAAACTGTATCCCAGATGACCCAACTTACCTGATCTATTGCTGACAAGCCAAGCAATTAGATTGTTTTTCAACCATTGATCACTGTCTTTTTCTGCTTTTTTTATCTGCTAAAATAAATTATTTAAAATTATTTTCAGCCGAGAGTTCACTTTTTCTGTTGAAAAAGGTACAACCAAGCACAGAAATGATTTTGGACAGTAAAAGTATCAGCCAAGGCTGTTATATTTTTACAAAATGGCTGGATACCAAACAGCATAGTTGTCTGATCAGATCAGAGAATTACGCTTTTTGGTATTATTATTTACATCAAATTGATTTGGAGAAAAGCTATGCGCCATCCTGTGGTTATGGGTAACTGGAAGCTAAACGGTAGCAAGGAAATGGTATCTAACCTACTTAAGGGCCTTGATGCTGAACTTAAAGGTGTTGAAGGTGTTGACGTAGCAGTAGCTCCACCAGCAATGTACCTTGACCTGGCTGAGCAGCTAATCGGCAAAGGTGAAAGCAAAATCATCCTTGGTGCACAGAATGTCGACGTTAACGCAAGCGGCGCATTCACAGGTGATATCTCTCCTGAGATGCTAAAAGACTTCGGTGCAAGCCACATCATCATCGGCCACTCTGAGCGTCGTGAATACCACAACGAATCAGACGAGTTCGTAGCGAAGAAATTTGCTTTCCTAAAAGAGCACGGCCTGACACCTGTTCTTTGCATCGGTGAGTCTGAAGCTCAGAACGAAGCTGGCGAAACGGTTGCAGTATGTGCTCGTCAGATCGATGCTGTGATCAACACCCAGGGCGTTGAAGCCCTAGACGGTGCAATCATCGCTTACGAACCAATCTGGGCAATCGGTACTGGTAAAGCCGCTACAGCTGACGATGCACAGCGTATTCACGCAGCTATCCGTGCACACATCGCTGAAAAGAGCGAAGAAGTAGCCAAGAAAGTTGTGATCCAGTACGGCGGTTCTGTTAAGCCTGAGAACGCTGAAGCATACTTCGCACAGCCGGACATCGACGGTGCGCTAGTTGGCGGTGCGGCACTAAACGCTGAAAGCTTCGCAGCTATCGCAAAAGCAGCCGCTAAAGCGAAAAAATAATCTTGTTTGATTATCAAGCATAACAAAGGCTACCTTCGGGTGGCCTTTTTAGTGCCCGGCACACGCTAGCAACAGAAACAAAAAAGCCGACTCACAAGTCGGCTTTTTATCTATCAAGCAAAATCTGTCTTAGAACAGCTTGTCTGCCAGATCGTACAGATCTTTGCGGATAGGACGTTTCATGTTTTCAATCGCATCGATGATGTCGTGGTGAACCATTTTTTCATTCTGGATCCCCACACAGCGACCGCCTTGGCCTTCCATCAGAAGATCAACCGCATACGCGCCCATGCGAGATGCAAGAATACGGTCAAATGCCGTTGGTTGTCCGCCACGCTGAATGTGACCAAGCACTGTCGCGCGCGTTTCACGGCCCGTTTCATCTTCGATGTACTTCGCCAGCTCGTTGGCATCCGTCATCAGCTCAGTCAGTGCGATAATCGCATGCTTCTTGCCTTTGTAGATCCCTTCTTTGATCTTCGCCAGCAGCTCTTCTTTGTTCAGGCCTGTTTCCGGTGTGATGATATATTCACAACCACCGGCAATCGCAGACATCAGGGTAAGATCACCACAGTGACGACCCATTACCTCAACAATTGAGATACGCTGGTGAGAAGAAGACGTATCACGCAGACGGTCAATGGCATCAATAACCGTGTTCAGCGCCGTTAGGTAACCAATCGTGTAATCAGTTCCTGCTACGTCATTATCAATGGTGCCCGGCAGACCGATACATGGATAGCCCATTTCAGTCAGCTTCTTCGCACCCATGTACGAACCGTCACCGCCGATCACAACCAGTGCGTCGATACCGTGAATTTTCAGGTTCTCGATAGCCTGTGCACGTACCTTCTCGTCTTTAAACTCAGGAAAACGTGCTGAACCCAGGAATGTACCACCCTTATTGATCACATCTGATACGCTAGAGCGAGTCAGCTTCTCAATACGGTTCTGATGCAGGCCCTGATAGCCGTCATATACACCATAAACTTCCAGGCCTTCTGACAATGCAGCACGAACAACACCGCGAACCGCCGCATTCATACCAGGTGCGTCACCACCACTGGTCAATACACCAATCTTTTTAATCATGGTTACCCTCTGACTTTGGGAATTGAAAAATCAAATCCGGCACGAGTTACCGAGGTTCCCCCTCTCGGCACCATAAGCCGACATGCCGGGCTTATGCTCGTGTAAACTGTAACTTTCCTACTAATGTAGAAGTATTACAATTTTGATAAAAAATTTTGTTGATTCATATCACGATCACCCCTGACTTCAGCCAGCAGCATGATATTTGCCTGATCCGACAACGGATATGAAACGAAACTGTTAGCATTCTGGTTGACGACCAAGGAGATACCGCATGTAAGGCTTGATCATGCCTTAAGTATATATCCTGCCATCAGAGCCACCAGTCGTGCATCTAGGAAGAGTGATAACCGCGGGCGACTGTGCATTTTCATCCATAATAATCACACCTATTCATAAGCACTCACTGGGCAATGTCACGCAGTATAGCTTTTTTACGGTGAAAATTAATAACAAAAATAATAGAGAAAGGTAATTTACTGAGGGATTTATTGGTTTGAGTAACAAAATGTAAGCCGCAACCTAGGCTGCGGCTTCATCCGTGAGAGCCAACTTACTGATTCTTTTCGGCCCAGCGAGCCTGGCATTGCTCAGCGCGATCTGCCTGTAGCTGCTGGTATTTTGCTTTTTGCTCGGCGGTCAGAATATTCAGCATCTCATGACGTTTCTTCAGCATAGTGACTCGGCGCTCGGTTTGCTGCTCTGACATTTGCTGAGCCAGTTCGCGGACTGCGTTTTCGTCAAAATCGGCCGCCAGCAGCAAGGATTGCATTTTCTGGTGGTTGGCCTGCATTGCAGCATGCTGCTCGCCAAAGCTGGCTTTCATTGCCTCGCGGTTGGCTTCGCGCATATCCTGCATTTTCTGCTTCTGCTCATCAGTCAAATCCAGGTTACGGAAGACCTTGTAGCCCTCTTTCATACCGCAGCCACCTTTACCACCGAAATAGCCGCCGTGGTGACCATCTTTACCGCCGCCAAAAGCCAGCACAGAGGCAGAGCCGAGAGCCAGAGGAAGTGCAATTGCCATTAGCAGTGTTTTCTTGAATGTAGTCATGATGTTCTTCTCCAAATGTCCGTCAGCGGGTATGAGTTAAGAATAACGACTACAAGGTAAACTGCTGTCTAAAGAACGTAAAACTGCGTAAAGCCAACTGACATTAACTTGGTTCCCGCTGCGAGATTAGCGATACTGGGGCTATCCCATTCACCATATCGCGTATGTACCTGCATAGGGCGGGACGGAAACAATAAGGTAGCTAACATGGCAAAAATTCTGCTGGTCGACGACGATACGGAGCTGACCTCATTACTCAGCGATATCCTCGAAATGGAGGGGTTCGAGATCCTGGAGGCCAATAACGGCGAGCAGGGCCTCAGCAAAGTCGATGACAGCATCGATCTGATCCTGCTCGATGTCATGATGCCGAAAATGAACGGTACCGAAATGCTGCGCAAACTCAGGGAAAGCTATTCGACGCCGGTACTCATGCTGACGGCGAAAGGCGAAGAGATTGACCGGGTGCTGGGGCTGGAGCTCGGTGCCGATGACTACCTGCCCAAACCCTTCAGTGATCGCGAACTGCTGGCACGAATGCGGGCTATTTTGCGCCGGACACAAACGGCCGGTAACGACTCGCGCAATAATCCCCCCGACTGCCTGACCTATCAGGATATCGATATCTATCCGGGACGACAGGAAGTCTTCTGCAAGGGAGAGCCGATAGAAATGACCGGCACCGAACTGGCCTTGCTGAGTTACTTTATTCAGCATCCGGGCAAAATCATTGCCAAGAATGAACTCAGCCTTGAGGTGCTGGGCAAGCGCCTGGCGCAGTTCGATCGTGCCATTGATATGCATGTGTCAAACCTACGCAAAAAACTGCCTGAACGAACTGACGGCAAGCCTCGCATCAAGACCCTTCGCGGTAAAGGCTACCTGTTAGTCGAGGAAATATAATGCAGCCTGGCACACTGGCAACTAACCGACGCGGTCAACAAGGAGGCAGATGATGAAGCTACCTCGTTTTTCCAGCCTGTATGGCCGGATTTTCGCCGTATTCTGGCTGACACTGCTGATTGTCGTCGTGACCGTCTTGTTGCTACCCAATCTCGATCCCCGGGCCCAACATACTATCCCGGAACAGCAGCAAAAACGCTTTCAGGACTCGGCCCAGAGCATCGCCGAGAAAATCACCCGCGACAGGGGGCCACTCAAATACAGGCTGCAGCGATTTACCAACCACGACCGCCACAAGGGGTTTCAGCTATATTTCACCACCGAGGAAGGTGAAATTATTACGCCGGATGGCCGTAACAAGGCACTGCGTAATTTTATCACCATGGCCGATAGCCCTAGCGCCCCCAAACAGAAACTATACGGGCGCTGGATGATGGCCGGGCCGTTTGCCTTCAGCTACGAGCAGCAAACCGTGCTGATGTATGTCGGCCGGGTCTGGCGCAAGCCTCCGCCATTTTTTATTCAGATCCTGGATAAGCCGTTCCAGCTGCTCCTCGTCACCATGCTGGTCAGTACACCCCTGCTGCTCTGGCTGGCATGGGCAATCAGTATTCCGGCCCGTCGACTGCAACAAGCCGCAGAGCGGGTGGCAACCGGACAGTTCGAGGCCGATCCGAAACTGGAAGCCGGGCCGAGGGAGTTCAAGCAGGCCGGGGCCAGCTTCAATCAGATGGTCCAGGCCATCAACCAGATGATCGGCGGCCAGCAGCGGCTGCTGTCGGATATCTCCCATGAGCTGCGCTCGCCGCTTACCCGGCTACGAATGGCCACCGCACTGGCCCAGCGTAAGCAGGGAGAGAGCAAAGAGCTCAGCCGTATCGATACCGAGGCAGAGCGGCTGGAAAAGATGATCAGCGAGCTGCTGGAACTATCACGAATGCAGGTCAACAGCCATGAGCTTCGCGAGCACTCCGATGCGCGCAGCCTGTGGTATGAGATGCTGGAAGATGCACGTTTCGAGGCCGAGCAAAACAACAAAGTTTTCAAGGTCAATGACCTGGGCGAATGGCCTGTCAGCGGAAATCCCAACCTGCTGATCAGCGCCCTGGAAAATGTCGTGCGCAATGCCATCAAATACGGCAACGATGTTATCGAGGTAAACTTCAGTGTCAGGGACCATACCCTCTATATCGTCATTGACGATAATGGTGAAGGGGTACCCGACAATGAACTGGATGACATCTTCCGTCCGTTCTACCGGGTTTCGACGGCACGGGACCGCAGTAGCGGCGGCACCGGGCTGGGACTGGCCATTACCGAGAGCGCCATCCGCCAGCATAGCGGTACTATCATGGCCAGCCGCAGTCCGCTTGGCGGGTTGCGGATCACCATCACCCTGCCCCTGACTCTCTAATCAACCGGCATAACTGCATGGCTTTCAGACAATCTGCTGTCTGAAAGCCTGCTTTTTTCGCTACAATATGGCCAAATTTGCAAACTGACAGCCAGACAATGTTTGATATCGCCCTGTACGAACCTGAAATAGCCCCCAATACGGGCAATATAATTCGCCTATGCGCCAACTGCGGTGCCAACCTGCACCTGATCGAGCCGCTCGGTTTTGACCTGGAAGAAAAGAAACTACGTCGTGCCGGGCTGGATTATCACGATCTGGCGCACGTTCATCGCCACAAGAACTTCGATGCCTTCATGGAGGCGATGGAAAACCGCCGGATTTTTGCCTGCACCACCAAAACGACCAACTTCCATACCAACGCCAAGTTCGAACAAGGGGATGTGCTGTTGTTCGGCCCGGAAACCCGTGGCCTGCCAGCAGAACTGATTGACAGCCTGCCACTCGAGCAGCGCCTGCGTATCCCAATGCACCCGGACAGCCGCAGTCTGAACCTGTCCAATGCCGCCGCCATCATCGGTTACGAAGCCTGGCGTCAGCTTGGATTTAAAGGGGCGGTATAGATCAACCTCCCGATAAGAAACAAAAAAGCGAGAGCCGTTAAACTCTCGCTTTTGCTATCTGGAACCACAACAATGTGCTTAAATGCCGTCACCGGCCATAAATGTCTGGCCGTTGCCGTTAAACTGCTGATCCATATCCATTGATGGTTTCTCACTGCTCGGCCGGCCAACAATTTTCGCCGGTACCCCAGCCACCGTAGTATGCGGCGGAACGGGATTGAGCACCACAGAGCAGGATCCGATTTTCGCCCCCTCGCCGACTTCGATGTTGCCCAGTATCTTGGCACCGGCACCAATCATCACGCCTTCGCGGATCTTCGGGTGACGATCGCCGCCTTCCTTACCCGTACCACCCAGGGTAACGTCCTGAAGGATCGAAACATCATTCTCGATCACGGCTGTTTCACCAATCACAATACCGGTCGCATGGTCAAACATGATCCCCTGACCAATCGTCGCCGCAGGGTGCACGTCTACCTGACAGGCGACCGAAATTTGATTTTGCAGATAAACAGCAAGAGCAACCCGCTTTTGTTTCCACAGCCAGTTGGCGACTCGATAGCCCTGCAAGGCGTGATAACCTTTCAGATATAACAGGGGAATGGAGTACATCTCGACCGCAGGATCTCGCTCAACCACAGCACGGATATCGCAGGCTGCCGATTCGGTGATCATACAGTCGGCAGCGAAGGCTTCTTCAATGACCTCGCGTACCGCCATCGCCGGCATAGACGGCGTCGCCAACTTGTTGGCCAGTATATAACTGAGCGCAGCGGCTAAATTATCATGCTTGATAATAGTTGCATGATAAAAGCTGGCCAGCATCGGTTCTTGCTCTGACTGCTCCCGCGCTTCCCGCTTGATAGCCTGCCAGACCTCATATTGTTGACACTCCTTCACATCACCCTCTGTTCGTTTTGTCATCAAATCGGTATCTGTTTAACTTTAACGTGCTTGAAAAAAAAAACAACGCGGGCTTGGCAGCACGCGTTGTTATATTGCTCGTGATCCTGTACGCGACAGCTATTTTGCCGTTATTCGTCTTTTTTCTCACGGGCCAGTAGATCTTTGGCCGCTTCACGGGCATCTTTGCCCTGATAAAGCACCTGATAAATCTGTTCGGTGATCGGCATCTCAACCCCGTAGCGCTGGGAAAGTACCCAGACTTCCTTGGTGTTGCGATAGCCTTCTACCACCTGACCAATGTCATCCTGTGCCGCATCAACCGTTTTGCCCTGCCCCAGAGCCAGACCAAAACGACGGTTGCGTGACTGGTTATCGGTACATGTCAGCACCAAGTCGCCCAGTCCCGCCATCCCCATAAAGGTTTCCGGCTGGGCACCCAGGGCAGCGCCAAGGCGACACATTTCCGCCAGACCGCGAGTGATCAATGCGGTACGGGCATTGGCACCAAAGCCAATACCATCAGACATACCGGCGCCAATCGCAATCACATTCTTCACCGCGCCGCCCAGCTGCATGCCGATAAAATCGGTATTGCTGTAGACACGGAATGTCTTGCTGCAGTGAATTTTTTCCTGCAGCTCACGGACGAAGACCTCATCGGGAGAAGATACGGCGATCGCCGTCGGCATCCCCGCCGCCAGCTCTTTGGCAAACGTAGGGCCGGAAAGTACGGCCAGCGGAACATCCTCACCCAATGCATCGATGGCAACCTCTTTGAGCAAGCGCCCGGTGTCAGGCTCGAGCCCTTTGGTTGCCCAGCAAATACGTGAATCATCACGCAGGTAAGGCTTCACATTCGACAGTACTTCACCAAACACATGGCTCGGAACTACCACCAGCAAATCCTGACAGGCCTGAACGGCTTCCTCCAAATCCGCCGAGACAATCAGCGAATCGGGAAACGGAACGCCCGGCAGGAAAGCCTCATTGGCACGGTCAATCTCGAGCTGTGCCATATGTTCAGGCTCATGGCCCCACAATATGACGTTAGCGCCATTTCGGGCCAGAGAGATGGCCAGGGAGGTGCCGTAAGAGCCGGCACCCAGCACTGTCATCGTGATTGCTTTGTCTACGTTCTGATTCATAACGGCCACTTTAGCGATTAGGCTTCAGTGCTTTCAGGGTTAGCTTGCGCCTGGTTCTGAAGGTAGTTCATGAACAAAGCATCAAAGTTAACAGGTGCCAGGTTCAGCTGAGGGAAAGTACCTTTAACCACTAGGCTTGAAATAGTTTCACGCGCATATGGGAACAGGATATTCGGGCAGAATGCACCTAGGCAATGTGCAAGCTGAGGCGCTTCCATGCCTGAAACAGAGAAAATACCGCCCTGCTGAACTTCACACAGGAATGCCGTGTCATCGGCGTTCTTCACAGTTACAGTCAGACGAAGAATCACTTCGAAAACACCTTCACCCAACTCGCGGCTCTGGGTATCCAGGTCCAGTTTCACATCTGGGTTCCACTCTTTCTGGAACATATCAGGTGAATTCGGCGCTTCGAAAGAAACATCTTTCAGGAAGATACGCTGGATCTGGAAGTTCTGTTGTGCTTCGTTGTTTGCTGCTTCAGCCATTTTCGTGTCCTTTTCTCTCTCAATCTCATCACATGAGATCATAAATATTCGCAACCATGATAATTATCACACGCTGCACAAATTCGGTTTGCATCGGAGACACTGCCTAGTATGGCGCGCTCCGAGCGACAAGGGGTTACTTCTTGCCCTTGCTGGATTTGCTGCGGATCAGCGGCAGATTGGCTTCATTCCAAGAAATCAGGCCATCCTTCAGCAAATTAACATTCTCAAAACCGGCTTTATGTAACAGATTGGCACTCTCTTGTGCTGTCTGGCCTGTCTTGCATACCACAATGATTGGGGCTGTTTTGTGCTTTTCAAGCTCTGAAAAGTTCTGTTCTTTAATTTGGCTCGGCAAAATGTGAAGGGCACCCGAAATATGCCCCTGGCGGTACTCATCACGGCTACGGATATCGATGAATACGCCGTCTTCACGGTTCACCATGACCGTCGCTTCATTGGGGGTAACCACTTTATAGCCCGCGGCCTTCTGTTTCACATAAGACGCGATGATTGCCACGACCAAACCTACCCATACCAGGGATAACATTGGATTACTTGTAACAAAATCGATGTATTGCTGCATGACTTTCGCTCTATTTTCCTAATACAAGACACCTGAAAATCAGGGCCAGACTCCACCTCAAAGGAACCCGAGTATACCCGCGGCAACGTTGTTGTACAGCAGGCGTCAACAATTCCGCGTATTGGCTCACTCGATTCCGGCGATAATAGTATACGCCTTGAACAATCGTTTTCAGCTTCCACCTTTCAATGAAATAGAAAAAAACTCTCAATCAGGGCTTACACTCAAAGACAGAAATGCATATATTTCACGTAGGAAGATAACAATCCATTTACAGCATTGTTTGATCTTGCCCTACAGTTTTGGCCATTACTTGTAGTAAAATTACATACAACCAGACCAATCACCTTAGATAGTTCGCAGATATTTAAGGTAATTGGTCTAAATTACACTCAGATTTATAACTTTACGAGAGGACAGCATATGTCTGCTAAGAAGCCACTGGCTTTAGTTATCCTGGATGGCTGGGGTTACCGCGAAGACAATTCCGACAACGCAATTGCAAACGCAAACACACCAGTGATGGACGGCTTGATGGCAAATGAAGCCAACACCCTAATTTCTGCTTCGGGCATGGATGTGGGTTTGCCAGACGGTCAGATGGGTAACTCTGAGGTTGGTCACACCAACATTGGTGCCGGTCGCGTTGTTTATCAGGATCTGACACGCATCACCAAATCTATTGCCGACGGCGACTTCTTCGAAAACGAAGCCCTTGTAGCGGCGATGGACAAGGCTATCAATGCCGGCAAAGCCGTTCACATCATGGGCCTGATGTCTCCGGGCGGTGTTCACAGCCATGAAGACCACATTGCAGCAGCGGTAGAAATGGCAGCCAAGCGCGGCGCAGAAAAAATCTACCTGCATTGCTTCCTGGACGGCCGTGATACACCACCACGTAGCGCACAGGCATCACTGGAGCGCTTTGATGCCCTGTTTGCCGAACTAGGCAAAGGCCGTGTGGCGTCACTGGTTGGTCGCTACTACGCGATGGACCGTGACAACAACTGGGATCGTGTTGAAGTCGCTTACGACCTGCTTACCGCTGCGAAAGCCGAGTTCTCGGCGGCATCTGCCGTGGAAGGCCTGGAAGCCGCCTACGCGCGTGAGGAAAACGATGAGTTCGTGAAAGCAACAGAAATCCGTGCCGAAGGCCAGGACGTCGCTGCGATGGAAGATGGCGATGCCGTTATCTTCATGAACTACCGTGCTGACCGTGCCCGCCAGATCACCCGTGCCTTCGAGACAGACTTCGCGGGCTTCGAGCGTGCTAAAGTGCCTGCGCTGGCTGATTTCGTGATGCTAACCCAGTACGCTGCTGACATTAACCTAGCTATTGCTTACCCACCAGCAACCCTTGATAACACGCTGGGCGAGTGGCTATCGAAGAAAGGTAAGAAGCAGCTGCGTATCTCTGAAACTGAAAAGTACGCGCACGTTACTTTCTTCTTCAACGGCGGTGTCGAAACCGAGTTTGACGGCGAATCTCGCTCGCTAGTCGCTTCACCGAAAGTAGCGACCTATGATCTACAGCCTGAAATGAGTGCACCGGAGCTGACTGAAAAGCTGGTTGCAGCCATCAAGAGCGGTGAATTCGATACCATCATCTGCAACTATCCGAATGGCGACATGGTTGGTCATACCGGTGTTTACGATGCTGCAGTCCAGGCTTGTGAAGCACTTGATAGCTGCATTGGCCAAGTGATTGAGGCAATCAAAGAAGTTGACGGTCAGTTGCTGATCACAGCCGACCACGGTAACGCCGAAATGATGATTAACCCTGAAACCGGTGGTATCCATACCGCGCACACCAACCTGCCGGTACCGCTGGTTTACGTCGGTGACAAGTCTCTGACCCTGAAAGATGACGGTAAACTGTCTGATCTAGCACCAACTATGCTGGCGCTAACAGATATGGAAATCCCTGCAGAGATGACTGGTCAGGTGCTGTTTGATCTGAAATAATCTCCCCCATGCGGGATAAGATCAAATACCTGGGCAACATCCTCCGCGCCAGTGCATTATGCACTGGCGCTTTGTTATGCCTGACATCTGCACAACCAAGCCAGGCGAGCAACCAGAACCAGCTCGAAGGCGTCAAAAAGGAAATCTCCCGCCAGCAGGATCAGCTAAGCACCAAGCAAAAAAGAATCAATACGCTGCAACAATCCCTAAAACAGCAGGAGCTTGCTATCGCAGCAACGGCCAAAAAAATCCACAAGGCCGATAACCAGCTCAAACAGCTCGACCGCTCCATCAGTAAGCTTCAGCAAGAACAGCAACGCCTTCAGCAACAGCAACTCGGCCAGCAAGAGATGCTGAAAGAACTGCTCAATACCCAATACCGTCAGGGAAAAAACAGCCAGCTAGCCTCGTTGCTCAGTGGCGAAGACAGCACCGAGCTTGACCGAATGTCAATCTATGCCGAACGCCTCAGTGAAGCGCGCGCCAAGACCCTGGACGAACTCGCCGCCACCACAACGGAGCTACAGCTGAAGGCACACCAACTGACCCAGCAGCATCAGCAGCAAAAAACATTGCTGACCCGGCTCAAAACCGAGAAAAGTACGCTGGAGAGCGAGCAACGACAACGCCATAAAACAGTGCGTACTATCAGGGGCCAGCTAAAATCAGACTCTCAGTACCTGTCCGAGCTCAAGAGCAACGAGCAGCGCCTGGTCAAAGAAATAGCCAAGGCCAAAGCGGCTGCCGAGGCAGCAAGACGCGTACCGATGGACGGGCTGGCAAGGCACAAAGGCAAGCTGCCGTGGCCGGTCACAGGCGCAATCCTTCATCAGTACGGCACTCCTCAGCAAGGCGAACTGCGCTGGAAGGGCATGGTAATTGGCAAAGCAACCGGCAGCCAGGTCAAGGCCGTATACTCGGGGAAAATCGTATTCGCGGACTGGCTACGCGGGTATGGCCTGATGCTGGTTATCGACCATGGCAAAGGCGATATGAGCTTCTACGGTTACAACCAGACCTTGCTCAAAAAAGTCGGTGATGTGGTACAGGCCAACGAAGCCATTGCACTTGTCGGTGACAGCGGCGGACAGGAACGTTCGGGACTGTATTTTGAAATCCGCCGAAAAGGCAATCCCACTAACCCCAAAGGCTGGCTGAAAAGATAAGCTTGTACCGATAAGGACACCTGGCATGCGATGGATTGCACTCTGGTTTTCTCTGCTCTTCAGCTTGGCGCTGCCAGGACACAGCCTCGCAGCCAAACTCGCCATCGTCATTGATGACTTGGGTTACCGGGCCATGCCTGCTGCACTGTCTACCCTGCCGCCGGAAGTCAGTATCTCTATCCTTCCGGACACCCCTTATGATCTTGCCACGGCCAAACAGGCCGGATTGGAACAGCGTGACACCCTGCTGCACATGCCGATGGAGCCACAGCGTACGGCGCCGCTGGAGCTGACGACTCTTACCGGAAAAATGTCACAGGCCGAGCTCCAACAAACCCTGCGCCATGCCCTGAGCCGGGTGCCAAATGCCGTCGCCATGAACAATCATATGGGCAGTGCCCTTACTCAGAATACCGAGGCGATGGGCTGGGTCATGGATGTCCTGGGGGAGCAGGGAGTCAATTTTCTCGACAGCCGGACAACGGCAAAGTCAGTCGCCCTCAAGCAGGCGCGCGCCCAGGGGGTCCCTGCATTGCGCCGCCACATCTTTCTCGACCATTTCCGCACCCCGCAGTTTGTTCGCCAGCAACTGGCGCAGGCGGTCAGGCGGGCCAAGCGCAACGGTTATGCCGTCGCCATAGGCCACCCCTACCCCGTTACACTGGCAACACTCGAGGAGCAGCTGCCGGAGCTGGCTGAACAAGACGTCCAACTGGTACGTATTTCAGCGCTATACCCCTAATTCCATACGTTCAGTTTTCAGCGGAAATCTCAAAGAGCGCCCTGACATAGCCGCTCAGACACCTCAGAGCCGCGCTATCAACACTTAAGCATTACGCTTTACCTGCTCGCAGTAGTGCGATTCAAGCAAGATCACCTGCTCTTTTCCTTTCGCTGTTGTCAGCGGCCGCACAATACTCAGCATCTGCAACACGCCCTGGTAGATCACCGCCTTGGTGATTTTTGCCCCGGCAGCCTGGGTCGTCTGGTAGCAAATCCAGCTGGAGGCAACCAGCTTAAGCGTATTGGCCAGGCTAAGCAGTTCATCATCATCAAGGTCAAGCAACTCGCTGGCACGGAAGCTATTCATCATCCCCATAATGTTCTGATGCAGCCCTTCTTGCGCCGCCAGGTATTTTTCCTGTAGCTCGGGATCCCTGCGCAGAATATCGGGCAGGTTGGCGTAGAAAAAACGATACCGCCACATCAACATAAATACCGCGTCGAGATAACCCAATAAATTATCGGCAGTTACCTTAGATTCCCCTTGAGGCTGGAAACGAATACTCAAATCACGGGCGTATTCATCAAAAATACTGTGTATAATCTCTTCTTTATTGCGAAAATGATAATACAGATTGCCGGGGCTGATCCCCAGATGAGCGGCAATGTGGTTCGTGGTTATGTTTGGCTCACCGCTTTCATTGAAAAGCTCCAGTGCTGCCTGAATAATTCTGTCGCGGGTCTTCATTTGCTTCTCACTACTTCCGTCGCCCAATGGCAATAGTGTAATGTTATCACAAAGAATATTTATAGCGGTGGCTGTTATGCGGCCGTTGTCCCAATGTATTAAAGACTGGAATAGCCATGATTATCGTAACTGGTGGCGCCGGCATGATCGGCAGCAATATCGTAAAGGCTCTGAACGAGCAAGGACGCAACGACATCCTGGTTGTGGATAACCTGAAGGACGGAACCAAGTTTGCCAACCTGGTTGATCTGGACATCGCTGATTACATGGATAAGGAAGACTTCATTACCCAGATCATGGCCGGTGACGAATTTGGTCCGATCGATGCCATTTTTCATGAAGGCGCATGTTCTGCAACCACGGAGTGGGATGGCAAGTACATGATGCTTAACAACTATGAATATTCAAAAGAATTGTTACATTACTGCCTTGAGCGTCAAATCCCGTTCCTATATGCTTCTTCTGCAGCTACATACGGCGGTCGCGATCATGACTTCATCGAAGAGAAGCAGTATGAGGGTGCGCTGAACGTTTACGGCTACTCCAAGCAGCAGTTTGACAACTATGTCCGTCGTCTGTGGCAAGATGCCGAGGAGCATGGTGAAACCTTGTCTCAAATCACAGGTTTCCGCTACTTTAAC
The DNA here is from genome assembly GCF_009910675.1 of Photobacterium alginatilyticum. Taxonomy (GTDB): domain Bacteria; phylum Pseudomonadota; class Gammaproteobacteria; order Enterobacterales; family Vibrionaceae; genus Photobacterium; species Photobacterium alginatilyticum. Next base: position 112,516 of record NZ_RSEJ01000014.1, on the reverse strand, counting down.
GTCTATGGTCCTCGCGAGCAGCATAAAGGCAGCATGGCCTCGGTCGCCTTTCACCTGAACACCCAGATCAACAAAGGTGATAATCCGAAACTGTTCGAAGGCTCCGATACGTTCAAGCGTGACTTTGTCTATGTCGGTGATGTCTGCCAGATGAACCTTTGGTTCTGGGAAAACAATGTCTCGGGCATTTTCAACTGCGGTACCGGCAATGCCGAGTCTTTCCGCGAAGTGGCCAAAGCCGTTATCAAGCATCACGGTAAAGGTGAGGTCGAGGAAATTCCGTTCCCAGAGCACCTGAAAGGTCGCTACCAGGCCTTTACTCAGGCCGATCTGACCAAAGTGCGCGCAGCCGGATACGACAAACCGTTCAAGTCTGTCGCCGAAGGTGTTGCTGAGTACATGTCGCTGATTAATTAGTCAGCTGACGAGATAAATCCAACAAGGCAAGCTGGGCATACCCAGCTTGCCTTGTTATCTCAATATATAACAACGGATCTTCAACCGACGAAGCGAGTTGCCTGCCGGCACCCAAAGGTTTTTAAATAATGTCTAACCAAGCAGTATTGCATATTTGTCTATCCAAGGGTTGGGGTGGATTGGAGATGTACCCAATTCGTACCGGCGGTCAGTTCAGAGAAAAAGGCTGGAAAGTACTCGGACTGTGTCTAAAAGGCTCCCGTGTTGCCCAAGGAATGCGAGAACAAGGCATCGAAACTTATGAAGTCGACTCAAAGTTTGCATCAATCAGGCAGCTTAATCGCATTCATCAATGGCTTAAGCAAAACGGTGTCAACCTGATCCATTGCCACAAATCCGGTGACCTGGTTGTTGCTGCCCTACTGGACACCCTGTCGTCATACCGAGTTATCTTCACCGAGCACATGGGGGTCACCCGGCCGAAAAAAGATATGTATCACCGCTGGGTATATAGCCACGTCGATCAAGTACTGTCGATCAGTGAAGCAACCAAGAAGCGTAACCTGAAAGCACTGCCGGTACCGGCAGAAAAAATCCAACGCCTGTGGCTGGGGACAGAAATACGCCCCGCCATTGACGATACCGAACTTGTCCTGAAAACCAAAAAAGAACTGGGTATTCCTGACGATGCTACAGTCATCGGTACTGTAGGCCGGTTTAACCACGCGAAAGGGCAAAAAGAGTTACTTGACGCATTTATCGCCTTGGTAAGACAAAATCCCGAGCAAAATCTTCACCTTCTGATGGTCGGCGGGTTACAAGCCGATCAAGGCTCAGATGTCGAACTGGTAGAAGAGATTCAGGCAACCATCAAGCAAAGCGGCTTATCAGAACAGATCCATCTTCCCGGCTTTCGAAAAGATACCGAGAATATGCTTGCCGTCATGGACATCGTTGCCATCTTGTCGCACAACGAGGCTTTTGGCTTAACCGTCATTGAAGCAATGGCTGCCAATAAACTAATATTGGGAGCTAATACAGGTGCAATTCCTGAAATTCTAGGTGAAAGTTACCCATTTACAGTGAACCCTTTAGACTCAAACCTGATACAACTTAAATTAGTGAAAATAATCAGCGAATCAGAAAATATTTCTATAGTAGGTCAAAAACTGGGCCTGCGAGCAAAAACACACTTTGATATTAGTAAGCATATTGAAAATTTAGCTGTTGTTTATAATAAAACAGCAGTGCAATGAGAAGAAACAAATGTCAGATACAACAATCAAAAAATTAGAAATATTTTTACTTGGATTATTGGGCTTTTCTATTTTTACATCAAAAGCAGGGATCAACATATCAGTAACTATTCTACTTATGCTGTTTCTATATAGCCTGATATCAAACTCAGCATTTAGAGAAAAAGCACTTTCATCCCCAGTAACAAAAATATCATTAATAGCATATTTAATTGCTGTAGTTTCTTGTCTTATTTCACCAGGAAACTTAGATGACATTGTACACATTGCAAGAAAATCACTATTCTTAGTGGTATTCCCTTACTTGATTATTTTATTTAATAACAAAAAGCATAAACAGTCTGCAATTATTGGTTTACTTCTCGGCCTGTTGCTATCTATTTTTTATGGCTTGTACACCCTTCTCCAAATGAAAACAACGGGCTTGAACCCGTTGCGCTTAGAAAGCTTTCTCGATGTCGGACGCTGGTCAGAGAATTTAAGCTATTTCTTGGCTTTTTCTATTCCATTTTGGTTTAACTTAACAAATGATAAGTTCAAATATGCGCTAATGACCGTAATCATACTAAGCATTGTGTGCCTAGTATTAACAGGGTCAAGAGGTCCATGGCTAGCAACTTTTATCGTAGTTAACCTATTACTTTTATCTTGTTACAAGCAATTTTTCCTTAAAATTTTCTTGGTCTGTTTAATATCATTACCCATTCTAACCACAGTCTTCCCTACTAAATTTGAAGGGGTAACTAATCGAGTTGAAAGTATTCTTGACACTAAAGTTGATCAATCTAATACAGCCAGATTAATTATGTGGAAAAAAGCAATCGCTTTCACATCTTATAATTGGTCAGAATCTCCGACTAAAGTTATTTTTGGACTGGGTGAGAATAACTACACCAAAGAGTTCAAGATTTACATAAGCAAAACGAGCCCAAATGTTACAAACGAAACGGCATATTTTTCTTTTACTGAGCCTCATAACGCCTATCTAGAAAGCCTTGTCAAACATGGCTTACTTTATGAGCTAACCTTTCTTTCTTTGTTGATTTACATTACTTTTATGTTAATTAGATGTAAGCATCAATACAAGCAAGCTGGCATTTGCGTTATATCCTCATTCCTAATTATTGGGATTTTCTACAGTAACCAAATGGTAATTCAAACTTATACGGTCTTCTTTATGCTTGCACTGTGCTTACCTATGTTAAAAGAAGGTAAGAATATCGACCAAACAAGTGAGTTGAAAACTGGGCTTAAAATATGACTATATACTGCAACTCAAGCCTTTAATAAATATGCAAAAATATGATGCACAGGTAAGGATTAAGAAATGTACAATATGAAACACTTATGGTTTGAAAAAGGTGCTTATGCCTCCAAGAAGGCTCGCTCATATCAAGCTAATGAGTTTGACCCTGGCAAAGTTAAGAATATTGCAGTAATTCGTCATGCAGCTCTAGGCGATCAAGTTATCACACGTCCATTTCTCATTGAGGCTAGAAAATTTTTTCCCAATGCGAAAATTACTCTTTGTGCAACTTCGAACTACCAATATGCAATGCCATCCGATCTTGTTGATGATGTACATATCATGCCTGGCAGACAAAGTGATCGCAAAGTAACCCAATTAGAAAAAATACGTAAAGCCAAAGAGCTTGGTGAACAAGATATTATTTTTGATCTTGCAGCTACAAACCGTTCATATTGGTTATTAGCTTTAACAAAAGCAAAGCTAAAAATTGGCTTTCCATATCGTTCATCAGTTGCAAAGTTATTATACGATATTGCTATCTTCCGCTCTGACTTCACACCAGAAGTAGAAAGCATGTTGCACATGCTTAAAGTTCTTGGACATAACCCTACTTATCCACTTGATTTTGGTTACCCTGACAACCGCAATCTAAGAGATAGTGAAAAACCTTATATTGTCTATTTTGGTGGTGCATCACAAGAGAGGAAAATGTACCCTTTTGATAAATTGACGTCTTTGATGAACCTTGCCGCTGAAAAATTACCTAGTTATCAGCATATCTATCTAGAAGGGATCAGTGAAAGTGAAAAAGCTTCTAAGCTAGGAAAGCTAACGTCTGAAAATATAAACATTCAGCCTTCTATGGATATTGAAGACGTCATTAGTTTCATTGCTAAAGCATCAGTTGTTGTAAGTACAGATACAGGCATACGTAATGTTGCAATTAGCACTCATACTCCAACAGTTGGAATATTTTATGCCACGGTACCATTCAGATACACACCAACTTATGAAAAACATTATATTTCTATGACACCCAATGCAGTCATACCTAGCCCTGAGTCTATTTTAGATAACATATGCAAAGCAACAAATGATATAGATTAACACTTAATTGAACCTGCGGTATATCAAAAAATACCGCAGGACATTTATTACTACAAGCGCCTAAATATAGAGCTAAAATGTAATAACTAGTTGAATTTGGCTTTAACAAAGGCAACCAAATTAATCCATAGCAATAATAATGAGTTGTTACACCTCTCAAAACCATGAGAATAACTTGTTACCAAAAACCTGTATAGCATATAATAAGTATATAACGTATTTTACATATGGTTGTTTAGCAATGAAAAATATCCTTTTTAAAATAAGAAATAGAGTAAGACTATCTGGAACAAACTCCGTATCAATATCAAATGGAGCAAGAGTTAGAAAATGTGACATTTCTATAAAAGGAAACAACAATAGACTAATAATAAAAAACGGCGTGAATATAAAAGGCTCAAAGATAGAAATAAATGGAAACAACTGTTCTATTATCTTTGAGGAAAACAGTGTTATTGGTGAAAACTGTTATTTTTCATCACGAGAGAAAGATACACTAATTTCCATTGGCAAAAACTCGATGTTTTCCAGAAACATTAAATTAATGACCAGTGATGGTCATGATATCTTCTGCGGTGACAAAAGAATCAATCTAGCCAAGAACATTATAATTGGCGAACATGTATGGCTAGCAGATAGTGTCACTGTTCTTAAAGGGTGCAATATCGGCAACGGTTCTGTTGTAGGGATTAACTCTCTTGTGACCAAAGACATTGGAGAGAATAAAATAGCAGCTGGAGTACCTGCAGTTGAAATAAAAGACAATATCCATTGGGATGAAGAGCTTACTTTTAGTTAATTGGCCTTGTCTCGCTAAGCTATCATAGCTTTTCACCTTATAATAAAGTTGACCGTGTAGACCAAGTTTGAGGAGGAGCTGAATTAACTATCATTACTCATGAAACAGTCAAATATGCAACCGTAAGATTAGCTTTGTCGTTGCCCTGCAGGTAACGATGTATGGTTTGTACCAAATACACCACTCTTAATGGCCGTCATGATTAATAATACCGTCGAAGCAGATAATCATAATGCCAGTAGTCGATTTTCTGGTTGTAATAATCATCCATGAGCCCCAGCTAAAGGCTTCTCTTCGATGAAAGAGCAAAAATTCATTCATTAAATATGATATTCCATATAAACTTCCTAAATTGTCAATTTGATGTATAGCCTTTCAGGCTTCGGTGGTAAAAATGAAAATTCTGATTATAGGCCCATCTTGGGTGGGCGATATGGTAATGTCCCAAGCATTATATATCAGCCTGAAACAACAACACCCTAATGCATTAATTGACGTCATGGCACCGGCTTGGTGTCGACCTATTTTGGAACGTATGCCCGAGATCGACAATGCCATCGAGATGCCGATCGGCCACGGTGAGTTCAATCTCAAAGGGCGTTACCAGCTCGGCAAGAAACTGCGTAAAGCGCAGTACACCCATGCCTATGTGCTTCCCAATTCAGCTAAGTCAGCCTTAATCCCTTTATTCGCGGGCATTCCGTCTCGTACCGGATGGAAGGGCGAGTCGCGCTATGGGCTGCTCAATGATATCCGAACAAATAAAAAAGACTTTGGCCTGATGGTCGAGCGCTACTGTGCCCTGGCCTACCAAAAGCAAGATATGCGTGACAGCAGCAGCCTATCCGCTATCCCCCAACCGAAACTACTCGTCGACAGTGCATCACAACAGCACTGTGTTGAAACACTTGGCCTTGATTTAACCCGTCCGATAATCGGAATGTGCCCAGGTGCCGAGTTTGGCCCGGCCAAGCGCTGGCCTGACAAGTATTTTGCACAAGTTGCCAGCGAAATGATCCAACAAGGCTATCAGGTATGGCTATTTGGTTCGAATAAAGACCAGGCTGTCACGTCGGATATCCAGCAACAAATTGCTCCTGAGCTGCGTCAGCACTGTGCCAATCTGGCAGGAAAAACACAACTGGTTGAAGCCGTCGATCTACTGGCAAGTTGTGATATCGTGATCAGCAATGATTCAGGCTTAATGCATATCGCCGCGGCTGTCGGTACCAAGATTATCGCCGTGTATGGCTCTACCTCACCGGATTACACACCGCCGCTTTCACAACAGGTAGAAATCGTGCATACCGATATCAGCTGTCGTCCGTGTTTCAAGCGAGAGTGTCCATTCGGCCACTTGAAATGTCTCAATGAACTGCCACCGTCACGTGTCATAGAGGCCATCGGCAAGCTTTCTTCATAATAGGTCTACATCCATGATTCGCAGCCTGTATTCAATCTTACTGTATCTTGCGACACCATTCTTTCTGAAGAAGTTATACAAATCGCAGGATGACAAACCGGCCTACGGCTCACGCTGGCGTGAGCACTTTGGCCAATGTCCGCCTTTGCAGCACAACAACCCGGTTTGGATACATGCGGTTTCTGTTGGTGAAGTCATCGCGGCAACGCAGCTTATCAAAGCAATTCAACGCGATTACCCAGATCAAGCCATTTTGATCACCACAACCACCAGCACGGGTGCCGCGCAGGCAGAGAAACTCTCGGGGCGTATTGAGCATCGCTATATGCCCCTTGACTTTAGCTGGGCCATAAAACGCTTCCTTCGAGTGGCAAAACCTAAGGCTCTGCTCATTATGGAAACAGAGCTATGGCCAAATACGCTTGCCCAGGCCAAACGAGCCGGACTCCCCGTCTATGTACTCAATGCCCGGCTTTCGGAGCGTTCCTGTCAACGATACCAAAAAGTGCAGCCTCTCTTTGATATCGTTAAAAACAACCTTGACCACCTTCTGTGCCAACACAAAGATGATGCCGAGCGTTTTGTGCAACTCGGATTGAGTGAAAACCAGGTTGCCGTTACCGGCTCGATAAAGTTTGATATCTCGGTCAATCAGGAGATCCACGATAATGGCAGCCAACTCCGCCAGCTTCTCGGACAGCAGCGCCCCATCTGGATTGCAGCCAGTACCCATCGCGGAGAGGACGAACAACTGCTCGACGCCTTTAGCCAAGTCAGAGCGGAAATACCTGATTCACTATTGATCCTGGTGCCCCGCCATCCCGAGCGCTTCGCTGAAGTCGCCGATCTCTGTCGCTCAAGCGGCCTGACGGTTGTTCGCCGTACCGAGGCAACAGATCAGGTACCCGATCAATGCGATATCTATCTGGGTGATACCATGGGCGAGATGTTAGTCATGTTAGCGGCTGCTGATATTGCCTTCATCGGCGGTAGTTTACTGGGAGATAAAGTAGGCGGGCATAACCTGCTTGAACCGGCTGCGCTGAGCAAACCCATTATCACCGGTCCCAGCTATTTCAACTTCACGGATATCACCCAGCAGCTCCTCAAGAACAATGGATGTGTGGTTTGCCAGGACAGCAAGGAAATAGCCGCCCAGCTCATAGCCTGGTTCAAAGATGAAGTATCGCGAGAAGAAACTGGGCAGCAAGCTCTACAGGTGGTGGAGTTGAACCAGGGCGCGATTGAAAAAACGATAAGCAATCTAAAAGCTGTGCTCAGCCATTAACGAACAATGCTCAGTCCTTTCCGCAAAGGACTGAGCATTCTTTCTATACGTCAACAAGTCATTAATCTTTCGATTCTGTGTTCTCGTCCTTGATCAAATCTTCTGGTGCAGTATGTATCCACTTGCCTCTTGGCTTATCAAGGTACTGGAAGTGCTCATTGGTAAAGCTCCCCTGAATACAGGTGTAGCGGTAACTTCTGAACTCAACACCTTCTTCGCCTTCCAGAGCATCACTCAGCACTTGCGGGCCTGTGGTTGAGTAGACTCCCTTGGTTTCGTCTCTGTTTTTTATATTGTCGACAATAAGGTCGATTGTTTTCTGATAGATAGGGTTATTGGGCGCCGTTGCCAGAAAAAAATTGGTGATTTGGCTATCTTGTTTATTTTTAATAAATATTTGGCTTTGGCCTTGAGTGATTTTTGACAAAGGCCAAACCAGGTTGGCATCAATATCAAGATATACACCACCTTTAATATTGAGGACAACTAATCGCCACAAATCCGCCTTTGCCGCACCATCATTAATCCTTTTATAACACTCATAGACCTCTTCCGAAGCGTTCTCTCTGATAAACTCTTCAATCCCCTCATTGCCGACATAATAGTAGTCATGATCCAGTGACATCAGGCGATTAAACAAGTAATTAAGATATACAGGCAGCGTAGATTTGTTCGAAAAATTGGTTTGCCAGATCACTTTCGGGATGTCAGAGGTTTTGCTTGATAATACCTTAGCTCGCGAATATGACGGTATTTCAAACCTCTTTTTAGGGAATAACAAATGGAATGGATACGAGAGCAACTTACAGATGTTGCCAATCACTTTGCTTAACCGGTTAACCAATAAAATAACTGCATTCATAGTTTCACTTTCTATCTTCTAATCACGTCAAAAAATATTCACTTTTCAAGAGTATTTAACTTTCTTTATAGCTGTTATATAGCCAATTCCATTCGCTCTCATCCCACATTATAGAAAACCGCTGTACCTCTTTCCTCAATGAGCGTTGCAAACGCTCAAGGTTACTTTGTTTCCACTTGTCACCCTTGCTCTGATAGCACTTGTCAAAGTCGATAAGCCAGAACTGTCCCTTATCGTCCAATAATATATTATGTATATTCAAATCGGTGTGACATACCTGCAAGGTATGCATTTTCCCAATTAACAACCCGATGTCCCGCCACTCGCTTTCAGATAGCTTTCTCTGTTGCAGCACAGCGACCAGATCCCTGGCATTGGCAACCTGCTCGGTGAGAATATCGGCCCGGTATATCAGGCCACGCCTTACTGCCCTGGCAGCCACCGGCCTCGGCACTCTGACACCACCCTCAGCCAAGAGTTGCAACAACTTGATCTCTTCAGCACAACGTGTCTTTTCCCAGCCGGTAAAGAAATACTGATCTTTCACCAACTTTCCCAATAATCCCCCACGCCAATAATGACGCAAAGCCATCGGTAACTGGGGAGTAGAAATAAAGTATGTCGTGCCACGACCGCTGGCTTGCCCGGTAATCGCGCCCTGTTGCTGCCAGTAATTTGGATCAAAGCAGCGTGCCGGCTCTGTTTTAAGTAGCGAATCATCAAACCAGATCCGGCTTCCATTAAGTGACAATACTTGCATAATCGTTAAGATGAGTCGTTTTACAATTTTAAATCCCAGCTGCATAATGCAGGTTAATGAGTTCCAGAGCAATTGTATATGGCCCTATTTTCGTCCCCTCCGTCTTCATTATGTGTCCTCCGTCTTTCCGCTATCGGCGATGCCTGCAATACCTGTGCCATGGTTCAGGCGATACAGCGCCAATGGCCCTCAACAAAAATTACGTGGATCATGGGCAAGGCGGAAGCGCAGCTGCTGGGTGATTTACCCGGCGTGCGTGTCATTCCCTTTGACAAAAAGCAGGGATGGAAAGGCTATAGGCAGTTATGGCAACAGCTTCGCGGCGAACGATTCGATGCACTGCTGCACTTGCAAACCGCACTAAGAGCCAGCATTGCCAGCCTGGGGATCCGGGCAAAATACCGTCTCGGTTTTGATAAAACCCGAAGCAGTGATCTGCAAAACTGGTTCATTAATACCCCGGTAACATCACCAGACTCTCCCCATGTGCTCGATGGGTTTATGGCCTTTGCCCAGACCATAGGCATTGAAAATATCCATCCCCGTTGGGAACTTGAACTCTCTCAGGCTGACCAAGACTGGGCCAAGCAATACTCAGATTCAACGCCAGTACTGGTTATCGTGCCTGCCGCCAGCAAAGCATTCAAAAACTGGACTGCCGCTGGCTACGCAAAGGTTGCCGAGCATGCGGCCGCCAGGGGAATGAAAGTCATTTTGGCCGGCAGTCCGGCAGAGGTCGAAATACAGCTGGCCGAGCAGGTCTGCCAACAGAGCAGCGTGCCGCTGACCAACCTGGTCGGAAAGAGCAGTCTGAAACAAATGCTTGCCTTGTTGGCAGAGGCAAAGCTGGTGATTGCGCCCGATACCGGCCCGGCCCATATGGCCGTTGCCACCAACACACCGGTTATTGGCCTTTACGCCCATCACAACCCGAAGCGAACTGGTCCCTACCGTTACCTGGATTACGTTGTCAGCGCCTACCAGGAAGCCATTGAGGCAGAAACGGGTAAACAGTTAAGCGAACTGTCCTGGCGAAGCCGGGTCAAAGATCCTGATGCTATGCAGCGCATTCGTGCCGAAGCCGTTATTACCATGCTCGACAAAGCCCTATCTGATTTTCATATCCTTAAGGAGACACAATGAGTGCCACTAAGCCGACCCTTGCTGTTGCGCTGATCGTCAAAAATGAAGCCGATAACTTACAGGCCTGCCTGAAGTCAGTTTCAGGCTGGGTAGACGAGATTGTTGTACTCGATGCCGGAAGTACTGACAATACCGAGACTATTGCCCGTCAGTATACCGACAAGTTCTTCGTCAATGCCGAATGGCCGGGATTCGGCCCCCAGCGCCGACTGGCCCAGAGCCATGTCGAGTCTGACTACATCCTGTGGCTAGATGCCGATGAGCGAGTCACTCCGGAGCTCCAGCAGAACATCATGGACGTGCTCTCATCGCCTCAGGACAATACGGTATACAGTATTCCTCGTCTGAGCTGGGTATTTGGCCGCTATATCCGCCACTGTGGCTGGTACCCGGATCGCGTCAACCGCCTCTATCCGACCAAGCTGACACAGTACAACCAGGATCTGGTACACGAGAAAGTTGAGCTATCCCCGGAGATGAAAGTACAGCCGCTGCAAGGCGATCTGCTGCACTTCACCTACAACGACTTACACCACTATCTGGTAAAATCGGCCGGCTATGCCAAAGCCTGGGCTGAGCAACGGGAAAAGCGCGGCAAACGCAGCAGCATCGGCCAGGGCCTGCTGCACGCTATTGGCTGCTTCCTGAAAATGTATGTGCTTAGAGCGGGCTTTCTTGATGGCAAGCAGGGCTTCCTGCTATCGATTCTATCGGCACACTCCACATTCGTGAAATATGCCGATCTGTGGATCAGGAGCAGTACTGAGCCACCCAAGGCTTAGCGTCTTCCAGCACCGCCTCAATCTCAATCAGTCTCATGTCCGTCTCCTGCTCCTTGCCGGCAGGCGGACAGAATGCCAAATGACGTCCGGCCGTGTTCAGTGTCTTCCACCGCAACGGGGTTGCTGAGCGCTTACTCGGGAAGAAACCCATCGTCGGCACATCAAGGGCAGCCGCGATATGCAGCGGGCCAGTCGATCCGGCCATAAACAGATCGGCACATGCCAGAGAACGGGTGAAATCTTGCAGGCCGTCGTTCTTGTCGTAGACATAGGCAGACACTTCTGTCTTGATTAATGCATACAGCGACGCCGCCATCGCTTCCTCGCCCGGCCCGGCAGTCAGTACAAATTCACAATGCTGCTGTTTTGCCACGCCTTTAATCAACTCGGCATACTGTGCCAGCGACAGATTGTTGGCCGAACCGCCACTGCCGACGTGGATAAAGCACCATGGTTTGCCGCTATCCAGAGCCAACTGTGCTATAAGCTTCTCTTTCTGTGCCGCCAATACCTCTTTGTCAAAGGCCAGATAAGGGCCCTGCGGCTCGTGGCAGTCGATCTGGTTATCTGCCAGAAAGAAACGGATCAAATCCAAATTGTACTCAAACTCCGGCTTTTCCGAGCGGGAGCGGCGCTGCTTCAGGCGACGGTTGAACAGTAACTGTGCGAGCTTGGTTGCCGGTGCCAGGCGGTAAGGGATCCCTGCCTTCCAGAGTAACTTGGCATTATAGCCATTCGAGAACAGGCAAATTGCCGCATCAAACCCTCGTTGCTTGATATCCGAAACCAGCTCAGCCTGCTCTGCCTTACTCGACTTTGCCGTTGGATCGATCATCACCTCGTCAATCCACGGACAAAGTCTGGCAACCGGCGCGGTATAGTTGGGAACAAGAGCGGTAACCCGACACTCTGGCAGTGATTGCTTGAGCATCGCAAAACTGGGCCAGGCCAGCATGAAATCGCCAATTTTATCATTTCGCACAACGAGAACTTTCTTCATAGCACCTTGTTCCAACTAAAACCAATCCGTCCGGATAATACAAGATAGGGAAAAATTAACCATAGCAATTGGCGTGAAAGATGGAGCAGCCAGCTGCTTTTTTGATAGCATAATGTCATCTTTGTATTGAGGATCTCCTTGTGAAGCACAATAAGAATACCCGTGTCATCTATCCCGGCACCTTTGATCCCATCACCAACGGGCACCTTGATCTCATCGAACGCGCTGCTGCGATGTTTGACCATGTCGTCGTCGGCATTGCATTTAGCCCGAGCAAAAAGCCCCTGTTCGATCTCGAAGAGCGGGTTCGGCTGGCCAAGCGCATTACCCAGCACCTGTCCAATGTCGAGATTGTCGGCTTCTCCGGACTGCTGGTTGATTTTGCCAAAGAGTACCAGGCCAATATCCTGGTTCGGGGGCTGCGGGCCGTATCCGACTTTGAATACGAATTCCAGCTCGCCAACATGAACCGCCGCCTGATGCCAGAGCTCGAGACGGTATTTTTAACGCCGGCGGAAGAGAATTCATTTATCTCCTCGACCATCGTCAAGGAGGTCGCGCTGCATCACGGTGATGTCAGCCAGTTTGTCGACCCGGAAATTACCGACGCCCTGCTGGAAAAGCTCCACAGCAAATAAAGCCCATATACCAAAAAGGAGGCGCTCGCCTCCTTTGTTGTCTTTGTCCCTATCACCGAATGCGACACAGGCTAATCAAGATAAAACTTCCTATACCAGTCCACAAAAGCCTTCACCCCGTCTCTCACTGACACAGCCGGCTTATAATCAATGGTCTTGAACAAGTCTTCCGTATCCGCATAGGTCGCATACACATCGCCCGGCTGCATCGGCATTAAATTTTTCCTGGCTTCGATACCCAATGCTTCTTCCAGCGCCTCAATGAAATTCATCAGCTTCACTGGGCTGCCATGGCCAATATTGTAGACACGGTATGGTGCCGAGCTAGTTGCCGGTGTACCCGCCTCAACCGTCCAGTCAGTATTCTTTGCCGGGATCACATCCTGAATACGGATAATCCCTTCGACGATATCATCAATATAAGTAAAGTCACGGCGCATATCACCATGGTTGTAGATATCAATCGGCTCGCCATCAACAATCTTCTTGGTGAACTTAAACAGCGCCATATCTGGCCTGCCCCATGGGCCGTAAACGGTAAAAAAGCGCAAACCGGTAGTCGGGATACCGTACAGGTGGGAATAGGTATGAGCCATCAGCTCGTTGGATTTCTTGGTTGCCGCATATAGCGAGATAGGATGATCAACACTGTCCGTCGTCGCAAACGGCATCTTCTGATTCAGGCCATATACCGAACTAGAGGAAGCATACACCAGATGCTGGACTTTATGCCGGCGACAGCCTTCGAGAATCGTCAGGTGCCCGACTAGATTACTGTCGGCATACGCCATCGGATTATCAATGGAATAGCGTACCCCGGCCTGCGCAGCAAGGTGGATCACCCGATCAAAATGATGATCGGCAAACAACCCAGCCACCCCGTCACGATCAGCAAGATCCATTTTGATAAAACGAAAGGCCGGATGACGAATACGATCCAGCCGCGCCAGCTTGAGGTCTATATCATAATAATCATTGATATTATCGATTCCGATAACCTCGTGCCCCTGCGCGCACAGACGCTCAGAAACCGCACTGCCGATAAACCCAGCAGCACCCGTGACAAGATATTTCATATATTCCCTTCCCGGCAGATATGCCGACACGACACATCTTCAATCTATACAATCACCATTGAATCATAGTGATAGACTGACTGTTTCGCTATGGTACCAAGGTATGAATAAAGCCAACCGGTGACAAACACATCAGTTATGTCTGGCAGTCAGAGCAATAGACCGTTGCCCGCTGGCCAATTTTCATCTCGCTCAGTGTCTTGTCACAGCGAGGGCATGGTTCGCCGCCCTTACCGTACACCAATAGCTCCTGGGCAAAATAGCCCGGCTTGCCGTCGGCATTTTTGAAGTCTTTCAGGGTCGTTCCGCCCTGCTCGATAGCAAACGCCAGGACAGCTTTCACCTCGGCCACCAGGACTGTCATCCGTTGCAAGGAAATCTTGCCTGCCGCTCTTTTCGGATGGATCCCCGCACTGAACAGGGACTCGTTGGCATAAATGTTCCCGACGCCCACCACCACCTGGTTGTCCATCAGAAACTGCTTGATAGCCATTCGCTTTCCCTGCGCCCTGTCAAACAGGTAATCAGCGGTAAATGCATCACTTAGAGGCTCGGGACCGAGCTTGCTCAGCACCGTATGCTCTTCGTTGAGAGGCTGTTGCCACAACCAGGCGCCAAACCGCCGCGGATCGTTATATCTCAGAACCTCGCCGCTCGTCAGCACCAGATCCACATGGTCATGCTTTTCTGGCGGCACCGAGGCCGGCAGCACGCGCAAGCTTCCCGACATCCCTAAATGGACAATGGCGTAACCGATATCCGTTTCAAGCAACAGGTATTTCGCCCTCCGGCTGACCCTGCGGATCACCTGACCTTCAATCTGGCGGATCTCTTCAGGCACCGGCCAGCGTAGCCTGGGATTACGGACAATGATTTCGGCCACACGATGGCCCGTAACATGAGGAGTGATCCCCATTCTGCTGACTTCAACTTCAGGTAATTCAGGCATGGCTCAATCCATAAAAACAATCAATGAGGAAATAAATAAGATTCGTCAACAGAGATCGCCAACCAGTTACCCTGCCAGTTCTTTAGCAGCCAAAACTGCGGCAGCTGATAGACAGTTACCCGTACCGGCTCGTCAGCAGAGTGCAGCCAGACTTCAACAGTCTCCGGGGCATTCAGCTGCGGTTTGAGCTGGGCCATGGTATCGTCGTCGACAAGCGTACCGGTGATCGACTGCCAGTGCTCGATAACCGTCTCGGGCTGTTGAACGATATGAGGATCGACAATCCAACGGCCATCCTGGGTAGTAAAAACATGCTGTGGCAGAACCAATTGCGAGATAACAGCCTGTTCGGGCAACAAGGCCTGCACTTCCGGCGATGCCTGTGTGGCCTCCGGCTCAAGCCGTGCCCGGATCAGCTCGGGAAACTGGATAGCAGCAATAAACAAAACGACGGAAATAATAATAACGTTGTTCCATCCCCGCCGCGACAACTTGATCCCCATAGTTCTTCCCTTGTATCCCAGTCGGACTTCTCTATGAATAATAACACCAAAGCGCAACACGCACGGTGTTGAGAAAACACCTGCAACAGCAAACGACAGGCATAAAAAAACCCAGCAAAATGCCGGGCTTTTATCAAAGAACAGAAAAAATCAATTACTTGATTTTAGCTTCTTTGTACATAACGTGCTTGCGAACTACAGGATCAAATTTTTTGATCTCGAATTTGCCTGGCATGTTACGCTTGTTTTTGTCGGTAGTGTAGAAGTGGCCTGTACCAGCAGATGATACTAGACGGATCTTCTCACGAATGCCTTTAGCCATTGTTCAAATCCTCTTAAACGTTCTCGCCGCGAGTACGCATATCTGCAAGAACGGCATCGATGCCTTTCTTATCAATGATACGCATACCTTTCGCAGAAAGGCGTAGTTTAACGAAGCGTTTTTCGCTTTCTACCCAGAAACGATGAGTTTGCAGGTTCGGCAGAAAACGACGCTTGGTGGCATTACGTGCGTGTGAACGGTTGTTACCCGTTACAGGACGCTTACCAGTTACTTGGCATACTCGGGACATTACTGTCTTCTCCAAATCGTTTCAGCTCGATATCTACCGTGGTTAATTCAATGCGAAAAAACTTTTCACATACAACCACAGCTATCAAAGGTCGCGCATTATACTAAGTCAAAACCAGTTGCTCAAGTCCCGAGCAGTCCTTTCTCAACTTTTTGATCGAATTTTGGCTATTTTATAGCCAATTTCGTTCAGCGAAAGAAACTATCTCCCCATCGCCAACAACAAAATGATCTAGGATGCGAATATCGACCAAGGCCAGCGCATCGCTGATTCTTCGTGTAATTCGACGGTCTGCCTGACTCGGCTCTGCTACGCCTGACGGGTGATTATGCGCTAAAATGAGCGCGGCTGCATTAAGTTCCAGTGATCTTTTTACAACTTCCCGTGGATAAACGCTTGCAGTGTCGATCGTCCCCTCAAAAAGAACCTCGCCGGTCAGCACCCGATGCTGGTTATCCAAAAACAGCACATAAAATGCTTCACGATGTCTGTCCCGCAGCTTCTGGCTCAGGTAACGACGTGTATGCGCCGGGCTGGTCAGGGCATCTTCTTTCTTTAGTGTTTCTTCAAAATGCCGGTGACTCATCGCCAATACAGCCTGAAGCAAGGCATACTTCGCCGGTCCCAATCCTTTATGCCGGCAAAACTCCTCCTTACTTGCTGCCAACAAGGCCCGTAGCGAACCAAACTGATCCAACAGCGATGTCGCCAGCTCGATAGCATTCATCCCGGCAATACCGGTCCGCAGGAATATCGCCAGCAACTCGGCATCGGTTAAGGCTTCCGGACCGTGCGACAATAGCTTTTCCCGCGGGCGGGAAGCCGGTGGTAACTGCTTCAAAGACATAAATCCTCCAATCTATTGCTACAGAAAAGGACTTTGCAGATATCAAGACAAGAACCTGACACGGCTTGTGAGAAACCTTTCGCAAAAAAACACCTGAGTTGCATTGCAGCCCGCTCCCGGTTGTCGCTTGATCTCGGACGGTGAATCTCACGGCCTTTGGTGCTATCTTGTTGGCCAGATTGAATTGGCTCACAGAGACAGGCAGAACAATGCAAACACTGGCAGGAAAAAAAATACTTCTGGGGATCAGCGGCGGTATTGCAGCTTATAAATGCGCAGAGCTGACGCGTCGCTTGATAGAGCGCGGCGCCGAGGTACGTATCGTGATGACCCAGTCCGCCCAGGAGTTTATTACTCCGCTTACCATGCAGGCAGTCTCGGGAAACCCTGTCTCTGATAGCCTTTTCGACCCTGCCGCCGAGGCCTCTATGGGCCATATCGAACTGGCCAAATGGGCCGATTTGGTTCTGCTGGCACCGGCAACGGCCGATCTGATTGCCCGCATCGCTGCCGGTATGGGCAATGATCTGCTCAGCACCCTGTGCCTTGCCACGGACTCGCCGATTGCCGTTGCCCCGGCGATGAACCAGCAGATGTACAGCAATATCGCGACTCAGGAAAACCTGGCCACCCTGGCACGACGCAGCTTCCATATCTGGGGGCCGGCCAGCGGCGAGCAGGCCTGTGGCGATGTCGGCCCGGGACGCATGCTCGAGCCGATGGATCTGGTTCACCGTGCCGAGGACTTCTTTCAGCCTGCCGATTTAAGCAATATCAAGATTGCTATCACCGCCGGGCCGACACGGGAATCGATCGATCCGGTCCGCTACCTGACCAACCACAGCTCCGGCAAGATGGGCTATGCCATTGCCGAGGCTGCCGCCAAGCGCGGCGCACACGTCACCCTGATCAGCGGCCCGGTCAATCTGGCGACCCCTGCGAACGTCGAGCGAGTCGACACCGACAGTGCCGAGCAGATGCATCAGGCAGCGATGGACGCAGCAACCAACCACGATATTTTCATCTCCTGCGCCGCCGTAGCCGATTTTCGCCCGGCAGAAATCGCCACTCAGAAAATGAAGAAAAAGTCCGGTGAAGACGAAATGGTACTTCGACTGGTCAAAAATCCGGATATTGTTGCCAGCGTCGCCGGGCTGACCGAACAGCGCCCCTTCACGGTCGGCTTTGCCGCAGAAACCCAGGACGTAGAGCAATACGCCCGCGGTAAACTGAGTCGCAAAAACCTAGATTTAATTTGTGCCAATGATGTCTCCCAGCAAGGCCTGGGCTTTAACAGCGACAGCAATGCCCTGCATCTGTACTGGCCAGAAGGCGACAAGGCACTGCCACTGGCATCAAAGCATGAGCTCGGCCAGCAGCTGATCAGCGAAATCATTGACCAGTTTAAAGCGAAACAACACTAAGAGAACACGCATGAAGAACATTGACCTGAAAATCCTCGACCCGCGCGTCGGTAACGAATTTCCGCTTCCGGCCTACGCAACGGAAGGATCGGCGGGCCTCGACCTCCGAGCCTGCCTGGACGAAGCACTGACCGTCGAGCCGGGCCAAACCCACCTGATCCCGACAGGCATTGCCATCCACATTGCCGATCAGGGTTTGGCGGCCACCATTTTGCCTCGCTCGGGGCTCGGCCATAAGCACGGTATCGTGCTGGGTAATCTGGTCGGGCTTATCGACTCGGATTATCAGGGCCAGCTGATGGTATCGGTGTGGAACCGCGGCCACAGCACCTTCAGCATCGAGCCGGGCGATCGTATTGCCCAGCTGGTCTTTGTCCCTGTGGTGCAAGCTGACTTCAACATCGTGTCGGACTTCGATGCCAGCGACCGCGGCGAAGGCGGATTCGGTCACTCCGGCCGACAGTAATATACCTCGGAGGTTCGCCTTCCACTCAGGGCTGGTTTCAGAACGGGTTTCAAGGCTGATGACGAATTAGTCGAATCAGATCAAATATAAAGCTCGCCGCTTCAGGTTGAGCTTTTTTTGCCGATAAAGAGATCAGTATCTAACGCCAGCGCTTTTCACGGCGCGGCTGCATCGCTAAGATAAGCGGGCTTGATCGGCAGGTTAGCGCTGTCGGCAACAGACTCATTTCGAAAAGGAACGGTTATTCATGGCTGGCAATAAAAAAAACAATCGCCGCGAAGAAATTTTGCAAGCGCTGGCGCAAATGCTGGAGTCTGCCCAGGGCAGTCAACGCATTACCACCGCCAAGCTGGCAGCACAGGTTGGTGTTTCAGAAGCCGCCCTGTACCGCCATTTCCCGAGCAAGGCACGGATGTTCGAAGGACTGATTGAATTTATCGAAGACTCAATCACCACCCGCATCAATCGCATCCTCGATGACGAGAAGGACACCCTTAACCGTCTGCGCATGGTATTACAGTTGATCCTCGGTTTTGCCGAACGCAATCCAGGCCTGACCCGCATTATGACCGGCCACGCCCTGATGTTCGAACAAGACCGCCTGCAGGCACGGATCAACCAGCTGTTCGAACGCATCGAGACCCAGCTGCGCCAAATCCTGCGCGAGCGCAAGCTGCGCGAAGGCAAAGGCTTCCCTGTCGATGAAAGCATCCTGGCAGCACAGCTACTGGGCCAGGTAGAAGGCAGCCTCAACCGCTTTGTACGTTCAAATTTCAAGTACAAGCCGACCGAGAGCTTTGACGACTACTGGCGACTGCTGAGTGCGGAATTAGGTTAAGTCCAGAGCCGTACCTAGTTGCAAGAAAAAAGCGAGAGGTGTAAGCCACTCGCTTTTTTAGTTTATACGACCACTGCAGACTCAATAGTACGCAATTGTTGCTCCTCCCACTTTTCAAGGGGGAGGCCGGGAGGGGGTTAAGCTTTACCCCTTCCTAGAACCTCTCTTACACCCCGTACTCAGCACGGTATGCCTTCACCGCCTCAAGATGCGCTTCCATGCCGTCCTGCTCTTCCAGGTAGCTCACCACATCACCCAGCGACACAATGGAAATCACCGCGCAGCCGAAGTCACGCTCAACTTCCTGAATCGCCGACAGCTCACCCTTGCCTTTTTCCTGACGGTCAATCGCCACCAGTACACCGGCCAAATCGGCACCGTTGGCCTTGATGATTTCCATCGACTCACGGATAGCTGTTCCTGCCGTGATCACATCGTCAACCAGCATAATGCGGCCTTCCAGCGCGCTGCCGACCAGGTTGCCGCCCTCACCGTGCGCTTTCGCCTCTTTGCGGTTGAAGCAATAAGGCGTGTCGACATCATGGTGATCAGCTAGTGCAACCGCCGTGGTGGTAGCAATCGGGATCCCCTTGTACGCAGGGCCAAACAGCACATCATACTCAATGCCTGCATCCACCAAAGCTTCAGCGTAAAAACGGCCCAGACGTGCAAGATCACGACCTGTGTTGAACAGCCCCGCATTAAAAAAGTACGGACTCTTACGGCCAGATTTCAGAGTAAACTCACCAAATTTAAGAACACCTTTTTCCAGGGCGAATTCGATGAACTGACGCTGATATGCTTTCATGGTTTCTCCTATCTTTATCGGTATTAGTATTGCTACACAAAGTCCAAACCCGGCAGATTCACTCTCTCACCAAAATTTAGACAAAAAAAAGCGACTCAATAGAGTCGCTCAATAATTAATTTTCCAACGCTCGCTTCTGAACACTGATAATGTCGTCAATGCCGGACTTGGCCAGTGCCAGCATTGCCAGTAATTCTTCATGGCTGAAGGCCTCGCCCTCTGCCGTGCCCTGGATCTCGATCATCTTGCCTTCTTCGGTCATGACTACATTCATGTCGGTTTCGGCAGCGGAATCTTCAACATATTCCAGATCGCAAATCGGCTCGCCGTTATAGATACCGACCGACACAGCCGCCACCATTCCCTTCAGCGGGCTTTCCTTAAGCAGGCCTTTCTCGATCATATAGTTGATGGCATCAACCAGGGCAACCATCGCACCGGTAATAGAAGCCGTACGGGTACCGCCGTCAGCCTGGATAACATCACAGTCAACGGTGATCATCTGCTCGCCAAGGGCTTCCAGATCTACCGCCGCACGCAGGCTACGGGCAATCAGGCGCTGAATTTCCATGGTACGGCCGCCTTGCTTGCCGCTGGCCGCTTCACGGCGGTTACGCGAATGCGTCGCTCGTGGCAGCATGCCGTATTCAGCGGTCACCCAGCCCTGTCCCTTGCCTTTGAGCCAGCGTGGTACATTCTCTTCGACACTTGCTGTACAAATCACTTTGGTATCGCCGAACTCGACTAATACCGAGCCTTCCGCATGTGCTGTGAAGTTACGGGTGATCGTAATTGGACGTACTTGACTGGTGCTTCTTCCGCTTGGACGCATCGGGACCTTACCTTTAGCTGGGCTACATTAACCGGCGATTATAGCCAGTTCTCAGGCGCAGTGCACGTTAATCCCAATTCTGGCCTGTTGCCAAAGAACCATGCCGCCCCCTTCATTTCTTTTGTCCCGGATGGTGAGTATAATCATTCCTATCTGGTAACTACGCACCGACTGTTTCTATTTCGCTTCCGGCCACAGCGTCGTAAGCCAAATAAGTAGTTACATCCATCATCTTAAAAGGGCCATCAGCCAATGATCCATAGCATGACCGCCTATGCCCGTCGCGAAGTAAAAGGCGACTGGGGTACTGCCGTTTGGGAAATTCGTTCTGTTAACCAGCGTTATCTGGAAACCTACCTTCGTATGCCTGAACAGTTTCGCAGCCTGGAGCCTGTACTGCGCGAGCGCTTCCGCAAGCGCCTGGCCCGCGGCAAGGTAGAGTGCAACCTGCGCTTTGAAGCCAACACCGCCGCCAGCAACGATCTGAGCATCAACGAGGAGCTGGCCAAGCAGGTGATCAAGGCGGCAAAGTGGGTCAAGGATACCTCAGGCGAAGGCAGTATCGGCCCGTTCCAGGTACTGAACTGGCCAGGCGTGATGGAAGCACCGGAGCAAGATCTGGATGCCATCAACAAAGATTTGCTGGCAGGATTTGACGAAGCCATCAATGACTTTATCGCGGCACGCGCCAGCGAAGGCAAAAACATGAAGGACCTGATCGACCAGCGTCTGGAAGCCATCGCCGTTGAAGCCGCCAAGGTCCGTGAGCAGATGCCAGAGATCATCAACTGGCAGCGTGAGCGCCTGATGACCCGCTTTGAAGAAGCCAAGGTCGAGCTGGACCCGGGCCGTATCGAGCAGGAACTGATCCTGATGGCACAAAAAAGTGATGTCGCCGAAGAGCTGGACCGCCTTGACTCCCATGTCAAAGAAACCCAGAAAATCATGAAAAAAGGCGGTGCCTGCGGTCGTCGTCTCGATTTCATGATGCAGGAGTTCAACCGCGAGTCGAACACCCTGGCCTCCAAGTCTATCAGCACCGATATCACCGCGTCTGCGGTCGAGCTGAAAGTGCTGATCGAGCAGATGCGCGAACAGATCCAGAATATTGAATAATAGTTATAAATGTATTTTATTGCATTCAAACAATTAAAATACAACAACTTATGATAAATTACTTTCCATCACTGTATTCTTTAATACGCCATTAACCACCACCAACTGGTGGTTAATATGGTGGGTATGATAGACTTACCACAAAGGTAAGTGGTGGGTAAAACAATATCCACCAAGATCATGCACAATTAGAGGTGGGTTATGGCTAAGTTATCAGTTAAGAAAGTAGAAGCGCTCATTAAGACTGGCGGTAACAAAACACAGCGCCATGCTGATGGTGAGGGCTTGTACTTGGTGGTTCCAGCATCCGGTACTGCAAGCTGGATGCTCCGCTTTACCTCTAATAAAAAACGCCGAGAAATGACCCTTGGTAAGGTTAAAGATCTCTCTTTAGCAGATGCCCGTGTTGAAGCTGCCACTAAAATGAAGCAGGTGCGTGAGGGCTTTGACCCCCTCTTACAACGTAAACGCGCCGAACAAGAAAGCATTAAAACCGTTAATGACTTATTTGAAGATTGGTACCCAACTCTAGTTAAACGCCTCAAGCACCCAAATATCCCAAAACGTGTTTATACCAAAGACATTGCCCCACACATCGGTGATATCCCTCTCGATAGAATAACTGCCCGTGATATTCGCACTGCGATCACAGCGATTAATGATTCAGGTCGTCCAACCATAGCCAATGACGCTCTAGGCCATTGTAAGCAGCTTTTTAATCACGGGATGAAGCTTGACCTTCTACAAGGTAATCCGGCCTCTGCGTTCACCGTGAGAGATGCTGGTGGCATAGAGCAAAGTAAAGATCGCGCGTTAAGCGAAGAAGAGCTGACTGAGTTTTTCCGTATTGCAAGAGAAAACAGCACCAGCTTTAGCCGCGACAACTATCTGGCCTGCGCCTTACTGGTTTGTTTAGGTGTTCGCAAATCAGAATTGTGTGAAGCGAGATGGGACGAATTTGATTTAGAGAAAGGGTTGTGGCACTTACCGAAGGAGCGCAGTAAAACCAATGTAGGCTTTACTATTCCATTAGCACCAGAAGTGTTGAAGTGGCTTGAGGAGTTGAAGGTAAGAGGTTTTGGTTCTGAGTATGTGTTACCTAGCCGAAGAGCCAGTAAAAGCCCTCACATGGGGCCTGATACGCTCAATAGAGCGATTACTAAGCTATTTGGACATGAAGCAGGTAAAAAGAAACAGCCGCCGAATTTGATGGGTGACATGCCACACTTTACCGTGCATGACCTACGCCGCACTTGTCGTACGCTATTGGCAAAACAAGGCACTCCCGGCCATGTGGCCGAGAGATGCTTGAATCACAAGTTAAAGGGTGTCGAGGGGATCTATGATCAGTATGATTATTTGGAAGAGCGGAGGGGGGCTTTAACAGCACTAGCGGTTAAAGTACACCAGCTCATTTAGTTACGCATTAAACTCATATTTATTAGCTAGGCCTTCAGCTGTCATTGAAGCTGTGATTGCATCGTGAGGGATTAAAGCATAACGCCAGCGTTTGCTGCCAGATTCGTCTGCATGTTGGTTTGCATAGTAACACCATCTTACAGCCGCTTTTGCTTTGGCTACAACGTCAGTATCTTCAATCTCGGAAGCTTTTTTAGGCTCAAGCAACAGAAATTCTGTTTGAGTTTCAACAACGAAATCTGGTTCGTAATTATGACCATTCTGATACTCGATTCTAAACTGGCCTGTACTAGGCTTCATCCATTTGAGTACCTCAGCATCTTGCTCTAAAGCTTGTGCTAAACGCAATTCACCATCAACAGAGTCAAACTTCTGGAACGGGTAACAACAGCGCTTGAAGCCTGTAAAGATCATTTGGCGAACTTTACTTTTTTCGCCTGGTAAAACACCTGACTTGATATCTCTTGGCTGTTCATTGCTTGCGAAAGTAAATGTTGCAGGGCGTAAGATATCGAACCCCTTAGTTAGCTTGCCGTAATACCCTGTTGGAGTTGTTCGCATATTTTGTTTCATTTGCGACCAAATAAAATCAGAAAGCGTCTTACTCGCCGTTTTCAGTAAGCCTTCTATATCTTCTTCATTTAGATACGTTTGAAGATGTTTAACCATCTGCCCTGATAGCTTATAAAGCAAACCAGCATGTTCGTCATAGTCAATCTCGTCATGATCCATTAGGTTACGAACAAGGTAGTTTTCTAGACGCTCTTCTGATGCACTACCTGTTTCCCAAGAAATAGTAGCTGACTCATCACTTTCTAGGTTTCGCAGCAGGAGTGATTTACTACCTGGTTTGAGGGCTATACGGTCTAGTCCTGTTAAATCGAAATTTTTGAAGCCATAGTTCACATCTCGCTCAGGCAAGATTACGATTTGAGGTATATCTATAGTGAGCTCAGCTAGTGTATCAGCGATGCCACCAACAATTTGCTCAATATCACTATCTTCCAATAACGGTTGCTGAGGCTGGCTAGATGCATCAGACTCACCAGCAGGGTTAGAGCTAGGGATGCTTTTCGTAACAAACAGCTCTTTTCCAACTTCGTGAACTTTTTTAAGTAATGCTGCTTTGACACTTTCGTCTTTCAACTGCAGGCTACTATTCAAACGTTTTGCTTCTTCACTCACAATAGCCAAAGTAAGGTCCGCGACTCTTTTCTTGGTCGCTGAAACTTCATCGCTCTGTGATGATGAGCTAGGAGTGTTTGAAATCGACGTGTTACTTGATGACCAAGCTCCAGGAGCTTCTCGCACCTCATTACCTTGAGTCAAGGTAGGTTTGTTACCCAAAACTATATCAGCAATTGATGGGCTATAAATCTGCTGTAGTGCCTTTTCAGGGATTCCGTTTTCATCATCAGAACCAATATACAGAGTCTTTTTAATAATCGACTCTTGGTCATTAGCCTGATCAATGATCTCTTGAAATCTGTCGTGGGCAATAATAGTTAATCGGTCTACTGCTTCCACACCTGTGCGTTTACCATAAGGCAGACGCAAGCCTCGACCAATAGTTTGTTCAGTTAAAATTTCTGAAGCAGAAGCCCGAAGAGGCACTATAGTGTAGAGATTGGTTACATCCCATCCTTCTTTAAGCTTATTAACGTGAATAACGATTTCAGTATGCTTGTCGTGTTCTACTTCTAAGAGGCGCTGTGTCGTTTCTTCTGACTCTTCACCTGTTTGGTTAGAGTGAACTGTAATAACTTTCCCTTTGTAGCTGCCATCGAAAAAAGACTCATTTTCGATTTGTTGCTTAAGCTGTTCAGCGTGGGTTGTATCTTGTGCCACTACTAACATGAAAGGCTTAACAGGTTTCGAGTCCGTATTGTTGGCGAAACTAGCTAGTTCTGTTTTCACATATTCGTGGTGATGAATTCCATCTTCTAATTTAATTTGCTCCAAACGATCGGGGGTGTATTCGCTTGCCACAAAATCTTTGCGTGTTGCTACTGCTGGCATTTTTACGTAACCATCATTCAGAGCGCTAGCCAATGGGTAATGGAAAATAATATTGTTGAATTCTCTTGGACGAGCCCCCACCGTTTTTGGTGTCGCTGTTAGCTCGAGACCTAATACAGGGTTCAGGTCATTTAGTGCTTTCGCGCCCGCACTTGCGTAGTAACGGTGAGCTTCATCCATGATCACAACCAAGTCAGGTAACTCGGCTAGATAGCTGAAATAAGAGTCACCAATGTACTCCTGTAATCGACGCATTTTAGGGTCTTTAGACTTCTTGGCTCCTTTCTTGTTCTCTTTAGCGTTGATCTTAGAGATATTAAAGATGTTGATATGTGCAGCTTCTTCACCAGCAAAAAGGTCACCAGTCATCGTTTCAGCAACGGCATAATCGAGGCGAACGCCTCGCCCATCTTCATAGTCATCACCAGTGATGATTACTGGAGGAGTTTGAACAAGCTCTGGTATACCCTGAAATACATACTTGGGGCTACCCATTAAGAAATCCTGTTTGAGCTTTTCGTAAATTGTAAGATTCGGTGCCAAGATGAAGAAGTGGCGGCTACGGCCCGTTAAATACAACCATGCAACCATCGCTCCCATCAACCGAGTTTTACCGACACCCGTTGCTAAGGCAAAGCACAATGATGGGAAGTCTCGTTCAAACTTTTTAACTGACGGATAACTAGAGCGAATGACCTCTAGCCAGGTCTTAAGGTCGGGATCTTTAGTTAATTCTAATTGTTCCAATACATCACAAAGAATTTGCAATGAATCTTTTTGTGGTTCACGCAAAGACAAACGCGCTTTAATTTGATTGGCGATTTTTTGATTTTCTGATGCCATGTAAGTTCTACCTATTGAGTGCGTTTGATAACTGCGGTGAATTTATTGCCAGCTCTATCGTCGATGAACTCGATATCAGGCCAAGCACTAAGAACTCTGCGTATCCCTCGCTGGCGAAGGCCTTTGAATTCACCTAGGTCAAACTTGTTGTGGTTAGTTATTGCCCCAACTTTAATTTCAGCAGCCTGTAGAGCATCCACGTAATCAGCTACAAAGCGATCACCCTCGCCTTGGTATTTAAACTGCTTGTCCTTACGCGTATGCAGATGAAAATCCGCGCGTACCCACTGACTACCGTTTTGAAAAAAAGAGTTAGTCATCCATTTCTTCCTCTATTATTTCCTCTTCAGGATCGGGCAATACATTTAGCGTAAAGCTGTAATCATCGTTATCCCATTCGCATTTGTTGAGGATAGCCTGTGGGATCTTTTTGATAGTGAGATTCGGGAAATCTGCTCCTTCACTCATAAAGGCCTTACAGCAGATCAATAGAGTACGCTCACTACCAACTTCTTCGCTAATACGCTTGAGCTGGTCATAGGCCAAAGAACCAGTAGTTATGTAAATGAAGTCTGTCTCAGTACTAAAGCCTTGATTCCAGAACTGATTTTCACTCGGAGCGTAGGTAAAGCCCATATGTTTACACATGGCCGCAGTTAACATTTCAGCATTGTACTCTTTGTTAATAATCCAGTTACCCCACTCATCTTTTTTGAGTAAAGAAGGCGCTAAGCGCAGATAACGGAAACCACCGCCACCTTGCCAGTTGAAGGATTTTGAGATACCGCCTTGATCTTCGCCATCAATAACTTTTTTCAAACGAGGGGCAATATGTGTTTCACAATGCTCACCAAGTTCTACCATGATCCAACGACGGCCCATTTTTTGAGCTACCGCACCTGTCGTGCCAGATCCCGCAAAAGAATCCAGGACAATATCTCCAGGATTAGTAGCAATATGAATAATTCGTTCCAATAACCTCTCTGGTTTTGGGGTGTCGAAAAGTGATTTACCAAATAGAGCGATGGATTCTTTCTTTGACTCGTCCGTGTTGCCGACTTCTTCGTGTGGCCACCAAGTCCATGGAACTGCACCTTCTACTTCTGATAAATAGCGAATTGTAGTTGGTTGGCTATCGCCCTTTTTACCAAAATAGATCCGACCATCATTAAGTAGCTGCTCAAATACTGGTTTAGAATAACGCCAACAGTTGCCCGGTGGTGGATTAAAAACCTTACCTGTAGGCCCTATAATTTCATAAAACTGAGCAGCAGTAGCATGACCAGCTTGAGCTGTTATTGGGATTGTCCTCCAAGGCCCCTTAGGGTCATTTGTTGGGTTCTTGTAGACTTTCGCTTGTTTTTCAGTCAGTGGGAGCTTGTTTCTATTAGCTTTAAACTTTAACGGTTGTTTTGCATAAACAAGAATATACTCATGAACGTCACCGATGGCAGCCCTATTTTCTCGTGAATACCTTTTTTGCCATACATTTGCTGCGATAAAGCATGATCTCCCACAAATTTCATCCAACAATACTCTCAAATAAGGCATTTCGTTGTCATCAATTGAAACCCATAAGCTTCCTTCTTCAGGGTCAAGCATCGACCAAAGAAGCTCAATTCTTGAACGAATCAAGCTAAGCCACATAGAATGCTCAAGCCCATCATCATATTGTTCAAATGCTGAGCCTGTATTGTATGGTGGGTCGATATAAACACACTTGACCTTACCTGCATAATCTTGCTCTAGTGCTTTTAGAGCTAGCAGGTTGTCACCATGAATCAGCAGGTTATTGTGGTAAGTCTGGTTTGATGTTGAAGATGCATTTTGAGCACTATCTAATGCCTGTTCAGCTTTAGTTGAGTGATAAGACAGGGCTTCATCTTCCAGAAAGATCCTAGGTTCTAGACGCGGGCGCTTTTCTTTACCAATCCAATTAAGCTCTAACTTTTGCTTTTTGTTGTTCATAATTATCTCTTTAATTCTGTTTTATTGGCTTATTTTGCATTACAAAAGCTGCAATCAAGCAAAGGATTCTGATTCATGTAAGGTCCAACTCGCCTCGAAGATGGTTTCTAGCTTAGTATCCATCGCTAGACGTGTTTCAATCTCTTCAAGTAAACGGTCTTCTTCCTGTTCGATTTTCTTCTTTTCTTCGTGATAGTTGAGCATGACAGTGTCTCGCTCACGTTCTAATCGCTTTAGATCTCTTTTGGCTGCCATTTTCTCTTGCAGCGTTGCCAACTGTCGAGCTGACTTTCGAGCTTGTTTAATTTCTTGGTCTAATTGCTTAACACGGATATCAAGCGCAACTCGCTTGTCTTCTGCCCAGCGCTCCAGCTTCTCGACTTCTTCGCTATAGTAGAGTTCATTGTCGCGTTCAACGATATCCATAAAAGCCTGTAGTTGGCTGGCTTCATCTGCTTCAAAAATGTCAGAGTTCACTATGGTTGGTGAAGTATCACTCGTGACGATAGGCATCTGTAGTAGACGCTCAGCGGTTTCTGGATGTATGCTCTCGCCACAGTCAGTAATCGTAGTTAGCAGAAGCTTTTCTCTCAGTTCTTCACTAGAACCGACACTCACCTTTACCACTCGCAGATTACCTTGTTGGCCAATCAGATTTTTTACATCAACCCATTGCCCTTGATGAGGCGAATACACAAATGGCAGACTTACAGTTGGCAAAGTGACACTTTTTAGCTTGTTAATGAGATTAGCGCCGAGCCCATCACTTAGTCTGAAAAATTGCTGATCTTGGCTATCAGCCTCTTGCCAATTAAGATTGTACCTTTGACCTTGCCAGCTGAAGCCATTCTCATGCTCAGAATATTCGAGTGTGTTAGTCGAGAGTGCCATACGAGCTAGCAGTAATAGCTGCTGCTGGAAGTTGGACAGCTGGCTTACAACCTTCCCTCTTCGTGTATTCAATCGGCTAACAACATCAGCATCAAAATGTTCTAGCAAAGACTTACGAGTGTCATTTACCTTTACTTCAAGCTGGTCTTTAAGCTGCTCTTGCAGTTGGTTAAATTCAGCTTCAATTTGCTCATCACTACGGCAGTATTGGTAAATATCATGGATACGGCGCTCAATATCTACACCTGACTCAATGGAGCCTAGCACTTCATCTGACGCACCAAATACCCCTTCAAAAAGCTGAAATTTTTGGCTAAGCAATTCAAAAACACGCTCATCAGCTCTGTTACCTTTATTAATGAAATTAACCACAACTACATCATGTTTTTGACCGTAACGATGTACGCGTCCTATGCGCTGCTCAACTCGTTGTGGGTTCCACGGTAGGTCGTAATTAACCAGTAATGAACAGAACTGTAGGTTAATACCTTCTGCACCTGCTTCAGTACAGATCATTAACGTCGCATCGTTTCTAAATTTATCGACCAAAGCGGCTTTCATGTCTGCTGTTTTAGAGCCAGACACCCGACTAGAGCCTTGATGTTCAGCTAACCAGTCTTTGTAGATAGCTTTGGACGCAGCATCACTATTGCTACCATTTAGTAAGACAATTTCATCAGCATACCCATTGGCAGCTAGCAGCTCAGCCAGCCACGTCTGGGTTCTGACAGACTCTGTAAAGATTACCGCTTTTCTCGCACCACCTAGTTCAAGGGTTTTACTAAAAGCACGATGTAGCACCCTCATTAATGCTTCAGCTTTTGCATTACCAGTAACACTGCCAGCTAGACTCTTGAATTCTTTTAGTAGTTCTATTTCGGCCTGTAATGCTTTAGGATCGATAAGGTCTTCGTCGTCAATAGCGTCTTCGTCTTGGTAGTCCTCTAAGTTATCGTAGTCTTGCAGAGCTTCCACCAGCGGTTGCTGACGCTCCAATCGCTGTATCATAGTTTCGAGAGTGCCTTGAACAGCATAAGTTGACGAGGCAAGAATCTTGCGAATCACCAAAGTAACTAGGTGTCGTGCTCCTGGCTTGATTGAGAGTAAATCATCTCTTTGAAGGTATTCTGAAACTTCCTGATACAGCTTTTCTTCGTTTGCTGTAGGGCGGAAATCTTCAGTCATCGAGTAGCGACGGGTAAAGCTAATCCCACCTTCTTCCTGAACTTGTCGACGGAGGGTTCGGTTACAAACCCTACTCAACCTATTGCGCAACAGGGCAAGTTCAACTTCTTCTAAGTTTTGCTTGGCATAGCGGGCTTTGAAAGAACCTAAGTCACCGAAGTAATGCGGGTCAATAACAGAGACAAGCCCATACAGTTCTAATATGCTGTTTTGTAGAGGTGTAGCTGATAGTAAAACTTTCTTTCTACCTGCAAGTGCTGTATCGAGTTTACGAGCAGTTTTAGCACCATCTTTTTTATAAATATTGCGTAGCTTATGTGCTTCATCGAGTACAGCTAAATCCCATGGCACTCGCGCAAGTTCAGACTCTTTACGAGCTGCGAATTCATAGGAGCAGATGCAGATAGCAGGTTTACCTGAACAAACTTCTAAATCGAATGGATTGGCATAGCCTTGCCTTAGGGTTTGGTTAAAGCTCTTCGCTTCGATAATAACAGAGGGTAATGAAAATTTTTCCTCCAGTTCCTGGCTCCATTGTTTACGAAGTGTTGCAGGAACAACAAGTAGAAGCTTGCGGCGACGTTCAGCCCATTTTTGAGCTAGCACAAGGCTTGCTTCGATAGTTTTACCAAGACCAACTTCATCCGCCAGAATAACACCACTTGATAAAGGTGATGCGAGTGCAAACAGCGCAGCTTCAACCTGGTGCGGGTTCATATCAACCTTAGCGCTAGCTATCGTCTGAGTCATGGAATCTTCAGCTTTACCAGCGAGTGTTAATGAGTGAGCCAACCACGCTTGTTGATGTGGGGAGTAATTCATTAACTCACTTCTCCATCGGTTCGACCTGTTGAGTTTGATTTGGAGAGTGGTTGAAAGTCATGATTATTTGCCAAAAATTCACCGACGGCTTGTCGAATAACCCAAGAAATTGAAAGTCCGTTTTTTTCAGCAATCTGCTGTAGTGCTTGGTGTTGCTCTTGTGGCAATGAAACTGTTGTTCTGACTGATTTCATTTGTTTCGTTCTCTGCTCATCAAAATGGTGCTATGTGCATCAGTATACATCACATAGCATCACTACCCTATACTGTTAATTAGCTGCATGGCATTCATAATCGATCCTGGAGAAACCTCTTTTAGTTCTAACCATAAACAGATTATGTATTTCTCTAACTGATTTACAGTTCCGCACTCTCCATTTTGCTCATCATCCAATCTTCAATATCAGATTCCAGCCATGCTTTGCGCTTGCCCATCACTGTCACGTTCTTCGGGAAATCACCCGTTTTAATCAGGTTGTAAATGCTGCTACGGCAAAGTGTTGTTTTGTCCATTACTTGTTGTAGTTTAAGAAATTTCATTTTGAAACCTTGTTATGTAGTTCGACTCATAACAAAGGCCGAGGCGTTATTTTTTACTTTCCCTAATCGCTTACTCTGAGGGTAGAGCTAACAATTACTATACCGATCAGCACACAAATATGAATCACTTGCTGGTACTGCCAGCAAGTGATTCATTGTCATTACAACTGACGGTTCGCCACCGCGAGAGCGTATCTATAAGCGGCGTCTTTGCCTGCGGAACAGGCCGCGACTTTTCTCACCTCAACCTGCTTATCTACACTTCGCTCATCCACTAACTCCCAAAGGTCTTGATTAGCTATCGGCTTTTTATTTGCTTTACGCCAATTTCGACGTTTCCAACCACTAAGCCACTCATTAAAGCCTGAAACGCAATAATCACTACTGGAATAAATAATGTCGCCATCTCTGGCATGCTTTAGCCCAAAAGCAAGCGCTGATAACTCTAGGTAATGATGATCTATGATACTGTCAAAGTATCGCCAGTCTTCATCAGCCATACTCCCACTTTCATCGAATATAACCAGCCCTACTCCACCAACTAGACGCCCTCTTCGCTTCTCTACGATGGCTGCTTCCACATAAATTTCTTTGTTCATTTTGATACTCTCCAGAGCCTAAAAAGCCCATGCATTCTTTGATTCGGATTGATTGTTAATAACTTGCTTTACAGCGATTTCTACATAACAACGGCAAGAGAGTTATTTTTTACCTGTCTCTGGAAATTCTCTCCCTTCATGCCCCGATTCAAAACTCTCTCAGATATATTTCATCAGTACGCATAACCAAACAGATGATCCAAGGAGCTCTTATGCGTGACTCTAACAACAAACACGATTACCCATTCAAAACTTCAGAGTTAAATGAACTGTTAGAACGTGCAGCCGAAGCACTGGCTACGAAATACAAACGAGAAGGCACCTTCACTAACCCCACCAATGTTAAAGACTACTTAAAGCTCAAGTTAGGAGCTCACGACCGTGAAGTGTTTGCTGTGATGTTTCTTGATAACCAACATCAATTAATCGGATTTGAAGAGTTGTTCTTTGGCACCATCGATGCCGCCTCTATCTATCCACGCGAGGTGGTCAAGGCAGCGCTAAACCACAACGCCGCTGCGGTAGTTTTTGCTCACAACCACCCTTCAGGTATTGCAGAGCCCTCTCAAGCTGATAGGCGAATTACACAGCGGCTAGTGGATGCACTAAAGCTGGTCGATATCCGAGTATTAGACCACATCGTTGTGGGTGAGGATTGTGTTTCATTTGCAGAAAAGGGGTGGGTATGAATAAGTTTTCTATTTCTGGGCTAAATGATGAACTCGTTAGTCCCATGCATTGTTTTCTTGAAGCACTAATGTCTGAAAACGTAATCCCGAATACAGTCGAGCGGGTAGCGTTAAACATACGGTCTAAAGATATGAATAGTCGCTTTCAACCAATCGAAATTCAATTAGAGCGAGCATCAAGCAAAACACCTTGGCAACTTCGCTTTATTGCCACCTTTGATGTGATGGTTACTGGTACGCCACAAAAAGAGTTATCGCTGTATTTCAACTTCGCAGGTTGTTGGTTCTATCACCCAGAGATTAAACAGTGCAGCTTACAACGGCCAGAAGTACAAACCTTACTTGCTAGCTGGCTTAAAGCCATCACACACACTCTCATCACGCAACCTGCAATCTCAATCAACATCACATCCGTTCGTTAATCCTAACTTACTTCAAAGAGGTCCCTATGAATCAAGCTGCTAACCTGGCTATGTTCGCGTGCAAGCGCGCTAAGCCTTCACATCAACTCACCGAGTTAATCAAACGCTCTATCGATGATGTTAATTATCGAGGCAAGGTAACAATCAATTATCGAGACACCAGTTATTACTCTGAAGACGGCGGCTTTCACCCTGTCTTTATTACGGTGGATGTCAAAGACAGCCATACTGCTATTAGTGAGATCACTGACCTTGTTTATGTGGGAGACGGTACACCGGAGCTCGTTCCAGACTTGGCTTTTGATTTTGCTAACAGCGTCGCTTTCGCTCGTTTCAGCGGGTGGCTTGGTATGTACCTCCAAGAAACAACCGAGCTGTATGAAATGTGGGAGTGTAACTTTCTGGCTTATTTAGAAATGAATGCCTACGACCAAATTGAGGTTGAGTACAGTTAAGCATCACAGGTAGCAATCATATCCACTGACCACCCCGCTCAAATTCATGTCACAAACATTCAACACAACCACCAGCACAGAGCTAAAACGAGGCTGCTTCCCATATTGTTAAAACGGGAAGCTTCCATCCCTTACTGTATAAGGGTTCCTTAATATCGTCTGCTCTGTGCTTCCTAAAACATCTTTCTACAGACAAAAAAGGAAGCAGATTATGGCTGAGGTCCAAGCAATCAAAGACGATGACACCATACGCATGGTTGGTCATCTATTGAGTATTCGTTGTAATCCACAGATGGCCGATGTGTGGCATATCGGATTAAACCTAGCACTGCGGATTTCTGATTTGTTATCGATTCGCTTTGAAGACATTCATGATGACCGGCTCATTATCCGTGAAAGCAAAACGGGCAAGCTAGCAAACATTCAGCTAAATACGATAGCCCAGCAGCATATTGCCAGATTGAGAGAAAAGCATCCCGACCACATCTACTTATTTCAATCACACCGATGTCAACAACTGAAAAACAAACCACCACAGCCAATCACGCGACGCGCCGTGTCGATGGCTTTTCAGCAAGTAGGCCAAGAGCTGAATATCGCTTTAGGTACTCACTCGATGCGAAAGACGCGAGGCTACTTTCTCTACCAGTCCACCAAAGATATAGGCCGTGTTATGAAAATGCTTCGTCACACGTCTGAAGGCGTCACCCTTCGCTATATCGGTATTACGCAAGACGAAGTTGATAAAGACTTTGTTTCTCTTGAGCTTTAAGCCAGTTCAATTACTAAGGGGGCGGGACCATCAAACCCTTATAAACATTAGGCTCAGAGCCTTTTTTAGTTTCGTAAATATCACACTTTAGAGC
This sequence comes from Photobacterium alginatilyticum, assembly GCF_009910675.1. Taxonomy (GTDB): domain Bacteria; phylum Pseudomonadota; class Gammaproteobacteria; order Enterobacterales; family Vibrionaceae; genus Photobacterium; species Photobacterium alginatilyticum. Next base: position 77,643 of record NZ_RSEJ01000014.1, on the reverse strand, counting down.
AAATAACATGAACCCATATAACGCAATAGGAAGCTTTCTAGTAAGCAACTTATCGAAAAGTTTAATTCAAAATTTATTCTGGAAAACTAACAGCCCAGTAAGAGGTAGTATTGTGTATTGCGATCTCGCGTTTGGAACGGCTGAACATTCAGGTGTCTACGTGGGAAATGGTCGTATCATCCATCGTAATGGCACTGGTCTTATCGAAGCCGTATCGATTCATCAGTTCCTAGCTGATACCACAGCGATTTCCATTTACGTGAGTTGTAATGCTCACGGCCATTCCATTGGTAGTGAGTTTACCGCTCAAATTGCAGAAGCCATGCTTGGTGTGCAAACAGACTATTCCCTGCTAAATGAAAACTGCCATCAGTTTTGTAGTTACTGTCTAAGCGGTGACATCTTCTCAAGCACCTTCACATTGGCTCAGCTTAAACGTGACGCTCGTGCGCACATTCAAGCGAGTCAGTGGCGCGTATGGGACTTAAGACATCGTCACAAAGGATAAGGGGATTCGCTCCCCTTTATTTTTTATCCCTTAGCGAGCTTGCCGAGTGCTACAGCCAAAGCAACGGTGTCCCTCTCCATAATGCTTAGTTCTCTTCTTAGCCAGATAGCTTATCCGATAAAATAAATCATGGTACTGCTGTGAAAACTGCTCACTGTTTTCATTTAGGTAATATCCATGATTTGGAGGAAAATGCACTAAACGAAAACTATCTTCAACTTCACAACCAAGAGCACTGGCCCACGATTCGATAATCAGTGATGCTAAGCTCCCTTCATGCTTATAGTTACCAGCTTGATAGAACCTGTCCTTATTGAAAAATAAGACAAGATGGTAGTGTTCATTTATTGATGTATCGCGTTCTTTTGCCCATATATGCCTCATGATACAAGGATATACCCTTTTCCCATCTCTACGCTTTCTTCGCTCTTGAGCTTTAATCTTTGCGTTCAACGATTCCGTAAATCGTTTCATCAAATTTGTTCGATTTCTGTTGTAGCTAACAATTTCATCTCGACTTAGACAGTCGAAGAAACCATCAACGTTCGGCAATCTAAGATCGACTCTAATTGCATAAGTTCGAGGATGTTCTGATAGTGAAGATTCCATCGTCGACATAAGCCGATCGAGATAGCGAGGGTTGTGGTCTTCGATTGATCCCTGGATAAGTAATCCATGGTAAGTATCATCTTTCATGAGTGATTCCTGTGTTGTTTGTTCACAGGTATCTCTACTCATATTATTTTTTACAGATTTATCTCTCTAACCTACTAGGGTAGGTATAGATACTTCTAGAAGAGCTATTACGTATATTAATCATACCGTCACATTTACGACCCCGTAACCTTGTCACCTCCCCGTTGAATCAAGATATCTTCGAGATAACATGGCATTCATTGCACTCCGAAATTATCGATTTCATCCTTTTGAATGAGTAAAAATAGGCCCTATCCACCTAAAACCCAAGCAACACCATATCTATTAGATTAATTTCATCACTGATTAATTACTGTGTAATCACCATCAAAACAACAGTTTAACACTGGAAACTTTTAACAAGTTACGTTAAAAATAGTAGGTAAATGTTTGGCATTCTGGAATTTATCTACGAGGAAGGTTGTTAATGGGTGGTTCAAAAGTGTTACATGCTCACTCTTGGCGAGAAGCAATTTACTATGCAGAAGAGCTCGAAGAACTCCTCGATATCGAAAGGGGCTTAATTGAAGAAAGCGAAACAATTGATGATGCAAACCACGCCCTAAACAATGAAATAGGACGTATAGAAAGTGGTTCAAAGAAACAAGAATTGATCAATGAGCTCATAACGAATTTCAACAATACGCATCAATTAGCAGATGAGGAACTTTCATACCTCAAAAATAGTTACAGGGCCTGTGGGTTCTGCATCGCATTATTAATGTGCCATGCAAACAATAGAGAGCTATTTGGCAACTCAAACAGAGAAAATAGAGAGAAATACAACTTCACCCCTCTTGATCACAACACTCGCAACTTGCCATCTTCTGATTCTTTTCTCAGAACTCCCTTCAATATCAAAGTGATAATGCCTCGTAAAAAAACGAAGTCATTAACAGGACAAAAATCACGCTATCGCTTAATTAGAAAAGCTTTCTTTGAGAGTAATATTGACCTTAAGGGGCAGGAATACCTAATCGATTTAATCAATGATTTGTGGCACAAATGCTACTCCTCAAGCAATCATAAAAAACTTGTGAACTGGTTTGACCGAAAGAACAAAGATCAAATTGAGTCATGCATTGATTACCTAAACAACAACCTACGCCGGTTTTGCTTACCTTGGAAACCTATTGACTTAGATGAAAGCTATCATGCGCTGATAGCATACTTTGATTATCAACTACTAATGCATCCAGCGGAAACCGAATTAACCATTCGAAAGATGAAAGCTGCATGGAATCAGAAGAAATTCAGAGAAAAGACTAACGGTAAAAGACCTTACAGCGTTTCTATGACTGACAGAACCAAAGAAAGGCTTTCCTGGCTCGTACAACAAGAAGACAGTAACATCAGCCAGGTTATCAAAGAACTAATTGACAAGCGTTATGATCAATTGAAAAACCTTTAGCGGTGGGTAATTCGGTGGTTGAAAAACAAAACAACAAGAAAATTCACCGCTATGTGATTGATTATTAGTGAAAAATTAAAAACAAACAACATTCAGATCCAGAACATCGAGTAATCAACACGTTTGCAAACAAAAGAGGCAGCGCAACCGCTGCCTTTTTTGATCGCTTTATACAGGCAGACATCAGCGCAAAACCCATCTAGGCTTAAGATTACGGCCATAACGTTTGAAAAAGATGATTTTTCAGGCAACCAGATAATTTCAATTGTGCCCAGATCATGATAATCTGCGCGCCCTTCTATCACTGAGTGAAACAGGCAATGAGCAAAGGTACTCTATACATCGTGTCGGCACCAAGTGGCGCTGGTAAATCAAGCTTGATTAACGCCCTTCTTGAAACAAACCCGACCTATGACATGAAAGTATCCGTATCCCACACCACACGCGGTATGCGCCCGGGTGAGGAACACGGCGTTCATTACAATTTCATTAGTGTCGAAGAGTTTACTGAGCTGGCAGAGCAAGGTGCATTCCTTGAACATGCCGAAGTCTTTGGCAACTACTACGGTACCTCCCGTCCCTGGATTGAAGAGCAGCTTAATAAAGGTATCGATGTCTTTCTGGATATCGATTGGCAGGGTGCGCGTCAGATTCGCAAGCAAATGCCACAAGCCAAGAGCCTGTTTATTCTGCCTCCATCAAAAGAGGAGCTGGAGCGTCGCCTGAACGCCCGCGGTCAGGACAGCGATGCCATTATTGCCCGTCGTATGCAGGAAGCACGTTCAGAAATCTCCCACTATGACGAGTACGATTATGTTATCGTCAATGATGATTTCGACGTTGCACTGATGGACTTTAAGGCCATTATTCGTGCAGAACGATTGAAGCAAGACAAACAAGCTGCTAAATATAACAGCATGCTCAATGCCCTACTGGCAGAACAGTAACAATTTTTGTACAATTTCCCATCTTTTATATATAACCACTGGAGTCCTCCATGGCACGCGTAACCGTTCAAGACGCTGTTGATAAAATTGGCAACCGTTTCGATCTGATCCAAATTGCTTCACGCCGCGCTCGTCAGATGCAAACTGGCGGTAAGGATCCACTGGTTCCGGAAGAAAACGATAAGTATACAGTGATCGCGCTTCGTGAAATCGAAGAAGGCCTGATCACTAAAGATATCCTGGATGCTCGCGAGCGTCAGGAACTTCAAGAGCAAGAAGCAGCAGAGCTAGCAGCCGTTAGCGCTATTGCAGGCGACCACCGTTAATTCAGGGAACCGGGCGAATTGTATCTTTTTGATAGCCTGAAAGAAGTCGCAATCGAATACCTGCCTGAGTCTCAAATTGAGGCGCTCAGGCAGGCGTATCTCGTTGCGCGAGATGCCCACGAAGGGCAGACCCGCTCAAGCGGCGAACCATATATCATCCACCCGATTGCCGTCGCCCGCATCCTGGCGGAAATGCGCCTCGACTACGAGACGCTGATGGCAGCCCTCCTCCACGACGTTATCGAAGATACCGAGGTCACCAAAGACGATCTCGACAGCCGTTTCGGCTCAACGGTAGCCGAGCTGGTCGACGGGGTATCGAAGCTGGATAAACTGAAGTTCCGCGATCGCAAAGAAGCGCAAGCCGAGAACTTCCGTAAAATGATCATGGCCATGGCCCATGACATCCGCGTTATTCTGATCAAGCTCGCAGACCGCACGCACAATATGCGAACCCTCGGCGCCTTGCGTCCGGACAAACGCCGTCGTATTGCCCGCGAAACACTGGAGATCTTCTCTCCGCTGGCCCACCGCCTGGGTATCCACAACATCAAGACCGAGCTCGAAGAGCTGGGCTTTGAAGCGCTGTATCCGAACCGCTACCGGGTACTGAAGGAAGTGGTGGCAGCTGCCCGCGGCAATCGCAAAGAAATGATTAACAAAATCCACGCTGAAATCGAGGGACGTCTCGACGATGCGGGGATCGAAGGCAAGGTACTGGGCCGCGAAAAGAACCTGTACTCCATCTATAACAAGATGAAGAACAAGGAGCAGCGCTTCCACTCGATCATGGACATCTACGCCTTCCGCGTACTGGTCACAGATCTGGATACCTGTTACCGCGTGCTTGGCCAGGTCCATAACCTGTACAAGCCCCGTCCGAGCCGGATGAAAGACTATATCGCCATTCCGAAAGCCAATGGCTACCAGTCGCTACATACCTCGCTGGTCGGCCCGCACGGGGTGCCGGTCGAAGTCCAGATCCGTACCGATGATATGGATCAGATGGCTGACAAAGGGGTGGCTGCCCACTGGACCTACAAAGATGGTGAAAGTAGCGGCACGACAGCGCAGGTCAAGGCCCAGCGCTGGATGCAGAGCCTGCTGGAACTGCAGCAAAGTGCCGGTAGCTCGTTCGAGTTCATCGAGAACGTCAAATCAGACCTGTTCCCGGATGAACTGTACGTCTTCACGCCAAAAGGCCGGATTGTCGAGCTGCCTGTCGGGGCGACGGCGGTCGATTTTGCCTATGCTGTCCATACCGATGTCGGCAATGCCTGTGTCGGTGCTCGTGTGGAGCGACAACCTTACCCGCTGAGCAAGCCGCTGAAAAACGGCCAGACCATTGACATTATCAGTGCACCGGGCGCACGTCCGAATGCAGCCTGGCTCAATTATGTCGTGACCTCGCGCGCGCGGACAAAAATCCGCCAGGTCCTCAAGACCATGCGCCGCGAGGAATCCATCACCCTGGGACGCCGTCTGCTCAACCATGCACTGGGCGAGCTGAGCATCGACCAGATAGATCCGGATAACCTGCATCAGGTACTGACTGATTTGCGCCTCGAGACCATTGACGACCTGCTGGCCGCAATTGGTCTTGGAGAGCTGATGAGCGTGGTGATTGCCCGTCGTCTGCTTGGCAATGTCGATGAGCTGACCGTCAAGGAAACCACCCATCGCCTGCCGATCCAGGGGGCGGACGGTATCCTGCTGACCTTTGCCAACTGCTGTCATCCAATCCATGGCGATCCGATCATGGCCCATGTCAGCCCGGGCAAAGGCCTGGTGATCCACCGGGAAGAGTGCGCCAATATCCGTGGCTACCAGAAAGAGCCGGACAAATACATGCCGGTCGAGTGGAGCGAGGACTTCGAGCAGGAGTTCGTCACCAACCTGAAGGTTGATATGCAGAACCATCAGGGGGCGCTGGCCGATCTGACCAATACCATCGCGGCAACCGGCTCCAATATCCAGGGCCTGGCAACCGAAGAAAAAGATGGCCGACTCTATACCATCACGGTACGCCTGACGACCAAGGGGCGAATTCATCTGGCCAATATCATGCGCCGTATCCGGGTCATGCCGAATGTGGTTCGCGTATCACGCCAGAAGAACTGATGGCCCAAAGAACAGCTGGTTAGCCCAGCTTTTCCTATACTGAACATAAACGCCCGTTTTCGGGCGTTTTCTTTATTAAAGAACGACAAAGAACACTATGACTCCCGATCGTTTTCAACGTATTCAGTCTGTCCTGGCAACCCGCCAGCCGGATCTGACGGTATGCATGGAAGAAGTGCATAAACCCAACAACGTCTCCGCCATTATCCGTACCGCCGATGCCGTGGGCGTACATAAAGTCCATGCCGTGTGGCCAAAGGAAGGTATGCGCGTACTGAGCCACACCTCGGCAGGTGCCCGCAACTGGGTCGAACTCGAAACCCATGACAACATGGTCAATGCCGTCAGTACACTGAAAGAGCAAGGCATGCAGGTGCTGGCAACCAACCTGTCGGATACCGCGATTGACTTTCGTGAGGTGGATTACACCAAACCTACCGCCATCATCCTCGGCGGCGAGAAAAATGGGATCACGGCTGAAGCCCTCGCCCTTGCTGATCAGGACATCATCATTCCGATGGTCGGTATGGTACAGTCACTGAATGTCTCGGTGGCCAGCGCCCTGATCCTGTATGAGGCCCAGCGCCAGCGCCAGAATGCCGGTATGTACGATCTGGAGAAAACCCAACTGCCTGATGAAGTCGTTCACCGGATCCTGTTCGAGCGTGGCCATCCGGTACTGGCTAAAGTCGCCCGCCGCAAAGGGCTAGCGTACCCGCCACTCGACGAGCAGGGACAAATTGCCGCTGATGACCAGTGGTGGAGCATCATGCAGGCCACCGAACCAAAGAAAAAAGCCAAATAACAGCCACAATCGGGATAAGTGATGAGCGGAAAACTACTTGATACCATAGCCCTGACCGAACTGTCCGGTGTTGGTGCCAAAATGGCAGAAAAGCTGGAAAAAATAGGCCTGAACACCGTCCAGGATCTGCTTTTTCACCTGCCGCTCCGTTATGAAGACCGAACCCGGATTTGGCCGATAGCCAGTGCCATGCCAGGCCAGTACCTGACTATTCAGGGCGAAGTGCTAAACAGCAATATCAGCTTTGGCAAACGGCGGATGCTGACGGTAAAAATCAGCGACAGCAGCGGCTCGGCGACCCTGCGCTTTTTCAACTTCAATGCGGCGATGAAAAACAGCCTCAGTGAAGGCAAGCAGGTCAAAGCCTACGGCGAGTTAAAGCGCGGTAAATTCGGGTTGGAAATCATCCACCCGGATTACAAGGTCTTCTCCGAACCGACCGAGCTCAGCGTCGAGGAAACCCTCACCCCGGTCTACCCGACTACCGACGGCCTGCGCCAGCTAACCCTGCGTAACCTGACCGATCAGGCCCTCCGCCTGCTCGACAAGGCCGCCGTCAGCGAGCTATTACCTGATGGCTTGTACGATCGCCAGATGACGCTGGCCCAGGCACTGCACGTCATGCACCGTCCGACCCCGGACGTCTCCCTCGATCAGCTAGAGGAAGGCAGGCATCCGGCCCAGCACCGGTTGATCCTCGAAGAGCTGCTGGCACAAAACCTGTCGATGCTGGCGGTGCGCAGCAAAAGCCAGCAGCACGAAGCCTGGCCGCTAACCGCCTCCGATAGCTTGAAAACCCGGCTTCTTGATAGCCTGCCATTCAGCCCGACCGGGGCCCAACAAAGGGTTGTTGCCGATATCGAGACGGATCTGGCCAAACCGCACCCGATGATGAGGCTGGTACAGGGCGATGTCGGATCGGGCAAGACGCTGGTGGCGGCATTGGCAGCGCTGCGCGCCATTGAACACGGCTATCAGGTTGCCCTTATGGCCCCGACCGAACTGCTGGCCGAGCAGCACGCAATCAACTTTGCCAACTGGCTCAACCCGATGGATATCGAGGTCGGCTGGCTGGCCGGCAAGCTCAAGGGCAAGGCAAGGGATACCGAACTGGCCCGCATCGAAAGCGGTGAAGCCAAAATGGTAGTCGGCACCCACGCCCTGTTTCAGGAGCAGGTGGTATTTAACAACCTCGCGCTGGTAATTATCGATGAACAGCACAGATTCGGTGTCCACCAGCGCCTGGAGCTGCGCGAGAAAGGGGCCAATGAGGGTCGCTACCCGCACCAGTTGATCATGACCGCGACCCCGATTCCCCGTACCCTGGCCATGACCGCCTATGCCGATCTCGAAACCTCGGTGATTGACGAGCTGCCGCCGGGCCGGACCCCGATCCAGACCGTCGCCCTGCCCGATTCGCGCCGGGCAGAAATTATCGAACGCATCCGCTCGGCCTGCCTCAACGAAGGCCGGCAGGCCTACTGGGTCTGTACCCTGATTGATGAGTCCGAGGTGCTAGAGGCACAGGCCGCTTCCGACACCGCCGACGAGCTCACCGCGCAGCTTCCCGAACTCAATATCGGGCTCGTACATGGCCGGATGAAACCGGCTGAAAAACAAGAAATCATGAAGCGCTTCAAGGACGGCGAGCTGCACCTGCTGGTTGCCACCACCGTCATAGAGGTCGGGGTAGACGTGCCCAACGCCAGCCTGATGATCATCGAAAACCCTGAGCGGCTCGGTCTGGCGCAGCTCCACCAGCTGCGAGGACGGGTCGGCCGGGGCAGTGTTGCCAGCCATTGTGTCCTGCTCTATCACGCCCCGCTGTCAAAGACCGCCCAGAAACGCCTCGGCGTTCTGCGAGAAAGCAGCGACGGTTTCGTGATTGCCCAGCGCGATCTGGAAATTCGCGGGCCCGGAGAGCTGCTAGGTACCAAGCAGACCGGTATCGCCGAATTCAAAATTGCCGATCTGGTTCGTGACCAACATCTGATCCCCCAGGTGCAGAAGCTGGCCCGCTATGTCCACGACCGCTACCCGGACAACGCCAAGGCCATCATTGATCGCTGGCTGGGACAACGCGAGAACTACTCAAACGCCTAACCAATACGGCAATTCAGCCAGAGAAGGTAAAAAAACACCTTTCTGGCTGATAGCAATCGCTTGGCTGATACTATAATTCCGTAGTGTGATCTTGGCAGCCCAGGATAAATAACACCTCTGGCACATTTCTTACGTTTTCATCCTTCCGCTGTGTATTTCCGATGCAAGCAAAAATAATCTTAAACAAAGCACGCAAACGTTTGCTATTTACAGAAAGATAATTAAAATAGCGCACAAATTTCACCCACTTTCACTTCGCCCGGTGTCAGCTTGGATCTGAGTAACAGCAATCACAGATATAACCAGCTTTCACAACGCCGTGCCCATTCAGCGCATCGCAAAGGGATACCGAAGTAAGTCCAAGGAAAAACGGCCATGACCCGCCAGCATAGCGACATCGAAACACCACGTAATTCTGATCTGATCTACCGTCTGGAAGACAGGCCGCCACTGCCACAAACCCTGTTTGCCGCCACCCAGCACTTGCTAGCCATGTTTGTTGCCGTGATCACCCCGTCGCTGATCATCTGTCAGGCTCTGGGCGTACCGGCCAGCGATACCAATACCATCGTCAGCATGTCCCTGTTTGCCTCAGGGCTGGCTTCGTTCATCCAGATCCGTACCTTTGGTCCTGTCGGCTCCGGTCTGCTGTCGATTCAGGGTACCAGTTTCAACTTCCTTGGCCCGATTATTGGTGCCGGCCTGGCGCTCAAAGCCGGCGGAGCCGATATCCCAACCATGATGGCCGCCATTTTCGGTACTATCCTGGTTGCCTCGCTGACTGAGGTCTTTATCTCCCGGGTTCTTCAGCATGCCCAGCGCGTGATCACCCCGCTGGTCTCCGGTATCGTGGTGACTCTGATTGGCCTGACCCTGATCCAGATTGGCCTGACGTCAATGGGCGGTGGCTACGCCGCAATTGAAAACGGCAGCTTCGGTAGCCTCGACAACCTGATGCTGGCCGGCACTGTTCTGGGATTGATCGTACTGCTCAACCGGGTCAAGAACCCATATCTGCGTGTTTCATCGATTGTTATCGCGATGGCTGCCGGCACCGTGCTGGCATGGCTGACCGGCATGATCGATACCTCGCGCGCCGCCGATACCGACCTGATAGCCATCCCGCTGCCGATGCAATACGGCTTGGGGTTTGACTGGTCGCTGCTGATCCCGCTTGTAATCGTCTTTGCCATCACGTCACTAGAAGCCATCGGCGATATTACCGCCACCTCGGAAACCTCCGAGCAACCTGTAGCCGGACCGGTCTACATGAAACGCATTAAAGGCGGGGTACTTGCCGACGGTATCAACTCGGCACTGGCCTCGGTATTAAACAGTTTCCCGAATTCGACCTTCAGCCAGAACAACGGCATCATCCAGCTGACCGGTGTCGCCAGCCGCTATATCGGTTACTTCGTTGCCGGTATGCTGGTACTGCTCGGGCTGTTCCCGGGCGTCGCCAATCTGGTTCAGCTGATCCCTGAACCCGTGCTGGGCGGCGCAACCATCGTGATGTTCGGTACCATTGCCGCCTCAGGGGTCCGCATTATTTCCCGCTGCGAGCTCGACCGCCGCGCCATTCTGATCATGGCCCTGTCTTTCTCGATGGGCCTGGGCATTGCCCAGAAACCGGAAATTCTCCAGTTCATGCCGGAATGGGTGAAAAGCATCTTGTCTTCGGGGATGGCGGCAGGCGGTATCACGGCCATCGTTCTGAATCTGGTACTACCGGAAGAGAAAAAATAATCAAAGAAAGTGTCGCTAACGACATAAGCTATACGCACATAAAAAGCGAGAGCCTCTTGGCTCTCGCTTTGGTTTTGACGTTTGCTCTTTCAGGATAAAGCCGGTTTAGCTATTTTTTGCTCACCACCAGCGGCAGGCTAACCTGTACTTTCAGGCCACCGGCACTGCGGTTGGTCACCATGATTGTCCCTTCATGCTGGTCGATGATCCGCTGCACGATAGCCAGACCCAATCCGGTCCCCTCGGCTTCACTGCCTCGGGCAGAATCCCCCCGGGTCAGGGGCTGAAACATCTTGGCAACCTGATCCGGTTCAATCCCGGGACCGTCATCCTCGACACAGAACCAGGCCATTTTGCGATCAGCGGTCACCCCACTGGAAAGCTTGACCCATCCGTTGCCGTAGCGGATCGCATTGACAACCAGGTTGGCCATCGAGCGTTTGATCGCCACGCCATTGGCACGCACGATACCGGGAATATCACCCTGCTCGAGTTCAATCTCGCGCTCATAACCCCCTTCGGCCTCGGCCACTTCCTGCAGCAGGAGATTCAAATCAAGATCTTCCTCTTCCAGCTGCTTGGTCGACTTCAGGTAATCCATAAACTGGCTGATGATCTCGTTACACTCCTCGGTATCCTTAATCATACTCTCGGCCAGATAGCCGTCTTCCGGCGACATCATTTCTGTCGCCAGACGGATCCGGGTCAGCGGGGTGCGCAAGTCATGGCTGACCCCGGCCAGCAACAGTGCCCGGTCATCTTCCAGTTGCTTGATCCCCTCGGACATCCGGTTAAACGACTTGGTCACCGCACGGATTTCCGATGCCCCTCTTTCCGGCAGGTGTGGCGGCGTTTCACCACGGGCCACCTGAAGCGCCGCCTGCTCCAGCGCAACCAATGGCCGGTTCTGGATCCGGATAAAGAGCCAGCCACCGGCAATCACCATAAACGCAATGATCAGGCTGTAGTGAAACAGGGGCGAGAAATCGTCTTCCTGCAACTCCGACAATGGGATCCGCATAAAGTAGCCTGGCATCGCATCGCACCGCATCCACAACACATAGCTGTCGGCGCCCAGCACCAGCCGTACCTCGGTAGGCGCACCGAGCTCACGGGTCATCTCTTCGCTGAGGTACTCGATTCGGGTTGCCTGCTCATACTCGCTGAGATCAGGGCTGTCCTCGAGGTGCAGTGTTACCCCGAGCTGCTCGAGCAACTGACGACGGACAGGGGGATCGAGATGGAAGGTCTTGCCGTCGGCCAACTCGACATCCTCGCGCAGCATCAGCCGCACTTCATAGGCCAGAATACGGTTGAACTGCTGCAAGCTGGGCAACAGCGCATAATTCAGGACTGCCAGATAGGAAAAAATCTGGCTGGCAATCAGCAAGCCAGCCAGAAGAATAAGTGTACGGGTAAATGTACTGCGCGGTGACATCCGCATCATGGTTGCCTCACTTAGGCCTCGCTACCGTCAGGAACGAATACGTACCCTAGCCCCCACACTGTCTGGATATAGCGTGGACGGCTCGGATCTTCCTCTACCATCCGGCGCAAACGGGAAATCTGTACATCAATCGAGCGCTCCATCGCCGAGTACTCACGGCCGCGGGCCATGTTCATCAGCTTGTCGCGGGACATCGGCTCCCGGGCATTGGTAACCAGCGCCTTGAGCACGGCAAACTCACCGGATGTCAGTGGCATCGACTCTTCGCCACGGAACATCTCACGGGTGCCCAGGTTTAGGCGAAAATCACCGAACTCAATGATTTTACTGTCGACACTCGGCGCACCGGGTGCTTCTATGGTCTGACGACGCAGCACAGCACGGATCCGGGCCAGCAATTCACGCGGGTTAAACGGTTTCGGCAGATAGTCATCAGCCCCCACCTCAAGCCCGACAATACGGTCAACTTCATCGCCTTTGGCGGTCAGCATCAGGACAGGCAACATATTGTTGGCATTACGCAACCGGCGACAAATAGACAGGCCGTCTTCACCCGGCAGCATCAAATCAAGCACCATCAGGTGGAAAGTTTCACGGGATAACAAGCGATCCATCTGTTCACCGTTGGCCACGCTACGAACCTGGAAACCCTGCTCCGACAGATAACGCTCCAACAGTGCGCGTAGGCGCATGTCATCATCAACAACCAGAATCTTGTAATTTTCCTGCATATCTCACCTTACCTGCATCGACAATAGTATCGAAATCTATTCATATCTTACTCGACAACAGCTGATAGACGCTGAACAGTGCTGCTAAATCATACCTCAAATTGTTACAGAGTATGTCGTGTGTTCACCATCCCGTCGGAAAGGTGCGAATTCGATCTAATTTCCACCGTCAATTACGTCTCTTAGCCCATAACGAGTCAAAGTTAACTCATAAGTCAGGAATATCCCTCCCTGTCCATTGATAAATTTGATAACAGGAACGCTTTCCATATAATCCGAGCAAATCAACTATTTGCACTGAGCAAATACGAACAGATAAAACATGCAGTACAACTGTTTTTATCTGCATCCGGGTGAAAAATATGCCCGTGCGACATAGCGACAATACTTCCTCCACGACGTCAAACAAACAGATAAGTACGATATGAACAAATTTACATTCCCTGCTCTTCTTGCCCTTTTTCCTCTTAGCCTGCACGCCGCGGACTTTAATGCGATCTCAAACTTCGGCGACAGCCTGTCCGATATGGGTAACAAGCACCTTATCACTGTCGATATGAACCAGGCGACCTCCGGCAATATTGGTATCCGGGCATTGGAACCCAACGTCAACGGCCGATTCAGCAACGGACCGGTCTGGACCGAATACCTGGCGACCTTTCTCGATATGCCAGCCCCGACACGCGCCCACGGCCGTATTGAAAGCACCCTGGCATTAACCGGCCCGGACGGTGAGCAAGTCAGCTACCACTATCAGGATCAGCCGCTGGCCGGAACCAACTGGGCAACCGGTGGAGCCATGTCCGGACCGGGCCGCTTCCTCGATATTGATGCCGCCAACGGCTTCACCGCCAACTCCGGCCTCGATGTGCTGTCAAACAGCGGCCTGCAAATTCAGCAACGTATTCACAACAAGGGGCAGTTCAGCGGCAGCGAGCTGGTAAGCTATATGAGTGGTACCAACAATTTATGGTTCACCCTGTTTGGCGATCTCGGCCAGAGCGGTGACAAGGCCGCCGCCCTTGCCCTGAAAGATATCGAATCCCTGATTGACGCAGGGGCCACACAAATCCTCGCGGCAAACATTCCAAACTTTGTCGATGCGCCATGGTTTGCCGGCCAGCAAGACAAAGTCACCCAGTTTATCGGCCAGCACAACCAGGCACTCAAAGCCGGTCTGGAACAACTGGCATCAAGCCATCCGGACATCGAGATTTTCCACTTCGACGCCTTTGCAGCGTTTGACAAGGTGATCAACGAAGTAAAGCAAAACGGCCAGTACCATGATGCCGATCTGGCTGTCACCATCACCGATGTCACCGGTGAAGCCTTCAGCTATGCTACCGGCAAAGTCATTGCCAAACCGAACAACAACCTGTACTGGGACGGCCTGCACCCGACCACAGCAATGCATAAAGTTATCGCCAAGGATGCCGCCAACCTCGTCAAAGCCGGAATAGCATTATGATTTCACTCAAGTCTATACGACATCAAATCATAATCGGCGCTGCCAGCTGCCTGTTTTTCTCACTCGTCGCGGTGCTTCTGGTCGGACTGAAATACTCCGGCCAGCTAGAGGACATGGTACACAGCAAAACCTATAACTTTGCTGACAGTACGCTGACCGAGCTGCTGGAAGAAACCAGCAAGTTTCACTCCGAGCAGATCCAAAACCAGCTCTCGGTAGCGATGAACTCGGCAGAAGCCATGGCCAGTGTCGTCTCGGGGATGGCTGGCTCGACTGACAAGCCAAGCAGACTGAGCCGCGAAGACCTCTCGCTGATGGTCCGTGATCTGCTGGCCGGTAACCAGAAGTTCCTGGGGGCCTATATCGCCTTCGAGCCCGACGCATGGGATGGCAAAGATTCGACCTATGAGTCCATCGACGGCAAGGGCCAGTTCAACGTCTACTGGACTCGCGGCAACGATAACCAGCTCAAGCCCTCGGCAGTAGATTCCGATCGCTTTTATATCCAGGACCAGACCAAAACAGGTACCCGCGTCAGCGAATGGTATCTCTGCCCGCTGGAAACCGGGCGCAGCTGTCTGATCGACCCCTGGGCCTATGATGTACAGGGCAAGCAGGTGCTGATGGCCAATCTGGTCACCCCAATCAAGGCCAACGGCCGTACTATCGGTATGCTCGGCATCGATTTGTCGGTCAACTTTATCAACGAGCTGGCACTCAAGCTCCAGCGCGATAAATTCGGTCCGAACTCCCATGTCAGCATTATCACCTACCGCGGGGTGGTCGCCGGAGACACCAACCCGGTCTCCCCGCTCGGTGAGGTGCTGTCTGACTGGAGCCAGCGCAAAGCCCAGTTCCAGGCCGGTAAGCAAGTCTGGAACTCGACAGAGGAATTCTCCAGCCTGGTGACACCAATCCGGGTCGGCAATACCGATACACCGTGGATGCTGTGGATCTCGGTCCCCAAGGCCGAGCTGCTAGCGGATATCAATGCCCTGCAACGCGAGCTGAACAGCTCGTTCGGCGACTTCCTCAACAGCCAGCTGATTGCAGGCGTGGTGATCTCCCTCTTTGCCCTTGCTGTGCTCTATCTGATGGCCAAGCGGATTTCCACACCAATTCAGCAAGTGGTGGATATCGTCCGCCAGCTCGGTCAGGCCGGCGGCGATCTGACCTATCGCCTGGATGTCACCAGAAAAGACGAAACCGGTTTGCTGATGCACGGGCTTAACACCCTCATGGCCTCATTGCAGGGGATGATCCGCGATATTGCCGGCTCGGTAGAAAATCTGAAGTTGTCTGCCAATCGCTCGGCCGGTATCGCCGAAACCTCGCACCAGGGCGTGCAGCAACAACGCCAGGAGCTGGAACAAGTCGCTACCGCCATCAATGAGATGGCCTGTACTGCCAGCGAGGTCGCTAACAATGTGGCCAATACCGCCAGCTCAGTAGAAGAAGCCAACCAGGCGATTACACGCTGTAGCGACGTGGTCAATGACAGTGCCAACATGATCAGCCAGCTCGGAGAGGAGATGGAGCGCTCCACGGAGACCATTGTTGAGCTGGAGACCCAGAGCCACCAGATCAGCAGCATTCTCGAGGTCATTCGCAGCATTTCCGATCAGACCAACTTGCTGGCGTTAAATGCCGCAATAGAAGCCGCACGTGCCGGCGAGCACGGTCGTGGGTTTGCCGTTGTTGCCGATGAAGTACGCCAGTTGGCTTCCAAGACCCAGAACTCGACGGAAGAAATCCAGCAGATGATCGACCGCTTCCAAAGCCAGATACAACTGACAGTTGAAGCTATTTCCAACGGCCAGACCTACAGTCGCAACAGCATCGAAAGCAGTAAAACTGCCGTCATGGAGCTTGAGGCGCTGATGGCAACCACCTCAACCATGCAGGAGATGGTCTGTCAGATTGCAACCGCGGCCGAGGAGCAGCATCAGGTTACGGAAGATATCAACCGCAATATCAGTACGATCACAGATATCACCGGCAAGGCTGCCCAGAGTGCAGAAACTTCCAGCCATGAGGCAAAGGGAATGCTGACGCAAACCAGCGACGTGGAAGATAAGCTAAACAAATTTAAATACTAACGTTTATCTGGTCGATTGTTACCCTACCAACCAAAGGCGAGAGGATTTCAATATCTCTCGCCTTTTCTTTTCTCTTTTCTTCTTTCTTTTCCAGCTTATTCGCCTTTTCCCGCCAGCAGCCGAAACATGATGAAACAGCAGCAATTCAAGCGCGAAGATTGACCTCACCGTCAAAGCGTTAGAAGATTTATCCAGCCTACAACCAGATTTGGATCCACACCATGAAAACCAACCTGATCACGCGCGAGGGGTATACCAGGCTCAGAGAGGAGTTAGACTTCCTGTGGAAGGAAGAACGGCCGGAAGTGACCAAGAAAGTCACCTGGGCTGCCAGCCTGGGCGATCGCAGCGAAAACGCTGACTACCAGTACAACAAGAAGCGCCTGCGAGAAATTGATCGCCGGGTACGCTTTCTGCGCAAGCGGCTGGAAATCGTCCAGGTCGTTGACTATTCCCCTCAGCAGGACGGCAAAGTCTTCTTCGGTGCCTGGGTCGAGATCGAAAACGATGACGGCGAAACCAAAACCTTCCGCATTGTCGGTCCGGATGAAATCTATGGCCGCAATGACTATATCTCCATCGACTCGCCGATGGCGAGGGCGCTGCTGAAAAAAGAGGTCGACGACGAATTCGAAGTCAACACCCCGGCTGGCAAGAAGGAATGGTTCGTCAACAGTATCCGCTATACCTGACAGCTCACTACAAACTCGTTACTGCGCATATTCCCGGTCTTGCAGTTGCTCGCAGCACAGGGCAAAGAAGGCATTGGCCGCCGGCGAGATATGGCGGTCAAACAGACGGAAAATCCCGATCTGGCGCTCGACTTTAGGGTCAATCAGAGGCCGCCACACCAGCGGCGTTTCTGTCTCGGGAAATGCCAGTTTGGGCAGTGTCGTGACCCCAATCCCTAGCGACAATACCGAAAACAACGAAGTTATGTTTTCCACGGTATACAGCGCACTTTCACTCAGGACCCGGGCCGGGGTCGGATCCAGCAGTTTACAGGTGCCATTCTTGATAAACGGATACGCCGTGACCTGGCGCCACTTCACCCCGTCGGCCATGGCTGCGATGGGGTGATCATGCAAGCACACCACCCCCAGCCGATCAGACAGCAACGGCGTAAAATCAATCCGCTCGTCGTTGACATGCAGGCAATTACCCAGTGCCAGATCCACCTCCCCGGCCAGCAGCCTGGCCTCGACCCCGGCGGCATTATCATCAACCAGCGAGACCTCCACCTGCGGATAGCTGGTACTGAACTGTGCCAGCACCTTGGGGATCAGCTTTGCCGCCACCGACGGCACGCAGGCAATCCTAACCTGCCCCTGCTGGCCGATAGCCGCCGCCCGCAAGTCGCTATCCAGCGCCTGATATAACCGAAGAAACTGATCAACTTTCGGAAGACAGACCTCGCCATAAGGGGTCAGTTTGGCTTTATGGCCAGACTCAAACAAAGGCTGACCAAGGATTTTTTCCAGCTCTTTGACCGACGTCGACAGCGCCGCCTGAGACCGGTTCGCCTTGGCGGAAGCGGCCCGAAAGCCCCCCTCCTGCACAACCAGCGAGAAATGCTTCAGCTGCTGTAGCTTCATGTCCATATCATTGTCCTTATTGATACCTGCAACACGATCAATTCACCGCCTTTTTTGATAAAAAAAACTTATCAAGTGTCAGAAATAAACCATTCGATTTATCACCCTATTATGTGCATTATTTAACCACATTGAAACATTCTTGTTACATCACAGGTGAGATATGTCAGTCACAGCAGCCAAAAAAGCCGTTCCTACATCACTGTTCGCCTCGAAGGCACCTCTGGAGTGGGCCGTCGTCAACAACGGCACCCTGTACACCGCACAGATACCTATCGATCAGTCCGGCTGCGTCATCGAGGGCGGAATTGAAGCCCAGACCCGCCAGACACTGGATAACCTGGTCCACACCCTGGAGTGCGCCGGTGTCTCGACCGATGCCGTCCTCCAGGTACTGATTTATGTGACCGACCGTAGCGACCTGGCCACGGTCAACAAGATTTACGCCGATTATTTCAACGCCCCTTACCCTAACCGTGCCGCCGTTGTTGTTGCCGGACTGGCACGGGAAGAGATGCTTGTCGAGCTGGTCGTCTACGCTGCCGTCGGTGACCAATGACAGACAGATCTAGCACTACATATAAAGGCTGATCGGAAAACCGGATCAGATCACGCATTATTTCAAGGACAGTCCCATGACATTTGACGCAGAAAAAGCCCTCTACATTGCCGGTGAGTGGCAGTCAGGCACAACGACTATCAGCAACATCAACCCATCTGATATCAGCCAGAACCTCGGAGAATTTGCCCAGGCCAGCCAGCAGCAGGTTCAGCACGCTATCGATGCCGCCAGAGCGGCACAGCCCGAGTGGGAAAAAACGCCGCTGGAGCAAAAACAAAAAGTACTGCAGGCCATTGGCGACGAGCTGATCGCCCGCTGTGACGAACTGGGCACCTTGCTGTCGAGCGAAGAAGGCAAGCCCTTTGCCGAGGGGCGCGGAGAAATCTACCGTGCCGGTCAGTTCTTCCAGTACTACGCGGCCGAAGTGCTGCGTCAGATGGGTGATATTGCCGAGTCTGTTCGTCCGGGTGTCTCGGTCGAAGTCAACCGGGAAGCCGTCGGCGTCGTGGCTATCATTTCGCCCTGGAACTTCCCGACAGCCACTGCAGCCTGGAAAATTGCCCCGGCACTGGCCTTCGGCAACAGCGTGATCTGGAAACCGGCCAACCTGACGCCAGCCAGTGCCGTTGCCCTGACTGAAATCATTCACCGCCAGGGTCTGCCGGCAGGGACCTTCAATTTGGTGCTTGGCAGTGGTTCCGAGGTTGGCAATACCCTGATCAACTCCGATCAAATCAATGCCGTCAGCTTCACCGGCTCGGTTGATACCGGCCGTAAGGTCGCTGCCGCCACAGCACCCAACTTTGTTCGCTGCCAGCTTGAAATGGGCAGCAAGAACGCCCTGGTCGTTGCCGACGATGCCGATATCCACACAGCTGTCGAGGCAACCATCATGGGTTCCTTCTCCGGCGCCGGCCAGAAATGCACTGCCTCATCACGGCTGGTAGTGGTTGACAGCATCCATGATGCCTATGTCGAGGCACTCATCAAGCGCATGAGTACGCTCAAAATCGGCCATGCCCTCGAAGACGGGGTGTTCATGGGGCCGGTAGTCGATGGCAACCAGCTGCAGTCAAACCTGGACTGGATTGAAAAGGCCCGCCAGCACGGTGCCGAACTGGCTTTCGGCGGCGAAAAGCTCAGCCTGGAACATGACGGCTACTACATGGCACCCACCCTATTCCTTGGCACCCAGAACCACTGGGACGTCAACCAGGAAGAAGTCTTTGCCCCGATGGCCAGTGTTATTCGTGTCGCCGATCTGGATGAAGCCATTGCCACGGTCAACGATACCCGCTTCGGCCTGACTGGCGGCATTATCACCCAGAGCCTGCGAACCAGTGCCTTGTTCAAGCAGCAGGCACAAACAGGCTGCGTCATGGTGAACCTGCCAACGGCAGGTACGGACTATCATGTCCCGTTCGGTGGCCGCAAGCAGTCAAGCTTTGGTCCCCGCGAGCAGGGCCAGTACGCCAAAGAGTTCTACACCGTAGTGAAAACTGCCTACCAGCGCCCTTACTAAGGAGCTTTTATGTATCAGGATCGCATCATCATCGACGGGCTGCAGTACTGCAACTGGGATCGGGCCTACTTTGAAACACTTAAGGCCAGCGGGATCACCGCGGTACATGCCACGCTGGTGTATCACGAAACCGCCCGCGAAACCCTCACCCGTTTTGCCGAGTGGAACCGCCACTTCGAGCAGCACAGCGACCTTATCATGCCTGTAATGAGCATGGCCGATATCGAAACGGCCAAGAAAACAGGAAAGGTCGGTATCTTTTTCGGGGCCCAGAATTGCTCGCCGATTGATGATGAAATCGGCCTGATCGAAATCATGCGCAAGCAGGGGCTGCTGATCATGCAGCTCACCTACAACAACCAGAGCCTGCTGGCGACGGGTTGCTATGAGCAGGAAGACAGCGGAATCACCCGCTTTGGCAAGCAGGCCATCGCGGAGATGAACCGGGTCGGGATGATCATCGATATGTCACACAGTGCCGAGCGCTCGACCCTCGAGGCGATTGACCTGTCAACCCGGCCAATCTGTATCAGCCATGCCAACCCGGCCTCGGCCCACGACGCGCTGCGCAACAAATCCGACGAGGTCATCAAGTCGCTGGCCAGCCGCGGCGGATTACTCGGCTTCAGCCTCTACCCGTTTCACCTGCCGGACGGCAGCCAGTGCTCGCTGGAACGCTTCTGTCAGATGATTGCCGACACCGCAGAGCTGATCGGGGTGGAACACCTGGGTATCGGCAGCGATCTTTGCCTGAACCAACCGCAGGCAGTGCTGGAGTGGATGCGCAACGGCCGCTGGTCGAAGGCCATGGACTATGGCGAAGGCTCGTCCAGCAATGCCGGCTGGCCGGATGCTCTGCCCTGGTTCAGCGGTACCGAAGGGATGGAGAACATCTATAACGGCTTGTTGAAACAAGGATTCAGCGACACGGAAACAAGCCAGATCATGGGAGGAAACTGGTTCAGCTTCCTGAAAGACGGCCTCGCGCCCGCCAAATAACTGACCGCCTGCCCATAACTATACTCTTATGCAGGCCGTCACCATTACGTTTTTTGCCCATGCAAATCCGATAACGTCTGGAGACATTGTATGTCCGACATCATGAACACAGCTAAAGCACAGCCTATGACCCGTCATCCATCGGCAAAGCAGCAAACCGCATCAGACAAACTGGGACTGAAAAGCCCGGTGCAATGGCTAAGCGGTGGGTTTATCGCCCTGTTCGTTGCCCTCGCCCTGTATGACAATGCCCTGCTCTCCACCTTCGTCAATACCGGCTTCTCCTGGTCGGTTACCTTTTTCGGCCCGTACTGGCAAATCCTGTTACTGCTGACCTTTTTGATCGGCCTGGCCCTTGCGGCCGGTAAAACCGGCCATGTCAGACTGGGCAGCCTGGATACACCGGAAATCGACAGCTTCCGCTGGATAGCCATCCTGCTCTGCACCCTGCTCGCCGGCGGCGGCGTATTCTGGGCGGCGGCAGAGCCGATTGCCCACTATGTCAGCCCGCCGCCGCTGTATGGCGTGCCTGACAGCCCATGGCAGACCGCCATCAATGCCTTGTCACAGTCGTTCATGCACTGGGGATTCCTGGCCTGGGCCATTACCGGCAGCCTGACTTCCATTGTCCTGATGCACCTGCACTATGACAAAGGTCTACCGCTGCAGCCTCGCACCCTGCTGTACCCGCTATTGGGTGAGCGTGCGCTGAAAGGGGCAATGGGCAACACCATCGATGCCTGCTGTATCATTGCCGTTGCAGCCGGCACCATCGGCCCTATTGGTTTCCTTGGCCTGCAAATCAGCTTTGCCCTGAATTCGCTGTTCGATATTCCCGATGGCTTCACCACCCAGTTCATCATCATCCTTTTTGCCATCGCAATCTATACACTGTCGGCGCTGAGCGGGCTGAACCGCGGGATCCAGATCCTGAGCCGCTGGAACATCATTCTGGCTGTTGCGCTAATGGCCTACCTGCTGCTGGTTGGCCCGACGGGTTTTATTATTAACGGCTACCTGCAAGGCGTCGGCGCCATGCTCGACAACTTTGTGCCGATGGCGACCTACCGCGGTGACGAGGGCTGGCTGAGCTGGTGGACGGTATTCTTCTGGGGCTGGTTCCTGGGTTACGGCCCGATGATGGCCATCTTTATCTCCCGCATTTCACGCGGCCGTACCATTCGCCAGCTGGTTATGACCCTGAGCATCATTGCTCCGCTGATCACCTGCTTCTGGTTCACTATCGTCGGTGGCTCTGGGGTTGCCTTTGAAATTGCCGATCCGGGCTCGGTGAGCAAAGCCTTCGAAGGCTTCAACCTGCCGGGTGCCCTGCTGGCCATCACCCAGCAACTGCCGTTCCCGTTAATTGTTTCTATCCTGTTTCTGATCCTGACGACTATCTTTATCGTCACCACCGGCGACTCGATGACCTATACCATCAGTGTCGTGATCAGCGGCGAGACAGAGCCCAATGCGTTTATTCGTACTTTCTGGGGGATCATGATGGGACTGACAGCAATCATCCTGATCTCGCTCGGTTCGGGCGGTGTCTCTGCCCTGCAGTCCTTCATAGTCATTACCGCAGTACCTGTTTCACTCATCTTGCTGCCGTCACTCTGGGACGCGCCAAAGCTGGCACTCAAGATGGCAAAGGAACAAGGCTTATAAGCCACGCACTGCCCTACACCACGCTTTACAGCTAAGATCAGGCAGCCTGTCGAGCTGCCTTCCATAATAATAGTGAGCCGTCACCGGCTCAGACAACTTGGATATGGTGAGCAAAATGGATGCACATCGTTGTACTGGAACCCAACCACAACTTCGTCACCCGGATACCGTCATGGCCCCGGAGCGACTAGGCGCCATGCATCAGACCCGGATCAGCTTCGTCAGGAGCCTGATCCGCCGGATGGCCAATCAGCACTGGCAAGTTAGCCAATATCGCTGGGCTTTGTCCGAGCTCGGATTCGGTACGGCGATCTATCGCCTGCAAACACCCGATAACCACTACCATCTGGTAGTCTTTTCCGATGCCATCGCCGATGAAGAGCGTAACGACCGGGTTATCGCGGAAAAGTGGGATATCACTTTCGCCCTGGTACAAGGCGATGTAGACGATGCGCTATTGACCCAGCTGCAAAGCAATGTGCCGCTCCAGGAAGCCGGCAGGAACTCCAGCAAAGTGCTCGTACTTGCTCGAGCCAACAAAAGCGTCCGGGTGTTTGACCACCTGGTCGAAGCCCTGTCCCGGGGCCGCCAGCCTGACAGCCAGGTACTTGCCAGTGTCGGCTATATTCTGCGTACCACTGCCGTCTACGGTAACGGCAAGTTCGGTATTGCCGACTTCGAGATTTTAAAAAACAACTGCGACTTCAACCTCTCCTTCAGCGCCCAGATGTGCGCCGTATATATGTTGCGCCAGTTCAGCCTCGACTGGATCCACTTCCTTGCCAGGCAGCAAGGTGGCGACGAGGCTGTCGAGCTGGCACGTCCCCTCCAGCGGTACCTGGGTGTCGGCAATGCAACCGGACTGGGCATGGCACCTTACCTCATCAACCACCCCCGCATCGTCGACCAGTGGTTGTCCGAGCGAGAAAAAGCCGTTGCTGTTATCAGCAATAAGACAGTGACTCCGGCGGGTTGCGAGACAATAATTCCGCTGCTCCAGCGTGCCTGCCTGCACCTGCAGCAGGTCGTCACGATTGACGATCACCAGCGGGCATTGAACCATCAGGCTGTCAGTGACATCGAAGCTGTGATCAGCTCGTTGCCATTCGCAGCAAAACAGCACCAAGCCTGGCAGCACTGGCTGGAGCAGAACCAACGCTATAGCTACGAGGCACAGGAAATTGCCCTGGCCTGCCTGCTGGAGCTCTACCCTGAGGATGTCGACAACTTCGAAAACACCATGAATGCCGATGAGAACCTAGTCCTGAGTCCGGGTATTACCGTCAGTGATCTGCAGCAACTGCTCGCTACCCGGTACCGCTGGGCGCTGGACATCGATTTCAATCAGCCGGAAAACACCTACTGGTTCTGGTACCGTTCGGAGGACAAAGAAGAACCGCGAATGGGTATTCGAGGTCAGGAACCGGGTGAAGACCGAGAGCTCGGGCTCGATATTGCCCGTCAGGTTTACCGCTTAAACCAGGCACTATCAGCAGAATCCGGCCAATGCTCGCTGGCGGAGTTTCTGCTCAAGCAGCCACAGTTCCGCTCCATCGCCCGTAGAGCCTGGACCCTGGGCCATTGCCCGATGGGCGACATTCAGATGAACGTGCTCAGCCAGACAGCACTGCCAATGCATCTCTTGCGCTGCAAGCTGGCCATGTTTGGTGCCACCAAGTTTGACCCGCGCTCGGATCGCTGGGTACGGGTGACCTTTTTCCAGGGCGCGCCCCTTTGCGATGAAATACATGACGGCGAATGGTTATTCCCGCTACTGCCAGTCAACGACACCACTACCGACACAGCTACCGACACCACTGCCAACACAAGCTCTCAGCCGGAGGACAACGCATGATGCAAGTCTCACACAACGAACTGGTCGTACTGACAGGCAAAGCCTTTACCGGCCTGCGACGCAGCTGTGGTGAAGCCGACATGATAGCCAATATGGTTGCTGATTTGGAAATGGTGGGCCTCAACGGCGTCGAACACTTCGTCAAGGCGCTGGACTTCCTGCAGCAGGAACGCGACTGTCCGGTGGATGTCGATGCCACCTCTGAAGCCCAGCTCACAGCCAACCTGCACGGCTGCAGCATTCTCTGCCACCTGCCGACAGTGCTTGATTTCACCCTTGAAAAACTTATTGGCCGAAACAACATTACCCTCGATATCCAGCAATGCCATAACCGCTGGCTGGCCTTTGGTGAACTGGTCAAGCTGGCTGCCAAGGGGCTGTCGGTCAAAGCGACCTGGTATAACGGCCACGCTCCCAGGCATGTCGTGTATGTGCTTAACAAAGGCTGCGTCAACCCCGAACTATTTGTCTCTGCCCGGCCAGCCAAGCAACCGTCGTGCCTGCACAGCCTGAGGATTGAGATCAGCACCCAGCCTATCCCGTTGCCTTCCGCCGCCGAGTTCGATCACCATATCTCGTCGCAGACCCTGGCTGAAACCCAGGTGCAAGCCTGGCAGGAAGGCATCACCGTCGATGAAACCCACTGGCAACGGATCAAACAGGCTGCCGGCGCAATTCTGGTCGAATCCAGCGATACCTCCCGCCGCGGTGCCGGTGAATCGGAACCGTCTCTGTAACCCTTTCCCCCGCCTTTCACGAGTTAGTGCCTGCATTTACTGCTGACTCGTGAGTAAAGCGCGATTCCCCTCACTCTGAAGCCATATCGCATTCTTGCTCCCAACCGCCTACGCTTAACGGGCACTGACATACTCTTAACAGATCACGCCTTGCTACTCCTCCATTCCTCCGTAGAATGGGCGGGTTAACGACAACCAAGAGATACAACGGATGAGCAACGCTATTAATCAGATGATTGCCAGCGAGCTGAATGTTCGCAACGAGCAAATCACAGCAGCAGTCACTCTGTTAGATGACGGTAACACGGTGCCCTTTATTGCCCGCTACCGTAAGGAAGTCACCGGAGGACTGGACGATACCCAACTTCGTAACCTGGAATCCCGCCTCGGTTACCTGCGCGAGCTGGACGATCGCCGCCAGGTTATCCTCAAATCCATTACCGAGCAGGGCAAACTGACCCCAGAGCTAGCAGCAGAAATCACCGGGGCCGACAGCAAGACCCGCCTTGAAGATCTGTACCTGCCTTATAAACCAAAGCGTCGTACCAAAGGACAGATTGCCATTGAAGCAGGCCTGGCTCCACTTGCCGACACGCTGTGGCAGCAACCGAGCCAAGAGCCGGAAACCACAGCAGCAGGCTATGTGGATGCCGACAAGGGCGTTGCCGACACCAAGGCTGCCCTTGATGGTGCCCGTGCCATTTTGATGGAACGCTTTGCCGAAGACGCCGCGCTGCTGGACAAAGTCCGCCGCCACCTGCAAAGCAATGCCGAGCTGACCTCCCGTCTGGTTGATGGCAAAGAGCAGGAAGGCGCCAAGTTCAAGGACTACTTCGAATACAACGAGCCGCTGAAAAACGTTCCGTCGCACCGTGCCCTGGCCCTGTTCCGCGGCCGGAACGAAGGTTTTCTGCAGCTATCATTGAACGCCGATCCCCAGCAGGAGGAAGGCGTCCGCGGCTCTTACTGCGAGATCATGATTGCCGATCACTACGGCGTGAACCTCGGCAGCCAGCCTGCCGATACCTGGCGCAAACAGGTGATCAGCTGGGCGTGGCGGATCAAAATTCTGATGCACATGGAAACCGAGCTGATGAGCGCACTGCGCGAGAAAGCCGAAGACGGTGCCATGCAGGTATTCGCCGACAACCTCAAAGACCTGTTGATGGCAGCGCCGGCCGGGCCGCGTATCACCCTGGCGCTGGATCCGGGCCTGCGTACCGGCTGTAAGGTAGCCGTTGTCGATCAGACCGGCAAGCTGCTCGATACTGCCACTATTTACCCGCATCAGCCGCAGCGTCAGGTTGCCCAGTCAGAAGCAACGGTGTTAGCGCTGATCACCAAACATAACGTCAACCTGATCGCGATTGGTAACGGCACTGCTTCACGTGAAACAGACAGCTTTGTCGCCAACTTGATCAAAGACAACAACCTGAAAGTCCAGAGTGTCATGGTGAGCGAAGCCGGTGCCTCGGTCTACTCGGCCTCGGAGCTGGCAGCCAACGAGTTCCCTAACCTGGATGTCTCCCTGCGTGGTGCCGTATCTATCGGCCGCCGCCTGCAGGATCCACTCGCCGAACTGGTGAAGATTGATCCGAAATCCATCGGTGTCGGCCAATACCAGCACGATGTCAGCCAAAGCATGCTGGCCAAGCGTCTGGATGCGGTCGTGGAAGACTGTGTAAACGCCGTCGGTGTCGACGTCAACACCGCCTCACCGGCGCTGCTGACCCGGGTTGCAGGCCTGAACACCACCATTGCCCTGAATATTGTCAGCTACCGCGACGAGAACGGCCGTTTTGATGCCCGTACCACCCTGAAGAAAGTGGCGCGCCTCGGGCCGAAAGCCTTCGAGCAGTGTGCCGGCTTCCTCCGCATCATGAACGGCAAGAACCCGCTCGACAGCTCGGCGGTACACCCTGAATCCTACGCGGTGGTCAAAGCTATTGCCGCCAGCAATGACAAGCCGGTCGATGCCATTATCGGCAACAGCGACTTCCTCCGTAGCCTTAAGCCTGCCGACTACACCGATGAGAAGTTCGGCCTGCCGACAGTCACCGATATCATCAGCGAACTGGACAAGCCGGGCCGCGATCCGCGTCCGGAGTTCAAGACCGCCACGTTTGCCGAAGGCGTCAACGAGGTCAAAGATCTGATCCCGGGCATGGTACTCGAGGGCGTGATCACCAATGTCACCAACTTCGGGGCCTTCGTCGATGTCGGTGTCCACCAGGACGGACTGGTCCACATCTCGGCGCTGTCTGACAAGTTTGTGTCGGATCCGCGCGAGGTGGTCAAAGCCGGTGATATCGTCAAGGTGAAAGTGATGGAGGTCGACCTGCAACGCAAGCGGATCGGCATGTCGATGCGCCTCAACGATGAGCCGGGACAAGAGAAACCGGCCCGCAAACCGCAAGGCCAGCGCCAGCAGCCTCGCGAGCAGCGCCAGCCGCGAGGCAATAGCAACCGCGGCGGCCAACAAGGCCAAGGCAATAACAGCGCCATGGGCGGTGCCTTTGCCGCAGCCTTTGCCAACGCGAAAAAGAAATAAGCAGTAACGAAGGGCTAACAACGAGCCTCGAGTGAAAGCAAAAGAGCCAGCATTTTCATGCTGGCTCTTTTTATATGGCTTCTGCAGACCAAGATCCAAAAGTTGCAAGAAGTACTCTGCTCTTGCTTTTCCTCGAACCTGCTCTTTCTAGGGTCTGAATCAATTCCTATAACACCACCAGATATTCCGTCGGCGGGTTAGGCACGGCGGCCTGTGCGTAGCGGTGGGCGACAACCCCCTTGGTGCGCTCGACCTGGCTGATTTTCTCCAGCTCCTCAAGCAAGTCTCTCGGCAGCTGAATGTGCATGGAATAGCCCAGCTCGCTTACATCGGCCATATAGCTATCGGCTGACAGCGCCTTGACCAGCTGCTCGAAATCCTCCTGATAGCCATACTGTTGCTCGGTAACGGCAAGCTCATGATAGTCGGGGTGCTCGCTGGGATCCCAGGAAGGCTTCTTTAACTGTTTTTCATCGCTGCTGAGTGGTTTCTCCCGCGCAGATTCGGCGGTTTGGGTCGGTGGGACGATTTTTTCACGAACGCGATTATCCCGCGCGACCTGTTCGGTAGGCGGGTTCACTGAAGGAGCTACGGTTGGCGCTCCTACCTGTACTGGGGAAACAATCATGCTGACGCTCTTCTCCGGGCATCAGCTGACGGGGTCAATCAGGCGATTGCAAGCAACACCGTCGCTACCGTACCCAGGGCTGACAGCACTTGCCCTGCAGTATAGAAATCATCGGTATTTTGCTTCACTTCATCGGGGTGATCCATACCCAATGCACCATAGGCGAACGACTCAGCGAGCTGCGTCGTTTGCGTACCATCATCAGCTTCAGTTTTCTGTTTGCCCGTGTCTGCCGCCTGCATCCGTTTCGCCTCCTCGGAGATCGATACGGAGCTTTCGCCGGTTTTCACGGAACGGGTTTGCTCAGCCGTCTGACTCCCTTCATTGGTCTTGGCTGAAGCTGCAGCCGACGCTTTTAGCGTCGCAGGCGAATAAACAGTTGTATTCGCAACACTTCCTACTGTCATTATGGCCTCTCTCCTTTACAGAGCAACTCCATTTTTAATGTATCGGCATCATTTTCGAAAAGTTTAATAAAATGTTACCGATGCGCCACACATGACCAGTATTCCGTTAAGCCTACCCGATGAAGGTCCGTAGTGCCTTCACAAACTCCTCGGGGTGCGAGATGAACGGGGCATGCGATGCCGCGGCAAACACTTGCCGCTCGGACCGGGGTGCCAGCGCATCCAGTTCGGCAGCAACCTTCACCGGCACCAGGCCGTCAAGCCGCCCGTACAAGCGCAGCCAGGGCTGAGAGATCTGATCCAGCTGCTCGCGCAAATCAACATCGGCCAACAGCTGCAATCCGGACGCCAGCGCCTTTGGATTGGGCTGGGGACGCGATAGCACCGCCTGCTTCAGCAGTTTGATATCCTGCCTTGCCGTCGGGCTTCCCATTGCCTGCAGCGCCATAAAGCGCTCAACGGTCAGCTGGAAGTCATCACTCAGCTGGCGCTGAAAATCGTTCAGTACCTGGGGCTTAATACCTCGCCATGTGTTTTCGGCTGCAAAACGCGGGGAACTGGCAACCGTTACCAGTGCATTCACCCGCTCAGGTGCCTGAATGGCAGCCTGGGTAGCCACCAGCCCGCCAAGGGACCAGCCCAACCAAATTGCAGACTCTGGTGAATTTTCAAGCAATTGGTATGCCATTTCTTCAATATTGCCAGCATGATGTTCACGACTGTGACCATAGCCGGGTAAGTCGACCAAGTGCACCCGAAAATGCGGCGTCAGCAATGGCAATAGCTGCTGCCAAACGGCCCCGTTCATGCCCCAGCCATGAATGAGAACCAGATCCGAACCTTGGCCTTCAGTTTGCCAGTGTAGCTTGGCAGTCATTTACACTTCCCTCTATGAATCGCACGAACAGGCAATAATCAGCCCGACAGGATAGTTAGGATGTTATCCCCTTTCTCGCTAAGATCAATCTTTCAATGGCCCAACCAGCACTGCCAACTGTGCCACTTGCCGCTATGCCGGCATGAGCAACTCTGGTGCCGGCACTGTCTCGACCGCTTTCCCCGGCCTCCCTATTGCGCCCGGTGCGGCGCCACCACGCTGCAGCCATCCAGCCAGTGCGGCCGTTGTCTGTCGAAGCCGCCGCCCTGGCAGCAGTTCTACCGGCTCGGCGAGTATGACTTTCCCCTGCGCCAGCTGGTACACCAGCTCAAGTTCGGCGGTAAGTTCTGGCTGGCAGAGCCGCTCGGACACCTGCTTGGCCGACACATTACCCACCCGGCCCCCGCCGTCATCCCGGTTCCGCTTCACCCGCTGCGCCGACTTTCCCGCAGCTTCAACCAAAGTACCTTGCTGGCCCGGGTGGTGGCCCGTGAAACAGACAGCCTGTGCCTGCACAATGCGATAAGCCGGACCCGCCATACCCCGGCCCAGCGCGAGCTGAGCAAAAGCGAGCGCCAGAAAAACCTCAACCAAGCCTTTATACTTAAAGCAAAGCAGCTGCCTGAGCATGTCGCCATCGTCGACGATGTCGTCACCACAGGCAGTACGGTGGCAGAACTGACGCACCTACTCCTGCGCGGCGGAGTCCGGCAGGTCGATATCTACTGTCTCTGCTATACCCCGCCACGGAAATAATCGCAGAAAGTCGCCAGAAATGTGATTAAAGCATAGTCACAACGATTAGGGGGTGATACAAAGGGCGTCTAAGAGTAGAATAGAATTAGTCTTACTAAATAAGTCAGGTATTACGTCGTGTCTATGATTACTATTTCTGAAAGTGCTCAACAGCATTTTGGCAAACTTCTTGCCCAGCAGCCGGAAGGCACTAACATCCGAGTATTCGTGGTTAATCCTGGTACTCAAAACGCAGAGTGCGGCGTGTCCTACTGCCCACCGGAAGCCGTCGAAGCCAGCGATACTGAGATTAAGCTTGAGCTGTTCTCTGCCTTTATCGACGAGCTAAGCCTGCCGTTTCTTGAAGAGGCGGAAATTGACTTTGTCACCGACAAAATGGGCTCGCAGCTGACGCTGAAAGCGCCAAACGCCAAAGTTCGCAAGGTGTCTGACGATGCCTCGCTGATGGAGCGTGTCGACTACGTTATCCAGACTCAGGTTAACCCGCAGCTGGCAGGCCACGGTGGTCATGTCTCTCTGGCAGAAATCACCGAAGAGGGTGTCGCTATCCTTCAGTTCGGTGGCGGCTGTAACGGCTGTTCAATGGTCGATGTCACCCTGAAGGAAGGGATCGAGAAAGAGCTGCTGGCCCAGTTCAGCGGTGAGCTGACCGGTGTGCGTGATGTTACTGAGCACGCCCGTGGTGAGCACTCTTACTACTAACTGCCCAACCGCAGTATAAAAAAAGCGAGAACCGAGGTTCTCGCTTTTTATATCTGCCGCACTTTGCTTCGTTCTTCGCCTAGTGGCTTGGCACCTGGCTATTACGACTCAACGACGGTAATCGTCACCGAGCGGCGTCCCCAGTTTCTGGCAGCCTGGATATCTTTGCCCATATAGATATCAATCTTGCGGCTCCAGCGCTTATTCATTTTATCCAGCACCACGTATTCCCCCGGCAGGCCAGAAATTTTCACCTTGGTTCCGTGAGTGATCCCCATCTTCAGCAGATCACGGGATACGGCAATCACCTTCATCCCCGGCTTCAGGCGATCTCCCCAGGCTGCAATAGTCGGATTGCTATTGGTTTGCGCCCGTACCGAATTATAGGCCGTCGCGGTGACTTTTAGCGTCTTGCCCTGCATACTCGCCAGTGCGGAAGTTCCCCAGCCCAGCGCCATAACGGCCAATATGAAGCCAACGATTGCTTGTTTCATTTACACTACCTGTTCAATAATTGAGCGCATTTTAAACAAATAGCCTGCCCCATGTGTAGCCCTTTTTTGCCGCAAAATTGACCAATTAGAGTTGAAAAAACATAACTCTTTGTTTGCACTAACCGCATCCTGATGCGCCATGGATAAGTTTTTTTATCGCTTGTAGACAGATATCACCCAGTGTCAGCAAACCCTTACATAACTGCCTACAAATAAGGTTTACCACCAGGCCTGTAACCAGTGATCGGCCAGCAAGACCACAAACAGCGCCAACAGGTGCCAGATGGAATACTTGAACGTTGCCCATGCGTGGCCGGGAGAGTCGGCAAACTTCAACTTGGCAGCATAGGCCACGAAACCGAGGTTCAGCACCGTACTACCGATCAGGTACAGGGCGCCGCTCATTCCGGTCAGCCACGGCAACAAACCAACCAGCGCCAGCAAAACGGTATAGAGCAACACCATGGTCTTGGTGAATGCAATCCCATGGGTAACCGGCAGCATCGGGATCCCGGCCTTGGCATAATCATCCCGGCGGTGAATAGCCAGCGCCCAGAAGTGTGGCGGGGTCCAGGTAAACACCAGCATCACCAGCAACAGGGCATGCGGATCGAGCTGCCCGGTTACCGCCGTCCAGCCCAGCAGCGGCGGTGCCGCCCCGGCCAGCCCACCGATCACGATATTCTGCGGCGTCGCATGCTTCAGCCACACCGTATAGATAACCGCATAACCAATCAGGCTGGCAAAGGTCAGCCAGGCCGTCAGGGCATTCAACTGCCACAGCAAGGCAAAACCAGCCACCATCAGGACAGAAGCAAAGGCAACCGCCTTGGGGGTTTCGATCCGCCCCTTGGCCAGCGGACGGTGGTGGGTCCGGGCCATCTGGGCGTCAAAACGCCGGTCCAGCACATGGTTAAAGGCGGCAGCCGCCGCCGACTGCAAGCCGATACCCACCAGACCAAAGACCACCGCCTTCAGCGGCGGGATACCCGAGACTGCCAAACACATTCCGACCAGTGCGGTCAGCAGCAACATCGCCACCACCTTGGGTTTGGTCATGGTCAGGTAATCCTGCCAAACCCGCTGGCGATGACGGGCTATTTTAAGGCTGGCGCTGCCAGCCAACTGTATTTTAGCCATGATTTCAGCCCTCCCTAGCATTATTCCAATGACTTCGAAGCGGTGTCCGATAGCTGTAAATTTGGTAGTTTGCTGCCACCAGCGTCAGCAGCAGCATTGCCCCGACGACGTTATGCCCAACGGCCACCAGCAGCGGCAGGCTGGCAACAATATTGGTGATCCCCAATGACAGCTGTAGCAGCAAAACGCCGCTGACTGCCAGTGCCAGCCCGCGCAGGATAGCGAACTGCCACAACCGCCAAACCAGTACCAGCAAGACCACGGTGGTTAACGCCGCCCCCAGCCGGTGGGCGACATGTATAGAGACGCGCTGGGGAAAATTAAGGACGCCATACTGGTAGCTGTCGTGCTCTGGCTGGATCGGATTAAAAGCCGAGAGATCAAAATGCCGCTGCCAGTCCACTTCGCATATCGGCAGCTGGGTACAGACAACAGCCGCATAATTGGCCGCCGTCCAGCCCCCTAGCGCCACCTGACCGATAGTCACCGCCAAGGCCACGGCCGCCAGCAGTGATGCGCCCGTTAGTGAATGGGATGAGGAATGCCGGTGAAACTGACTGACAATCCGGGCTTCGCGGCGGCGTACCCGCAGCGCCAGCAACAGCAGCAAGGCCGCGGTGGTAAACCCTCCCAGCAAATGCCCCATCACCACCACCGGCATCAATGACATCGTCACCGTCCACATTCCGAGCACGGCCTGGAAGATCACCGTACCCAGCAGCAGCGCCGGCAGACCCCGCGGGGTATTCTTTCGCCGCCAGGCTACCAGGTTAATGATCAGGATAAACACCCCCAGCGTTCCGGCCAGGTAGCGGTGGAGCATTTCGTTCCAGGCCTTCTCGACATCAACCGGACTGTCAGGAAACGCTGCCAGCGCCTGAAGCTGTTGCTCACTGGTCTGGGGAACGGTGGCAAAACCATAACAGCCCGGCCAGTCCGGACAGCCGAGCCCGGCTTCAGTCAGCCGCGTATAGGCACCCAGTGCAATCACGCAGAGAGAGAGCACAAAGGTTACATAAACAAGATATTTAAAACGAAACAACCCCATAGCCACTCCTTAGCCAATCTTTGATACCTTCAGCAACCGCTTCAGATCACGCAGCAAATCCTTGCCCTGAGCAAGAATCGCAGCACGTCCCCTGACCAGGGGATAGGCCATCATGACATTGCCGAGGGGATCGGCGATGTAGATAGCCCGAGCACCGTATTCCAGCGTCCGGAGCTGCTCTATCACATGATCTGGCGCCAGTACCTGCTCCACACCCTGCAGTTGGTCGTCTTCCGCCTGGTTCGTCTCAGTCACCAGCAGCACGCTTCCCACCCGGTCCTGGCCTGCCCCGACAGCAAGCGGTATTTGCCTCAGGTTAAACAGTGCACCGGCACAAAGCTCATCGCACTCGTCAGGCATCAGGTAAACCAGCTGCCACTTGCCTTTCTGGCCGAGCCAGTCGGCGGCGACCGGCGTCGACAGCAACTCACCGCGGTTGGTCACCCCGCCCTGGTACCAGTTCAAATCGAGCACCAGCTTGGCCAGTGCCACCGGCAGCAAAAACGCACTGAGTAGCAACAACAACGTTCCGTGTTTCTTCATACCTTGCTCCGTTTCAACCACCAGGCAGCCAGCCCGGTTATAGCAACAGCCATTAAAAACCACTGCACCGCATAGGCGTAATGCTTCTGGGGGCCAACAACAACCGGTGTCCATGTCTGTTGCAGGGCTATCGAATTGTCAGGGTCGATCTGTAGTACCCATGGCTTAAGCGGCAATGCCATCTTCTCGCTCAGCTGGTCGATATGCAGATTTTGCACCCGTATCGGCCAGTCAGATTCAAGCGGGGCCGAACGCAACTCCAGCAGTGACGACGGGGGCGCGATCACCCCGGAAATTCTCAGCTCACCATGATGCTCGGGCAGCACCGGGGTTTGCTCCCGATAATCTGGGGCCGCAATCCAGCCAAGATTCACCAGCACCCAGCCGTTGTCTGCCTCGAAGGGATACAACACATGATAGCCGGGCCTGCCGCGGTAAAGCTGGTTATCCAGCAGCACCGCCTTGCTGTGGTCAAACTCGCCATGCAGGGTCAGGCTGTACCAACGCGGATCACCGGGCAGACTGGCCAGGCTGTAATACATCTGGTCACTGCGGTATTTCAGCGCCGAGCTCAATGCCTCTTTCTCCTGCGCCCGCGACAGTTGCCAAAAACCAAGCTTGACCAATGTCACCAGTACCGCCACAGTAAAAAGTATGAAACCTATCCTTCGCATGTTCACCTGTGATCTGTTGGAGTACCTATGCTGCTGAAAGCTATTATCGTCTGCCTGCTGGTGTTTATTGTTCTGAACCTGTTCCGCGCCCTGCCCGCGATGCTCAAAAGCCAGGGCAAACAGCCGATGAGCCACTATCTCGGCCGGCGCGTTCTGATCTCCGTCATCGTTTTTGCCCTGCTGCTGATCGCGATCGCCAGCGGGTATATCTCACCGAACCCAAGACCGTATTGAGCCTCTCGCCCCCTAATATGATGCCCTAGAGGATATAGACGAAGACAAACAGCCCGAGCCATACGACATCGACAAAGTGCCAGTACCAGGCACCGGCCTGAAAAGCAAAATGCTTCTCGGGCGAGAAATGGCCCCTTAGCACCCGCAGCCAGACAATAAACAGGATCAGGGTCCCCAGCGTCACATGAAGGCCGTGAAACCCGGTAAGCAGGAAGAAGGTATTGCCGTAAATCCCGGAATCCAGCATCAGCCCCATATCCTGATAGGCGTGGATATACTCAACCCCCTGAAGGTAGACAAACAGCGAGCCCAGCAACACCGTCAACAGCAGGAACAGCGTCAGCCGCTGTCGGTCACCCTGCTCAAGGGCGGTATGGGCAATATGGACCGTCACCGACGATGTCAGCAGGATCATGGTGTTGTACAGCGGTAGTCCCAGCGGCCCCATCCCCTGGGTTTCAGTTCCCCCCGGCGTCAGCACCAAGGGCCACTGGGCAATAAATTCCGGCCACAAAACCTCATGGGTCATCGCATTATTGCCCGCGCCGCCAAGCCAGGGGACGGCAATCATCCGGGCGTAGAACAGTGCCCCGAAGAAGGCGGCAAAAAACATCACCTCCGAGAAGATGAACCAGCTCATCCCCTGCTTGAACGAACGATCCATCTGGCTGCTGTACAGCCCGCCCATGGACTCGCGGATAACATCCCGAAACCAGCCAACCAGCATCAGCAACAACAGGCCGACACCGGACAACAGGATCCACGGCCCCTGGCCGTTAAACAGATCGCCAACCGTCGCGCCGGCACCAAGGGCAATCAGAAACAGGGCGGCGGCACCGACAATGGGCCAGATACTGGCCTCGGGCACATAGTAGTGCTCATGGGGCGTTTTCATTGATTGATCATGTTCAGTGTATGGATTCGCCATCTTTCTACCTCATTGCGTTTGTGCCGTGGCTGTCGGCTGGGCGTTATATAAGGTATATGCCAACGTCAGGGTGTTGATGTCCTCGGGCAGTGCCGGGTCAACATAGAATATGAGAGGCAGCTGTGCCGACTCCCCCGCCTCAAGCGGCTGACGGTTAAAGCAAAAGCATTCAATCTTGTTAAAGTACTGGGCGCCGAGGCCTGGCGTGACCGAGGGCACAGCCTGGCCGATGCTCGCCTGCCGGGTCAGGTTGCGGGCGGCATAGTTGATAGTCTGGGTCTCGCCGGGATGGACCACCATCCGGCGCACCTCAGGTTCGAAGGTCCATTCCATTCCCGGGTTGATATAGGCCACGAACTCCACGGTCACCTGCCGCTGGGTATCGACCTTCATGCTGGATACGGCCGGGGTATCCGCCGTCTTGCCATTGATGCCGGTAATATCGCAGAACACGTCATACAGTGGCACCAGCGCAAAGGCGAAGCCGAACATGGCAACGGCCATGCCCACCAGCGACCAGGCAGATCGCCGGGTGTTGTTGGTCTCCCGTGACGGTTCGGACGGCTTGCTCATAATGCCCCCTAGTCAATCTTCGGCGGTGTGGAGAAGGTATGGTGCGGTGCCGGAGAGGCCACGGTCCACTCCAGGCCCTCAGCCCCGTCCCACGGCTTGGCCGACGCCTTCTCGCCACCACGGACACATTTGATGATCACGGCCAGGAAAATCAGCTGTGACAGGCCAAACAAGAATCCGCCGATACTGACAACCGCGTTGATGTCGGCAAACTGCAGCGCATAATCCGGGATCCGGCGCGGCATCCCGGCCAGCCCAAGGAAGTGCATCGGGAAGAACAGAATATTGACCGAGACAATCGAGCACCAGAAGTGCCATTTCGCCAGCCTTTCATCAAACATGTAGCCGGTCCACTTGGGCAGCCAGTAATAGGCGGCCGCCATGATAGAGAAAATCGCCCCCGACACCAGGACATAGTGGAAATGTGCGACCACAAAGTAGGTATCATGATATTGGAAATCGGCCGGGGTAATGGCCAGCATCAGGCCGGAAAAGCCACCGATGGTAAACAGCACGATAAAGGCGATGGCAAACATCATCGGTATCTCGAAGGTCAGCGACCCTCGCCACATGGTGGCCACCCAGTTAAAGACCTTGACCCCGGTCGGCACCGAGATCAGCATGGTGCAGTACATAAAGAACAACTCGGCCGCCACCGGCATCCCGGTGGTGAACATGTGGTGAGCCCATACCAAAAAGCTCAGACCGGCTATCGAGGCCGTGGCATACACCATCGAGCTGTAACCAAAAAGCTTCTTACGTGAAAATGCAGGTATAATAGCGGAAATAATACCGAAACTCGGCAAAATCATGATGTAGACTTCCGGGTGACCAAAGAACCAGAAGATATGCTGGAACATGACCGGATCGCCGCCACCGGCGGCATCGAAGAAGCTGGTGCCGAAATACTTGTCAGTCAGCACCATGGTCACCGCACCGGCCAGCACCGGCATCACGGCAATCAGCAAGAAGGCGGTGATCAGCCAGGTCCAGACAAACAGCGGCATCTTCATGTAAGTCATCCCCGGCGCCCGGAGATTGACTATGGTGACAATCACATTGATGGCACCCATGATGGAGCTGATCCCCATGATATGGATAGCAAACACAAACAAGCCGGTACTTTCCGGACTGAACGTCGTCGACAGCGGCGCATAGAAGGTCCAGCCAAAGTTGGGGCCGCCCCCTTCCATGAACAACGAAGCCAGCAGCAACGAAAAGGCAAAGGGCAAAATCCAGAAGCTCCAGTTGTTCATCCGCGGCAGTGCCATATCCGGCGCCCCGATCATCATCGGGATCATCCAGTTAGCCAGCCCGGTAAAGGCCGGCATTACGGCACCAAATACCATGATCAGGCCGTGAACTGTCGTCATCTGGTTGAAAAAGTTCGGTTCGACCAGCTGCAGGCCCGGTTGGAACAACTCGGCCCTGATCACCATCGCCATGGCACCGCCGACCAGAAACATCGCGAAGCTAAAAATCAGATACAGCGAGCCAATGTCTTTGTGGTTGGTGGTAAACAGCCAGCGTTTCAGCCCGCTCTGATGATGTTCGTGGCGGGTCTGAGTCTCTTCGACCTCGGTCTGTTCACGCAGCATATCCGTCATTCTCTCAATCTCCCTTAAAGCTCTTCACCATTGAGGACAGCCTGAACCTCTGCCGCCTGAACCGTCTCGCCCGTATTGTTGCCCCAGGCATTACGCTCATAGGTAATGACCGCCGCCAGCTGCTTCAGGCTCAGCTGCGGCCCGAATGCCTGCATGGCCGTACCGCTCTTGCCATGAACAACAACACTGATATGCTCGAGCTTTTTCGCCGGGTCAATAGACACGCCCTGACCGGCAAGGGCAGGAAAGGCACCGGGGATCCCGTTACCATCGAGCTGATGGCACATTGCGCAGCGGGTGCCGTAGATCTGCTCACCCAACTCCATCAGCTCGTCCATCGACATTTCCATTGCCAGCAGCCGCTGCTCTTCTTCATACGCCTCCTGCTGGGCAACCTTGGTTGCCTGCAGCCACTGGTCATACTCGGCCTGCGGCTTGGCAATCACCACAATCGGCATGAAACCATGGTCCTTGCCGCATAGCTCGGCACATTGGCCGCGGTAAATGCCCGGTTTGTCTATCCGGGTCCAGGCCTCGTTGATAAAGCCCGGGTTGGCATCTTTCTTCACCGCAAAGTCAGGTACCCACCAGGAGTGGATCACGTCCTGCGAGGTGATCAAAAAGCGCACTTTCTTGCCGATCGGCACCACCAACGGCCTGTCGACCTCGAGCAGGTAATTGTCCCGCTTTTCACGAACATTCTCGATCTGTGCTGTGGTTGTTGCTAACAGCGAATAAAACTCAACATCTTCGCCGAAATAGCGATAGTGCCATTTCCACTGCGAACCGGTGACCTGAATGGTGAGATCGGATTCCGAGGTATCCTCCATCGCCAGCAGCGTATTGGTAGCCGGTATCGCCATCACAATCAGGATCGCGAAGGGAATGATGGTCCAGAGGATTTCGACCTTGGTACTTTCATGGAAGGAGGCGGCCACAGCCCCTTTTGATTTGCGGTGGTGAATAATGGCCCAGAACATCACACCAAATACCACCACACCAATGACAATGCAGATATAGAGAATGGTCATATGGAGATCAAACACACGCTGGCTCACCTCAGTGACCCCCTGCGTCATGTTCAAGCGCATTGTTTCGGTTTCGGCTGCCACGGGCAGCGACAGCGCCGCAACCAGCGATCCCCAGATCAAATGGCGATTCTTCACCCGGATCCCTCCTTTCCATCGTCCTGATTTACTTCAAGAGCAGGTCAATAAATGCACTTGTCCCTCTTCTGATGGGCAAAATAGTGCGAACTAAGTAACACTTTGTTTACATTTAACTTAGGACAGGATCGAAAAAAGGAGCAATAAATTACCCGGAAAAAAATCCAGTGCGCAAAAGAGGTATCACAGCCAAATGACAGGCTTAGAGAGGGTGTTCGTAGGACAAAGCTCGAATCTACAAGCGGAAATGTACCAATACCGGTGTCAGGCGATATTTTAAACTAGGAATTTTTGCGATCCACCGCTGCCAGGACCGCCAGCGGGTGCAGTCGTGGTCCAGCGGACTGTGGCAGCTGATCAGTTCCGCCCAGGGCAGCCAGTTCAAGACCTGACGGACCGGATCTTTATAGCCATGACGATAATCGCCAGCGCCCATCCTGCTCGCGATGGCCGAGCCACAACGATCGCCGGCAACCACCAGACAGACCTCAATCTGACTAAAGTGGCAGCCAATTCGCTGGACAAAATGCACCAGTTCACTGCCGCTGCACTGCAGCAGAGCCTGGTCGCAAAGCAGCATGACCGGTGCATTATTCATCGCAGGCAGTGACTTAAGCCAGGAGAGATCGGTCACCGAGCCGGGACGCATCGTGTAGCGTTCACTGCGGTGGAACAAGCGTTCACGCCATAATAGGTTCTCGTCGGTATCCAGCTCGAACCAGCGGCAGCGACCGTTATCAAGGCGATAAAAGCGGGTATCGAGACCGGCCCCAACATTGATGATCCAGCCGTTGGGATGACGACGCAAAAACTGCTGTACCTGGCGGTCACATTGCAGGGTCAGGGTCGCATGGAGCAACTGGCGCTCGGTGACATTGCCCGTCAGACAGTCCGGCTTGAGGTAGCACTGGCTGCACGCGGCGGCGGCAACTGGATCATAGATCAGACCATCATCCTCCAGGCTCTCGCGGCTACGCAGCCAGAGAGGTTGGAGCAAGGCAGTGGGTATGTGGTACCGGGAAGAGTTGGTCATTATCACCTCCGTCTGATTATTTGGAGATGATAATGACTATCATTAGCTATTGCAAAGCATTCTACACAAATATTGAGTAGTTTTTCACAGAGCGCAATAATCGTGAATTATATGCTACTGGCTATGACTGCTACCGGACAAAAAACTACATCCAGTCCGCATTGCGGATCACACCAACAGCAATACCTTCAATCGATAACTGCTGATGGTTCAGGTCAACGACTATCGGGGCAAACTCCTCGTTTTCCGCATGCAGCAGAACCTGGGCACCCTTTTTCTCAAGGCGTTTTACAGTGACATCGTCCTCGACACGGGCGACAACGACCTGACCATTATGGACATCCTGGGTCTTATGCACGGCCAGCAGGTCGCCATCCATAATACCGATATCTTTCATACTCATGCCGTTAACCCGAAGCAGGAAGTCGGCACGGGGCTTAAACAGCGCCGGATCCACCTCGTAGTGTGTCTCGACATGCTCCTGAGCCAGAATAGGCTCACCCGCAGCCACCTGACCGATCAGCGGCAGGCCCTGCTCTGAGGCATCGTCATTATTGACAAGCAGACGGATCCCGCGGGATGCCCCCGGAATAATCTCTATCACTTCTTTGCGTGCCAGTGCTTTAAGGTGCTCCTCGGCAGCATTGGCAGACCGGAAGCCAAGTTCACGGGCTATTTCAGCGCGTGTAGGCGGCATTCCAGAATCTTCAATTTTTGCTTTGATCAAATCAAAGACTTCTTGTTGGCGCGGCGTTAACGGCTTCATGACTCACCCTGTCTTTTTATACAGTTCACTGTGAGTATATCCAGTGTTAACAAAGTTGAAAAGACAATTGTTTACGAAAAGAGCAATTTTCCTCGATTCCGGTACCTGTCCAGAAAGTCTGACCTGGGATCAACAGGTCCGGTTTTCGTCATGGCTTGCCGTCAAAACCGGTTAACCGACAAATAGGCAAAAACTAACCCGGCGACCTAGTACAAAATGTCATTCAAAGAGATATTTAACTGCAAGTATGTGGTATATCGCTGCAAAACGACACGCATTTTCTGCTATCCTTGCCTCGCATTAAGACTTCGAGGCTAGTAAAAGATATGTCAAGTTGGCAGAAAATCTATCGAAAATTATTGAATTTGCCGCTTTCTCTGCTGGTTAAAACCCATTCAATACCTTCTGATCCGGTCGCTGATCTGGAACTCGATTTAGAACGACCGATTATCTATATTCTACCGTTTCGCTCCAATACCGATCTGATGACGCTGCGCAGCAGTACCGAGGAGCTGGGACTGCCCGATCCTCTATCACCGCTGGAAATCGACGGCAAACCGTATAAGCGCTATGTCTATATCTCCGACGGTCCAAGTGTCTTCGGCTCAGACGGCGAACTCCCGCAAGAGTCCATCGATTTGTTTACCGCACTGCTTGAACAGCACAAGCAGGATGCCGAGCTCGATCTCCAGGTGGTTCCGGCAGCGATTCTCTGGGGCCGGAAACCCGGCAAGGAAGAAAACCAGAAGCCGATTCTGCGACCGCTCAACGGTCCGGAAAAGTTCTTCACTATCGTGGGTCGCGGCCGGGACTGTATGGTACGCCTGAGCACCCCGGTTTCGCTACGCTATATGGCCGATCACCACGGTACTGATGACTCCATCGCCCACAAACTGGCACGGGTGGCCAAAATCCACTTCTCGCGTCAGCAACTGGCCGCTTCCGGTCCGAAGCTGCCGGACCGCCATGTACTGTTCAAACGCCTGCTCGCTTCCAAGGCCATTGAAAAAGTCGTGGCCGAAGAAGCCCAGAGCCGCGATGTGCCGGTAGAAAAAGTACGCAAAGAAGCCATTGATATGATGGAAGAAATTGCGGCAGATTTCTCCTACTCGCTGATCAAGCGCGGCGATCGCTTCCTCGGCTGGCTGTGGAACAAGCTCTACCAGGGCCTGAACATCCACAATGCCCAGCGCGTCAGAAAGCTGGCCCAGGACGGCCACGAAATTGTCTATGTTCCCTGCCACCGCAGCCACATGGACTATCTTCTGCTGTCCTACGTGCTGTACCGTGAAGGCCTGGTACCGCCGCACATCGCAGCCGGTATCAA
Source organism: Photobacterium alginatilyticum (assembly GCF_009910675.1). Lineage (GTDB taxonomy): Bacteria > Pseudomonadota > Gammaproteobacteria > Enterobacterales > Vibrionaceae > Photobacterium > Photobacterium alginatilyticum. The sequence goes on along the minus strand of NZ_RSEJ01000014.1, from coordinate 34,843 downwards.
CCTGAACTTCTTCCCGGCCGGTCCGATTTTCCGCCGTGGCGGCGCGTTCTTTATTCGCCGCAGCTTCAAGGGCAACCGCCTGTATTCGACTGTTTTTCGTGAATACCTGGCAGAGCTGTTTGCCAAGGGCTATTCGGTGGAGTACTTCAGCGAAGGCGGCCGCTCACGTACCGGACGCCTGCTGCCGGCCAAAACCGGTATGCTGTCGATGACCATTCAGGCGATGCTGCGCGGCCTGAACCGCCCGGTTACCCTGGTCCCTGTCTATATCGGCTACGAACATGTAATGGAAGTGGCGACCTATGCCAAGGAACTGCGCGGGAAGCGCAAGGAAAAAGAAAATGTCGGGCAGGTACTGCGTACCCTGCGCAAGCTGCGCAACCTCGGCCAGGGCTACGTTAACTTCGGTGAGCCGATTTCCCTGAACCATTACCTCAACGAGCATGCTCCGGAATGGCACCAGGACGTCGATCCGATTGAACCGCAGCGACCACAATGGCTCAACCCGGTGGTCAACGACCTGGCCAACAAGATGATGACCCACATCAATGATGCAGCGGCAGCCAATGCCCTGACCCTGTGTGCACTGGCACTCCTGGCTGCCCGCCAACGCGCCCTGAGCCGCGAGGAGCTGGAGCAGCAAATCGACTGCTACCTGCAGCTGCTGCGCAATGTGCCGTATTCCGAGCAGTGCACCATGCCGGAGTCAGATGCAGCAACCCTGGTTACGCATGCCGTTGAAATGGACAAGTTTATTGTCGAGCGTGACAGCCTTGGGGATATCGTCTCCCTTGACCGTCAGCAGTCAATTTTGATGACTTACTATCGCAACAATATTATCCACCTGTTCGCCCTGCCGTCACTGATCGCCCATATCGTGGTTCAGCATCAGCGCCTGAGCCTGGACGCGCTCCGCCAGCAGGTCGAGCTGCTGTATCCGTTCCTCAAGGCCGAGCTCTTCCTGCGTCACGATAAGGAATCGCTGGGTGAAGTCATCGACAGTCAGATAGCCGAGCTGGTACGCCAGCGTCTGGTACTGAGTGACGGTGAGTATATTGAGCTGAACAATGCCCGCATCGGTCCGCTGCAGTTGCTGGCACGTACCATCTCGGAAACTCTTCAGCGTTATGCTATCGCCCTGACCCTGCTGCGTTCCGAACCTCAGCTGATGAAGAGCGATCTGGAGCAGCAAAGCCAGATGATGGCCCAGCGCCTGAGCCGACTCCACGGCATCAATGCACCGGAATTCTTCGACAAGGGCGTATTTGCCACCCTGGTCAAGACGCTGCGTCACGAAGGGTATCTCAACGATGAGTGCCATGCGGTATCCCGTCCGGTTGAAACCCTGGCCGAGCTGCTCGCCGCCCTGGTTTCTCCGGAAGTCAAACTGACTATTCAGGCCGTAATGAACCGGGAAGACAAAGTGGAAGAGGTTGAGCCGAGCGCCTAAGTCGCACCGGCCCCAACTTATCCCACAGACACGAAGCTGGCCTGCAAGGCCAGCTTTTTTTAGCTTTGCCGGCAACGGCCAGACCATCAACATCGTGCAACCATGTTACCCATCCAAAAGCCCGCCAACTTGTATGGCAGGACTAAATGTGCAGCATGTACAGCTTTTTACCTACCGTAGCACAATTGCTCGAAAAGCTGTCCAGACAGCAAGATAAACGCTAAGTAATTGTTTTTAAACGTGGCAAATACAGCACATAAAAAAAGCAAACTGACACCTGACAGCTTGTACAGCTTTTGGGTCACCTGAGGTCAAAAACCTTCCCACGAGATGCTCCGCCACAGCGGCCCCCCTCCCCCCACCGGAATCCAGGCATAAAAAAAGCGCCTTTTGGCGCTTTTCATCATCCGTAACAGGGCATTATCCCAGGCTCACACCGGCACCAATACCGATGCACACCAGCATACCGACATAGTTATTATTGAGAAACGCCTTGAAGCACGGATCGCGCTCGCGCTCGCGGATCAGCATCTGCTGGTAGACAAACAGGCCGGCAGCCAGGAGCAGAAACCAGTAGTACAACTGATGCAATCCCATCATGGCACCTATCGCAATGAGCAGCACCAAGGCCCCGAGCTGCAGCAGCCCGACAATGATTTTATCGGAACGGCCAAACAAGATTGCCGTCGACTTAATGCCGACCTTCAGATCATCATCACGATCCACCATTGCGTACTGGGTATCATAGGCAACGGTCCACAAAATATTGGCAACAAACAACAACCAGGCCACAACAGGCAGCTCGCCGGCCTGTGCCGCATAGGCCATCGGAATAGACCAGCCAAATGCCATTCCCAGTACCAACTGAGGCAGGTGGGTATAGCGCTTCATAAACGGATAGGCCGCAGCCAGCAGCAAACCGACCACCGACAGCATAATGGTCAGCCGGTTCATCGTCAGCACCAGCAAGAATGAAATCAGGACCAGCAGCCCAAACAGGCCGAGCGCCTCCCGCTCCGTGATCTTGCCAGACGGCATCGGACGCTGGGCCGTACGCTTGACGTGGCCATCAAAATTCCGATCCGCAAAGTCGTTGATCACACAGCCTGCCGCCCGCATAAAAATCACGCCGAAAACAAATACGACCAACACCTGCGGATTGGGAAACCCGTCGGCGGCCAGAAACAATGCCCATAGCGTCGGCCAAAGCAGCAGCAGGCTGCCGATGGGGCGGTCAAACCGTGCCAGTTGCCAATACGCTTTTGCTTTGCTCAGTTCCAACTCTGACTCTCCTTTGCATAGACCGGGGCTGCTTCCAGAAACAGTTCCGCGACCAGTAGCGGTTTTTCGTTAATCCACAACCTCGAGCGTCGGGCCCACAGAGGGTCAGTGCAAGTACCGACGTTGGCGACAACCAGTGCATCCCGGCGGGCACTGCGATCGGTGAACACCCGAAGCCCTAGCGGCATCTCGCCAAGCTGTTCCAAATCACTCTCCTGTCCGGTCAGCGTCGATGCCGGGATCAGCGTGCGGGCAAACACCCAGGGGATCCCGTCTCCCATCAGCACCACTTTACGCAACAGGCAGTCAACATCACCGATTAATGCCCTTTCATCATCCGATAGCTGCGACTGATGAATTCTTGTCTGTTCAATCAAAGACACTGTGAAATGGTCGCAATGACGCTGAAAACGTCGTGACAATGAATCCGGTTCTAGCAACCAATGCCCAAACCCCGTCCCTTCCAAGGCTGTCTCTTCCGGTGCCTGCCACTGGGCACGATCCAGCAAGGGCTTATACAACTGCTTGAATTTCGACATCTTTCTAATATAAACCCCACCAAACTGTTATCTAACACTTGGTAGAATCAGGTTAATTTATTACCATAAGGAAACACTATTGTAGCAAGCTGTAACGGGTACGAATATCGTTACGATCGAAAGAAAGTAATTCATTGCCTGAAAAGGCTGTAAATCCATGAGTAAAATAATGAAACCGACAATCTTTGGCTTTACCCTATTTATTGCAGCCCTGCTGGCCCCATTTTATGCCTCGGCAGAAGATGCCGAAACGGCAACCCCTCAATATACATATTTTACTCTTGAACCTGACATCACCACCAACTATGTCACCCAAGGGAAGAAAATCGGCTACCTGAGACTCCAGGTTGACCTGATGGTGTCCGATCCTGACTTGATCGCCAAGCTGGAGCATCATGCACCGCTGATCCGCGATGCCATTATTAACATTATCGGCCAGCAACCGGAAGCCAGGATCAAATCCCTCGCCGGCAGAGAGGAAATCCGCCTGGCCTGCTTCAGCAAGGTCAATGAGTTGCTGATCATGGAAACAAAACAACGCATCCTCACCGAGCTGCTGTTTACTAAGTACCTGTACCAGTGATCGCAGACATTCCAGGCTCCTGAACCAATCTCCGAGAACTAAAAAAGGCGCTCATCGAGCGCCTTTTTACTATCCGGGTCTATTGATTATGCCGCGGCAACCGCGTGTGATGGCCGCTTTGCCTGAATATAGTCCGCCACGGCCAACTGCTGCTCGGTACTCAGATACAAACCCAACTTGCTGCGGCGCCACAGTGCATCCTCAGCAACCTGGACAAATTCATGCTCCATCAGATAATCCAGCTCGCGGGCATACAGGCCTTCGCCAAAATGCTGCCCCATGTCGGCTTCTGAGGCTACCCCCTCAAGGACCTTAGCTGCATAACTACCATAGTTGGTTGCCAGTCGCTCCACGGTAAAACGCGACAGCCACGGACACTGCATTTTCAGGCGGGTGGCCAACTGCTCACCGTCAAAATCAGCCTCACCGCCCGGCAGATAGGACTCTGCGGTCCAGCTCTGGCCCATACGCGGGAAAAAAGGTGCCAACTTGGTCATTGCCGCCTCAGCCAGCTTGCGGTATGTCGTCAGCTTGCCACCGAAAATCGACAGCAGCGGCGGCTGGTTGCCTTCCTGCTCCAGCTCCAGCGTGTAGTCACGGGTAATGGCCTGCGGCGAATCAGATTCATCATCACATAGCGGCCTTACCCCACTGTAGGTCCAGACCACATCCTCGCGCTTGAGCTTACTGACAAAGTGATGGTTGTATACCTCAAGCAGGTAGTTGATCTCATTATCGTCAATCGCCACTTCGCGCGGATCGCCCTGATACTCGACATCGGTAGTGCCAATAATCGAGAATCGATCCAAATAAGGGATCACAAACACAATACGGCTGTCTTCGTTCTGCAGAATATAGGCCTGAGGCTGATCATGGACACGGGGAACAACAATATGCGAGCCCTTGATCAAGCGGATATTGCGCGGAGACGGTGCCTCCAGACTCTGATCGTAAAATGCCTTCACCCACGGACCCGCCGCGTTGACCAGCGCATGGGCCTTACGCTCGAATGTCTCGCCAGTCAGCATATCCCGAATGGTGACATGCCAAAGGTCACCTTGTTGCTCGGCCTTTTCTACCTTGCAGCGGTTACGTACCTCACCGCCACGGGCAGCGACCTCCATCGCATTGAGTACCACCAGGCGGGCATCATCAACCCAGCAATCGGAGTATTCGAATCCCTTGGTGATTTCCGGCACCAATACCGACTCCGGGCCAAATTTCAATCCCTGGCTCGCCGGCAGTGTCGTACGCTTGCCCAGGTGATCATAAAGAAACAGACCGGCACGGATCATCCAGGCCGGGCGCAGGTGGGGGCGATGGGGCAGGCGAAAACGCATCGGACGGGCAATATGCGGAATTTTACGCAGCAACACCTCGCGCTCTGCCAGTGCCTCACCCACCAAACGAAACTCATAATGCTCGAGATAGCGCAAGCCGCCGTGGATCAGCTTGGAGCTGGCAGATGACGTTGCCGACGCAAAGTCACTGGCCTCAAACAGCCCGACCCGCAAGCCACGTCCAGCCGCATCGGCCGCAATACCAGCGCCGTTAATTCCGCCGCCGACGACAATCAGATCCAATACATCAGTTGCTGCTACCCTCATACCACCACCTCAATCGAAAATAAAAAGTTCACAAACGCTCACAAATGTTCGTTATCGAGCATAATAGACAAAAATTTGCGGAAGATCATCATTTTTATTTTCGAGTTGTTACATCAAGGCGAGATAAATAACAATTTTGATACAAAAAAACGGGCCGCCATAATGGCAGCCCGCAGCTATGATATTGATTTGATTAGCTGTCAGCGGCTAGGCTGACGCCGCACTAGTTGATAATTTCGATGTGAATTTCATTCTCAACCAGGCGCTTAGCCAACTCTTCTGGCGGATTCTGATCCGTAAACAGCATATCGATCTGACTGATATCGCCGAGGTTGACCATCGCATTACGGCCAAACTTGGTATGGTCGACCCCCAGCATAACACAGCGACTGTTTTCGATAATTGCCTGCTTGACCCGCACTTCATGGTAGTCGAAGTCCAGCAGGGAGCCATCCAGGTCAATCCCGCTGATCCCCATGATGCCGAAGTCGAGCCTGAACTGCGAAATAAAGTCGAGGGTCGCCTCACCAACAATACCGCCGTCCCGGTTACGGACCTCTCCGCCCGCCAAGATAACGCGGAAGTCATCTTTGCCGGTCAGGATACTGGCAACATTGAGGTTGTTAGTTACGATACGCAGGTCGTTATGCTCAAGCAAAGCGCGGGCAACGGCTTCGGGGGTGGTCCCGATATCGATAAACAGGGTGGCACCATCAGGAATATGCTCCACCATGGCCTTGGCAATACAGTCTTTCTCGGCCAGCTGCATCACTTTACGGGTGTTGTATGACGTGTTTACCGAGCTTGACGGGATGGTGGCGCCTCCATGATGACGGCGAATTTTGTTATCTGCTGCCAATTCATTGAGATCGCGACGAATAGTTTGCGGGCTGACATTAAAACGCTCTACCAGATCGTCAGTGCTGACGTAGCCCTGGGTTTTAACGAGATCGATGATTTCCTGGTGACGTTTGCTTTGCTTCACGACTAACGCTGCTCCTAGTTGCAACAAGGCTCCGCGAATGCGAAGCCTTGTCATATTACCTAGAGCGTTACCAAGATGCCAATGATGGCGATCTCAATCACGCATTTTGCTCTACTTGTCCTGCGATAGCTTCTTTGTGAAGCTTGCTTTCACCGATCAAGGCCAGTGTCAGGAAGAAGATAGACAGACCACAAGCCGAGGTCAGTACCAGGAAGCCGCCGTCCCAACCGAAGTGGTCCACGGTGTAGCCAAGAATCGCATTTGCCGCGACCGCACCGCCAAGGTAACCAAACAGGCCGGTCAGACCCGCAGCAGTTCCCGCCGCTTTCTTCGGAGCCAGCTCCAGCGCGTACAAACCAATCAGCATTACCGGACCGTAGATCAGGAAGCCGATTGCAACCAGTGCCATCATATCAATCATCGGGTTACCGGCCGGGTTGAACCAGTAGACCAGAACAGCCACGGTAACCAGCGCCATAAACAGGATCCCGGCAGGTGCACGGCGTCCCTTGAAGAACTTATCCGACATCCAGCCACACAGTAGCGTACCCGGAATACCAGCCCACTCATACAGGAAGTAAGCCCAGGAAGACTTATCAACGGTAAAGTCTTTGACTTCGCTCAGGTATACCGGTGCCCAGTCAAGTACACCGTAGCGGATCAGGTAAACGAACGCATTGGCAATCGCAATGAACCACAACAGCTTGTTGTTAAACACATACTTGAAGAAGATTTCCTTCGCGGTCATCTCTTTCTCATGAGATTCATCGTAGTTGTCCGGGTAATCATCCTTATGCTCTTCAATCGAAGGCAGACCACAAGACTGCGGGGTATCACGCATCACCAACAGGGTGAAGGCTGCTACCAGCAAGGCAAAGAAAGCCGGTACGTAGAAGGCCGTACGCCAGTCATCATTGAATGCCCACAAACCAAGCAGGAACATAGGACCAATCAGACCACCACCCACGTTGTGGGCAACGTTCCAGACCGATACTACCTCACCACGCTCTTTGCGTGACCACCAGTGCACCATTGTCCGCCCACAGGCCGGCCAGCCCATGCCCTGGAACCAGCCATTAAGGAACAGCAGGATAAACATAGCGGCAATACTGCTGGTCGCCCATGGCATAAAGCCGAAGCACAGCATCACTAAGGCCGACATCGTCAGACCGGCAGCAAGGAAATACCGTGGATTGGAGCGATCCGACACGCTTCCCATCAAGAACTTGGATAAACCGTAGGCGATGGAAACAGCGGCAAGTGCCACACCCAGATCACCGCGGCTATACCCGTATTCCTCAATCAGGAAAGGCATTGCCAGACTAAAGTTTTTACGAACCAGGTAGTAACCGGCATAGCCAAAGAAAATACCAGCGAATAGTTGCCAACGGAGTCGCTTGTAGACGGGATCGACCTGGCCATCAGCCAGACGCTCCGTATGCAAGGCGGGTTTAAAAATGCCAAACATAAGATGTTCCTTAAAAATGTTGTTGTTGTTTTAGCGATGGTTTGCGTAAACGCAATATAGGGCGAGCGAAAATAAGCAATATCGCTCAAGGTATGCAAATTATTGCGCGAATGAAGATAAATAAATGTGAAAAGAATCAAAAACGAAGATTTAATTTCCAGCTTTGGTGCTTTTACTCTAAATTTTTCAAAAAAAATTGATACCGGTAGGCCAATCAACAGATTAAGTTAACTAAGGCTGACAAGCTTGATCTTCAAAGTGGCTAATTATTCGCCTGTTTATGCAGCTTGGCATCGACAAGCGCCAACCCACAACCACTGAACAAGCCAAACAAATGTGCCATATTGGCGACTGACATCCCAAACGGCTGGGCAAAGCCCAGTACCAGCCAAACCAACATGAAGACGACGTATGAATTAGGGAGCACCAACCCCCGTTGTGGCGCCAGCCACCCCATCCACCAGATGTAGCCCATCAATGCGTAGACGACTCCTGACAGACCGCCAAAATTCGGCCCATGAAGCCAAAACTGGGCAAAACCGGAGATCAGAGCCGAAACCAGAAATACCTGAGCCAGCTTCGAGCTCCCGCTGTGGCGTTCGAGCTGCCCGCCCAGAAGCCACCACCACAGACAGTTAAAGATGATATGCAGTGTCGAAAAATGGATAAGGGCATGGGAGAAGAAGCGCCATACCTGCCACTGATCACCATTCATAACCGGAAAATGAAGCAGCTCGAACACCGGCTGCTGCAGCCCGAACAGCCAAAGCCCGTAGATAACAATGGTAACAACCATGACCATCAGGCCAAAAGGGCCAGCCCCGGACTTGACCAGAGCCAACAGGCCCGGGCTATTGTAGTAAAACTTCGCCGTCCGCGATTCGGCGACTGTCCAAGAAGCGGCCTGGTATTTCCTGTCGTGCGGATTGGCCAAAAACATATTGAGCTCAGCCTGTGCTTCCACCAGATGCTCGGAATCCTTCAGCCAGATAGCAACCATTCCCTCCGGCTCCGGGGCCAATACCAAGGCGATTCCGCGGGACGCCATATAGTCGATAAAGGCCTGGGCCTGACGGGCATTGTTTAATCCGGCTAACCGATGCATCTATTACTCCGTTCTGAGAGACTACGCCTGCTGAATACAAGGATACGCCTGGCGTCGCCAGGCCTCGAAACCACCATCAAGACTATACACTGTTTCGTAGCCTTGATTAATCAAGTATTGTGCCGCCCCCTGGCTGCTAATACCGTGATAACACATGACAATCACAGGTTGCTCGAAATCAACCTCATTCATGAACTCGACCACGGTATCGTTGGTCAGGTGAAAAGCAGGCTCCGGATGTGACAAGGCAAATGACTGCGGATCGCGGATATCAACCAGTACAGCCTCTGAATCGGCGTGTTGTAATAATGTATATGCCTGCTCTACCGAAATATGCTCAAACTGTTCCATCGACTGCCTCACTCTGTCTGGCGCAAGCGACCTGTCACGATAGCCTGCTTTGTTGTTCTGTTGATCCAAATGGCCGGATCTTCCCGACAGGCCCGAAAACGTGACGATCGTCCGGTTTGGGATCCCGACAAAAAAACCAGCCGTATTCTTGCTGCCATTTATTGTACCGCACAAAGTTACTCACAACCTTGCACAGAAAGTAGGGCTTTAACCACCATTAACAACCTACTGCGACACCAGGCACCACAAGGCGTCAGATCAACGGTCCACAACCCTGGCCCCAGCAACTGATCAATTTACCACCAGTTGTGGAAAAAACTGTGAATAGCGTTGATAATGTGTTTCCCGACATTTAGATCCACTACATGTAGATCGGATCCGATCGAAAGCTGTGGATAACTTACCTTGTAGTACACAATTCTACCCACAAATGTGAGGTATCTCTCAGAAATCAGGTACAAAAAAACCGGCCCCAGGCCGGTTTTCAAAAATTCATCTTTGTGGATAGTTTGCGAGGATCTTTAGATCGCGTCTCCGACCGCTTCTTTCAGTTTCTTCATCGCATTTTTCTCCAGCTGGCGGATCCTTTCTGCAGAAACCCCATAATGATCAGCAAGCTCCTGCAAGGTAGTCTTCTGCTCATCTAACCAGCGAGATCGGACAATATGCTGGCTACGCTCATCCAGACTGCCCAAAGCAAGGGACAAGCGGTTATTTGCATGCGCTTCCCAGTTGTTCTCTTCATAGCTCAGAGCGACATCGGACGACTTGTCCTCGAGGTAATACACCGGTGCCGTGTAACCGCTATCGCGATCATCATCTTCAGACGGCATTTCGAACGTCGGATCCTGCGCCGCCAGTCGCGACTCCATCTCACGGACCTCGCTTGCCTCGACACCCAGCTGCTCGGCGACCATCTGCACTTCATCATTGTTGAACCAGCCGAGGCGCTTTTTGGACTTACGCAGGTTAAAGAACAACTTACGCTGGGCCTTGGTGGTCGCGACTTTCACGATACGCCAGTTACGCAGCACGTACTCATGAATTTCAGCCTTGATCCAGTGGACGGCAAAGGACACCAGGCGAACCCCGACTTCAGGATTAAAGCGCTTTACCGCCTTCATCAAGCCGATATTACCTTCCTGGACCAGATCTGCCATTGGTAGGCCGTAGCCTGAATAGCCACGTGCAACATGCACAACGAAGCGCAGGTGGGACATAACCAGCTTTTTCGCCGAGTTAATATCACCATCATAATGCAGACGCTCAGCTAACTCGCGTTCCTGCTCGGCCGACAGCATCGGATAGCTGTTAACACTCTGGATATACCCATCCAGACTATCGGCAGAAACTAAAGCCATTGAAGTCATCTCTTGTGCCATTCAACAAACCTCGTGTGTTTTTTAAACCAATGGGAAATTACCTGAACCTGTAATGATGCCCAGAAAACAGCCACCTTTGCAAGTCGGTCGCGTAATTTACACCATTTATAGATTCAAAAACGTCAGATAGGTTCAATTTCTTTCAAATGGCGTCCGGCAGATAAACGTGCTGCAAGCAGGCCGAGGAACGAGGCAATCATCAGCAAAATCAGGGTTTCGTCCCAACGTAATCCTACCAGGCGGAAACTGCTGTCATACAGCGCCGCCAGTTTTGCCACCGCGCCATCCAGCAGTATAGTAACAATCGCCGTCAATACCCAAGCCACGGTCCCACTTATCAGGCCGTACCAGGCCCCGGTATAGAGATAAGGCCGAAGAATAAAACTGTCGGTTGCACCGACCAGCTTCATCACCTGAATTTCGTCCTTCTGGTTTTGCACCTGCAGCCGCAATGTATTGCCGACAATCAGGAAAACAGCAAAAAGCATCAGTCCCGACATCAGCAATGCCATGGTAATTGCCAGATCTTTAATGGCTGCCAGCCGCTGCAGCCAGTCACTGTCCAGTCTCACTTCATCGACCTGCGGCTCACTGCGGATCTTGGCTGCCAGCGCCACCGCCTTGTCATTGCTTTGCCATGACGTCACCGGGCGAACCACAACCACCGACGGCAGCGGGTTCTCGTCCAGCAGGGTTAGTGCCTGATCAAAACCGGCATGCTCGCGAAAATCTTCCAGCCCCTGCTGGGGAGAAATATAATTTACCGAATCAACCTCCGGCCAGCCCTGCAACTGCTCACTGAACTGGGCAGCAGCCGACGCCGGGGTGCCCTGCTCGAGATACAGGGTCAGCTGAGTCGGGTTTTGCCATGCCTGTGCCACCAGGGTGACATTTTTGGCTAGCAAATAAAAACTGGCAGGCAACGTCAGCGCAAAGGCCAATACTGCCAGGGTCAGAATGTTGCCAAGCGGACGTCGCATCAACTCGACCAATGCGCCCTTGCACTGCTGTTTGTGCACCGCAAAGAAACCCGTTTGCTTACGCGCCACGTCGTGCTACCTCCCTCAAATGCCCCTGCTGAAGATCAAAGCGGCGATAGTTATGGGTTGTGAGCAAGGAGGTATCATGGGTTGCCATCAACACACACACCCCTACCCGGTTGAACTCTTCAAACAGCTGCATCACCTGATGAGACAGCGCAGCATCAAGGTTGCCCGTCGGTTCGTCGGCCAGCAACAGCCGCGGCTTATTTACCACCGCTCGGGCAATGCCCACCCGTTGCTGCTCGCCGCCGGACAGCTGCATCGGCAGGCAGCGTGCCTTGTCGAGCAGGCCCACTTTGTCCAGCGCGGCCGAAACTCGCCGCTTGATCTCGTTTTCCGATGCCAGCTCGATCCGCAACGGCATCGCAACGTTGTCATAGACACTGCGGTCCATCAGCAGCTTGTGGTCCTGAAAAATAATCCCGATATTACGGCGCAGAAAAGGGATCTGCTTATTATCAATCCGGGTAATTTCATGACCGTTGAAAAAGATTTTGCCATCACTCGGCCGTTCAATCGCACAGATCAGTTTCAGCAGGGTACTCTTACCGGCACCGGAGTGGCCGGTCAAGAACGCCATATCTGCCTGTTGCAGATGGAAATCCACTTTTTGCAGGGCCTGGCGCCCGCCACGATAAGCCTTACTTACCTGCTGAAACCGAATCACGACTTATTCCTCGTCACTAAACAGTGCTTCAATAAACTCATTGGCAGCAAACGGACGCAGATCATCAATCCCTTCGCCGATACCTATATAGCGAATTGGGATATTGAACTGATCTGCCACGGCAAAGATCACCCCGCCTTTTGCCGTACCGTCCAGCTTGGTGATCGTTATCCCCGATACCGGGGCAACCTCGCTGAACAATTTGGCCTGGCTGATCGCATTCTGCCCAGTCCCGGCATCGACGGTCAGCATAATTTCATGGGGTGCCTGCGGATCAACCTTCTTCATCACGCGCACAATCTTGCGCAGCTCTTCCATCAGGTTGCCCTTGTTCTGCAGACGGCCTGCCGTATCGGCAATCACAACATCAACATTACGGGCCCTGGCCGACTCAATCGCATCAAAAATAACCGACGCGCTATCGGCTCCGGTGTGCTGGGCCACAACAGGCACATTGTTTCGCTCACCCCAGACCTGCAGCTGTTCAACTGCTGCTGCACGGAAGGTATCACCGGCCGCCAGCATGACAGACTTGCCTTCAGCCTGAAACTGCTTGGCCAGCTTGCCAATCGTGGTAGTTTTGCCCACCCCGTTGACCCCGACCATCAGGATCACATACGGCTTCTTGCTGGTATCGACGACCAGTGGCTGCTCGACTTTCTCCAGCATCTCACCCAGCTCGTCTTTGAGCAATCCATAGAGCGCCTCACCGTCTTTAAGATCTTTGCGATCTGCTTTTTCGGTCAGGTTTTCAATGATTTTCAGCGTGGTGTCCATACCGACATCGGCCACCAGCAGCTGCTCTTCCAGCTCCTCGAACAGATCGTCATCAATCTTCTTGCCACGGAACAAACTTACAAAGCCGGTGCCGAAGTTTGTCTTGGTCTTCTTGAGGCCGCGCATAAGGCGGGCGAAGAAGCCTTCACTTTTCGGTTTTTCCTGCTCGTGAACAGTCGTTTCACCTACAACCGCTTCTTGCGCCGTTTGCTCGGTAGCCAGAACTTCGGCTTCTTCTGCTGCTTTCGCCGCCGCCTGAGCTTCTGCCGCTTTCGCCGCTGCCTGAGCTTCGGCCTCTTCTGCCGCTTTCGCCGCTGCCTGAGCTTCAGCTTCTTCTGCCGCTTTCGCCGCTGCCTGGGCTTCAGCCTCTTCTGCCGCTTTCGCCGCAGCCTGGGCTTCGGCCTCTTCTGCTGCTTTCGCCGCAGCCTGGGCTTCAGCCTCTTCTGCCGCTTTCGCCGCCGCCTGAGCTTCGGCCTCTTCCGCCGCTGCTACCTCGCTTTGAGTCGCTTCAGCCTGTGTGTCCACCTCTTGGTGGTCTTTGTTTTGTTCAACTTGCTCGGTCTGTTCTTCAGAACCAAAACCCAGCCACGAAAATAATCCGCGTTTCTTTTTTTCTGCCATTGGCAAATCCTAGAGCTTGATTGGTACAATTTGCAGCCTAAAAACAGGTGTATACTATCATTTTCTAAACGGTCGAAGAAATCTATGACGAGACGCAGGCAACAATCAGGGCGAAATATGCCAAATAACCGCCGGGAAGGGTTCGTAAGAATCATCAGTGGTCGCTGGCGCGGACGAAAACTTCCGGTCCATGATGTTGAAGGCCTCAGACCCACGACAGATCGAGTAAAAGAGACAGTTTTCAATTGGTTAGCGCAAGATCTCTATGAGGCAAACTGCCTGGACCTCTTTACCGGCAGCGGCAGCCTGAGCTTTGAGGCCCTGTCGCGCGGGGCACAAAGTGTGACCATGCTCGAACTGGACAAAAAAGCTGCCGAGCAGCTGGAAAAAAACCGCCAAACCGTGGGTGCCGACAATGCGCATATCCACAATACCGACAGCCTGGCCTATCTCAGCAAGCCGGGAACCCCCTACGATATCGTCTTTATCGATCCACCATTTCGTAAGAATTTGCTACAGGAGGTGATAGCCCTGCTGGAAAACAACGGCTGGCTGGCACCCCGTGCCATCATTTATATTGAAGCCGAAAAAGAGCTGGGTGATCCCGACACCCCACCCCACTGGCATTTGCACAGAGAAAAAACCGCCGGACAGGTTAGCTACCGGCTATATGAGAGAGAGGAAGCATGAAAACGCTAATTTTGTTGGCAAAAGCCGCCATCGGATTTGTCTGGCTGGTCCTGCTGGTCAATATTTTCCACCCCTTCCCGGGTGTGGCTGCCATGGCACTGTACATTATGACAGGCTTCCTGCTGATGATGCACGGCCTGCAGATGCTGATTTTCATCGGCGCCTTCGGCGACAAGATCAAGATGAGCCGCTGGGAGAAGTGGTCAATACTGATTTTCGGCATCTTTTCCCTGCTCGACATCCGCCGCAAGCACATGATGTAAACCGGTACCGAGCCAGAAACGAAAAAGCGAGAACACCCCTGCTCTCGCTTTTTCTATATACCCAACCTACCTCAAGATGTTCGTTTCTGTGACGCGCCTGTTATCCCCCGATCTGGAAGAAATTGCGTATCCCGTCCAAAAACATCTGGGTCGACATCATGATCAGCAACAAACCCATCAGGCGCTCGACAGCTTTAAGCCCCTTCTCACCCAGAAGACGGTTAAAGACTTCATAGAACATCAGAATGACAAAGGAAGCTCCCCACGCCAACAAAACAGCCAGGACCCAGTCCCCGGTTCTGCCCGGTTCCTGGTTAGACAACAGCAGCAAGGATGCCAGCACCGACGGTCCGGCAATCATCGGTATTGCCATAGGTACAATAAACGGTTCCTCACCGGCAGCCAGTCCCGTCACACCACCCGGCTGAGGGAAAATCATCCGGATTGCAATCAAGAACAAGATAATGCCACCTGAAATGCTGACCGTCTCCGCCGAGACATGGAGGAAATTCAGCAGGCTCTGACCACCGAATAAAAATGCCAATAAAATAACCAAGGCAATCAGCAGCTCACGAACCATAATGATTCGTCGCCTTTTCGGCTCAATATGCCGCAGGATCGATAACATTACCGGCAAATTGCCGAGCGGATCCATGATCAAAAATAGCATGACCGCTGCAGAGATTATTTCCACAAAGCAGACCTCAGACAGAGATTAATCGTAAGAAGATTAAGAAAAATAACGGTGTCAGCCAGAAAGCTGACTAGAAGCGGGAAAGTATAACAAACGAACAAAAAGGTGGCGATAAATTTACCACCTTTAACGCAATCTATTTTTTGGGTAGGCGCTTAGTGGCTACACATCCGTTCACGATTGGCCGTGATAGTATCGCCATCTTGAATCACCTTGCGACGATCAAGCAAAAACGTTAACAGCGCATCAAAGGTCAAATCCTGCTGACTACAAGTATGAAAACGCACCTCTTCACCGTATTCGGCAATAACGGCTTGTTTTAGTGACTCAACCGTATAGGGGGTCTCTGCGTCCAGCAGCATATTTAAGACATTGTGTGCATGGGTCTGGGTCATAGGATCTCTCGCAGCCATTGGGATATATGCCAGTATTAAACCACAAGCACAATGCGCGGAGTTGACTCAGGACAACTAAGAGCATTTAAAATATATGTTTAGGGTCTATCACATCCGCACTGCCAGCAAATTTCAAACTGGCCTTCGTTATGCTCGGCACAGTGTGGGCAGTTCCAGCTGCTGGCAGCAGTGTGCTCATATTGCGCCAGCTGCTGCCTTGCCAACGGCACCTGCTCCTCCCTTACCCAGAGCCCAACCTGCAGCACGTCTGTCGGCAACTCCCCCGTCGCCGATGACAGGCATTCACCGCTGAGCTGTACCTCGATATGTTCGCTCTCCAGCATGCCCTTGAGACTATATGCCTCCAGGTTATTGGCTGCATCATATACCTTGATCCATGGTCTGCCCATCACATGCTCCTTATGATTAATTGTCGGGCCCCGACAACGTCACTGACACAGAGCTTTCCAGCAACGTTTTTCTTTCATAATGCCGGGTTACGGCGCCTAGACCAGCAGTGTCGCCACAAAGAGGGACTGCGCCAGATAGTAACTGGACATAATAACCATCGTCGATGGCTTGAAAGGCCCCCGGAAACGATCAACGGCCAGGACCGTGTCGGAGACAATAAAGACCAGAGCACCAATAAACGCCAGCAACCCCGCGGTTGAGCCCACGGTTAACCAGAACTCCCCCGCCGCCCAGGTCATCTGAACAATAACCGCAATATAAACGGCAACCGGCACGATCATCTTTCCCAATGACGGTAGCAACAGCAAAAAGACAATAACGCCGCCACCGACCAACATCGCCGGCAACCACCACACCATGTTACCAGCCAACTGGCTCCAGAAAGCCAATGAATAGGTAATATGGGCGAGAAGAAAGCTAACCAGGCCGGGAATAAATCGGTCTTTGGGTAGCATCAGGAAAATATCACCGATAACCGAAAGAGCGAGCCCGATAAAGATCGCCTGGTGGTACACACTCTCGAGCCCCGTTTGCCAGGCCAGGAGCAGCAACAGCACCATGGTAAACGGCTTGAAAAAGTAATACTGCCACTTAGGGCCATGGTACGCAGCTGTAACATGTAATAAAGCAGATAAAGATATGGCTAACCAAACCCACATAACATCACCAGTATCATTATAGTTATAAGCAGGGACAGTTTAGAAACCCAAACAGGATTGTCTAGCAGGGATCCCCGAGAACTAGACCCCGCTTATAAAAACACTAAGACATCAGTCGCTAAACCGTTCAGCTTTGTAAATCACACAAAGCTCTCTTGCGTCGCGTCTCACCCCTTAAAAGACAAGCCTCAGGATAGCAAAACAGAAATAGCAAACGGTTGCCCTGCATCAAGATAATGAATAATACTCTCAGTCAAATAACTCAAATCAAACCACCCCTAACAACCAACCGTTACCAACATCTACAACACAAAAATACCTATTATAATCATGACTTTAAATTCAAATATGACAGAAAAATACAGAATATTTAGCATTTGTACGCCCAGACTACCATCTTATTCAAAACTAGACATAAAACACTTAACCAGATGAATAACCAGCATAATTATCTAATCTTCGTTTCCCCTCCCGCACTCAACCGGGATTCACGCTCAGGCCAGAACACACAAAAACACCTCCCCACCCAGCAGAGACAGATATGATCAACAAAAACCAAAATCCCAAATAACAGCCATAACAATAGCCACCACACTCAAATAAAAACCAATAAAAACAAACATATAAAAACACAAAAAACAAAAACAAGACAATGCGCACACTATTTAACCCACGCAAAAAACACAGTTTATTTAGCTGATAAACGCCATCAAAAGCCATTAAAACTTAACTTATCCTGACAATTTGCCAGTTGAGCTTGCCTAAAGGCCAAAAACAATGCTATTGTATTTAACAAGACATAATCAGCAGCAACACGAGGATCTTACCTATGTTCACAACATCTCAAAAACAAGGGCTTATGATGATCGCAGTGGTTGTCGGTTTAATGACGCTGCCTGTTATCTACTAAGCAAAATACAAAATTCAAAAAAAGGTGCCAATAGGCACCTTTTTTCGTCTTAGCAGGTAACGGCAGGAAGATTCAGCCCGCAACATCGGGCAAACAGCGGAAAGGGGTAAGCAATTAACCGTTGGTGGTGTTCACTATTCGCGTCAGGGAGTAAGGTTGATACGGTGCCAATGCTCTGAATAGAACCAGACAGCCAATGCGGTAAACCCCAACACGACCAGGGCAGCCACCGTCCAGACAAAGCGGCCGCTGCGGGGTGTCAGTTCATCTTCGCAGTCCCGGCAAGCAGCCAGAAAACCCGGCTTGTCATCCAGCTGATAACCTTCTTCATGTACGGTTTTATTCCGCACCGATGCCACAAAACGGAGTTTGGGGATAATTTCATGAGGCAGGCGCTCCTCACAGCTGGTAATAAGCTGATGCAGGCCCTTGCCTTCAGCATGATAATGCTCACGCAGTAAGTGCTCAATCCGCCTTGAGCGCGTAACAACTAACTCAATATTGGCCATACGCCGATCTCCTTTCTGCTCTTTCTACTTACCTTATCGTGACTTAAAGTCCTTGCAAAGCCTGCTGACACTGATTTACACCGGTTTCCACACAGCGATAACGAACTAATTGTATTTCCTCAGGGAATAACCGCTTCTTTCCCTACAGAGAAAACCTTGTAGCAGTCACGATTTATCACTTCGGATGTACTGCCGGACACGGCATTCAATGATAATACTCTCGACCGGATTGTCCGGCTAACCAAGGAGTACATTGATGCCAATAGGGATTGTGCTGGCTGTTGCCATCCTGTTCGTGATTTCATTTGTTTATTTCATCCGCTTCTATCGCCGCCACGTGCAAGGCGAAAACGCCCCCGAAAAGAAAATTGAAGTCGAGATCCTCGCCAAGCAAAGCGTACCGGTCATCGGTGCCCAGCCCGGTGACGACAACGAAGAGTACTGGATTTATGTTCAGCCGACCAAAGGCGGCCCCAAACGCGAATTCATGGTCGGCATACATTACTACCATGCCCTCAACCCGGGCGATCGCGGCATCATGACCTATAAAGGGCTTTCGTTTATACACTTCGCCCTGGCCCGAGACTAATCCTGGTCCCCAACTGACAGGAGGCTCTAGGGCACCAGCCAGGCTGTCTTGGCGCTCTTTGCCAGCATCCAGCTGGCCGTCAGTGCCAATCCGGTACAAATCAGGGTCCAGAACGGGATCATGATCAACGGATGGGCAAAATACAGATCGAACTCACGCACCGGCCAGAGAAATATCGGATGCAGCAGATAGATGCCAAGGCTATAACGGCTCATGAAAGCGATGCGCCCGAGCCAGGCCTGGCTCAACCTTTCGCCATAATGACGACACAAGGCAAAAATCATCGCCGCGATACAGGCGGTGTTGAGTGTTTTGTAGGACATCCAGCGGCCAACGGTATATTCCCCGGCCGAAAAGCTGTTACTCACCACCATATAATCGGTCAGCAGCAGTCCCGCTCCCCCCGCAACAACCAACCATTTCAATGCCGGCCACTGAAGCTGGAACAGGCAATAACCAAGAAGTAAGTACCCGCTATATAAAATCAGCTGATGGCTCCAGAAGCCATCAACCCTGAACAGGAACAGCGTGGTCAGTACCAGCCAGACAGAAGTAAGCGCAATGGTACCGGTGCGGTCGGTTTGCCGAACATAGTATTGAAGGAACGGCACCACAAAATACAGCGGAATAAAATAGTAAAAGAAGCCAAGGTGATAGTAGGTTTCATGTTCGGGCAGGGCTTTGAGTGTCTCCAGCGCGGTAGCACCATCATAGCCAGCAGCGGTCAGGCCCGCCAGCAACGCATAAAAAACAGACCATACCAAGAAAGGGACCAACACCTTGCCAAGACGCCGTTTGACATAATATTTCGCATCAAACTCTCGGGTGTCACTCAGCATTAGCGCACCGCTGATCATGATAAAGACCGGGACAGCCCAGCGGCTAAAGCTATTGAAGCTTGTCGCAGTGATCCAGGCGCTGTCGGAGATCACACCCAGCTGATCACGGTAGGGGCCGAGAACATGGATAACGACAACGGCTATCGCCGCGATACAGCGAAGTAAATCAAAAAAGACAACCTTCTGCCTCACCCGTTGGTCTCCTGTAAGTATTAAGCCTGCTTCTCATCCGGTATCGACAGTCAGCCTCATGGCTTGCCAATACTGTCTAATATAGCAGTCAGCCGGAGTAA
Organism: Photobacterium alginatilyticum; assembly: GCF_009910675.1. Lineage (GTDB taxonomy): Bacteria > Pseudomonadota > Gammaproteobacteria > Enterobacterales > Vibrionaceae > Photobacterium > Photobacterium alginatilyticum. The sequence continues at coordinate 14,672 of NZ_RSEJ01000014.1, read as the reverse complement.
GTACCTGAACTGACTCCGGCTTTCATCAATTACTCACAGAATGCTGACATTATGGCTGCTGACGGGTTGCAGCCAGAACGATCTCGCGAATACACAAGTTCTGCGGCTGCTGGTAGGCAAAGCTGATGGCATTGGCAATATCCTGCGGTGCAATCACCCCGCCCATGCCGTCTTTCCACTCTTCATAACCCGCCTTGATCTCATCATTGGTTGTGTGGCTTAGCAGCTCCGTTTCTACCGCCCCCGGCGCAATTGTAATAAAACGTACGTTGTCGTCGGCCACTTCTTCACGGATATTCTCTGTGATGGCATGAACTGCAAACTTGGTGCCGCAGTAGGCAGCGTGGCTCGGAAAAGTCTTGCGGCCGGCAACCGAACTGATATTGATCACGGTACCGTGCTGGCGCGCCTTCATATCGGCCAGTACAGCGTGAATGCCGTTAAGCAGCCCCATCACATTCACATCGAACATAGTTTTCCACTCTGCGGGATCCTGCTCATGGGCCAGGCCAAGCAACATCACACCTGCGTTATTGATCAGGCAGTCTACCGGCCCGAACTGCGCTTCGGCTTCTTTGATCGCTGCAGCGAAGGCGTCGGCATCGGTGACATCCACCTGACGACACAATACATTCGGCAGCTGCAACGCTTCCAGCCGATCAATACGACGAGCCAGTAACAATAGAGGGTGGCCTTCTGCAGACAGCTTACGTGCCGTTGCTTCGCCGATACCTGAACTTGCACCTGTGATCACAATTAGAGACTTAGACATAATGAAACCCTTTGCTAGTAGATAGTAGAGATGTCATCAACGGCCGGCATTCAGTTGATGGCGCTACTATATCGGGCTGTGCTGTTCAGGAAAAATATCCTTTTTTTCTGCTTATCATAAATTTTAGCTATGGATAGATTGCGCTATTCTGTTTGGTATCATGACCATCTGATCCCCAACGAGTTTTCCCTTATGGACTTACGCCTGCTGCGCTTTTTTGTTGCCGTCTACGAAGAGAAGAACATCACTCTTGCAGCCGAACGCTGCTTTGTCTCGCAACCTTCTATCTCCAACGCCATCAAGCAACTGGAAGCCGAGCTCAACACCCCGCTGTTTGTCCGCCATAAGAAAGGGGTCGATCTGACCGACGAGGCTCATTACCTCTACCCGCTGGCGATCCGGCTGCTGGGCGATATCAACCGCCTGCCGCAGCTGTTTCAGCAGCGCACCGAATGCCTGCCACTCAAGCTGGCCAACTTTCCCGATCTAAGCCAATCGCAGTTGGCCGGGGTACTGGCCCAGCTCAAGCAGCAGATCCCTAACTTATTGTTAGAAATGGTCGATCACGATGCCCCTGCCGATGCGCGCCTGACCCTGGATATGTTCAAGGCCGAAGACGAAATCTTCCTGCCGCTGTGGGATGAGGACTATGTATTGTGCATGCCACCCGAGCACCCGCTGGCAAGCATGGAAAAGGTACCGCCGGAGCAGCTCCACCAGCATGATTTCATCGAATGTCCGCCTTGCGAAGCCCACCAGCAGACCATCGGCCTGCTGGCCTGTGACGGGCTCGCCGTAAACCTGGTCGCCAAGGCCGAGCACAAAACCCAGGTAATGCACCTGGTACAGGCCGGGCTGGGGATCTCTTTTCTGCCGACCGGGGTGCTGGAAACGGCCAACCAGCTGGTCACCGTTCCGCTGGACGGGCCGCGAATGTTCCGTCGGCTTGGACTGTGTTATCCCTCAAACAAAACTCTCAACCCCGCCCTGACAGCTGCCGTCAAGGTACTAAGCCAATATGCCGTCGAAAAACGCTCGCCTTAGAAGTTAGCACCCACTAACTAACGCAGCGACACCACGATCAGGCACATCAGCAATGCCACCGACTTTTCAAAAAAGAATTATCGATCAGCGATTATCAGGCTGTTGAGTCCGGGTTGGGAGAAGTATCTAGATACTGGGAAGACCACTGCAGGGCATGCTGATAGGTTTTAGCCACCAGTTCCTCTCTGATCCCCAGCGCCTGGCAATGAATACCGACCGTCTCCCAGTCAGCCTGCTCGTAGGCATCAAGCAGGGCCAGTATCCGGCCCAGCGCTCCCTGGCGGTTTAGCAGGGCATCCCGCACATCCGGCTCGAGCGGCAGCAGGGTCAGCAGTTGCTCCAGCGAGTTATCCAGCAAGGCATCAAGCAGCGAAAACAGCCCGGTCAAAAATGCCTTGTCCTTTTCAACAGCCTGTCGGCTGCTGGCCGCCAGCATCTCGCACATTCTGGCCCGTTGCAGTGACAACGAGTACAGCTCTCTGGGCTTATCGATCGCCGCATGTGCCGTTGCCACGGCACTGACGAACATTTTAATTTTATCCTCACCGAGATAAACCAGTGCCTGCTTAAACGAGCTGATAGGTTCAATGGTGCGATGAGCCGCTGCATTAACGTAGCGCAATAGCAGGTAGGACAGCGAAACATCGCTGCTGATGATCTTCTCGACCCGGTTAAAGTCCACCGGCTCACGGCAGATCTCCTGCAGCAGGCGCACAGTAGTCAGCTTTTCCGGTTCGACTTGGCGATTTTTGAGCATCTCCGGCTTGCTGAAGTAATAACCCTGGAAAAATTGAAACCCGGCCTCATAGGCAGCGGCATAATCTTGGCGGGTTTCCACTTTTTCGGCCAGAAACTTAAGCTTGCGGTCACGGTGCTGATTGACGAACTCGCACGCCTGCTCGATGCCGATTTTCATCAAGTCCAGCTTGATGATGTGCACATAGGGCAAGAATCGCTGCCACGGCGGCGACATCTCGAAGTCATCCAGGGCGATCACATAGCCCTGGCGATAGAGGTATTTAATCGCCACAAACAGCTCTTCATCCGGCGCACAGCTCTCGAGTACCTCAATGATCACTTTCCGCTTCGGCAGAAGCATAGGAAGCAGGCGGATCAGGCTCTCATAGGGAAAGTTGATAAATGTCCGCTGACCGGCTGTCGCCGGGTTATCGCCAACCGCCATGTAATTTTCCACCAGCAGCCGACACGTCGCCTTGTTCGCCTCGATAACAGGAAATGCATTGCTCTCCCCGTCGCGAAACAGCAGCTCGTACCCGACGGTCCGTTGCTGACGGTTAAAAATTGGCTGACGTGCGACATAGGAATACATGATGCCTGCGTGGTTCCTTAATGGTTTGAAATATAATTAAAATATCTAACCTAATTATAACAGCCCCTGTTCTGTGGGCTGAATAGTCAAGCTTTGGCCGAGGCGAGCAAGGCGCCGCAGCCAATAAACATCGAACCAAACAGACGATTTAATCCGTCCATCACTTTGGCTGAGCGAATATACATTGTGAGCTTTGACGCCAGGGTGACATAAAACAACATTACAACAGTATCAATCACCAAGGTTGTGATCCCCAGCACCGTTAGTTGCAGCATCTGCGGCTCAGCCGGATTCAGGAACTGAGGAAACAGGGCTACCAGAAAAACAATCGTTTTGGGGTTGGTCAAATTCACCATGACAGCCTGACGAAACAACTGCCTGGCCGAGACCTGGACATCATTCGCCTCGACGTTCAGCGATGCCTTCTCCCGCCACTTCTGAATACCGAGCCAGACCAGATAAACCACCCCGACCCACTTGATCAGAGTAAATGCCGTCGCAGACTTGGCCACAATCGCGCCCAACCCCACGCCCACCAGCAAGAGGTGAAACGCCAGGCCGACCTGCAACCCCAGGATTGAAGCCAGAGACTTGCGCCAGCCGTAGACCATGCCGTTGCTGATTGAGTTGACCGTACCTGAGCCCGGGGCCAAACTAAATACTATCGCCGTCGCCAGATAAGCCAACCAAACTTCGATACTCACTCTTGCTCTCCCTACCCTGTGAAACGCCTATTATGCAAAATAATTGCCCAGCTAATCAGGCATTATTCTTCTCTAATGCATAAAACGGCTACAAGTTAACAGTAGTTCAATCACTAAAGCAACTCACACTCGCTTAAAGAAGGCGACCACTTTACGTTATACTGAACTTAGATTTGCCATAAGCCCTAGCGACTGACCACACGCAACACCCTATTTTCTATTTCATTACGCTGAGAAAAGCCATGACTGTTCAACCACCGCACTACTTTAATTTTTCACAGGAATCTCAGTTTAGCGATACCATGGCAGGTCCCGTTGCCGAGCTCTGGCAACACCGCCTAGAGGGCATGTTTCAGGGCGTTGATCAGCTTAACGTCGGCTGGGTCAGCCTTACCGGATACAACCATGACAAGGCTATTATCGTGGTCAACGGCCGGATCGAAAGCTACTGGAAATACCAGGAGCTTTTTTATGATCTGGTGCAACAAGGCTATGATGTTTTTGCCCTGGATCATCGCGGTCAGGGCGTCTCAGACCGTTTGGCCGAAGACACCGAACTGGGCCATATCGAGGAATTTGACCACTACGTCAGCGATCTCAAGACCTTCTTTGATACTGTTATTGCTCCCAAAGGCTACCAGCAACACTTTATGCTGGCCCACTCAATGGGCGGCACCATCGGCAGCCTATTCATGGCCAAGCACCCTTCCCTGATAGACCGTGCTGTACTCAGCGCCCCGATGCACGGGATCAATATCAACAACTGGATGAAACCCATTGCCTCGCCACTGGCCCGTGTCGTCGAACAGCTCCAGCGGCAGCCGGACTACGCGCCCGGCCAGGTGCCGTATTATCCCAAGCCATTTGCCGACAACCCGCTTTGCCAAAGCCAGATCCGCTATCAGTGGTTCCGCGATCTGTATGAACAAAAGCCCGAGCTCAAAATCGGCGGCCCGAGTGCCCGCTGGGTTTGGCAGGGGATCGCAGCGGCCAAGCAGTGCATCGAGCAGGCTCCCAACATCACCACCCCAATCCTGCTGCTGCAGGGAAGTGACGACAACATTGTCGATAACCAGGCGCACAACCTATTTTGCCAGGCGATGCAGCAAGCCAACCGCTCCTGCCAGCTAACCGTTATCGAAGGAGCGCGCCACGAACTCCTGTTCGAGGTCGACAAATACCGCCACCCTGTTCTTGCGGCAATTATCAACCATTTTTGGAAGGCGGAAGAGATTGTAGGATAAATTAACCCCTTTTTTCGCAGGCGATCTGGTTTAATATGAATCTTATTACTCCCTATCCCCAGGGGTGGTGAGAGTCCTATTCATTGTTCCGAGAGTTTCCATGTATAAGATAGTTGCTTCAGATCTAGACGGTACCTTACTCACCCCCGAGCACAAAATTGCCCCTTTTACCAAAGATGTTATTAACCAGCTTCATCATCAGGATAAAGCCTTCATCTTTGCCACAGGCCGCCACCATATCGATGTCGCCGATATGCGCGAACAACTGGGTATCCCGGCATATATGATCACCTCTAATGGTGCCCGGGTTCATAACGCCAAGGGAGAAGTCATTTACAAGCAGGATCTGGAACCAAGTGTGGTCCGCGATATTGTTGCCATGGCGAAGCAGGATCCCGAGCTGAAAATCCATATCTACCGCAACGATGACTGGCTGCTCAATACCGACTGCGAATACCTGAAAGATTTTCACGAGACATTCCAGTATCAACTATTTGATGTCGACAATCCGCCATTAGAAGGCATCGCCAAAGTCTTCTTTATCCGCGACGACCAGGATCACGAGAAAATGGTCGAGTGGGAGGAACGCTTCAACGCCGCTTTCGGCCAGCAGACCAATATCGTCTTTTCGACACCTTGGTGCCTGGAAGTGATGGATGCCAATGTCTCGAAGGGACATGCGCTTGAAGCGGTAGCAAAAGAGAAAGGCTACGAGCTAAAAGACTGCCTCGCCTTTGGTGACGGCATGAATGATGTCGAAATGCTCAGCATGGCTGGCAAGGGAGTGATCATGGAAACGGCGCACGACAGGGTCAAGCAGGCTCTTCCGAACCATGAAATTATCGGTCCTTGCAGCGAAGAGGCCGTAGCCCACTACCTGGCCGACAACCTGTTGTAACCCAAACGTATATCCGACAGGCTGCCTGGCAGCCTGTTGTTATCACGGCCTTACTATCACCACCCGCTTTAAAACTGCCCCGTCATCTGCAGGATTTCCTGCCACTGCGCATCGGTCACTGGCATAATACTCAGGCGATTGCCGCGCTTGACCAGCGGCATCCCGGCCAGCAGCGGATTGGCTTTCATCCGTTTGAGCGACACCAGACGCAGGTGGCGCTGATACTCAATATCAACCATCACCCAGCGCGGATTATCGGGATCGGACTTGGGATCGTAATACGGCCCCTCCGGATCAAACTGGAAATGATCCGGGTAGGCTTCCTTCACTACGGTCGCAATACCGACCACCCCGACATCCTTGCAGGATGAGTGGTAAATAAACACCTGATCGCCGGTTTTGATCTCGTCCCGCATCATATTTCGGGCCTGATAGTTACGAACACCCTCCCAGCAGGAAACTTTTTGCTGTTTCAGGGTGTCTATCGAAAATGTATCCGGCTCTGTTTTAAATAACCAATTGGCCATAATCGTTCTCGTTATAGTTATTGTGCTGCGCTATCACCCAAGTTCTGTATGGACAAAACAGATGCCCCAGCGAGCGGTATAATGACTTTACGACGGCTCAGCCTAACATACCGAGGGAATCGAATGACACACTTGAGACAGGCTTTACCTGCGGCAGCACTCTTGGCAACACTCGCTGGCTGCACCACCTCATCGCCCTCATCAACCACCGGGCCGGTCGAGATCACGCCTGATGGCAGCCCCCCGACAGCCACCACCGAGCAAGGAAAGGTGCAGGCCTTTATGCTAAGAGGCAATGTCGTCCTTGGCCATGAGTCCAACAGCATCCAGCCCTGCGGCAGCAGCCAGCAATACTGGCTCAATACCCCGATAGCCTATCATCAGGCGATTGCCCAAATCACCCGTCCTGGCTACGAGCCGATGTACGGGGAGTTTATCGGCTATCTCGAGCCAGCGCCCGAAGAGGGATTCGCGGCCGCCTATGACGGCCGCTTTCAGGTCAAGCAAATTAACCTGCTCTCGGCCGAAATGCTCGGCGGTTGCCAGCGGCCCCCGCATGCGACACGAGCCTTCGGCAACGAGCCGGGCTGGGTAGTCGAGCTGGACGGTGACAAAGCCAATCTGATCCGCCCCGGCCAGCAACGCCAGCAGCAAACAATTAGCGACAAAGAGATTGTTGCCGGCAGGCAGCATTATCAGGGCCAGGGGTTCTCGTTGACCCTGACCAAGGGCCAGTGCAACGACACCATGAGCGACGCGCTGTTTGGCTGGCAGGCCACGCTAAACTGGCAAGGCAACCACTACAAAGGCTGCGCAACGCTGGGAGCGACAGATATTACCCAGAGCTGGTCCGGTCGCTACCAGGGAACATCCTATATCGACAATACCCCGGTGCTGACCACCACCGTTACCCTTAACCCGGACCATTCGGCGACCACCCGCTATGATTACCCGTCTGGCGAGCCCAGCCTCAACGAGGCCGGATTCTGGCAACAGGCCAGTGACAATACCGTACAGGTTGTCATGACCCAGCATCAGGGACGACGTCTGATCAGCGAACGGGTATTTACCTTCGATGACAACCGGATCACCGTCAAGGAAGAGACCGTCAACGGCCAGACTTTTAGCCTCGGCGGTGGCGGGCTCAGTCTGGAAAGGCAATAGCCGGATCACCAGGCGCGAAGCTAGCTATCATAGTTATTTGGCATAGTTGTTTGGCATGGTTGTTTTGGCTGGTAGGGATATGTCACACTCCCGCCAGCCGATAACAACCACGAGTACTCTCTATGTCCTGTTCCCGCTGCGGCTTTCAGCACAACTGTATCTGCCATGCCGAGCCCCGATTAAACAGCAAGGCCCGCTTTATACTGCTGACCCACCCCAAGGAGCTTGGCAAGGATACCAATACCGGCGAGCTTATGCTCCGTACCCTGCCTGACAGTCAGCGCTACACCTGGGACAGGGTTAACCCGCCCGCCGCACTGCTTGATGAGCTCCGGGCACCCGGCAACCAACCGTGGTTGCTGTTTCCCAGTGACGAGGAGCATCCTGCCGCAAAATACCAACGCGAGGCGGGCAAGCAACCCTTGTTCATCCTGCTCGATGCCACCTGGCAGGAAGCAAGAAAAATGGTTCGAAAAAGTCCCTGGCTGGCCCAGCTGCCACGCCTTAGCCTGAGCCCGTCATCGGCCTCCGCCTACCAGCTTCGCCGTAACCAACAGACCGGTAACCTCTGTACCTGTGAAGCCGGTATCGCGTTGCTAGAACTTCTTGGCGAAGTGGATCAGGCAACACAGTTAAACGAGTATTTTCAAGCTTTTATCGATACCTTTCATGCCGATAAAAGCGGCCATGCCAAACACACCTAGAGTTGGCTCCCAAGCTCGTCCTCAGCGCCAATCGAACCATTGGCATTCCCGGTTACGCCCGGTTCAGATTCTTCGGCTATACTAAAACCGACTGACTAGTCGGTTTTGTTGAAATAATTATCGATCGTCCGGCAGGACAAAAGAGGGAGAGAGGCAATGACAGCAATTGAAGAGATCAAGACACATCACATAGATAGTGCCGTAATGGAAAAGACCTTACAGTCTCAGCGAGACAAATTCCTGGCCGATCCCATGCCGTCTCTCCAGCATCGCCTCGATAAACTTAACGCCTTGAAACGTGCTCTGCTCAGCGCAAAAACGCCACTGTGCGAAGCGCTCAGCCAGGACTACGGCCAACGCAGTACCCACGATAGCCTGATGGCCGATATCCTGCCGTGCGTGACCAATATCAACTACACAATCAAGCACCTGAAGAGATGGATGAAGCCCTCCCGCCGCCATAGCGGCCTGATGCTGGCCCCGGCCAAGGTCGAGGTCATCTATCAGCCTCTGGGTGTGGTTGGGATTGTCGTACCGTGGAACTTTCCGGTGATGTTGAGCCTCGGCCCGCTGATCACCGCGTTGGCTGCCGGCAACCGGGCCATGCTCAAGCTGAGCGAGTTCACCCCGAATACCAACAAGGTCTTGCGAGACCTGCTGTCGGACACCTTCAACCACGATGAAGTCGCCGTCTTCGAAGGCGAGGCCGACACCGCTGCTGCCTTTACCGCCCTGCCATTTGATCACCTGCTCTTTACCGGCTCCACCACGGTCGGACGCCATGTTATGCACGCTGCAGCCGATAACCTGACCCCGGTAACCCTGGAGCTGGGCGGCAAGACGCCCGCCCTGATCGCCCCGGATATGCCTTTGGAACTGGCTGTTGAGCGAATGATTTATGGCAAGAGCCTGAATGCCGGGCAGATCTGCGTCGCGCCGGACTATGTGCTGGTTCCCGAGGAAAAAGTCGATGACTTTGTCACCGAGTACCAGAAGCAGTTTGGCAAAATGTACCCGCAGGGCGTAGCCAGCCAGGACTTCACCTCGGTGGTCAACGCACGCCAGTATGAGCGGCTCAGCCAGTGGCTGGACGAGGCCAAGGAGCAGGGAGCCAAGGTGATCCCCTGTCACAGCCAAGCCCGAGATGATCAGCAGCACCGGATGATCACCCACTTGCTGCTCAACACCACAGACACCATGACCCTGATGCAGGAAGAGATCTTTGGTCCCCTGCTGCCGGTGATCCCATACCAGAAAGTCAGCCAGGCACTGGACTATATTCGCCAGCGCCCTCGCCCGCTGGCCCTGTACCTGATGAGTTTCGATGCTGAGCTGCAAAACGAGGTCAAAACCACCACCCACTCCGGCGGTATGTGCATCAATGACTCGGTGCTGCACGTCGGCGCAGATGATGCTCCATTCGGCGGTATCGGTCCGTCAGGCATGGGGCATTACCACGGCAAGGAAGGGTTCCTGACCTTCTCCAAGGCCAAGACGGTACTTAGCCGCGGCAAGTTCACCACCACCAAGCTCGCCACGCCCCCCTATGGCGGCTGGATTCAGAAGTTGATGCTGGCCTTCTTCCTGCGCTAACCCCCTACCTTCCGGCCACCTGCCTCGGGTGGTCGGGTCTATCCTTGATACAGTGACAAACAATAATTAGCGAATCGCTAAACCTAAAGTAAACCCAGTATGACCAAAACCAAACAGCAGAACATTCTCGATGCCGCCCTGAGCCTATTTGTCCGCAACGGCATTCAGGCAACCTCGACCGCCAGCATTGCCAAGCAGGCCAATGTAGCCACCGGTACCCTGTTTCACCACTTTGCCAGCAAACAGGCCCTGATCATTACCCTCTACAGTAATATCAAGACCGAACTCGGCCAGGCTATGCAGCCTCAGCACCACCACGATGATATTCAGGCGCAGGTCCGGCATTTCTGGCAACAAGCCCTGCAATGGGCACAGGACAACCCCGACAAACTGCAATTCATGCAGCAAATCGCCCATGACCCGGCGTTTGAGATCAGTCTGCATCAGGAGCTCATGGCCGTATCAATGGGCTTTTTAATTGGGCATATTCAGCAGGCACAAGCCAGGCAGCAACTGGCACCACTGCCGCTGGAGCTGGTGCTCAATTTCTGTCACAGCCACTTTCTGGCAACCGCAAACCTGTTTGCCGAACGCCCGGACTTCGCCAGCCAGTCCGACTATCAGGAGGGTGCTTTTCAAATTTTATGGCAGGGACTGGCACCGATTGCGCCGTAAGCCCATTTAACGCAGCAAAAACAAAAAACGGGATCCCAGATCCCGTTCTATGATTCACCCTATCCAGCTGGCAATACCAGCCTACCTAGGCGTATACCCGAATCCTATGCCTGAATACGGGCATACTGGCTCAGCTCGTCAATGCTTACCGCTGTGACGAATTTGCCATCCAGATAAAAGTTCACCGCGTCACCGGCTTTCTCGCCGCGCAGTACAGCACGCTCACCGTTACTGTAGGCCACGTTCATTTCCAGTGTTTTGTCATCCAGCTGGCGGAAACTCGCCGCTTCGATATTGCTGCTCTGAACACTCGCCAACGGCGCCGAGGTCATCGACTTATCCAGATTGCCGTTCACCTTGAAGATTGCATCAACAGGCTGATCCGCAACCGCCGGCGACTTGCCGGTAATTGGGTTTTTGCCGGTCCAGAACTCGATGGTATTGAAGATAAACAGGTCGGCGGTTGCCGCCAGGCCATAAACCGGGCTCATCAGAACAAACAGCCCGGCACGGCCATAACGGTTATCCACGGCACTCAGGTTAGCCTTGGTAACCAACTGGGATGTGCCCATCTGACCAATACACCCTGTCAGCGACGTCGCCAGTACAGCCATCGCCACAACCTTAAATGCTGTCTTTTTCATTTCCGATCAACTCCGATATTTAGTGCAGGTAAAAAAGCTCGCGGATTATAGGTTTTTTCTCTGCGCTGACTAGGTCTTTTTCGCTGAATTTTTCTAAAATTTCACCGACATTTCTTGGCTGTTAGGGAAAGGTAAAACCCGGGTAACCGGTTACTTGTTTGCCCAGCCCGAGTGGACTGTCTTATTGACAGGGTAGATATAATAAACGGCGCGAATGCGCCGTTGATAAGTCGAATAACATTGCTTAATCAGGCATGCTGCCCGGCTACAAAACCCGAGCTCCAGGCCCACTGGAAGTTATAACCACCGAGCCAGCCGCTAACGTCCATCACCTCGCCGACAAAGTACAGCCCGGAAACCTGCTTGGCCTCCATGGTCTTTGACGACAGCTCGTCGGTATCAACCCCGCCGAGCGTCACTTCGGCAGTACGGTAGCCTTCGGTGCCGTTCGGGGCAATCTGCCACTGATGGAAGTAGGCTGCCATCGCGGCGATTTCTTTCGGGTTGAACTGCTTGAGCGGCTTATCCTGAATATCCCCGCGCTCAATCAGCACCTCAATCAGGCGCTTTGGCAACAGGCGGGACAGTGAATTCTTCAGGCTCTGGTTCGGGTGCTTCTCGCGCATGGTCGCCAGAGTGTCAGCCAGTTCCAGATCCGGTAACAGATCAACCGTCACCTTTTGACCTGGTGTCCAGTATGAGGAGATTTGCAGGATCACCGGGCCAGACAAGCCGCGGTGGGTAAACAGCAGGTTTTCTTTGAAAGTGGTACCGTCTTCGGCCTCGACCACCGCCGGGATCGCAATTCCCGACAGCTCTGCAAAGGCTTCCTTCTCTTCCTTATGCAAAGTGAACGGCACCAGCCCGGCCGTTGTCGGCACCATGTTAAGACCAAACTGCTCGGCCACCTGGTAGCCAAACGGCGTCGCCCCTAATTTCGGCATCGACAGGCCGCCGGTAGCAATCACCAGCGACTCACACTCTACCGATGCCGTATTTAGCTTGAGGCTGAAACCCGCTTCTGTTTTGGCAATATCGTGGACATCGCAACGGTAACGCTGTTCAATTGTCGGCTGGTCGCACTCAGCCAGCAGCATATTGACGATATCCTTGGCGGAATCTTCGCAGAACAGCTGGCCGTGATCGCGCTCTTCATAGGCAATCTCATGCTTGGCCACCATAGCGATAAAGTCCCACTGGGTATATTGCGACAGTGCCGACTTAACGAAGTGAGGATTGCGGCAGACATAGTTGTTGGCTGCAACATCATAATTGGTAAAGTTGCAGCGACCGCCGCCGGAGATCAGGACTTTTCGTCCCGGCTTTTTGCCATGATCCACCACCAGCACCGAGCGACCGCGTTTTCCGGCCTCTGCCGCGCACATCAGTCCTGCAGCGCCTGCCCCTATCACCACCACACCAAACTTGTCTGCCATGTCAGTACCGCTCTTCACTCACCTGTTATTGTGCTTTGCGGTTTCTGCAAAGCAATGAAAAAGGGATGCCAGAGCCAAGCAGCCTGCATCCCTCAAAACCGGTGCTATTCTACCTACCCCGGTACCGAATACCAAATTGAATCTATGTCGTACAGTTCACCACGCTCCGCGTCACAAGGACCGCAGAGTGGTATCGCGTGTTGACGCGGCGGCTAGATCCCCAGATAGGCCACCACAAAAATGGCAATAAAAAATACCATCAGATAGGTACTTGCCAGAATAAAAAGCTTGCGGACTTTGACGCATTTTTCCATGAATACCGGATCATGATGATTCTGATATTGCTGGCTGCGAATATAGTGAAACAGGCGAATTTGTTTGGTGACGTTGCCCTGGGAGGAGAAAAATCCCCGGCCGTCTACCTGTTGGTAGAGAAGAGGATCACACTCGCGCATCACCGCCAACAAAGTACGTAACGTACTGATATAGCGAGACACATTAACGACTGCGACCAAAAAGAGAGCGAATAAAAGTGCATCACCACTAATGATCATAATAACCCCCGAACAACTTTCTCAGATGCTGGCCGGGCGATTCAAGGGCGTGTCAGGCACGCCCTCGGCCATTGTTAGCCAGCCTGAGTATCCATTACCGATGTAGACTCAGCTTTTGCCATCGCGGCAAGATCTTTATCGATGAAGAACAATGCCTTACCGTCTTCACCCACCAGCTCAATCTTATCCAGAATACCTTTAAACAATTTCTCTTCTTCGTGTTGTTCTGCAACATACCACTGCAAGAAGTTAAAGGTTGAGTAGTCCTGGGTCGTAAACGCGACATGAGCCAGTTTGTTAATTTTGTCAGTGATTAGCTGCTCGTGCTCATAAGTTTCGCGGAATACGTCTCCCAACGATGCGAACTCGTGCTTCGGTGCTTCAATCGCACCCAGGATTGGCATGGCACCCGTTTCACTCACGTAAGTGAATAGACGCTGCATATGTTCCATTTCTTCAACAGCATGGGCGCGCAGAAACTCAGCCGCACCTTCAAAGCCCTTGTCCTCACACCAGGCACTCATCTGCAGGTAAAGGTTAGAGGAAAAGAACTCCAAGTTGATTTGCTCGTTAAGTTTTTCAACCATAGCGTGAGCTAACATCGCACTACTCCTATCTATTCTAGTGTATACCAATCTCACCGATCGGTTTGAAATCGCCGATAACCCATTGTCACAATGCATAATTGAGAATGCAACTCAAAGGAATCCATTTATCGTATCCACCGTGTGTCCAGGCCTGCCAGGATGGGATCTGGCCGATATTTTTCCGTTATACTCAGTGCTAGCATGGAAAAAAACATATGATAAGGAGTTCACTGTATGGCGTATAAACATATTCTGGTCGCAATCGACCTCTCTGATGACAGCTACACACTGATAAGCAAGGCAGCCCAGTTAGCCAAGTCACTTGATGCCAAACTATCCCTTATCCACATTGATGTGAACTATGCCGAGCTCTATACCGGGCTCATCGATATCAACCTGTCCGAAGCCCAGCACCGTATGGCCGATGACGCCCAAAAGCAGCTTCACTCCCTGGCTGCCAAGGCCAACTATCCGGTATCCCATACCCTGGTCGGCAGCGGTGATCTGAGCGACGAAATTTGCCACGCCATCAATGACATCGACGTGGAACTGGTCGTGTGCGGCCACCATCAGGATTTCTGGAGCAAGATACTGTCTTCTGCCAAGCAACTGATCAACCACACCCCGGTCGACCTGTTGATGGTACCGCTAAAATAAGGTTCATCGCGGCTTTCCGGGGAAAGCTGCTTTTATCTTTAGGAAGAAGTATTCCGTATCTCGATATCCGTATCCCATACGCTTGATGAGTTTTATCTTGTTATTGATCCCCTCCAGCGTACAAGTATTCAGATGATAT
>NZ_RSEJ01000111.1 GCF_009910675.1 Photobacterium alginatilyticum | reverse complement strand
CTCAGGAATCCCCACAAAATTCCTTTACTGTTCAATAAGTAGACACGCACCTTGCCTTCTGATCTAATGAATTCACCACAAAAACAAAAGAAGAAAACAAGATGCGTGATATTCAAATACTACACGACTCCCTTAGAGAACAATGCCCTAGCATTCACAAAAAGCGACTCAACTCACTCATGGATTCGGTGAAAGCTCTACTAAATAACGATGCGCTGACCCTAACCTTGCTTGGCAGAGCCCTTCCTTCTAAAGCAAAAGCCAAACACTGTATAAAGCGGGTTGATCGTTTATTAGGTAATTGTCATCTACACCGAGACAGGCTAGATATTTACCGCTGGCACTGCCACCAAATATGCTCGGTTAACCCTCAGCCGATCGTCCTCGTCGACTGGGCCGATATCCGGGAATATAAGCGACTCATGGTACTCAGGGCATCCATCGCTGTAGACGGTCGTTCCGTTACCCTTTTCGAGCAATCCTTTACCTTTAAACAGTACAACTCTCCCCGCAGTCACCAAACATTTCTTGATAACTTTAAAGCCGTTTTACCCTCGCATGTCATACCCATTATTGTCACTGATGCTGGTTTCCGGAACACCTGGTTTCGGCAGGTAGAGACTATGGGCTGGTGCTATCTAGGACGCGTTCGCGGAGATGTAAATGCCTTTTATAACAAACAGTGGCATCACATTAAGCAACTGTTTAAAAAGGCAAATAATAAACCCAAGTACATTGGATTGACCCAATTGGCAAAACGAAAACCATTACTCTGCCACCTGCACCTCTTCAAGAAACAAACGGTTAAAAAACGAAAAGACAGACCCAGAGGCCGAGAGCACTTCACTGCACAAGCCGTTCATAGAAAATCAGCAAAAGAACCTTGGCTACTCGCCACCAACATCCCAACCGACATCTTCTCCTCCCGCTGTATCATCCGCCTCTATGAAAAGCGCATGCAAATTGAAGAGACTTTCCGAGATCTAAAAAGCCCTCAATACGGCTTTGGTCTCCGTCAAAGTCGAACAAACGATCCTAAGCGTCTGGATATCCTGTTGCTGATCGGCCTTCTCTCTTTCATGGTCTATTGGTGGTTCGGCATTGCTGCCGAACATGCCGGTTGGCACCGCCACTTCCAGGCTAATACTATAAAAAAGCGACGTGTATTATCGTTCGTCAGGCTCGGAAAAGAAGTCTTTCGACGGCTAGAATATCACATTACAGATTCAACATTACGTTGGGCACAACAAGAGTTAATTATGATGGCGAGGAGCAGTTATCATGCATAAATTTTGTGGGGATCCTCCAG
>NZ_RSEJ01000109.1 GCF_009910675.1 Photobacterium alginatilyticum | reverse complement strand
TACGCTGAGAGTTCGCCGGCCAAGTAGGAAGGTCGCAAGTGGAAGTGCCTAACAAAGCAATCAAGGTGACCCGTTACACTCGGCGGTTTTGGTATGAAGTTCGGTGTGCTTTGCTGATTCAGCGTGGGGCTCCTTATTGCAGGCGTTATGGCGTAAGTGAGTACAGGTAACGTGGCTGCCGTATTACTTGTCGGTGGATCGTTCTTAGTCGCTAGTATATTGTAGTTTTCCAGCTCTGTTATGGTGCTGGATGTTTTCAAGGAAAATCGGCATTTGTAGGCACTGTACGCAACACGCCCGATTTTCGTCCTGAGGTGGCTTCTTTCCACTTGTCCAATTGGCTCCTGCAGTTGTGTTGATTCCCTTCATTTACATCGGGTCGAGGCTTAGCAGCTAGCAAGCAGTAGTTTTCCAATCCTGTTATGGTGTTGGGTGTTTGCAATGAAAATAGGCACCATTGGTTCCAGTCCGCAGCACACTCGATTGTCGTTTTACAGTCGCTGTTTTCTCCATGAAGCACAGGTTCAAAATGTTTAGTAAAGAGTCATCCTTTCTCAAGTAACTCCTAATTTTGTTATTTAAATCATAAAGAAATGACACGAATCATGTATATGTTTAGGTTGTTGCTTATGATGTTCTTCTCTAAAGCAGGAAACCCTGTAGCGGTAGCGTGCATGGAAGTTGAGTAGGTTTCTTTGATCTCGCCATAACAAAGGTATCAAGGTGACGCGTTTGACTCGGCGGTTTTGGTTCGGAGTTCAGTGGGTTTGGTGAGTTGGTCGTGGCGCACCTTATCCCAGGCGTTAGGCATGGAAAAAGCCTGCTTATTGATCTGGTCGTAACCGCATCGCTCAAGAACGGGACATCTTAGGCCACTCGTTCATCGTAAGGCTGCCCTTAAAGATCAGGGATATGCAGGTTGCTACGTTCTTTGCTGCCTCAGACGATGGCAATAAGCATTCTTAGTTTCCTCGTTGCACCGCAGTGAAAGGCTTGTCGACAACTCAACCTGTCAGGCTGGTGATGCAGCCACAATTAACACCTCATAAGGTTGTCATGCAAGTTTAGCTGGCTTTAAGGTGTTGAAAGTATTTATGTTACGTTAAGGTTCTTTGTTGCTGTATCCCATGGTTGGCGGCGGACTGCGCTGAGAGTCGGCCGGTCAAGTAGGAATGCCGCAAGTGGAAATGCCTAACAAAGCAATCAAGGTGACCCGTTACACTCGGCGGTTTTGGTATGGAGTTCGGTGCGCTTTGTTGGTCTTGCGTGGGGCACCTTATCGCAGGCGTTATGGCATTGGGTCACATAGGCAACGTGGTGTTCGCTTTTTACTCCGAGGGTCAAGCTTAGCAGCTATCAAGTCGCTCGTTTCAGGCGATATACCTGAACGCTTTTCGGTATAACGAACTGCGAGAT
>NZ_RSEJ01000013.1 GCF_009910675.1 Photobacterium alginatilyticum | reverse complement strand
GATGAGTCATCCCTGATACTTTAAGTATCCTAAAGGGTTGTTGGAGACTACGACGTAGATAGGCAGGGTGTGTAAGCGCTGTGAGGCGTTGAGCTAACCTGTACTAATTGCCCGTGAGGCTTAACCATACAACACCCAAGGGGTTTTTTTGGACTCCACGAACGCTTGAATGTAAGCGCGAGAACGCTAGTTAGATTTTCCCAGATTGCTATTACTTGCTACGGCRGGTAATAAACAGAATTTGCTTGGCGACCATAGCATTATGGACCCACCTGATCCCATGCCGAACTCAGTAGTGAAACGTAATAGCGCCGATGGTAGTGTGGGGTCTCCCCATGTGAGAGTAGGACATCGCCAGGCTTGAATTTAGGTTTTCATCTTTTAGAAAAAGATGAAAACAAAAGTAAACAAAGCAGCATTAGTAAGACTTTGTTTATACGCAGAATTGCGTGCTGGTATAGCTCAGTTGGTAGAGCGCACCCTTGGTAAGGGTGAGGTCCCCAGTTCAAATCTGGGTACTAGCACCACTAATTTGTTCAGCGACAATAGCACAATGGTCCCACCTGATCCCATGCCGAACTCAGAAGTGAAACGTTGTAGCGCCGATGGTAGTGTGGGGTCTCCCCATGTGAGAGTAGGTCATTGCTGAACACCCTTTCAAAACCCAGCCTTTGGCTGGGTTTTCTCGTTTCTGGACGAGAATTCCCTTCATTACTTTTCCTCATCATCTCTTTGTTATCTACAATTCTTTTAATACTCTTTCCCTTGCACCTTAGACCAAATTTATATAGTTTTATTTTAGAAATCTGGACGTCTAAACATCTTAATGCCAACGTTTGTTATGAGGGAGGTCGGCATGTAAGTTGTTTCGTTCGGTATAACGTTTAAGGAGTAAACCAATGCCGATAAAAATTCCTGACCAATTACCTGCTACTGATATCTTACGTAGTGAGAATATCTTTGTGATGTCGGAAGCGCGTGCCGCTAGCCAGGAAATACGTCCTCTGAAGGTGTTATTGTTAAATTTGATGCCGAAGAAAATTGAGACGGAAACTCAGTTCTTACGGTTATTGTCAAATAGCCCGCTGCAAGTTGATGTGGAGTTGTTGCGAATAGACAACCGGCCAACCAAGAATACGCCAACTGAGCACTTAGATACGTTTTATCGTCAGTTTGAGATGGTAAAGGATCGGAACTACGATGGCCTGATTGTAACCGGAGCACCCCTGGGGCTCGTTCAATTTGAAGATGTGCTGTATTGGGAAGAAATACAAACAATCATGAATTGGGCCAAGGAGCATGTCACTTCGACTATGTTTGTTTGCTGGGCGGCACAGGCTGGCTTGAAGTTGTTATATGACTTGCCGAAGAGAACGCGCAAAGAAAAGCTGTCAGGGGTCTATTTCCACCGGACACATGATTGCCATAACCCTATTCTTCGCGGTTTTGATGACTCCTTCTTGGCGCCGCATTCACGGTATGCCGATTTTTCACCGGAGTATTTAGCCGAGCATACCGATCTCGATATTCTGGCAACCTCTGATCAGGCTGGTGTGTATCTGGCTGCCACCAAAGATAAGCGTAATGTCTTCGTGACGGGTCATCCGGAATATGATGTATCAACGCTGCATAATGAGTATGTACGTGATATGGCTGAGGGGATGGAGCCCGCGATACCTGTCAATTATTATCCCGATGATAACCCTGACAACCCTCCGGTTGCCAGCTGGCGCAGTCATGGCCATTTA
This sequence comes from Photobacterium alginatilyticum, assembly GCF_009910675.1. GTDB lineage: Bacteria > Pseudomonadota > Gammaproteobacteria > Enterobacterales > Vibrionaceae > Photobacterium > Photobacterium alginatilyticum. The sequence goes on along the minus strand of NZ_RSEJ01000013.1, from coordinate 148,920 downwards.
TTGTTTTCTAACTGGCTGAACTACTGTGTCTACCAGCAGACGCCTTATGATCTTGAGCATTTCTCGGAAGCCAACTTTACCAAGGATGATTAACCTGGAAATGAAAAGACCTGCAACAGCAGGTCTTTTTACTAAAGGCTTACTGCAACCGTTTATAGAAGATTACTGATTGTTAGCTTCCCATTGCTTGGCTTTGTGGATCAGTGGAGTAATAGTTGAGCCCTGAATGAGAATCGAAAATACAACGACGGCATAAGTCATCACCAAAATGATTTCCCTGACATCAATGTTCTTCTCCGGGATAACAATAATCCCTGCCGGGATAGCCATTGCCATCGCTAGGGCAAGGCCGCCACGTAATCCGCCCCAGGTCAGTATTTTCACCGAGAGTGGATTGTATTGCCGGTAGCGCTCGAAACCCATATACGAAAATTTGATACTTAGATAACGGCTGAGCAGTACCAGTGGAACAGCGACAACCATCAATACCCAGTCTTCCTGATGGAAACTGAACTGCAGCATGCTCATACCGATCAGCAGGAACAGTACGCCATTGAGGAACTCATCGACCAGTTCCCAGAAGTGGTCGAGATGATCCTCACTCTCTTTGGAAAAACCAATATAGCGAGTCCAGTTACCGATCATGATGCCGGAAACGACCATCGCCAGTGGCCCAGAGACATGAATAACATCGGCAAATACATAACCGGCAGTGGGAATACCTAAAGTCAGGAGGAGCTCCATCGAGTGATCATCGGTGGCGCTGATGAGGTAATGGAAGAGTAAGCCAAGTAAAAAGCCATAGACGATTCCTCCAATAGCCTCCTGTACAAATAGCTGACCCACACCAAGCACGGTTGGCGTTTCATTGCCGAAAGCAATGGTGAACAAGGTAACAAAAATAACGAGGCCGAAACCATCATTGAAAAGGGATTCACCTTCAATTTGTGTTGAGATGCGTTTCGGTGCATCGAGCTTTTTCACGATTGCCAGCACAGCGATTGGATCGGTAGGTGATATGAGTGAGCCAAAGATCAGGCAGTAGATAAGATCAAACTGAATACCGAGAAGCTGACAGATCCCCCAGAGAGAAAAGCCAATGAAGAAGGTAGAAAACAGGGTTGCCGCCAGGGCAAGGACTGTGATTTCCCACTTTTGATCTTCGAGGTTGGGTAGCTTAATCCCTAACCCACCGGCAAAAAGCAAAAAGCCCAGGATCCCTTTTAGCAGAAAACTCTCGAAGTTAATTTCGCCAAGCTGCTCGGCGGCAATATCTTCTAGATGAAACCAGCCATTTTGTCCTGCGATAACGATACCCAGTGACAATACCAATGCCCCGGCAGTAATGGCGATAGTGGTTTGCATTTTTCCTATTTTGCTGTTTATAAATGCAATGATCATTGCAGCTGCAGCAAGGAAGCAGAGGGTGCTATAGACTGACATGCGTCAACCTCAATATGGTTAAAAGTAAAGTATGAAATTGTGACAAAATATAAATCCATCACGCAGCGATAGCTATAGAAAACTTTCCTAGATTCTGGTTTTGTTTTGATAAAGAAAACAAGTTTAGACGTCTAGATTTCCATATGGACTGTGGTAGGATGTTATTCAGCTGTAAAAATAGATAAGGGAAGTAGTGTGGTGTTAAAGGGCAAGGAATTATTACAGAAGCGACTAGAACAGCAGATCCTGATCATTGATGGTGGTATGGGTACCATGATTCAGGGCTACAAGCTGGAAGAAGCGGATTATCGTGGTGAGCGGTTTGCTGACTGGCACTCAGATCTCAAGGGCAATAACGACCTATTGGTACTGATACAGCCCCAGTTGATCAAAGATATCCACTTGTCTTATTTAGAGGCCGGTGCAGATATTCTGGAAACCAACACCTTTAACGCAACTACCATTGCGATGGCTGACTATGACATGGAAAGCCTGAGCGCAGAGATCAACCTTGAGGCTGCACGCCTTGCCCGTCAGGCCGCAGATGAGTGGACTGCAAAAACACCGGATAAGCCGCGTTTTGTTGCCGGTGTCCTGGGCCCGACCAACCGCACATGTTCTATATCGCCAGATGTTAACGATCCCGGTTTTCGAAATGTCACCTTTGATCAATTGGTCGAGGCCTACTCAGAGTCCACCCGAGCGTTGATTGAAGGCGGCTCTGATCTCATTCTGATCGAAACGATCTTTGATACCTTGAATGCCAAAGCCTGTTCATTTGCTGTCGAGAGTGTTTTTGAAGAACTTGGCTTTGAATTGCCAGTAATGATCTCGGGCACGATCACCGATGCCTCTGGACGAACACTCTCCGGTCAGACGACTGAGGCATTCTATAACTCGCTCCGTCATGTTAAGCCGATTTCCTTTGGATTGAACTGTGCTCTGGGGCCTGATGAGCTTCGCCAGTATGTTGAGGAGCTGTCTCGTATTTCAGAGTGTGCCGTCTCAGCGCACCCGAATGCTGGTTTGCCCAATGCTTTTGGTGAATACGACCTGAGCCCGGAAGAGATGGCTGAGCACATTAAAGAGTGGGCTCAGAGTGGCTTTTTGAATCTCGTCGGCGGCTGCTGTGGTACCACTCCCGAGCATATCCGACAGATGGCTGAGGTGACGCGCGATATGACCCCTCGTCAGCTTCCGGACATTCCTGTTGCATGCCGTCTGTCGGGTCTAGAACCGTTGACGATAGAAGCCGATAGCTTGTTTATTAACGTCGGTGAGCGGACCAACGTTACCGGTTCAGCCCGCTTTAAGCGACTGATCAAAGAAGAGCTCTATGATGAAGCGCTGGAAGTCGCCCGTCAGCAGGTAGAGGCTGGTGCACAGATCATCGATATCAACATGGATGAGGGGATGCTGGATGCGGAAGCAGCTATGGTCCGTTTCCTCAACCTGTGTGCCACTGAACCCGAAATTTCGAAAGTACCGATCATGGTCGATTCTTCCAAGTGGGAAGTGATTGAGGCTGGCTTGAAGTGTGTTCAGGGCAAAGCCATCGTTAACTCCATTTCGCTCAAGGAAGGGAAAGACAAGTTTGTTAGCCAGGCCAAGCTGATCCGTCGTTATGGTGCAGCTGTTATCGTTATGGCATTTGATGAGGTTGGTCAGGCCGATACCCGCGAGCGGAAAATTGAAATTTGTACCAATGCCTACCGGGTCTTGGTCGATGAGGTGGGTTTCCCGCCGGAAGATATTATTTTCGACCCGAACATTTTCGCCGTGGCGACAGGGATTGATGAACATAACAACTACGCGGTGGATTTCATTGAGGCTGTGGGTGATATCAAGCGGACGCTACCGCATGCCATGGTTTCTGGCGGGGTTTCCAACGTCTCTTTCTCGTTCCGGGGCAATAACCCGGTGAGGGAGGCAATTCATGCCGTGTTCTTGTATCACTGTTTCAAGAACGGTATGGATATGGGGATCGTGAACGCCGGTCAGCTAGCTATTTATGATGATCTGCCGGATGAGCTTCGAGAAGCTGTTGAAGATGTTGTGCTTAACCGTCGTGATGATAGTACCGAACGATTACTGGATATTGCAGATAAGTACCGTGATAGCGGAACGGTAGAAGATGACCGTAGTGCCCAGGAATGGCGTGGCTGGGATGTCGAGAAGCGACTGGAACATGCGCTGGTCAAAGGCATTACCGAGTTTATTGTTGAGGATACGGAAGAAGCCAGAGCAAAGGCAAGCAAGCCGCTGGAAGTGATTGAAGGCCCATTGATGGCTGGTATGAACGTCGTTGGCGACTTGTTTGGTGAAGGCAAGATGTTCCTGCCGCAGGTGGTGAAGTCAGCCCGAGTAATGAAGCAGGCAGTGGCCTACCTTGAGCCGTATATTAATGCTGAAAAGCAGGCGGGAACATCGAACGGAAAAATCCTGCTGGCAACCGTGAAAGGGGACGTGCACGATATCGGTAAGAATATCGTCGGTGTGGTTTTGCAATGTAATAACTATGAAATTATCGACCTTGGCGTGATGGTCCCCTGCGATAAGATCCTGAAAGTCGCCAAGGAAAAAAATGTCGATATCATCGGTCTGAGTGGCCTGATCACCCCGTCGTTGGATGAGATGGTACATGTTGCCAAAGAGATGGAGCGCCAGGGTTTTGATCTTCCGTTGCTGATTGGCGGGGCAACAACTTCCAAGGCACATACTGCGGTGAAAATCGAAGAGAATTACCATGCGCCGGTTGTCTATGTCTCGAATGCGTCACGGGCGGTCGGTGTTTGCTCGGCACTGCTCTCTGATGAACAGCGCCCTGCGTTTGTCGAACGTCTGGATAAAGAGTATGTGGTGGTACGGGATCAACATGCCCGCAAAAAACCGCGTACCGCGCCTGTCACCCTGGAAGAAGCCCGTGCCAATAAGGTGGACATTGACTGGGCGGCCTATCAGCCTCCTGTTCCGGCGAAAGGCGGGATCCATACCTTCACAGATTTCCCTGTGTCTACGTTGCGTGAGTATATCGACTGGACCCCGTTCTTCATGACCTGGTCGCTCAGCGGTAAATACCCGACAATTTTGAGACATGAAGTTGTTGGCGAAGAAGCGCAGCGTCTGTTTGATGATGCCAATAAGCTACTGGATGAAATCGAGCAGACTGGCATGATCAAGGCTAATGGGATCTGTGGGTTGTTCCCTGCCAATAATATTGGCGATGACATTGAAGTTTACACCGATGAGTCTCGCAGCGAGGTGTTGACGACTTTGCATGGCTTACGCCAGCAGACGAAAAAGCCCAAAGGGCCAAACTACTGCTTGTCGGATTATATTGCCCCGAAAGAAAGCGGAAAGGCAGATTGGATTGGTGCGTTTGCGGTCACTGGCGGGATCGGTGAATATGAGATTGCGGATCAATTCAAGGCCAAGGGCGATGATTACAGCGCTATTATGATCCAGGCGGTAGCCGATCGTCTGGCAGAGGCATTTGCCGAGTATATGCATAAAATAGTGCGCAAAGAAATCTGGGGCTACGCGGCTGATGAGAACCTGAATAATGAGGATTTGATCCGCGAGAAGTACCAGGGTATTCGTCCTGCGCCCGGCTATCCTGCCTGTCCGGAGCATACGGAAAAAGGGGAGATTTGGAAGCTGCTGGATGTTGAGTCAAACACCGGAATGAAGTTGACTGAAAGCTTTGCGATGTGGCCGGGAGCGGCCGTATCGGGCTGGTATTTCTCACATCCGGACACGCGTTACTTTGCTGTGGCGCAGATACAAAGTGATCAGCGTGACAGTTATGCCGAGCGCAAAGGCTGGGATCTGGTTGAAGCTGAAAAATGGCTGGGGCCAAACCTATAAATGTTATATCTATAGTGAAATAAACAGGGCGCCGTTTGGCGCCCTGTTTGTAGTTAAGGCTTAGTGAGGATCTACTCGAAAATCTTCTGATGTAGCGCTTTCACGACTGACTTGGCATCTTGTTCTTTAACGAGGAAGCAAAGATTGTGCGGGCTGGCACCATAGCAGATCATACGCAGGTTATAGTCTTCCAATGTCCCGAATATTTGCTTGGCCGAGCCCTTTGTGCTGCTCATTTGATTGCCGATAAGCGCTACGAGACATAAGCCTTGTTCAACCTCGACCCGGCACAGTTCGCTAAGCGCTTCAACGGCTTTCGGCGGTAGGGTCGGTGCGCCGCCGCCGGTATCGGTCTGATCCAGTGTTAGCGAGACACTCACCTCTGAAGTCGTGATGAGATCGACAGATACCTTGTGCTCGGCGAGAATACGGAACACTTCGGCCAGGAACCCATAGGCGTGGAACATATTCAGGCTTGTCAGTGTCACCATTGTTTGGTTGCAACGCAGGGCCAGTGCCCGAAATAGCGGCGCGTCATCAACGCTTTCACGGATCCATGTGCCACCTTGCTCAGGTGCTTTGGATGAGCCGATAAATACCGGGATTTGCTGGCGTACAGCCGGTACCAGGGTTGATGGATGGAGGATCTTGGCACCGAAGTTGGCCATTTCCGAGGCTTCGCTAAAGCTGATTTCTTTTATTGGCTTGGCGGCTGCGGCTATACGGGGATCGGTGGTGTACATTCCCGGAACATCGGTCCAAATTTCCAGTGTTGATGCATCGACGGCTTCGGCGACCAGAGCGGCACTGTAGTCACTGCCCCCACGCCCCAAAGTTGTCGTCTGTCCCTTGCTGTCCGAGCCAATGAAGCCCTGTGAGACCACAACTTGATTTTCCAGCAGCGGCTGTAGTTTGTCCGTCGCAAGCTGGCGAATCGCCTCAGGTTGCGGGATGGCTTTTCCGAACTGGCTGTCTGTTCGCATGATGTCACGAATATCGAAACGTATAGTGTCTACACCCATTTCATTGAGAATTTGGGTAAACAGGTGGGTGGATAGTAATTCACCGTGAGAAACCAGTTGGTCAGTCAGCTGCACGCTTGGTTGCGAGGCTGCTTGTTCTGCCAGGGTAGACACTGAGTCTAATAGGCTCTCAACTTCTGAAACCACACTCTCTGGCGATTGCAGTTCGCTGAGCACGTTGTGGTGTATCTGGCCTAGTCGGGTCAATAGTTGCTGGCGACGGTCAGGTTCAGTCACTCCATTGGCCAGCTCGACAAGCAGGTTGGTTACACCAGAGCATGCACTGATTAAGACGATACGGGCGGCTGGATTATTTTTGATGATGGCAGCGCTACGGCTCATCGCCGTAAAATCGGCAACGCTGGTTCCACCAAACTTTGCGACAGTCAGAGCTGCGGCATGATTATCTACAGGGCTCAAAGCAAGTCTCCCAATAACAGTAAAATTATAACGAAAAATAGGGAATTTACTCGGGAGGATATTTCCCGACGTCCAATTGTCAGGAGAGCAGATAGGCGAGACGTATTGATAGCGCTACAACCAGAAGCTCCCCACCTTTCACTCGAGAAAGGTGACAGCCAGAAGGATTCAACCTTCGTGGCCGATACTGCAGGCCCCCTGTCCGGCAGTATCTCGGCGTTACTCCCCCTCTCTTATGCTGCCTTGGGGTGGGGCCCCGCAACATAGATACCTGGGTAACGCTCCTCTTCTATTTTTACCTGATGGTATTCCAGTCATCAGGATGAACAAAAAACGATCTCCATTGAAGCGAATTTGTTGCTCGTTTGTCAATGCCTGTGTGGGAAATTATGCAAATAAATTGCAATAATCCTGCCGGGCAATTTCTATGCTTTCGCCGCATGACTTGCTTCGAAATGAAATTCCTTTAATACTGGTTATCTGCGCTAAGGCCAATTGATACGACATCAGTGAGCGAGTGACTGAGTCTTTCGCTGGCGTAGCATTGCACCCTACACAGCTCTTCAGGGAATCACCGAACTCTTATAAAAGGGAGATACAATAATGACAATCGGTAGTTTTTATCCGCCACAACGTACATTAATGGGCCCCGGCCCATCTGATATTTACCCGCAGGTGTTACAGGCACTGAGCCGTCCGACGATCGGCCACCTGGACCCTCTGTTTATCGGCATGATGGATGAGCTGAAGCAGTTGCTGCAGTATGCCTTCCAGACCAAGAATACGTTCACTATCGCCGTTTCGGCCCCTGGCAGTGCCGGTATGGAAGCTTGTTTCGTGAACCTGGTCGAGCCTGGCGACAAAGTGATTGTCTGCCGTAACGGTGTGTTTGGTGAGCGGATGCGTGAGAATGTCGAGCGCTGTGGCGGCGTCGCTGTCATGGTGGACAATGCATGGGGCGAGCCGGTAGCACCGAGCCTGGTTGAGCAGGCGCTGGCGGCTAATCCGGATGCCAAAATTGTCGCCTTCGTCCATGCCGAAACATCTACCGGAGCCCTGACTGATGCCGAGGCGATTGCCAAGCTTGCCAGGCAGCATGATTGCTTAACGATTGTCGATGCGGTGACGTCTTTGGGCGGCGTGCCTTTGCTGGTGGATGAGTGGCAGCTTGATGCGGTTTATTCTGGTAGCCAGAAGTGTTTGTCGTGTGTGCCGGGTTTGTCGCCGCTGACCTTTTCGCAGCGTGCTGTCGATAAGATCCAAAGTCGTAAGATGCCGGTGCAAAGTTGGTTCCTGGATCAAAGCCTGGTACTGGGGTACTGGAGCGGAGAGGGCAAGCGCAGCTACCACCACACCGCGCCGGTCAATAGCCTGTATGCGCTGCATGAGGCGCTTGTTCTGTTACAGAGCGAAGGGCTGGAAAATGCCTGGCAACGTCATAAGGATGTTCACCTTGAGCTTCGCGAGGGACTGGAAAAACTAGGTATCGAGTTTGTGGTTGATGAAGCCTGTCGTCTGCCGCAGCTAAATGCGGTACATATTCCGGACGGTGTTGATGATGCCCTGGTACGCAAGACCTTGCTTGAGCGTTATAACCTGGAAATTGGTGCAGGCCTTGGTGCGTTGGCCGGCAAAGCCTGGCGTATAGGCTTGATGGGTTATGCGGCCCGCAGCGAAAATGTTGCTTTGTGTCTGAAAGCCCTGGAAACAACACTGAAGTAATCCCTTTCGCGATTGCGCAATTTTGCAAAACGGCTACTACGGTAGCCGTTTTGTTTTTGAGGGGCAGCTGGGTTATTTCGTAGTTGCAGGCTGGTTTGCTTGTTTATTTGTATCCGAAGCAGCTTGGCTCAGAATTGGCGTTGCCTCACTTGAGGTAAAGTCAATATTAGGAAACAGATATTGCGCTTCTTGCCGAATTTGCTCTGCCTGACTGATATTGCCAAGCAGGTGATAGGCGGCGATGAGGTTTTGATACAGCGCCGGACGAGGCCAGTTCACTGCTTTCTGTGTTGCCCATTGGATGTATTCATTGATCAGAGTCGGGTTGTTCGAACTCGCCCCAAGCTGAAGCTGGGTAACATGCAAATCCCATTCAAATCGATGTTTCCACGCCCAGGGATTATTGACCTTGAGCAGGTAGTCAACATTGACCGGGCGGGTCGTTTCGTATTTTGTCAGTAGGTAGCCCGAGTACAGCGTCGTAACCATATAGCTGGTCGTGGCGATAGGTAGCAGTACGACCAGTACACGAATAGTCAGTACATAGCTTGCCTTGAACCGATAATACTTGGCCGTCAGGTTATCTACCCAATAGATCAAAATAATGAAGATCACCCAGTGTGCCAGTGAATGGTAAAACGGGTATTCGAGCTGGGTATGTAGCGTTATCGGAAAAAATAGACCAACCAGCGCAAGCTGAGTTCCTTCACGGGCTTTCTTGATTTTGGCAAAAACGGCCGCGGCCGCCAGAAGTAGCGCCAAGAGCGGGACGACTCCTCCCTCTGAAGCCCAGTAAAGTAATTCATTGTGCGGATGATCGAGCGCAGCCATACCAAAGTGCTGCTCGGGATCGGCATGATGCCACTGGGCCGTCTGGGTAATGAATGACGTTTCAAATGTACCGTAGCCATAGCCTGTCAGCGGCTGTTTCAAAAACATATTGAAGGCTTGCGGAATATGAATGGAGCGCGCGCTCTCCAGGCTTACCTTCTTCTCAACGGGGGTCCAGCCCGTGCTGCTTACCAGGTTCCAGGATGCACTCAGACCAAGCGCTATCATTAGCAGCCACATCCGGTACGGTGCCTTGGCAGCAAAGCGGCGCAGGTAGGGGATCATCAACCCGGTACCAATAATGGCTCCCAGCCAGCCAGTGCGGGAGCTAAGTACAACCAGTATGGGAATGGTAATAACAGGCGTTAGCAGCAAAAACAGCTGTTGCCATGACCACTTGCCACGGTACATCGGGATGCGTGCCAGTAAGTAAGCGGATAGTACCAAACCGGTCGCCAGGAAGCTGGCCATGACATTGGGTTGCTGGAATATGCCGTAAGGGCGGTTGCCTATGGTGTCATAACCCATCCAGTTGTCAGGCTCTAGCCATATAAACTGGTACCAGCCGAGAGAGGCCTGGATCCAGACCGCAATCAGAACCATCCATAACATGCGTTGACGTTGGCTATGGGTGAACGAAAATTGCTGCAGGCAGATGAAAAATATCAGCCCGGCCCAGAGGGCCAATAAGCGGTTAATCACCTCGGAACCGACTGCGTTGGGGTAAAAGGCTGGTACTGTCAGCAGAGTACAGCAGGCAATCAGGATCAGGGTCAGGCGTGAATAGCGCCAGGTCTTCTGGCGGCATATTTCGAACAGACCAAAAGCAACAGCAAAGCTGAAGGGGATCCAGCTCGCGGCATTGAATGATAGCTCTAGCCCAGAGCCACCCGGGTTGTGCTGGAAGTAATGCATAGCCAGCAAAAAGAGGAAACCGATAGAGGCCAGAAAGGGACGCACCATCGGTTTGCTTATCTTTTGTTCTGCCAGTCTGGTGCCTTGTACATGTAACACTGTCATGGTGATTCTGAGCCTGTTGAGCTGATGTCTGATACTAAACAGGCTGATTGATACCAGCCTGAGTGTTATTTGTCATGCCTTATTTTGCTTTATTGCGTCAGACTTGGCAGCAATGGCTTGAGGAAGCGTGCCGTATGGGAGCCCTCAACCAGCGCGACTTGCTCCGGTGTGCCTGTTGCAACAATTTCACCGCCTCCGTTGCCGCCTTCCGGGCCAAGGTCGATGATCCAGTCGGCTGTTTTGACCACGTCGAGGTTATGCTCGATAACAACAATGGTGTTGCCGTGATTTCGCAGGCGGTGCAGTACCGACAGTAGTTGCTGAATATCATGGAAGTGTAAGCCGGTTGTCGGCTCATCCAGAATGTACAGGGTTTTCCCGGTATCGCGCTTGGACAGCTCGCGGGCTAACTTCACACGCTGTGCCTCACCGCCGGACAGGGTTGTCGCTGCCTGCCCAAGCCGGATATACGATAAGCCGACATCGATTAATGTCTGCAACTTTCTTGCGATTGCTGGAACCGGATCAAAGTACTCCCTGGCATCTTCCACTGTGAGATCCAGGACTTCATCAATACTCTTGCCCTTGTAGCGGATCTCCAGCGTTTCGCGGTTATAGCGCTTACCTTTACAGGAATCGCAAGGTACGTAGACATCCGGCAGGAAGTGCATCTCTACCTTGATCACCCCGTCACCCTGACAGGCCTCGCAGCGTCCGCCTTTCACATTAAAGCTGAAGCGGCCCGGCTTATAGCCTCGGGTGCGGGCCTCCTGCGTACCGGCAAACAGTTCCCTGATAGGGGTAAAGATCCCGGTGTAGGTGGCAGGGTTGGAACGTGGTGTACGGCCAATCGGGCTCTGGTCGATATCGATAACTTTGTCGCAGTGCTCCAGATCATGGATCTCGCGGTACGGAGCAGCATCGCCGGACGTTGCGCCATTTAACTGGTGGTGGGCAATGCGGAAGAAGGTATCGTTGATCAGGGTCGATTTTCCTGACCCGGACACCCCGGTGATACAGGTGAACAGGCCGACCGGAATTTCAACGTCGACATTTTTCAGGTTATTTCCGGTCGCGCCCAGTAGCTTGACGGTCTTCTCCGGGTTGAACTCGATACGCTGCTCGGGTACCACAATCGACTTGGCACCGCTGAGGTACTGTCCGGTCAATGAGGTTTCGGCGTCAAGAATATCGTTCAGGCCGCCTTCGGCAATCACCTGGCCACCGTGGACACCGGCTCCCGGGCCGATATCGATAACATGGTCGGCGGTGCGGATGGCGTCTTCATCGTGTTCGACCACGATAACGGTGTTGCCGAGATCACGCAGGTGGGTCAGGGTTTTGAGCAGGCGCTCATTATCACGCTGGTGGAGACCGATTGATGGCTCGTCGAGGACATACATAACACCCACCAGGCCGGCACCAATCTGGCTGGCGAGGCGGATACGCTGGGCCTCGCCCCCGGACAGGGTTTCGGCACTACGAGAGAGATTGAGGTAGTTCAAGCCGACGTTGACCAGGAAGTTCAGTCGGTCACAGATCTCCTTGAGCACTTTTTCTGCGATCTGGGCCTTTTGGCCGACTAGCGATAGCTGCTCGAAAAACGCCAGTGCCTCAATGATGCTCAGCTCACTGATTTGAGGCAGGGTGGTATCGGCAATGAAGACATTACGGGCCTCAAGGCGCAGACGAGAGCCGTTACAGCCGCTACATGGCTTGGTCGAGACAAATTTGATCAGCTCTTCGCGTACGGAGTTGGACTCTGTCTCGCGGTAGCGACGCTCCATGTTATTGAGGATCCCCTCGAACGGATGACGGCGTACCGTGATATCGCCACGGTCGTTGATGTATTTGAACTCAATTTCTTTCTTATCGGAACCGCTGAGGATGAGGTTCTGGATTTTCTTCGGCAGCTCGTTAAACGGTGTTTCGATATCAAACTCAAAATGCTCGGCCATGGATTTGAGCATCTGGAAGTAATAGAAATTACGTTTGTCCCAGCCGCGGATAGCGCCGCCGGAGAGGCTAAGCTCGCCGTTCTGTACCACGCGTTCAGGATCAAAGTACTGCTGAACACCCAGACCGTCACACGTGCCGCAGGCGCCGGCCGGGTTGTTGAACGAAAATAAACGCGGCTCAAGTTCCTGCATGCTGTAGCCACAATGCGGGCAGGCAAAGTTGGCTGAAAAAACAATCTCGTCGATCTCGCCTGCCGTCATCGGGCTGATCACCACTGTACCGCCGGATAGCTCCAGTGCGGTTTCAAACGATTCGGCCAGGCGTTGCTGGAGATCGTCGCGGACCTTGAAGCGATCGACAACGACCTCGATGGTGTGTTTTTTATGGAGCTCCAGGGTCGGTGGATCGGAAAGATCGCAGACTTCACCATCGATCCTGGCCCGGATATAGCCCTGGGCAGCCAGGTTTGCCAGTGTTTTGACGTGCTCACCTTTGCGCTCTTTGACGATAGGCGCGAGTAGCATCATCTTACTGCCTTCAGGAAGCTCCAGTACCTTGTCAACCATCTGGCTGACGGTCTGGGCAGCCAGCTCTACATTATGTGTCGGACAGCGCGGCTCACCGACTCGGGCATAAAGCAGACGAAGGTAATCGTATACCTCGGTGATAGTACCGACGGTTGAGCGCGGGTTGTGGGATGTTGATTTTTGCTCGATAGAAATAGCCGGTGAAAGCCCTTCGATATGATCGACATCCGGCTTTTCCATCAGGGACAAGAACTGACGGGCATAGGCCGACAGAGACTCAACGTAACGACGCTGGCCTTCGGCGTATAGGGTGTCAAAGGCGAGTGAGGACTTACCTGAGCCTGACAGGCCGGTGATCACAATCAGTTTGTCTCTGGGAATAGAAAGACTGATGTTTTTAAGGTTGTGGGTCCGGGCACCCCTGACTTCGATCTTATCCATGGTATGCGAGCTTTTTGGCTGACTAATAATTGGACCAGCATTATCGCATAGCAAGGAAAAGCTTGAAAGCAAAAGCTGTATAAAGATACAGTATAATGTGTGTTTATTGAGCGGTGTTTGACGTGGGAACGGGTGACATAAATACGAATGAAAGTTTCCTGTGGCGTATCAGGCACTCATGGGAAATGCGTAAAAATTGCGTCAGATAACACGGTTTCGGGCCTATGCCTGAGCCGTGTCTGCATGATAAACTGCGCGATTAAGTATAAACTTTGACTAGCGGCTATTGGTGTTAAGATAGCACGCGAACAGATTTGGAGTTAAGTATGGCCAGTCGTGGCGTAAATAAGGTTATCTTAGTCGGTAACTTAGGTAATGACCCAGAAATCCGTTATATGCCAAGTGGTGGTGCAGTAGCAAATATTACCATTGCTACCTCTGAATCATGGCGTGATAAAGCTACTGGCGAGCAGCGTGAAAAGACGGAATGGCACCGTGTAGCGCTATTTGGCAAGTTGGCAGAAGTCGCCGGTGAATACCTGCGTAAAGGTTCACAGGTATACATCGAAGGTCAACTGCAGACGCGTAAATGGCAGGACCAAAACGGCCAGGACCGTTACACAACTGAAGTTGTGGTTCAGGGCTTCAACGGTGTGATGCAAATGCTTGGCGGTCGTCAGGGCGGCGGTCAGGGTATGGGCGCACCTATGGGTGGCGGTCAGCAGCAGCAAGGTGGTTGGGGACAGCCTCAGCAACCAGCCGCAGCACCTCAGCAGAATTTTGCGCCTCAGCAGCAACAGTCGGCACCGCAGCAGCAGGCTCCTCAGCAGCCACAGCAGCAGTACAATGAGCCGCCAATGGATTTCGATGATGACATTCCGTTTTAATTAAACAGAGATGTCAGAGAAAAGCAGCGCACTGTCGCTGCTTTTTTATTGCCAGAATTTAGGCTGGCTGCTTGTTGCCCCCGCTACACTGAGTTTGATTTCTCTTTAATAAAGTCAATGAACAGCTTGGTCTTCACATGGTTGTAGTCTAGCTTCGGGTAGTAGGCATAGGCCGAGCTGACGGGCTGCTTTAGCTCTGGCAGAACCGGCACCAGCAACCCCTTGCTGAGCTCTCTTCTTACCATTTTCTCGCCGGTCAGGATAATGCCCATTCCGGCAACGGCTGCGGCCACCAGGGCTTCCGGATTCTGAGTGGTGAAGTTACCGCGAAGTCGCAGACGAATGTTGTTTTCAAACACATGTTCTTGTTCATGGCCGTGAGTCCCGAACAGCAGGCAGTTGTGCTGAGTCAGCTGTTCTGGCGTTTCTATCTGTGATTTGTCTTCCAGATAGCCGGGAGAGGCATAAAAACTGGGTTGGAAGTTAAATAAACGCGTCGCAATATAGCTGGAGGAGTTGAAGTCGGTCAGCTCCCGGCTGATGAATACATCCAGGTTCAGATCAGGCAGCTGGCCCGGTGTTATTGTGTGCAGCTCGACCTGAATGTTGGGGTAAGTCTCGATAAACTCGGCCAGGTAATGAACCAGCAAACGGCTACCGGTTGCCAGCGGGGCGCCGATCCGGAGGATGCCGCTGACCTCGCCGTAGGTTGAGGTCGTTTCGGCAAGCATCTGGTGCCAGTCTTCAAGCAGACGGGCGCTACGCTGGTAGAAGAGCTTGCCGGCTTCCGTCATTGTCAGACTACGGGTAGTTCGCTTAAGTAACTGAACGCCTAGCTGTTTTTCTAACCAAGACAGACGCTTGGACAGGGCTGAACTTGAGGTGTTGAGCTTGGTCGCTGCCAGGGCCAGAGAGCCTTGGTCGACAACCGTGACAAAGCTGGTGGTACACGTTATCCAATCCATATATTGATAGTATCCGTAGACTGTTACCCAAACCGGTAAGGTGATGATAACAAACGGGGCGATGATCTGAACCATTGGCAGTCAATCCATTTTTGGGGATTGAACGGTTTGGCCTGGGTTAACAATTTTTTAAATTGTCGACCTGAACACTAACACTGTGGCTGAGGGAGTGATATTTTGCTCATTAGACCTGTACGAATTTGCATGGATTGACTCTGTGGTGGGTCATTGGAACATCATTAATTTAGCTAGAATTGGATTCTTATGAGAAAAGCCTCCGGCATGAAGTTAACCAACCGTCTGGTTGCCTTCGTTACGCTCATCGTGATTTGTGCCATCTTTGTGATTTTTATCGGCGGTGCCGTTAGTTTTCGAAAACTGGGGCAGGACTACCTGACTCATTACATCGATGGCATTGTCGAGGTGATCGATCAGGAGCTTGCTGATCCGCAGGGGGCACAGTCTCTGTCGCGCTGGCTGCCCAAGTTGTTGAAGGCCAGTAATGTCGTCGAGTTGGAGGTGGGGAGTTCGTCAGGGGTAATTTATGCCTTTAAAGGGCTTCAGACCGTCAATGATCCGACGATATTGCAGCAGAGCCATTATACGCTTAATCACAACCCCGGCTTTTATATTAACTTAAAGTCGATCCCTCCCTATACGAAGTTTACGTACTCCATCGGTGCCATGTCATCCATTAGCCTGGCCATTGCAATTATTATCATGGGGCTAGTGTGGGGGGTGAACTGGCTGCGCCAGCAGCTCTATGGCTCGGAATTGCTGGAGCATCGCGGCCGGCTGATCCTGGCCGGAAAGGTTGACGACAATGCGGTCGGAGATGAGCAAGAGTGGCCGGCGACGGCCAGCCTTGCCCTGGATCAGATGATTGCCGAGCTTAAGGACGCCCGCCAGGAGCGGAGCCGATTTGATACCTTTATTCGTACTCATACTTTTCTGGATCAGTTAACCGGGGCGGCAAACCGGGTGCTTTTCGATAGCCGCCTGCAATCTATGGTGCAGGATCAGGAGACGCACGGTGCGGTGATCCTGATCCGGATCTCTGACTGGGATGAGCTATTGGCCGAGAAAGGAAAAGATGTTGCCGATGAGCTGGTCCAGGATGTCGGTATGATCCTGTCAAACCAGATCCAGCGTTATCCCGATACGGTGTTATCACGGTACTTTGACGCCGAGTTTGCGATCCTGCTCTCCCAGCAGTCGGCAAAAGAGGTCAAGCAGTTTACCAATCAGCTACTCAAAGCCCTGGAAAGATTGACCCCCGTTGCGCCCTTGCAGCCGGATAACTGGTGTCATATCGGCGTGACATTCTGCTCGAGCGGCGAGCGTCGTGGCCGGGTGATGGATGAAGCCGATATGGCGTTGCGCAGCGCCCAGCTTCAGGGCACCAATAACTGGTATGCCTTCCAGAAAGATCAGCAGTATGAAGATGCCCGTGGCAGCGTGCGCTGGCGTACTTTGCTGGATGCCGTGTTTAACAGCGGCGGCCCAATATTGTACCAGCAGCCTGCTTTGGCGCTGGATGGAGAAACGATTGTCCACCGAGAGCTGCTGGCCCGGATCCAGGATGAAAATGGCGTCCTGATTAAAGCGTCACGTTTTTTGACGGCGGTCGAGCAGGTTGGGTTCAGCGCCCGGATGGACAGGCAGGTTATAGGCCAGGCTATCGAGTTATTAAAAAATAGCCCGGTCAATGACTCTCTGTCGGTGAATGTAAGTGTCGAGGCCCTGCTGGAAAAAGAGTTTGTTCGCTGGCTTCGTGATGAGTTGCTGCAAACACCGCGCACGGTGCTCAACCGGCTGTCGATTGAAATCGCTGAAAGCGGCTTGGTCAAACACCTTGATGCCATGCGTCCTGTGGTCAGGATGATCGTGGGGCTGGGGTGTAAATTGGTTGTGGATCAGGCTGGCCGAACCATTGTCAGCACCCACTATATCAAGGACATCAAGGCAGATTATATCAAGCTGCACCGAGGGTTGGTCCGTGAGATCGACCAGCGGCAGGAAAACCAGCTATTTGTCAGAAGTATGCTGGGGGCCTGTGCAAACTCAAATGCCCAGGTAATTGCCGTCGGGGTGGAAAACGAGAAGGAATGGCGGGTGCTCAAGCAGTTAGGCGTACAAGGAGGTCAGGGACGTTTCTTTGCGGCAGAGCTTTCTGTTAGACAGACGCCAAAAGGAAACAGCCAGTCAGGTAAAACTATGTTTGGGCGGTAACAACTGGCACAAAAAAAACTATGTAATCAATAAAAGCTCGTTATAATGGTCAAATTATTGACAGCCGCTAGTTGTTAGTGCTTTTCAGTAGCAAAATCGGTGTATTTTGTGAGCAGTGTTGGAGTTTCATGAAATCTAAATCTTTGCTTAGTCGGTATTTAAAAAAGAAAAGCCGTAACAAACAGGCTTGTTTGGCCATCTTTGCTGATTCCATCACAGTAGTTTATGAATCTGAGTCGGAATGGATAACAGAAACCCTGGTTGTTTCTAATGCCGGAGACTGGGATTCGGTCATAATATCGTTGCTTGCCAAGCACCAGCTGGGGGGCAGTAGCTTACGTTTGGTACTAGGCCATGGCCTCTATCAGAGCATGCTTATTGAGAAGCCGGAGCTGCCGCGCGAGGAGTACTCGACGGCACTGCCTTTTTTGGTTAAAGATCTGGTCAATGAGTCCCCGCTGGAACTGGTGGCCGATGGCTTTCAGGCGCCGCTAAAAGATCGTTTGCAGGTTGTTGTCACGAATCGTAATCAGGTCGAGCAGTTGATCCGGATCTGTAACGAGGCTGGTTGTGACGTAGTCTCTATATCGGCAGAGGAAGTGGTATGGGGACAATTAACCGCCCCGTCCCTGAGTCAGCTGGTATTGCACCGTCGCCGCCACGCCAGCCTGCAGTTAACGGCTTTTAAACAGCAGGAAATGTGCTTTCAGCGTCAGCTGCGTGGTTTTCCGTCCCCTTTGCTGGATAGCGAGATGCCGGGAGAGATGAACCATGCCCTGCAGCTAGACAGCCTGGCGCTTGAGCTGCAGCGATCGCTTGATTTTCTGAGTGCTCAGCTGCGCGATACGCCGATCACCCAGCTGTTAATCTCCTGTGACGATGACGATGACAGTGCGTTGGCTGCCGAACTGAGCCAGCGCCTGAGTGTGTCTGTTGCCGCTGTCACGCCGCCACATCCGGTATTGATGACGAATGCTGCCCGTGTTGCCTTTGCTGCGCTGATAGAGCCCGAAGGGGCAAACAGCATTAATTTATATAGCGAGGCTCTCAAGCCGCACACTCAGCTCATGACGCTGCAGAATGTAGTGCTTAGCTGGGCACTGGCCGTGGTCGTGATGGTCTCAATGGCTGGCTGGTATAGCTGGCAGAACTACCAGCAGCAGCAACAGCTGGCTGCCGAAAGAAGCCGCCTGGACAGTAAGCAGTCAGAGCTTAACAGGGCCAAAGCAGCGCTTGCCGAGCATATTCCCAGCCCATTAAAAGTCGAGTTAGCCGGAGAGTTGGAGCAACATTTGGCGGCCAAGCAGGCCACTTTGAAGGCCATTGAAATGCACGACAAAAGTTTGCAGGTCGGTTATGCCGGATTGTTGCGTCAATTATCGGACGCGGCAAGCGGGAACATCTCTGTCAATCGTATTCGGGTAACCGGAAGGCATCTGGACCTGGAAGGGTTGGCCCGGACACCGGAGTCGGTCCCAACCTGGGTGAAGGCATTCAAAGGCTACCCTGATCTGTCCGACCGGCGTTTTCAACTGATGTCACTCGGACGCAATGAACAAAATGTGGTGACGTTTAAATTACTGGCTGAGCGTGGATCGGCAATAGCGAAAAAACCTGTATTACCCGCGAGCGAGGTTGCCCGATGAGTGGCTGGCAGAAATTAAGCGATCGGTTTGAGTTACTGACTCGCCGCGAACAATGGCTGATTTTGCTATCAGGCTGGATTGCCTTGTTATTTGTCGGTTTCGTGATGTTTATTGAGCCGCAAGTCAAGGCGCTGACCTCGGCCCGGCAACAGGTTGTCTCAGTGGCCAATGAGATCACCAACAACGCCAACCAGCTCATTATGATTGAGCGCAAACTCAGGAGTGATCCGAACCAGGATGTCGAGCGCAATATCGACAGGCTGGAGCGAGAGAACTCGACCCTTGACGATCAGTTGCAGGGCCGCGTAGCCAGCTTGGTAACGCCAATCCAGATGTCGGGGTTGATGGAACAGGTTCTTCAGCGCTCGGAACGCTTAAAGTTGGTGTCGCTGGAGTCGCTGCCTTCTGTGCAGCTAATCAGTGGCGAAGACGAGGGGTATTATATTCACCCGGTTCGCCTTAATCTGCGTGGTCGCTATTTTGATGTTGTGAACTACCTGGCCCAGCTTGAAGCGCTGCCGGTTAAATATTACTGGCGGAGCTTGAACTATCAGGTGGATAAGTACCCTTGGGCCGATATCCAGCTGGACGTTTATACCTTGGGCGAGAGTAAGGATTTTATCGGTGGTTAAAGCTGAGATGGTTAGATTAGGGCTGGGCAAATCAAGCTTGGTTATTAAGCATGGAGCTATCGCTGTTGCTCTGTGTGGCTTACTTGCTGGCTATGTACAGGCAAGCCAGGATCCGACGGCACCGTTAGGTTGGCAAACTCCGACGAAAAAGCCCACCGTAACCCAAGCCAGGCTCCCTCAACTGCAGGGGATTGTATGTGGTGAATTGAGTGCCTGTACGGTGATTTTGAATAATGTGCCCGTTGAACTTGGCGGAAGAGTCAGCGGCTACACCTTGACTGACATTCAGGACGATTATGTCACGGTAACACGCGGCGGTAAAAAATGGCGTCTGGAGCTATTTGCCGACATTGTGAAAGCAAATTAAAACAATAAAGTGGTTAACATGCGTGGATTAGTAGTTGGGATCGTGATGGCGTCTCTGATCGGTTGTTCGGCCAATATGGGACATCGTGATCCCGTAGAAGTCAAAGGTGCGCTGAACGAAGCGGTAAATGAAGCCAACAGTCGTCCGCTGGTGGAGCTGCCTTCGGCTGTCAGTGCGGATCTGATGCCGACACTTGACAGCGGTGATTATGTCTCTAGTACGGCGTTGGAGAAGCGTTTTCGTGTTAATGCCCGAAATGTCGATGCCCGTGCTTTTTTTGGCAGCCTGGTCAAAGGCACGCCTTTCAATATGGTGCTTCATCCTGAGGTTAAAGGACGAATATCCCTGACATTAAAGGATGTTACGCTGGATGAGGTGCTGGAGGTCGTCTCGGACATCTATGGCTATAACACCACCCGAAAGGGCAATATTATTCAGATCTTCCCGGCGACGCTTCGCACTGAGGTGATCCCGGTTGACTACCTGCAGCTTAAACGCCGTGGTGTGTCGCTGACTTCCCTGACAACCGGCTCGATCACTAACAGTGACTCGAACTCATCTTCCAGCGGTACAACGGGTAATAGTAGCTCGAGTGGCAACAATAGTAGCGGAAACAGCAATAGTAATAACAATTCAAGTACTGCCACTGGTGGTACGACGATCGAAACCACGTCTGAAAGTGATTTTTGGCAGCAGTTGGAGAAAGCGGTTCAGGCAATGATCGGCAGCGGGCAGGGAAGAAGCATTGTTGTCTCTCCGCAGGCAAGCCTGATCTCGGTGCGCGCATTTCCTAACGAATTGCGTGAAGTGAAGGAGTTTCTCGGGGTGTCCCAGCAGCGTCTGAAACGTCAGGTGGTGCTGGAAGCGAAAATTATGGAAGTCACCCTGAGTGATGGTTATCAGCAGGGCATTAACTGGAGCAATATCACCAAGACGATTGGCGGTACGGAAATTATCTTTGGCCGCCCGACGACTAATCCGATTCCGTCACTGCCTGGCGATGCAATTTCCAACCTGCTTGGCGGACAGACCAATGTCACCATCCAGGATGGCAACTTTGAAGCGGTATTGAGCTTCCTCGACACCCAGGGTGATCTGAACGTATTGTCCAGCCCTCGCGTAACGGCTGCCAATAACCAGAAGGCGGTGATCAAAGTGGGGGGTGATCAGTACTTTGTGACTGATATTTCCGGAGGCGAAGTCAACAGTGATGGTGGTACGGCGTCGCCGGATATTGAGCTGACTCCGTTTTTCTCCGGTATTTCGTTGGATGTGACACCACAAATCGACGATGACGGCGGCGTGCTGCTGCATGTTCACCCGACAGTCGTCGACGTGGAAACGGAAATTCAGAGTATAGAGCTGGGTCAAACGTTTGGTACCTATAAACTACCATTGGCTAAAAGCTCGGTGCGCGAATCTGACTCTGTAATCCACGCCCGTACCGGGGATGTGGTGGTCATCGGTGGCCTGATGAAATCGGCTACCAATGATCAGGTCTCCAAAGTGCCTTTGCTGGGTGATATCCCGATGCTTGGTCACCTATTCCGGAATGTGAGTAAGCTCCAGACCAAAACGGAGCTGGTGATTTTGCTTAAACCGACGGTTGTCGGTGAGCAGACCTGGCAGGAGGAAATCGAACGCTCCCGGGCGCTGATCACTGAATGGTTCCCTGAAGAGGGGTAAGCCATGTACCAGTCGCACTTTGGCCTTGAGGAATTACCCTTCTCGCTGACCCCGAATACCGCGTTGTTTTATGCATTGCCTCCCCACCTGGAGGCGATCCAGACGACGCTGGCCGCCTTGGAAATGGGGGAAGGCATTATTCAGATTTCCGGTGAGGTCGGTACGGGAAAAACCCTGGTTTGCCGAATGCTGATAAAACAGCTGCCGGAGCTGTTCGAATTGGCGTACCTGCCCACACCCGCGGCCAGCGGCCATGAGCTTCGTCTGGCATTGGCGCGAGAGTTGGCCATTTCGGTCGAGGGCGATAATACCGCCGTGACAGAGCAGCTTCAGCAAGCACTTATTGAACGTAAAGCTGCCGGAAAATCTGTGGTGGTACTGCTCGACGAGGCGCAGGCACTGCCTGATGATGCGCTGGAAACACTCCGCCTGCTCGGAAATTTGGAAACAGAACATGAGAAGTTGCTGCATATCGTATTGCTGGGCCAGCCAGAGCTGGATCACCGGCTCGACCAGCATCATATGCGTCAGCTTCGGCAACGTATTACATTCAGAGCCTGTCTGCGTCCGTTGGATCTGGCCGAGACCATTGCCTATATCGAGTTTCGCCTGAGTAGTGCAGGCTGCCAGCGGGAGTTGTTCGAGCTGGCGCAATATCGTGAGCTTTGGAAAGCCAGTCAGGGGATCCCTCGGCTTATCAATCAGCTTTGTCATAAAGCATTAATCGCAGCAAGCAGCAGTAATGCGCAGTCAGTAGGTCGGAAAGAAGTCTTGATGGCAGTAAAAGATACATTAGGGGCACGTCAGCCTAAATGGACGTACCCGGTGCTGTGGGGATGGCACTGAATATGAGCGAGATAAATAAAAAGCTTAATGCGCTGAATCAGCAAAAGAACCCTTCCTCAGTCGCCGCGCAACCTTTGCAGGCCGCGGTCGTTAAACCGGTTCCGAAAAATCATGGGCCGAAATGGGCGGTGTTTGGTGTATGTGCGGCGTTGATAGTGGGAGGTGCAGGTTGGTGGCTGGGGGCGAATAGTCATGCAGTTAGTCCAGCTCCCGCAACAGTTGATGTGCTGTCAGCCCCAGTTGTGCCAGAGTACCAACATGTGATTTCAGGCACAGAGTATGATGCAGTACCAGCGCCGAATGCGGCTGTTGAAGTCGCCCAGGCGAGAGCCGATGTTGAGCCAGTTGTAACTCAAGTCTTAGAGCAACAAGGTGATAAAGAGACAAAGCCGACAACAGAGCCGCTCTCGGTGATTGAGGCCAAGACAGTGCCGAGGGTCGTGCGTGAGGATAAACCAAGGATAAAAAAAGCGGCTCAACAGGCGCCAGCTCCGAAACCAGCGGTGAAGTCCAGCGCAGAGCAAGAAGCTCGTCCAAGGCAAGCGCTTAAACCAAAGCAAGAATTTAAGCCAAAGTCAGCGCTCAAGCCAGAGCAAGGCTCCAGCCGGGTAGCTGTGCGAGAGAATTCAACGACTCAACCGGTGGAGCGTGATGATGAAGCGCCTGCTGAAGAGTTAATGATTGAAACCGTTGAGCTCGATGCCGAACAGCTTGCCAATGTGGAGTATAAAAAAGCGCAGAAAGCCCTGAAGGCTGGTGATAGCCGCAAAGCCATTGGTTTTCTGAAGCAGACGTTGAAATATCAGCCGGAATGGATCAGGGCCCGGCAAAAACTCGCGGCCCTGTATTACGGGCGGGGAGATATTCGCAAGGCGATTGCCACGCTCCAAGACGGACTGGTGCTTGATGGCGATCAGCCAGATTTGCGCCTGACGATGGCAAAGCTGCTGGTTAACGAATCTCAGCAGCAGGCTGCTCTGAATGTATTGAGCCGAATGCCCAAAAAGAACCACAGTGGCTATCTCGCGATGCGCGGCGCCCTGGCCCAGCAGTTGAATAACAACGAGCTGGCGATGAGCAGCTATCAATTGCTGGTTACAGAAGAGCCTTATGATGGCCGCTGGTGGCTGGGTTTGGGGATTGCCCTGGAGCGCAGCAAAGACGCTGAGAAAGCACTGGATGCCTATAAACAGGCCTTGTTGATGGGACGAATTTCATCGCAGTCACAACAGTTTATCCAACAGCGCCTGGCGCTGCTTGAGGCTCGGGAGGGCTAAGCGCAATGCAAATTAGATTAAGAAAGCGCCTTGGCGATCTGTTGGTAGAAGAGGGCATAGTCACCCAGGATCAGCTAGAGCAGGCGCTGGGCAAACAGCAGACGACCGGCCGCAAGCTGGGGGATACCCTGATCAGCATGGGGTTTTTGAGTGAGCAGCAGATGCTTTCTTTCCTGTCTCGTCAGCTGGATATTCCCTTGGTCGATCTTACCCGGGTATCGGTTGATGCCGACTCGGTGTCATTGCTCTCCGAGGTGCACGCCCGTCGCCTGCGGGCACTGGTTATTGGCGTACGGGGCGATACCGTTCGGGTGGCGATGAGCGATCCGGCAGATCTGGCTGCGCAGGAGGCTGTTTACGATCAACTGGCACAATACCGGGTTGAGCTGGTTATTGCGCCCGAGCGTCAGTTGATTTCCGCTTTTGACCGCTATTACCGCCGGACCCAGGAAATCGTCTCGTTTGCCGAGCAGTTACAGGCCGAGCATCAAAGCGAAACGGATTATAGTTTTGGTTTTGATGATTCTGACAATGACGAAGTGACCGTTGTTAAGCTGATTAACTCCTTGTTTGAGGATGCGATCCAGGTTGGTGCGTCAGATATCCATATCGAGCCCGATGCCGATGTGCTGCGTATTCGCCAGCGTATCGATGGGGTATTGCATGAAACCTTGCTTAATGAGGCCAGTGTGTCGGCGGCTTTGGTGCTGCGCCTGAAGCTGATGAGCGGACTGGATATCTCGGAAAAGCGTCTGCCGCAAGACGGCCGGTTTAACGTCAAGGTTCGCGGCCACTCGGTGGATGTGCGTGTGTCTACGATGCCGGTTCAGCACGGTGAGTCCGTGGTGATGCGTTTGCTTGATCAGTCGGCAGGTATCCTGAGCCTGGAAGAGATCGGTATGCCCGCTGACTTGCTGCCGCGTTTTCGTCGCCAGCTCAAGCGGCCGCATGGGATGATCCTGGTGACCGGCCCGACCGGGTCCGGTAAAACCACCACTCTCTACGGTGCCCTCAGTGAGCTGAACAAGCCAGGCAAGAAGCTGATCACGGCAGAAGATCCGGTGGAATATCGCCTGCCCCGGGTTAATCAGGTTCAGGTAAACAGCAAGATTGGCTTGACGTTTTCATCAATCCTGCGAACGTTTCTTCGTCAGGATCCCGATATTATTCTGGTCGGTGAGATGCGCGATCAGGAAACGGTCGAAATCGGCCTGCGATCGGCGCTGACGGGTCACTTGGTATTGTCGACCCTGCACACCAACGATGCAATTGACAGTGCGCTGCGAATGATGGACATGGAGGCGCCGGGTTATCTGGTAGCCAGTGCTGTTCGTGCCGTGTTGGCTCAGCGCCTGGTGCGTCGGGTGTGTAAAGACTGCACCGAACGCGAAGAGCTGGACGGGGCCAAGCAGCAATGGCTCAAGGCTCGTTTCCCGCTGCATCTTCACCGTGAGTTCCACCGGGGAAGAGGTTGCCAAAGCTGCAACTTTACCGGTTATAAAGGGCGTATCGGGGTCTTTGAACTGCTTGAGCTGGATCAGCCGATGATGGATGCACTGCGTGCCAATGATGCGGTGTTGTTTAGCCAGATAGCCCGTAACGCCTCTGGCTACAAACCACTGATTGAGTCAGCCATGGAGCTGGCGCTTGAAGGGCGCACGAGCCTGGAGGAAGTGCTGTTGCTGGGTGAAGGCGATTTGAATACCACTGATTTTATTGCCGCTGATCTCAATGACGGCCACGTGCTGTGATTGTGCGATAGGAGCTAGTATATGCCGGTATTTAACTATCGCGGACGGGATAACCAAGGCGGTCTGAAGCGTGGCCAAATCGAAGCGGCCAGCCAGGATGCAGCGGCTGATCTGCTGATGCGACAGGGCATCATCCCGTTGGAGATCCGTCAGGGGAAAGCCGAGGGACAAGGTTGGGATCTCCAGTCTATGTTTCAAAGCCGGGTGCCGCTGGAGATACTGGTGATATTTAGTCGCCAGCTCTATAGCCTCACCAAGGCTGGCGTGCCTTTGCTGCGGGCCATTAAAGGGTTGAGTCAGAGTTCGTCACATCCGCTAATGAAGGAAGCATTAGATGCGGTTACGGATGAACTGACCAATGGTCGCTCACTGTCGGTCTCGATGAAGCAGCATCCACGGGTGTTTTCGGAGCTGTATGTGTCGATGATCCATGTCGGCGAAAATACGGGGCGACTGGATGAGTCGCTGCTGCAACTGGCGAACTATTTCGAGCAGGAAATGGAGACCCGGCGCCGGATCAAATCGGCGATGCGTTATCCGACCTTTGTGATCTCGGCAATTATGCTGGCGATGGTCGTGCTGAACGTTAAGGTGATCCCGCAGTTTACCTCTATGTTCAGCCGGTTCGGGGTGGATCTCCCTCTGCCGACCCGGATATTGATCGCCAGTTCGAACTTTTTTGTTAATTATTGGCCACTGTTGCTAGGCGGACTGGTGGCTAGCTGGATCGGGATCAGAATGTGGCGCCAGACACCGGCTGGTAATGAAAAGTGGGACCGGTGGCGGCTGAAAGTGCCGATTGTTGGTGATATCGTCAACCGGGCCCAGTTATCGCGCTTTTCGCGCACCTTTTCCCTGATGATCCGTGCTGGTGTGCCTTTGAACCAGGCGATCCAGATGGCAGCAGAGGCCCTGGGTAACCGCTTTCTCGAAAATCGTCTGATAGAGATGAAAAACGGTATCGAGGGCGGTAATACCATAGCCAGTACGGCCAGCCAGTCAGGGGTGTTTACGCCACTGGTATTGCAGATGATTGCCGTGGGTGAAGAAACCGGTCAGGTTGATGACTTGTTGCTCGAAGTCTCCGACTTTTATGATCGCGAGGTTGATTATGACCTGAAAACGCTGACTGCCCGGATAGAGCCGCTTCTGTTGCTGATTGTGGCAATTATGGTTCTGTTGTTGGCGTTGGGGATTTTCTTACCGATGTGGAGTCTGCTTGATGTGGCTAGAGGCGTTTAACCGGCGGCAGAAAAGACGTCTTCAGCATTTCATCTGGTTTTGCGGTAGTGGCCTTATTGTCGCAGCGATGCTGACAAAAGGTATAGAAATAAAACAAGAGGCAGAGCACGCCAGGCTGAGTGTACTCAAGCAGACCTTTTACAAAAGTGCTTCTGCCCTGCGTCAGCAGTGGGAGCTTGAAGGCAAGCCTGCTCGGTTAGAGATAGCGACAATCGATGTCGAGTTTACCCCTCGCGGCTGGCCGGTTGTTATCACTGATGGCCAAATGGATTGTCAAAAAATGTGGGATCTGCTGGCCTCCAGAGGGGGCTCTGTATCGTTTATTCAGTTTAGGTCAAAAAAAGAACTGAGATCAGGTCGATATAATTCGTGTTATTACCAAATAAGTGACGGTAATTGGCTGGAATTATATTTTAAAAATGAGAGAATACGCATTAACGGCTTTTTGACGGATCAAGCGTCGTTTTTATGACGAATAGAGAAGTATCAAAATGAACAAACAACGCGGATTTTCCCTTGTAGAGCTCGTTATTGTGATTATCGTTGTCGGCCTGCTGGCGGCAACGGCACTGCCTCGATTTCTGCAGGTCACCGATGAGGCCAAGAAAGCCTCGATAGAAGGTGTTGCCGGAGGTTTCGCGACGGCAGTCCTGTCTGCCCGTGCTCAATGGGAAGCCTATGGCCGACCAGCAAACAGCAGTGGCCAGTATCTGGTTGACTATGATGGTACCGACTTTTTGCTGACCAAAGCAACAACCGATAAGAGTGTGCGTGATGGTTATCCGTATGCATTGACGACCGGCAATTCAAATGTCGGTGCCATCAATGCCACAGACTGTCAGGCGTTACTGGAGAATTTGTTACAAAACCCGCCGCTGGCAACAACCAACAGCAGTGATGCCGCGAGCGGAAACTATGTGTTTTACGTTAAAGCTGGTACTGATAATTCAGCAAAGCTTTGTCGTTATTACCAGCTGGCTTCGGCCGGAACGAATGGGTCGGGCTCAACCGATGTTGAGGCCGGACATTCATTTACATATAAACCGGCTTTGGGCCGTGTCGAAGTCAATTTGAAATAAGTAGGAGTAAGTTATGAAACGTCAGGGCGGTTTTACGCTAATTGAATTGGTGGTTGTGATTGTAATTTTGGGTATTCTGGCGGTAACCGCAGCACCTAAATTCATGAACTTCCAGGATGACGCACGTAAGGCATCATTGCAGGGTTTGAAAGGAGCTATTGATGGTGCAGCTGGTATCGTATACGGTAAGTCAGCTCTAACTGGTGTAGACGGTAAGGAAAAAACTGCTACTCCAGTTCCTGCTGCAGATGGAGTTAACACCCACTTAGGATATCCAACTGCACAAACTACCGGAATTAAAGCGGCAGTAACTGGACTAGACAGTGCCGATTGGCAGTCTGCATACGCAGCAGACAATACAACTAATAAGGCGGTATTCACCTTTAAAGGTAAGGCAACAGCGGATACTATCGCTGCAATAGAAACAACTAATTGTTATGTTTCTTACACAGAAGCTACGGGTACAACTGCAGCTTCTGCAGCTAAAACAACTATCAAAGATAGTGGTTGTAATAATTAGTAATTAGAGCCTCAATGAGGCTCTATTTTAAAAGGGCGCTTTACGGCGTCTTTTTAAAATAGGACTTGATTACATTTTTATTATATAGGGTGGACAATGCCCGGCACTGAACGTGGATTTACATTGGTTGAGCTGGTGGTTGTCATTATTCTTATTGGCATACTCGGTGCCACCGCAACTTCGAAAATGATCGGCCCCAGCAGCTTCGATGCACACCTGAACCGTGATCAGGCGGTTGCCATTGCCAGACAAGTCCAAACCCTGTCGATGAACCACTCGATCTCATCGGCTACTGACCCTAATGCCTCCTGTTATACCTTGCAAATCACATCGGGTTATTTGGGTAGTCCTCGCTGTGAGAATGTCCTGCCGAGTATGCCGCCGGCACTGACGGCTGCTGATAATAACCTGAGCCTGTCCGCCGAAGGTCTAACTGTCACCAACTTGTATTTTGATATGCTGGGACAGCCCTTTTACTTTACCGGCTCTGGTGACAATGAGGCGCGGGTCTATGCCTGCCGAAGTAACTCGGGCTGCAAGATCACTTTCCGCTCGGGAGGCAATGAGACAACCACCATGTGTATCAATCAGGAAGGGTATATCTATGCCGGTTGCTAGTGGTCCGTGTTTAAGGCTAACAGTCAGGCAGGCAGGTTTTACCCTGATAGAAGGGATTATCAGCATCGTGATCCTGGGCATTGCCATGATCACGCTCACCAGCTTTCTGTTTCCTCAGGCTGAACGCTCGGCAACGCCGTATTATCAGGCCCGTGCTTCTGCAATCGGCAATGCCTTTCTTAATGAAGTACTGTCGCGCAAATTTGACGAATATAGCGATCCATTCGGAGACAGTGCGGTGCGCTGCGGTGAAGCCGGGGCACAGCCGTGTACAGTACCGGAAAACTCAGGTAGCTGGCCGCGGGATGATGTCCAGCAGGATGGGACCAGCAAAGAGTATTTTGCCTACGTTGATCCGATCAGCGGTGATCGACTGGGCTGGGGGCTGATGGTCTCTGCCGCTGATGATGTCGATGACTTTCACGGCTGCTGGGGGGATTTCTCTCTGTGTGGCAAGCGCTATAGCAGTAACCAATTTCCCTGGCGCGGGTTTATTGAGAACCTGCTGGCAGACGAGCAGGGGAAAAATGAGCGTTATCTGAACATGACGGTAAAAATTGCGGTCAGCTACGATACCTCCCTTAATACCAGCTATCCAAATAACGCTTTTCCTCATCAGCACAAGCGGATTGATGTCGAGGTCGATACCGGCCGTTATGGCACCTATGACTTTGTTGCCTATAGGAGTAATTACTGATGAGGTGGCAAAGAGGCTTTACCCTGGTTGAAATGGTGATGGCCTTGGTGATCCTTGGCTTTATTTCACTGGCTATCGGTAGTTACCTGCAGTTGGGGACGCAGGGATATGTCGATACGGTAAACCGTGACCGGGCCCAGTCGATTGCGCGCTTTGCCTTGGAAAAAATCACCCGGGAGGTGCGTCATGCCGCGCCTAACAGTATCTCGACATCCAACTTCGGCACTTGTCTGTCTTTTTATCCGGTCAGGTACTCTGGCTTTTATCAGGGAAATCCCGATAGCGCAGCAATGAGCCTTGTCCCGGCAATAGGTTCGGCCACCGAATGGAAAGCGATTAATGCGCAGGCTGGCTTGGCCCTGGCGATTGGCTTGCCGTCGGCCATGGAATATGAGGCTAAACGAGATCAAAATAAGATTAATTCTGTCGCTGACGGGACCGAGCAAGGTGAGCTGACCGTTAACCTTGCTGCCTCGCCCGTATATTCTTCACCAGCGAAGCGAGCCTATGTCTATGGCGATAAAGTCGAATATTGCCTGGCGGGAAACTTGTTGACCCGGCAAGGGAATCGGATTGCCGAGGACGTGAAGTCTGTCGAATTCGTTGTTGAAGGGGCAGGATTGCAAAATAACGGTATGGTGCATATTTCATTGGTGATTGAGAAAGCCAATACTGGTGAAGCTTTTTCCTATAACCACACAGTGCAGGTGATTAATGTCCTATAGCAAACAACGTGGCAGCGCCCTGATTGTCTCGGTGTTTATTATCACTGTGATGGCGGGGTTTGCCGCCGCAATGATCCGGATCGACTGGTCTGGTCAGGAGACGACCTCGCGGGAAGTGTTTGCGACCCGGGCGTGGTTTGCGGCGCACTCGGGCAATGAGTATGTCCTGAGCCAGTTGTTTCCGCTGGGCCAGAAGGACTCTGAGCCTGGTGCCTGCTCTCAAGGGGGAAACACTGATACCAAAACCTATTCGATGAATGCCAGCCTGTTTCAATGCAAGAGCGTGACCGTGGTTTGTACCCGTTTTAAATACGGCCCGGACTCACAAGCCTCCTATAAATATCAGTTGGAAAGCAGTGCAACCTGCGGCAGTGGTAAGTTTGCGACCACTCGCATTCAGGAAACCTGGGCAAAGGATCTCCCATGAGAAAGTGTATGAGAACTAACAGACTCGTTTTTTTCTATTGGCTGTTTGCCTTGCTCGTTAGCCTGACAAGCCCGTCGACCCAGGCAGCGCAGTGCTTAAGTAACGGAGCCTCCGTCAACGCTAAAAACGACTTTTGTATTACGGTAAATCTGGTATCTGATGGTAGCAACCGGATAAGAATTGAAGGGAACTATTACTACCATCCTATCTGGACGGATGATAGAAGATACTTTGGCTATGGGCAGGGAATCAATGAAACGGGCTACCTTAATGATGGCAAAGAGCATCAGTTCCAGATCAAGTTTGTTAATACATCTGCATATAACTCCAGAAATATAGAGGGTTGGCTAGAGTACAGTGTCGATGGCACCTATATCTCATCGACATACCTAGACATTCGAGATCGGGTTGATGCTGATAAGTTTGACCCTTATATCAATGTCAGGGTACTTGGCAACAATGTCTCTGGCACCTGTCTGAGCGAAGGGAACTGCGGTAGTTTGCCCTTGCCTGAGCCTGACAAGGAGTACAGCACGGATGCCCGGTATGAATTTGGGGTTCAGTCCTGTTCTTCAAGTAGCTGTACGATTTCTTTAGATAATAATTATACGATCACGCCGCTGGTCTTTTTAATGCCGACCATTGACCCGTCAGATCCTGACGCTGACGAACCAGCCACTTTGGTGGTTACCGGGGTTGATAAGGATGCCAAGACGGTCACCTTTGCGCAGAAAAATCCTGAAAACGGCTGGGATTCAACCCAAATGACTCAGATCAGCTATCTGGTCATGGAACCCGGCATAGCCGACTTTAATGGCAAGAAAGTGATCGCAGGTTATACCGATACCCAGTCGTATCAGGCGCAGGGCGTATCGGGTAGCTGGCAGACGAATATTCGGTTTTCGGACTGGGGCGGTAGCTTTAATGCAACCCCGGTGGTGTTGACCCAATTGCAGGCCTTAAATCAAAACTCTATTTTTGCTACCTCAGCGATTAGCGGGATCACCTCAGAGAAAGTCGACTTGGCTTTGGAGCTGGGTAGGGGAAGTTATGCGCCGAGTAATGACAGAAGAATCGCTTTTCTTGCCAGCTTGCCGGGAACCGGTGAAACGGTGGTCAATAACCAGCAGGCTAAGTTCGAGTTTGGATTCGAAGCCAGTTTGAATCAGGAAGGCTCGCTGGCCGATTCATGTCAGAATTTGGAGCTGTATTTTACCCGTGCATTTACCGCCCAGCCGGGGGTGATCACGAAAAAGCAAACTCGCGTCGGCGGCGATGGTGGGTGGTTGCGGCGTTGTAACTTATCCAAGCAGAAATTCAGCTTTGTATTTGATGAAGATACATTGGATAGCCGCCGGCATGGCCAGTTTGAGAATATCGGATTTTTTGCCTTTGAGGTGCCCGAGCCAAAATCTATTGATATTTGTGAATATGTCCCTGATGTGGTTCAGTCAAATCAATATTATCTAGGTGACGTTTACGGTAATTTAGCTATAGCTGGGCATGCATATGTATCAACGATTGAACCACGTCATGGGTATTCTTTTCGGTCACCCGTCCAAGATATTGCCGGATGTAAATATGACTCAAATGGTGGTTCGGGCAGTAAGGAGAAGTGTGCGCCTGTCGACAAAAAGGCCGATCTTTTCCCGGACTTGGCAAGTTTTAAAAATAGCGAAAATGAATTTAAGTGTGAGAGCGGGAGCTCGTGTGCTATTTCGCCGGGCGTATATAAGGAAGTTATCGTAAAGGATAGAAAGACACTGACGTTTGCTCCGGGAGAGTATTGGATTAAAGAGCTTAAAGTCGAAAATCGCTCAAAAATTGCGGTCAGTAAAACTCATCAGACGGTAATTCATTTTAAAAAAGCCAAGCTGGAAGAAAGAGCTTCCGTCAATGAACAGGGAAACAGTGAAAACCTATTGCTCATTGGTCACTATGACAGTGGCAATAGTGATGACGAGCTGGAAATGGAGAAGCGGGCAAAGTTATATGGTTATATTTATCTGGACCCTCGAGCGGGTTCTTTAGATCTGGAAAAAGAGAATGCCTATATTTTTGGTGGCGTAACGGCCCCGGTTATTGAGCTCTCGGCTGGCGCCATAATTGGTACGCGCAGCAAGTGCGGAAGCACTACCAGCAAACGTTATTTGGTTATGGCGCCAACAGAAAAATACGCGCTGACCTGTGATAATAACAAGCCGTCTTATACCGCCACCATGATGCTCGATACTACGGGAGACGGGAGCCCCGATACGGTTGATACCGCCTTTAATGGCCCGGTGATTATTGAAAAGCCATCAGGTAAGTCAGTCTGTCTGCAGCGCAAGGGGAGCAGTACTTGCCTGACGTTTGATAGTAACAACCAGGTTCAAGAAAATGCCACCAACGGTGTACTGGAGCTGAACCTTAAGTCTACCGGGATCGGCAAACTGGTATTGAAGGCTTCCACCTCTGAATCCGTGGAAAATACGTTACCGATTGAGTCAGCCTTTACGTTTATGCCTTATCGGTTTGAAGTGCTTCCCAAATCCTCCGCCGGAAAAAGTGACGAGCTGATTGCCGGTAAACCGGAAGATATGTTTGTAGGGGTACTGGCCTGTACCACACCGGAAGGCGGTACGGCAGAGTACATTACGGACTACCAACCTTCATCGTCAAAGCCGATAGAGGTAACGACCAAGTATGAGGCGCCGTTAACGGGTCAGTCTGCGGTTGTTATCGGTAAACCATTTAAATTTACTGATGGTAAAGCCGAGCTGGATAAGGCCCTGTCCTACAATGATGCAGGCAAGGTTACCTTTACACTGAAAGATCCTGCCTTCGGCAAGGCAGAGTACTGCAAGGGTAACAGTGAATGCGAAGGCTTGTTCCCGTCGGGCAGCTCTGGTCTGGAAGGCAGCGCAACGATTTATGTGAGGCCTTATACCTTTGCGCTTTGTGACATTAAGAACCCGGATGATTCTACGCCACGGAACAGCGCCAAAGATAAAACCGATCACTCTGGCACCAGTCAAAGCGGCCCGGGCTTTGCCAAAGCCGGAGAGCCGTTTGAGGCAAGGCTGAAACCTGTGATCTGGTTGGCGGGTGATTCTGTCTCTGGCGACTCCAGTGGTGATAGTAAGACTGACATTCAAGCTTATGGAAGCGGTTGGTGCACCAATAGAAAGGTAACCGAAAACTACTACAGTCCGACCGGCTCGAGTGTTGCAGTCAAAGCGCCGGTCTCTTTGACCATACCTTCTATACCTGCCTCACCGGCAACAACCGCAAGCGTGAAGCCGGAAGGCGGTGTGCTTGGGGGAACCGTGAACTATAGTTTTACCGGCAAAGTATCCGATAGCGGTTGGCTGACAACGAACTTGATCTGGAGCGAAGTCGGCAGTCTCTGGCTTCAGGCGGATGGCGGTTACCAGCTCGATGGACGGTCACTACCGTTAAATCAAAGTACTGTGCAGGTTGGCCGCTTCTACCCGGATCATTTTGTCGTTGTGGTAAAGCCGGGTGGCAGTGAAGGGATCCTTCCGGCAAATGGATCTTTCTCTTATATGGAGCAGCCATTTACCGGCAAGTTTACGGTCAAGGCCATGAACAGCTCGGCCCCGGTCGGTAACTATCATCTTTTTGCCTCGTCGCTACAGGCGGATTTTGGTTTGTGGCTGGGGAGCCTGGTTAACGGTCAGTATGAGGCCTTTGATCTGGCAAGGCTTCATATTTGCAATACTCAACAATGCAAAGCGGACTTGGCTTGGCAAGGCTGGGGCAATGTTGCCCAGGGTACAGAGTCACCGCAAAGCGGGCGAGTCTTTGATGCAACGGGTACTAACGTGGCCGGTAATAACAAGCCGAGGATGACAATTGCCCGGCTTGCAGATACCGGTTTTTCCTGTCCGCTGGATGACCCAAACAGTTGTACCAAGGCAACCAAAGCGGACGGCCCTTATCAGGCCCTCGATTTCAGGGCCAGGGTCAGCAAGTTTGTTGATGGCGTGGATTTTGTCCTGACTGCGACAGATAAAAATCAGCATGCTGTCGGGGCCAAGGTCGACAGGACGGATATCCGTTACGGACGCATGGTGCTGGAAGATGTCGGCGGGCGTGCAGACAGCAAGATAGCGATTCCGCTGCGGGTCGAATATTGGGACGGCAATGATTTTGTGACCAATACGGATGACAGCTTATCGACATTTGACGGAGATAATTACTGTAAGCAGATCATTGCCCAATCCGATTCTACGGTGACAGACAGCAGGTCTAAGACATCGGGAGAAGGAAACGTTACGGCCGGAGAGATAAGTTCCGGTGAGTTTGTGGCACTGCCGCACACTAAAACGAATTACCGAGAGCAAGTTGAGTTCTGGCAGCGGCTGACATCGACCACTCCCGCTAAACTCAAGGCGGGTGATTGTTCCGGCAACCACTCTAATCAGCCCTGGTTGCAGTACAACTGGCGTCAATTTGGTGATGAAAGCCCATCTGCCGTTGTGACCTTCGGTGTTTACCGAGGCAACGATCGCATCATTTATCGTGGAGAAAAGGGGATGAATCAGCTGCTCAACTAAATAAAATGCGGATCTGTGGCAGGTTTGACAAAGCTTACCTTGTCTCGATCCGTGCCCCTTGATACATTTAGCGCAATTTAACGAATTTTGTAAGCTTGCAGGAATTAGCCGAAGACTATGTTTAAAAAACTTCGTGGCATGTTTTCTAATGACCTGTCTATTGACCTGGGTACTGCCAACACCCTTATTTATGTCAAAGGACAGGGCATCGTACTCGATGAACCATCAGTAGTAGCTATTCGTCAGGACCGAGCTGGCGCAACCAAAAGTGTTGCAGCCGTAGGTCACGACGCCAAACAAATGCTTGGTCGTACACCTGGCAATATCGCTGCTATCCGTCCAATGAAAGACGGCGTAATTGCCGATTTCTACGTGACCGAGAAAATGCTTCAGCATTTTATCAAGCAGGTCCACGACAACAGCATTCTACGCCCTAGCCCACGCGTACTGGTTGCTGTTCCTTGTGGTTCTACTCAGGTTGAGCGTCGAGCTATCCGTGAATCTGCACAAGGTGCGGGTGCCCGCGAAGTGTATCTGATTGACGAGCCGATGGCGGCTGCAATCGGTGCCGGCATGCCGGTATCGGAAGCGACTGGTTCGATGGTGATCGATATCGGTGGTGGTACTACTGAAGTTGCCGTTATCTCTCTAAACGGCGTGGTTTACTCCTCGTCGGTACGTATCGGCGGTGACCGCTTTGATGAGGCGGTAATCAACTACGTTCGCCGTAACTACGGCAGCCTGATTGGTGAAGCAACGGCCGAGCGTATCAAGCATGAAATCGGTTCGGCATACCCGGGCGATGAAGTACGCGAAATTGAAGTGCGTGGTCGTAACCTGGCTGAAGGTGTACCTCGCAGCTTTACTCTTAACTCCAACGAAATTCTAGAAGCCCTGCAGGAGCCTCTGACCGGTATCGTGTCGGCAGTAATGGTTGCGCTTGAACAGTGTCCGCCAGAGCTGGCATCAGATATCTCTGAGCGCGGCATGGTGCTAACCGGTGGCGGTGCGCTATTGCGCGATCTTGATCGCCTGCTGACAGAAGAAACCGGGATCCCAGTTGTTGTTGCCGAAGATCCGCTAACCTGTGTTGCACGTGGCGGTGGTAAGGCACTGGAAATGATCGACATGCACGGCGGCGATCTCTTCAGCGAAGAATAATGCCATCTTCGGCAATAGACAGAACAGGTTATAGCGTTAGATGAAACCTATATTTGGCAGAGGGCCTTCTCTGCAGTTACGCCTGTTTCTTGCCATATTACTGTCGGTTGGCCTGATGCTGGCCGACAGCCGCCTAGATGCCTTCGCCAATGTACGTTATTTGCTGAACTCAGCGATTTCACCACTCCAGTATGCAGCTAACTTACCTCGTGATTTGTTAGATGGTATGTCAGGTCAGTTGAGCTCCCATCAGCGTTTGTTGGCAGAGAATAAAGCACTTAAGCGTGAATTACTGGTTAAGCAGAGCGATGTGCTGCTGCTGGACCAGTTAAAGCAGGAAAACCAGCGTTTACGCGAGCTGTTGGGCTCACCTTTCGTCCGCGACGAGAAGAAACTGATCGCGGAGGTGATGGCGGTGGACTCTGATCCCTACAGTCACCAGGTGATGATTGACAAGGGGCGGGTTGACGGTGTCTATGAAGGCCAGCCGGTGATCAATGAAAAAGGGATCGTCGGTCAGGTGTCTTATGTCGGCGCCCACAACAGCCGGGTGCTGTTGCTGATCGATCCGACGCATGCGATCCCGATCCAGGTTGTGCGTAACGACATCCGGGTAATTGCCTCGGGCAGCGGTCAGATCGACCAAGTCCAGCTTGAGCACGTACCGAGCAGTACCGATATCGAAGTCGGGGACTTGCTGGTGACATCCGGCCTGGGCGGTCGGTACCCGGAAGGTTATCCGGTTGGACATGTCACCGAGTTTTCGTTTGATAACAAGCGCCCGTTTGCCCAGATAAAGGCAAAACCGACGGTGCAGTTCGACCGCCTGCGTTATTTGTTGCTGGTATGGCCGACCCCGCGGGAAACGCTGATGGTAGGAGATCTCAATAGTGGCGAATAGTCGACCAAGTGGCCGCTTGCTGATTTGGCTATCTTTTATCGTGGCACTGATCCTACAGGCCGCGCCATGGCCCGGCGAGCTGGAGCTGTTCAGGCCTTCATGGGTGCTGCTGGTGGCCTTTTACTGGGTACTGGCACTGCCGCACCGGGTCAATGTCGGAACGGCATTGCTGTTGGGGCTGCTGTGGGACTTGATGCTGGGCTCGACGCTCGGGGTGCGGGGCCTGATGATGTCGGTACTGTGCTATGTCGTTGCCCTGAATTTCCAGGTACTGCGCAACCTCTCTTTGTGGCAGCAGGCCGTTCTGGTTGCCTTACTGACACTGGCCGGCAAACTGGTCGAGTTCTGGGCCGAATATCTGGTCTCAGTGATCACCTTCGAGCCGGAACGGCTCTGGGCCGTGCTGCTGAACTTCCTGCTATGGCCATGGCTGTTTTTGCTGCTGCGGCGAATGCGTCGTAAGTTCTCAATTCGTTAAATTACTTTCCCAACTAGGTCTGTTCGGTGTTAGGTTGTAAAGCATGACATCGAATGGATCTTTTTGATATTTATATAAATGGTATCGTCATGTCTGCACTGCAACTGTATCTGGCTTCGGGATCTCCCCGGCGAAAAGAACTACTGGCTCAGCTGGGTTATACCTTTGAACGGGTTGTCGTAGACGTTGAGGAATGTCACCAGCCGGGCGAGGCACCGGCTGATTATGTCCGGCGCCTATCACAGGAGAAGGCACAGGCCGGGGTGATAGAAACCGATGGCCAGACGCCGGTGCTGGGTTCAGATACAATTGTTGTAGTAGATGATGAAATTCTGGAAAAACCGGAAGACTTTGCCGATGCCAGGCGCATGCTGACTCTGCTGTCCGGCAGGCAGCACCAGGTGATGACGGCCGTTACCCTGGCCACGGCAACACGTAGCAAAACCTGCCTTGTGACCACGAACGTTTGGTTCAAGACTTTGTCAGAACAAGAAATAGAAGCATATTGGCAAAGCGGCGAGCCGCAAGACAAAGCAGGCAGCTATGGCATTCAGGGGATCGGCGGCAAGTTTATTGAGCGCATCGATGGCAGTTATTACGCTGTGGTGGGGTTACCGTTAATGGAAACCGACATCATGGTTCAGGACTTTTTAAGTTTATCAATTTAGAGGCAACCATGAGCACAGAGCTGCTGATTAACGTGACGCCAAGTGAGACGCGCGTTGCAATGATTGAAGGAGGGACCCTTCAGGAAGTACATATAGAACGAGAGTCAAAACGCGGAATTGTCGGCAACATTTACAAAGGCCGCGTAAGCCGGGTATTGCCGGGTATGCAGGCGGCATTTGTCGATATCGGACTGGAGAAGGCTGCTTTTTTGCATGCCTCCGATATTGTGCCTCACACTGAATGTGTGGCCGAGAACGAAAAGCAGCAGTTCCAGGTTCGGGATATCTCCGAGCTGGTCCGTCAGGGGCAGGATCTGGTGGTTCAGGTGGTCAAGGATCCCCTGGGAACCAAGGGGGCTCGTCTCACAACAGACGTGACGCTGCCGTCGCGTTATCTGGTCTTCATGCCGGGCGCCGGTCATGTCGGTGTCTCTCAGCGTATCGAAAGCGAAAGTGAGCGAGAGCGCCTGAAGAAGGTCGTCAACAAGCACTGTGACGAGCTGGGTGGCTTTATTATTCGTACCGCTGCCGAAGGGGCAACGGCGGAAGAGCTAGCCCAGGATGCTGCCTTCCTCAAACATTTGTGGCGTAAAGTGCTGGAGCGCCGGGCCAAGCATAAGCCCAAGTCGATGCTGTATGGCGAACTTGGGTTGGCACAGCGGATCCTGCGTGACTTCGTCGGCACCGAACTGGATTGCATCAAGGTTGACTCACGCCTAGGTTATGAAAAGCTGAAAGAATTTACCGATGAGTTCGTGCCGGAGCTGAGCGATAAGCTTGAATATTACGCTGGCGAGCAGCCTATATTTGATCTATATGATACGGAAAGTGAAATTCAGCGCTCGTTGGATCGCAAGGTTGAGCTGAAGTCGGGCGGCTACCTGATTATTGATCAGACGGAAGCGATGACGACGGTCGATATCAACACCGGGGCCTTTGTCGGTCGCCGTAACTTGGAAGAAACCATCTTCAATACCAATATTGAGGCCACCAAGGCGATCGCCCGTCAGCTTAGGTTACGCAACCTGGGCGGGATCATTATTATCGATTTTATTGATATGGCACTGGAAGATCACCAGCGTCGTGTCTTGCTGGCACTGGAGCAGGCGCTTTCCTACGACCGGGTAAAAACCAATATCAACGGCTTTACTCAGTTGGGCCTGGTCGAAATGACCCGTAAGCGGACCCGTGAAAGTATCGAGCATGTGCTGTGCGGCACCTGCCCGACCTGTGAAGGTCGAGGTACGGTCAAAACCGTTGAAAGTGTCTGCTATGAGATCCTGCGTGAAATTACCCGGGTCAACCGAGCTTATGACGCTGACCGTTTTGTGGTTTATGTCTCGCCTGCGGTTGCTGAAGTCTTGGCGGGGGATGAATACCATGCTCTGGCTGAGCTGGAAGTGTTTATTGGCAAGCAGGTGAAAATCAAAGCTGAGCCATTATATATCCAGGAACAATTTGACGTTGTAATGATGTAATTACGAATGCGAGGCTATTGAGTGACAACAGTTCCAGTTCGTCTGGCACGTGGATTAATGTGGCTGGTACTGACAGTGTTGGTACTGGCCGCTATTGCGATTAGTGGTCTGCGTTTTTTTCTTCCCCAGCTAAACGAATATCGCGAACCTATCCGCCAGTGGGCATCTGAGCAGGCGGAAATGCGCCTCGAAGTGGCCCATGTAGAAGGGCGGTGGCAAAACCTGGGCCCTTCCCTGGTGCTGCAGGGGGTGAGTGTTGCCGCAAGTGATGATCCGGGCTCCATTGTTCGGGTCGGCGATGTTGAAATGGAGTTTGACATGCTCCGTTCGGCGTTCGAGATGCGGCCTGTGTTTAAAGATGTGCGTATTGATCAGCTCAGCCTTGATCTGACACGCTTTTCCAGTTCTATGTTTGGCCGGGACACCTCGTCACAGCCCGCTGCCGACACGACCGATCAAGCCGCAACGATCAAACAGCTTGAAGAGCTGTTTTTTGTCCAGCTGGGCAAGTTTTCACTGCGCAATGCCGATATCACTTTGCTCTCTCCTGCCGGGGATACAAAGCGTATTGATATCAGCGAGCTGAAGTGGGACGGTACCGGCGGTCAGCATCTGGCTGAAGGGGTGATCAGTATTGCCGATACCCACTTTAGCCAAATGCGAGTGATTGCTAACTTATCTGCCCGGCGCTCCCTGCCTGAGCTGTCGGGCAGTATTTATGTCCAGTCCCAGAATCTGTCCATCACACCGTGGCTCAACAAGCGTATGTTGGGTGGCGCTGATATTACTGGCAGCAATATCAATGCCGAATTGTGGCTGAATTTGCAAGACGGCAAAGTACTGAACAGCCTGGCAAGGCTGGATAACAGCTACCTGCGCTGGCGCGAGGGCGATGAAAACCATGAGTTTAGGGTTTCCAAGGGCCGGGTAGGATTATCCCCGGTTGCTCTGGCCGAGGGAAAAGCCGGCTGGCGGATTGACAGCGATCAGATGCTTCTGCAAACCGACAAGCGACTGTGGCCAGCCTTTGATATCGCGGCGCAGTGGGAGCCTGAGCGCTGGCAAGTTGCATTGACCAGCCTGCCTCTTGACCAGCTGCTGCCGTTTGTCAGCTTCCTGCCGGAAGACAATACAGTTGCCGAGATACTCGCCAAGCTACAGCCGTCCGGTCAGTTGGATGATATCCGAATTGCTGCTGACGGCGATCAGCCTCCGCGCTTTTCGGCCGATCTTAAAGCGTTTGGTATGAAGCAGTGGGAACTGCTGCCTGGCATGAACAAGCTTGCTGCCCGGCTATCAGGCAGCCTGGCCGGCGGAAAAGCCGTGCTGGCGCTAAATGATGATGTACTTCCCTATGGAGAAGTGTTTCAGGCCCCGTTAAATATCACCACAAGTGAAGTGACCGCTTACTGGCAAGTCGGCGAAGATGGCTGGCGCCTGTGGAGTGATGCCCTATCCGTATCGACGCCGCATTTAGCTGCTGATGGCCAGTTCCGCCTGGACTTTCCTGCTGAGGCACCGGCCTGGTTGTCATTTTACGGTGAAGCGACGGCTCATGATGCGGGTGAAACGTGGCGGTATTTGCCGACGCTGGCATTGGGGCGGGAACTGACAGATTACCTGTCGACGGCTATTCGTGGCGGTAAGGCAGAGCGTGCCCAGCTGCTATGGTACGGTGAGCTCAATGACTTCCCCTACAGCAAAGGCGAGGGGGTTTTTCAGGCCAAGGTAGCTTTGCGTAAAGGCCGCTTTAGTTTTGATACGGCATGGCCTGAGTTGACTGATCTGAAGCTGGACCTGCTGTTTGAAAATGATTTTATGTACCTTGATGCCAGCCATGCGAAAACCATGGGAGCGACGGCGTCCAAGGTCACCGGTGAAGCCGAGCTGAGCGAAGATGGCCATCTCAAGTTGGCTATTGGTGTGGATGCCGATGGCCAGCAGGTACGTGATTATATGCTGGCGACACCGCTGGTTGACTCGGTCGGGGCGGCGCTGACGACGGTCCAGGTCAGTGGTCCGGTAAGCTCGCAGTTTAAACTGGATATACCTTTTGACGGCAGTGATGTACGGGCATGGGGCTCGGCGAGTCTGAAAGATAACCAGGTTGCCATGGATGCCCCGCCACTTCAGTTGGATAAGGTCAGTGGCAGCCTGAGTTTTGATAATGATGTTATCAAGGCCGATGATATCCAGGGCATGTTACTCGCGCAGCCTGTTGTTTTCGGTTTTGATGGCGAGAGCGTGGACACGGGCTATCAGGTGGGTGTTAAGCTGGATGGAGACTGGGATGTCGCTACGCTGCAACAGCAGGTTGATGATCCTTTGCTGGCCCGCGTGAGCGGCCATAGCCGTTGGAATGCCAAGGTCGGCGTTAATCTGCACGATACGGGTTTTGACTACAATGTTGACTTGCTGGCCGGACTGGTTGGCGTTAACAGCAAGCTGCCGTATCCGCTGTACGTGTCGCCGGGGACCAAGCAGCAGGCAAAACTGGCGGTACACGGTAATGCAGAATCGTTGACCGGTAATATCGTTGTGCCAGATGCCACTTACCAGGCGACAATCAATTTAGTGCCTGAGCGCTTGAAGATAGAGGCCAGCGAGCTGTTGGTCGGGAAAGGGAAATTACGTTCTCTCGCGCGGGGGAGCCACTCGCTTCGGATCCGTAGTGACTACCTGGACGGTGACCGTTGGGTCGAGCTTATTGGAGAGATTGATGATAAGACGGCACAAATGGCCCAGGCCGGGC
Source organism: Photobacterium alginatilyticum (assembly GCF_009910675.1). GTDB lineage: Bacteria > Pseudomonadota > Gammaproteobacteria > Enterobacterales > Vibrionaceae > Photobacterium > Photobacterium alginatilyticum. The sequence goes on along the minus strand of NZ_RSEJ01000013.1, from coordinate 106,071 downwards.
AGCCAACAGTCATGCCGGAGATCCCCAACCCAACCCGGGTAAATGCGCGCGTTAAGAAGCTGAAACTGGCGACGTTAAACTGGAATGAGGTTGACCTTGCGATGCGCAGACAGCCTGCGCAGTGGCATATTATTCTGGGTAGCCGGGAAATGACCGGCGAGGCGTTCTGGCCTGATGGTGCGCCTTTAAGGGTGACGCTGGAGAAAATGCACCTGAACCTGCCGGGGCTGGATGATGTCGAGGAGATGCCGCGTAGCAAGTACAAGCCGCAGCAGGATATCCCGCCGGCGACCGATTTTGACCGCTCTATGATGGCGAATATGCCGGAGATCGATCTCACGCTGCAGGATGCCTGGCTACAGGGCTACCGACTTGGCAAGGTCACCGGGAAGTTGCGCCGGGAAGGCACTATGCTGGAGTTACAGAACCTGCTGATTGATTCGGGCACGACCTCGCTGAGCCTGGATGGGCACTGGATGCTGGACCATGATCAGAACGAAACCCATATCGCTTTCGACATCGAAGGTGACAATAGCTCAGATCTGATGGGGCGTTTTGGGGTGTCCGGCGGGATCCTGGGGGCGAAATTCAGTAGCTATGCCTCTATTCAGTGGCAGGGCGCACCATGGGCGATGCACCGTGAAACCTTGACCGGAGAAATGAAATCAGAAACCGGTAAGGGAGTGATCAGTGATGTCGGCGGTGCCGGGCGCTTGCTTGGCCTGTTCAGCTTAGATTCGATCGTGAGAAAAATGCAGCTCGATTTCTCGGGGGTGTTTGACGACGGGTTGGCCTTTAACTATATCAGGGGCTCTGGCAGGATTGAAAATGGCCAGTTCGAAAGTGACGATATAAAAATGCAGGCACTGGCAGGTGACATGTATATTACCGGAAGTGCTAACCTTGTTAATGAAACGGTCGATGCGAAAGTGAAGTTCCTTCCTGACTTTACGTCTGGAATACCGGTGCTGACGGCGTTTGCGGTGGCGCCGCAAACCGCTATTTTTGTGTTTGCCATTTCAACCGCATTATCGCCGGTGCTGGATGTCTTTACCCAGATTAACTATGCGGTTACAGGGCCGATTGATTCACCGACGGTCACCGAGAAGTCTCGTTTTACCGGGGAGTACACCGTGCCGGAAAAATTGAAGGAACAACAGAACCAGTCAAAATAATAATGGAATAGTGGTCTTTGTCGGAAAAGGAAGTAAATGATGGCAAAAGTGGGCGTTGTACAAATGAATTCAGGCGCGGATCCTGAAGCCAATTTGCGGCAGCTGAAGAAAAAGCTTAAAGGGTTGCAGCTACAAGGGGCAAAGTTGGTCGTCACCCCGGAGAACTGTCTGGTCTTTGGTTCCCGTGAGGACTATCAACGCCATGCCGAGCTTCTGGGCGAGGGGCCCTTACAGGAAGCCCTGTCGGCGCTGACCCGGCAGCTCGGGATCTGGTTGCTGATAGGCTCAATGCCGATCCGGCAAACTGACGGGGCCATCACCACCACCGCGTTGCTGTTTGATGACGAGGGGCAGTGTCAGGCATCTTACGATAAGTTGCACATGTTTGATGTCGAGGTTGCAGATCAACATCATAGCTACCGCGAGTCTGATACGTTCCAACCGGGACGAGAAATCAAAGTCGTGCCGACGCCTTTTGGAAATATTGGATTATCAATCTGTTATGATATTCGCTTTCCGCAGCTATATACCGCTTTGAGAGAGCAGGGGGCCGATATCATTGTGGTCCCTGCCGCGTTTACCAAGGTGACCGGCAAGGCGCATTGGGATGTACTATTACGTGCTCGAGCTGTGGAGACGCAGTGCTGGATTGTCGCAGCAGCCCAGTGGGGCGAGCACAATGAAGGCCGGGAAACCTGGGGTCATTCGATGATTATTGATCCGTGGGGGCAGGTAGTCGCCTGTCAACAACAGGGAACCGGTGTATTGACAGCCGATCTGGATTTAAATTTAAGCCAGACCATCAGAATAAATATGCCAGTGCTGAAGCATGCTCGTCTGGGCGTGCATCAGCGGTAGGTATCTTAGAAGAGCAAAGTAAATGACTCTGGAAACAGTAGAAAATACCATGCTGACGCAGTCAGGCCTGGGACGTGATGAATTAAGCCAAACGCTGGGGCTGATTGCAGCCCGGGGCGTGGACTATGCTGACATTTACTTTCAGTCCTGTTGGCATGAATCGCTTGTGCTGGAAGACAGCATTATCAAAGATGGCTCATTCAACATTGACCGTGGTGTAGGGGTTCGAGCCGTTGCTGGCGAGAAGACCGGCTTTGCCTATTCTGATCAGATCAACCAGCTGGCACTGAACCAGAGTGCCAAAGCTGCCCGGGGCATTGTCCGCGCGGGCGGGAATGGCAAAACTCAGACCTTTAGCCCTGTTACCGCCTCCGGAATATATGCGCCAGTTAATCCGTTGGGTAGTTTTGACAAGCACCAGAAGATTGCCTTGCTTGAAGAGATTGACCGTTATATTCGAACCAAAGAGCCTCTGGTCAAGGAAGTGTCCGTCAGTATCAATGGCGTCTACGAGCAGGTCTTGGTCGCTGCACTGGACGGTACCTATGCCGCGGATATTCGCCCGCTGGTTCGTTTATCCATTAGCATCCTGATTGAGAAGGGTGACAAGCGTGAGCACGGCAGTGCCGGGGGCGGTGGCCGCTATGGTTATGAATACTTCCTCAGTGAAGAAAATGGTAAATCCATTGCACTGAATTATGCCGATGAGGCGATTCGCCAGGCGCTGGTCAACATCGATGCTGACGCCGCACCTGCAGGCACCATGCCGGTAGTACTTGGTGCTGGCTGGCCTGGCGTACTGCTGCATGAAGCGGTGGGCCATGGTCTGGAAGGTGACTTTAACCGTAAGGGCTCGTCCATGTTTGCCGGCCATATGGGCGAGCAGGTGACCTCGCCGCTGTGTACCATTGTCGATGACGGTACGCTGGTGGATCGCCGGGGTTCGATTAACATTGATGATGAAGGTACACCGGGCCAGTACAATGTACTGGTAGAAAACGGCAAGCTCAAAGGCTATATGCAGGACAAGCTCAATGCGCGCCTGATGGGCGTTGCGCCGACGGGGAACGGTCGCCGCGAGTCCTATGCCCATCTGCCGATGCCTCGTATGACCAATACCTATATGCTGCCGGGTCAGCATACGCCGGAAGAGATCATTGCCAGCGTCAAGCAGGGGATCTATGCCCCTAACTTTGGCGGCGGCCAGGTAGATATTACCTCGGGCAAGTTTGTCTTCTCGGCCTCGGAAGCCTACCTGATAGAAAACGGTAAGGTGACACGCCCAATTAAGGGAGCGACCCTGATTGGCAGCGGTATTGAAGCCATGCAGCAGGTCTCTATGGTCGGTAATGATCTGGATATCGACCGCGGTGTCGGCGTTTGCGGCAAAGCGGGCCAGAGTGTGCCGGTCGGTGTCGGTCAGCCGACGCTGAAGGTAGACTCCATGACTGTCGGTGGTACGCAGTAGCGGGAAAGGGAAATATAAAAATGCCAGCACGGAAGTGCTGGCATTTTTTATGGTACCGGTTTGAACAGTTTCTAGTCTTCCAGGTACAGCGCTTTGAGGTACTGGAAGATTTCACGGTATGCCTTGGCCGGCTTGTTTTGCGCTTTTTCTTTGTTCGCCTGACGAACAAGCTGGCGCAGGCGCTGACGATCGGCGTCAGGATGATCAACCATGATGGCATTGATCATGCTGTCACCATTCTCGATCAGCTTGTCGCGTTTTTGCTCCAGCTTTTTCAGGGCAACCGTTGCCTGCGAGTGCTTGTTGCGCAGCATGTCCAATGCAGCCTGGATAGGCTCGACATCGACCTGACGCATCAGCTTGCCAATTCGCTGTAACTGACGGCGGCGGGCTTCGTTCTTGAAGCGCTGCGCATCTTTGACAGCTTCCAGGAGATCTTCGTCCAGCGGAATTTTCGCCAGCGCATTGGGTTTAAGCTCGACAAGCTCCTCCCCGACTTTTTGCAGGGCTTCCATGTCGCGTTTCATCTCGGACTTGCTGACCCAGATGATTTCTTCTTCCTCTTCCCACGGGGCTTTTTGGTTTTTACGGCTCATAATAGGCTCACTAAAGAAGGTAATGGCTCTATTTTATCAGTTTAAACATGATTTGGGGCGCAAATTCCTTACAGGCGGTGTTATCCTATATGTAATACTAAATAGGGCACTTATCAGCGTTTGCTGTTGTGCTGCTGATTATTTTCATGATCTTCATTTCATTAAGCCACGTTAGCGTGCTTAAAGTAACGCTATGAAATGGTTGTCATTCTCTGAGTAAGTAAAGATATGGACGTAAGAGAACAGGTTGCGCAGCAGCGTGTAGAACTTGAAGCGGCGGTTGCCAAAGCGTTGGAGCTGGCAGGCAAACAGGCTGATGCTGCCGAGGTTGCTATTAACAAAACGACGGGTATCAGTGTGTCGACACGCATGTGTGACGTCGAAAATGTGGAGTTTAATAGTGACGGGGCATTGGGGATCACCGTCTATCGCGGGCAGCGTAAGGGCAGTGCCTCAACCTCGGATCTCAGCGAGAGTGCGATAGCCCAAACTGTCGCAGCAGCGCTAGATATCGCTCGTTACACGTCTGAAGACCCCTTTGCGGGACCGGGCCCGAAAGAGCTGATGGCCAAGGATATTCCCGATCTTGACCTGTTCCATCCTGACGAGCCGGAGCCCGATCATGCTGCGGCGATTGCGATTCAGGCCGAGCAGGCGGCGCTTGATTATGATCCCCGTATCAAACAGAGTGACGGTGCAAGCTATGACAGCCATTACGGTGTTCGTGTCTATGGCAATAGCCACGGTATGCTGGCCAGCTATGCCTCAAGCCGTCACAGCACCAGCTGCTGTGTGATTGCCGAGGGCAAGAATGGTGAGATGGAGCGAGATTACAGTTATACCACGGCCCGTCGAGCCTCCGACTTGTGGCTGCCTGAGCGGGTTGGTCAACATGCCGCAGAACGTACGGTAGGACGGATCGATCCGCAGAAGTTGTCGACGCGCGAGGCGCCGGTGATGTTTGCAGCCGATATCGCTACCGGGCTATTTGGCCATCTGGTAATGGCGATCAGCGGTTCGAACCTGTATCGCAAGTCTTCTTTCCTGTTGGATAAGCTGGGTGAGCAGATCTTCCCTGAATGGATGAACATCAGCGAGCGGCCACATATCCTGAGAGGAATGGCAAGTACGCCTTTCGACAGCGAAGGTCTGGCGACACATGATCGCGAAATCATTCAGGACGGGATCTTACAGACCTACCTGATGACCAGTTACGCCGCGCGTAAACTGGGCCGACAACCAACCGGGCACGCCGGAGGTATCCATAACTGGCAGGTTAAGTCCACGGGTGAAGACTATAGCCAGATGCTGAAGAAAATGGATCGCGGCTTGCTAGTGACAGAACTGATGGGTCAGGGCGTTAATATAGTCACTGGTGACTATTCACGCGGTGCGGCTGGTTTCTGGGTAGAAAACGGTGAGATTCAGTTCCCGGTCAGTGAAGTGACTATTGCCGGTAACCTGAAGGATATGATGCAGAATATCGTCGCCATTGGTACCGATACCGAAACCCGAAGCCAGATCCAGACCGGCTCGATGTTGCTGGATACGATGAAGATTGCGGGTGAATAGTCGCTTTTGTTGAAGGTTTGAGTTCCCTCCCCCTTAAATAAGGGGGAGGAGCGGTTTTATCTCGTCACTCGCGACTTAACACCTTTAGACAAGGAATACTGTCGCCAGCCCCAAAAAGACCGACAGGCCGATAATATCGGTGATAGTGGTCAGGGCCATCCCGCCCGCCAGTGCCGGGTCGATATTGAGTTTTTTCAGCAAAATAGGTACACACACTCCGGCAATGCCCGCAACCAGCAGGTTGGTCATCATCGCGCCTGCAATGATGAGCCCGAGTATCAGGTTGCCTTTCCACAAGACCACCACACCGCCAATGATGGCAGCCCAAAGCACACCGTTAATCAGACCTACGCGGGCTTCCTTGCTGAGCAGCCAGCGGGTGTTGGTTTCACCGATATGGCCGACGGCCAGGCCTCGGATCACCAGGGCGACGGTCTGGTTACCGGCGACACCGCCCATTGAAGGGACGATGGTCATCAGGATCGCGATGGCTGCCATTTTATCCAGCGTGTCTTCGAACATATTGGACACGGAAGCTGCGGCCAGTGCTGCCAGTACGTTGACGCCCAGCCAGATACTACGGCGTCGGGCGGATTTCATAACGGGAGCAAAGGTGTCTTCGTCATCTTCCATACCCGCCATACTCATCATGGTATGTTCGGCATCTTCACGGATGATATCGACGACGTCATCAATGGTGATACGACCGACGAGGTGGTTGTCTGTATCGATGACCGGTGCTGAAAGCCAGTTACGACGTTCAAAGAGATTGGCTACTTCGCTGTCATCCATCTCGACCGAGATGGCCTCGTCGGCATCATCCATGACTTCCTGAATTTCGATATCCGACTGGGTCGTGATCAGCGTTGATAGCGACAGGCTACCGATGAGTTGTTCATTTTGGTCAACAACATACAGGGCATCGGTGGCTTCAGGGAGTTCTCCCTTCATACGCAGGTAACGCAAGACGACATCGGCGGTAACATCGCCGCGGATGGTGATAAAGTCGGTGCTCATCATACCGCCGGCCGTTTCTTCCGGGTAGGCCAGCGCCTTTTCTACCCGGTGACGGTCGGTGGCATCCATTTGCGCCAGTACTTCCTGATACTTGTCATCAGGCAGGCTACGCAGGACATAGGCAACGTCATCGGTTTCCATCCCCTCGGTGACGGCTGCCAGTTTTTCTGGTTCCATCTGTGCGACGATGCCGTCTTTTACATCTTCCGACAGTTCATCGAGGATTTCACCCTGCTCTTCGGGATCGGTCAGCTGCCATAAGACCTGGCGTTCTTTGGGCGGAGAGGCTTCCAGCAGGTGAGCGATATCCTCCGGCTCCATATCCTGGAGCATTCGGCGGACATGGACAAACATGCCGTTTTCAAGCGCTTGATTAACTTCTTGCAGCGTCTGATGCGTCTGATCTTGTTCTAATACATCCGCCATTGGTCGTGGTACCCCAAATTACTCTGATGCCGGCCGCCATACCCTGAACTGGTGATTGAGGTGAACAGAGAATGCCAAGAAGGCATTGCTGACTGTTTAGCTTGGTCTGCTTAGTTTGGTCTGACGGCGCAATAAGCTGAATTTTAACGTAATAGTGTAGTGGTTGTCTCACCAGATCTGAGAGGAAATAAAGATTTAATCTGCAAGAGGAATAGCAGGGATTGGCAGGAAAAGAATGATTATGGTTTAGTTCGGATTAAATGCACTCACAATCATTCTTGTTCACAGCCCAATTGGCGAAGTTAACTTCACCGGGGCAACTAGCTTTCTTCGTCAAAGCCAGCTTCTATCAGCTCGGACACCGCCGATAATGCGGCTTCGGCATCACTGCCGTCGGCGCTGACGCAGATCTGCTGGCCCTGGGCCGATTCGAGCATCAACAGTCCCATTACGCTATCGGCTGTCGCACTTTTTTCGTCATTGCTGATAGTGACAGTGGACTCGAAGCTTTGTGCCAGTTCAACCAGTTTGATAGCGGCCCGGGCATGCAGGCCCAGACGGTTTTTGATAAATAACTGCCGGCTCAGGATGGTCATGACTTTGCTTCCAGCGTGCGGTGGCGAACCTGGATCTGGTGGCCTTCATAGCGAAAATGCTCAGCCAACTGCTGGGCGATATAGACAGAACGGTGCTGACCGCCGGTACAACCAATGGCAACCGTCAGGTAGCTACGGTTGTTCTTTTCCAGCATCGGTAGCCAGGTCTCGATAAAGTTACGGATCTGGTAAGTCAGCTGAGTCACTTCCGGGTGCCCGGAGAGATACTCTTTTACGCCCTGATCCAGGCCGGTCAAAGGCTTGAGCTCGGGAACCCAGTGGGGATTGGGCAAAAAGCGCACATCAAAGACGTAGTCGGCATCCGTCGGTATACCGTGCTTGAAGCCGAACGACTCAAATACCATGATCAGCTCACGCGCATCGCGGCCCAGGACACGGGAGCGAACGGTTTCGCTGAGATCGTGAATGGACTGGTTGGTGGTATCTATGACCAGGTCGGCATGTGCCTTGAGCTCTGCCAGACGCTCACTCTCTGATTGAATGGCCTGCTCCAGGCTCATGTTGTCCCGGGACAACGGGTGCAGGCGGCGGGTTTCGCTGTAGCGCTTAACCAGCTCTTTGTCATCGGCATCCAGGTAGATCACATTGACGTCCAGCTCGTCACCGAGAGAATCCAGTGTTTTACGGATCTCTTCAGGCTCGTCGGGCATATTGCGAACATCGATGCTCACTGCGATATCCTGCTGGTCGCTATTTACCGTGCTGACAAGCTGGGGCAGCAGGTTGACCGGTAGGTTATCAACGCAGTAATAGCCCAGATCTTCCAATACCCGCAGGGCTATTGATTTTCCTGAGCCGGAACGTCCGCTTACGACCATTAACTTCATGGCTGGCATACCTTAAATAACGGGAGTGAAGTGGTGATCATTATGAATCACAGGTGAGGATTTGATAAAGCTCTTCATCGCTTTTTGCGGTGCGTAGCTGTTTACAGACTTGTTTGTTACTTAGCTTTTCAGCCATGCTAGACAGGGTTTTCAGGTGCTCTTTGCATTGAGCATCCGGCACGAGAAGGGCAAAGAGCAAATCGACCGGCTGGTTGTCTATGGCATCGAACTGGATGGGATCCTGACACTGGATCAGGACGGCAATGGCCTGATCACTGTTGTTGATCCGTCCATGGGGAATCGCGATACCGTTGCCGATGCCCGTACTCCCCATCTTTTCGCGGTTGAGCATACACTCGAACAGCGGCTGGGGATTCTGGTCTAGATGCTCGGCGGCGATTTCGCTGATGATTTCCAGAGCGCGTTTTTTGCTGGAGCAGTGAACTGCACTCTTGGTGCAGTCCAGGCTCAATACAGTACTCAGTTGCATGATCAGTGGCTATTGAGTTTATCTTTGTGTTTATTTAATTGACGGACCAGTTTATCAGTTAATGCGTCAATAGCGGCATACATATTTTCTGAATCCGCTTTCGCGTGGATTTCCCCTGCGTTAATGTGCAAGGTCGCTTCTGCGACCTGCTGCAATTTTTCAACATTCAGAATCACATGGACATTATTAATCTTATCAAAAAAGCGTTCCAGCTTATCGAATTTGGTATTTACGTAATCACGTAAAGACGGGGTAATTTCGACATGGTGCCCTGTGAGATTAATTTGCATAGACATCTTCCTTCTGTTGGCGTCTGACTAGAGCAGACGTTTTCGCTGATTAGACGGCGGAATACCTAGCGATTCACGGTATTTGGCGATAGTTCGCCGTGCTACCATGATGCCCTGTTCCGCCAGCAATGTCGCAATTTTACTGTCACTTAGTGGCTTCGCCTGATTTTCAGCGGCAACCAGTTTCTTCACCAGTGCCCGAATAGCGGTCGAAGAGCACTCTCCGCCATTATCCGTACTAACGTGACTTGAGAAGAAATACTTCAATTCAAAGATCCCGCGTGGGGTGTGCATATATTTTTGCGTCGTTACACGGGAGATCGTCGATTCATGCATGTCCACTGCCAGTGCAATATCATTGAGCACCATCGGCTTCATGGCTTCCTCGCCATATTCAAAGAAGTCCTGCTGGTGTTCAACAATGCAGCGGGCGACTTTCAGCAGCGTTTCGTTGCGGCTTTCAAGACTTTTGATCAGCCATTTGGCATCCTGAAGATGCGTCCGGATGAACTGGCTGTCAGCACTGTTGCGGGTGTTTTTGCTCAAGGCCGCATACTGTTGGTTTACACGGATACGCGGGACGCTATCGGGGTTGATGGTCACGATCCATTTACCGTGATCCTTAAAGACGGAAACGTCCGGCACCACATATTCGGTTTCGGAGGCAACCACCCGGTTGCCCGGACGAGGGTCCAGATCATGGATCAGCTGCATGACCGCTTTCAGCTCGGCTTCTTTGAGCTTGGTCTCGCGCATCAGCTGGCGATAGTCTCGGTTTGCCAGCAAATCGATATGCTGGTTGAGAAGGATTTTGGCTTCATTCAACCAGGGAGTATCTTCCGGGAAGGTAGCGAGCTGCAGCAACAGGCACTCCTGCAGGTTGCGTGAGGCAACCCCGAGCGGGTCAAACTGCTGTACCCGTTTTAGGACGGCTTCGACCTCGTCAAGCTCAACCTCTTCATTGCCCAGGCTTTCGAGGATCTCGTCGGCGGAGCAAGTGAGATAGCCCTTGTCATCAACCGCGTCGATAATTGCCGTGGCGATAGTCAAGTCGGTCTCGGTGAAAGGTGTCAGCTGTACCTGCCACATCAGGTAGTCTTGCAGGCTCTCGGTCGTTTCACCCTGGTAGACGGGCATGTCATCATCGATGGCGATGCCGGTACTGCCGGTGCCGGCACTGTAGACATCATCCCAGGTGGTATCGACAGGAAGATCTTCCGGCATTTCGCGTTGCTCAATGACTTCCGAGGTATCAAAAGGTTCAGGATCGCTGCCTGATTCCCCTTCCTGAGCTGAGATTTCACCGCTGTCCTGTCCGTCCGCCTTGTTTTCCTCGGTGGTCGGCGTGGCTTCATTGCTATTCTCATCCAGCTCCAACAGCGGGTTTGCGTCCAGTGCTTCCTGAATCTCCTGCTGGAGATCCAAGGTGGATAATTGCAACAGGCGAATGGCTTGTTGCAACTGTGGCGTCATTGCCAGTTGTTGACCTAGTTTGAGCTGGAGCGAGGTTTTCATATATGCGTATGTACCTTGTTGTTATCTTTTGTTGTGGTGCCAACTATGGCTTTAACATCAGCAGTCATCTGCCTTTACCCATTGGCTCCTGGTACGTCCTTATAAATAACTATAGACGGAACTGGTCGCCCAGATAGACTCGTTTTACGTGCTCATCGTTAAGAACATCACTCGGCGAACCGTGGGCGATAAGCTGCCCCTGACTCACGATGTAAGCATGTTCACAGACATCAAGTGTCTCTCTGACATTATGATCGGTGATCAGTACACCTAGCCCGCGATCGCGTAAATGTTCGATGATCTTTTTGATATCGATCACAGATATCGGATCGACCCCGGCAAAAGGTTCATCAAGCAAAATGAACTTAGGGTTGGCGGCCAGAGCCCGGGCGATTTCAACCCGACGACGCTCACCCCCTGATAATGCCATGCCTAGGCTATTACGAATGTGCTGGATGTGGAATTCATCCAACAATTCTTCTAATTTATCTTGGCGCTCGCTCTTGCTGAGCTCCTTGCGCGTCTGCAGGACCGCCATCAGGTTATCGTGAACCGTCAGCTTGCGGAATATGGAGGCTTCCTGCGGCAGGTAGCCAATCCCCATTCTCGAGCGGTTGTGCATTGGCTGCAGGCTGATATCTTTCCCGTCAATGGTAATGGTGCCCTCGTCCCGTGCAACCAGGCCGACAATCATATAAAAAGACGTGGTTTTACCTGCACCGTTCGGGCCCAGCAAGCCGACGATCTTGCCTGAATGCACTTCCAAGCTGACGTCTGAAACGACTTTACGGCCGTTATAGCTTTTAGCTAAATGTTCTGCTTTTAACGTTGCCATAATTGTCGCTTATTTCTTATTACTGTTCAGCTGGTTAGGCTGCAAAATGGTGGTAACGCGCTTCTTCTTGCCACTTTCTGCAACGAGCTTCTGTTCGTCAATCTTGTAGCTGATGACCTTGCCCTGAATTTCGCTGCCTTCCTGGATCAAGATAGCCTCGTCAGTCATTTTGAGGAATTCGGTCGCCGTTTCATAGCGCATTTTACGGGCGGCACCGTCAATCGGTTTGCCGTCATCCATCACCTGGTGGAAGGTCGCAGGGTTGCCATAGGCATCGATGGTCTCTTTGCCTTCGGTGCCTGCCGGACGTGTTACCACGACCTTGTCGGCTCGGATATCAATACTGCCCTGACGTAACACCACATTGCCGGTGAAGGTAACGATATTTTTCTGAATATCGAGCTGTTGGTTGTCCGAGTTAATATAAATCGGCTGCTCTGTATCGTTACTTAATGCCCAGCTTGATGCACTGATACAAAGGCAGAGCAGGGTACTAATTTTGTAAAGCTTCATATCTACCTTTTACATTTTTCAATAAGGTCGCCACACTGCGCTCAATGTTTCCCTCCATCCCCGTGCCTTGGTTCTGGAAGGCCGTACCGGTAATGAGTACTGGGTCGGGAGTGTCGAAATCTTTGCTGATCAGGTCAAGCCGCAGGCTTTCCGTCTGGATCGTCTTGACGGCAGATTCTGGCAACAGGTTAAAAATACGGACATTGCCCGTCATTTGCAGTACCTGGTTCTTGTCCAGTCTGGCGGTGTTTGAGCTGATACGCCATTCGGTTTCGGTACCATCGCGATACACCCACAGCACGGGTTCGACAAAGTCGGTATCGCCACTTTTGCTAAAATGTTCCAAATACTCAGAATCTATCTGATAGTTGCGCAGACCAGACTCGTTAAACGAGGTGTTGACGACGGCATTGCCGGTGAACAGCGGCTTTTCTGCGTCGGGCTCCACCTGAACATCATCCCGCCATTGCTTTTCCAGCAGGTAGTAGCCAGTCCATGCACATGAAAGCAATAGCAATGCATAGAATAGCCTTTTCAAGGTCATATACTTAAGCCTTTATGTTTATCTAATTCGCCTTTTGCTTCAAGGATCAAGTCACAGACCTCGCGCACGGCGCCAAATCCGCCCTGGATCCGGGTGACAAAGTCAGCACGGCGAGCGAGCAGCGGATGTCCGTCTGCCACGCACACCGACAATCCGACTTTTTCCATGACCGGCCAGTCTATCAGATCATCGCCGATATAGGCGGTATGGGCCGGGTCGATACCCAGGTTTTTCTCGATATCAGCATAGGCGGCCAGCTTATTGTCCTGCCCTTGGTATACGTGCTTGATACCCAGTGCCGACATACGGTTTTCGACAATGGCTGACTTGCGGCCGGTAATAATGGCAATCTCGACCCCGGCGGCCATTAGCGACTTGATACCGTATCCGTCACGGGTATGAAACGTTTTCAGTTCTTCGCCGTCATTGCCCATGTATATCCGGCCATCGGAAAAGACGCCGTCGACATCGCAGATCAGTAGCTGGATAGTTTTTGCCTGCTGATAGACGGTTTGACAGACCGGACCATAAATAGTTTCGATTTGCATCACATGACTCCGGCTTTTAGCAGATCGTGCATATTAAAGGCGCCAACAAGGCGCTCGTCTTCAGTGACCAGCAGACCGCTGATTTTACGGTCTTCCATGAGCTTCAATCCTTCTGCGGCCAGGACTTGGGGCGAGATTGTTGCCGGGTTGCGGGTCATGACCTCGCCGATGGTAGTATTGTGGATGTCGACTCGGTTATCCAGCAGGCGACGCAAATCACCATCGGTAAATACGCCACTGAGCTTGTGCTCGCTGTCGATAATCGCCGTCATTCCCAGCCCCTTGCGGGAGACTTCCAGCAAGGCGTCTTTAATCGTAGCCTGCTCGGTGACAATCGGCAGCATCTCACCGGTGTGCATCACATCGGCAATTCGCAGCAGCAATTTACGGCCAAGTGCACCGCCCGGGTGGGACAGCGCGAAGTCATCGGCGGTAAAACCACGGGCTTCCATCAGGGCAATTGCCAGGGCATCCCCCATGGCTAGTGTCGCGGTTGTACTGGAGGTCGGTGCCAGGTTCAGCGGGCAGGCTTCCTGTTCAACGGTGATTTGCAGGTGAGTTTGTGCCAGCTTGGCCATGCTGGACTCGGGTTTGCCCGTCATGCTGATTAACGGGATCCCCAAACGTTTGATAACCGGTAGCAGGGTCAGGATCTCTGATGCTTCGCCCGAGTTGGAAATCGCGAGCACGACATCGCCTTTTTTGATCATACCCAGATCGCCGTGACTGGCCTCACCCGGGTGAACAAAGAACGACGGGGTACCGGTACTGGCCAGCGTTGCGGCAATCTTGTTGCCGATGTGGCCAGACTTGCCCATTCCCATTACGATGACCTTGCCGGTACAGCTGGCAATGAGATGGCAGGCCTCACTGAAGCTGCCGTTGATATATTGGGCCAGGTTCTGTAAGGCTTTGGTTTCGATGTCGATAACTTTGCGGCCAAAATCGCAAAAATCAAACGTATCAGGCATAGATCGGGTCTCCGTTAAGCCGCTAGATTATAAAACAGATAGACTTGATAGGCGACAAAGCAGCAAACCAGCACAGCGCCTTCCACTCGGTTGATTCTGCGACGTTTTCCTAACGCCATCAATACCAGAAGTACCGATACGCCAAGCATGACGTAAAAATCGCGCCCCATCGCCAGCGGGCTGAGCACCGAAGGGTTGAGAAGGCCCGGGATCCCCATCACGGCAAGAATATTGAATACATTGGAGCCGATGATATTGCCGACGGCCATATCGTCCTCGCCCTTATAGATGCTGGCGATAGAAGCGGCCAGTTCCGGCAGGCTGGTGCCGATAGCAATAATGGTCAGACCGATGACCAGATCGCTCATGCCGAAGTACTTGGCAATCGTGACGGCAGAGTCGACCAGCATGCTTGCCGCGTAAGGAAGCAGTACCAGGCCGATCAGAACCCAAACCAAGGCGGCTTTGTTGCTTACGCCTTCCGGGATTTCCGACTCTTGCTCATCGGCAAGCGGATCACCGGCGTCCTTGGCGTTTCGGCTGATTTTTAGCATTACCAGCAGAAAGATGACGAACAGCACCACGAGCAGTACACCTTCAATGAAGCCGAGGTGGCTGTCCCAGAGTAAAGCGCCAGCGAGAAGAGTGACTACCATCATCAGGGGAAGCTCGCGGCGGATGATACCGGAACTGATCGCCAGTGGTTTAATCAGGGCTGTCAGGCCAAGGATAAGCGCGATATTGGCAATGTTAGAGCCCAGGACATTACCCACGGCGGTGTCGGTTTTACCCTCAAGCGCCGCTGTTGCCGAAACCATCATTTCAGGTGCCGAAGAGCCCATGGCAAGAATGGTCATTCCTATGACTAATGGTGCTACACCGAGATTCTTTGCCAACGCCGCGGCGCCAAAAACGAGTCGGTCTGCACTCCATACCAGTAGAGTCAAACCGATACAGAGCAACACAATGGCTTCGAGCATTCTTATCCCTTTTTCGTCAATCTTTATTTTATATAGAGGTTAGGGGGGCAATTTTGACGGTTCGCTGACTAAAAAGAAAGGAAAAGCCGCGACAAATTGAGCCGAGCAAGAAGTTCTTGTCGTACCTTGTCCCATTCTTTACCCAAAATTGCTGGGTAACTGAATGTCGCGATTTGTCTTATATTGTTGCCAGCAATAGCAAAAAACAATATGTTGGGCGCCACATTATGAACTTAGGGCGAGACAATGAAATTGCACAGATCTTACAGTTCTCGCCTTGAGTTGGTTGCGTAATGTACCTATGATCGGTACCTGGCGTATAAATCATTAATTATATTAACCATATCGCCCCAAAATTAGAGGGCGCGGAATGCGAACTAAAGGCCGGATAGGCTGACAGGATGGCTATGGAACCGACTGAAGCACTAGTTTCGATCAAAAATATGACGTTTTCGCGTGGTGAGCGCAAAATTTTTGATGATGTGTCTCTGGATGTGCCCAAGGGAAAAGTAACGGCCATTATGGGGCCGTCCGGAATAGGAAAAACCACCTTGCTGCGGCTCATCGGCGGACAAATCCAGCCAGATAGCGGCGAGGTATGGTTTGAGAACTGGAATATACCGACCTTGAGCCGCCGCGAGCTGTATCAGGCGCGTAATAGGATGAGTATGCTCTTTCAGTCCGGGGCGCTGTTCACGGATATGACTGTTTTTGACAATGTAGCCTTTCCGCTAAGGGAGCATACCGATCTGCCGGAAGAGTTACTGCGCACATTGGTATTGCTAAAGCTCGAGTCTGTCGGCCTGCGGGGCGCGGCGCAGCTGATGCCGAATGAGCTGTCGGGCGGGATGGCCCGCCGGGCGGCACTGGCCCGGGCGATAGCCCTGGATCCTGACTTGATCATGTACGATGAGCCGTTTGTCGGCCAGGACCCGATCACTATGGGAGTGCTGGTGACTCTGATCCGCAGTATGAACCAGGCGCTGGGGATCACCTCGGTGATTGTGTCCCATGATGTTCCGGAAGTCATGAGCATTGCCGATCATGTTTATCTGCTATCGGGAGGCAAAGTTATTGGTCAGGGCACCCCTGACGAACTGCGGGCAAACCCTGATCCGCAGATCCGACAATTCCTGGATGGCGATGCCGACGGGCCGGTGCCATTCAAATACCCGGCTCAGGCACTGAGCGAAGACCTGTTTGGCATGGCGGAATAATTGCGTGATGTGCGTGGGCACGTCAGGAATAACATAACGAATAAGGTAATTATCAAGAATGATAGCGGATTTTGTTGCACGGCAGGGACGGCGGGGCATCGATAAATGCCAGGCCGTCGGGCGTGCGAGTTTGTTGCTGTACGGGGCCTTGGTCAGCAAGCCACAACCGAGAAAAATGCTGCCGCTGCTGATTAAGCAGCTGTATTCGGTCGGGGTACTGTCGGTTGCCATTATCTTGGTGTCCGGCCTGTTTATCGGCATGGTGCTGAGCCTCCAGGGCTACATTGTGTTGATTGACTTCGGTGCCGAAACGAGCCTGGGACAAATGGTCGCCCTGTCGCTGTTGCGCGAGCTGGGGCCGGTGGTAACGGCACTGTTGTTCGCCGGTCGGGCCGGTTCGGCACTGACGGCTGAAATTGGTTTGATGAAGGCAACCGAGCAGCTATCAAGCATGGAAATGATGGCGGTGGATCCGTTGCGCCGGGTGATTGCCCCTCGCTTCTGGGCCGGTGCGATTTCGATGCCGTTGCTGTCATTGCTATTTTGTGCCGTGGGTATCTGGGGCGGGCAGCTGGTTGGTGTTGACTGGAAAGGTATCGACTATGGCAGCTTCTGGTCGGTGATGCAGTCGTCGGTCGAGCTGGGCTATGACATTGGCAACAGTATCATCAAGTCAGTCGTGTTTGCGATCACGGTGACCTGGATTGCGGTGTTCAATGGTTATGATGCGGTACCGACATCGGAAGGGATCAGCCGGGCGACTACACGCACGGTAGTGAACTCGTCACTGGCGGTATTGGGATTGGATTTTGTGCTGACAGCATTGATGTTTGGCAATTAAGCAAGCGATCAGCGGAACGTTGGGAATAAACGGATGCAACAGATAAAAAAATTAGAATTGTGGGTTGGTAGCTTTGTACTGGCCGGATTTGCAGCCTTGTTGGTATTGGTATTCAAAGTAGCGGATGTGCAGAACATCGGTGGCAATGAGTCTTATACCCTGCAAGCGCATTTCCATAATATTGGCGGCCTGAAAGTTCGCTCGCCGATTAAAGTTGGTGGCGTGACCGTCGGCAAGATCACTGATATTTCGCTAGATACGGAAAGCTATGTTCCGGTCGTCACGCTGTCTATCGAGAAAAAGTATGGTTACTTTCCAGAAACCAGTTCGGCTGCCATCCTTACATCAGGGCTGCTGGGCGAGCAATATCTGGGTATCGAGCCTGGGTTTATTGACGAAGATATCGACATGCTCGGCGACGGTGACTTGATCGAGGACACCAAGTCGGCACTGGTTCTGGAAGACATGATTGGCCAGGTGCTGTACAGCATCGGCGGTGACAGTAAGTAATAGGGGATATGATGAAACTCTTTCGATATATATTGGTGATGCTGCTATCGCTTCCGCTGGTTGCCCAGGCTGATACGGTAAATCGAACAGATCCTTATCTGATGATGCAGACGGTCTCCCAGAATACGTTTGATCGTCTGAAAGCGGAAAAGAATCAGATCCAGCGCAACCCTGAATTGCTGCGCAGCATTGTCCGGCAGGAACTGCTGCCGTATATCAACACCCGCTATGCGGCTTATAAAGTGCTGGGGCCACAGCTGAAAAAGACGACAGCAGAGCAACGAAACAACTTTGTCAGCGCGTTTACCAATTATCTGGTTGCGTCTTACGCCCAGGTGCTGACTCAGTATACCGATCAGGATATCAAGATCGAGTCACCGAAGTCGGTGCCGGCCAGTCGCAAAATCGTGTCGGTTCGGGTCGACATTCTTGATACCAAGCGCCCGCCGATCCGCCTGGACTTCAAGCTGCGCAAGAACAAGAAGACCAACGAGTGGCAGGGCTACGATATGGTGGCTGAAGGTGTCAGCATGATCTCGACTAAACAGAGTGAATGGAGCGGTCAGCTACGCACTGAAGGGATTGATGCAGTAACAGTGAACTTGAAAGAACTTGCGGCGAAACCAATACGCCGTGAGGACAAAAACAATGAGTAAGCCTAAGATTGAGTGGCGAGCTCAGGAAAATGGGTATTATTGCTTGTCAGGGGCACTGGAACGTGACACAGTTCCAGCCTTTTGGCAGCAAAGACATGAATGGATGCCACAGGATGCCAGGGTAAAGCTCGATCTTGCTGCTTTATCGCGGGTAGACTCGGCGGGCATGGTGATGTTGCTTCATGTATATCAACAGCTCAGCAGTAATGGCAGTGAACTGACGTTATTGAACGTGCCGGAACAGCTGGTTACCTTGCTTCGCCTGAGCCATGTCGAATCAATGTTAGCTGCTTGTATTGACTAAGTGGCAGAGAGGATAGCTTGTGGAAATCTCCGAAATTAAACAAATTCTTGAAAATGCCTTAGAACTTGATGAAATCATTGTTAAAGGCGAGGGCAGCCACTACGAAGTGATTGCCATTGGTGCCATGTTTGAAGGCATGAACCGCGTTAAGAAACAGCAGGCTATCTATGGTCCGCTGATGGGACAGATTGCGGCGAATGATATTCACGCCCTGAGCATCAAGACATTCACGCCGGAAGAGTGGGCGCGTGATAAAAAGCTGATGTCGCTGTCCTAAGAGGTTAATGATGCAAAAGTTTAGAATCCAGGGCGGTGGCCCATTAAGTGGCGAAGTCTCCATTTCTGGTGCTAAGAATGCAGCATTACCGATTTTGTTTGCTTCTTTGCTGGCTGAAGAACCTGTTGAAGTCGCCAATGTACCCAAGCTCCGTGATATCGATACCACGATGGAGCTGCTCAGCCGTCTGGGCGCCAAGGTAAGCCGAAACGGTTCGGTGCATGTTGATGCCAGTGGTGTGAATGAACTCTGTGCACCGTACGAGCTGGTAAAAACCATGCGTGCGTCTATTTGGGCACTGGGGCCATTGGTGGCGCGTTTTGGTGAGGGGCAGGTTTCCCTGCCTGGTGGTTGTGCGATTGGTGCCCGTCCGGTTGATCTGCACATTCATGGCCTCGAGCAACTGGGTGCCCAGATTGTACTGGAAGAAGGCTATGTCAAAGCATCGGTAGACGGTCGCCTGAAAGGCGCGCATATCGTGATGGACAAGGTCAGTGTCGGCGCGACAGTGACCATTATGTCTGCCGCAACGCTGGCGGACGGTAAAACCGTCATTGAAAATGCTGCCCGCGAGCCAGAGATTGTTGATACCGCCGATTTCTTGAATACGCTAGGTGCCAAGATCACCGGAGCCGGTACCGATACAATTACCATTGAAGGTGTCGAGCGACTGGGCGGCGGTTACCACGAAGTGGTTGCCGATCGCATTGAAACCGGCACATTCCTGGTGGCCGCGGCTGTCTCCGGCGGCAAGATCATGTGTCGTCATACCAGGCCGTCTCTGTTGGAAGCCGCGCTGGCCAAGCTGGAAGAGGCGGGTGCACTCGTCGAAACCGGCGAAGACTGGATCAGCCTGGATATGACAGACCGAGAGCTGAAAGCGGTAAACATCCGCACGGCTCCGCACCCGGGGTTCCCGACTGATATGCAGGCGCAGTTCTCGTTGCTGAACCTTATTGCCAGGGGCACGGGTATTATCACCGAGACGATTTTTGAAAACCGCTTTATGCATATCCCTGAGCTGATCCGGATGGGCGCTCATGCCGAAATCGAAGGCAATACGGTGATTTGCGGTGATACTGATGGTCTGAGTGGTGCCCAGGTAATGGCAACCGACTTGCGTGCCTCTGCCAGCCTGGTGATTGCCGGCAGCATTGCCGAAGGCGAAACGATTGTTGACCGAATTTATCATATTGATCGCGGCTACGAGCACATTGAAGACAAGTTCAGTGCGCTGGGTATGAAGATTGAGCGTTTCAGCGAATAGAGTTTGCTAGCGTTTAATTGCTGGAAAAAAGCCTCGCATGCGAGGCTTTTTTTGTTGTCCGTAACTCGTTGTGAGAAAAACTAGTACCGGTTGGGCTCATCGGCAATCACGACAGACAGCGTTATCGGCGCGCCGTTACGCAGCACTTTCATCTCGACGGCATTGCCGGGGCGAAGCTCGGTCACAATATCCAGCACATTGCGCCGGTCTGTCACCTTCTTGCCGTCAATCTCGATCAAAATATCCTGCACTTTAAACCCGGCCTTGGCTGCCGGACCGTTCGGATCCATGCCCATTACAATGATCCCGCTGATCTGATCGGCATCGTACAGGCGAGCCATCACCGGATTGATATCCCTGGCTTCAATGCCGATATAGCCGCGGATCACCCGGCCGTCGGCGATCAGCTTGTTCATGATCTTCTGGGTCAGCTCGTAAGGGATCGCAAAGGAGATGCCGTAGGTTTCGATATCCGTTGCCTGCTGGAAAGAGGCGGTATTGATGCCGACCAGCTCGCCACGGGTGTTGACCAGTGCTCCGCCGGAGTTGCCCTCGTTGATTGCGGCATCGGTCTGGAGAAAATCCTGGCGGCCGTAGAAGCTCATGCCGGAGCGTCCGGTAGCAGAAATGATCCCATAGGTCGTCGTCTGGCCCAGGTTATACGGGTTACCGATGGCCAGCACGACATCCCCGACCGCAGGCTTGTAATCCGGGCTCAGCGGAATAACCGGCAGATTTTCGGCCTGGATTTTCAGAACCGCCAGATCGGTTCGCTGATCTTTACCGATGAGCTGGGCGGTAAAAATACGGCCGTCCTGCAAGGCGGCAATAACCTGATCGGCCTCGGCCACGACATGGTAGTTGGTTACTATGTACCCCTTGTCGCTCATGATCACGCCGGATCCCAGCCCCTGGGTACTTAGCTTGAGTCGGTCCTCGGCATTGTAGCGGCGGTTATAGATATTGACGACGGCAGGGGAAGCCCGGCGAACCGCAAAGTTATAGGACAGCTGGAGCTGATCGGTCGGAGCGGGGGTCAGTGAGACCGGCGGCTGGATCATTTGGGTGCGAAGTTCAGGAAAAACAACGAGCAAGGCAATAGCTGTCACGACGCCAAGTAAAATGGACCGACGAATAAAAGCCAGCATGCTTGCTCCCCTGAAATGAAAAAGCGCCTGTGCACGAAGCGTGCATTCTATGAATTATTCGCACGAGGATATCACTACAGCGACTAGATACCAAACCCTACCAGGCACTTAGACGGCGGTACTGGCGATGTTGTACTGTGATGGTATTTCTTTTCAAAGGGAAGTGGTGTGGTGAATAGTTGTTTCTTACAGACGATATATTGTAATGCGGCAGGGTGGGAAATCGGGCCATTGCTGGCCCGATACGCGGCGTTAGCGGATGATTAGATACAGGATATTGTTATCGCGCTTTACTTCGAGCGCCAAGACATTCGGTTCCTGTTCAAGTGCCTTGCGTAGCTCGCCAAGATTGCGGATTGGCTGGCGGTTGAGGCCGAGGATGATGTCATCTTTCTGAAGACCGTAACGTGCTGCCAGGGATTTCTCGTCAATGCCGGTGACTTTCACCCCTTTGACACCGTCATTGGCTGTCGTGTTGGCAAATTCAGCACCGGCCAGACCGGAGTGGAGATTTTCTGCCTTGACCTTGCTCTGGCTGGCTTCCTGCAGAACCACCGAGACGGTTTGTTCCTTGCCGTCGCGTACGATACCCAAGGTTGTTTTCTTGCCCGCGCCCAGTGTGGCGATTTTAGCCCGGAGCTCACCGAAGGTACGGATTTGTTTGCCGTTAACCGAGACAATGATGTCCCCGGCTTTCAGTCCGGCCTTTTCTGCCGCAGAGTCAGGCATAACCTGGTTGATGAAGGCACCATGATTGGTTTCATAGCCGAAGGCTTCTGCCAGTTCGGAAGTCAGCTCGCCGCCCTGGACGCCCAGAATGCCGCGTTTGACCTCACCGAACTCGATGATTTGCTCGGTCAGGTTTTTCACCATATTGACCGGGATGGCAAAGCCGATCCCGACATTACCGCCGTTCGGGCCCAGAATAGCGGTATTGATACCGACCAGCTCACCGTTGAGGTTAACCAGTGCGCCACCCGAGTTGCCGCTGTTGATGGCCGCATCGGTCTGAATAAAGTTCTCGAAGTTCTCGATATTGAGTCCGCTGCGGCCAAGGGCGGAAATAATGCCCGAGGTGACGGTTTGGCCCAGTCCGAACGGGTTGCCGATGGCAACGGCGAAGTCACCCACACGCAGGCTGTCGGAGTCAGCCAGGTTAATGGCGGTCAGGTTCTTGGTCTTGTCGAGTTTTAGCAGCGCGATATCTGACATCTCGTCGCTGCCGATCAGCTCGGCAGACAGTTCTCTGCCGTCATGGAGCTGAACCATTATCTTGTCGGCACCGTTGATAACATGGTGGTTGGTAACAATGTAGCCCTTGTCCGCATCGACGATCACGCCGGAACCTAGCCCGCGGAACGGACGTTCGCGTAATTGCTCTTCGGGGAATTCAGGGCCAAAGAAGAAGCGGAAGGTCTCTGGAAGACGTTGCCTGGACACTTGCTTGCCCTCGACGGCAATGCTGACAACTGCCGGTGTGACTTGTTCCAGCATCGGCGCGAGGCTAGGTAGTTGTTGGCTATTCGTTGAAAGAGGTAATGCAGCAGTTGCCGTGATAGGGGTAATAACAGAACTGATGCCGAGTGCCAGTGCACTGAATACAAGCAAAGGTTTTTTCATTATTACTAAACTCCGGTTTACAAGTAGTAGTACCATTCCATTGCAGTTATAAACATCTAAGAATCAATAACCAATGTTGGAAAGCGGTACTAGCTCTGACTTGAAAACCGGCGTTTAGTTCCAGAAAAAAGAATTAGCTCGCTTTGGGTTCTTCGACTTTCTCTGGTTCGTCTTTCAGCAATCCTGTTGCGCCGTTGGCGTAATCGCGTGGCTGATCCTGGATGTCGCCAGTATCTGCGACGGCTTCCAGCGTACTGATCCTACGTGCAAACGGGTTGTCCTGATCCGGAAGATTAGGCATTAGCTCGCTGGACGTTTTTGCCATGTGCTCATAGAGCTTGCTGTAATCTTTGGCAATGTTATCCAATAGCTCCGAGCTGCAGGCAAAATGGTCAACGAGTTCCTGACGGTACTGTTCCAGCTCGTATTTTGACTTATCCAGGTCTTTCTTTAGCTCTTTTTGTTGTTTGAGGCTCTTATTGCCCAGGCGGGCGGCAAAAGCCCCGACAATTGCACCTGCGGCAAAAATGAGTAGCGCATAAATCCAAGCCATGAAAAACTCCTTGTGACTTTATGAATACCAAGTTGTTTATGTCGGTCAAAGACAATGTGGCGGCACGCCAGTTTACTGGGGCATGCCTGGTCCTACGGGTCTGTCCTTTGTATACCAGATTGTTTAATTGGCGCTGAATGCCAGCCAACTAATTTGTTTCGTATAGTTACTATACATGCACAAACGTTGCCATGGTACTATCTGATGCCAAAGATGGGATGAATAGGGTAACAGTAAAGGATGACTCCACAACAACAATATCAACGCGATCTCCAGCAGCCTGACTTTATTGCCGACCCGGCGCAGGCCATGGCGGTCTCATACCTCGAAGCACTCTATCACCGTATGCTGGCTCCCAGAGCGCAGGCCATGGCGGTCTCATACCTCGAAGCACTCTATCACCGTATGCTGGCTCCCAGAGCGCAGGCCAAGCCCTCCCTGGTGCAACGGCTATTCAAGCGGGATAAAGAAACCTGTGTTACACCGGTGAAGGGGATCTACTTCTGGGGTGGAGTCGGGCGGGGCAAGACCTATTTGGTTGATACCTTTTATGAGTGTTTGCCGACTGATCGCAAAATGCGGGTCCATTTCCATCGTTTTATGCATCGGGTACACCAGGAGATGCAGCAACTGTCGGCACAGTCCGATCCGCTGGAAACCGTGGCTGACCGCTTCAAGGCCGAGACCGATATCATTTGCTTCGATGAGTTTTTTGTTTCTGACATTACTGATGCCATGATTCTGGGCACCCTGTTCGAGGCATTGTTCCGTCGCGGCATTACGCTGGTGGCGACATCGAATATCCCGCCGGATCAGCTCTACCGCAATGGTCTGCAGCGGGCGCGTTTTTTGCCGGCGATAGCATTAATCGAGCAGCATTGCGATATCGTCAATGTCGACTCCGGGGTGGATTACCGCCTGAGAACGCTTGAGCAGGCCGAAATCTACCATTATCCGCTCGATGCCCAGGCGGAAAAGAACATCGCGCAGTATTTCACCCAGTTGAGTGTCGAACCAAGAAGCCAGGGGAAAGAGATAGAGATCAACAACCGGATGCTGCCGACCCGCCACGAGGCGGACGGGGTTGTGCACTTTACCTTCCGGACCTTGTGCCAGACAGCCAGAAGTCAGAATGACTACATGGAAATCGCCCAAATCTATCACACTGTACTGGTCTCGGAAGTGATCCGGATGGGGGAGAAGGAAGATGATGCCGCCCGGCGCTTTATCGCTATGGTCGATGAGTTTTACGAGCGAAATGTAAAGCTTATTATGTCGGCAGAAGTGGATTTGATGCAGCTTTACCAGAATGGCCGCCTGGAGTTCGAGTTTAAGCGCTGCTGCTCCCGCCTGATAGAAATGCAGAGCCATGAGTATCTGGCCAAACCGCACCTGGCCTAGCGCCAGCCCTGTATGGGCAGTGCTTGAACCGTGATAGACGAAACCTGCCGGGCTTGTTATTGCAATGAGGATGAGGTGAGTTTGCCGGGTGAAATCCGGTCAAAAGCCGGTAGTTTAAGCGCTAAAAAATGACCGTTAGCTGCCGTGAATCGCCGCGGGAGAAAAAAACGCATTTTTTTTTGAAAAAAAGGTGATTTTTTCTCCACCCTTCCCTATAATCTTGCGACCCACCGTACCTGTGATGGCGAAAGCCAGGAGCACCAACCGCTCGAAGGGGTGATGACTGGGCTCTTAACAGACGGAACGCAAGTTCCATAAGTGAATCAATTTTTAATTTTGGGTAAGAATTAGCATGAAAACTTTCGTTGCTAAACCAGAAACTGTAAAACGTGACTGGTACGTTGTTGACGCTGAAGGTAAAACTCTTGGTCGTCTAGCAACTGAAATCGCATCTCGTCTACGTGGTAAGCACAAGCCGGAGTACACTCCGCACGTTGACACTGGTGACTACATCGTAGTTATCAACGCAGAAAAAGTTGCTGTAACTGGCGCTAAGAAGACTGACAAAATGTACCACCACCACACTGGTTACATCGGTGGTCTGAAGTCAATCAGCTTCGAGAAGCTTATCGATAAGAAGCCAGAAATGGTTATCGAAACTGCTGTTAAAGGCATGCTTCCTAAAGGTCCTCTAGGCCGTGCTATGTACCGTAAACTAAAAGTTTATGCAGGTACAGAGCACAACCACGCTGCACAGCAGCCTAAAGTACTAGACATCTAATTGGGGAAGATGACAATGGCAGAGAATCAATACTACGGCACTGGTCGCCGCAAAAGCTCAGCTGCTCGCGTTTTCATTAAACCGGGTTCTGGCAACATCGTAATCAACAAGCGTAGCCTTGATGAGTACTTCGGTCGTGAAACTGCTCGCATGGTTGTTCGTCAGCCACTTGAGCTAGTTGAAATGACTGAAAAACTTGACCTATACATCACTGTTAAAGGTGGTGGTATCACTGGTCAGTCAGGTGCTATCCGTCACGGTATCACTCGTGCTCTTATGGAGTACGATGAGACTCTACGTCCTACTCTACGCGCAGCGGGTTACGTTACTCGTGACGCACGTAAAGTTGAGCGTAAGAAAGTTGGTCTACGTAAAGCACGTCGTCGTCCACAGTTCTCTAAGCGTTAATTTTACGCTTCAGAATTTATATTCTGTTTACTGTGTACGAAAAGCTCAACCTTCGGGTTGGGCTTTTTTTTGTTTGTAAAAAACCACCATTTTCCCTGCTTGAGCCCTTGAATTCCCTCGCTTCTACGTAAATTTGAAACAAAAAGAACATACCTCTCACATTTGTTGCGAAAAGGTAGCTTTATCTTGTCAAAAAGTGGGGTTTTATTTATCATTTGGCGCGATAAACAACAGCTTGATAATGTAACAAACTATCTGTTGTTTCATTCCGTTGAAAGTTAGCCGTAAGCTCCAGGGACGCCAAAGGACATAATAATAATCCAGAGCGGGAGCACATGGGAGAATGTTGGATGAGCAATGCGCCAGTAAGTAACGGCCGCCGCCGCTTCCTGACTGCGACAACTTCGGTTGTTGGAGGCTTAGGTGCAGTCGCTGTAGCTGTGCCTTTTATCAAATCTTGGAACCCGAGCGCGAAAGCTAAAGCCGCCGGTGCGCCAGTTGAAGTTGATATCAGTAAGTTGGAAGATGGCCAAATGGTACGCGTCGAGTGGCGCGGTAAACCAGTTTGGGTCGTGCGTCGTAGTGATGCAATTTTAGAAGAGTTGGGTGGCCATGATGGTGATCTTCGCGATCCGTCATCAGATGAGCCGCAGCAACCTGAGTATGCCCAGAATAAATTTCGTTCAGTTAAACCTGAAATCTTTTTAGCCGTAGGTATCTGTACGCACCTCGGCTGTTCCCCTACCTATCTGCCTGATAGCTTTAGCGAGCAGGTGAGTGGTGTCACAGCAGGTTTCTTCTGCCCGTGTCATGGCTCTAAGTTCGATATGGCCGGCAGGGTATTTGCGGGGGTACCAGCACCGCTCAACTTGGTGGTACCGCCTCATACA
The DNA here is from genome assembly GCF_009910675.1 of Photobacterium alginatilyticum. Lineage (GTDB taxonomy): Bacteria > Pseudomonadota > Gammaproteobacteria > Enterobacterales > Vibrionaceae > Photobacterium > Photobacterium alginatilyticum. The sequence continues at coordinate 78,956 of NZ_RSEJ01000013.1, read as the reverse complement.
TTCCTGGATGACAATACCATTCTGGTCGGTGTAGACGAGGAGACAGCCTAATGGAAGCACTACTCGGTTGGATTGAAAAACGCTTACCCATGATGGATGCGTACAAAAAGCATTTGTCTGAATACCCGATGCCGAAGAACTTTAACTTCTGGTATCTGTTCGGTTCGCTGGCCATGCTGGTACTGGTTAACCAGATTATTACCGGTATCTGGCTGACAATGAACTATGTTCCTTCTGGTGAGGGAGCATTTGCCTCCGTCGAGTACATCATGCGTGATGTCGAATACGGCTGGCTACTTCGTTATATGCACTCGACAGGCGCCTCGGCGTTCTTCGTCGTTATCTACCTGCACATGTTCCGCGGCTTGATCTACGGCTCTTACCAGAAGCCTCGTGAACTGCTGTGGCTGTTCGGTATGCTGATCTTCCTGGTATTGATGGCCGAAGCCTTCATGGGCTATCTGTTGCCTTGGGGTCAGATGTCATACTGGGGTGCGCAGGTAATCATTTCACTGTTTGGTGCTATTCCTGTTATCGGTGATGACCTGACCCTGTGGATCCGTGGTGACTACGTGATCTCGGGTGCGACACTGAACCGTTTCTTTGCCTTGCATGTTATTGCCTTGCCGATCGTTCTTCTGCTGCTGGTTGTGCTGCACATTCTGGCCCTGCACGAAGTGGGCTCGAACAACCCTGACGGTATCGATACCAAGCTACCGAAAGGCAGCAAAGGGGAAGGTTATAAAACCCAGTTCCCGTTCCACAAGCAGTACAGCGGCAAGTACGACATTATCGACTCGATTCCGTTCCACCCGTACGGTACGGTTAAGGACATGGTCGGTATCGCGGTATTCCTGTTCTTCTTCTGCTACGTGTTGTTCTTCAATCCGGAAATGGGTGGTTACTTCCTTGAGCCACCTAACTTTGAGGCGGCCAACCCGCTGAAGACACCTGAGCACATTGCACCTGTATGGTACTTCACACCGTTCTACGCCATCTTGCGTGCGGTACCGGACAAGCTATTGGGTGTGGTTGCGATGGGTGCGTCGATTGTGGTGCTGTTCCTGTTGCCATGGCTGGATCGCTGCAAGGTTCGCTCTTACCGCTACCGCAGCAAGTTCCACCTGATCAATATTGCGCAGTTTACCGTGAGCTTTGTTGCGCTGGGTATTCTGGGTGCACTGCCGGCGACGCCGACGTATACCCTGCTGGCGCAGATTTTCAGCCTGGGTTACTTCATGTTCTTCGTGTTGCTGTATTTCTACAGTAAGAACGAGGCGACCAAACCGCTACCAGAGAGGGTGACATTCAAATGAAGAAGTTGATTGTAATGCTGCTAGCTCTGCTGCCTGCAATGGTGATGGCGGCTGGTGGTAACGTGCATCTAGATGATGCGAACAATGATCTGTCGGACAAGGCCTCGCTTCAGCGCGGTGCCAAGACCTTCATGAATTACTGTTTTGGCTGCCATGCCACACAGTATCAGCGCTATGAGCGTGTGGCGACGGACATCGGTATCCCGCTGGATCTGATGAAGGAGCACATGGTCTTCGACAAGGACGCCAAAATTGGCGACCTGATGACCAATGCGATTCCGGAAGAATACGCTGCAGTCTCGTTTGGTGCGCCTGCACCCGACCTGACGCTGGTTGCCCGTGTTCGTGGTACCGACTGGCTCTACACCTATCTGCGTTCTTTCTATGCTGACCCGAGCCGTCCGTTTGGCGTCAACAATGTGGTCTTCCCGAGCGTGGGCATGCCGCATGTGCTGGAAGAGCTGCAGGGTGTACCGACCAAAGTGTATGAGACTCGCCTGGTTGACGGTGAGGAAGTACAGGAGTATGTCGGTATCGAGTCAGACGGAACCGGTGAGCTGAACGCCGAGGAGTATGACGAGGCGGTTCGTGATCTGGTTAACTTCCTGGAGTATTCTGCTGAACCTGTAAAACTGGAACGTCAAAATCTGGGCTTATGGGTAATGGGCTTTTTGGTCATATTCTTTGTACTAACATTACTGTTGAAGAAAGAATATTGGCGTGATGTCCACTGATCAGGTAATCTAGTGGGTTAAGAATCTCGCAATGGGGGCTCGGGCCCCCGTTGCTTTTTGTGTATATAAGTATACTGGAGGGGTTAATGGCTGTTGCTGCCAATAAACGCTCTGTGATGACTCTGTATTCTGATGCTTCGGATATCTACAGCCATCAGGTGCGTATCGTACTAGCAGAAAAGGGTGTTAGTGTTGAAATTGAGCTGGTTGATCCAAACAACCTGCCTGAAGATCTACTGGACCTAAACCCGTACAACTCTGTTCCAACCCTGGTTGACCGTGAGCTTGCTCTTTACCAGGCCGGCATCATTATGGAGTACCTGGATGAGCGTTTCCCTCACCCACCTCTGATGCCTGTTTATCCTGTTGCTCGTGGTAACAGTCGTCTGATGATGTACCGTGTTGAGCGTAACTGGTACACGCTGGCAGAGAAGATAAACAAAGGTAACGCTGATGAAGCAGACAAAGCACGCAAGCAATTGCGTGAAGAGCTGCTGGCATTGGCACCTGTATTCGCTGAATTCCCATACTTCATGAGTGAAGAGTTTAGCTTGGTTGACTGCTATCTGGCACCGCTACTGTGGCGCTTACCTGAAATGGGTATCGAGCTGACAGGTGCCGGGTCGAAAGAAGTGAAAGCATACATGACCCGCGTTTTCGAGCGTGATTCATTCCTTGCTTCTCTGACTGAAGCTGAGCGCGAAATGCGTCTGGCCGGCCAATAATGGATATGGAAAACATGACGCCGCGCCGCCCTTATTTGCTGCGCGCGTTTTACGACTGGTTAGTTGACAATGATCTGACACCGCATCTGGTAGTGGACGCAACCTTGCAAGGTGTCAAGGTGCCGACGGAATTTGTCAGCGACGGTCAAATTGTACTGAATATCGCACCGCGTGCTGTCGGTAACCTAGAGCTGGGTAATGAGGCAATCAGCTTCAATGCCCGCTTTAGCGGTCGCCCGCATTCTGTGATTGTGCCTATGTATGCAGCATTGGCTATCTATGCCCGTGAAAATGGTGCAGGAACCATGTTTGAGCCGGAACCGGCTTATGCTTCTGATATCGCAGATATTGAGCTGGCAGATGAAGCGCAGCAGTATGATGAGATTGTTGAGGAGGAAGAGACGCGTTCTCCTCTGGCTGAGGTAACGGAAGCCAGTGAGGACAGCGGCCCTGATGATGAGCCGCCTCGTCCGCGTGGCCGACCAAGCCTCCGCGTCGTGAAATAAAAAAACGCAGCCTACTGGCTGCGTTTTTCTTTTGCGCTGTTTTCTGTAGCAAGGTACCGGGTGTTGTTACTAAGCCGCTCTGAAATTAGTTCTGGTATTCAAATACCTTGACGACTTTCTTTACCCCGGAGACATTACGCGCAATCTCGGCGGCAATATTTCCCTGCTCACGGTTCACATAGCCGAGCAGGTAGACCGCCTGGCCTTCGGTGACGACTTTGATCGAGACATCATTGAGCTTCTTGCTGCCGATGATCTGCGATTTGACCTTGGTTGTCAGCCAGCTGTCCTTGCTGACTTCACCCAGCTCGGGCAGCGGACGGATCTGGATCTGGTTATAGACCGTATTGACGTTGCTTAGCGAGCGGACCTGCTCCTCCAGCTTTTGCTTGGTGGGCTGGTCGACCGACTGGCCGACGAGCAGTACCTTGCCGTCAATAGCGATCGCATTGATCCGGGCATGCTGGCGATACGGCGGCTTGTTGGCCAGGCCGCCGACTTCCATTTCGATCTGCTGATCAAACCACTGCTGCTTGGTGGTACGGGGATCGGCCGCGGACAGTGCCGAGCAGCCCTGAAGAACAAACAGCACGGCAATTAGCAGGGCTTGGTATCTCTTCATTGCTTATCCTTCGTGATGCGGAAACAGAACCTTGTCGATGAGATCACACAGGCAATGGACCGTCAGCAGGTGGCCTTCCTGGATACGTGCGGTTCGCTGAGACGGAATACGGATTTCGACATCCTGAACACCGAGCAGTCCGGCCATTTCCCCGCCGTCTTTGCCGGTAAGGGCTATGATGGTCATATCGCGGGTCAGCGCGGCCTCCATGGCCTTGATGATATTCTTGCTGTTGCCGCTGGTCGACAGGACAAACAGGATATCTCCGGCCTGGCCGAGGGCGCGTACCTGCTTGGAGAAGACCTCGTCATGGTGGTAGTCATTGGCGACCGCCGTCAGCGTCGTGGTATCTGCCGTCAGTGCCAGGGCCGGCAGGCTTGGGCGCTCAGTTTCAAAACGGTTGATCAGACAGGAGGCAAAGTGCTGGGAGTTTGCCGCCGAGCCGCCGTTGCCGCAACACAGGATCTTGTTGCCGTTAAGCAGGCTTTGCACCATCACTTGTGCGGCTTGGGAAATGGCATCCGGCAGGGCTTCTGCTGCTGCTATCTGGGTCTGGATACTTTCTGTAAAACTTTCTTTAATGCTCTCTAGCATGATTAACCTTCAACTAGGGTGTTGGTAAACCACTCAATCTGGTGCTCGGGCCCCTGTATCGCCACGACATCAAACCTAAACTCAGTGTGTTCGACCGAAAAGCCGTTTTTCTGAAGCCAAAACAAAGCTGCTCGTTTTAGCTTCTGCTGTTTGCGCCAGTTTACCGCTTCTGCGGCGCTGCCGTAATCTGCATTTTTGCGGAATTTGACCTCGATAAAAACCCAGCAGGCCTTATCGCGCATGATGACATCAATTTCGCCGCTGCGGCACTGGAAATTGCGACAAACCGGCTTGAGCCCGTGGCGGAGCAAAAATTGCTCCGCCATGGCTTCGTAGGCTTGCCCTTGCTTGCGTTTATTGAACGGGGTCAATGCCGTTACCGGAGAAGATAGCCCAGCTGATCTGGCGCTGGATCACGCACTGATCATTTAGGCTTAGCTGGCCAGTCTTGCCCTGGGTAGTGTAATTATCGACCGCGCGCATCTGCGGCAGCTCGGCAATCATCTTGTAGGCGTCCATCCCGAAGGCGTGCAGGCGGATATCGGTGTTTTTGGCATTGGGCCACAGTTCGTTGTAGCGTGCCATAAAGTTATGGTTGGCATCGACCAGCAGCGGGATATCACTAAATTCAATGCCCCTTAGCTCGCTGTTGTCACCTTTGCTGTCCGGGTAGCTGCGAGAGCTGGCGTACAGCTTGGGTGGCTCGATGTCCGGGTTAATCGCAACTTCGATAAACGGCTTGAGCAGGGTCAGCTCATTTTTGTTGGCGACCAGATAGACCGCATCAGTATCGCGGCGGCTACGTGGCTGGGCTTCTAGCTCCAGGCCCAGTACCTGCTGCATTTGGTTGATACGCGCCTGGCTTTCAGTCAAGCCGAAGACTGTCGCAATCTGCTGCTGGATTTGCTTGCGTGAACTGAAGGAGCTGATTGCCGGCGACTTGCCGGTCAGCTGCTGCCATTGTTCGATAAAGGCGCTGCTGACACGTTCGCCAAAGCTGTTACCCGGCGCCAGTATCATCGGGTACTCGTGGCCCTTCGCAAACAGGTGTCGGGCGGCCTGCTCGGCTTCCTGCTCTGGTGAGAGCGAGAAGTAACAGGCATTGGACTGGGTCATGCTGAGCTGCTCGGGCTCGTTCAGGGCCAGCATGGTAATGTTGGTATCATTGTTGCGCTGGAAGTCGGTAATCTTCTCCTTGCGCAGCGGGCCGATGACCAGCTCAATCCCGTCTTGCTCCAGCTTGTCAAGAATCGAGCTGACAGGCTCGGCTTCGGTGTCATAAATCGCCAGCTCGGTCTCGGCATCGCGACCGGTATCGTCGAGCATAGCGTTGATAAAGCCGTCCCTGACCGCCTTGCCGGAGTTTTCATAGCGGCCTGACAGCGGCAGCAGCAGGGCGACATTGTTCAGCTGGGTAATTTCAAGCTCCATAATCGCCTGCAGTTCAGCAGGCAGATATTGGTTGGCCGGGTGATAGGGGTTTTTGGCCAGCCATTCTTCGACCGTGCTCTTGAGCTTAGCCGGGCGCTGCGAATACGTGTTTTTGAGAATACTCAGCTGGACCCAGCCGCGCAGGACGGTTTCATCCTCGCTCAGCTTGGTTGCCTGTAACTGGTTATTGTTGTAGTGGGAAAGGTCCCGCCACAGGTTTTGCCAGTTGGCCCCTTTCTGCTCAGCCTTGAGGTACTGATCCAGCGCGGTCCGCTCGCGGGCAGCCTTGAATGACTGGTTGGTCTGGCCAAGCAGTTCGGCACGGAGCATGTGAAAACGCAGGTACTGGCTGTCTGCCAGTGTCCACCATGGCTGGAAGTTCAGGGTATCGAGCGCAGACTGAGGCTGGCCCTGCTGATAACGCAGGGTCGCGCGTGCCAGCTGCCATTCGGCCATCTGGAGCGGGCTCATCGACAGCCGTCCCAGGCGATTGGCCTGCTGTTCGGCCTGCGACCAGCTGCCTTCTTTTATCAGGGCCTTGAGGGCCAGAATGTGCCAGTCGATGCTTTCTGTTCCTTCGCTCGACTCGGCTTTGATCAGATAATTGGCTGACGTATCGGTGACGGCAGCGGTAATATCGGCGGTCACGGCCTGCTGTTGAGTTGGCGTCGAGCAGCCGGCCAAGATCACGGCGAGGGCTACAGGGGCTAATAGTCGTGATACACTTTTACGCTTATGGGTAAAATTGAGCATTGAATTCATTCAACTGTGACAAATTACTCTCTATATTAATTGCAGATGAGATCTTAGACAAATGAGTGAGACCAATTCATGCACGGTAGATGTCGCAACTTTGTACATCGTACCTACACCAATCGGTAATTTAGCGGACATCACGCAGCGTGCATTGGATGTATTAGCAAATGTGGATTTAATTGCCGCAGAAGATACACGCCATACATCACGCTTGTTGACACATTTCTCTATCTCAACCCGCACCTTTGCACTTCATGATCACAATGAGCAGCAAAAAGCCGATTATCTGATCGAGAAGCTACAGGCAGGCACGAGCATCGCCCTGGTATCGGATGCCGGTACTCCCCTGATTAGCGACCCAGGATACCATCTGGTCAACCGTTGTCGTCAGGCGGGTGTCAAAGTTGTTCCTCTGCCGGGCCCGTGTGCCGTGGTAACGGCATTGAGCGGGGCGGGCCTGCCGTCGGATCGCTTTAGTTTCGAAGGCTTTTTGCCGCCGAAAAGCAAAGGGCGCCGGGATCGCTTCCAGGAGCTGGCCGATGATGAGCGGACGATGATTTTTTATGAATCACCGCATCGAATCATGGACTCGCTGGCGGATATGCTGGCTGTGCTGGGGCCTGAGCGCCAGGTGGTGCTGGCCCGCGAGCTGACCAAAACCTATGAAACCATCCATGGCGCACCGCTGGGGGAACTGGTGGAATGGCTGGGCGAGGACAGCAACCGTACCCGCGGCGAGATGGTTCTGCTGGTGGCGGGCCACCGGGCGCAGAAAGACGATCTGCCGGCAGATGCACTGCGAACCGTGACTTTGCTGACCAAGGAGCTACCGCTGAAGAAGGCGGCGGCGCTTGCTGCCGAGATCCATGGCGTGAAGAAGAACGCGCTGTATAAGTGGGGACTGGAGAACCTCGATTAATTTATCGGGACCCGGGGCGGTACCTTTTTCGACCGTTTCGGCTTGTTGTGGGATATTTCACTGGTAACTGTGACCCGAGTCCTATACAATCCGTCGCCGGAGTTGGCTAAGGTAACCGCTGCCTCGTTGATGTCCTTTGGGAGACTGACGGGGGGGAGGAAAGTCCGGGCTCCATAGGGCAGGGTGCCAGATAACGTCTGGGGGGCGTGAGCCCACGACCAGTGCAGCAGAGAGTAAACCGCCGATGGCTCGCTTGCGAGTACAGGTAAGGGTGAAAGGGTGCGGTAAGAGCGCACCGCGCGGCTAGTAATAGTTCGTGGCACGGTAAACTCCACCCGGAGCAAGACCAAATAGGTCCCTAATGGCGTGGCCCGCGTTGGGGACGGGTAGGTTGCTTGAGCCTGTGAGCGATTGCAGGCCTAGATGAATGGTTACCACCGCGTAAGCGGGACAGAACCCGGCTCATCAGCCAACTCCCCTCTTTTTGCATAGAAGGTGGTGCCATGCTTTGGAAACAAAGCGGGCATCACCTTTTATCGTTTTAGGGCTCAATTTCACAAAATTGAATTAATTAGCCCGTATCTGCCTAGTATCAATGTAAAACCTCCATATAGCATTATTATTTGTTTGTCAGAAATCGGGGCTCTCGCTTGACAACTTTTTTGTCTCATACGTACACTTTGCGGTGGGATTTTGCGGGAAAAGCCGTTTTTAACGATAAATAAATGTGCTTAATTACCTAATGCTATGAATTGGCAAGGTTATTTTCCTTCTGAATATACACTTTCAGGCTGAGGTTGTCGCAGCATACCTGGACATCCTTGGTTGGCTTTCACTACAGCTGAACTTATTTTTATGTCTGAACAATTTGAGCACGTTTCCGTTTTACTCCAAGAGTCTGTAGACGGTCTGGCTATTAAACCTGATGGAATTTATGTCGACGGGACTTTTGGCCGTGGTGGACACAGCCGATTGATTTTATCTCAGCTCGGTGAAAATGGTCGTCTATACAGTATTGATCGCGATCCGCAGGCGATTGCCGAAGCACAGAAAATTGATGATCCGCGCTTTACGATTATCCATGGCCCGTTTTCAGGCCTGGCTAAATATATGGAAGAGCGTGATCTGATCGGCCGGGTAGACGGTGTGCTGTTGGATCTTGGCGTGTCATCACCGCAGCTGGACGATGCCGAGCGAGGCTTCAGCTTTATGCGTGACGGCCCGTTGGACATGCGGATGGATCCGACTTCCGGTGTTTCTGCTGCCGATTGGCTGGCAGAGGCGGACGCCGACGATATTGCCTGGGTATTGAAAGAGTTTGGTGAGGAGCGGTTTGCCAAGCGCATTGCCCGTGGCATTGTCGCGCACCGCGAGAACCCGGAAAAAGAGCCGCTGACACGTACCACACAGCTGGCCAGCCTGATTGCCGAGGTCTCCCCTTTCCGGGACAAACATAAACACCCGGCAACCCGTAGTTTCCAGGCTATCCGCATTTACATCAATAGCGAGCTGGAAGAGATTGATACCGCGTTGCACGGCGCCGTTAAAGTATTGGCTCCGGGCGGCCGACTGTCCGTGATCAGTTTTCACTCGCTGGAAGACCGGATGGTAAAACGCTTCATTCGCAAGCAGAGCAAAGGGCCGGAAGTACCGGCAGGCCTGCCGCTGACTGAAGATCAGATCAAGGCGCTGGGTACGGCCGACTTGAAGACGGTCGGCAAGGCCATCAAGCCGTCGAAGTCAGAAATTAGTGATAATACGCGCTCGCGCAGTTCAGTGTTGCGACTGGCTGAGCGCGTATGAGTTCGGCACCGGAACCCACAGAGAGCCTGGCTCGCCTGATCGCACGGGATCTCGTGTCGGTAGGGCGGGTACCGTCGGTACTGCTGGTTCTGGTGCTTGCTTCTGCCCTGGGGGTGGTATTGATCACCCATCATTCACGTCAGTTGATCGCCCAGCAGGAGCAGCTGCTGATTGAGCGGGATCAGCTGGATATCGAATGGCGAAATCAGATCCTTGAGGAAAACTCTCTGTCGGAACACAGTCGGATTGAGCGACTGGCCGAGAAGGAGCTTGAGATGAATCGCCCTTCCAGAGACAGTGAAGTCGTCGTACAGTAATAGGTTTGATGAATATATTTAAGCGCCAGCAATCAAAGAATCAGCGTCGCCAAAAAGCGCCACCGGTTTTTATCCCGTGGCGCTTTGGTGTTATATGCGGTTGCGTTGTATTGGCTTTGGTTGCCCTGGTTGGCCGGGCGGCCTACATTCAGGTGCTGGAGCCGGGCAAGTTGATACAGGAAGGCGATATGCGCTCGCTAAGGGTCAAGGCCATGCCTTCGGCCCGCGGGATCATTTCCGATCGCAACGATGAACATCTTGCTGTCAGTGTACCGGTTCAGGCCGTCTGGGCCGATCCGGTGCAAATCTATAAAAACGGGGGGATCCAGGTACCGGAACGCTGGTTCGCGCTGGCGGATGTCCTTGGACTGGATCGCCAGAAGCTGCTTGCCCGCCTTGAAAAAAACAAAAAGCGCCGCTTTATCTACCTCCAGCGCCAGGTCAGCCCAGCGATGGCGTCCTATGTCAACAAGCTTAAGCTGCCCGGCGTCGGCCTGAAGGATGAATCTCGCCGCTTTTATCCCGCCGGCGAAGTCAGTGCTCACCTGATAGGGGTGACGGGGATTGACAGTCATGGCCTTGAAGGTGTCGAAAGTACCTATGATGGCTGGCTGACCGGTGAACCGGGTCGCAGGACGGTACGCAAAGACCGTTATGGCCGGGTGGTTGAAAATATTTCCCTCAAGAAGCGCGAGCCGGGTCAGCCGTTGACCCTCAGTATCGACCAGCGCTTGCAGGCCGTTGCCTATCGTGCCGTGAAACAGGCGGTTGCCGACTATCAGGCGACCTCTGCCACGGTGGTGATGGTCGATGTACGTACCGGTGAGGTACTGGCGATGGTCAATGCCCCTTCCTATAACCCGAACAACCGCAACCAGCTACAGAGCTTCAGGATGCGCAACCGCTCCATTACCGATGCCATGGAGCCGGGGTCGACCATCAAGCCGTTTGTGGTCTTGGCTGCCATGGAAAATGGCGTGGCCGACGAAGATACCATTATCGATACCGGTAACGGCCTGATGCAGGTCGGTGGTAGCCGGGTCAGGGATGTGTCCCGGGTCGGTAAGGCCAATCTGGCCAAAATCCTCCAGAAATCCAGTAATATCGGGGTCAGCAAGCTCTCCCTGGCGATGCCGATCGATGCGGTGCTGGGCATGTACAGCAGCGTTGGGCTGGGGGATGCCTCGGGGATCAACTTGATAGGCGAGGCACAGGGCTTTTTCCCGGATCGTCGTCGCTGGTCGGATTTTGAAAGGGCAACACTGGCCTTCGGGTATGGGATTTCCGTGACGCCGATTCAGCTGGTACGCGCCTATGCCACGCTTGGGGCGATGGGCGTGAACCGCCCGTTGTCGATCCTGAAAACGGAAGATGTTGTCCCGGGACGTCAGGTTGCATCGGTAGAAAATACACGCAAGTTGCTGAATATGCTGGAGATGGTAACCGGCGAAGAGGGCAGCGCCAAACGTGCTGCTGTACCGGGCTATCGCGTCGGGGCGAAAACCGGTACCGCCAAGAAAGCGGCGGCGGGTGGATATAGCGATGAATACATTGCAATGACCGCCGGGCTGGCACCGATCAGCAATCCTCGCCTGGCGATGGTGGTTGTGGTGAATGAGCCACAGGGTGACAAATATTACGGTGGCGCCATTGCGGCACCCATTTTCTCGGAAGTGATGGAAAGTGCACTTCAGATTTTGAATGTTCCGCCGGATGCAGGAACAGGTGAACAGTTGAATATCGTCAATAACAGAGGCAATGCGCATGCCGGTACTTAATCAGAATAATAAAGTGGGAGCGTTGCTGTCTCCATGGGTGGCGGCACTGCCTGCCGAGCTTGCCGATATCGAGTTAACCGGGATGACACTGGACAGCCGTCAGGTAAGTACCGGTGAGATGTTTGTGGCGGTTAACGGCCATGCGGTGGATGGACGGCGGTTTATCCCTGCTGCAATCGAAGCGGGCGCGGCTGTGATTTTGGCGGAGGCTGACGAGAGCACCGACAACGGGACGGTGGCAAGCCAGAACGGGGTTGCGATTGTTTACCTTTACCAGCTTGGACAGCAGTTATCGGCGATAGCCCGTCGTCTTTATGGCCAGCCTGATGAGCAGTTGAAGCTTGTTGCTATCACGGGAACCAACGGCAAGACCACTATCAGCCAGTTGCTGGCACAGTGGGCCGGGCAGCTTGGCTATTGTGCCGGGGTGATGGGCACAACCGGTAACGGTTTACTGCAGCAGTTGAAACCGGCAGTAAATACCACCGGTAGTGCGATTGAAATCCAGCAGGTACTGGCGGGGCTGGTTGAAGAGGGGGCCAATTTTGCCGCGATGGAAGTCTCTTCTCATGGCTTGGTACAGGGGCGGGTCAGGGCTTTGGATTTTGCTGCAAGCATCTTTACCAACCTGAGCCGGGATCATCTTGATTATCATGGTGATATGGCCTCTTATGCCGCGGCTAAGCAAACCCTGTTTACCGACCACAACTCAGGCACTGCAATTATTAATGCCGATGACGAGGTTGGCCGCGAGTGGTTGCTCACATTGCCGGAAGCGGTAGCGGTTGTCAGTGATAAATCCCGTCTGAGTGGGCATGCCGGTCGTGCCTTGTGGCTTGAACAGGTGGAATATAGCACCCGTGGCGTAACCGTTTGTTTTGACTCCTCATGGGGGGGCGGACAGTTTACGGCACCGCTGGTTGGCTCATTTAACGTGATGAACCTGATGCTGGCGCTGGCGACCCTGCTGGCTACCGGACACGCTTTGCCGCGCCTGATTGAGACCGCGCCAAGGCTTCAGGCAGTGATTGGCCGAATGGAAGTTTTTCAAAAGCCTGACAAACCTATGATGGTTGTTGATTATGCTCATACCCCAGATGCACTGGAAAAAGCTTTGCAGGCTCTACGCGTGCACTGTCGCGGAAAGCTATGGTGTATTTTCGGCTGCGGCGGCGATCGTGATAACGGCAAGCGCCCGATGATGGCTGAGATTGCGGAGCGGTTGGCAGATCAAATCATTCTGACTGACGACAACCCGCGCAGTGAAGACCCTACTGTTATCGTGGCGGATATGCTTGGGGGGCTGAAACAGCCGGATTCAGCTGCTGTGATCCATGACCGCCATGCAGCCTGTAAGTGGGCACTGACCCATGCCGGGGCAGACGATATTGTGCTGGTTGCCGGTAAGGGGCATGAAGATTATCAGATCCTTGCTGACCGGACTATTCACTACTCCGACCGCGAAACTGTCGAGGAACTACTGGAGAATAATGCATGATTGAAGTTCAGCTTTCACTGTTGGCTGAAGTACTTGAGGCTGAACTGATAGGTAGTGATGCGATCATTGCCGATGTGTCAACCGATACCCGCAAGATTGCGGATCAGACCCTGTTTATCGCGCTCAAGGGCGAGCGTTTCGATGCCCATGACTTTTGCCAGGCTGCCAAGGATAATGGGGCTGGCGCGCTGTTAGTGAGCAAGCACTTACCCATTGAGCTGCCACAACTGGTGGTTAAAGATACCCGCCTGGCGCTGGGACAGCTCGGGGCCTGGCTCAAGGCCAGAATGCAACAGCAATATGGCCTGAAGACACTGGCACTGACTGGCAGTTGCGGCAAAACCACGGTCAAGGAAATGGTTGCCGCGATCCTGAGCCAGAAAGGCAAGGTGCTGGCGACCGGCGGCAACTTCAATAATGATATTGGTGTTCCCCTGACGCTGTTGCGCCTGGAGCCTGAACATGAATTTGCAGTGATTGAACTTGGTGCAAACCACCAGCAGGAAATCGCCTATACCACGGCACTGGTGAAACCACAGGTTGCGCTGATCAACAACCTGGCTGCCGCACACCTTGAAGGGTTCGGTTCGCTGCAAGGGGTTGCCAAGGCCAAAGGCGAGATTTTTGAAGGCCTTGCGCCAGGTCGGGAAGACAGCGCGGTTGCGACGACGGCCATTATCAATCTTGACTCGAATGAACTGGCTATGTGGCAGCCTGCACTGGCCGGCCATCGGGTGGTGACGTTCTCTGCCACCCGGTCCGATGCTGATTTCTCGGTTAGTGACATATTTATTAACAGTCTGGGGCGGGCTTGTTTTACAATGCGCACCCCTGACGGTGACGTGCCTGTCGAGCTGACCTTGCCGGGCGCCCACAATATTGCCAATGCGCTGGCCGCCGCTGCGCTCAGTATGGCAATGGGAGCGACACTGGAGCAAATCAGGCAAGGGCTGGCAGAGGTGGAAAACGTCAAGGGGCGGGTTGATATTACCTCGCCGCGTTCGGGGCTTCGCCTCATCGACGATACCTATAATGCCAGTGTGGCTTCGGTGAAGGCTGCGATTGATCTGCTTGCCACTTTTTCGGGCCAGCGCTGGTTTGTGCTCGGTGATATGGCAGAGTTGGGCGATGACAGTGCAGCCCTGCACCGCGAAGTCGCTGAGTATGCCATGGCCAAACAGCTGGATCAGGTGCTGACATTTGGCCAGGCCAGTGCCGTGGTCAGTGAAATGAATCACGGACAACATTTTGATGATAAATCAGCCCTGATCAGCTTGCTGAAGGAACAGCTACATCATCAACAACTTAATTCACAACATACTGAAATTACAGTGTTGGCAAAGGGAGCACGTAGTTCCCGAATGGAAGACGTTATTGCCGCGCTGCAGGAAAATGCATAATGATTTACTGGTTAGCTGACTTACTAGAGTCCACGTTCCCTTTTTTCCGTCTGTTTGAGTACCTGACGTTCCGTGCGATTGTCAGTGTGCTGACGGCCTTGCTGCTCTCGCTGTGGATTGGCCCGCGTCTGATTGCCCGTCTGCAACTGCTGCAAATCGGCCAGGTTGTACGCCATGACGGCCCTGAGTCGCACTTTAGCAAGCGGGGTACGCCGACGATGGGCGGCATCATGATCCTGGCGGCGATAGCCATCACTGTGTTGCTGTGGGCTGATCTGTCTAACCCTTATGTCTGGGCGGTGCTTACCGTCATGCTGGGCTACGGTGCCGTCGGTTTTGTCGATGATTATCGCAAAGTCGTCCGTAAGAACACCGATGGCCTGATCGCGCGCTGGAAGTACTTCTGGCAGTCGGTGATTGCCTTTGGTGTTGCCTTTGCCCTGTATGTGCATGGTCAGGACACAGTGGCAACGCAGCTGGTGGTTCCATTTTTTAAAGATGTGATGCCACAGCTGGGTCTGTTTTATATCGTCTTCACTTATTTTGTCATTGTCGGTACCAGTAACGCGGTAAACCTGACCGATGGCCTTGACGGGCTGGCAATCATGCCGACGGTTATGGTGGCGGCCGGTATGGCCTTCATTGCCTGGGCAACCGGCAATGTAAACTTTGCCAACTACCTGCATATTCCTTATTTGAAAGATGCCAGTGAACTGGTCGTGGTGTGTACGGCGATTGTCGGCGCAGGTCTTGGTTTCTTGTGGTTCAACACCTATCCGGCACAAGTCTTTATGGGCGATGTGGGCTCGCTGGCTCTGGGCGGGGCGCTGGGTACGATTGCTGTGCTGGTACGTCAGGAGCTACTGCTGGTGATCATGGGCGGTGTATTCGTGATGGAAACCGTATCGGTGATCCTGCAGGTCGGTTCGTACAAACTGCGTGGTCAGCGTATTTTCCGTATGGCGCCGATCCATCACCACTATGAACTCAAGGGCTGGCCGGAGCCGCGGGTTATTGTCCGTTTCTGGATCATTACCCTGATGCTGGTTCTGATTGCATTGGCAACTCTGAAGGTACGTTAAATGAATGGCTTAGACGGTGTGAAAAAGGTTGTGGTTATCGGCCTGGGAATGACCGGGCTGTCGGTGGTCAACCACCTGCTGCGTCAACCTGGCGAGATGGATATTAAAGTGATCGATACCCGTCCGACACCGCCTGGGCAAGACAAGTTGCCGCCGCAGGTTGCACTATGCAGCGGGAGCTGGAACATGGACTGGCTGCTGGCCGCAGATATGATCGTGGCCAGCCCCGGTATCGCCCTGGCGACCCCTGAGCTGGTGACAGCCGCAAAGGCCGGCATCGAGATAGTTGGCGATATCGAGTTGTTTGCCCGGGCGGTTAACAAGCCGGTTGTGGCAATCACCGGCTCGAACGGAAAAAGTACCGTTACCAGCCTGGTCGGTGAAATGGCCAAAGAAGCCGGGATCGATGTAGGAGTCGGCGGTAATATCGGTTTTGCGGCTCTGGATATGCTGGCGCAGGACCATGATATCTATGTGCTTGAGCTATCCAGTTTTCAGTTGGAAACCACCTCTTCGCTGCAGCTGAATGCGGCGGTCTATCTCAACCTTTCCGAAGATCATATGGATCGTTATGACGGTCTGGCAGACTACAGCCGGGCCAAAATGCGGATCTTTGACCATGCCGAGCTTGCGGTGTTTAACCGTGATGATCTGGCTACTCGCCCTGCGGCTTTTGCCGGCGAGATAACCAGTTTTGGCTTTGATTCTGCTGCCTATGGCCTGATTAGCATTGATGGCGAGGAATACCTTGCTGTGTCACAGCAGCCGGTGATGGCAACCCGGGAGATTGCCCTGGTTGGCCGTCACAATGTGGCCAACAGCCTGGCGGCACTGGCACTGGCTGATGCGGTAGATATTGAACATTCGGCGGCATGCCGGGCATTAAAGCGATATAACGGTCTGGCTCACCGTTGCCAGCTGGTGGCCAGCTACCATAACGTACAATGGGTGAACGACTCCAAGGCAACCAATCTGGCCAGTACCCTGGCGGCACTAAAAGGACTGAGCCTATCCGGCAAGCTGCATTTGCTGGTTGGGGGCGATGGTAAAGGGGCGGATTTTTCTGAACTTAAGCCCGTGTTAGCTGACTTAGATGTACAGTTATATTGTTATGGGCGGGACGGCTATCAGTTTGCCCCGCTTGTTGAAACCCCGTTATCGGTCGAGACCATGGAGCAGGCAATGATTATAGCGGCAGAAACAGCTCAGGCTGGTGATATGGTGTTGTTATCGCCAGCATGTGCCAGCTTTGACCAGTTCCCGAACTTTATGGCCCGGGGCGATGCCTTTGTCGAGCTGGCGACCGAGCTGCAATTCAAAGTTGCCGGAGTGAGTTGATGCTGGGAGCGTTCAGAGAGAATTGCGCATCTTTCGGCGAATGGCTGACAAGGCCTGCGGCACCTAGCATGTATGATCGCCAGCTGGTGTGGATTGCACTGGCATTGATGGTGACCGGACTGGTGATGGTGACATCTGCCTCCGTGCCCGTTGCCACTCGACTGACCGATATGCCTTTCTACTTTGCCCTGCGTCACGGCTTTTTTCTGGCTTGCTCGCTGGTGATAGCCGGTTTCATGGTGCAAATCCCGCTTGAGCGCTGGCGCCAGTTCAGTGTACCCATGCTGCTGGTCTCGATTTTGTTGTTGATTGCCGTGCTGGTCGTCGGACGGTCGGTCAATGGTGCCGCTCGCTGGATCCCGTTGGGGATATTTAACCTCCAGCCGGCCGAGGTGGCAAAGTTGTCGCTGTTTATCTTTTTGGCCGGTTATCTGGTCCGCCAGTACCATCAGGTTCGCGATAGCTTTTTTGGCTTTATCAAACCGCTGGTCGTGCTGGCTGTGCTGGCCGGTTTGTTGCTGCAGCAGCCGGATCTGGGCTCATTCGTTGTGATGTTCGTTACCACCGTCGGCATGCTGTTTATTGCCGGTGCTAAATTATGGCAGTTTCTGGCGATGCTGGCAGCTGCGATGATGGGAATCGCCCTGCTGATTGTTTTTGAGCCGTATCGTCTGCGCCGGGTCACTTCGTTTATGGACCCGTGGGAGGATCCTTTTGGTAGCGGTTACCAGCTCACCCAGTCACTGATGGCCTTTGGCCGCGGAGATTGGCTGGGTCAGGGGCTGGGCAACTCGATTCAGAAACTGGAATATTTACCCGAGGCGCATACGGATTTTGTGTTTGCCGTTCTGGCTGAAGAAGTCGGCCTGATTGGGGTGACGGTTGTACTATTGTTGATTTTTTCCTTGGTTTTCAAAGCGCTATTTATCGGGCGCAAATGCCTGCAGTCAGGGCAGCTGTTTGGTGGCTTTCTGGCATTCGGCTTTGGCTTCTGGTTTGCCTTCCAGACTCTGGTCAACGTAGGAGCGGCCGCAGGGCTGGTCCCGACCAAGGGGCTGACACTGCCGCTGATCAGTTACGGTGGTTCCAGTTTATTTATCATGGCAACGGCAGTCGCCATATTGATACGCATTGATCATGAGCAGCGTCTCGCTGCCAAGTATGGTCCTGCAGAAGAATTAGATGATGACGACAATGAACAAGAATAAACGCCTGCTGGTGATGGCCGGTGGCACTGGTGGCCATGTTTTTCCCGGACTTGCCGTGGCCAAGAAACTGCAGCAAGAGGGATGGGACATTCGCTGGCTGGGGACTGCCGACCGGATGGAGGCTGATCTGGTGCCTAAACATGGTATCGAGATTGACTTTATCAAGGTGAAGGGGCTGCGGGGGCAGGGTATTGCCCGCTTGCTGGCGGCACCGTTTAAGATCCTGGGGGCGATTTTGCAGGCGCGCCAGTATATCAAGGCCTGGCAGCCCGATGCGGTATTGGGCATGGGCGGCTATGTCAGTGGTCCGGGTGGCGTTGCGGCCTGGCTTTCCGGTGTACCGGTTGTTCTGCATGAGCAGAATGCCGTGGCGGGGCTGACCAATCAGTGGCTCTCGCGCATTGCCTCGAAGGTGTTGCAGGCGTTTCCTGGCGCGTTTACCGATACCGAGGTTGTCGGTAACCCGGTGCGCAAGGATGTGACCTTGCTGCCTGCGCCGAGCGAGCGTTTTGCCGAACGCCAGGGGCCGATCCGTATTCTGGTGATGGGCGGCAGCCAGGGCGCTCGTATTTTGAATCAGACGATGCCTGAGGTTGCCGGCATACTGGGCGACCAGGTGACCATTTGGCACCAGGCGGGTAAAGGCAGCCTCGATGCTACCGAACAGGCTTACAGAGACAAAACAGAAACGGCTCACAAGGTCACCGAGTTTATCGATGATGTTGCGGCAGCCTATGCATGGGCGGACATTGTTGTCTGCCGCTCCGGCGCTCTGACGGTATCTGAACTATCGGCTGCCGGCGTCGGCGCCATCTTTATCCCGTTTATGCACAAGGACCGCCAGCAGGCATTGAATGCCGATCACCTGGTGCAGTGCGGAGCGGCGAAAATGATTGAGCAAATGGATCTGACCGTACAGGGCCTGGCAGAAGAATTAAACCAATTAGACCGTGGCTCGCTTGCCAAGATGGCAAGTGCTGCGCGTGATGCAGCGATCCTCGACGCCGACGTGCGCGTTGCCGATGTGATCAAGTCGCTAGCAAATAAATAAGAGACAGAGTGATGAGTAAACTGGATAACCCGCAATTAGCAAAAATCAGAACCATGGTGCCAGAAATGCGCCGCGTTGAGCGTATTCACTTTGTTGGAATTGGCGGGGCCGGCATGAGCGGTATTGCCGAAGTATTGATTAATGAGGGCTATTGCGTGAGCGGCTCGGATATTGCCCCGAATGCTGTTACCGAGCGACTGACAGAAAAAGGCGCCGAGCTTTTCTTTGGTCATGCCGCCAGTAACGTTGAGGGGGCGAGTGTGGTCGTGGCCTCTACGGCAATATCTGCCGATAACCCTGAACTGGCCACTGCACGTGAGCTGAGGATCCCGGTTGTGCGCCGGGCAGAGATGCTGGCCGAACTGATGCGCTATCGCCATGGTATTGCGATTGCCGGTACCCATGGCAAAACGACCACAACGGCACTGACCACCCAGATCTATTCGGAAGCCGGTCTCGATCCGACATTCGTCAACGGTGGCCTGGTGAAAAGTGCCGGTACCAATGCTCGCCTGGGCTCCAGCCGCTATCTGATTGCCGAGGCCGACGAGAGTGATGCCTCATTCCTGCACCTGCAGCCGATGGTGTGTGTGGTGACGAATATTGAAGCCGATCATATGGAAACCTATGGCGGTGACTTTGAGGTGCTGAAGCAGACCTTTGTCGACTTCCTTCATAATCTGCCTTTCTACGGCCTGGCCGTGATGTGTATTGATGATCCGGTTGTGCGTGAGCTGCTGCCGAGAATTGGCCGCCAGGTGATCACCTATGGTTTCTCTGAAGATGCCGATGTCCGCCTGGTCAACTATCGCCAGAAAGGCCAGCAGGGGCACTTTACCATTTTACGTTCGGGCAGGCCTGCGCTTGATATCGAGTTAAATATTCCGGGTCAGCACAATGCGCTGAATGCCACGGCTGCCGTTGCGGTGGCAACCGAGGAAGGGGTTGAAGACAAGGCGATTATTCGTGCGCTGGCAGAATTTCAGGGGACAGGCCGTCGCTTTGACCACCTGGGTGAGTTCGAGTCCGGCAACGGCAAAGTAATGCTGGTGGATGATTATGGCCACCACCCGAGTGAAGTGGACGTGACAATCAAGGCCGCAAGGGCTGGATGGCAGGAAAAGCGCCTGGTAATGGTGTTCCAGCCTCATCGTTACAGCCGTACCCGTGACTTGTACGATGACTTTGCCAATGTGCTGGAGCAGGTTGATGTGCTGGTGATGCTGGATGTATATGCTGCCGGAGAGGCACCGATTGCCGGGGCCGATGGCCGCGCCCTTTGCCGCACTATTCGCGGACGCGGCAAGATCGATCCGATTTTTGTCCCTAACAGCGAGGCATTGCCGTCTGCGCTGGCCAATATCATTCAGAATGATGATTTGGTATTAACTCAAGGCGCCGGTGATGTTGGCAAGATAGCCCGTCAACTGGCTGAAATGGAGCTGAATATTTCAGAAATGCGCCGGGATTGATTACTTATCAATAGTTGAAAGCAAGATGGTACATTTATTGCATCATTTTTAAGCGGCAAAGTGCCCGTGATATAACCATTTATTAGGTTTTGATCTCAGGATATGAAAGGAAACCTTCAACAATAGTTGGAGAGCAACGGGTTGGTCGGTATAATCGATCAACTTTGTGCATTCCTACCTGACTTTTCCAAGCGTCAGTTATCCCTCCCGGTGATGTTGGAGGGGTAATGATGATTGAGGTAAGGGCAAACAAACATTATATGGCTGATGCAGTCTTAAAAAGAGTATCCCAGCCTTCTTTGGGTAAGGCGGCACATTGGGGAGGCGTGGCATTTTTTCTCTTTGTTATCGGTTTTGTCGCCTGGCTGGTTAGCGCAGGGTTAAACTGGATGACAGACGCCAACCGGTTGCCGTTATCGCAGTTGGTGATTCAGGGAAAGCTTGAGTACCTGAGTGCCGACGATGTTCGCCAGGGAATACTGCAGTTGGATCACCTGGGCAGCTTTATGACCCAGGATGTCGATGAGATCCAGCTGGCTCTGGAAGCGTTGCCTTGGATTTCGAGAGCGTCGGTACGAAAACAATGGCCTGATTCCATCAAGGTTTTTGTGGTTGAGCACCAGCCGGCGGCAATCTGGAACCAGCAATACCTGGTAAATACTGACGGTGCGGTGTTCGAGGCACCGGCGGAACAGGTCACAGAGAAACATCTGGCCGGATTAAGCGGGCCGGATGGTAGCAGCCACGAAGTGCTGGCTGCGTTGCATGAAATGCAACCAATATTACAGCTTGCCGGGTTCGACATTGCCAGATTGGCATTGAATGAACGCCGGGCCTGGCGAGTATGGCTAAAGAATGGAATTCGACTCGAGTTGGGTCGAGAAGCCCGAATGGAGCGCCTAGAGCGCTTTATCGGCATATATCCTGAATTAGAGCAGCAGGGAAAAGCCATTGAGTACGTAGACTTGCGCTACGATACCGGGGCTGCTGTGGGTTGGAAAGTGGTTCCAGAATAATACAACCAGAACAAGCCTCTGAATAACCAGGGCTGTTCGGTGAGTATAACTATAAGAGCGTGCGCTAATGACGAAGGCGGCAGATAAAAAACTCATAGTGGGCCTGGATATCGGCACATCCAAAGTGAGTGCTTTGGTTGGGGAAGTCTTGCCTGATGGCAATGTAAATGTCATTGGTGTCGGCAGCAGCCCGTCACGGGGAATGGATAAAGGCGGGGTTAATGATCTTGAGTCCGTCGTCAAATCTGTTCAGCGCGCAGTCGATCAGGCTGAGCTGATGGCAGATTGCCAGATTTCCTCTGTGTTTTTGTCGTTATCCGGCAAACATATACGTTGCCAGACAGAAAAAGGCATGGTGCCTATTTCTGACAAAGAGGTAACGCAGGATGACGTTGATAATGTTATTCATACAGCGAAATCAGTAAAAATTAGCGATGAACACCGAACTTTACATGTAATTCCTCAGGAATTTGCTATTGATTATCAAGAGGGAATTAAAAACCCTGTTGGATTATCAGGCGTTCGGATGGAAGCCAGTGTGCATTTGATCACCTGTCACAACGATATGGCTCGCAATATTGTAAAAGCGGTCGAGCGCTGTGGACTAAAGGTTGATCAGCTGATTTTCTCTGGTTTGGCGGCCAGCCATGCGGTACTGACAGCCGATGAGCGCGAACTGGGTGTTTGTGTGGTTGATATCGGCGGCGGTACCATGGATCTAGCGGTCTGGACTGGCGGAGCATTGCGGCATGCCGAAGTGATCCCTTACGCCGGCAATGTCGTGACCAGTGATATCGCCTATGCATTCGGTACGCCTCCGGGTGATGCCGAAGAAATCAAAGTGAAATTTGGCTGTGCGTTGAGCGAGCTGGTGAGCAAAGATGCGAAGGTCGATGTACCGAGTGTCGGTGGTCGACCGTCACGCAGCCTGCAGAGCCAGACACTGGCAGAAGTGATAGAACCCCGTTACAGCGAGCTGTTGGGGCTGGTTAATCAGAAACTGCTGGAAATACAAGAACAACTGCGTAATGCAGGGGTGAAGCACCATTTAGCGGCAGGTATCGTTCTAACCGGCGGTGCCGCACAGATGGAAGGCCTGATTGAATGTGCCGAGCGAGTTTTTCGCAATCAGGTACGGATCGGGCAACCGCTTGAGCTAAGTGGGCTGACTGATTATGTTCAGGCTCCGCACTATGCAACTGCAGTAGGTTTACTGCATTACGGAAAGGACAGTCAGACATTTGATGATGGTGAGCTGGAGCCGAAGCGTTCGGTATCCGGAATTTTCTCCAAAATCAGTGGCTGGCTAAGAAAAGAATTTTAAAACCTGATGCGAACAGGATAAACGGAGAGAACAAATGTTTGAACCGATGATGGAAATGTCTGATGAAGCGGTAATTAAGGTCATTGGCGTTGGCGGCGGCGGCGGTAATGCTGTCGATCACATGGTACGTGAGTCGATTGAAGGTGTTGAGTTCATCAGTGTCAATACTGATGCTCAGGCGCTTCGGAAAAGCAGTGTAAGTACAGTGATCCAGATCGGTGGTGATATCACCAAAGGTTTGGGTGCGGGTGCGAACCCTCAGGTGGGTCGTGACTCGGCACTGGAAGATCGTGAGGCGATCAAGGCTGAGCTGCAAGGCTCGGACATGATCTTCATCGCGGCAGGAATGGGTGGCGGTACCGGTACCGGTGCGGCTCCGATCATTGCTGAGGTGGCGAAAGAGCTGGGCATTCTTACTGTTGCTGTGGTGACCAAACCATTTAGCTTTGAAGGTAAGAAGCGTATGGCCTTTGCTGAGCAGGGTATCGAAGAGCTGTCAAAGCACGTCGACTCGCTGATCACGATTCCAAACGAAAAGCTGCTGAAAGTGCTGGGCCGCGGTATTACTTTGCTGGATGCCTTTGCCAAGGCAAATGACGTACTCAAGAACGCAGTACAGGGCATTGCAGAGCTAATTACCCGTCCGGGTATGATTAACGTCGACTTTGCTGACGTACGTACCGTGATGTCTGAAATGGGTCATGCCATGATGGGGAGCGGTGTTGCAACTGGCGATGATCGTGCTGAAGAAGCCGCTGAAATGGCTATCTCCAGCCCGCTGCTGGAAGACATCGACCTGGCTGGTGCTCGTGGTGTGTTGGTTAACATTACTGCGGGTCTGGATATGCGTCTTGACGAGTTCGAAACTGTGGGTAACACAGTGAAAGCGTTCGCATCAGACAACGCAACGGTTGTTATCGGTACGTCTCTGGATCCTGAGATGACGGATGAGTTGCGTGTAACGGTTGTTGCTACGGGTATTGGTAAAGAGAGCAAGCCGGATATCACTCTGGTGACGTCGTCTAAGCCGGTCCAGGCAGTTGCGCAGGAAAAGCCCGCTGCAGCAGCACCGACCGTCGAGGAGACTAAGCCAGCACCGCTGAGCCAGCAGGCTCCTGCGGCCGAAGCGAATGTGCAACAAGGCTCATCTTCAGCGGCGGCGAAGTCAAAGCCTCAGGCTGACCATGACTACCTTGATATTCCAGCATTTTTACGCAAGCAGGCTGACTAGCCAGCGTAAATTGTTTGGGTTACCGCTCAATAAGTGGTAAGATGTTTGCCCATTTATCGTGCAATTGCACGGTAATGGGCCGATGTATTGGCTAATTTAAGTTGAGAAGAGCAGATGATCAGACAACGTACACTGAAAAGCATAGTGCAAACGACTGGGGTGGGACTTCACTCTGGACGTAAAGTCACGCTTATTCTGCGTCCTGCTGCCGCAAATACCGGTGTGATCTATCGTCGTACAGATTTGAATCCGCCTGTGGACTTTCCCGCAGATGCCGACTCTGTGCGTGATACCATGCTGTGTACCGCCCTTGTAAACGAGGAAGGTGTGCGCATCTCAACGGTTGAACACCTAAACGCAGCTTTGGCAGGTATGGGAATCGATAATGTGATTATCGAGGTTGATGCACCTGAAATCCCAATTATGGATGGCAGTGCAAGCCCGTTTATCTACCTGTTGCAGTCTGCCGGTATTGAGACCCTGGGCGCTCCTAAGCGTTTCTTGCGTATCAAAAAAACTGTTCGCGTCGAAGATGGCGACAAATGGGCTGAGCTCCGTCCGTATAACGGGTTCCGTCTGGACTTCGCTATCGATTTTAATCACCCGGCGATTGAATCTGAGCAGCAGCGTTTAGTGTTGGACTTCTCGAGCCAGTCATTTGTCAAGGACATCAGCCGTGCCCGTACTTTCGGCTTCATGCGTGATATCGAGTACCTTCAGTCGCAGAACTTGTGTCTGGGGGGTAGCTTTGATAACGCCATTGTTCTGGATGATTACCGCATCCTGAATGACGAAGGCCTGCGCTTTGATAACGAGTTGGTGACGCACAAGGTGCTGGATGCGATTGGCGACCTGTACATGTGTGGCCATAACATTATCGGCGAGATGTGTGCCTATAAATCGGGCCACGCCCTGAACAACAAGGTGCTGCGTGCAGTCCTGGCTGATCAGGAAGCCTACGAATGGTCTACCTTCGAAGATGAGCGTGAAGTGCCGGTTACCTTTGCCCAGCCGGGTATGGTGCTCGCCTAAGCACAAATGCAGAATTAAAAAACGCCGGACATTGTCCGGCGTTTTTGTATCAACTGAACCATCGCTGGCGCTGTTACACCACCCGTCGACATCATCACTCCCGGCGTTTATTCGCGGCCAATGCTGCCAGCCTCTCTAGCTTTTTCTTGACCTTATCCGGCGCGTTCTTGGCCGTCGTCAGTAAATATTGGGCTGCCAGCGGGGATATTGGCTTCTGAACAATATCCGGCGCCTTGTCTTCCTGCTTTCTTTCGACCGCGGCCAGTGCCGGGTTCACCTTTACCTCGATACTTGCCAGTTGCGGCAGCAGCTGCTCGCGTAATTTTCGGATCAGATTGTTCCGCTCGTAGTTGAGCCGCATCGACCAGGATGCAGAGGCCGTTTCAATGATTAACGTACCCTGGCGATAGTTGCTGACCCGGCAGTGATCCGAGCAATCCAGGTGCTGTTTGACGGCTTTGTCGAGTTTGCTCAGCGCGATAGCACGTTGCTGGATGTTGCCAATCTGGCTGTCATCGAGCAGGCTGGCGGTGGTTCGGGGGCGGTGATCACGCATGTGACATGTCCTAATTAGGGCTAAGTTCTAATTTTTCGAATATGAGTCGTAAGTCGTCCGCTTTTATCATAGGCGACCTCGTTAATATGTCATATTATATCAAGTCTATAGAATGCAGGTTAATGATTGGCTGTTTTCTATAGCAATGGCAGATATGCCTGGCCGCGAGGGATGCAGCTGTTGCTAAAACACTGTCCCCAAGCAAAACATTGGTATTGTTTTCATCTAGCCCTTGAAATTAAACCAGAGGGTCACAATATCATTTATAACCATTGTTTTTCGTGTCGGCTTCTGTTGTCACATTCTTGTGGCGGATTCAGGCGGGACAGGAATCCCGGTTATGAAACCCAGATTAAGCGATTCAGCCAGTACTGAAGCTGAAATAACAAAGAGAAAACGGCAACGCCATGTTATCAAAACTACTGACCAAAGTTATCGGTAGCCGTAACGACCGCACTCTGCGTCGTTTGCGTAAAATTGTTGATCAGATCAACAAGCTAGAACCTCAATTAGAAAGCCTGCAAGACGAAGAGCTGAAAGCGAAAACTGCTGAGTTCCGTGAGCGTCTGGAACAAGGTGAGAACCTGGACCAGCTGCTACCAGAAGCCTTTGCAACCGTGCGTGAAGCGTCGAAGCGTGTATTTGGTATGCGTCACTTCGATGTCCAGCTGATTGGCGGCATGGTGCTTAACGATTGCCAGATCGCCGAGATGCGTACTGGTGAGGGTAAAACCCTGACGGCGACACTACCGGCTTACCTGAATGCCCTGACGGGTAAAGGCGTTCACATCGTTACGGTGAATGATTACCTGGCCGCGCGTGATGCGGAAACTAACCGTCCTCTATTTGAATTCCTTGGCATGACTGTCGGCGTTAACGTGCCGAACATGCCGCCGCAAGCGAAGAAAGAAGCGTATGCGGCAGATATCCTGTACGGAACCAACAATGAGTTTGGTTTTGACTACCTGCGCGATAACATGGCTTTCCGTCCGGAAGATCGCGTTCAGCGTGAGCGTTTCTTCGCGGTAGTCGATGAAGTCGACTCCATCCTTATCGATGAAGCCCGTACCCCGCTGATCATCTCCGGTCCGGCAGAAGACAGCTCTGAGCTGTACATCCAGATCAACAAGCTGATCCCTGAACTGGTAAAACAGGATCAGGAAGATAGCGAAGAATACCGTGGTGAAGGCCACTACACTGTCGACGAGAAGGCCAAGCAGGCCCACCTGACCGAAAATGGCCAGGAGTTTGTCGAAGAGCTGCTCAAGCAGAAAGAAATGATGGCCGAGGACGATACCCTGTACTCGCCAGCCAATATCAGCCTGCTGCACCATGTTCATGCCGCACTGCGTGCCCATGTTCTGTTCGAGCGTGATGTTGACTACATTGTTAAAGATGATGAAGTGATCATCGTTGATGAGCACACCGGTCGTACTATGCCGGGACGTCGCTGGTCTGAAGGCCTGCACCAGTCAGTAGAAGCCAAGGAAAATGTGAAGATCCAGAACGAGAACCAGACGCTGGCCTCGATCACTTTCCAGAACTATTTCCGCCTTTACTCCAAGCTGTCTGGCATGACAGGTACAGCCGATACAGAAGCGTTCGAATTCCAGTCAATCTACGGCCTGGAAACTGTTGTGCTGCCAACCAACAAACCGATGATCCGTGATGACATGGGTGATCTGGTTTATATGACCGAGCTGGAAAAATTTGCTGCGATTAGCGAAGACATTAAAGAGCGTGTCGGCAAAGGTCAGCCGGTATTGGTCGGTACCGTATCGATTGAAAAATCTGAGCTTCTGTCTAACGCTCTGAAAAAGCAAGGCATCAAGCACCAGGTACTGAATGCCAAGTTCCACGAGAAGGAAGCTGACATTGTTGCCGAGGCTGGCCAGTCTGGTGCGGTAACAATTGCAACTAACATGGCAGGTCGTGGTACCGATATCGTACTGGGTGGCTCGTGGCAGAGTGACGTGGCCAAGCTTGATAACCCGACTGATGAGCAGGTTGCAGCGATTAAAGCCAAGTGGAAAGAAAGCCATGACGCTGTGCTGGCTGCCGGTGGTTTGCATATTATCGGTACTGAGCGCCATGAATCTCGTCGTATTGATAACCAGCTGCGTGGTCGTTCTGGTCGTCAGGGGGATCCGGGTTCATCTCGCTTCTACCTGTCGATGGAAGATGGCCTGATGCGTATCTTTGCCTCTGATCGTGTTTCCAACATGATGAAGAAGCTGGGGATGGAAGAAGGCGAAGCGATTGAGCACCCATGGGTGACCAAGGCGATTGAGAATGCCCAGCGCAAGGTAGAAGGTCGTAACTTCGATATCCGTAAACAGCTGCTTGAATTCGATGATGTTGCCAATGATCAGCGTAAGGTGGTTTACGAGCTGCGTGACGAGCTGATGAATGCCGAAGACATCAGCGAGATGATCGAGCAGAACCGTGAAGATGTGATCCAGGCTGTTATCGATGGCCATATTCCGCCGCAATCTCTGGAAGAAATGTGGGATGTACCTGGGCTGGAAGAGCGTCTGAAAACAGACTTCGATATGGAGCTGCCAATTCAGGAGTGGCTGGATACCGAAGAGAAGCTTTACGAAGAAGCACTGCGTGAGCGTATCGTCGAGAAGGCTGTAGAGATTTACCGTGAGAAAGAAGAGGTTGTCGGTGCTGCGGTACTGCGTAACTTCGAGAAGACGGTCATGCTGCAAAACCTTGATACGCTTTGGAAAGAGCACTTGGCTGCGATGGATCACCTGCGTCAGGGTATTCACCTGCGCGGCTATGCCCAGAAGAACCCTAAGCAGGAATACAAGCGCGAGTCGTTTGAGCTGTTCGAGGGAATGCTGGAGAGCCTTAAATCTGATGTTATTATGATCCTCAGCAAGGTGCGTGTTCAGCAGCAGGAAGAAGTTGAGCGTCTGGAAGCAGAGCGTCGCCGTCAGGCGGAAGAGCTGGCTCGTCGTCAACAGTTCCAGCACCAGAATGCAGAAAGCCAGATTGCCGATGAAAGCACTGAAAGTGGCGAAAGCGCTCCTTTCCAGCGTGAAGATCGCAAAGTGGGTCGAAATGAGCCTTGTCCATGTGGCTCCGGCAAGAAATACAAGCAGTGCCACGGTAAGATCAGCTAATTGATTAGCCGTAAAACAGTTTGATACAGTGAAAAGGCCGCGCAAGCGGCCTTTTGTTTATACCAATCTGGATAAGTAGTTGTTCAGATAGTTGCGCAGGAAAAATTACTTAGAACAAGGCATGAATTGCCGCTAACTAGTTACTCTAATTACAAAATTCATAACGTAGTTAAAAGTGATTTTAACCAGCAAGAATGATCAAATACTTATGTAGATTGGTATTAGTCGAAATAAAAGCGGGATGGGCAGGGGCGTACTTTGGAAACATGTGGTTTTCGTGTGCACCGCTGGCGACTCGATATGGATAGCAGGTATCAGTTTGGAAAAGAAACAGGTGTGGATCTCGGCAGGGATCATTCTTAATGCTCAACAAGATGAGGTTTTTATCACCCGACGTGCAGCCAAAGCCCATAAGGGAGGATTTTGGGAGTTCGCCGGTGGCAAGGTCGAGCGGGGAGAGACAGCCGAGCAGGCAGTGATCCGTGAGCTGGATGAGGAAGTCGGTATTCAGGCAACGGAGCTGGAGCATTTTATGGCGCTTGAACATGATTACCCGGAAAAGTCACTGAAGTTTGACTTCTTCCTGATCAAGGCATTTGAGGGCGAAGCCTACGGCAAGGAAGGGCAGCCTGGCGAGTGGGTCAAGTTGACGTGTTTGCGCGATTATGCGTTTCCCGAAGCCAACGAGGTGGTGCTGGATAAGCTGATGGGGATATAACCCCGGTTGGTTCTGGATTAAGGATTATAGCTTGTGGCTCCTGGGCCCTAGGATGAGCTGGCTTGGCTCTTCCTCGCTCCCAGGGCCGAATATTCTCGTAGCCTTTTAATAGCCCATATCTTCTGACCAACCGTCAGAATCGGACATATCCGGCGCGCCCGGTATGGCTTTTTCCTCTTCCGCCCATTCACCCAGGTCAATTAGCTGACAGCGCTTGGAGCAAAACGGACGAAATGGGCTTTCCACGCTCCACTTCACTTTTGATTGGCAGGTCGGGCATTTAACAATGGTAATGTTGCTTGAAAGCACCGTATTAGATTGTGTCACATAAACCTCAGCAGATTGCTAGTTTAAAGTCGATGGCCTCGGCAATGCCTGCGCCTTCTTCAAAAGGCGAGAAGCGAATGGCAAAGCGGCTGCGATGGCCCGATATCATAGGGTATACCCCATAGCTAGGGCAAATTTCCAACCGTAACAAGTTGGCATCGTCGGCATCATGCTGGAAAAAACCGCCGCGAGCGATTTGTGGCTGATACTGGCCCGAGTCTCGGATCAGGCGGAGCCATAAATTGAGTGCTTCGGTTAGCTCGGCAAGCTGCTTGAGCCAGTTGGCCATGTCATTTTGCTTGTGTGCCAATGGTAAGTGTAGCCAGTGATGCAGGGCCGGGAGGTCAAAGCAGCAACTGCCGCCAGGAATAGAAAAGCGCTGCTTGATACCGCTCAGAAAGCGATCTTCGCGGATCTCCTGGCCGAGCCGGCTGGCAGTGATCAGCTGGTGATGAGCCAGATCAATGTTATCGAGAATCGCGAGCAGGGCGGATTGATCGACCCCGTCGATATTGAGCCAGCTTTTGAGCTTGGTGCGTTGTTTGTCGAGATCTTTCGCCAGCTCGGACTTGAGCTGGATCTGATCGAGAATTTCTAATAGATCAAACAGGGCCCGGAAGAAGATCTGATGCTGCCACTGATCATTAAGCTGGCTGGCATGTGTCATTTGCCTGATCAAATACTCAAGACGCAGATAAATGCGTACTTTTTCGTTTAGCGGATGTTCAAAGCGGTTTGTTAGCATACTTGTTTATCCGAGGTTAACCCGTTACTGATAGTGAAGGCTCATCGCTAAATACTGCTGATGTAGTTCGGAAACGGCATCGTCGAGCTCGTTACTGTCACCATTGTTGTTGATCACATCGTCGGCGGCGTCAAGGCGCTCCTGGCGTGAAGCCTGGGCTGCCAGGATTTTTTTGACATGGCTGGCATCCACCTGATCGCGTTGCCGGGTGCGTGCTATTTGCACCTCTTCGCTCACATCTACGACCAGTAAGCGGTGGGCCATGGTCTGCAGGTTGTTTTCCACCATTAGCGGGATCACCAGCAGGCAGTAAGGTGACGTTGCTTGCGCGATATCGGCCTTCATCTGTTCCCTGATCATAGGGTGAAGAAGGGCATTTAACCAATCTTTCAAGCTGTTATCGTCAAAAATGGCCTGTCGTAGCTTACTGCGGTCAAGGGTGCCATCTGTCAGCAGAATGTCAGTTCCCAGCTTGTCGACAATGGCTGTTAGCCCCGGAGTGCCAGGTTCTACGACTTCTCTGGCAACGATATCGGCATCAATAATATCAATGTTATAGCGGCCAAATCGCTCGGCAACGGTTGTTTTGCCGCTGCCGATGCCGCCGGTGAGTCCGATAACCATTGTCATGACTACAATCCCAGGTATGAAGTTAGGTACCAGTTCAGCATGGGCTCACCCCATAAGATGGCGATCCAGCCTGCCAGTGCCAGGTAGGGACCAAAGGAAAACGGGGTCTGAGAGTCTGAACTTTGTATACGCATCAAGATGATGCCACAGATCGCCCCGACCAAGGAAGACAAGAGTACAACAAAAGGCAGCAATTGCCAGCCGAGCCAGGCTCCCAGTGCTGCCAGGAGCTTAAAGTCACCGTAGCCCATGCCTTCCTTGCCGGTAAGCAGCTTAAAGCACCAGTAAAGGCTCCAGAGGGACAGGTAGCCAGCCATTGCACCGATAACGGATTCGGTGAGCGATATCGGCCCCCAGCCCAGCAGGGCAACCAGAATACCGGCCCATAGCAGCGGCAGGGTGATCTGATCAGGCAGCAGCATTTTGTCGAGATCGATAAAGGTCAGGGCAATAAGGGCAAAACTAAAGAAGATCGCAGCGATTGCCCATTCGGATACGGGCAGAACAATGGCTACGGTTGCCGTGACGATGGCCGTGAAAAGCTCGACGGCCGGATAGCGGGCACTGATTTTTGCCTGGCATGAGCTGCAGCGCCCTTTGAGGATCAACCAGCTGATAACAGGAATGTTCTCCCACATGCTGATTTGATGCTGGCAGTGCGGGCAGCGGGAGCGGGGCACGCTCAGGTTAAAAGGAGGCGTGTTTTCTACCGGACCGAACTCCGGGAAACATTCGGCGCACTCGGCTTTCCACTGCCTTTCCATCATAACAGGCAGGCGGTAGATCACGACGTTGAGAAAGCTACCGACCAGCAGGCCGAAAATGGCAGCAAAAACAGGAAATAGCCATGGGTAGTAAGTCAGCAGTTCCATGAAAGACATCTCATACAAATATGTCAGGGTATTGTAGGGGATCACAACGGCAGATCCTAGGTTAAGCACGGCTGGCTTTTACCCCATCACGCTCATTAACTTAAAGATAGGCATATACATTGCGACCAACAGGCCGCCAATCATGCCGCCGAGGAAAATAATAATCAGCGGCTCGAGGATTTTGCCGAGGTTATCGACCGTATTGTCGACATCATCTTCATACAAAGCGGCCATTTTATTGAGCATATCGTCTAACGAGCCGGACTCCTCACCAATCATTGTCATCTGTAGCATCAATTCAGGAAAGACATCGCTCTGGCGCAGGGCTATATGGAGTGGCATACCTGCAGCAGTGCTGCTGTGAGCCTCCTCGATAGCCTGCTCGATGTATTTGTTGCCGGCCGTTTTACCAGCGGACTGGAGGCCGCTCAACAAGGGGATCCCGGCACTGAAAGTAGTGGCCAGGGTGCGGGAGAACCTTGCCACCGTCGCCTTGAGCAGAACATTGCCAACGATAGGCAGCTTTAAATTGAGGCGGTGAATTGCCAGCTTGAATCGGCGAGAGCGCTGATAGCGAAAAATGAATAAAAATAGAAATGTTAACAGGCCAATTGCCAGGTAAATGCCGTAGCCGAGCATGAAATCAGAGGCTTTGATCACCTGCTGGGTAAACCAGGGCAACTCGGCGCCGAAGTTGCTGAAGATGCTGGCAAACTGCGGGATGACAAACACCAGCATCATAATCGTGACACCGATTGACGTGAGAGTAACCATTGAAGGGTAGATCATCGCCTTGATGACTTTTTTTCGTGTTGACTCGTTTTTTTCCCGGTAGGTTGCGATGCGATCGAACACCTCAGGCAAGTGGCCGGTTTGCTCGCCGGTGAGCACCAGATCGCAGTAGAAGTTATCAAACAGGGGGGAGCTGGTTTTCAGCGCCCGTGACAGCGATGCCCCTGCTTCTATCTGGGTGGTTACCTGGGCCAGAACCGCTCTGCCTTCAGCCTTGTTATGGCTGTTTGCCATCATTTTTAGCGCCTGGACAACCGGTACGCCCGAGGCAATCATTGTCGCTAGTTGGCGGGTGATGGCCGTAACATCGGCTGGTTTGAGCTGGTTTTTGAGCTTGCTTAGCGTCGATGGCTTGTGGCGTTTTATTTTTTTTACCTGGATCATCTGTTCGCCGAGCATAGTGCGAACGTCACGTTCCTGAAAGCCCAAGGTAATCCCCGAGACTTTTTTCCCGGCCTGATTAACGCCCCGCCAATGGAAATAGCGAATTTTACTAACTTGTGCCATCGGTATTCCTTGTATGAACGTTAGCTAAAATGCAGCACCCGCTGCAGCTCTTCCAGGCTGGTGATACCAGCGCAGAGTGTGTCGATGCCAGACTGTTGCAGTGTCTGCATTCCCTGGCGGCAGGCAAGCTCTTCCAGCTCGAGGGTCGAGGCGCCTGCTACCAGAGCTTGGGCGAGCTCGCGGCTAAACGGCATGACTTCATAGATCCCGACCCGGCCGAGGTAGCCTTGGTTACAGTCGTCGCACCCCTGTTTGTTGGCCTGGTAGACAGTGGCTGCCGGCGGTATTTTTAGCTGTTCACATACCAGGCTATCAAGCTGCTGCTGTTGTTTACAGCTATTGCACAGGCGGCGGGCGAGGCGCTGGGCAATGATCAGGCTGAGCGATGAGGCCAGGTTGAAGTCCTGTATCCCCATGTTGGTCAGACGGGTGATGGTTTCGGCCGCTGAATTGGTGTGCAGGGTAGACAGCACCAAGTGGCCGGTTTGTGCCGCCTTGACCGCAATGGATCCGGTTTCCAGATCCCGTATCTCGCCGACCATGACTACATCGGGATCCTGGCGCAAAAAAGATCTCAGTGCCTCGGCAAAGCCTAGTCCGATCTGGCTGTTGATCTGGACCTGGTTGATCCCCGGCAGGTTGATTTCGACCGGATCCTCGGCGGTAGAGATATTCCTCTCATCGGTGTTGAGGATCTTGAGCCCGGTATAGAGTGATACCGTTTTGCCGCTCCCGGTGGGACCGGTCATTAAAATCATCCCCTGCGGCTTTTTCAGGGCGTGCAGATAAGCTTGTTTCTGCGGTTCGTTGTAGCCGAGGATGTGAATATCCAAATTGGCGCTGGAACTGTCGAGGATCCGCAGTACCACTTTCTCCCCCCACAGTGTCGGCAGGGTCGAGACCCGAAGATCGATCGCCAGCGTCGGCGTCAGCTTAAGTTTGATCCGGCCGTCCTGTGGCTGGCGGCGCTCGGCAATATTGAGTTTCGACATTACCTTGAGGCGAGTGGACAGTCGTCGCGACAGGTGCGCCGGTGGCATGGCATGCTGGTGGAGGATGCCATCACAGCGAAAGCGGATCCGGTACGATTCTTCGTAGGGCTCGAAGTGGATATCCGAAGCTTTCTTGCGTACGGCATCCATCAATACCTGGTTGATATAGCGGGTAACCGGGGCACTGTCCTGGCTAAGATCGGTTGCTTCATCAAGCAACTCGCCGTCACCTAAGTCAACCAGCTCGCCCAGATCGGCATCTGTCACGCTGCGCTGGTGCTGGAGCGAATGATGATTTTCGCCGATCTCGCTGCCGTAAATCCGTCGGATCGCGCTTTCCAGCTGCTTGGCTTCAAGCAGTAAAGGTTCGATATTTTTGCCTGTGGCAAAGCGAAACTCATCCAGGGCATCGATCCGGGTCGGATCGCTGAGGCCGATAAACAGGGTATTGTCGTTTACCTGCAAGGGGAGCACCCGGTGCTGGAGCACCAGTTCGCGCTGGTTGAGCGCTTTGCAGCAGGCGTGGTAGTCGTATTGGTGAACGTCAATCAGGGCGATGGCAAAGATGTGCTCGAGGTGGCGGGCCAGTTCCGTGCCGCTGAACAGACCGAGTTCGACCATGGCAGAAGGCACACTGGTGCCTTCTGCCCGGACAACATCGACCACTTGCTGCTCCTGCTCCGGGCCAATCAGGCTAGCCTGGTGCAGGATAGAGGCGAGGTTGGTTTGCATTAGTTACTTGAACAATCTATGCCACGACCCGGTGTTGTAGCGGCGCATCCTGTTCCGGTTAAATCCCAATCAAAAACTCCATTTTGAATAGTTGGCGTGAGAGTTACTATTAATAATGCAGGGGTTGCAGCTCCATCGTTTGCTGTTGATGTTACCGTTATTATGCCATCATCTATTGCTAGCTGATCAACATAAGAAATAGTGGCACCAGCATCCGCTGCAGCAATAGCAGCAGGAATATCGTTACTACCGGCATCA
The DNA here is from genome assembly GCF_009910675.1 of Photobacterium alginatilyticum. Taxonomy (GTDB): domain Bacteria; phylum Pseudomonadota; class Gammaproteobacteria; order Enterobacterales; family Vibrionaceae; genus Photobacterium; species Photobacterium alginatilyticum. The sequence goes on along the minus strand of NZ_RSEJ01000013.1, from coordinate 43,540 downwards.
CAGCCAGCAAGTGTGCCTAGGTCTTGGGCACATAATGCAACCGCAGTTTTAATACCAGTAACTCCTGCTACCGCACCAGCTACACGGGTACGCTGTGTGTAGTCAGAGTAGGCTGGAATGGCAAAAGCGGAAATGATGCCAATAATCGCCACCACAATCATCAATTCAATTAATGTAAAACCTTTTTGTCCTTTCATTCATTTATCCTTTTTATTCAGCCTGTGAATATTGTTTCAAAGTCATTCCAGCATACTCACTTAGGCAAAGTGATGAATAATATGGCGATGATTACTCGGCCTACATTTAATTTAAACTCATTGATTTACATTGGTTGCATATCCATAAGTGGTTGCCGACGCAAATTTTACTAATGAAATTATCAGGTTAGGGGGCTGTTGATGTATAGGTTATTTGGGGAAGGAGTAATACGAGAGTAGGTGGTAATAGTCTAGTGGGATAGATTGAGGCGTTTGGATGTCAGAAAAAAGCAGCCGCTGGATATTAGGCTGCTTTTTTGATAATAACTTGCTCAGTAGTTCGTATTACTGATCGCACGTTACTTAAACCGTATTACTTAAAGCGCATTGACAAGTCCATGGCCTTGAGGTGCTTGGTCAGCGCGCCTACTGAAATGTAGTCGACACCGGTCAGGGCAAATTCCCGGATAGTCTCGAGCGTGACGTTGCCGGAGTTCTCCAGGGCCGCGCGGCCAGCGTTGATTTTCACCGCTTGGCGCATCATCTCGGTGGTGAAGTTATCGAGCATGATGATATCGGCGCCGGCATCAATGGCCTGTTGCAGTTCATCCAGACTCTCGGTCTCGATTTCTATCGGCTTGCCAGGGTTGAGTTGCTTGGCTGTCGAAATGGCCTGTTCAATACCGCCACAGGCAATGATGTGGTTTTCCTTGATGAGGTAGGCATCAAACACGCCGATACGGTGGTTGAAACCGCCGCCGCAGGTAACGGCGTATTTCAGTGCGCTGCGCAGGCCCGGAATGGTTTTTCGGGTATCGAGCAGGCGGCACTGGGTCCCTTCCAGCTGCTGGGCATATTCTGCAACCGTTGTCGCACAGCCTGACAGGGTCTGGATGAAATTCATCGCGTTACGCTCGCCAGTCAGCAGGATGCGGGACGGGCCGCTCAGGGTACACAGGGTCTGGTTGGGTTCGACGACCTCACCATCCTGGACATGCCATTCGATGCTAACTTCACCGCCCAGCTGCTTGAAGACTTCCTCGGCCCACATCTGACCGCAGAAGACACCGTGCTCACGGGTGATGATCGTGGCGATACTCTGGCTGTCGGCCGGGATCAGGCTGGCGGTGATATCGAGCGTCGGATCAATCGTTCCGCCCAGATCTTCACGTAAGGTGTCGGCGACGGCACGGGTAATTTCTTGTGGGAGTTGCTGCTTTAAGTAGTTTAAGCGCGATTCGCTGTCGTGCTTCTTTTCCATCTGAGTCATGACATGTCCGTAGCAAGGTTGAGCTGCTGAATAGGGGCGGGAGCCGCTCCCGGGTTTACTGGCGCTGATCATACCGCGATGGGCGAGGAGATCCTAGGTGCGAGTGCCTAGTTCCTAGGAAAAGAGGGAAAGCAGGTTCTAGGTGTTGGGAAGAGCGAAAAGCAGAAGCAAGATCTTGACATAAATACCCATCTCACAAATGCTGTACCCAGTACCCAGTACCCAGTACCCAGTACCCAGTACCCAGTACCCAGTACCCAGTACCCAGTACCCAGTACCCAGTACCTCGCCTCTAGGATCTGAATCAAATGTTAACAATCGACAATACCCACTGGCTCGAAGGTGTTAAGCATGTCCCGTCCCCCTTCTATGATCAGCGAGAAGACAGCCAGGATATCTCGCTGCTGGTGATCCACAATATCAGCTTGCCGCCGGGGCAGTTTGGTGGCCCGTATATCGAACAGCTTTTTACCGGTCAGCTTAACCCGGAGGAACATCCCTATTTCGAGTTAATTTCAGGCTTTCGTGTCTCTGCTCACTGTTTAGTGAGAAGAAATGGCGATATTATCCAGTTCGTCCCGTTTGATTGTCGTGCCTGGCATGCTGGCGTGTCGCAATTTGCAGGCCGTGACAAGTGCAACGATTACTCTATCGGGATTGAGCTGGAAGGAACGGACACCCTCCCTTATACCCAGGCCCAGTACACTACATTGACTGAGCTGACGCGGGTTATTATTCGACATTACCCTGACATCAATGCTTCACGGATCACCGGACACGAGTTTATCGCTCCCGGACGTAAAACGGATCCCGGTATTGCGTTCGATTGGCGGGCGTTTAAAACAGCGTTGCTTGATAAATAGCAACCGTCGGGCGAAAAACGGCCGTATTCAAATTGGTCAGACCATTAAACATTTTTTCGCCCATATTTCCCTTCATGACTGTTGATGAATGATGTTCTCTATGTTTTAACAAGTTTTCATAAGTTGAAATTTTTGTTAAATCCCCCTCCATTCTATGATTTCCATCAAGTTGCTGGTGGACATCTTCAATTATTTATGTAAACTTTCCTTCCATAATTTAATTGGTAATACCAATTTACCCACTAACGGGTTACCCGAAACGCTATAAGTACAAGAAGCATAACGAAAAAAATGACTTATAAACGAATTCGCCAACCAAAGCTCTCCGATGCCATCGAGCAGGAACTAGAGCACCTGATCCTGGAAGGCACCCTGTCTCCGGGGCAGCAGCTGCCGCCTGAGCGCGAGCTAGCCAAGCAATTCGACGTTTCACGCCCGTCAGTACGGGAAGCTATCCAGCGTCTTGAAGCCAAAAACCTCCTGACTCGCCGTCAGGGCGGGGGCACTTTTGTGACGGAAAAACTATGGCAGAGTTTTTCTGAGCCACTGCTGGATTTGCTGAGCGCCCACCCGGAAACCCAGCTAGATTTACTTGAGTCTCGTCACGCCCTAGAAGGCCTGGCTGCTTACTATGCAGCCCTGCGAGGCAACGAAGAAGATTTCACTCGTATCCGTGACTGCCATAAGCGGATACAAGATGCCCAGCAGCAAGGCGATATGAAGGCCGAAGCCAGTGCAGTCATGCAGTACCTGATCGCGGTGACCGAATCCGCCCACAACGTGGTACTCCTGCACATTATCCGCAGCCTTGCACCATTGCTGGAGCAAAACGTATTACAAAACTTTGAACTCCTGAACCGCCGCCAAGATGTGGTGGGGAAGGTGAGAAAGCATCGAGCCAATATTGTCCAGGCGATTATTTCTGGCGAGCCGGAAAAGGCCCGTGAAGCATCGCATGCACATTTGGCTTATATCGAGGAAACCTTGTTGGATTTATCGCGTGAAGATAGCAGACGTGAACGCTCTCTTCGTCGGATTCAACAACGCAAGGACGGGCTGGATTAGTACCGCTCATTATACGTCGAGCCGGGTAGTAAACAGTCGCGACAATATACCAGTCGTCATCATTATCTGTTCATTCAGCGGATATAAAACACACGATTGGTATTAAGTTTTGTAGATTATCAACGAAAGGATAGATCGCATGTCTGAAGTCATGAAAAATGACGTGGACGCACTGGAAACTCAAGAGTGGCTAGCAGCCCTTGAATCAGTCGTTCGTGAAGAAGGTGTAGAGCGCGCACAGTACCTACTAGAGCAAGTACTGGATAAAGCACGTCTTGATGGCGTAGATATGCCAACAGGTATCACTACCAACTACATCAACACCATCCCATCAGATCAAGAACCAGCTTACCCTGGCGACACAACGCTTGAGCGCCGTATCCGCGCGATCATCCGTTGGAATGCTGCAATGATCGTACTACGCGGCTCGAAGAAAGATCTTGAGCTGGGTGGCCACATGGCATCTTTCCAGTCTGCTGCGGCGTTCTATGAGACTTGTTTCAACCACTTCTTCCGTGCTCCGAACGAGAAGGACGGTGGTGACCTAGTTTACTACCAGGGCCACATTTCCCCGGGTATCTACTCGCGTGCGTTTGTTGAAGGTCGTCTGACAGAAGAGCAGCTAGATAACTTCCGTCAAGAAGTAGACGGTAAAGGTATCCCTTCATACCCGCATCCTAAACTGATGCCTGAGTTCTGGCAGTTCCCGACTGTATCTATGGGGCTGGGTCCAATCTCTGCTATCTATCAGGCTCGCTTCCTTAAGTACCTGGCAGGCCGCGGCATGAAAGATACTTCTGAGCAGCGCGTTTATGCCTTCCTGGGTGACGGTGAGATGGATGAGCCAGAATCACGCGGTGCGATTTCATTCGCTGCGCGTGAGAAGCTGGACAACCTATGTTTCCTAATCAACTGTAACCTGCAGCGTCTTGACGGCCCGGTAATGGGTAACGGCAAGATCATCCAGGAGCTGGAAGGCCTGTTTAAAGGTGCTGGCTGGAACGTTGTTAAAGTTATCTGGGGTAACAACTGGGATTCTCTACTGGCGAAAGATACCTCGGGCAAGCTGCTACAGCTTATGAACGAGACTATCGACGGTGACTACCAGACATTCAAGTCGAAAGACGGCGCTTACGTTCGTGAGCACTTCTTCGGCAAGTACCCAGAAACAGCAGCACTGGTTGCTGATATGACTGACGATCAAATCTTCGCGCTTAAGCGTGGTGGTCACGAGTCATCTAAGCTGTACGCGGCATACAAGAACGCGGCAGAAACCAAAGACCGTCCAACCGTTATCCTTGCTAAGACTGTTAAAGGTTACGGCATGGGTGAAGCGGCTGAAGGCAAGAACATTGCGCACCAGGTTAAGAAGATGGACATGTCTTCTGTTATGCACCTGCGCAACCGCCTAGGCCTGCAAGACCTTGTTTCTGACGAAGACGTGAAGAACCTGCCTTACCTGAAACTGGAAGAAGGTTCGAAAGAGCACGAGTACCTGCATGCTCGTCGTAACGCACTTCACGGCTACACGCCACAGCGTCTGCCAAACTTCACTGAAGAACTAGTGATCCCAGAAGTAGAAGAGTTCAAGCCGCTGCTAGACGAGCAGAAGCGTGATATCTCAACGACTATGGCATTCGTTCGTGCGCTAAACGTTCTGCTTAAGAACAAGAACATCGGTAAGAACATCGTTCCTATCATTGCTGACGAAGCACGTACTTTCGGTATGGAAGGCCTGTTCCGTCAAATCGGTATCTACAACCCGCACGGCCAGCAGTACACACCGCAGGACCGTGACATCGTTTCTTACTACAAAGAAGCAACGTCGGGCCAGGTACTACAGGAAGGTATCAACGAGCTGGGTGCTATGTCTTCATGGGTTGCTGCGGCAACGTCATACAGCACCAACGATCTGCCAATGATCCCGTTCTACATCTACTACTCAATGTTCGGCTTCCAGCGTGTGGGCGACATGGCGTGGATGGCAGGTGACCAGCAGGCGCGTGGTTTCCTACTGGGTGCGACAGCAGGTCGTACTACCCTGAACGGCGAAGGTCTGCAGCACGAAGATGGTCACAGCCACATCATGGCTAACACTGTTCCTAACTGTATCTCTTACGACCCAACGTTCGCTTACGAGGTTGCTGTGATCATGCAAGACGGTATCCGTCGCATGTATGGCGAGCAAGAGAACGTGTTCTACTACCTAACGGTTATGAACGAAAACTACGCGATGCCAGCAATGCCAGAAGGCGCTGAAGAAGGCATCCGTAAGGGTATCTACAAGCTAGAATCTTACGCCGGTGATAAGTCTAAAGTTCAGCTAATGAGCTCTGGTACGATTATGAACGAAGTTCGTAAAGCCGCTCAGATCCTAAGCGACGACTACGGTATCGCTTCTGACATCTACTCTGTGACGTCTTTCAACGAACTAACTCGCGAAGGTCAGGACGTTGAGCGTTTCAACATGCTTCACCCAGAAGCTGAGCAGAAAGTACCTTACATTGCACAGGTAATGGGTACTGAGCCTGCAATCGCTGCAACTGACTACATGAAGAACTACGCCGAGCAAGTTCGTGCGTTCATGCCTTCTGAGTCTTTCAAAGTACTTGGTACTGATGGTTTCGGCCGCTCTGACAGCCGTGCGAACCTACGTCGTCACTTCGAAGTTAACGCAGGCTACGTTGTAGTTGCTGCACTGACCGAGCTGGCTAAGCGTGGTGATGTTGAGAAGTCTGTAGTTGCTGAAGCAATTGCGAAGTTCGACATTGACGCTGACAAGATCAACCCGCTATACGCGTAAGAGGTAAATTAAACATGGCAATCGAAATTAATGTACCTGACATCGGTGCGGATGAGGTTGAAGTCACTGAGATTCTTGTCAGCGTTGGCGACAAGGTTGAAGAAGAGCAGTCTCTGATCACTGTAGAAGGCGACAAGGCTTCTATGGAAGTACCAGCTTCTCAGGCGGGTATCGTTAAAGAAATCAAAGTGGCTGAAGGCGACAAGGTTTCTACCGGTTCTCTAATCATGATTTTCGAAGCAGAGGCGGCCGGCGCTGCAGCACCTGCTCCTGCGGCTGAAGCAGCGCCTGCTGCTCCAGCACCGGCAGCAGCGGCTGAGCTGAAAGAAGTTCACGTACCGGACATCGGCGGTGACGAAGTAGAAGTGACTGAAATCATGGTTGCAGTCGGCGACAGCATCGAAGAAGAGCAGTCTCTTCTTACTGTTGAAGGCGACAAAGCATCAATGGAAGTACCTGCACCATTTGCCGGTACCCTAAAAGAAATCAAAGTAGCAGCAGGCGATAAAGTATCGACTGGCTCACTTATCATGGTCTTCGAAACAGCAGGTTCAGGCGCTCCAGCAGCATCTGTAGCCGCAGAAGCGCCAGCGGCGGCTCCTGCAGCATCTGCAGCGAAAGAAGTTAACGTACCGGACATCGGTGGCGACGAAGTAGAAGTGACTGAAATCATGGTAGCTGTAGGCGACATGATTGAAGAAGAGCAGTCTCTGATCACTGTTGAAGGTGACAAGGCTTCTATGGAAGTACCTGCACCGTTTGCTGGTAAGGTTAAAGAAATCAAGATTGCAGCAGGTGACAAAGTGTCGACTGGCTCGCTAATCATGGTATTTGAGGTGGCCGGCACTCCGGTTGCGGGTGCAGCTCCAGCAGCGGTCGAGTCGTCGAACCGTCCGGCTCCTGCGGCAGCAGCTCCAGCAGCAGCGCCAGCGGCGGCAGCTCCAGCTTCTACCGGGACGCCGGCCGCAGGCGACTTCCAGGAAAACAACGACTACGCTCACGCGTCTCCAGTTGTTCGCCGCCTGGCTCGCGAGTTCGGTGTTAACCTGTCTAAGGTTAAAGGTACTGGCCGTAAGAACCGTATCCTGAAAGAAGACGTACAGAACTTCGTTAAAGAAGCACTTAAGCGTCTTGAGTCGGGTGCTGCGGCATCTGGCAAAGGTGACGGCTCTGCACTGGGTCTACTACCATGGCCGAAAGTTGACTTCAGCAAGTTCGGTGAAACCGAAGTTCAGAAGCTTTCTCGCATCAAGAAGATCTCTGGTGCTAACCTGCACCGTAACTGGGTGATGATCCCTCACGTTACACAGTGGGACAACGCAGACATCACAGCGCTTGAAGCTTTCCGTAAAGAGCAGAACGCGATTGAAGCGAAGAAAGACAGTGGCATGAAGATCACTCCGCTAGTATTCATCATGAAAGCAGTTGCGAAAGCGCTTGAAGCCTTCCCAGCGTTCAACTCTTCTCTATCAGAAGACGGTGAAAGCCTGATCCTGAAGAAGTACGTAAACGTGGGTATCGCGGTAGATACGCCAAACGGTCTTGTTGTTCCTGTCTTCAAGGACGTAAACAAGAAAGGTATCTACGAGCTTTCTGAAGAACTGATGGCGGTGTCTAAGAAAGCACGTGCTGGTAAGCTGACTGCGGCAGACATGCAGGGTGGCTGTTTCACCATCTCTAGCCTTGGCGGCATTGGTGGTACTGCGTTCACACCTATCGTGAATGCGCCAGAAGTCGGTATCCTGGGTGTATCTAAGTCTGAAATGAAGCCAGTGTGGAACGGTAAAGAGTTCGAACCACGCCTACAGCTTCCATTGTCACTGTCATACGATCACCGTGTGATTGACGGTGCCGAAGGTGCACGCTTCATTACTTACCTGAACGGCTGTCTATCAGATATCCGCCGTTTGGTGCTTTAAGGTTTCACATCCGCAACGCCATGCCTGCAACAGCAGGCATGGAATTGTTGTGTAGCTCACAGGCTATGGCAATATACTTTTCACTTTGTTAACAGGTCTGTAAACTTGTTGGCAATCTGAAAGAAGAATGTACAACAGCAAATAAGTACAACTTACCTGATAGCCTGTTAGGGATAAAAGACTACAACGAGGTCATGATGAGTAAAGAAATTAAAGCCCAGGTAGTGGTGTTGGGTTCAGGCCCTGCTGGTTACTCTGCGGCATTCCGTTGCGCGGACTTAGGTCTAGATACGGTTCTAATCGAAAAATACAGCACGCTTGGTGGTGTATGTCTGAACGTGGGTTGTATCCCATCAAAAGCCCTTCTTCACGTTGCTAAAGTTATTGAGGAAGCGAAGGCGATGGCTGAGCACGGTGTTGTGTTCGGTGAGCCGCAGACAGATATCAACAAGATCCGTGTCTGGAAAGAAAAAGTAATCACTCAGCTGACTGGCGGTCTTGGCGGTATGGCTAAGATGCGTAAAGTTAACGTTGTTAACGGTTACGGTAAATTCACCGGTCCTAACACTATCGTAGTTGAAGGCGAAGAAGGTCAGACAACGGTTAACTTCGACAACGCGATTGTTGCGGCAGGTTCTCGTCCTATCGAGCTACCTTTCATTCCGCATGAAGACCCACGCATCTGGGACTCAACTGACGCTCTTGAGCTAAAAGAAGTACCTGAGAAGATGTTGGTCATGGGTGGCGGTATTATCGGCCTGGAAATGGGTACGGTTTACCACTCGCTAGGTTCTCAGATCGACGTTGTTGAAATGTTCGATCAAGTGATCCCTGCAGCGGACAAAGATATTGTTCGCGTCTTCACCAAGCGCATCAAGAAGAAATTCAACCTGATGCTGGAAACCAAGGTGACGGCAGTTGAAGCGAAAGAAGACGGTATCTACGTTTCAATGGAAGGCAAGAAAGCACCAGCTGAGCCTGTACGTTATGATGCAGTACTTGTGGCAATCGGCCGTGTACCAAACGGTAAGCTGATTGATGCAGAGAAAGCGGGTATCGAGGTTGACGAGCGCGGCTTTATCAACGTTGACAAGCAGATGCGTACCAACGTACCGCACATCCATGCTATCGGTGACATCGTTGGCCAGCCAATGCTAGCGCACAAAGGTGTGCATGAAGGCCACGTTGCCGCTGAAGTTATCTCTGGCAAGAAGCACTACTTCGACCCTAAAGTGATTCCTTCTATTGCCTACACTGAGCCAGAAGTGGCATGGGTTGGTAAGACAGAGAAAGAAGCAAAAGCCGAAGGTATCAACTACGAAGTTGCTACGTTCCCTTGGGCGGCTTCTGGCCGTGCAATCGCTTCTGACTGTGCAGACGGTATGACGAAGATGATCTTCGACAAAGACACGCACCGTGTGATCGGTGGTGCTATCGTTGGTACCAACGGTGGTGAGCTTCTGGGTGAAATCGGTCTGGCGATCGAGATGGGTTGTGATGCAGAAGACATCGCGCTAACAATCCACGCGCACCCAACGCTACACGAATCTGTCGGTCTGGCTGCTGAAGTCTTTGAAGGTTCTATCACTGACCTTCCAAACCCGAAAGCGGTTAAGCGTAAGAAGTAATTCTTGCGATTGATACTGATACGAAAAAAGCGCCCCAGGGCGCTTTTTTGGTTTTAGTAATAGTGCAATGGATTAGTACTGAGAGTCCTTCACAATCTTCTCTCCGTAGATACCGTTTTGCGGTACCGGCTTGTAGCTGGAACTGGCGTTACGCATGATACGGATCCCTTCGGCACCGGCATTGCGAGCCGAGATGATATCGCCGTCTGAGTCACCGTAGTACATCTTAATGTCGTGCGCCTTGATGTGCTTGGTTTTGGTGTATTCCGTCTTGCTAGAGCCGGCAAAAATGACCTTGTGCATGTTGTTAATGCCGAACGAGTCTTTCAGGTACTGAGTCGAAATTTCGCACTCGGATCCGGTGCGGCCGGTAATAAAGTAGATATCGTCCCCGCGCTTCTGGTGCATCGCAATCAGCTTCTTGCCGATCTCTTTTGGCAAGCTGAATTTTTCCCACTCACAGTTCATTTTGTCCCAGAATTTCTGAGTTTTGAGGTAGCTGTAGCCATTTGGCGAGAACACCTGCTGTCCGCGATAAAAGCCAGGTGAGCTGAACAGTACCGTGTCGTCGATATCAAAACCGACGGTCATTGGCTCCTTGCCCTCTAGGCTCTTTTCAATCTCCTCAACCGATACCCAATGAAGCTGGGCAGGTTCCCCCTGCTGCATGATTTGGATTGAGCTGTACCCGGTTTCGGTACCCGGCAATTTAGGATCGGCGAATACGGAACCTGATGCGAATGCGCAAGCCAGAAGGGAAGAAATTGCAATTTTAGTGAGTTTCATTGTTGGTTTTAGTTATTGATCAAATTGAGCTGCAAAAATACGCCTATGCGACATATTAAAGTTTGGAGGGCGTCACAAAATAATGCCCGTGCAGAATAATGTTATTTTGCGTTTTTAGATAGTTGCGAATTTGATTTTGAAGGCGTAGGGGGAACCCCTCTAGCTCCCCCTTGAAAAGGGGGAGGACTAGTGGGGTTAAAGCCGTTACAGCTTGAACGTTCCTACCATGTCATCAAGGCGCTTGGACAGCTCGCGCAGCTCCTGACTCGAGTGGGCAAGTTCGGTGGCGGTATCGGCTGTGCGCTGGGTCGTCTCGTTGATTTCCTCGATATTGCAGTTGATATCGTTGACGACTGTTGACTGCTCTTCGGTAGCTGTTGCAACCTGGGTGTTCATATCGGATATCAGAGTGATGCGATCGGCAATAGATACCAGTGCACCGGATGCCTCGTCGGCTGCCGAGACACCGTCGGAGGTTAGCTGGCGGCTCTGGACAATAGCATTAACGGCGTTGCTGGCTTCTTCCTGCAGGCGGTTGATCATCGTCTGGATCTCGTCTGTCGAGTCGGCAGTCCGGCTTGCCAGGCTGCGTACCTCGTCGGCCACGACGGCAAAGCCACGGCCTTGCTCGCCGGCACGGGCTGCTTCGATTGCGGCATTGAGCGCCAGCAGGTTAGTCTGCTCCGAGATACCGCGGATCACGTCTAGGATGCTACCGATAGCCTGGGTATTGTTGGCAAGCGATTCGATCACCTCGCTGACGTTGGAAACATCGTTGGATAGCTGGCTGATGCTGTCGCGTGCCTGTCCGACAACGGCCTGGCCGTTCTGGGTTTCGGATTCGGCATTATGAGCGGCATCGGCGGCCTGTGCGGCGTTGCCGGCAATCTCGTTAACCGTTGCGCCCATTTGGTTGATAGCGGTGACGACCTGAATCGTACGGTCACGCTGGGTGTGGCTGTTATCCAGGGTCAGCTGAGCCTGGGAAGCCACCGATTCTGCGGCGCTGCGCAGTGAGTTGCCGGTTTCGGCCACTTCACGCACCGAGTAGTGGATCTTGCCGATAAAGGTGTTGAAACCTTCTGACAGCTGGGCGATCTCATCCTTGCCTTTGATATCGATGCGGTGGCGAAGATCGCCTTCACCTTCGCCAAGGTCTTTGAATACAGCAGCAAGGCGTTCGATCGGGCGGGTAATGTTGCTACCGAGCCAGATTGCCATCAGGACAAATACTGCAGCGATAGCGGCTGTCCAGACCATGATTTGGTTACGTGCCTGGTTCAGTCCGGCAAAGGCCTCTTCCTTCGGTAGCTCTGCCACGACATACCATTCCATTGACGGGATATAGCTGGTGGCAATCAGGGTATCGCTGCCGTTGATAGTTGCTTCGGCAACGTTGAAGTCATCCTTGTTCAGCAGCTGGCGAGAGACCTCGGTACCGTACAGCTGGTTCAGATCACTGCCGCCCATCTTGCTCTTGTCTTTGTGCAGACGCACCATGCCGCTGGCATCGGTGAGGTAGACATAGCCAGTTTGCTCCAGCTTGAACTGGTTGATGAACCGGACCATCTCGTCCATCGACTTTGAGAGGCCCGCCATCCCACGACCGTTAAGCTGCTGATAGTTAACAAACAGTTTGACCTCGCCGTTCGCTTCCTGGAACACGTTGAGCATTTTGGCGTTGCCGCTGCCGGTAAAGCCGTAGAACCAGCTGTCCTGCTGCTGGTTAAGGCGGCGAAGAAAGCCATTCTGGTTCCAGTAGTTGCCTGTCGTACGATCCGCAACAGAGGCGTCAAACAGGTTGTATTGAGTTCTGATATCATTGAGCTGTTTTATCAGTCGATCTTCTTGCTGCGGGCGGCCGTTTTCTTTATACATATCGGTAATAAAACGGTTTGTTGCCAATTGTTGCGCCGCGGACTGTAGCAGTGACACTTCCTTGTCGATAGTATTGCGGATCTGCATCAGGTTTGCCGGTAGCTCAGATTCAAGCAAACGGCTTTCTACCACGCTGCGGGCCTGGTTTTGACCAATAGCGCCAACAAGGACTGTTGAGGCAAGTACGGCGAGGATCATCGCCATAATTAGTTTTTGTTTAATGGTGAGCTGGTTGAACTTCATAATGCTAGCTGCTTATCGATATAGTAATGAACGAACAGTTCGTTCATGGAAAAAGTTGCCAATGACCCAAATAAAGCCATCTGTTAGAAATCTCTCTCTGTGCATGTATCTGCCGAGTCGTTACATAACTTTAGTGATAATTCTCACAATAATTCAGGTGCTATTCTATCAGCCTGTTTTTGCTGCAGAACGGCCAAAAATTGGTGTTGTGCTCGGTGGCGGGGGAGCCAAGGGGGCTGCCCATATCGGGGTGCTCAAGGCGCTGGAGGATATGCAGATCCCGGTGGACTATATCGTGGGTACCAGCATGGGGGCTTATGTCGGCGGCCTCTATGCGACCGGCATGAGTGCCGATGATATCGAGGCGCTGCTGACGACGGTGGACTGGGGCAAAGGCTACGAGGACCGGGTCCAGCGCAGCGATCGCCGGGTCAGGGAAAAGCAGCAGGAGGACCGCTTTCAGGTCAGTAGCGAAATTGGCTTTGATTTCTGGGAGCTGAAGGTACCCCGTGGCTTTGTCCAAGGACAGAGCATGGGCGAAATCCTGCGCACCACATCCGGCAATCTGCCAACGATGAAAAGCTTTGATCGGCTGCCTATCCCTTATCGGGCGGTGGCGACCGATATCGAAAATCTGGAGCCGGTTATATTGGCAAGTGGAGATTTGGCCGAGGTGATGCAGGCCAGTATGTCGATTCCGGGGCTGCTACCGCCGATGGAGCTGGGTGACAAGCTATTGGTGGATGGCGGGATCACCAACAACCTGCCGGTTTCGGTCGTCAAGGCGATGGGCGCTGATATTGTGATTGCCGTTGATATCAGTAATGAGTTTAAGCGCCGTGATGATCTCAACAATTACTTTGCCGTGATGGATCAGCTGACCGATTTCATGGTGCGTGATAATGCGACCCGCCAGATAAAACTATTAAGTGGCGAGGATGTGTTGATCCGCCCAGATATTCAGGGGATCACGACGGCAGATTTTGAGCAGATGCCAGTGGCTTTTGAAAACGGCTATACAGCAGCCATGGCGCTGGAAGAACAGCTCAAGGGCTTGGGTGGCTCTATTTGGTATCAGAATTATATAGACAGCAAACAGCTCAAGCGTCGTACGTTGAACCATCTTGATCAGTTGAAGGTGGATGATATTCAGCTGGTTAACAACAGCCATTATTCGGATCAGGTGTTGCTGGATCGGCTGGAGCTCGAGCCGGGCTCGCGCATTAGCTCTGAAGAGTTGGCGGAAAGCGTTCGAAATCTGTATGCCCTCGATCGTTTTGAGCGGATTGACTACCGGATCCAGGCTGAGGAAGGCGAGAATGTGGTGCTGGTCGAGGTCAAGGAGAAGAGCTGGGGACCTAACTTTATTGATCTCCGGTTTGCCCTGGAAGATGACTTCGAAAACAGTACCGATTATTCGATAGGCGTGGCGTTTAATGTGACCGGGCTAAGCGAAGCCGGGGCGGAGTGGCGGACCGAGCTGGAATACGGCACTGATAAACGAATTGCAACGGGCTTGTACCTGCCGTTTATCAAAAATCAGGAATGGTTTAGCCAGATTAGTGCCGAGTATAAAAACTCCGAGAAGAACGTGCCTGCAATTGGTGAGGAGCCAAGTCTCGAAGAAATCGACAGCTTTATTCCGGCGACCTACAATGACACGATTTTGGATGCTTCGTTTGGCTGGCAGCCGGAGCTCTGGCAGGAGTTTCGGATAGGCCTTCGCTATATCTATGGCGAGACTGAATTTCCGGGCATTTTTGGTGATCTTGGCAAGGAGAAGCGGGAAAGCCAGATTGGCTATGTGAGTTATACCCTCGACACCCTGGATGAGTTTATGCTGCCAAAACGCGGAAATTTGTTACAGGTCGAGCTTGCCGCATCGGATGACAACAACGAGTTTTTGGGGCTGGAGCTGACCGATCTTGCTTTCCATATCGACGCCAAATGGAAAGGTGCCTATACGATCGGGGATCATACCCTCATGGGCAAGGCCGAGATAGGCAGAGTGAAGTCGGATGAAAGCCTAAGCCTGGATCCCAAAGAGCTGGGGGGCTTTTTGAACCTGTCGGGGATCCCGAAAAACAGCTTGTCTGGTAACAACAAACTATTCTCTGCCCTTGTATATCGTTACCACCTGTTAGAGCAGGATTTCGGGCTGTTCAACTCGACGGTGTATGTCGGCAGCTCCGTCGAATGGGGCGGGGTGTATAACGATAGCGATATCCCGCTCAACGAAGCCCCGATGTATTGGGCCGGCAGTGTGTTCTCCGGTATTACGACGCCATTTGGGCCGCTTATCTTCGCATATGGCCAGACGGAGCAGAATAACAATGCCTATTACCTGTTCTTTGGCGCGGCGCTATAAGGCTAAAGTCGTAGACGCTACGTCATAATTATGCTCAAAGTGTGAATGTTGTAAAAAGAGGGTGATTTTTAATTTTAAGTTAAAAATGGTATGCTGGTTGGACGGTTTTGGTCTCTTCTGCCTGTAGTGTGCGCTTAGTAAGAAGAATGACAGGGCGCACTGTGCAGAATGGATCAATCACTTCCAAGGATGTTTGGCCACTAGGCTAAACCGAAATAAGAGGAATATGTCGTGCTTGAAGCCTACCGTAAACACGTCGAAGAACGTGCTGCAGAAGGAGTTGTTGCTAAACCACTCGATGCTGAGCAGGTTGCAGCTCTGGTTGAGCTCCTGAAAAATCCACCAGCGGGTGAAGAAGCCTTCCTGCTGGATCTGTTTGAAAACCGTATTCCCCCTGGTGTTGATGAAGCGGCGTATGTGAAAGCCGGTTTCCTCGCCGCTCTAACCAAAGGTGAGGCTGCATCCCCGATCGTCAGCAACGCAAAAGCGGCTGAGCTATTGGGCACCATGCAAGGTGGTTACAACATTGAACCGCTGATTGCACTTCTTGATGATAGCGAGCTTGCGCCTATCGCCGTTAAAGCCCTTTCTCATACTTTGCTGATGTTCGATGCTTTCTACGATGTAGAAGAGAAAGCCAAGGCAGGCAACGAATTTGCCAAGCAAGTTATCCAGTCATGGGCTGATGCCGAATGGTTTCTGTCTAAGCCTGAACTGGCTGAAAAAATTACCCTGACCGTGTTTAAGGTCACCGGTGAGACTAACACCGATGATCTGTCTCCGGCCCCAGATGCCTGGTCGCGTCCGGATATCCCGCTGCATGCCTTGGCGATGCTGAAGAACGAACGTGAAGGCATTGAGCCGGAGCAGCCGGGTACGATTGGCCCGGTTAAGCAAATCGAAGCGCTTAAAGAAAAAGGCCACCAGCTGGTTTATGTCGGCGATGTTGTCGGTACCGGTTCATCCCGTAAGTCAGCCACTAACTCTGTGCTGTGGTTCATGGGTGATGATATCCCAAATGTACCGAACAAGCGTGCTGGGGGGTATGTCCTGGGTGGCAAGATTGCCCCAATTTTCTTCAATACTATGGAAGATGCCGGTGCCTTGCCAATCGAAGTCGATGTGACCGCGCTTAACATGGGGGATGTGATTGATGTCTACCCGTATAAAGGTGAAGTTCGTCGCCATGATAGCGATGAGCTGGTATCGACATTCGAACTGAAAACTGATGTTCTGATTGATGAAGTGCGTGCCGGTGGCCGTATTCCGTTGATCATCGGCCGTGGCCTGACAGATCGTGCCCGTCAGTCACTTGGCCTGGTATCTTCTGATGTGTTCCGCCGTCCGGGCGCCGTAGCCGATACCGGCAAAGGCTATAGCCTGGCGCAGAAGATGGTCGGTAAGGCCTGTGGTGTCGAGGGCGTTCGTCCGGGCACCTATTGTGAGCCTAAGATGACCACTGTTGGTTCTCAGGATACCACCGGTCCAATGACCCGTGACGAGCTAAAAGATCTGGCTTGTCTGGGCTTCTCTGCCGAACTGACTATGCAGTCGTTCTGCCACACGTCGGCTTATCCGAAACCGATTGATGTGAACACCCACCATACGCTACCTGATTTCATCATGAACCGTGGTGGTGTTTCTCTGCGTCCGGGGGATGGTGTTATCCACTCCTGGCTAAACCGTATGCTACTGCCTGATACTGTCGGTACCGGCGGTGACTCCCATACCCGCTTCCCGCTGGGTATCTCGTTCCCGGCCGGTTCTGGCCTGGTGGCGTTTGCTGCAGCAACCGGTGTGATGCCGCTTGATATGCCGGAATCTATTCTGGTTCGCTTCAAGGGCGAGATGCAAGAAGGGATCACTTTGCGTGATCTGGTTCATGCCATCCCTTATTATGCGATCAAGCAGGGTCTGCTGACGGTTGAGAAAGCCGGTAAGATCAACGAATTCTCCGGTCGAGTACTGGAAATTGAAGGTGTTGAGCACCTGACTGTCGAACAGGCGTTCGAGCTGTCTGATGCCTCGGCTGAGCGTAGTGCGGCTGGCTGTACTGTTAAGCTATCTGAAGACTCGATTGCCGAGTACCTGAATTCCAACATTGTGATGCTTAAGTGGATGATCTCCGAAGGTTATGGCGATCGCCGTACCATCGAGCGCCGTATTACTGCGATGGAAGAGTGGCTGGCTAACCCTGAGCTGATGGAAGCCGATAAAGATGCCGAGTACGCGCATGTGATCGAAATCGATCTGGCTGAAATCAACGAGCCAATTCTGTGTGCACCGAACGATCCTGATGATGCCCGTCTGTTGTCTGAGGTTCATGGCACAGAGATCGACGAAGTCTTTATCGGATCTTGTATGACCAACATCGGTCACTTCCGCGCGGCAGGTAAACTGCTTGAGAAGTTCGGTGGTCAGTTGGATACCCGTTTGTGGGTTGCACCGCCGACCAAGATGGATAAGGATCAGCTGACGGAAGAAGGCTACTACGGCATCTTTGGTCGCGCGGGGGTGCGTATCGAAACGCCGGGATGTTCGCTGTGTATGGGTAACCAGGCGCGTGTTGCGGATAAAGCGACGGTGATGTCGACCTCGACCCGTAACTTCCCGAACCGTCTGGGTACCGGTGCCAATGTGTATCTGTCATCAGCCGAGCTGGCTGCTGTCGGTGCAATCCTGGGTCGCATTCCGACCAAGGAAGAGTACCTGGAGTATGCGAAGCAGATTGATGCTACAGCTGCGGATACCTACCGCTATCTGAACTTCCACCGCATGGATAGTTACACCAAGAAAGCGGATGATGTGATTATTCAGGCTGCGGTTTAAAGCCGAAAGAACGGGTTCTGGGAAATGCAGGACCCAGGACAAGTCAAATAGTCATAGTTCAATATAAAAAGGGGTAGTCAGTTTCTGACTTACCTCTTTTTTTATGTTAATCCTGTAGACCCTACCGTTATCATTGCCGCGACATTGCGTGCCGTTACCTGGACATTGAACGCCGCTTCCTCCAGTGCCTCGCTCAGGGCCATCGCGCGTGGTACGACGCTGAAGACGGCATCGATACCGTGGTCGTGGACCACATCACAATCATCAGACAGGCTACCGGCAATCCCGATCACCGGAATATCGTATTTTTTCGCACTGCGGGCGACACCAATCGGGGTTTTGCCGTGAATGGTCTGGCTGTCAATGCGCCCTTCGCCAGTAATGACCAGATCGGCATCGGCAACGGTGTCGGCCAGATTGACCGCATCCATAACGATATCGATCCCCGGACGCAGGTTGGCATCAAGTAGGCCAAGCAGGGCGGCACCCAGCCCACCGGCAGCACCGGCACCGGCCATATCTTTAACGCCACGATCCAATTGATTTTTGATGATGCCTGCGTATCGGGCAAGGTTGCTGTCGAGCTGCTGAACCATCTCGGCAGTGGCCCCTTTTTGCGGGCCGAATACGTGGGAAGCACCTTTGGGGCCGCATAGCGGATTGTCGACATCACAGGCGACTTCCAACTTGATGTCAGCCAGACGAGGATCAAGCTGGCTGGTATCGATAGTGGCAAGCCGGGCTAGCTCGCTGCCGCCATAGCCAAGTTCGTTTTCTTCGGCGTCCAGCATGTTTATCCCGAGTGCCTGGGCCATTCCGATACCGCCGTCGTTGGTGGCACTGCCGCCGATACCGACAATAATATGCTCTACGCCCTTGTCGAGAGCAGCTTTGATCAGCTCCCCGGTGCCGAATGTCGTGGTCAGCAGCGGGTTACGTTGTTCAGGGGATACCAGGTGCAGCCCGGAGGCGGCTGCCATTTCAATGATGGCGGTGTTTCCGTCACCCATTACCCCGTAAAAACCGTCAACCTGTTCACCGAGGGGGCCTGTTACCTGTTGCTTGATAATCGAGCCGCCAGTGGCATCAACCAGTGACTGCACGGTCCCTTCGCCGCCGTCAGCCATCGGGACCTTGTGGTACTCGGCATCAGGCAGCACTTGCCGGAATCCCGCCTCAATGGCAGTGGCGACTTCCATCGCCGTCAGGCTTTCTTTGTAGGAGTCAGGGGCAATTACAATTTTCATGGTGAGAAACCTCCAGGCCCGCGGGTGAGCAGCATTGTCGCTTGAGGGTGGCTCTGGCAGCCTTGCAAGCGATCCTAAATAGTCGATAGCGTAAACTCTACCTGTTCAGATGAATGATTTGCTTGGCGCGCTCGACAATCTGTCGGGCAATGGTGGCATTTAGTTGCATTCTTGTTCCAGATCCTGACAATGTGCGGACTTTGTCGCGATTGGCACCGAGCGAAACCCGTTTTCGGCCTGCGAGCGGGCGTGTTGTGACGTAATTTTATTGTACCAAGCTTATCCTGTCGCTGGGTACCGAATGATGATATAGGGGATAGCTATGGACTACGAATTTAAGAAAAATACCCTGGACGGTAGCTATCATGCCATTTTCTCTATGGGTCACGAGGCACTGGGGCGCTGGTTAATCGAAGAGGTGGGGAAGGACTTTTCCAGGATCGATGCTATTTTGGCCCAAATTGGTGCGCTGAAAAACAGCACCCGGGAATGGCGGCTGGTGGGAGAGGATCTAACCCTGAGCCTGCAGGACAATGAAGCGCTTGTCCAAGCTAACTATCTGTTTTCTGAAGATGATACCGAGCTGGATGAAGACATGAATTTCTATGATGACGAATGTATGTCTCTGTGCGGATTTGAAGATCTTGAGCAAATGTTGCATGCCTGGCGTGCATTTGTCACCCGCTTCTGAGCGCCATCCTCCGACTCTGCACAATTTGCTTCTTTTCAGTGAAAGGGCTGCACCATAAAGGTGCGGCCCTTTTTCGTTGTTTTTATATAGAATGTATAAGGTATTGAAAAATAAAAAAATAAAAAGTTGGCATAAAGATTGTTTGTTAATCAACTGTAATCGGAAAGGAATTCAGAAGATTAGGAGCAGGCAATGAAATTGATAAACGCAATCATTAAACCATTCAAGTTG
Source organism: Photobacterium alginatilyticum (assembly GCF_009910675.1). Classification (GTDB taxonomy): domain Bacteria; phylum Pseudomonadota; class Gammaproteobacteria; order Enterobacterales; family Vibrionaceae; genus Photobacterium; species Photobacterium alginatilyticum. The sequence goes on along the minus strand of NZ_RSEJ01000013.1, from coordinate 23,522 downwards.
GATGACGTCCGCGAAGCACTGGCAGATGTCGGTGTCGAGGGGATGACAGTCTCCGAGGTCAAGGGATTTGGCCGTCAGAAAGGGCATACCGAGCTGTACCGCGGCGCAGAGTACCAGGTGGACTTCCTGCCTAAAGTGAAGCTGGAAATTGCGACTCAGGCAGAGAACTTGGAAGCCATTGTCGAAGCTATTTCGAAAGCCGCTCAAACAGGAAAAATTGGTGACGGTAAGATTTTTGTATATGACCTTGATCATGCCGTACGGATCCGTACCGGTGAAACAGATCTAGAAGCCTTATAAGAATTGGATGAGTAGGGGATGATGACCATGGAACTATCAACAACGGTAACAGAGCTGCGTTATGCACTCGATACTTTCTTTTTCTTGATGTCAGGTGCGCTGGTGATGTGGATGGCGGCCGGTTTCGCTATGCTCGAGGCCGGTCTGGTTCGCTCGAAGAATACCACCGAGATCCTGACCAAAAATGTCTGCCTGTATGCAATCGCCTGTACTATGTACCTGCTGGTGGGCTACAACATTATGTACGTCGATAACGGTGAGGGTGGCTGGCTGCCATCGTTCGGTGCCCTGATAGGCTCTCAGGCCGAGGGTGCGGATCACTCGCTGGAATCTGACTTCTTCTTCCAGGTGGTGTTTGTGGCAACAGCAATGTCGGTTGTATCCGGCGCCGTGGCCGAGCGTATGAAACTGTGGTCGTTCCTCATTTTCTCAGTCATTTTGACGGCCTTTATCTATCCGATGGAAGGATACTGGACATGGGGCGGTGGCTTCTTGTCAGAAGCAGGGTTTAGTGATTTTGCTGGCTCGGGTATTGTCCATATGGCAGGTGCCGCGGCGGCGTTGGCCGGTGTATTGCTGCTGGGTGCCCGTAAAGGTAAGTACGGCAAGAACGGTTCAATCAACCCTATCCCGGGCTCGAACATGCCGCTGGCAACTCTGGGTACCTTTATCCTGTGGTTCGGCTGGTTCGGCTTCAACGGCGGTTCGCAGCTGATGGTATCAGACTTTGAAAATGCAACGGCGGTGGGCCAGATTTTCCTTAATACCAATGCGGCGGCTGCAGCCGGTGCTATCGCAGCGCTGGCAGTGTGTAAGACAACTTGGGGCAAGGCGGATTTGACTATGGTACTAAACGGTGCCCTGGCTGGTCTGGTTGCTATCACGGCTGACCCGCTGTCTCCGTCACCAATGTCTGCAGTGGTGATCGGAGTGGTTGCCGGTGCGCTGGTTGTGTTTAGTATCATCGGCCTGGATAAAATCAAAATTGATGACCCTGTCGGTGCCATCTCGGTCCACGGTGTGTGCGGGTTCTTTGGTCTGATGGTGGTGCCATTCAACAATGCAGATGCCACCTTCGGTGCTCAGCTACTGGGTGCAGCAGTTATCTTCGGCTGGGTATTCGTAACAAGCTTCGCGGTGTGGGCGGTACTGAAAGCCACCATGGGCATCCGTGTGACGGAAGAGGAAGAAATGGCGGGAATGGATCTGCATGACTGTGGTATTGATGCCTACCCTGAATTTGTTAGCGTAAAATAAGGCTTAAGCTTGATATGCAGATAGGTGTATTAAGTGTGGTGTAACTATTGACAAGTTACTGAATAATTAAGAAACCAGTAACATATATTTAGTTCACATCTTTAAAAAATGCTGCCATTTGGCAGCATTTTTTTTGTGTTTAATTGTAACCACGCATTGTTTTAGCGTCGTGCTACAGTATAATTAGTTCGATATTGATAAACATTATCATTACATTTTGCATTAAGGGATGGATTAATGAAAAAGCTGTTGGCATCGGCGATTTTGCTTGGTTTGGCTGCTCCTCAGGTAGCAACTGCTGCTGAAGAAGTGAATGTATACTCTTACCGTCAGCCTTTCCTGGTTGAGCCTATGTTTAACGAATTCACAAAAGAAACCGGCATTAAGGTTAACGTGAAATTCGCGAAAAAAGGCCTGGCAGAGAAGCTGCAGCAAGAGGGCGAATACAGCCCGGCAGATATGATTCTGACAACTGATATCAGCCGTCTGGTGGAGCTGGCAAACAAACAATTGGTTCAGCCTGTTGATAGCAAAGTAATTGAGCAAAACGTACCGGCGCAATACCGTGATAGCGAAGATGAGTGGTTTGCACTGACATTGCGTTCTCGTAACGTGTACTCTTCTCGTGATCGTGTTGGCCGTCTGCCAGCAGACTTTGACTATGCCGATCTGGCGAAGCCTGAGTGGAAAGGCAAGATTTGTACTCGCTCTGGTAAGCACCCGTATAACGTTTCTCTGGTTTCTTCGATGATTGCCAACCATGGCGAAGCAGAAGCGAAAGAGTGGCTGGAAGGTGTTAAAGCCAACCTTGCCCGTAAGCCTCAGGGTAACGACCGCGCGCAGGTGAAGGCTGTCAAAGAAGGCCTGTGTGATCTGGCTATCGGCAACAGCTACTACCTAGGCAAGATGGTTAACGACGAGAAGCAGAAGGCATGGGCTGAAGCGGTTTACATCAACTTCCCTGGCCAGAAAGCAGACGGTACACACGTTAACGTTAGCGGCATGGCAATGGCCAAGTACGCGCCTAATAAGGATAACGCGCAGAAGCTGATGGAATTTTTGACTGGCGATAAAGCCCAGCAGATGTACGCTGAAGTGAACTATGAGTACCCGGTTAAAGACGGCGTTAAGCGCTCTGAGCTGGTTGCATCTTGGGGTGACTTCCAGGCTGACGATCTATCGCTTGAAAAAGTGGCAGACTACCACAGCACAGCAATCAAACTACTGGATGAAGTGAAGTTTGATCTGTAAGTTGTTACATAAAAATGGGGCGAGATGCCCCATTTTTGCTTAAGCCCTAGTATCTTTTCCAATAACTTATGGTAGCTTCACTATCCCGAAAAAAAGTAGGGACTTTTGTGTGGTTCTATTGCAGCATCGGGTTGTAGCGACGCCATAAATTTATTGCAAAGGATACTAAGTAGTAAGCAATGAAAGAAAAATATATGTTTTGGCGGACCAGCGGCTGGGGGTTATCCCTACTGCTGGTTTTGCCTATTCTGGCGATTTTCTATACCGCGATAGGTGAGTCGGACGAAGTCTTCTCCCACTTGATGGGCACCGTCATGGCGACCTACACCAGTAATACATTCTGGCTGGTGTCGGGCACAGTGCTGCTGGCACTGCTGTTTGGCCTGCCTGCGGCCTGGATCATGGCGATGTGCCGCCTTCCCGGTGAGAAAATATTGCAGTGGGCGCTGGTCCTGCCTCTGGCTATGCCGGGCTATATCATTGGCTATATCTATACGGACTGGTTTGACTATGCCGGGCCAATCCAAATTTTCCTGCGTGATGTCTTTGGCTGGCAGAGTATCCATGACTACTGGTTCCCGGATATCCGCTCTCTCGGCGGTGCCAGCATGGTACTGGCGCTCGTTCTCTACCCTTATATATACCTTCTGGCGCGCGCGGCCTTTATGGAGCAGAGTGTCAGCTTGCTTCAGTCTGCCCGTTTGCTGCGTTGTTCCCCCTGGGACAGCTTCCGCCGGATTTCCCTGCCGCTGGCCCGTCCGTCAATTGCCGTCGGTATGTCGCTGGTGGCGATGGAGACCCTGGGCGATTTCGGTACCGTCAGCTATTTTGCAGTGAATACCCTGACAACGGCGGTGTATGATACCTGGCTGGGCTATTCCAACCTCAATGCGGCAGCGAAAATTTCAGCTATTATGTTGATGGTCATTTTTTTGCTGATCAGTGCCGAGCGCTTTAGTCGGCGTAAGCAGAAACTGTTTCAGCAAGAATTCGAGCACGGCGATGATGTTCGCTACAGCCTGACCGGTGCGAAGAAATGGCTGGCCCTTGGCTGGTGCTGGGGACTGGTGGGTTGTGCCTTTGTGATGCCGTTGCTGCAGCTTGGCTACTATGCCTGGCATTATTTTGCCGAGAGCTGGACGACCGAGTTTCAGCAGTACAGCATCAACAGCCTTGTGGTGTCGCTGGCTGCGGCCCTGTTTGCCGTGATGCTGGCACTGATTGTGAATTTCTACCATCGCCTGGATGGTCGCAGCTCGACCCTGGTGCCGATCCGCGCATCATCGCTCGGTTATGCCGTGCCGGGGACTGTATTGGCGATTGGGGTAATGATCCCGCTGACCAGTGCCGACCACCTGCTGAATGATGTTGCCATTAGTTTTGGCCTCGGCCGTCCGGGGCTGGTGTTCTCAGGGACGATGATCGCGATTATCTTTGCCTTTGTCGTTCGCTTCGCCGCGGTGGCAATCGGCAGTATCGAGAGCAGCCTGGCCAAGGTGCCGCCGTCGCTGGATATGGCGTCGAAAACCATGGGCTATGCCTCGACCCAGATGTTACGCCGGGTTCACCTGCCGCTGATCCGCCGGGGCTGCCTGATAGCTGGGCTGTTAGTCTTTATCGAGTCGATGAAAGAGCTTAATGCCGCCTTGCTGCTGCGGCCGTTTAATTTTGAAACCCTGGCAACCTATGTATTTAACTTCGCGTCAGACGAGCAGTTGGAACTGGCTGCCCTGCCGGCGATTTTATTGGTAATTGTTGGCCTGATCCCGCTGGTCATGGTTAACCGTTCTTTGGAGCAGAAACACTGATGAGCCATGCATTATCCGTCCAAAACCTGACCTGTACCTACAACGGCCAGGCGGTATTACAGAACCTCTCTCTGCCAGTCAAAGACAATGAAATCGTCTGTCTGCTGGGAGCCAGTGGCTGCGGTAAGACGACTTTGCTCAAGGCCATTGCCGGCCTGTTGCCGCTGGAGAGTGGTGATATTCATATCAACGGCCGTACGATTGCCGATCAGCACACATGGCTGCCGCCGGAAAAGCGCAATATCGGGATGATTTTTCAGGACTATGCGTTGTTTCCTCATTTGACGGTGGCTGAAAATATCGCCTTTGGCCTGCGTGACTGGGACAAGGCTCGTATCGCTGCCAAAGTGAAGGAAATGCTCGAGCTGGTCCACCTTACCGGCCTGGATGGCCGTTATCCGCACCAGCTATCGGGTGGACAGCAGCAGCGGGTTGCGATTGCCCGTGCACTGGCCTGCGAGCCCGACCTGATCCTGCTTGATGAGCCATTTTCCAATATTGATACCCAGGTTCGTCACGGGCTGATCAAAGAGATCCGCCGTATCTTCAAGGCCCAGGGAGTCACGGCTATTTTCGTGACCCATAGCCGGGAAGAGGCATTTGCCTTTGCCGATCGCCTAGCTGTCATGAACCATGGTGTAATTGAACAGTTTGGTTGTGCCACGGATCTGTATTACCATCCGAGCAGCCGCTTTGTGGCTGAGTTTCTCGGCTCGGGTTCGTATCTTCCGGCCACGGTTAAGAATGATAACCAGCTGTTTACCCCGTTCGGTGAGATTGGTATGAAGGCCGAACAGCCGTATGGTCAGGAGACCAGTGTGGAATGGCTGCTGCGTCCCCAAAACCTGAAGGTGAGGCAGGCGCAGGATGGGCAGGGAGTGATCACCGAGCAGCTGTTCATGGGGGATAACTGCCGTTATACCGTCGATTTTCAGGGGCACACATTAGTGGTGAATTCGCATTTGATCTTGCAGGTGGGTGATCGTGTCAAAGTGGAAGTCGAGCCCCACGAGCCGGTGGTTTTCGCGACTGCCTGCTAATAGCCGGCTGACCTGTTCGGTATAACAAGCAAGGCCAGCGGAATGCTGGCCTTGTTGATCAAAAATCAGGATTTGCCGGATCTCATGTTGCCATTTACTTCGCCAATAGCGCTGAAATGTAGGTGGCAGCCTGCTCGCGCATTTTGTCCTGATCCGGGTTGATGTTGGCTTGGAGGTAGAGGACATAGCAGATCCCGTGTAGTTGCCAGGCAAGCTCGTCTGGAGACTGCTGGGTATTCAGCTCTTGATGTTCAATTCCCTGGGCAAACATCTCTGCGAGGCGATCATGGCTTTGCTTGTTGTCGCCGATAAACTGCGGCCAGATCTCATCGCGAACAGAGGTACTCCACTCGAACCATACTTTGATCCAGTCTTGCTGTTCGATGACCGCATCGATAAGATGGTGGGTGATACAGCTCAGACGGGGGTAGAGCGGCTTGCTCTGGCTACCCAGACATTCGGTGATCAGCTGACTGAAGCGGTTTTCCACCTGAGTCAGGACTTGCTCAACCAGCGCTTCCCGGGTCGGGAAATAGTTAAATACGGTCGCTACGGATACATTGGCCATTTCAGCAATGTCGGCATGGCCTGCTCGGCCGATGCCTCGCCGGGCAAAAACCTCTAAGGCAAAATCAAGCAACTGTTGTTTTCGTTTTTCTGGAGAAAGACGTGTTCTGGTCTTTTTGACGATCGTATCCATTTCGTTTATTCCCTAGCCTTGATTATTTATTTAAGTTATATGTTTGTTTTACATAATAACTTTACAATAGCAGTCAGTTGCATTCAAACTGGTTTTGTTCAAGTTGTGTCATATAATTGACAGCTTCGATAAAATAACTATTGTTCGGCAGGAATGTTAGAATAGAGATCCGTTGTGATAGTTAGCCTGCAGGCGGCTTATGCAGTCGTCCTGATGGAGAAAAAGATGAAGCATACAGTTGAAGTAATGATTTCTGAGCAGGATGTTCAGGCCCGCGTCAAAGAGCTGGGACAGCAAATTACCGAGTGTTACAAGGATTCCGAGAACCTTGTGATGGTCGGCTTACTACGAGGCTCTTTCGTGTTTATGGCGGATTTGGCGCGTGCGATTGAGCTTCCTCATGAAGTCGACTTCATGACTGCATCAAGTTATGGCAATACTATGGAAAGTAATCGTGACGTCCGTATCCTGAAGGATCTGGACGATGATATCCAGGGCAAAGACGTGTTGCTGGTCGAAGATATCATCGATACCGGTAACACTCTGAATAAAGTCTGCGAGATTTTATCGCTACGTGAACCAAACTCCATCCGCATCTGTACGCTGCTGGACAAGCCCGAGCGCCGTGAAGTGAAGGTGGATGTCGAGTGGGTCGGCTTTGAGATCCCAGATGAGTTTGTTGTCGGTGTGGGGATTGACTATGCCCAGAAATACCGTCACCTGCCTTTCATTGGTAAAGTGGTTCCGGAGGAAGATTAAGCTGAAGAACCGGCTTTGTTACCCCAATAGCAAAAGCGACCGTAAGGTCGCTTTTTTTGTTGCAATGTATAGCGCTATACAGCTGCGTTTAGGCTTTGACTGGCAGAATGGTTTCCATTGCAGCTTGGTAGGCTTCTTCCAGGCCTTCGCGGCTGGTGGCTGCAACGCCCAGATCGCGAAGCACACCGTCGCCGATACCGTAAACCCAGCCATGGATTTTTATTTTCTGGCCCCGCTCCCATGCCTGCTGCATGATAGTGGAGTTGCCGAGGTTATAAACCTGGGTTGCGACATTGATTTCACAAAGCTTGTCGCTCCACTCTTCGCGAGGCAGGACACCAAGCTCCGGACGGTACTTCAGGTAAAGGTCGCGGATATGCAGCAGCCAGTTGTTGATGAGCCCCAACTGCGGGTTATCAATCGCGGCTGTAACGCCGCCACAGCCGTAGTGGCCACAGACGATGATGTGCCTTACCTTGAGAACATCAACAGCGTACTGGACGACGGAGAGGCAATTTAAGTCGGTATGGATAACCTGGTTGGCAACGTTTCGGTGTACGAACAACTCTCCCGAGTCAAGGCCGGTAAGACGTTCGGCGGGTACACGGCTGTCAGCACAGCCAATCCATAGGTATTCAGGTTTCTGAGCTTTTGCTAGGTGGGAAAAGAACTCGGGCTTTTCTTCCTTAATATTCTCTGACCAAGAGAGATTATTTGCGAATAGCTGTTTAATATCTGCCATGATGATGCCTTTGTTTGATACATTCGTTATACCAATTCACATAAGTGTCAGTCCTGTTTACGCAGAGGCTGAAAGTTATGTAAACCGGCCCCACTATACACAAGCTGGTAAATTAGCAAATCGGATTAGTTATCCGTTGATGAAAATTTCTAACATAAAGATTGCATTTTATGAACGCATTGGAAATAAAAAATGTAAGTAAAAATTACAAGGGTGGCGTTAAAGCTTTGAAAAATATGAGCCTTTCTGTTGGTGAAGGAGACTTCTTTGCTTTGCTCGGCCCGAATGGAGCCGGCAAGTCTACCACCATTGGAATCATTAGTTCGTTAGTTAACAAGACCTCTGGCTCGGTGAATGTCTTTGGCTATGATTTGGACACCCAGCTGGTAGAAGCCAAAAACCAGCTTGGACTGGTCCCGCAGGAATTTAATTTTAACCAGTTTGAAACTGTTGAGCAGATCGTGGTGAACCAGGCCGGTTACTACGGGGTCGAGAAGGGCGTGGCCAGGGAGCGGGCGAAGAAATACCTGACCCAGTTGGATCTATGGGAGAAGCGCAATGAGGTGTCCCGTAACCTGTCGGGTGGGATGAAACGTCGCCTGATGATTGCCAGGGCGTTGATGCATGAGCCCAGGTTGCTGATCCTCGATGAGCCAACGGCCGGGGTCGATATTGAGCTGAGGCGCTCGATGTGGGACTTTCTGCGTGAGATCAACCGTCAGGGGGTCACGATAATCCTGACGACCCACTACCTCGAGGAGGCCGAAATGCTTTGTCGCAATATCGGTATCATCAATCGGGGAGTGCTGATTGAGAATACCAGCATGAAAGCGCTGCTGGGCAAGCTGGAGGTGGAGACCTTTATTCTTGATATCAAGCTGAACGGGAAGCGGCCGGTGCTTGACGATGTGATGTGGAAGATGCCGGATAACCATACCCTGGAAATCGACATTCCCAAGGGGACAGGGCTTAATACTGTGTTTAATCAGCTGACCAGCCAGGGCGTCGAGGTGCTCTCGATGCGAAACAAAGCCAACCGCCTAGAGGAGCTGTTTGTCAATTTGGTCGCCGCCGAAAAAAGGGAGCAGGCATGAGACATCAATTTTGGATTGCCTTCAAAAGCTTGATCAACAAAGAAGTTAACCGCTTTGCCCGGATCTGGGTACAGACCCTGGTGCCGCCGGCAATTACTATGACCCTGTATTTCATTATCTTTGGCAGCCTGATCGGCAGCCGGATTGGCGAGATGGGCGGTTTTACCTATATGGAATACATCGTACCGGGCTTGATCATGATGTCGGTGATCACCAACTCGTATTCCAATGTGGCGTCGTCGTTTTTCAGTGCCAAGCTGCAGCACAATATCGAAGAGTTGCTCGTGGCACCGGTGCCGAGCTATATCATCATTGCCGGTTATGTTGGTGGTGGTGTGCTGCGCGGACTGGCTGTCGGCTTTATCGTTTCGGTCGTCTCGCTGCTGTTTGTGGATTTGAATATTGCCCACTTTGGCGTGATTGTGGCGACGGTCGTGATGACCTCGATTGTGTTTGCGCTGGGCGGGCTGATCAATGCCGTGTATGCCAAGACGTTCGATGATATCAGTATTATTCCGACCTTCGTACTGACGCCGCTGACTTACTTTGGCGGGGTGTTCTATTCATTGAGCCTGCTGCCTGAGTTCTGGCAGGGGGTCTCCAAGCTCAACCCGATCGTGTATATGGTGAATGCGTTCCGGTATGGTTTCCTCGGGGTGTCGGATGTCGGTATCGGAACATCCTTTGCTGTACTCGGGGTGTTTATTGCCGCGCTGTACGGGTTTGTCTATTACCTGATCTCGCGCGGGATTGGCTTGCGTTCATAGTCATAACGGCGTGCTTTACGCTAAATCGTCAGCAAAGCCCAGTTTGTCGCAGGGCTTTGTTGTGTGTTTGCTCTAACAAAAAGGCCCGGCATCATTGATGCCGGGCCTTGTACATATCTTGCTTTGGGGATTATTCAGAAGCTTGCTGCGGTGCAGCCAGGTCAACCACCTGGTTGTCGATCAGGCGTGCCTTGCCGAGGATGGCCGACATCAGGATCACAGCCTGCTGGGTCTCTTCGCCGATCAGCTGGAGGCTGACAGCATCGCGGATATAGATTTCGTCCGGCTGCAGGCCGGCAGCACGCAGCTGGTCGCTGGCATCGACAACGATTTCGGCATAGTCGGTACGCCCGCCACGCATCTGGCTGCTGATCCAGCGCATCGTACGTGCCAGTACAGGTGCGCGCTGGCGTTCGTCTACGGTGAGGTAACCGTTGCGCGAGCTCATGGCCAGGCCGTCCATTTCACGGACTGTCGGAACACCGATGATTTCGATATCCATGGCCATGTCGATAACCATCTGGCGGAGAAGCGCCAGCTGCTGGTAGTCTTTCTCGCCAAAGCATGCGACGTCCGGCTGGACAATGTTAAACAGCTTGGTAACCACGGTAGAAACGCCGCGGAAGTGGTTAGGGCGCAATGCTCCCTCAAGCATTGTCGATAGCTCAGGTACATCGACAAATGTCTGGCGATCCAGGCCTTTCGGGTACATGACATCCGGCGTTGGCGTAAATACCATATCGACGGCTTCGCCATTTAGTTTGGCGAGATCATCTTCCAGCGTGCGCGGATAGTTGGCCAGATCATCGGCTTTGTCGAACTGCATCGGATTGACAAAGATGCTGACAACAACCACATCAGCGTGCTCACGGGCTTTGCGAACCAGCGTAAGGTGACCTTCATGAAGATTGCCCATGGTTGGAACAAAAGCGATACGGCGGCCTTCTCGGCGCCATACTCGTACTTGTTCGCGAATCGGGGCGATCTCAGCGAATGTTTGCATTTTTATTCCTTACTCAAAGGTATGTTCTGGGCCCGGGAAAACACCGGCCTCGACATCTTCTAGGTATTTGGTGACTGCCGCGCGCATCTCGCCGGTTTCAGCCAGGTAGTTCTTTGAGAAACGTGGCATGTAGTTAGCTGAGATCCCGAACATATCGTGCATGACCAGGATCTGGCCGTCGGTGACATTACCGGCACCGATACCAATAACAGGTACCTCGACGGCTTTGGTTATGCGCTCAGCCAGGCTGGCTGGTACGCACTCGAGTAAAATGATCTGGGCACCAGCGTTTTTCAACAGGATAGCATCTTTCACCATCTGCTCTGCGTGGTCAGAGTCACGTCCCTGAACTTTATAGCCACCAAAAATATTGACTGACTGAGGGGTTAGCCCCAGGTGAGCACAAACCGGCACGGCACGCTCGGTTAGCTTGGAGACCGTTTCGGCCAGCCAGGCGCCGCCTTCCAGCTTGACCATATTGGCACCGGCTCGCATCAGCTCGGCAGCGCTTTCACAGGCCTGCTCAGGGGTGCCATAGCTCATAAATGGCATATCGGCCATCAGCAGCGCATTCGGGCTGCCAGCGCGAACACAGCGCGTGTGGTAGGCAATATCCTGGACACTGACCGGCAGGGTATCGGGTTTGCCCTGGAGGACCATACCCAGCGAGTCGCCAACCAGCATGACCGGGACTTCCTGTTGCTCAAACAGCTGAGCAAAGCTTGCGTCATAGGCTGTGACAGACGCAAATTTACGACCTTCCTGCTTCCATTTCATCAGGTCGTTGATAGTAATTTTCTTCATAATTTTATCTCCCTAAAACAATGCCTTAAGCATGCCAGATGGCGAGGCCATTGCGATCTACCTGACGAAGCAGCGTCTGGAGGGCTGTCTGATCAGGCAGGATTAAATCAGGGGCAATTTCTGCCAGCGGGTAAAGTACAAACTCACGTACCTTCATCCCGTAGTGCGGAACGGTCAGCCGTTCACAGTTATGTACCAGATCGCCGTACAGGATAATGTCGAGATCCAGTGTTCTCGGTCCCCAGCGCTCGGCCTTGCGAGTCCGGCCATGCTCAAGCTCGATTGCCTGAGTGCGATCGAGCAGGTCAAGCGGGGACAGGGTGGTATCAATCGCCACCACCGCATTGATGTAGTCGGGCTGATCCTGAGGTCCCATCGGGGTACTGCTGTAGAGCGATGATTCTGCAACCACCTGGGTTTCAGGAATCTCTTTCAGGGCGGCAATGGCTTTTTTCGCCTGGGCGACGGGATCGCCCAGGTTACTGCCGATCGCGATATAGGCTCGGATCATGACGATGACTTCACTTGCGGCTTTTTACGACGCTGAGGACGGCGGCGTCGAGGACGGCGCTGGCCACCCTCGTCGTTGATTTTCTGTACCATCTTACTGCGTTTGTTACGGTCGGCGGACTGGAATTCGTTCCACCAGTTGGCCAGCTCGGCAATGTCGGCGCTCTCGAAGTTGCCGCGCATTTCAAGAAAATCGTATGCAGCCCTGAATTTAGGGTGTTCCAGCATCTTGAAGGCACGCTTGCCGCTGCGGCGGCTAAAGCGCATCTGTTGTTGCCAGATATCGCGAACAGTGGTGGTAAAGCGGCGCGGGATCGCAATCGACTTCACTTGCTCGTCGAGGACATCGTTCGAGGCAACCATAAAGGCATCATAGTACGACAGGCCGCTGGTAATCGAAATTTCCTCGGCCCGGGTCACCATCGGGTACCACAGCATCGCTGCATACATGAAGGCCGGATTGACACGCTTCTCATCGACGATACGTTTATCGGTCGCAGCGAGAATGTGCTCAATCATTAATTCGGTCTGACTGCCGTGATCCTCGGTAAAGTGCTCAGAGAGTAGCGGGAACAGTTGCTGGAACAGGTTATACTCGCGGAGCAGCTTGTAGGTTGCCAGTCCGTTGCCCGACTGGAGTAGCTTCAGGCTTTCTTCAAACAGGCGGGCAGGCGGAATGTCCTGCAGCAAGGTGGCAAGCCCGTGGATAGGGTCGGCTGTCTTGCTTTCGATCGTCATGTCGAGCTTGGCTGCAAAACGGACTGCACGCAGCATGCGTACCGGATCTTCGCGGTAGCGGGTTTCCGGATCGCCAATCAGGCGAATAATGCGGTTCTCCAGATCGTGGACACCGTTGGCATAGTCGCTGACGGTAAAGTCCTTGATGCTGTAGTAAAGGGCATTGATCGTGAAGTCGCGGCGTTCGGCGTCTTCATCGATAGTGCCGTAGACATTGTCGCGCAGCAGCATGCCTTCCTGGTTTTGCGAGGCAATTGGTTGTTTGTCCCTTGGATTCGGCTTGGCATCGGCATGGTGGCCACGGAAAGTTGCCACTTCGATAACATCGCGGCCAAACAGAATATGTGCCAGGCGGAAGCGACGGCCGATTAGTCGACAGTTGCGAAAGAGCTTCTTGATCTCTTCCGGTGTGGCGTTGGTTGCGATATCAAAATCTTTCGGCTGTTTGTTTAGTAACAGATCGCGGACGCCGCCACCGACAAGGTAGGCGTCAAAACCGGCCTTATTGAGACGATAAAGTACCTTCAGCGCATTTTCGCTGATATCTTTACGTGAAATACCGTGCTCTTGGCGTTGAAAAATTTGCAAGGTTAGGTCCTCGGTAACGAGAGTACTACTGTCGCGATTCAATACCTTACGGCAAAAGCTGGCTACTCGATTAAAGATAATACACCTCATAAACGTGGATCGGGTTCAACAAACAGCCGCATATCATATATCACGGCGGGCCATTTTAGAATCCTAGTGTGATAGCTGTGGTTTGCGGCAGCCTGTCAACCTGCCAGTGCATACAGCCCCAGCGGAGGATATCTTCCAGACTGGAGGCAGCCAAATCAGCAGGCGGCTGCATGCCGAGAAACATCATTGCCCTAATTAAAGCAGGCTTCGGGTTGGCCTTGTCGATTGCCGGGGCATGGTTCTGCTTCGATAGTTTGTTGCCGTTGTCGGTGACAGCCAGCGGTAGGTGCAGATAGCTGACTTCCGGCTGTCCTAACTGGCGATACAGGCCGATTTGTCTGCCTGTCGGCTCAATGAGATCCGCGCCGCGAACGACCTCGGTGACGCCTTGTTCGATGTCATCCAGGACGACGGCGAGGTTGTAGGCATACAGTCCGTCACGGCGATGGATAATGAAATCCTCCCGGGCCAGGGACTGCGGGATCTCAATGTGGCCGTGCAGCACATCATTAAAAAAGGTAACAGGTGTATTAACTTTAAGTCGAACGGCGCTGTTATTGGCGCTGCAGTTCAGTTCGCGGCAGGTTCCGGGATAAAATCCACCGGCAAGTTTGATTTGTTTACGGGTACATTGGCAATAGTAGGCTTCTCGGCTGTGGAGCCAGGCATCAATCTGGGCCTGGTAGGCGTCATGGCGCTGGCTCTGATACATGATGCTGCCGTCCCAGGTTAGCCCGTAGGCTTCCAGCGTATATAGGATATCGTCCGCGGCACCGGGCATTTCCCGGGGCGGATCGAGATCTTCCATACGTACCAGCCAGGTGCCCTGCCGGGATCTGGCCTGCAGGTAGCTGCCGAGGGCAGCGACAAGAGAGCCAAAGTGCAAGGGGCCTGACGGAGAGGGCGCAAAGCGGCCGATATAGTAGCTTTTTGTACTCATAAACAAATCATAAAAAATGAAAGAGGGAGCTGCTGCTCCCCCTTAAAACAGTTGATGTATAATACCGAAGTATTAGCCTGCCATCTGCTTTTCTTTGATTTCTGCAAGCGTTTTACAGTCGATACATAGTTCGGCTGTCGGGCGGGCTTCAAGGCGGCGGATGCCGATCTCGATACCGCAAGAGTCACAGAAGCCAAAGTCATCGTCTTCGATGCGCTGAAGCGTTTTTTCGATCTTCTTGATCAGTTTACGTTCGCGGTCACGGTTACGAAGCTCCAGGCTGAATTCTTCTTCCTGTGCAGCACGATCAACAGGATCAGGGAAATTTGCCGCTTCATCCTGCATGTGGTTAACGGTGCGATCAACTTCTTCACGAAGCTGGTTACGCCAAGCATCAAGAATTTTACGGAAGTGCTCTAGCTGAGCTTCACCCATGTATTCTTCGCCGGCTTTTTCCTGATATGGCTCTACCCCAGCAATAGCCAGGATGCCTAGCGATTTTTTAACGTTGCTCTCTGGCATATAGCATCTCCTAATATACCTAATAACCGTCACTGGTTAATTTTGGGCGGTATCTATAGCAGAAAGGGGTATGTGTGGCAATTGCTGCATATATTCAATTTTATACCAATGTGAAGAAAGCATCATTTTTCACAATTGTTGATGAAATTTTATACAGTTGTTTAAATAGAGTTCATCCTGGTTCAATACCGCTTTGTAACAGATGATCTCAACGCCTGCCCGTTCTGCCTGTTGAATTAAAGTATGATAGTCCGGGTCTATATGGTGTGCCGCGGATACATTTTCAATCCCTGAATGTAAAATAGCGAAAAAAAGTACGGCTCTGTCTCCGTTCTTAGCTACCTCCATCAGCTCCCGCAGGTGTTTCTGGCCCCGCGAGGTGACTGCGTCGGGGAAAAAGCCTTGTCCATCCTCCAGCAGGGTAACGCTCTTTACTTCAATATAGCACGGTGGTTTGTCACCGGCAGTCAGCAATATATCTATCCTGCTGTTTTCACAACCATACTTTACTTCAGTACGGAGTGATGAATAGCCTTGTAATTCTGTGATGACATTCTTGTTTATTGCTTCTTCGACCAGGCGGTTGGCCCGAGCCGTATTGACGCAAATCCAGTCTCCGTCAAGGGTGTGAGTAAGCTCCCAGCTGTTGGGGTATTTACGCTTCGGGTTATCTGATGTGGAGTACCACACCGTACTTCCTGGCTCGGCACAGCCGGTCATCGCACCGGTATTGGCACAGTGAATGGTGCGTACTTCGCCGTCTGGGAATTCAATGTCAGCGAGGAAGCGTTTATAGCGTCTGATTAATTTAGCAGCCTGTAGCGGTGGGTCAAATTTCATTCAAGATCCTGGTTGTCCGGTTGGGTTGGGGCCAGTGGCCACTGGCGAAGACACCTATAACGGACGCCGGAGCCTCGGGCTGTATTGACCTGTTCTGAAATATACAATCCAAAGTGCTGAAAATGAAAGCTGAAATCCACATTTTCCGGCATCGGATCAGGTCGCTGCCGGACCTGCTTTTTGAGGGTAATGTGGGGGGTATAGCTACGCTTTTCCTGTTCAAGCCCGGCTTGTAAGACTGCTTCTTTCAAATTAGAAGCCAATTGTGCCAGCGGGGCGGGGATAGTGTCTCCCCCTAACCAGATTAGCCGGCTTCGCTTGCGGTATTTCAGCGCGGAGGCGTGGAAGGTAAACGGTGGAACAACGACAGCGTTAGTCAAATCAATGAGGTGCGTTTTCTGTTGTTCGTCGACAGGCCCGAGAAAGGCCAGGGTCAGGTGAAGGTTGCTGTCCGGCACCCGACGTCCCTCGCCGGGCAGGATCCGCATCAATTGGCAAAGCTGCAGGAAAGCGCGCTGATTGGCCGGGGTATCCAGTGCCAAGGCAAAGAAAAGACGCTCTTGCTTATTCGCATTCATCGATAGTCGCCCCATAAAAACCGATTTTCACCTTAGTGAGCCCGCAGGATAAGGAGATGGCGGATAATTGTTCAGTTTGCCAAATGACTTTCTTGTACAATAGCTTTCAGCATAGTTTGAATATGACACAAGGTTTTCACATTGTCACAGCTGCCTATCGATACCGTTTTATCTCCGTTGCTTGATCAGCTCACGTCTTGCTCTCAGCTTATTTTGAAGGCACCGCCCGGGGCGGGTAAGTCGACCCGGCTACCCTTGGCGATTTTGCGGCAGGGCGGAATTGAGGGGCGAATCGTCATGCTGGAGCCGCGTCGCCTGGCGGCGCGCAATATTGCCGGCTATCTGGCTTCGCAGCTGGGGGAAAGTGTGGGACAGACCGTCGGCATGAGGGTGCGGGGCGAGACCCGTGTCAGCGCGGCTACCCGGCTGGAAATTGTGACTGAAGGTGTGATGACCCGAATGCTGCAGCAGGATCCCGAGCTCGAGGGGATCGGGCTGCTGATTTTTGATGAGTTTCACGAGCGAAGTATCCATGCTGATACGTCACTGGCACTGGCACTGGAGGTGCAGGAGGCCTTACGTGACGATCTCAAGTTGCTGGTGATGTCAGCGACGTTGGATGCCGAGGCGCTTACCACCTTGCTACCCGATGCTGCATATATAGAATCCGAAGGCCGCTGTTTTCCGGTGGAGCACAGATACAAAACGGTCGCCGATAGCCAGCAGGTTGTCGATAGTGCCGCGCGGGAAGTGGTTCAGCTGCTCAATGGCGAGCAAGGCTCTATTTTGGTCTTTCTGCCGGGTGCCGGCGAGATCAAGCGCCTGGCGACATTGCTTGAAGAGAAGGTTGGAAGTGAGGTAGAGCTCTGTCCGCTCTACGGACAGCTGACGACTGCCCAGCAACAGCAAGCGATCACCCCGGCCCCGAAAGGTAAGCGCAAGGTGGTGATGGCAACCAATATCGCCGAGACCAGTTTGACCATCGAGGGGATCCGCATCGTTGTTGACTGCGGGCTGGAGCGGATCGCGCAATGGGATCCCAAGACCGGGATCAGCCGGCTGGAGCTGGTCCGCATTGCCCGCTCGTCTGCCGAGCAGCGTGCCGGTCGTGCCGGACGTCTTGAACCGGGGATCTGCCTGCGTTTATACAGTGAAGAGTTGCTGATCAGGCAACCTGCCACACCGCAGCCCGAAATCCTGCGGGCCGATTTGACCGCGTTGGCGATGGAACTGGCCCTGTGGGGCTGTATGGAGGCTGGAGAGCTGCGTTGGCTGGATATTCCCCCCGCTCAGGCTCTGCACCAGTCTCGACGTTTGTTACAAAGCCTGGGGGCGCTGGATGCCGATAACAAGCTCACCGCCAGGGGCAAGCACATTCAGCAGTTGGGTGCCGATCCCCGTCATGCCGCGGTATTGATGATGGCCAAGAGTCAGAGTATGTCGACGATGACGACTGCCGCGATGCTGGTGGCGCTGCTGGAAGAGCCTCCGCGTGGTATGAATAACCCGGATCTGCATTTTCAGCTCAACTTGCTGGAAGGCGGAAAGCTCCCGCGAAGCAGGCAGTATATGCAGCGTGCCAGGCATCACCTGAGTAAATTAACGACCACGGCAGCGGCAAGTTTACAGGTGGATGCCGAATGGATTGCTCCTCTGATGGCGGCGGGGTTCCCAGACCGTATCGCTCTGTCGCGAGGAAGGGACGGACGCTATCAGCTAGCCAACGGTCAGGGGGCGATGTTGTTGCCTGACGAGCCGATGGCGAGCGAAGCCATGCTGGTGGTGGCCGATGTCGTCAAGACGCGCCAGGGCGACAGCCGTATCTTCTCGGCGATTGCGGCAGATGCCGATCGGCTGCAACAGTTACTGCCGCAGCTGTTCGATGAACGTGAATGGCTGGACTGGGATGACAAGAAAGGGCGTCTGAGTGCCGAGAAGCACTTGTGCTGCGGCCAGCTGATCCTGAAGCGCAGCGCGATGGCCGAGCCGGATCCGGCCAAGGCCAGCGAAGCCCTGCTCAATGCGATTGTGCGCAAGGGGCTTGGTATACTGCCGTGGAATAAACGCGCGGAGAGTTTGCTCAACCGTGCTCGTTGTGCGGCCGAATGGCTGCCTGAGCTGGGGCTGCCTGCCATGGACGAGGAGAGCTTGTTGGCCGAAGCCGAGCAGTGGCTGCTGCCGTTCATGAATGGTATAAAAACGCTTAAAGCGATTGATAGAATTGATCTGGTGGCGGCATTGGAAGCCCGTCTTGGCTGGGAGCAGGCGAAGGCATTGGACTCGATACTGCCCACGCATTACCAGGTGCCGACAGGATCGCGTTATCCGATCCGTTATCAGTTGGGTCATAAACCGGTACTGGCGGTACGAATGCAGGAAATGTTCGGAGAAAAATCCTCACCACTGATTGCCAGCGGAAAGGTTGCTGTTGTACTGGAGCTGCTTTCCCCGGCGCAGCGACCGTTGCAGATCACCCAGGATTTGGCCGCTTTCTGGCAAGGCTCCTATCGGGAGGTCCAGAAAGAGATGAAAGGGCGCTATCCCAAACATGTGTGGCCGGATGATCCGGCAAACCATGCGCCAACCAAAAAAACCAAGAAGTATATGTAATTGTATTGTCAGCTGTCGCGAACAGCGTGATGGCTGACAGAAGCCTTTTGATCCCGGTGTTCAGGCTATAGCCATACAGGGATTGAATTTCGGGAATGATGAACAGCATGAAGATTAAGTTGCCAGTTCGCCTTGCAGCGCCAGCCCCAAAGAAACCGGGAGGCAAAAAGCCTGTCGCGAAGAAGCCTGCAGAGAAGAAAACCGGTACCCGGCGCAAGACAGCGGCCAAAGCCCCCGCTAAAAAAAGCACGGCCAAACCTCGCCGTAGCAAGAAAAAAACGACCAAGAAGTATTCCCGGTTACCGCGTTGGCTGAAATGGCTGATAGGGTTCGGGGTCAAAGTCGCTATTGTTGTAGTGGCTGTACTGCTGGTGGTCGGGATCTATCTGGACAATGTGGTACGGGATAAGTTTGATGGCCAGCTGTGGAACCTGCCGGCCGTTGTCTACGGGCGGGTGCTGACGTTGCAGCCAGAGCAGGCAATGACCCTGCAGGAAGTTCGCAGGGAGCTTGATCTGTTGCAGTACCACAAAGTCAAAACGCCGCAGCGGATCGGTGAGTATTCGTCATCGTCTACCCGTATTGAGCTTATCCGCCGGCCTTTTGAGTTCGAGGATGGCCACGAGGGCAAGCGGCATGTGATGCTGACTTTTGCCGATGGAACGCTGAGCAGGATCCACGAAGTTGGCAGCAAGCGTCAGCTGGGCTATCTGCGTATCGAGCCGAAAATGCTGGGGATGCTGGGTGCCAATGAAGGCGAGCAGCGAATTTTCCTGCCGCGTGAGCGCTTCCCAGAGGTGCTGGTCGATGCGTTGCTGGTGACCGAAGACCGTGATTTTTATCATCACGACGGTGTTTCCCCGCTGGCGATTGTACGTGCGCTATTGGTGAACCTGAAAGCCGGCAGGACAGTACAGGGGGGAAGTACCCTGACACAGCAGCTGGCAAAAAATATTTTCCTTTCCCGCGAGCGTACCTTGCTGCGGAAACTGAGTGAGGCCTATATCGCCCTGATCATCGACTATCGTTACAGCAAAGATCGGGTCCTCGAAGCCTACCTCAATGAAATCTACCTTGGTCAGAACGGCGGCAAAGAGGTACACGGTTTTGCCCTGGGGGCACGACTGTACTTTGGCCGACCGCTGCAGGAACTGCGTATCGATCAGCAGGCATTGCTGGTCGGGCTGGCAAAGGGCCCGTCTTATTACAACCCGTGGCGTAACCCTGAGCGTGCCCGCCAGCGCCGGGATCTGATCCTGCGGCTGATGATGGACAACGGTATTTTGGACGGTGACCAATACGAGCAGGCAGCATCCCGTCCGCTGGATGTGCAGAGCCGTCCGATGATTGCCAGTCGCCAGCCCGCGTATTTCCAGCAGTTGCAGCGAGAGCTGAAGCAGAAAGTGGGTGATAACTTTACCCCGGGTGTGGGCCTGAGAGTGTTCAGTACCCTGGATCCGCTGTCGCAGCAAGAAGCCGAAAAAGCGGTGATGGCGATGGTGCCGAAGCTAAACAAGAAGGCTGGCGTAAAAGTCGAGACGGCCATCGTTGCCGTTGACCGCCGTAGCGGAGAGGTTCGTGCGATGGTCGGGGGCAGTAGGCCGGGCTATGCCGGATTCAACAGGGCGCTGGACGGAAGCCGTCAGATAGGCTCACTGGTGAAGCCTGCCGTGTATCTGGCTGCCCTTCGCAAGCCGGGACAATACTCTCTGGCGACGACGATTGACGATAAGCCCATTATGCTGAAAGGAAGCCGGGGAACCGCCTGGAAGCCGAGGAACTATGATCGCAAGTTCCGTGGCGAGGTACCGCTGTATTATGCGCTGGCGAAATCGCTGAATGTACCGACCGTGAACCTGGGGCTGCAAGTCGGCCTCGACCCGGTGATCGATACCATGGTGCAGCTCGGTGTCGACCGTAATGAGATCCCTAAATTGCCGTCGATTTTGCTCGGTGCTTTTACCCTGACGCCGTTTGAGGTCACCCAGATGTACCAGACGGTAACAAGCGGTGGACGCAAGGCAGAGCTAACTGCACTGCGAGCTGTCATTGACCAGCAGGGCAGTATGCTTTACCAGAACTATCCCAAATCAGCCCAGGCGGTACCGGAACAGGCGGCGTGGCTGACTACCTACGGGATGAAGAATGTGGTCAGCCAGGGGACTGCGCGCTTTCTGCAGCCGACCTTCGGCTGGGCGGCACTGGCTGGGAAAACCGGTACAACCGATAAAACCCGGGATAGCTGGTATGTCGGGGCCGATGGTCGCGAGGTGGTAACTGTCTGGGTCGGGAGGGATGATAACAAGCCCGTCAACCTGACCGGCTCGGCCGGGGCCCTGCGTCTGTATAGCGACTACCTTCAGCGTCGTCAGCCGGAGCCTTTGCGCCTGACCTGGCCCAAGAAGCTGACCACGATGAAATATAACCGCTTGTCCAATGGTACCCTGAGCCAGGACTGTAGCGGTCAGCAGTCCCTGCCAGTGTGGGACCGGGATGGTTCGCTGAAGGCACAATGTAAGGGCAATCAGCCTGCGGCTTGGATTAAAGATATGTTTAGCCTGTAACGGCTCAGTGGCAGCAGCCTAATGCACAGTTGCTCGTCAGAGCAACTGTTAGTCGTTGGGATCGAAGTAGTAAGAGATCCTGATACGCGGATTGAGATAGGTATAGACTTTCTCCGGCAGTTTGCTCGGAGGGATGGCCTGCTCAATGCGCAGATCGCTTTCTTCGAGATCGAGGATAGGCGCTTCGTTGGAAGGCACCGAAGGGTCATAGAGCAAGACATTCGGAAACAGCAGGCTTTCCGAGTTGACCGAGATCACCAGCCCCAGCTGCTGATTGGAGAGCTGTACGACGCTACCTGGAGGGTAGACACCCATCAGGCGGATCAGCAGCGCCATAAAATCGCTGTTGTATTGCTCTTTCTTGTTTTTGAACAGGTAGGAGAGGGCGCTGTACGGAATACGCGCCTTGCTCGGATCCTGCGGATGACACAGGTTGTCATAGGCATTGACAACCGAGACAAGCTGGGCCTTCAAATCAATTTTCTTGGCTGTGAGCTGCTGCGGATAGCCGCTGCCGTCCAAAAGCTCGTGATGCTGGCTCAAAATGGGCTTGGCGGCCGGAGGGAAATCCTCTGCAATGTTTGCCAGCTCAAGGCTGTATTTGGTATGCAGCTTAAGGTAATTCTCTTCAGGGGCCGTCAGGGGCGTTGTCTTACGGGTGATAGCCGTCGGCACCTTCAGTTTGCCCATGTCGTGAAACAAAGCCCCCAGGGCTATGGTTTTGATGTCACTGGCCGGCATACCGCTGGACTTGGCCAGCATCATTGACATGATGGCCACATTCAGGGAGTGAAAATAGATATCCTCAGACTCTTTGGCATCGTTCATCAGATGGAGGGCAACGTTGTCGCTTTCCATTAACGCATCAACCATTTCTTCGACCAGACTTTCCGCTTCTCTAATTGCGGTGACAGGGCGGCTTTTAATCTTGCCGACAATCGAGCGTAGCTGAGACATCGAGCGATCAAAGTTCTTCTCGCAGCGTTGCAGCTTTCTTTTGTAGTTTTTTAGTTTTGTGATGCGACACTGCTTTTCCTGCCACAGCTTTTCAGCCTGCTTATCCAGAAACTGGCTTTCATCGTCGCTCATTTCTTCGACAGGTGTCTCCGGGTCCAGTGGTTTGTTGTCACTTTTCTCCGGGATCAGGTAGACAAACTTCACCCCGAGATTCTTAATCAGGCGAATTTGCTGGTGATCTTTGATTTTGAAATGGTTCAGTAGAAAAGGATGATCAGTCCATTGCAATGGTAGCTTAATATATAAACCTTCGGTTAAGCGCTCTACTGAGAGTTTTATACTTGCCATTATATTTAGCGCAACCTGTTACTTTTTATGATTCTTTACACCTGTGGGGCCGTTCCTTTCAAGCCAGTTAGTGGATATCAGCTGACGGCTGGAAAAATGATTGATAAGAATATTAATGTCAGACAATCAATGAGACTGATAGCACACTGTTTAATTATTAATATTGTAAACTATAACTGCCGAGTGACCCAATATGATACGGAATGTTTATGGCGGGGATTCAGACGAAAAAAAACCTCATCAAAAGATGAGGTTTCAAAGAGTGGTGCCGACTACCGGAGTCGAACTGGTGACCTACTGATTACAAGTCAGTTGCTCTACCTACTGAGCTAAGTCGGCACAAGTGCAGTTATCTCTATAAAGATGAACTACTTATTTTTATTCTTTTCAAGCCGAAGCTTAAATCGAAGTTTGGCTCCCCCTGCGGGACTCGAACCTGCGACATACGGATTAACAGTCCGCCGTTCTACCAACTGAACTAAGGGGGAATTATCTCTAGGAGTCGAGTGGAGAGTATCGAGTTTTAACAACTCGATTCTCGAACCTTGAATCTCGGCTCTATTAATATGGTGCCTCGAGGCGGAATCGAACCACCGACACGAGGATTTTCAATCCTCTGCTCTACCGACTGAGCTATCGAGGCAAAAGCAAAAGCGGTTAGGCTTTAACTTTTGCAATGCTGCTTTACGCAACAGTTGCTAATAAATGGTGC